>NZ_BOOC01000007.1 GCF_016863035.1 Microbispora corallina
TCGGTGCCGACTTCTCGGGCGACGCGGGTGACCTCGTCGGCGAAGGAGGAGAGCTGGTCGACCATGGTGTTGACGGTGTTCTTCAGCTCCAGGATCTCGCCCCGGGCGTCCACCGTGATCTTCTGCGACAGATCGCCCTGCGCCACGGCCGTGGTGACCTCGGCGATGGACCGCACCTGACTGGTCAGGTTGCCGGCCATCGCGTTCACCGAGTCGGTGAGGTCCTTCCAGGTGCCCGACACGCCGGGCACCTCGGCCTGGCCGCCGAGCTGGCCCTCGGTGCCGACCTCGCGGGCGACGCGGGTCACCTCGGAGGTGAACAGTGAGAGCTGGTCCACCATGCCGTTGAAGACGGTGGCGATCTCCTTCAGCAGCCCGTCGCCCTCTTCGGGCAGCCGGGTGCCGAAGTCGCCGTCGCGCACCGCCGTGAGACCGGCCAGCAGCTGCCGGAGATCAAGTTCAGAGTCACCGTTGGCAGCGGACCGCGCCGACCTGCGCTTGACCGTGCCCGCCCTCTCGACCATGCACACCCTCACGTTCGCTTCAGGGCCAGGAAGAGAAAGCATATAAACCGCGGCGGGCGCCGTCGCCCCCCGCGCCGCCGGTGTGGACGGCGGGCGAGGGCCCGGCTGATCAGGCGTTCGGCGAGGACGAACCGATCAACCTGCGGAAGCCCGCCGCCTTCGCGAGGCGGGCGCGCGCGGCGGTGCGCGGGCCTTCCGGATGAAGGACGTCGACGCCGCTGTGGAGGCGGGCCGGGTTGTGGTGCATCTCCGACAGGTGCAGGCAGGCGTCCATCTGCTCCCGCAGTCCCTCGACCAGGTCGGCGGCCTCCCGCTGGAGCCTTCTCGCCCGCGCCAGCAGGGGGCGGGCGGCCCATTCGGCCGCGTCCCGCGGGACGGGCATGCCCGGCGGCGGGGGATCGGCCCGGCCGCCCGCGCCGACCGGCCGCCACTCCTCCCGCGCGACCGCCTCGTACGGCCCGGCGCCCCGGTGCCGCTCCGGCCCGGCGTACGGCGTCTCGGCTCCCAGGAGGGGCGGCGCGGCGGGGCCGGGCAGCGGGGCCGGCGGCGGGCAGGGCGGGCCCGGGGGCTCCGGGTCCGGCACGGCCGGCTTCGTGACGACGACCCCGCTCGCGGCGGCGGACCCTCCTGGCGTTCCGGTCCTGGTCGCCCGCCGGACCGCCTCCTCCGGGGTGGCGCACAGCGTGATCCGGCCGGGCCACGCCAGAGTGAGCAGCCTCCGGAGCACCGGGGGCGCCGCCGCCACGGACAGGCTTCCTCCCCGCTCCGTCAGCGCCGCGCAGGTGGCGACCAGCAGCCGGCCACCCGCGACGTCGCAGAACGTCAGCCCGGAGGCGTCCACCACGAGGTGCCGGGCCCACGACGAATGCAGGGCGTGGAGCCGGGCGGCGAGCCGATCCGCCGTCGTGTAGTCGAGATCGCCGCTGACCCGGATGACCGCGAGGTGGTCGGCGGGGCGGAACAGCGTGACGCTGACGTTCAGGTCCATGATCGCCGTCCTTCGACGATCGCGGAGGCGCGGGAACCCCCGCTGGTCCTCTCACCCTAGACGACGGCCCCGGCCCGCGACAGGGTGCGACGGCGGCCACGGCACGCTCATGACCAGGATCAGACCGTGCGGGGAGGAGGCGGCCGGTGACCGCCCCGGCGGCCGTTCAGGGGGTGCCGGGGCTCCGGTCTCCTGCGGGGTCCGCACGGCCCGCCGACGGCGCGTGGAGCAGGTGCCGGGCGAGGGCGGTCACGGCGAGCACGGCCACCAGCGCGCAGACGCCGGGCCACCCGAGCACCGTGTAGGCCCGCACCCCGAGCCATGAGCCGGCGCTGCCGCCGAGGAAGGCGCAGGTCATGTACGCCGTGTTCATCCGGCTGCGGGCCTCGGGGCGCAGCGCGAAGATCCGCGCCTGGTTGGCCACCTGCCCGGCCTGGGTGGCGACGTCGAGCAGGAGCATGCCCGCCGCGAGCGCGACCAGGCCGGCCGGGCCGCCCGCCACGCCCGCGAGGAGGACGGCCGCCGCGGCCACCGCGCCGACCGCGCACCACAGGTTGACCTGGTCGGGCCCGTGGCGGTCGGAGCGGCGCCCCGCGGCGGGGGCGCAGACCACGCTGCCGGCGCCGATCAGGGCGAGCAGGCCCACCGCCTGCGCCCCCAGGCCGTACCGCGGGCCGGTCAGGAGGAGGGCGACGCAGGTCCAGGCGGCGGAGAAGCCGGCGAAGATCGTGGCCTGGTAGAGGCAGGAGCGGCGCAGTGCGGGCTCGGTGCGCAGCAGCAGCACCGACGCGGCCAGCAGCGACGGGTACGGCTGCCGCGATGCCGGGGTCGTGACCGGCACCGCGACGGCCGCGACCGCGGTGAGCGCCAGCACGACCGCCGCCGCGACGACGTAGGGCGCGCGCCAGCCCAGCCACTGCCCGACCGTGCCGGAGAACGTGCGCGCCAGCAGGATGCCGGCGATCAGACCGCTCAGCAGCGTGCCGGTCACGGCCCCCCGGCGCTCCGGCGGCACCAGTCCGGCGGCCATGGGGATGATCACCTGCGGGACCACGGTCGTGACGCCCACGGCGGCGCTCGCGGCGACGAGGACGGGCAGCGTGGGCGCGGCGCTCGCCGCCAGCAGCCCGAGGCCGGTGAGCGCGAGCAGCGTGACGATCAGCGGGCGGTGCGGCAGCCGGTCGCCCAGCGGGACCAGCAGGAAGATCCCGGCGGCGTACCCGATCTGGATGGCCGTCACCACCAGCGCCGCCTCGTCGGGCGGCACCCGCAGGCCGGAGGCGATGAGCGGGCTGATGGCCTGGGGGAAGTAGACGTTGGCCACGCTCACCGCGCAGGCCACCGCCAGAAAGAGGATCGTCCGGCGACCCGGGGACGCCTGCCGCGCCGCCACGTTTTCTCCCTATTGGAACCGATTTGACGGATTCCAGACTTTATCAAGCGTGCGGCGCGCCCAGGCGGGCAACATCAACTCCAGCACGACCGGGAGTAGGATGCCCGGAAATGAAGTGCCCGGGGGTGGCCGCGTCCCCGGACGGAAGCGGGAGGGCCGCCGATGGGTGAGGGAACCGGGACGGGGTCGCCTCGGCCGGGCTGGGCCGTCGAGCGCTTCGGCCACCGCGCCGAGTCCGTGCGCCGCCGCCTCGTGGCCGCGCTCGCCGAGGCCGTGGGCAACGCCCAGGACGCCCAGCGGTGGTCGCGCAGCGACAAGCGGTTCCCGTTCGGCCACACCCTCATGACCCGCCGCTACGAGGCGCTGGTCGAGGCGTTCCGCGACGAGCCCGGATTCCGCATGGTCAGGCCGTACGGCTCGCCGCACCACCTGGTGATCCTCGACGGCAACCTGCTGCTCCCGTTCCGGTACGCCGAGGACGACACCACTCCGATCACGGAGGCGCGGGTGGGCGACGGCCGGATCTCGGCCCTGGTCCGGGAGCTGTTCACCCGGTTCGGCCCGGCCGCCTCCTATCTCCAGGAGGAGCTCGACCTGTCGATCGAGGAGCGCGACGACCTCGACCGCCTGCGCCCGGCCCTGGTCCGGCTTCCCGGCGACACCCGCCTCGTCCCGGTCGCGTACGCGGGGAACGCCCACGCCGGGCTGCTGCGGCTCTACTGGGGTGAGGCCGAGCTGCTCGACGACTTCGGCAGGCTCCGCTGGCTGCACCACGAGCAGATCCCGCTCGCCCTGGCGGCGGGCGCGTATCTCGCCGAGGTCGGCGCCGGCGGCGGCCGGTTCGACGACGGCGCGCCGCCCGAGCTGGGCCTGCGCCCGCACACCTCGCGGGTCCCGGACGAGGCGGCGGAGGGGACGGCGGTCGCGGCGGGCGATGAGCGCGCCTGAGCCGCCCGCCCGGCCAGGGACGCCCGGGCCGCAGGCCGTCAGCGACGCTTTCGACCCGGCCCGGCTGACCCAGGCCCGCCACCTGGCCGGCCTGGCCAAGAAGGACCTGGCGGCCAGGATCGGCGTCACGCCGACCGCGGTCGGGCAGTACGAGACCGGGGCGACCCGGCCGAGGCCGGAGCTGATCCCGCGGCTGGCGCGGGCCCTGGCCGTGCCGCCGGCGTTCTTCCTCGCCGGCCGTCCGCACGGCAAGCTCGACGGGTCGATGGCGCACTTCCGCAGCCTGCGCTCGACCCGCGCCTACCAGCGGGCCAAGGCCGTCGCGTTCGCCGAGCAGGTCTGGGAGCTGGCCCACGCCCTGGAACGGCGGGTGCGGCTGCCCCGCGTCGACCTGCCGGGGTTCTCCGGCGGGGAGGCCCATCCCGGTGTCGATCTGCCGCGCGAGCCGGCGCAGGCCGCCCGCGCGCTGCGCCGCCTCTGGGGCGTCGGCGCCGGCCCGCTCGCGCACATCGTCCGCCACATGGAGGCCCACGGGATCATCGTGGTGTTCCCGCCCGCCGACGAGGACGCGGCGACGGTCGACGCCTTCTCCACCTCCCAGCTGCCCCGTCCCGTCGTGGTGCTCACCGCAAACCGGTTCGACGACATCCACCGCTACCGCTTCACGGCCGCGCACGAGCTGGGCCACCTGGTCCTGCACGGCGACATCGCGTCGGGGGACTCCCAGCAGGAGCGGGAGGCCGACGCGTTCGCGGCCGAGCTGCTCACCCCGCGCGACAGCATCCTGCCCGAGCTGCCGGGACGGCTCGACCTGCGCCGGCTGGCCCGGCTGCGCGACGTGTGGGGGGTGTCCGTCGACTCCCTGCTCTACCGCTGCCGGGAGGTCGGCCTGATCTCCGACTCCGCCGCCGGCCGGGCCTACCAGCGCCTGGGCGAGCTGCGCGGCCAGCCGGGATTCGCCCCCGAGCCGATCAGCGGCTATCCGGGGGAGCAGCCCGTCCTGCTCCGGGAGGCGTTCGACCTGGCGGTGGCCGAGACCGGGCTGACCATGGCGGCGCTCGCCGCGCAGTTGGCCTGGCCGGCCGCACGCGTCCGCGAGCTGCTGGGGATGCCCGACCCCCGTCCCGCGCTCCGCATCGTCCCCTGAGGCGGGGTGTCCGCCCGGGTCAGCCGGTGGAGTCGCGGCCGGAGTCGAAGGCCTTCTCGTAGTGCTCGCGCGACTGCTCGATCACGCTCTCGTGGAGCCGGGCCACCGGCTCGACGTCGGCGATCAGCGGCTCGTGGTCCGGGCCCCGGCCGGCCACCCGCCCGGCCAAGACCCAGGCGTGGCGGTCGGGCTCCTCGCCGAGGTGGGTGTACTTGCACACCTGCCGGGCCACCCAGTCGCGCAGCGGGCTGGTCCACCACGGCTCCGCGTCGAGGACGGTCGCCGACAGCCCGGGGAGCCGGTGCCCGCTCTCGTAGTCGACGCTCGGGCGGCCGGCGTCGGCCTCCGGCCCCTTCGAGTACCGCAGGTAGAGCCCGGGCCGCCGGGCCACCAGCTCGGTCAGCTCGTCCAGGCTCCGTACGACCGGCAGGTCGCGGCCGGCCTCCCGTCCGTCCGCGGGCCCGTCCTCCAGCCGCTGCCTCGGGCCGCTCATCGGCGCCCCCTTTCCTCGCTCCCTCGCCTCCTGGACGGACGTACGGGCCGGTCCCGGGACCTGGTCTCACCACCGGGAGCGCCCGTCCGTGAGGGCCACCCTCCCCTGGCGGGGGAGAGGCAAACCGCGGCGGGGCCGCCATCCGGCGGGTGCGGGCCGGGCCATTCGCGCCATCTCGCGGTTGCCGGGTGACCTGCGGCGACGCAGGATCGGAAGCAGCCCGAACGGACGACATCGAGGAGGCCGAGGTGGCGCAGAGCCCCAGCCAGCATCCGAACCTGGACCCCGAGCTGAGGGCGGCCGTCGAACAGGGCGGCCTGATGACGGGCGACCTGTCGACGGTCACCTTCGGGGACCTGCCGGAGATGCGCGCCCAGATGAACGCGGCCCTGGCGGCGATGGCCCCCGCGTTCCCCGCCGGCGTCACGGTCGAGGACAGGAAGGTGCCCGGCCCGGAGGGCGCGCCGGCCGTCCGGGTGCGGATCTACCGGCCGGAGACGCAGGACGGCCCGCTGCCCGCGCTCTACTGGATCCACGGCGGCGGAATGATCATCGGCAGCCCCGAGATCGACGACGCCCGGATGGCCGCGAACGTGCTGGAGATCGGCTGCGTGGTCGTCTCCGTCGACTACCGGCTCGCGCCCGAGCACCCGCACCCCGCGCCGGTCGAGGACTGCTACGCCGGGCTCGTGTGGACCGCGCGGAACGCGGACGACCTCGGCGTCGACCCCGCCAGGATCGCGATCGGGGGAGCCAGCGCGGGAGGCGGCCTCGCGGCCGGGACCGCCCTGCTCGCCCGCGACCGCGGCGGCCCGGCCCTCGCCTTCCAGCTGCTGGTCTGCCCGATGCTCGACGACCGGAACACCACGCCGTCGAGCCGGGAGTTCGCGCAGGCCGTCGTGTGGGACCGGGCGGCCAACCTGTTCGGGTGGTCCGCGCTGCTCGGCGACGCGGCCGGGGGCGAGGACGTGCCGATCTACGCGGCCCCCGCCCGGGCGGGCGACCTGTCCGGACTGCCGCCCGCCTTCGTCGACGTGGGCGAGCTCGAGGTCTTCCGGGACGAGTGCGTGGAGTACGCCCTCCGGCTCGCCCAGGCCGGTGTGTCGACCGAGTTCCACCTGTGGCCGGGCGCCTTCCACGGCTTCGCGGGGATGGTTCCCGGCGCGACGATCAGCAGAAGGGCCTCTGACGCTCAGGTCGCCGCGCTGCGCCGGGCGCTCGTGAAGTGAAGGGACCGGACCGCCGTACCGACGAATGTTCTGGTACGGCGGCCCGTTTGCCCACACAATGGGTGCGAACCGCACCTAAGGGGGCATGATGGCCATCGATTTCACCCTCGCACCCGAGCACGAGGAGATCCGGGCGCGCGTGCGCGCCTTCATCCGGGAGACCGTGATCCCCGCCGTGGAGGAGTTCGAGGGCGAGCGGGAGGCGCCGCGCGAGGAGTACCTGCGCACGATCTTCGGGCTGCGCCGCACGGCGCGCGCCGAGGGACTGTGGCTGCCCCACATGCCCAAGGAGTGGGGCGGGATGGGCCTCGGCCACGTGGAGCTCGCGATGGTGCAGGCCGAGGCGGCCAAGACCCGCCTGGGCCCGTGGATCCTCAACTGCGCCGCCCCCGACGAGGGCAACATGCACACGCTGCTGCACTGGGGCACGGACGAGCAGCGGGAGCGGTACCTGCGGCCGCTGACCGAGGGCGTCGCGACCTCGTGCTTCGCGATGACCGAGCCGGAGGTGGCCGGCTCCGACCCGACCCTGATCCGCACCCGCGCCGTACGGGACGGGGACGAGTGGGTGATCGACGGCCACAAGTGGTTCATCTCGAACGCCCGCCGGGCGACGTTCGCCATCCTCATCGCCCGGACCGAGGACGACGTCCCCGAGGGCGCGCGCGGCGCGACGACGGCCTTCCTGGTCGACCTGCCGCAGGAGGGCTGGAACGACGTCCGCGAGGTCGAGACCATGCACGGCTCGACGGGCCACAGCGAGATCGTCATCAGCGGCCTGCGGGTGCCGGACGGCCAGATCCTCGGCGGGCGGGGCAACGGCCACCGGCTGGGGCAGTACCGGCTCGGCCCGGCCCGGCTCGCCCACTGCATGCGCTGGATCTCCCAGGCCGAGCACGCCCTCGACATGATGGTCGACCGCGCGCTCAACCGGTACAGCCACGGCTCGCTGCTCGCCGAGAAGCAGGGCGTGCAGTGGATGATCGCCGACTCGGCCATGGAGCTGTACCAGTGCAAGCTGATGGTCCTGCACGCCGCTTCCAAGATCGACAGGGGGGAGGACTTCCGCACCGAGGTGTCCATGGCCAAGCACTTCGTGGCGGGCAGCCTCAACCGGATCGTCGACCGGGCGATCCAGGTGCACGGCGCGCTCGGCTACTCGACCGACACCCCGCTGGCCGGCATGTTCCAGCACGCCCGGTGGGCCCGGTTCGCCGACGGGGCCGACGAGATCCACCAGATGCGGATCGCCGAGCGGACGATCGAGGCCTACCGCTCGACCGGCTCCACGAGCTCCGCCACGGGCGGCCTGCCCCTCTGAGTTTTCGATGACCCGCCCCGGACGGCGCCTCCCGTCCGGGGCGAGTGGCAGCGGATCGATCCGCGCCCGCCTTGTCGGCCTGCCCGAGATCAGGCGGCCGCACCGGCACTAGCTCGACGAGCAGCTGGTGAGCCAGGGGCCGGGATAGACCGGCTGAGTACTGCAGTTCAGGGTGAGGCTCACGCTGGTCGCGCCGGAGGGGACGCTGACCCCGCCGTAGCCGGACAGGTCCCATTGGTGCCCCGAACTGCACAGGGCGTAGACGGTGACGGATGTGGTCCCGCTGGGCAGCGTCGCGGTGATTCCGTAGGCATGTGTGGCCGGGATGGCGTACGGGCTGAAGCTGACCGAGCCGCCGGGGCTGGCGTAAACCGATACCTGATAGGGATACCAGTCACTGGTGCTCCCGCTGTAGTTGACGTTCAGGCAGTCCACGGTGGCGTTCAGGACGGTGGTGCCGGCCATGGCGGGTTGCGGCGCGGCCACCAGGCCGAACGCCCCGGTGGCGACGAGCGCTGAACCCAGCGCCAGCGCCCGCCGGGCTGATTTCACAGCGAACATGGGCATCCCTTCTCTCGCCTTCACTATCAGCCACAACGAATTCAGCATCCGGCAGGGTGACCGTCAATGGCCTCCGTTTTCGGCAGGGCCAAAACGTCGGGCCGGCCGGGGATGAGAAAAGAGCGGCGGCTCCCGGCGATCGAATCCGTGACCCGCAAGATTTATCGGGCGGGGCCTGGACGACCGCGACGTTTGCGGAATCCACATCGGAAAATAAATGGGAAACGCAGGCCCGCAGAAGTGACATGCCATTTCGACCGGCACCCGGCCGGCTGAAATATTCAAAAGGAAACTCCGCGAAGACGGCTCAGCGGGTGAGGCGCAGCAGGCGCAGCGCCAGGTGGGCGCGCAGGCGGCCGCCGGGCTCGGCGAGGGAGAAGCCCAGGGCCGCCTCCACCCGGGCGACGCGCGCGGCGAGCGAGCTGTGGTGCAGGTGGGCGGCCGCCGCGGCCCGCCGTACGGTGCCCTCGGCGCACAGCGCCTCCAGCGCCGCGACCAGTTCGCGCCCGTGCGGCCGCTGCTCCAGCGCGCGCAGGGCGCGCACGTCGGGGAGCGCGGCGACCTCCTCCACCGGCACGTGGGCCGCGAACAGCGCGAGCGCGCCCAGGCCGGCCCAGTGGACGACGGGCTCCTCGGGGGCGGCGAAGCGCAGCGCCGTCCGCGCGGCCGCCCACGACTCGGGCGCCGCGAGCCCGGCGACCGCCGACCCGACCCCCACCAGCGTCCCCGGCGGCACCTCGTCCACCCACGACATGGACGGCGCGAGCCCGGCCCGCGCAGGCGTCCCGGGTGCCGCGGCACCGGTTCCGCGGTCTCCCGCCCCGCCGGTCCCCGCGGCCGGCTCGCCGCGGGCCGAGCGTTCGGCGGCGTCGGCGAGGACGGCGGTCACGGTGCCGCCCGGGACGTCCATGGGGGTCTCGCGGACGTGGCGGCCCGCGGCGCGCAGCCAGGCCACGAGCCCGGCGGCCGGACCGGACACCGCGAGCACCCGGACCGGCGCCGCCGCGGGGAAGCCCATCAGCCGCAGCGCCCGGGCCCGCTCGGTCTCCCCGGCCCCCTCGGCCAGGACGAGCTCCACGAGTGCGGGGTCGTTCACGGCCGGCCCCGCGGCCCGTTCCACGGCCACCGCCGCCGCCTCGGCGAACCGCTCCAGCACGATCTCGTCGAGCCCGTGTGCCCGGCCCTCCCGCTCCAGCCACACGCGGCCGCCGGACGGCAGGGGGCGGGCGGCGCCGTTCGCCGGGGGCGCGGACGGGTACTCCACAGAGCCGTCGGCCAGCGCCCGCACGAAGCCGCCCGACCCGTCGGCGAAACCGGCCGGGCACTGCGCCAGGCGGGCCGTGGCCTGCGCCATGCCCCGTACGGTCACGTGGTCGCGGACGAGGGAGTCGAAGTAGGCGATCACGCGCACGGCGCTCTCCGCGTCGGCGTCGAGCCCGGACAGGCGGAGCAGAAGACCCTGCATCAACTCAATGTAAACCCGTGTCCGATACCGTGCCCCTCGCCGGCCGGCGGCCGCGCACGACCACGTCACACCAGGGAGAGGACACGATGACCCCGTACACCCGAGGCCTGCACGAGATCGCGGACGGCGTGTGGGCCTGGCTGCAGCCCGACGGCGGATGGGGCTGGAGCAACGCGGGCCTGGTCGCCGGGCAGGGGGCGAGCCTGCTCGTCGACACGCTGTTCGACCTGGCGCTCACCGGCGAGATGCTCGCCGCGATGAAGCCGGTCACGGACGCGCACCCGATCACCGACGCGGTCAACACGCACGGCAACGGCGACCACTGCTTCGGCAACGCGCTGCTCGACGCCGCCGTGCGGATCCACGGCGCGCCGGAGGTGGCCGAGCGCGCGCACCACGAGTCGCCGGAGGTGATCTCGGCGCTGCTCGCGCTCGACTTCGGGCCGCTGCTCAACGACTACGCCCGCCGGGCCTTCGGGCCGTTCGCCTTCGACGGTGTGCCGCTGCGGACGCCGGACACCCCTGTGCTCGCCGCCACCACCCTCGACGTCGGGGGCCGGCAGGTGCGCCTGCTGCCCCTCGGCCCCGCGCACACGGCCGGCGACGTCGCCGTCCACGTGCCCGAGGTGAACGTGCTGTTCTCGGGCGACCTGCTGTTCGTCGGCGGCACGCCGCTCATGTGGACCGGGCCGGCCCGCAGTTGGATCGACGCCTGCGAGGCCATGATCGCCCTGGAGCCCGAGGTGATCGTCCCGGGGCACGGGCCGGTGACGACGGTCGAGGGCGTCCGCGAGGTGCAGGCGTACCTGCGGCACGTCGGCGACCGGGCGCGTGAGGCGCACGCGGCGGGCAAGACCTGGGAGCAGGCCGCGTTCGAGATGGACCTCGACCGTTTCGCCCGGCTCCCGCTGGCCGAGCGGGTCGTGGTGACCACGTACGCCGAGTACCGCCACCTCGACCCCGCGCTGCCCGAGGCGAACCAGCTGGAGCTGTTCGGCCTGATGGCCAGGTGGGAGTCCGAGCGGAACGGCTGATCTCCACGGCCCTACACTCCGGGTCGGGAGGCGCGAGCACATGGCGAACTGGTCGGACTTCCAGTACGAGATCTACCTGAACGGCCTGACGGGCGCGGTGCCCCGGCTGCCCGCCGACCTGACCCGGCTGGGGGAGATGGCCGAGCGGCGGCTCGGTCCGGGCCCGGTCGGCTACGTCGCGGGCAGCGCGGGCAGCGGCGCGACCGAGCGGGCCAACCGCGAGGCCCTGGACCGGTGGCGGATCGTGCCCCGGATGCTGCGCGACGTCTCCCGGCGCGACCTGTCGGTGGAGGTGCTGGGCCGCGAACTGCCCGCGCCGCTCGCGCTGGCGCCCATCGGCGTGCTGTCGATCATGCACCCGGAGGCCGAGAAGGCGGCGGCCCGGGCCGCCGCGGCGCGCGGTGTGCCGTTCATCCTCTCCTCGGCGTCGAGCACGCCGATGGAGGAGGTCGCGGCGGCCATGGGGGACGCCGAGCGGTGGTTCCAGCTCTACTGGGGCCGGGACCGCGAGGTGACGCGCAGCTTCCTGTCCCGGGCGAAGGCCGCCGGGTTCGGCGTGCTCGTCGTGACCCTCGACACGCCGATGCTGGCCTGGCGGCCGCGCGACCTCGACCAGGCGTACCTGCCCTTCCTGTACGGCGTGGGCACGGCCAACTACTTCACCGACCCGGCGTTCCAGGCCGGTCTCGCCCGTCCCGTCCACGAGGACATGAACGCGGCCGTCCTCCACTTCAGCGCGAACTTCGGCGACCCGGGGAAGACCTGGCCCGACCTGGCCGAGCTGCGCGAGCAGTGGGACGGCCCGATCGTGCTGAAGGGCGTGCTGCACCCCGACGACGCCCGCCGGGCCGCGGACGCGGGGATGGACGGCGTCGTGGTGTCCAACCACGGCGGCCGCCAGGTCAACGGCTCGATCGGCGCGGCCGACGCCCTCCCCGGCGTCGCCGAGGCGGTGGGCGACCGGCTCACCGTGCTGTTCGACAGCGGCATCCGCACCGGCGACGACGTGGTCAAGGCGCTCGCGCTGGGCGCGCGCGCCGTGCTCCTCGGCCGCCCGTACGCGTACGGCCTGGGCCTGGACGGCCAGGCGGGCGTGGAGCACGTCATCCGGTGCCTGCTGGCCGAGACCGACCTCACGCTCGCCCTGTCGGGCTGCTCCGGCCCCGCCGACCTCCACCCGGACCTGCTCGTCCGGGCCTGACCACGCGGATTCCCGCACCGTCACGGTCCGCTTGGACCACCGGGATCCCCGAACCTGAGCCCGTCACCGATCTTCGGCGGGGATACTGGGAGTGCTGACACGTGCCCCCGACCCCCCGGAGAGTCATGCCGGAGCCCCAGCCGCTGGAGCCGGGCGACCCCGTCCGCCTGGGATCCCACCGCATCACCGGACGCATCGGCGAGGGCGGCCAGGGCATCGTCTACCTGGGCGAGTCGGAGGCGGGCGGCCTCGTGGCCGTCAAGCTCTTCCACGCCCGGCTCGGCCAGGACCGGGCGGCCCGCGACGACTTCGCCCGCGAGGCGGACCTCGCCCGCCGCGTCGCCCGATTCTGCACGGCCCAGGTGCTGGAGTCCGGGATGGAGGGCGGCCGGCCGTACATCGTGAGCGAGTACGTCCCGGGCCCGGCGCTCCACCAGGTGGTGGCGGCGGAGGGGCCGCGCTCGGGCAGCGCCCTCGAACGGCTCGCCATCGGCACGGCCACCGCGCTGGTCGCCCTGCACGACGCGGGGGTCGTGCACCGCGACTTCAAGCCGCACAACGTGCTGATCGGCCCGGACGGCCCTCGGGTCATCGACTTCGGGATCGCCCGGGCCCTCGCCGGGACGAGCACGATGACCAGCCAGGTCGTCGGCACCCCCGCCTACATGGCGCCGGAGCAGCTCGTGGCCGGGGAGCTCGGCTTCGCCCTGGACGTCTTCGCCTGGGCCTCCACCGTCGCCTTCGCCGCAACGGGCCGCCCGCCGTTCGGCTCGGACGCGATCCCCGCGATCATCCACCGGATCCTCAACCAGGAGCCCGACCTCGACGGCGTCGAGCCCCCGCTGCGGGACCTGCTGGCGGAGTGCCTCGACAAGGACCCGGCCCGCCGTCCTGCGGCCCGGGACCTCCTCGACCGGCTGGTACGCCTCCGGAGCGACCCGGCCGCCCACCCCGCCGTCCCGGCTCCGGACCCGCCGGAGCCGCCCGCGAGCGTCCCGGCGGGTGCGGGTGCCGCGGGTGCCGCGGGGGTCGCGCCGGGTGGCGCGCCGGGCGACGGTCCGCCGGGGGTGGGGGTCGCGGGCGCCGGGACCGTTCCCGGCGGGCGCCGCCGCCGGGCGCGGGCCGCGGTGGCCGCCGTCGCCGCGGCCGCGGCCGTCACGGCGGTCGTCGCGCTCGCGCTGTGGCCGTCCTGGCACGCCTCGGCCGGAGGGACCGCCGCCGGCACCGCACACACAGCGGCGGACGGCAGGGCGGCGGACGGCACGGCGACCGCGGCCGGCGGCACGCCCACCGCCACGGCGGAGGACTCGCCGCCTCTCACGCCGTCGCCGTCACGCGGGGGAGGGGATCTCACGCCGGTCCCGGCCACCTCGGCCCCCGCGCCCCCGAGGACGGAGCCGGCGGGAGGCGGGCCGACGGCAGCCGGGCCGACTCCGCACAGGCCGCCCACGACCGCCCCGGCCCACGCCGTACGGCCGACCTCCCGGCCCGGGACGCCCACGCCGTCCCCGGCCAGGCGCCTGGTGGAGCTCGGCCCGGGCCACTTCACGGCCTACTGCGTCTCGCTCGGCTGGGAGTGGGTCGAGTACCGGGAGTCGCCGGCGCCGGGGGCCTACTGTGTCAAGCGGAAGGGCGACACCATGTACCTGACGCAGAGCCGCAGGGACGCCGGGTGCCGCTGGCGTTACCACGACCCCCAGGCCTTCCACCGGTTCAAGGGGAAGTCGAACTACTGCTACGCCTACCGCTGACCGTGCGGGTCAGCGACGCGGGTCGTAGCCCGGCGCCGGGACGCCGGACACCGGAACCCCTCCCCTCACGGTGGAGTAGGCGAACAGGCTCACCGGACCGGGCCCGGCCCCGGTCTGCTCCTTGGCGGTGACGGCGAGCGCGAGCGTGTTGTCGCCATGCTCGCGCAGGAGCCCCGCGGGCAGCGGGAACTCCTTCTGCGGGCCGATGTCGCCGCCGTACTGCCCGATGTTCCATCCGTTGAGGTAGATCACCACCCGGTACGCCGGAGGGACGTCGCCGCCGAAGCGAAGCCCGGCCGGCGTGTCCTGGCCCTTGGGCAGGTCGAGCCGGAAGCCGGTGCGGTACCACGTCACCCCCGGTGCGAGCGGCCGCTCCGCCGGGGAGCCGACCGCCGGCCAGGAGCGGTCGGGGTAGCCGGGCAGGTGCCACCCGGTGCGCTCGCCGTACAGGCCGCCCGTGTTGAGCGGGCCCCGGGCGACGTCCGTCAGGTCCTCGCCGCCCTTGGCGCCCCGGATCCTCTACGAGATCGGGGCGGTGGACCCGTCGACCGAGGCGGCGACGAGCCCGCGGGGCTGCTTGAACCGGTTGTCGTCGGCGGTCCAGTCGTCGTTGTGGCCCATGTTCTGCACGAGCACGGCGATCGTGGCGGTCTGCCCAGGCTTCAGCAGGCCGGAGGGGACGGCGAAGTGCCCCGGGCCGGGCGCCGGGTTGGGGCCGTCGGCGTCGGCCTCCACGCCTCCGGCGGCCGCGCCGAGGTAGCGGCCGTTCAGCCACACCAGGTAGTTCCCCCGCTTGCCGGTGATCGCGTTGAGCGACACGCCGGTCTCGGCGCCGGTCGCCGTGAAGCGCCCCCGGTACCACACGTCGCCGTAGTGGAACCCGTAGTCGTCGGCGTACAGGACGGGCGGGGCCGCGGGCTTGAGCGGGCTCTCGGTCGTGGTCCTGTCGGCCGCCTTCCACGCCGAGTCGTCGAAGCCGGGGGCCGCCTCCGGCGACTCGGCGTGGGCACGCCACCCGACGAGCGCGGGCAGGTGGACCTCGCGGGGACCGGGGACCCGCCCGAGCAGGGATCCGCTCGGGGTGCGGCTCACCGGGACGCCGGCACCGCCGACGACGAGCCGGGCGGCGCCGGCCGGACCGAACACCTCGACTTCGCCGGCCTTCGCGGTGTCCGCGGCCAGCCGCACCGTGCCGCCGCTCACCTCGGCGGAGCGGACGAGCGAGGTGCCGCGGACCAGCACCGGCCCGCCGGCGGAGTCGGCGCGCCAGAACTGCGCGGCGGTCGCGTCGGTGCCGAGCAGGAGCAGCAGCGGGCGCCGCCCGCCGCCCGAGACCAGCACTCGGGCCAGGCCGCTGTGCGTGTACTCCAGGCGTAGGTCACCGCCAGGCGAGTAGGAGAAGCGAACGTCGCCGGACAGGACGCGGACCTGCGGGCGGGAGGCGTAGCGCAGAATCGTTGCGCCCGGGGAGCCCTCGGTCCCGTACAGGACGGCGACGTCGCGTCCGCCGATGTACGCGTGCGTCAGGATCTCGGAGCTGGACGCGGCCAGGCGCTGGCCGCCGAGGTCGTAGCCGCCGACCAGCACATGGGCGTCGTGGCCCGCCACCTGGACCGGCAGGGAGTAGGTCCCGTCGGGCAGCGTCCAGGTCAGCGTCGCGGTGTCGGTGGTCGTGGCGGCGCGGTCGGCGTGCCGTACCAGCGCGAACTGGGTGTGCGTCTCGGGGTTGGCCCGCGCCGGCGCCTGTACTGCGGCGTCGTCCGTGACCGGGGCCGTGGCCGGGTCGGTCATCGTGAGCGGGGCGACGGCCTGCAGGAAGTAGCCCTGCCGCTTGAACTCGTCGTACTTGGGGGTGAGCTGACGCGCCTCCGTGATGGCGGCGCCGTAGTCGTAGGAGCTGTAGACGTCGTTGGGCTGGGCCAGCCAGCCCCAGTTGGTGCCGCCGTACCCCATGTAGTAGTTGAACAGCGTCGCGCCGCTGACGAGGAGGTTCGACTTGTAGAAGAACTTCATGAACGCGGGCCCGGTGAGCTCGCGGCACCTGTCGTAGCCGGCGTCGCCGGAGTCGATCGCGCCGCCCTGGTACTCCGCGGCGAAGGCCGGGCTGTCGTCGCGCAGCCGCTCGGTGACGCCCTCGCCCCAGGGGCCCCAGGTCGTCTCCGCGTTGGCGCAGTCGAAGGACTGCGGATAGTCGTCGACGCCGGGGACCTGGACGGCCCCGGGCCCGGTGGCCCAGGTCGAACTCCAGCTTCCCGCGTCGCAGCAGTCGTTCGTCGTGATCGGCACGTCGATGCCGTCCGCGCGGGCCTGGTCCTGGATGTCCTGCATGTACGCGGCGTCGGTGCTGACGGCGTACTCGTTCTCCGCGTTGTAGAGGATCACCGAGCCGCCGTGGCCGACCTGGTGCCGGGCGATGATCGGGTCGATGTGGTGGAGCCAGTCGCGGTAGGCCTCGGTGTAGCCGGGCGCGCTCGTGCGGGCCCGGCCGGGGACGTTCTTCAGCCACGCCGGGAAGCCGCCGCCGGTGGTCTCCGCGTTGATGTACGGCCCCGGGCGGGCGATGACGTACAGCCCGGCCCGCTCCGCCGTCCGGAGGAACCGGTCCACGTCCCGGACGCCCGTGAAGTCGTACACGCCTGGCTTGGGGGAGTGGTAGGCCCAGTCGAAATACACCGAGATCGCGTTGAAGCCCCCCGCCTTGAGCTTCTCCAGGACATCACGCCACAGGTCGGGGCTCGGCAGGCGGAAGTAGTGGACCTCGGCGGACTGGACGAGCACCCGCCGCCCGTCGATCTTCAAGGAGTAGTGGTCGTAGGAGACCTCGGGGGCGGCGTCCGCCCTGGCCCCTCCTTCAAGGGGCAGGAGCAGGAGCGACGCCGCGAGCAGGGCGGCCAGCGCCTTGGGCTTCATCTCGGCCTTCCGGTCGTCAGGAGAACGGGGAGCCTCGATCGATCTTGCGATTAGTTTGACTACCAACCCAACAAACGTCAATCCAAACGGGGGAAGCGGAAGAGTCGGGCCACGGACTTGATACAAAGCTCCGCATCGCCCGAAACATATGGTTCCTACGCTCCGTACATGGCCGACATATTCGATTCATATGCCCTGGCCGACGCGTGGGATGAGATGTTCGAGAGGCCGGGTGTGCCCCGCCCCGCCTACCAGGGCCTGTTCGCCGCCCTGCAACCTCTCGGGGCCGACGAGCTGCGCTACCGGGCCGACCAGCTCGCCCGGGTGTTCACCGACAGGGGTGTGACCTTCGACTACGCCGGCGAGGAGCGCCCGTTCCCCCTCGACCTCATCCCGCGCGTGCTCGACGCGGCCGAATGGGACCTGATCGCCCGGGCCGTACGGCAGCGCGTGCGCACACTGGAGGCGTTCCTCGACGACGTGTACGGCACGCGGCAGGTCTTCCACGACGGCGTGGTGCCCTGGCGGCTGCTGCACTCCTCGCCCCACTTCCACCGCGCGGCGGACGGCATCCCGGCGCGGGTGCGGGTGCACATCGCCGGCATCGACATCATCAGGGACGAGAACGGCGACTTCCGGGTGCTGGAGGACAACGTCCGCACTCCGAGCGGGGTGAGCTACGTCCTGGAGAACCGGCTGGCGATGAGCCGGACGCTGCCCGCGCTGTTCGCCGAGCAGCGGGTGCGGCCGGTGGACGAGTACCCGGGCCGGCTGCTGGGCGCCCTGCGCAAGGCCGCCCCCGACCACGTGACCGACCCGACCGTGGTCGTCCTCACGCCCGGCGTCTACAACGCCGCGTACTTCGAGCACGCCCTGCTGGCCCGCCTGATGGGCGTGGAACTGGTCGAGGGCCGCGACCTGGTCTGCGAGAACAACCGCGTCTACATGGTCACCACGCACGGCAAGCGGCCCGTCCACGTCATCTACCGGAGGGTGGACGACGAGTACCTCGACCCGCTGCACTTCCGCTGGGACTCCACGCTCGGCTGCCCGGGGCTGCTCAACTCGGCCCGCTCGGGCAACGTGACGATCGCCAACGCGGTCGGCAACGGCGTGGCCGACGACAAGCTCATCTACACCTACGTCCCCGACCTCATGAAGTACTACCTGGGCGAGGAGCCCCTGATCGCCAACGTGGAGTCGTACCGGCTGGAGGACCCCGACACGCTGGAGTGGGCGCTGGGCAACCTCGGCGCGCTCGTGCTGAAGCCGGTGGACGGCGCCGGCGGCAAAGGCATCGTGATCGGCCCCCGGGCGCCGGAGGAGACGCTGGCGTCGCTGGCCGAGGCCGTGCGGGCCGACCCGCGGGGATGGGTGGCGCAGCGCCCGGTGGCGCTGTCGACCTCGCCCAGCCTCATCGGCGACCGGCCGCGGCCGCGCCACATCGACCTGCGGCCGTTCGCCGTGAACGACGGGGACGACGTGTGGCTGCTGCCCGGCGGGCTCACCCGCGTCGCCCTGCCCGAGGGCGAGCTGGTGGTCAACTCCAGCCAGGGCGGCGGCTCGAAGGACACCTGGGTGCTGCCCGACGAGCCGGCCCGGCCCGGGCCGGCCCCCGCGCTCGCCGGGGCCGCGCCCCCGGCGCACTGGGAGCCGAGCCGCAGCGCGGCCTGGGACGCCGAGCAGCAGTGACGCGAAGCAGCAGCCGGGCAGCGACGGGAGGGGCGCGATGACGAGGGAACTGCTCAGCCGGATCGCCGAGACGTTGTACTGGATCGGCCGGTACGTCGAGCGAGCCGACGACATCGCCCGCCTCCTCGATGTGGCGCTGCGGCGGGCGCTGGCGGGCGAGGAGGACGGCACGGCCGTGTTCGCGATCCTCGGGCACAAAGGCGCCGGGCCGCAGACGGCCGAGACCATGGTCGGGCGCCTGGCGTACGACGCAACCGACCCCGGCTCGATCTCCGGCTGCGTCCGCGCGGCCAGGGAGAACGCGCGGGGCGTGCGGGAGATCATCTCCAGCGAGACGTGGGAGTGCCTCAACGTCACGTGGAACGAGCTGCCCGCGATGCGCGCCGCGGCCGAACGGCTGGGCCCGCACCACTATCTGCGGTACGTCCGCGAGCGGTCGGCGATGTTCTTCGGCCTGGCCGACGGGACGATGAGCAGGGACGACGGCTGGCGGTTCATCGTGCTCGGCCGCAGCCTGGAGCGGGCCGACATGACCTCGCGGCTGCTTGCCGTCTACCACGCGTCCGTCTCCGGGCCGCCCTCGCCGGCCTCCCCGACGTGGCGGCTGCTGCTGGAGGCGTGCGGGGCCGACGAGTCGTTCACCCGGACCCACCGGGGCGACCGGAGCAAGGTGCTGGAGTTCCTGCTGCTGGACCGGCTGTTTCCCCGGTCGGTCATGCACGCGCTGGCCACGGCCGAGCAGTGCCTCGCGGAGCTGGCCCCCCACCACGGCCGGGCGGGGATGGCCGACGCCGCGCGGGCCGCGATCGGCCGCGTGCGGATGACGCTGGAGTACGCCGACACCGCCTCGCTGCCGGAGCAGCTGCCCGGGCTGCTGGCCGCGCTCCAGGAGGCGGGCGAGGCCGCCACGCTCGCGATCACCGACCGGTTCTTCCAGCACACCGCCCCCGCCGGCTGGGTGAGAGGAGGCTCCTCGTGGGCTGGCGTGTGAAGATCGTCCATGTCACCCGCTTCGACTACGACGGCTCGGCCGCGGCGTCGTTCAACGAGGTGCGGATGTCCCCCCTCGACGACCGCTTCCAGACCACCCTGGACCGGCGGCTCCTCGTCCGGCCCGCCACGCCCGTCTGGTCGTACACGGACCACTGGGGGACGCTGGTGAGCGTCTTCGACGTGCCGAAGCCGCACGGGTCGCTCACGATCGAGGCGGTCAGCCGGGTGGAGACGTCCCCGCCGCCGCCCCTCGCCCCTCCGCTCGGCTGGGACGAGCTGCGCACGGTCGACGGGCCGGTGGCGGAGATGCGGCGGTCCACGCCGTACACGACGATCTCGGAGGAGCTGGCGGGCGGGGCGCGGGAGCGGGCGGCCGGACGCGACCCGCACGAGGCGGCCGAGGCCATCGCGTGGGGCGTCAACGAGGAGGTCGCGTACGTCCCGGGGGCGACCGGGGTGAGCACGAGCGCGCAGGAGGCCTGGGAGCACGGCAAGGGCGTCTGCCAGGACATGGCCCACCTCACGGTGGCGCTGCTGCGGGCGGCCGGCATCCCCGCCCGGTACGTGTCGGGCTACCTCCACCCGCAGCGGGACGCGGCCGTCGGCGAGCCGGTGGTCGGGCAGAGCCACGCGTGGGTCGAGTACTGGACGGGCGAGTGGAACCCCCTCGACCCCACCAACAGGACGAGGGCGGGCGAGGGGTACGTCGTGGTGGCCCGGGGCCGCGACTACGCCGACGTGCCGCCGATCAAGGGTGTGTACCAGGGACCGCCCACCGGCCACCAGGAGGTGAGCGTCGAGGTCACCCGCCTCGCCTGACGGGCGATGCGCGCCCCGCTGCCGGGTCCACGGCGAGCGGCCGGGTGAGGCGGGGCAGCGGCTGGGCGGAGGGGCGGGTGCCGGCGAGCAGCAGCGCGAGGTAGCGGCGCCGGTCGTCGCGGCCCGGGTCGCCGCCCCGCGCGGTGGCCAGCGCCATCACGACGATGGCGGCCAGGTCGCGCACGACGAGGTCGCCGCGCACCTGACCGGCGCGTTGCGCAGCCGCCAGCACCTCGCCGAGAGGACCCATGAAGCGCTCGGCGATGTCCACGCTCAGCGCGCCCGACTCCTTGGCGGCCGCGAGCAGCACGCGGTGCGCGGCCAGCGTGTCGACGGCGGCCGTCAGCGCCCGGACCAGGCCGCGGAACGGGTCGCGCTCCTCCGGCGCGGCGAGCGCGAGCGGCTCGACCTCCTCGGCGAAGTACGTCTGGAAGGCCGTGCGGACGAGGCCGTCCCGGTCGCCGAACCGGCGGTAGACCGTGGCGATCCCGACCCCGGCGCGCCGCGCGATCTCCTCCAGCGGGACGGCGATCCCGGCGTCCTCGAACGCCTCGATCGCCGCCCGCACGATGCGGTCGGAGTTGCGCCGCGCGTCCGCGCGTCCGCACGGCGCCTCCGTCCGCGGCCCGTCGGCGGGGCGCACTACCACTCCACGGGCAGGGCGGCCAGGCCGTAGACGATGGTGAAGGAGCGGAAGTCGGGCTCGGCGCCGGTGGTCCTGAGCGTGGGGAAGCGCCGCAGCAGCGCGGGGAACGCGATCCGCATCTCCATCCGGGCGAGCGGCGCGCCCAGGCAGTGGTGGACGCCGTGCCCGAAGGCGACATGGCCGGCCGCGTCCCTGGTCAGGTCGAGGGTCTCCGGGTCGGTCACCAGGTTGGGGTCGCGGTTGGCGGCCGGCAGCGCGCACACCACGACCTCGCCCGGCCCGATCCGCTGCCCGCCGATCGTCACCTCGGTCGTGGTGATCTTCGCGGTGCCGCTGTGCACGATGCTGAGCCAGCGGAGCATCTCCTCCACCGCGCCGTCCACCCGCTCCGGCTCGTCGCGCATGAGCTTGAGCTGACCGGGGTTGCGCAGCAGGGCGAGCGTGCCGAGGGCGAGCATGTTCGAGGTGGTCTCGTGGCCGGCGAGCAGCAGCAGGGTGCCGATCCCGCTGAGCTCGGCGTCGGTCAGCTCGTCGCCGTGCTCGCGCACCAGCATGCCGAGGAGCGCGTCGTCCGGCTCCGCCCGCTTCCGGCCGACCAGCTCCTCCATGTACGCCCGGGACTCCAGCTGGACCGCCCGGCGCTCGTCGAGCGGCACCGACAGGTCCAGCATCCGCCGCGTGCGGTGCTGGAAGCCGTCCCTGTCCTCGTACGGCACGCCGAGCAGCTCGCAGATGACCAGCGAGGGGATCGGCAGCGCGAACGACGTCACGAGGTCGGCGGGCGGGCCCTGGCGCTCCATCGCGTCGAGGTGGTCGTCGACGATCTCGCGGATGCGCGGCTCCAGGCGTCGCATCCGGCGGACGGTGAACTCCCCGGTCAGCATCCGGCGCAGGCGGGTGTGCTCGGGCGGGTCCCAGGAGAGCAGGTTGCCGGCCCGCAGGTAGGCGAGCTCGGCGTCGCTCATCGGCGGCGCGGCCGGGCCGCGGAACGCGAGCGGCCCGGCGATGGGGAACCGCTGGGGGTCGCTCAGCACCTCGCGGACGTCGGCGTACCGCGACACCACCCAGACGTCCACGCCCAGGAACGTCTTGGTCCTCGTGACCCCGCCCTCGTCCCGCAGCCGGGCGAGCTCGGGATCGGGGTCGAACTCCCGCCGCCGCATGTAGATCGGTGGCGCCGTGGTCTCGCTCACGCAACCTCCCGGTTGACCCGGTGTCGGACGTGCCTGACGAAACGATAGTAACCTATCGCTTCGTCGGACGGGAGGGGCGAACGATCAACCGCTCCGGCGGCGGTCAGGTGAGGTGCCCGGCCAGCCAGCCGGCGACCCGGCGCACGAAGACGGCCCGGTTCGCCGGACGCCGGATCTCGTGGCCCTCGTCCTCGAACAGCAGCAGCTCGCAGGGCACGCCGTGCCGGCGGGCCGCCGCCACCGTCTGCTCGGCCTCGTACACCGGGACGTTGGTGTCCCGGGCGCCGTGGACGACCAGCAGCGGGGCGGTCAGCCGGTCGAAGGCGTGCAGGGGGGACAGGGCGCGCAGCAGGTCGCGGTCGGCCTCCGGATGGCCGTACTCGCTGACGGCCGCCGCGGCGATCCACGGCTCCGTACGGGCGTAGAACGTGGCGAAGTCGGCCATCCCGCACACGTCCACGCCGGTCCTGAACAGGCCGGGATGGGTCACCAGCGCGGCCAGCGTGAGGTAGCCGCCGTACGACCAGCCCATGCAGCCGAGGCGGCCCGGGTCGGCGAGGCCCAGCCGGATGAGCAGGGCGGCGCAGTCGGCCACGTCGTCGATCGCACGGAACCGCAGCGCGCGGTCGTCGGCGCTCCGGAAGGCCCGGCCGAAGCCGCTCGACCCCCGGACGTTGGGGGCGAACACCCCGATCCCGGAGGCCAGGAGGGCCTGGTAGAGCGGGTTGAACATGGGCCGCTCCTGGTCCTCCGGCCCGCCGTGCAGGAAGACGACGTACGGCGCCGGCCCGCTGGCCCCCGGCGGCCGGTGGAGCCAGCCGGTCAGTTCGAGCCCGTCGCGGGCGGGGAAGGCGATCGGCTCGGCGGCCGCCGAGCCGGTCAGCGGCGGGGCGCCCGCCACCCGCCGGTGCCGTCCGGTCTCCAGGTCGCACAGCACCACGTGGGAGGCCTGCGCCGGTCCCTCGGCCGCCAGGACGGCCGCCGTGCCGTCGAGCGAGATCCTGATCGACGTCACCACCTCGGCCGGGGGAGGCGGCAGGGGACGGGCCGTCCGGCTCGCCGTGTCGAGGAGCTCAAGCTCCGACCGGCCGCCGGTGTTCCACACGAGCACCGCGCGGGCGCCGTCGGCGCCGAGGGCGACCAGGTCCAGCTCGGCGTCCGGCCGCTCCGCCAGGACCTCCGGCTCGCCGTCGCCGCGCACGGCCACGAGGGCGGCGCGGTCGCGCCCGGCGTCGGTCAGCAGATAGGCCGTCGTCCCGTCCGGGGACAGGACGCCGTAGTCGGTCGAGCCGGGGGCCGCGGGGAGCAGCGGCCGCTCGCCGCCGCCCGGGCCCAGGTCGGCGAGGTACATCCGGCGCACCCCGCGGGGGCCGCGGCGCAGCAGCACCCGGGCGTGGTCGCGGCTCACGGCCTCCGGGTGCATGAGCGGCCCGGCGGCGACCACCTCGCGGCCGCCGGTCGCGGCGTCCACCAGCAGCGCCTCGGTGAGCCCGGTGGCGGAGACCTCCGCCACGAGCAGGACGTCGCCGCGGCCGGTCCACCGGACGAACCAGGCGGAGCCGCCGGCGGGGGTCGCCAGTGGGCGCAGGTCGCCGCCGTCCGGGCGGACCGTCCAGACCTGCGTGTGCTCGCCGCCGCCCGGCACGACGCGCACGGCGAGCCGGCCGCCCGTAGGCGACCAGCTCACCTCGTCGACCGGCTCCGGCCCCGTGGCGACCGGCCACGCGTCCAGGTCCCCCTCCAGCGGCCGGACCCAGATCCGCGGCACGCCGTCCCTGTCGCAGACGTACGCCACGGCGCTCCCGTCCGGCGCGAGGGCCGGGGACCGGCAGGTCCAGGCGGTGAGACCGATGTCCTCGGTGGGAGAGAGAGGTGCGCCGAGGATCTCCGCCATCAGACTCCTTGCGCCTGCAGCCACAGCTCCAGGAGGCCGAGCTGCCACAGCACGTCGACGCCCGTCGTGGTCCGGTGGGCGCCGGGGGACTCCAGCACCTCGTCGACGTACGCCTTGTCGAACAGCCCGCGGGACCGGGCCGCCGGCGCGGTGAGCGCGTCGCGGACCAGGTCGAGGAACGGCCCGTCGATGTGGCGGATCGCGGGCACCGGGAAGTAGCCCTTCGGCCGGTCGACGATCTCGGCGGGCAGCAGGGCGCGGCTCGCCTCCTTGAGCACGCCCTTGCCGCCGGAGGCCAGCTTCAGCTCCGGCGGGCAGGCGGCGGCCAGCTCCACCAGCTCGTGGTCGAGGAACGGCGTGCGCGCCTCCAGGCCGTGCGCCATGGTCATGTTGTCCACCCGCTTGACCGGGTCGTCGACCAGCATGACCTCGGTCTCCAGGCGCAGCACCGCGTCGAGCGCGGTGTCGGCCCCCGGCCGGGCGAGGTGGCGGCGCACGAAGTCGCCGCTGGCGTCGTCGTCGATCAGGTACTCCGGCGCGACGATGCCGGCCAGCGCCTCGTGCGGCCGGTCGAAGAACTCCCCGGCGTACGTCGCGAAGGCGTCGTGCCGCGCCACGCCCGCGAGCGGCGGGAACCACGAGTAGCCCGCGAACACCTCGTCGGCGCCCTGGCCGGACTGGACGACCTTCACGTGCCTGGCCACCTCCGCCGACAGCAGGTGGAAGGCCACGCAGTCGTGGCTCACCATCGGCTCGCTCATCGCCCGCACCGCGTCCTCCAGACCCGAAAGCAGCCGGGTGTCCTCGATGAGGATGCGGTGGTGGTCGGTGCCGAAGCGCTCGGCCACCAGGTCGGAGTAGCGGAACTCGTCACCCGGCTCGCCGCCCGCCGGGTGGAACCCGATGCTGAACGTCGACAGGTCCTCCTGGCCCTGCTCGGCCAGCAGCGCCACGATCACGCTGGAGTCGAGCCCGCCGGACAGCAGCACGCCGACCGGCACGTCCGCCACCATCCGGCGGCGCACGGCGGCCCGCAGCCGGTCGAGGACGGCCTCCCGCCACTCGTCCGGGCCCAGCCCGGCGTACTCCGGCAGGGCCGAGCGGGTGAACTCGGGCCGCCAGTAGCGGTGGTCGGCGGTCGTGCCGTCGGGCTCCACCGTGCGGACGGTGGCCGGGGGCAGCCTGCGGACCCCCGCGAGGATCGTGCGCTCGCCCGGCACCAGCGAGTGGAAGGTCATGTAGTGGTGCAGGGCGACCGGGTCGATGTCGGTGCGCACCCCGCCGCCCGCCAGCAGCGCGGGCAGCGTCGAGGCGAACCGCAGCCGGGCGCCGTCGCCCGAGACGTACAGGGGCTTGATGCCGAGCCGGTCGCGGCCGAGGGTGAGCCGGCCCGTCGCCTGGTCGACGACGGCGAAGGCGAACATGCCCTTGAAGCGCTCCACACAGCCGGCACCCCAGCGGTGGAACGCCTTGACCAGCACCTCGGTGTCGGAGTCGGAGAAGAAGCGGTACCCGTCCGCCCGCAGGTCCTCGCGCAGCTCGCGGTAGTTGTACAGGCAGCCGTTGAAGACCGCGGCCAGGCCGAGCGAGCCGTCCACCATCGGCTGCGCCGCCTTGTCGCTCAGGTCGATGATCTTCAGCCGGCGGTGGCCGAGGGCGACCGGCCCCTGCAACCACAGCCCCGACCCGTCCGGGCCGCGGTCGTGCATCGCGTCGGTCATCCGGCCCACCGCCCCGATGTCCGCGGCGCGCCCGTCGAAGCGGATCTCCCCGCTCAGTCCGCACATGTCCTACCCCTCGGACGCCGCGTGCCGGTGAGCGGGTCCGCGTCGCGCGTCTCCGCGAGGAGCAGGTCCACGACGTCGGTCAACCGCCCGCCGTGGCTGAACGCCTCGCGCTGGCGGGCGGCCGCGCCGCCGCCGGCCAGCGCCTCGCCGGCGAGGGCGGAGACGAGCTCCCAGTCGCCGTACCGCTCCAGGTACGGCCGCAGGCCGTCCAGCAGGCCGCGCACCACCGCCGCGGCCGGCCGCGGCACGCCGTCGACCGGGTCGACGAGGTTCCCCTCCAGGCCCGACCGCGCCGCCCGCCACGAGGCGGCCCGTACCATCTCGAGCCGGATCTCCGGTCCCCGTCCGCCCGCCACGGCCTCGATCTCCCGGGCGACGAGCGCGCGGAACAGCCCGGTGATCAGCACGATGTCGCCGACCCGGGGGCAGGCGTCGCACACCCGCAGCTCCAGGGTCGGCACGTGGGCGGACGGCCGGACGTCGAAGTAGAGCATGCCGGGGTCGCCGATCACTCCCGAGCCGACCAGCTCGTCGACCAGCGCGTCGTACTCGGCGGCGGACGCGAACCGGCCGAGCGGGCCCGCGGTGGGCCAGCGCTGCCACACGAGCGACCGGTAACTGGCGTAGCCGGTGTCGGACCCCATCCAGTACGGCGAGCTGCAGCTGAGCGCGAGCAGCGGGGGCAGCCAGGGGGCGAGGCGGTGCGCCACGGCCACCGCCAGGTCCCGGTCCCGCACCTCGGCGTGCACCTGTGTCCCGCAGATCAGCTGCTCCCGGGCGAGCGCCTGGTAGTCGCCCAGCATCTGCTCGTACCGGGGATCCGGGGAGATCTTCATCGTCTCGGGGTCGACCAGCGGCACCGTCCCGGCGGCCACGACGCCGAGGCCGAGGCCGTCCGCGGCCTCGATCACCCCCCGGCGCAGCGCGCGAAGGTCCGCCGCGAGGTCCTCCAGCCGGGCGAACGGCCGGCTGTTGGCCTCCACCACCGAACGCTGGAGCTCCTGGCTGTAGCGGTCGGCGGGTAACTGTTCGAGCAGGACGCCGGCACGAGGGACGAGCTGCCGGGTGCTCAGGTCGACGATGTGGAACTCCTCCTCGACGCCGACCGCCATCGCTTCCCCGAGGTCCGTCATCTGGCCGCTCCATCACGTGCGCCGCTAGTGGGATTTTTGGCCCTCTGCCCCAAAAGTCGGCTTTCGCACCTCGGGTCGCCGGTCAGCCTTCCGGACGGCCCTCCTCGGCGCGGTGGACGCGGGTCCAGGTGGCGCCGCACCCGCAGCGGTACCGCTCGACGAGGTCGCCGTCCTCGGTGACGGCCAGGTCGTCGGCGAGGCGGACGTGGACGTGCGTGCTCATGGGGGTCGTCCTCCGGGGGTCGAGCGGGGTGGACGCGTTCACCATACGTGCATCCGTCCGCATGTCAGGGCACGGCCACGGGGGAGTCCCAGTCGACCCGGTGGCGCTGCTCGGCGCCGAGCGTCCGCTCCGGCGTGAGGAGCGTCCGCGTCGCCAGCGGCATCAGCAGGCGCATCATCGCGACGGCCGCGGGCCCCATCGTCTTGCCCGCGTTGGTCCTGGCGGCCCGGGCCGCGACCTTCTCCACCCGGGCCCGGCGCAGCCGCTCGTAGGCCGCGAACGCCGAGGGCGCGTCGGGGAGGTCGCGCAGGCACCGGGCCAGCTCGACCGCGCTCTCCATGGCGAGGGACGCCCCCTGGCCCGAGCTCGGGGACGGCGCGTGCGCCGAGTCGCCGACGAGCACCATGCGGCCGCGGTGCCAACGGGGGACGCTCGGCATGATCTGCAGCGTCCCGAGGGCGGCCAGCCGCTCGGGCGGGGTGTGCCGCAGCAGGTCGCGTGCCGGCACGTCGTCCTCGTAGGCCTCGCGCAGGCGGCGCAGCCACTCCGCCGGCGGCACCCGGCGGGCCTCGGCGATCGTCATGGGCTCACGGTGCGGCAGGTTGCCGAACCAGGACGTCCGGCCGCCGGGCTCGAGCCAGTAGCCGAGGAACCCGCGCCGTCCGAAGGTGAAGTACGCCGTGCCGGGCTTGGCGGGCACGGCGACGTCGGCGGCCCCCGCGAAGTTCAGCAGTGGCACGTGGCGGGGCGCGGGAGCCGCGGGGTCGATCAGCGTGCGCACGGTCGAGGCGACCCCGTCCGCCCCCACGAGCACGTCGGCCCTGGCCGTGCCGCCGTCCGCGAAGCGCGCGGTGACGCCGTCCGCGTCCTCGTCGACGCCGACGAGCCGCCTGCCGTGCTCGATCGGGACGCCGTGCGCCGTGGCGTGGTCGCGGAGCACGCGGTAGAGGTCCGACCGCCACATCGCGCGGCTGGACGGCAGGCCCGGCAGGCCGGGGAACTCCCCGATCGGCCTGCCCCGGCCGTCGGCCATGACCGTGCGGTCCATCGGCTGCCCGGCCGCCCGTACGGGCTCGTCGGCTCCGATGGCCGCGAGCGCGGCGAGCCCGTTCGGGGCGATCGTGAGCTGGCCGCCCACGCCGTCCGCCGTCCCCGTGTACGCCTCGTGGACGGTCGCCTCGATGCCGGCCCGGCGCAGGGCGAGCGCCGTGACGGGGCCGGCGATCCCGCCGCCGATGACCAGAGCCGTTCTGACAGCAGCCATGTTCTTGTCCCCTTCGTCTTGGTTGCTTTTGACTATCCATTCCTGAATAGTCGATGTCAACTATAGGAACCATCACGAACCGTGCTGGCGCCGATCACCAGGTGGTGTTGGACGGGCTGAAGGGGTAGCGCCGAGGATGGACACCGAACTATGTCCTGTAAGCGGGAGGAACTCATGCGGACGCGGCGTATCGGCGACGTGCAGGTCGGGGCGATCGGCCTCGGGGGGATGCCGATGTCCATCGAGGGGCGGCCCGACGAGCAGCGGTCCATCGCGACGATCCACGCGGCCCTGGACGCCGGGGTGACGCTGATCGACACGGCGGACGCCTACCACCTTCACGCCGACGAGGTCGGCCACAACGAATCGCTCATCGCGCGGGCGCTCGCGAGCTACGGCGGGGACGCCTCGGACGTCCTGGTGGCGACCAAGGGCGGCCACCTGCGGCCCGGCGACGGCTCCTGGACGCTCGACGGCTCACCCGAGCACCTCAAGGAGGCGTGCGAGGAGTCGCTCAAGCGGCTGGGCGTGGACGCCATCGGGCTCTACCAGTTCCACCGGCCCGACCCCCGGGTGCCGTACGGCGAGTCGGTCGGAGCGATCCGCGACCTGCTGGACGCCGGAAAGATCCGGTTCGCGGGCATCTCCAACGCGAATCCCGACCAGATCAGGCAGGCGAACGAGATCCTCGGCGGCCGCCTGGTGAGCGTGCAGAACCAGTTCTCGCCGGCCTTCCGCTCCAGCGAGCCGGAGCTGGAGCTGTGCGCGGAGATGGACGTCGCGTTCCTGCCGTGGAGCCCGCTGGGCGGCATCTCCCAGGCGGGCGAGCTGGGCTCGCGGTTCGCGCCGTTCGCGGAGGTGGCCCGCGACCACGGGGTCAGCCCGCAGCAGGTGTGCCTGGCCTGGATGCTGGCCAAGGCGCCCGTCGTGATCCCCATTCCGGGCTCCTCGCGTCCGGAGACGATCCGCGACTCGGTCAAGGCCGTGGACCTGGAGCTCTCGGCCGAGGAACTCGCCCGCCTCGACGCCGCCTGACCGACCGGAGCGTGCGCGTTCAGGCGTCGGGGGTCCCGGCCGCCGAGACCGGGGGCAGGGCGGCCGTGGCGGCGGCGGTGTCCGTTCCGGTGGCCCGGAGGAAGTCGACGCTCATCGACCGCACCTGGGCGGCCACCACGTGGGTGGACAGGCCCGCGCCGCCGGTCAGGACGGGGCCCACGGCCTCCGCGGCGGCCAGCGCCACCCGCCGGGACTCGCCCGGAGGCCGCGTCCCGGCGAGCTCCTCCTCCAGCAGCCGCACCGCGCCCGTCATGAGGCGCAGCCCCTCGACCACCTCCGGCGGGATCCGCTCGCCGTCCCGGAGGGCCGCCAGGGTGCGGCGGGCCAGCACCCGCGCGTTCCGCAGGGCGTGGTCGAGCGGCGTGCCGGCGGACAGGTAGCGGTCGAGCGAGCGGCGGCGGCGCCAGCGCAGGGGTGAGATGGCCGCCACCTCCCGTCCGGTCTCGAGCGCCTGCTGGAACGCCTCGACCGACCCCTGGCTGCCCCGGACCGACTCCAGGGCGTCGGCGGCGTGGGCGGGGTCGCTGCTCTCGATCGCCTCGGCCGTGGCCTCCAGCGCCCCGGCCAGCGCGTCGAAGATCGCCGCGGCGTGCTGCCGGGCGAGGGCGAGCGGGTCCGGAGGCAGCAGGGCGACCATCGCGATGCCCACGAGCCCTCCGGTGAGCGCGTCGATCATGCGGTCGAAGCCGCCGCTGCCCGTGGGCGGCAGCAGGGTCGCGACGAGGACGGCCGACGAGCCGGCCTGGATCAGGATCAGCGAGCCCGTGTCGAGGATCACCGCCGCCGCCAGGGCCAGGGCGACGACGAGCGCGATCTGCCACGCGCCGGAGCCGATCCGGGAGACGAGCAGGTCACCGACGCCGACGCCGAGGCTGACGCCCGCCACGAGCTCCCCCAGGCGGCGCAGCCGCTGCCCGAGCGACACGCCGATGCAGATCACAACAGCGATGGGGGCGAAGAACGGGCGGGGGTGCCCCAGGGCGTGCCGCGCCACCAGCCAGGCGAGGGCCGCGCCGATCGCGCACTGGGCGATCGTGGGGGCCATGGCGGCCAGCCGCCGCCGTCTCGTGTGGAACTCCTCGCGTCCCCAGCCCTTACGCCACCTCATGACCTCGACGCGAGTGCTCCTTTCTGGCTTTACGTGTCGAGTGTCCATTATCGGGGCCGCCATGACCAGAGACGGAGGTCCCTTCTCAGGCGTCCGGCGAGACGTTGAGGTTCTGGTCGAAGACGTTGCCGGGGTCGTAGGCGCGCTTGACGGCGACGAGCCGCTCGTAGGTGCCGGCCGGGTAGACGGCGGCGAGGTCGCCGGGGGCGATGTCGCTGAGGAAGTTGACGTACGCGCCGGAGGTGTGCGGCGCGAGCCTGCGCCACAGCGCCTCGAAGTCGCCGAGGATCGGGGCGTGCTCCGCCGGCCCGCCGAGGACGACCGTGGTCAGCATGATCTCGGCGTCGCGGTGGGCGAAGGCGGTCGCGTCGGACGGGACGCGGTTCATCGCGCCGCCGATCATCCGGATCTCGAAGACCGTCATGGGTACGTCGCCTGCGTGGGCCGTCACCGTGTCGATCAGCGCGTCGTCGAGCGACCGGGCGAACCGGTTGCGCACGATCGGCCGCCATCCCGGCGGCAGCTCCGAAATCTCCTCCAGCACCTCGGCGTACGGCACGGTGGCGACGTCCTTGCTCAGCGCCGTGCCGAGACGGGTGAGCGGCTCGACCGCCGCTGGGTCGTCCCCCGCGTAGCAGGAGGTGATCATGAGGGTGGCCGGGGCGTCGTCGCCGAACGCGGGGAACAGGTGGGCCGTGGAGGTGAGGTCGTCGCCCACGGAACGCACGACGTCGCGCCAGGCCCGGAGCACCTGTGCCGCCTCGCTCGCCGGGTAGGCGACGCGGGCGACCGTGACGTCGCCCTGGCGCCGCGCGGACACCTCGAACGAGGTGACCACCCCGAAGTTGCCGCCGCCTCCGCGCACGGCCCAGAACAGGTCGGCGTTCTCGTCGGCCGACGCGCGCAGGACCCGCCCGTCGGCCGTGACCACCTCGGCGGCCACCAGGTGGTCGAGCGCGAGGCCGTGTTTGCGGACCAGCCAGCCGATCCCGCCGCCCAGCAGCAGCCCGCCCACCCCCACGGAGGCGGTGTCGCCGGAGGACAGGACGAGCCCGTACGGCGCGAGGGCCCGGGCCACCTCGCCCCATCGGGCGCCGGTGCCGATCCGCACGAGGTCGTCCGGGCCGCCGATCACCTCGACGCCGTCGATGGGGGAGACGTCGACGACCAGGCCGCCGTCGTTGGTGCCGAAACCGGCCGTGCTGTGGCCGCCGCTGCGCACCGACAGCGTCAGCCCCTCCCGCCGGGCGAACCGGACCGCCGCAGCGACCTCGGCGGCGTCGCGGCAGCGCACGACATAGGCGGGGCTGCCGACTCGGACGAGGGTCCCGCGGAGCCCTGCGTAAGCGTCGTCGCCCGGCTGGACGACCTCACCGGTCAGGGCGGGTGCGTGGTCGAGCGTCATGGTTCGAGTCCTTCCAGTCCGTGTCGGGCGCCGCCGGGGGCGGCGTTCACAGAAAGGTCGGAGAGGCCCGCCGATTCTCGACAGCTCCCGGGAGAAAATCTGCAGGAGATCGCGCCGGGTGAGGCCGTCGGGAGCACCCGGCCCCGCGGCGCCGGGGCTCGTCAGGAGGGCCGGGAGCCGGTCACGGGGTCGCGGTGGGCTCTTGGCTCGGCGGCCGGCCGGGAGTCCTAGGAAGGCCGGGAGCCGGTCACGGGGTCGCGGTGGGTGAGGCAGTAGAGGCCGCCGGCCGGGTCGCGCATGACGATCCAGGACGGCCCGCCGGCCACCCGCTTCGCCCCGTGGGCCTCGTGCCGCACGCGGGCGGCCTCCGGGTCGGCGCAGGCGACGTCGACGTGGGCCGAGGCGGGCCGTTCGTCCCCGAGCCGCTGGAGCAGGACGCGCGCCGGCATGCCGGGCCCCCTGAGCACCCTGAACTCGGGATACGCGCCCGTGAGGGCCGGCCATCCGGTCACCGCCGTCCAGAACGCGACCTCGTCGTCGTACGCGGCGGGCGGACGTCGAGGCAGATCTGGTCGAGCCGGCTCCCCTCCACGGGGGACGGCCGCCGAACGGCTCCCGACCACGGCCCGAGGCAGAACGCCTGGCCGCCGGGGGAGCGCAGGACCGCCCACTCCCCGTGGTCCGCGACGACGGCGGCGCCCGCGTCGAGGGCGCCCGCCACGGCCGCGCGGACGTCGTCGACCTCCAGGTCGAGATGGGCCCCGTCCCCCTCCCGGACCCCCTGGAGCTTCACGCACGCGTCGCCCTCCGGCGGCAGCAGCGTCGCGAACTCCCGGTCGTCCCCCCGGCGGGCCGACAGCCGGGCGCCGGTGACCGCCGTCCAGAACGCCGCGCTCTCCTCGAAGCGCTCCCGCGGCCGGTCGACGAACACCCAGATCCAACGCACCATGGACGGCAAGCTACCCGAGCGCCCGCGGCCGCGGCGAAGGCCCGGCTCAGCCTGTGGACCGCGGGGCGACGAACAGGGTCTGGGACGCCGCGCCCACCTCCCCGTCCTCGTCGAACAGCGTCGAGCGGGTCAGCCCCCGGCCGGAGGGCCCGATCGTCGTGCTCGCGTCCAGGCAGAACCATTCGCCGGCGGGCGCCCGGAACAGCGAGATCGTGAGGTCCACGTTGACGAACAGGTGCGTCTCGAAGTCGAGCGCGCCGCTCACGCCGTTGCCGCTGTCGGCGAAGACCGCCAGCCGCTCCAGCGGCGTGATCTCCTCGCCCTCCACCAGCGGGACGCGGCAGCGCCCCCAGACCAGGGCGGGCCCGGTCTCGTCCGGGCCGCCCTTGACGAAGCGCCAGTCCACGGCTCTGCCGTACCCGAACCCGCGCGACAGCCACGAGCCGTCGCCCTGCCCGGGCGGCGGGACCGGCGCGGGCACGGGCGAGACGCCGGTGGCCGGCGTCGCGTCCTCCCTGATCCGCCAGGCCGTGGCCCGGACCACCTCCCGGCCGCCGGCGGTCACGGTCGCGCCCTCACACCGGACGCGCCGGCCGTCCCTGATGATCTCGGTACGGACCTCCAGGTCGCCGACCGGAACGGGGGCGAGGATCTCCACGGCGAGCTTCGCCGGCGGCAGGCCGGGAGCGCGGTCGAGCTCGTGCGCGATGAGCGCGGTCACCGGTCCCATGTGCTGCTGCCGGGGATCCCAGGGGCCCTGGGTGTGCTCGGTCGCCCGGTAGCACCCCGGGCCGAGGGGGACGTACATCGCCATAGAACATCATTCTAGAGGCCCTCCCGCTGCCGGACGGATCCCTTCGTGCGAGCCTCGGTGTCGGCGACGCGCGCGACGTCGCACGCGCGGAGGAGTCGAGGGAGAGGTGGCACGGCATGGATCACGGGGAGCTCCGGAAGCGGTTCGCGGGCCTGACGACGGCGCACGTGGCGGACGGGTGCATCCGCTGCGGGGTCCCGGTGCGCTGCGCTCCGGCGGGCGTACGGCCGGTGGTGACGGGCGGCCGGGTGGCGGGCCGGGTGTGCCCGGCGCGGCACGCCGGCAGCGTCGACGTCTTCCTGGAGGCGTTCGAGGGGTCGGCGCCGGGGGACGTGCTCGTGGTCGACAACGGCGGACGCCTCGACGAGGCGTGCGTCGGCGACCTGGTCGTCCTGGAGGCGCGCGCCGCCGGCCTGGAGGGCGTGGTGATCTGGGGCCTCCACCGCGACACCGCCGACATCCTGGCGATCGGGCTGCCGGTCTTCAGCCTCGGCGCGCTCCCCACCGGACCGCTCCGTCTGGACCCCCAGGGGCCCGACGCCCTGGAGTCCGCCGTCGTGGGTGACTGGGCCGTGAGCGCCGGGGATCTGGTGCTGGGCGACGACGACGGCGTGCTCTTCGTGCCGGCCGACCGCGCCGAGGAGGTGCTCACGCGGGCGGAGGCGATCCGCGACACCGAGCGCCGCCAAGCCGAGCGGATCCGCGAGGGCGACACGCTGCGCGGCCAGGTCGGGTTCGGCGCCTATCTCGAACGGAGGCGGCAGGAGCCGTCCCTCACCTTCCGCGACCACCTGCGCGCGGTGGGCGGGGCCATCGAGGAGTGACCCGTTCCCGCGCGGCTTGACCGGTAAAGCGCGGGTGTAACTTTCACCGGCCGTCCCCGCTCGCGACCGCCTTCACGCAGGTCGGAGCGGGCGCAGAACGCGTCGGCGGCGGGGGTGGTTGCGGGAGGGGGCGCGCGGCGTATTTCGTGCGAACCGCTCCCGTACGCCGCCGCGCGATGAGGAAGTCCCATGAGACGACGCTTCCGGCCGGTCCATCTGCTGGTGTCGCTGGTCCTGGCCCTCGCGGCCGGCACGGTGGCGCTGTCCCACTCGGCCGCGCAGGCGGCGATCTCGGGCTTCGTCCAACGCTGCGGCGTGCACTTCTGCCTGAACGGCAGGACGTACTACTTCGCCGGGGCCAACACCTACGACGTGTTCACCTACGGCGGCAGCTATGGGGACACCGAGACGCAGTACATGGACAAGGCGCGCATCGACGCCCACATGGCCGAGTTGCAGGCCGACAAGGTGAGCGTATTGCGGCTGTGGATGTTCAGCCACGAGAGCTGGCACGGCTTCGAGCCCGCGAAGGGCGTGTACAACGACCAGCAGTTCGCCCTGTTCGACTACGTCATCGAGTCGGCCAAGGCGCACGACATCCGGCTCATCCCGGTGTTCGAGAACTACTGGGAGGCGTACGGCGGCATCGACACCCGGCTCGCGTGGGAGGGGCTGAGCGGCGGGCACCCCGGCCGCGCCGTCTTCTTCGACAAGACGAAGTGCCCGGGCTGCTTCACCCAGTACAAGAACTACGTCAGCTACGCCCTCAACCGGACCAACCACTACAGCGGCGTCAAGTACAAGGACGAGCCGGCCATCTTCGCCTGGGAGCTCATGAACGAGCCGCGCTACCAGGACGTCAGCGCCGACGAGAACAAGAGCGGCGCCACGCTGCGCAAATGGGTCGACGAGATGGGGGCGTACGTCAAGGGCATCGACCCCAACCACCTGCTCGGCACCGGCATGGAGGGCCACGAGTCCCGGTACGGCTTCGGCGGCGACGAGGGCAACCCGTTCGTCTACATCCACCAGTCGCCGTACGTCGACTTCACCTCGGCCCACCCCTATCCGAACGCCGGCTGGGCCAACCTCACGCTCGACCAGACCAAGACGCTCATCGGCCGGTGGATCTCCGACTCCCACGACGTGGTCGGCAAGCCGTTCTTCATGGGCGAGTTCAACACCGAGGGGAACGCCGACCGGGTCACCTGGTGGACCCAGCTCTACGCCGACTTCGAGGCGAGGGACGGCGACGGGTCGGCGTTCTGGTGGTACCCCGACAGGAACGCCGGGGGTGACCAGCACAGCGTGAAGAGCGGCGACCCGGCGCTGGCCGTGTTCCGCGCCCACTCGGCCCGGATGGCGGCCAAGAGCGGCGGCACCCCGAGCCCGTCCCCCTCGCCGACCCGCAGCCCCAGCCCCTCGCCCTCGCCGACGCGGAGTCCCAGCCCGTCGCCGTCCCCTTCGCCGTCGCCGACCCGCAGTCCGAGCCCGTCGCCCAGCCCGAGTCCGAGTCCGTCGCTCAGCCCGACGTCCCCGCCGTGCACGGTGACGTACCGGACCAACGACTGGGGGAGCGGGTTCACCGCGGACCTGACGATCGCCAACGGCCTGGGCGGCCCGGTCGACGGCTGGACCCTGGCGTTCGCCTTCGCCGGCAACCAGAAGATCACCAACGCCTGGAACGGCGTCGCCACGCAGTCGGGCTCCCAGGTCACGGTGAAGAACGCGAGCTGGAACGGCGTGATCGGGGCCGACGGCGGCACGGTGAGCGTCGGCTTCCAGGCGAGCTACAGCGGCTCCAACCCGGCCCCTGCGGCGTTCACGCTCAACGGCGCCCCCTGCGTGCGCCGGTGACCCGGCGGGCGGGCGGGGTCAGCCCGCCCGCCTCCGCGTCACGCAGGTGAGCACGGCCAGGGCGGAGATGGCGGTCATGCACCCGAGTGCCCACCGGTAGCCCGTCACGAGCTGCGCGACCCCGGCCGGCGAGACGTGCGAGAGCGTGCCGGCGAAGACGTACTCGTGCAGCGCGGCCGGCAGCGGCATCGTGATGATCGACAGGACCAGGGCCGTGCCGACCACGACGCCGGTGTTCTGGAGCATGAGCCGCATGGCGTTGACGATCCCCAGCCGGTTCGAGGGCAGCCCGTGCAGGATCGCCGTGGTGTTGGACGGGAGGAACAGCCCCGAGCCCACCCCCACCAGCACGAGGGCGGCCGAGATCGGGACGTACGAGGCGTCCGGGGAGACCACGGCGAGGAGGGCGAGCAGGCCCGCCGTGGTCAGCGAGGTGCCGATCATGGCGGCGGTCCGCGCGCTCAGCCGGCGCTGCAGGAAGCCGGACGCCACCGACGCGCCCATGGCGGCGACGGACAGCGGGAGCACCTTCAGCGCCGCCCGCACCGGGTCCTCGCCGTGCACCGCCTGGAAGAACAGCGACACGAGGAACACCACCCCGACCCGGGCGACCGAGTTGAGGAAGGACGCGAGCGTGCCGAGCGCGAACGGCGCGTCGCGGAACATGCGCAGGTCCACGACCGGATGGCGGGCGCGCAGCTCCCGTACGGCGAAGAGCGGGAGCGTCACGGCGAAGACGGCGAGGCCCGAGACCACCAGCGGGTGGTCCCAGCCGAGCCTGGTGACCTCCGACAGCGCGAGCAGCAGGCCGCCGAGGCAGGCCAGGATGAGCGCGTTGCCGGGCAGGTCGAGCCCCTTGTCCTGAACGGCCGGGCGGCCGGGGTGCAGCGCGACCGCCCCCCAGACCAGGCAGGCGACGCCGATCGGCACGTTGTACCAGAACACCCAGCGCCAGCCGAGGTGCTCGCTGAACAGGCCGCCGAGCGTGGGCCCGGCGAGCTGGGCGATGGAGAACGAGGCGGTGTAGACGCCCATGCCCTCACCGAGCCGCGACCTCGGGAAGGCGTCGGTGACCAGCGCCGCGCTGTTGGTGAGGAGCATCGCGCCGCCGGCGGCCTGGACCACCCGGAGCCCCACGATGAGCCACGCGTCCGGTGCGAACCCGGCGAGCAGGCTGGCCGCGGTGTAGGTGGCCAGCCCGCCCAGGTACATGGCGCGCCGCCCGAACAGGTCGGCGAGCCGCCCGAACACCACCATGAGCACGGTGGTCGTGAGCTGGAAGGCGAGCAGGATCCAGCTCGCCGCGTCGGCGCTCGCGTGCGTCTGCCGTACGACCTGGGGGAGGGCGACGTTGAGCGCGCTGCCGCCGAGCGCGGTGAGCACGCTCGCCATGCTCACCACCGACAGCGTCCGCCAGGCGTGGCGGAGCCGTTCCCGCTCGCCGATCTGTGTCGTCACCGTTCCCGACGTGGTCGTCATCGCCCGGCGAGCTGGATCATGACCGGCCCCTCCCTGTCAATTTTTAGACTTCAATACTAGAATCGTATTCACATCGAGGTCGGGTCAAGGGAGCGCGCATGGGCGGGATCATGGAAGGCCGCGTGGTGATCGTCACCGGAGCGGCGCGGGGCATCGGGCGCGGGCATGCCCTGGAGTTCGCGCGCCAGGGCGCCAGGGTCGTGGTCAACGACCTCGGCGCCGAGGTCGACGGCACGGGCTCCTCCACCGGGGCGGCCGGAGAGGTCGTCGAGGAGATCAGGGCGATGGGCGGCGAGGCCGTCGTCGACGGGGAGGACGTCTCCGACTTCGAGGGCGCCGGGCGGCTGGTCAGGACCGCGATCGAGCGCTTCGGCGACCTGCACGTCCTGGTCAACAACGCGGGCATCCTGCGCGACCGCATGATCGTGAACATGACGCCGGAGGAGTGGGACGCCGTGATCGGCGTGCACCTGCGCGGCACGTTCGCCCCGCTGCGGCACGCGGCCGCGTACTGGCGGGGCCGGGCGAAGGACGGCGAGCCGGTCGACGCGCGCGTCGTCAACACCACGTCGTCGTCCGGCATCTACGGCAACGCCGGCCAGGCCAACTACGGCGCCGCCAAGGCCGGCATCGCCGCGCTGACGATCATCGCGGCCAAGGAGCTCGCCCGGTACGGCGTGACGGTCAACGCCGTCGCCCCGGCCGCGCTCACCCGGATGACGGAGAACCTCGTCCCGGGCCGCCGCCCGTCGGCGGAGGACGGGTTCGACCCCTCGGCGCCGGACAACATCGCGCCGCTGGTCGTGTGGCTGGGCAGCGCGCAGTCCCGGGGCATCACCGGACGGGTGTTCAACGTGCGCGGCGGCATGATCAGCGTGGCCGAGGGCTGGCACGCCGGCCCCGGCGTCGACAAGGGCGCCCGATGGGACCCGGCCGAGCTGGGCGAGGTCGTCCCCGCCCTGGTGGACAAGGCCGCGCCGAACGCCCTCACCAGCGGCCGGATCCCGAACGGGGAGGACTGACATGCCCCTCCACCACGGCGTGATCGGCCTGGAGAGCCCGCCGTACGAGCGGTCGTGGACGTCGAAGGACACGCTGCTGTACGCGCTGGGCGTCGGAGCCGGAACCGCCGAGCTCGCCTTCACCACCGAGAACAGCGCCGGGCTCCGGCAGCGCGTGCTGCCCACCTTCGCGGTGCTGGTCGCCCAGGCCCCGACCGGCCGCCGCCTGGGGGACTTCGACCCGGCCATGCTGGTGCACGCCGAGCAGAGCTTCGAGGCGCACCGCGAGATCCCGCCCGAGGGCAGGGTCAGGACCACCTCGACGGTGACCGGCATCCACGACAAGGGGTCGGGCGCGCTCGTGACCAGTGAGGCCCGCGCCGTCGACGCCGAGACGGGCGAGCCGATGGTGACCTCCCGCAGCGCGGTCTTCATCCGCGGCGAGGGCGGCTTCGGCGGCGGCCGCGGTCCGCGCGACGAGTGGGCCGAGCCGCAGGGGCCGCCCGACCACAAGGTCACCTACCCCACGCATCCCGACCAGGCGCTGCTCTACCGGCTGTCCGGCGACCGCAACCCGCTCCACTCCGACCCCGCGTTCGCCGCGCGGGCGGGCTTCGACCGGCCCATCCTGCACGGCCTGTGCACGTACGGCGTGACCGGACGGGCGCTCCTGCACGCGGTGGCGGGCTCCGACCCCGCCCGGCTCGTGGCGATGTCGGGCCGGTTCAGCCGCCCGGTGCTTCCGGGCGAGTCGCTGACGGTGTCGATCTGGGTGGACGGGCCGTCCGTCCTGTTCAGGACGGCGAAGGACGACGGGACCGTGGTCATCGACCGGGGCAGGGCCACCGTCCGCCCCGCGTGACGCCCGCGCGGTCATCGGGACGGTGAGGCGGCGCAGCCGGAGGCATCGGGCGTCAGCGTCGCGGCGGGTCCGGGTCGGGCCCCAGCATGGGCGTCGCGGCCGGGCCGGGTCGGTCGGCTCAGGCGCGGCCGTCCTGGCAGGGCTGTCGGCGGGGCTCAGGCGTTGGCGCCGTCCGGGGACGACGAGGCGGCCGGCCAGGGGGCGCCGAAGCGGCGGATGAGCTCGACCGCCGCGTCGACGACCTCCCGGGCCTCCTCCTCGGTCTCGCTGGTGGCGACCTCGCGGCCCGCCTCGCCGATCACGCTGGTGAGCACCGAGACCATGAGGCGGTCGGCCGGGGTGCTGCCCGCCCCCAGCAGCACGGCGTTCTGCCGCACCCACGCCCTGCCCCGGGTGCGGCGCATGAGCTCGAACCCCGGCGGGCCGTGGCCGTCCATGAACAGGCGGACCAGGTCGCGGCGCTTCCAGGACCCTTCGAGGAAGGCCTTCGCCCCGGCGATGAACAGCTCGACCGGGTCCTTGACGCCCGCCTGCCTGGCGGCGGCGACGGTCGAGGCGGCGGCCTCCTCGTGCGCGGCCTGGTGCTCCTCCCACAGGGCGAGGAACAGCTCCGTCTTGCCGCCGAAGTGGTGGTAGAGGCTTCCCACACTGGAGCCGGCGCGCTCGACGACGTCGGACACGTTGGCGTCGGCGAAGCCGTGCTCGGAGAAGACCTCGCGAGCCGCCTGGAGCATGCTCCTGCGGGTCTCGGCGGTGCGGCTCCACTCCCAGGATCCGCCCCTCCCGCCTGCCTTGCGTGCCATCTCGCTCCTCGGGTCGACGCCCCTCATCCTAATCCTTCAAATTCTAGAATTGTGTTCGGCAACAGGGTTGACAGCGCCGTCACGGACGCCCAGGCTGGAAGCCGAAATACTAGAGGCTCATTCTAGAAAAGAGTGCGGTATGGATTTCTCCCTCAGCCCGGAGGAACGGCAGATCCGCGACACCATCCGCTCCTTCGTCGAGAGGGAGGTCATGCCGTTCGAAGCCGAGGTGCTGCGCAACGAGCGCGCCGGCCGCCCCGCTCTCGACCCCGAGATCCTGCGGGACCTGCGGCTCAAGGCGAAGAAGATGGGCTTCTGGGGGATCAACACCCCCGAGGAGTACGGCGGGGCGGCCCTCGGGCCCGTCATGTCGGCGATCATCGCCATGGAGGTGGGGCGCACCTTCGTGCCGTTCAGCTTCGGCGGCTCGGCCGACAACATCCTCTACGGCGGGAACGAGGAGCAGAAGCGGCGCTACCTCATCCCCACCATCGAGGGCGAGCGCCGGTCCTGCTTCGCCATCACCGAGCCCGGCGCCGGGTCCGACGCGCGCAACATCCGGACCCGGGCGGTCAAGGACGGCGCCGAGTGGGTCGTCAACGGCGAGAAGACCTTCATCACCGGCGGCAACGAGGCCGACTTCGTCATGGTGTTCGCCGTCACCGACCCCGAGAAGGGGGCGAACGGCGGCGTCACCTGCTTCCTCGTCGACCGCGACATGGGCTGGAAGTCCGAGCCGATCCCGACGATGGGGCAGTGGGGCCCGGCCTCGCTGGTGTTCGAGGACGTCCGGGTGCCCGAGGCGAACATCCTCGGCGAACTGGGCAAGGGGTTCGACCTCGCCATGCAGTGGATCGGCCAGGGCCGGTACATGATCCCCGCCAGGGCCGTCGGCTCGGCCGAGCGGATGCTCCAGATGGCCGTCGACTACGCCAAGATCCGCACGTCGATGGGCCGGCCCATCGCCGAGTACCAGGCCATCCAGTGGATGATCGCCGACTCGCAGGTGGAGATCGAGGCGGCCAAGTGGCTGACGCTCCACGCCGCCTGGCGCGTGCAGCAGGGCATGGACGCCCGGCACGCCTCGTCGATCGCGAAGCTGAACGGCGCGGTCATGGCCAACCAGGTCGTCGACCGCGTGCTGCAGATCCACGGGGGGATGGGCTACACCAAGGAGCTCCCGATCGAGCGCTGGTACCGGGAGCTCCGGCTGCTGCGCATCTTCGAGGGCACCGACGAGATCCAGCGGCGCACGATCGCCCGCAACCTGCTCAGGGGTCACGCCCGTCTCGGCACCATCGGGGAGTGAGATGTCGCTCGACACGCTGTTCAACCCGCGTTCCATCGCGCTGGTGGGCGCGACCGACAAGTCGGGCTGGTCGATCAGCACGCTGGCGAACCTGCGCACGCACGGCTTCTCCGGCCCCGTCCACCTGGTGAACCCGCGCGGCGGGGTGGTGCACGGCGAACCGGCGTACCGGAGCCTGTCCGACATCCCCGGCACGGTCGACCTGGCGTACGTGATGGTTCCCACCGCCGCGGTGCTGTCCGTGCTCCGCGAGGGGGCCAAGCTGGGCATCACCGGGTACGTCATCCTCACGGCCGGCTTCGCCGAGGCCGGCCCGGAGGGCGCGGAGCTGGAGCGGGAGGTCGTCGAGTTCGCCCGGGAGAACCACCTGACCGTGCTCGGGCCGAACGGCAACGGCTTCATCAACGCCGCCGCCGGGATCACCCCGTACGGCCTGCCCATCCCCTCGCCGCTGCTGCGCGGGTCGGTGGGCGTGGTGCTGCAGAGCGGCGCCCTGGCCAGCTCCGTCCTCGGCTTCGCACAGGCCCGCAACGTCGGCGTCAGCCTGCTGACCTCGATGGGCAACGAGTCGCTCGTCACGGTCACCGACGTCGTCGACCACCTGGTGGACGACCCGGCCACCCGGGCCATCGCCCTGTTCCTGGAGTCGGTCCGCGACCCCGCCGAGTTCTCCCGGGTGGCGCGCAGGGCGCTGCTCGCGGGCAAGCCCATCGTGGCGCTGAAGATCGGGCGCAGCGGGCTGGCCTCGCGGACCGCCCAGGCCCACACAGGGGCGCTCGTGGGCGACGACGCCGTCATCGACGCCGCCTTCCGCCAGCTCGGGATCGTCCGGGTGCGCTCGCTGGAGGACCTCATCATCACGGCCGGGCTGCTGGCCGCGTCGGGTCCGCTGCCCGGGCCGCGGATCGGGGTGGTCACGCCCTCGGGCGGCGCATCGGAGATCATCGCCGACCGGGCCGAGGACGAGGGGCTCGAACTGCCGCAGTTCGCCCCGGAGACGGTCGCCCGGCTGGAGACGATCGTGCCGTCCTTCGGGACCGTGCAGAACCCGCTCGACGTCACCGGGTACATCCTGATCGACAGGACGTTGCTGGGGCGGGCGCTGGAGGCGGTGACCGCCGACCCGGGTGTCGACGCGGTCATGCTGCTGTCGGAGCCGCCGCGCCTCGCCCCGCCCGACCCGGAGCCGACCTTCGCCCTGTTCACGGCCAGCGCCAGGCGCATCGCCGAGTCCCCCGTGCCCGTCGTCGTGGTGAGCAACGTGCTGACCGACGTCACCGAGTTCGGCCGGACCGTCCAGGAGAGGACCGGCTTCCCGTACGTCGCGGGCGGCATCGAGCACGGGATGCACGCCATCGGCGCGGCGGTGCGGTGGTCGCGGTGGCACCGGGAGGCGCTCGCCCGCGCCGCCGGACCGGAGCCCGCCGCGGCGCCCGTGCCCACGGAGGCGGACGTCGAGGGGGCGAGCGGCGTCTGGGCCGAGCACCGCGCCGCGGCCCTGCTCTCGTCGGCCGGGCTTCCCGTGGTGCCGTCCCGGCTCGTGGACGACGAGGAGTCCGCCGTGGCCGCGGCCGGCGAGTTCGGGTACCCGGTGGTCCTCAAGGCCGCGGCCGAGGGGCTGGGGCACAAGAGCGACATCGGCGGCGTACGGCTCGGCCTGCGGGGGCCCGAGGACGTCCGGGCGGCCTTCCGGGCCGTCATGGGCGCCCTGGAGTCCGCCGGGACGGCCGCGGGCGGCGCGCTGGTCCAGCCCCAGCGGAGCGGCGGCGTCGAGCTGCTCGTCGGCGTCGTGCGGGACCCCGCCTGGGGCCTCACCCTCGCCGTCGGCCTGGGCGGGGTCTGGGTCGAGGTGCTGCGCGACACCGCGCTGCGCGTCCTGCCGGTGGACGCGGCTGAGGTCCGCCGGGCCCTCGGCGAGCTGCGCGGCCGCCGTCTCCTCGAGGGCGCCCGGGGCACCGAACCGGCCGATCTGGACGCGGTCGCCGACGTGGTGGCCCGCGTCGCCGCGGTCGCCGAGAGCCTCGGCGACCGTCTGGAGTCTTTGGAGATCAACCCTCTGCTGGTGGCCGGATCCCGCGTGGAGGCGCTGGATGCCTTGATCACCTGGCGTGCCTGACCAGCCTGACGTCCACGTCGCCCCGGGGCCGTACGACCCCGGGGCGTTCCGCGTGGGTCAGGGCCGGTGATTGGACAGGACGAGGGTGGCGGCCGAGGCGAACATCCCCCCGTTGCCGAGCACGACGCTCACCTCGGCGCCCGGCACCTGCGCCGCGGCCTCCCCGCGGAGCTGCCGCACCGACTCCTGAATGGCGAACATCCCGTACATCCCCGTGTGGGTGTAGGACAGCCCGCCGCCGTTGGTGTTCATGGGCAGGCGGCCGCCGGGGGACGTGTGCCCCTCGGCGACGAAGGGGCCGGCCTCGCCGCGCTTCACGAAGCCGAGGTCCTCCAGCCCGTAGAGCGGGACGTGGGCGAAGGCGTCGTAGATCATCAGGTGGTCGACGTCGTCGTGTGAGATCCCCGCCTCGGCGAAGGCCGCCTCTCCCGACACCCGGAAGGCCCGCGAGGTGGTGAAGTCGGCCATCTGGGAGATGATCGGCGACTCGGCCGACTCGCCGGACCCGAGCAGGTACACCGGCGACCGGCGGGCGCGCTCCTCGGAGGTGACGATCAGCGCCCCGCCCCCGTCGGTGACGAGGCAGCACTCCAGCAGGTGGAAGGGGTAGGCGACCATCCGGGAGTCGAGGACGTCCTCGACCGTGACGAGGTCCCGGTACATCGCCCGCGGGTTGCGGTGGGCCCAGCGCCGCTGGGCGACGGCGACCTCGGCGAGCTGCTCGTGGGTGAGGCCGGTCTCCTTCATGTAGCGCAGCGCGGTCAGCGTGAACATCGTGGCCGGCCCCAGGACACCGTACGGCAGCTCGAACTGGCCGGCGAGGCTGTCGGGGCCGAGCGCGGGGCGGGCCGCGCCGACGCGGGACCGGCCCGACTCGCCGTGCGTGATCAGGACGGTGGTGCACAGCCCGGCGCGGACGGCCGCCGCGGCGTGCCGCACGTGGAAGAGGAACGACGAGCCGCCGACGCCGGTGCCGTCGAGCCACGACGGGGTGATGCCGAGGGCGTGGGCGATCTGGACGGGCCCGGGGACCCCCACGGTCGCGACGCCGTCGATGTCGTCCTTGGTCATCCCGGCGTCGGCGAGCGCGTTGCGGGCGGCCTCCAGGTGGAGCTGGGTCGTGGAGAGGTGGGGCAGTCTGCCGACCTCGTCCGTCTCGGCCGCTCCGGCGATCACGACGGTCATCGGGCGGCCTCCTCGGGCTCCTCGGGCTGGAACAGCGGGACGTGCACGTCCCCGCGGCGTTCGAAGACCACCCGCAGGCCCATGTCGAGCGGCAGGTTCTCCGGCGTGATCTCGGTGCCGACGATGTTGGTCATCATCCGCACGCCCTCCTCCAGCTCCACGACGGCGATGGCGTACGGCCCGTCGTCCTCGAACCCGGGCGCGGGACGGTGACTGATCACGTATGAGTACAGCGTCGCCCGGCCGCTCGCCGTCACCCATTCGACGTCGCCCGACCCGCAGTGGGGGCACCCAGGCCGGGGATAGAAGTAGTGCCGCGAGCACGCGCGGCAGCGCTGGACGCGGAGCTCGCCCGCGGCCGTGCCGTCCCAGAACGGCTGGGTGTCCGGGGTGGGTTTCGGTATGGGCTTCGACGGGGCGGCCATGCGTTCTCCTCCGGCGCGGCAGCTTTTAGAGCTAGATTCTAGAACTCGAATCTAGAGTTTGGCGAGACGCGACCGCCCTCGAACGGTTGCCCGGGGTCAGGGGCTGGGGACGCCGGTGCCGCGCCGGCCGTGCCCGGCCAGCAGGTCCGCCAGCGACGGCAGCGGCTCGGGGTTGCGCGGGCCCGGCTGGGCCAGCTGGATCAGCACGCCGTGCGCCTCCTTCGGGTGGAGGAACACCTCGCGCCACCGCGGCTCGGCCAGGTTGAGGCCGAACAGCCGGTAGCCCCGTTCGCGCAGCAGGTCCACGGCCGCGTGGATGTCGGACACGTGGAAGTTGAGGTGGTGGACGCCGCCCCTGCCCCTGGTGAGCTCGAAGAAGCTGTCGAAGAAGGACGACCCCGCGAGCGGCTCCATCAGCTCGATCTTGCTTCCGTTCGCGTACCGGAGCTGCAGCGTGCGGTAGCCGTTGGCCGTGTTGTCGCCCCCGCTCACGTACACCCCTCCCAGCAGGTCCAGGTAGATGGGCAGCAGGTCCCTGATGCGGGGCGCGGCGACGGCCGTGTGGTCGAAGGCGGCGTCCAGTCCGGCGAGCTCCTGGGTGATGTCCACGGCACTCCTCGTCGTAATCCTAGAACGTCATTCTAACGACCGGCCGGGCCGTGGGACCTGCTCACGACCTCTTGACGTGGACGGTGAGAGAGCGGAGCATTCGTGGAAATGAATTCTAGAGCTAACTTCTAGAACTCGACTGCCCGGCGGGGGGACTGAGGAGAAAGGCGTTCGATGAGCCTGTCCTACGTACGCGAACTGGACGAGTACCCGACCGGTGCCCGCCGCATGAAGATCCTCACGATGGCCGTGCTGGCCATCCTCATCGGCTCCTACGAGGCGCAGATCGCCCCTGTGGTCCCCCTGCTCCTGAAGGACCTCCACATGTCCCTGGCGACGTACGGCGCGGTCTCCGGGGTGGCCGCCGTCTCGGGCGCCCTCGCCTCGGCCGTCGGGGGCAGGCTCACCGACCAGGTGGGCAGGGTCCGCCTGCTGGTCCCGCTGATGATGCTCACGGCCGTCTGCTGCTTCGTCATGACGCTCGTGCACAGCCCGCGCGACCTGCTGATCGCCCGGATCCTGCTGGCGTTCGTCGACGGCGTGGCGATGGCGAGCACCGCGCCCCTCGTGCGCGACTTCTCGCCCCGGGTGGGCCGCGCGCAGGCCTTCGGCTTCTGGACGTGGGGTCCCGTGGGGGCGAACTTCCTCGCCGCGGCCGTCGCCGGCTGGACGCTGCCGATCTTCCACGAGTCGTGGCGGTCGCAGTTCGTCATCATGGGCTGCTTCTCGCTGGTCATCTCGATCGTCATCGCCCTCAACATCGCCGACCTGTCGCCGGAGCTGCGAGCCCGGATCCAGCTCACCGAGCGCCGGGCGGCCCGCGTCGTCGACCTGACCCGGCCCGCCCGGGTCTCCGCGCTGTTCGCCCGCCGCACGATCTGGGCCCACGTGGTCGGCATCTCGCTGTGGCTCGTGCTCTACATCACGCTCTCCCTGTTCGGCCAGACGATGCTCGTGGGCGCCCTCGGGATCTCCACCGCCGAGGCGTCGACGATCATGGCGGTCTTCTGGAGCCTGAACCTGATCACCGTGATCGCCGCCGGGCGCGTCTCGGACCGCACCGGCCTGCGCAAGCCGTTCGCGCTCGGCGGGACGGTCGCCGCCGTGGTCATCACCGCCTACCTCGCGTACTGCCTCGGCCAGGAGAGCGTCTCCACGGGCACGCTCATGATCACCGGCGCCCTGCTCGGCGGCTCGCTCGGCGTGGCGTACGCGCCCTGGATGGCCAACTACTCCGAGGACGCCGAGGACGTGGACCCGCGCCTGCAGGGCACGGCGTGGGGGCTGTTCGGGTTTCTCACCAAGGCCATCGCCGTGATCGGGCTGCTGGTCATCCCGCAGGTGGTCGAGGCCACGAGCTGGCAGGTGTGGCTGATCGTCAGCCTCGTCTGCCTCGTCCTGTTCGCCCCCGCCGTCTTCCTCTTCCAGGGGCCCTGGCGGCGCGAGCGGACCGGCTCGGTGGGCCGGGCCGCCCCCGTCGCCATGGCCGAGGCCGAATGACGGGTGCCGTTCCGGGCGGCCGTCAGCCGTCCCGCCCGTGGTCGCGGGACTCCCGGCCGGCCGCCGGGGGATCCGGGGTGCCGGTTGTCTCGATCCGGTCGAGCACCCGCGACGACAGCCGTTCGAGCGCCGTGACCTCCTCCTCGGAGAGGCCGTCGAAGACCACCCGCCGTACCGTCTCCACATGACCGGGAGCCGCCGCGCCGATCGCGCGGCGGCCCTCGTCGGTCAGCACGACCAGCGCGCCCCGGCCGTCCTCGGCGCACTCCTCCCGGGCGATCAGGCCCCGGCGCTGCATCCGGCTCAGGTGGTGGGACAGGCGGCTCTGCTCCCAGTCGAGGCCGCGCTGGATCTCGAACGGCCGCAGCCGCCCGTCCGGCACGTCGGTCAGCAGCACGAGCACCTCGTAGTCGGCGAGGGACAGGCCGGAGTCGGCCTGCAGCCGGCGGTTGAGGTGGGCCGTCAGCCGGCCCTGCATCCGCATGTAGGCCCGCCAGGCTCGCTGCTCGTCCTCGTCGAGCCACCGGGGAGTGCTCATGTCCCGAGCCTACGTCCTTCGATGACACATCATGGATATGGCGGAATGCATGACGCATCATCTATGTTGTGGAGGCGCGTAGATGATGGGTCATCTACCAGAGGCGCCGCCGGGTCCGTCCCGGAGGCGACCGATCTCGACGAAGGGGAGTGCCATGACCGCCACGATGCCGGCCCCGAAGGTGGACGTCCGCCGTGCCGAGGACCGCTTCACCACCAGGATCGCCTGGCTGGACTCCAAGCACTCGTTCTCCTTCGGCGGGCACCACGACCCGCGCAACACCCACCACGGCGTCCTGCTCGTCAACAACGACGACATCGTCCGGCCCGGCACCGGGTTCGACACCCACCCCCACCGGGACATGGAGATCGTGACCTGGGTCATGCGGGGATCTCTGGTGCACCAGGACTCGACCGGCCACTCCGGCGTCATCTACCCGGGCCTCGCCCAGCGGATGAGCGCGGGCACCGGCATCCTGCACTCCGAGAAGAACGACTCCTGGCGGCTGCAGGGGGGCGGGGAGCACGACGAGCCCGTTCACTTCGTGCAGATGTGGGTCGTCCCGGACGAGGCCGGGATCACACCGGGCTACGAGCAGCTCGAGATCGAGGGCGACCTCCTGGCCGGCGGCCTGGTGCCCGTGGCGAGCGGCATGGCCAAGCACGACGGCGTCTCGGCCGTCCGGATCAAGAACAGGTACGCCGCGCTCCACGCCGCCCGCCTGCAGGCCGGTGAGAGCGTCGAACTGCCGGAGGCGCCGTTCCTCCACCTGTTCGTGCCGCGCGGCGCGGTGACCCTCGAAGGAGCCGGCCCGCTGAACACCGGCGACGCCGTCCGCTTCACCGCCACCGGCGGGCAGCGGGTCACCGCCACCGAGCCCGCCGAGATCCTCGTCTGGGAGATGCACGCCACCATCGCCGCCTGAGCACACTTCCCGCGGCAGCCTTTCACGGCCCGATCCGGCTTTGGGTCCTCGACCAATAGCCTCGCCTGCATGACCGTCGTGCGTTCCGTCGTGTTGTTCGTCCTGGCCGCCGTACTCGAGATCGGGGGCGCGTGGCTTGTGTGGCAGGGTGTGCGCGAGCACCGCGGCTGGGCGTGGATCGGGTTTGGCGTGCTCACCCTCGGCGCGTACGGGTTCGTCGCGACCCTGCAGCAGGACCCGCACTTCGGGCGCATCCTCGCGGCGTACGGCGGGGTGTTCGTCGCCGGCTCGCTGGCCTGGGGGATGGTGATGGACGGTTACCGCCCCGACCGGTACGACGTGCTCGGGGCCCTCGTGTGCCTCGCCGGGGTCGCGGTCATCATGTACGCGCCCCGCGGACACTGACAGACCCCCGGTTCTGGGCCGACGCCGGCGTCAGGCGGATGGGCCGTTCCTCGGCTCGTCGTGGCCCGGCGCTCGTCGGTGTGGCGGGGCGGCGCCTCCGAGGTGGGTTCCGGCGAGTCTCCGGAAGGCCGCCACGAGGCGGTTGCGGTCGCCGGCTCGGGTGGCCAGGACGACCTGGCTCGGCTCGACGCCCTCCAGGGGGATGGTGGTGAGGTCCGGGCGCAGCCGGCCGGCGTGCTCGCCGGCCGGGATGATCCCGACGGCCTGGCCGCCGGCGATGAGCTCGGCCTTGTCCTCGACGGACTCGACGAGAGGGCCGTCGGGTGCGGGGCTTCCGTCGGGACGGGGGTCGATGCGCCAGAAGGCGTTCCACTCCGGGTCGGGCACCCGTGGCAGGGGTTCGCCGGCGATGTCGTCGACGGTGACGGAGTCCTTGCCGGCGAGGCGGTGGCCGAGGGGCACCACGAGCACCCGGGGTTCGTCGTAGAGGACCGTTACGTGCAGGCCGCCGGTCGGGAACGGGAGCCGGGCCACCACCGCGTCCACGCGGTGATCGAGCAGCGCTTCGCGCGCTTCGTTCCACGCGAGATGCAGGGCGCGCACCTCGGCGTCGGGGTGCCGGTGGCGCAGCTCCCGCACGGCCGGGGTGACGATGAGGTTCGTGGTGTACCCGACGGTGATCCGGGTCGGCTGGGCGGCCGCCCGGGTGCGCGCCACGGCCTGGGCGGCGGAGCGCAGCAGCGTCCTGGCGAGCGGAAGGAAGACCTCACCGGCCTCGGTGAGGCCGGTGCCTCGCGTGGTGCGGTCGAGCAGGCGGGCGCCCACCTGCTGTTCGAGGCGGCGGATCTGGCGGCTCAGGGACGGCTGGGTGACGTGGAGGGCCTCGGCGGCCCGGCCGAAGTGCCGGTGCTCGGCAAGGACAGTGAAGCACTGCACCAGCCGCAGGTCGAGGTCCACCGGAGGCGGTCGCGAGTCGGGCATGGCCGAAGCGTAGTACCTGCCTGCATACCCGAGCGACTGCTGTGAAGTGCGGTGATGCGCGTCTCGTATTACTCGGTACGAAACATTCATTGGACCCGGAGCGCTCCGCGGCCGGAGGGTGGGATCAGCGGCCCGGCATCCGGGCCGGTCCTCACATCGATGTACCGAACGGGAGTGCACCATGCCCGCACCTGCGGCCCTGATCACCGGCGGAACCAGCGGAATCGGCAAGGCCACCGCCGAACTGCTTCATCGGCGCGGATACCGGGTGATGGTGACCGGGCAGAACCCCGAGACCATCGCCGCGGCCGAGAAGTCACTTCCGGACCAGATTGCCGTGGTGCGGGCGGACGCCCGGTCACTGGCCGACACCGATCGCGTCGCCGAGAAAATCCGGGAGCGCTTCGGCGCTTTGGACGTCCTTTTTCTCAACGCCGGGATCATCCGGTCGCTACCGGTAGGGGCTTTCGACGAAGCCGCCTTCGACGACCTGGTCGAGGTCAATTTCAAGGGCCAGTTCTTCACCCTCCAGAAGACCCTCCCCCTGCTCAGGGACGGAGGTTCGGTCATCTTCACCGTCGGGATCGGCGCGACCAGGGGAATGGCCGGCGGGTCGGTCACCGCCGCCACCAGGGGCGCTCTCCTGTCCCTTGTACCGTCCCTCGCCCTCGAACTGGCGCCCCGGCGCATCCGGGTCAACGCCGTCAGCCCCGGCGCCGTCGACACAGGAATCTGGGCCAAAGCCGGACTCCCGCCCGAAGCGCATGAAAAGGCGGTCAACGTCATCGTCTCCCGGGTCCCCCTGGGAAGGTTCGGAACCAGCGAAGAGATCGCCGAAGTCGTGGCGTTCCTCGCCTCGGACGCCGCCGGCTACGTAACCGGACAGAACATCGTCATCAGCGGAGGAGCCGGGATCGGCGCGTAGGTATGCCGCCACGACACCGGCCCGCCGCGGGCTGCGCGCGCCCGGCGATCAGATCGCGATCCCGGACCGCCGTCCTGGGCCGATCCCGTGTCCCGGCCCGGCGACTGCCGGGAGAACCCCGCTCAGCCGGGATCTTGTGGGGCAGAGCCGGAAGAGTTCACCGTACCTTTGGCGATCTATGGCTTTATTTGACCCGTTCTGACGGTGATCCTTACTGGTGTCCGCCTGGCATCCCCCGCAAGGAGGCTTCGTGCACACTCCGCCCCGCCGTCGTCCTTCCTGGCCGGCCCGACTGGCCGTCCTGATCGCCGCCATCACGTCCATGACCGTCCTGGTCGGCGTCGCTCCCGCCGGCGCCTCGGTCTACAGCTCCTGCACCATCTCCCGGTGCTCCGACGCCCGCTACGCGAGCTCGGTGTGGGCCTCCAAGGGCTACCCCACCAGCAGCGGCTGGTACTCCTGGCCCGACGGCAGGTACAACTACACGGGCGGGCGCTTCTACAACCGCGAGGGCGAGCTTCCGAGCGGCGCCACCTACTACGAGTACGACGTGTACTCCCGGGCGAAGGGCGCCGCCCGCGACGCCTACCGGATCGTCGTGAACCGCGGCACCGGCGCCGTCTGGTTCTCGCCGAACCACTACACCGACTTCTACAGGCTCTGAGGACTCCCATGGCATCCGCCGAACGACCGCTCCCGCAGTGGCTGACCGTGTCCGTCGGACCGGCTCCGGCGGTCGTCGACGGGCGCGCCTGCCGGACCCGCGCCGCCTTCTTCGAGGAGGTGGCGCGGGCCCTGGCCCTCCCGGACTACTTCGGCCGCAACTGGGACGCGCTCACCGACGCGCTGCGCGACACGACCGGGGCGGGCGGCGTCGCCCTGGTCGTAGGGCACGCCGAGGACCTGCTCATCGAGGAGCCCGCGGAGCAGTTCGCCACGCTGCTGGCCGTCCTGGACGCGGCGGCGGCCGACTCCGGGCTGACCGTGACCCTCTGCACCAGCCCCGACTACGAATCCCCGCTCCGCGAACGGCTGTCGGACGCCCTCTCCGACCTCTGACCGGCGGCCGCCCTACAGCAGACCGCGGGTGGAGCCGACGAGCACGGGCTCGTCGAGCGCATCCGGCGTCATCCGCACCCCGGTCACCCTCTCGGCCAGCGCGAACGCCGTGTGGATCGGGTCCCCCCAGTCGTCGTCCTCGTCGCCGTCATCCTCCGTGGGCATGCCGAGCTCGACCATGTGCGGCAGGAGGCGGTCCTCGTCGCCGCCCGCGCGGTCCATGGGGTAGTCGGGCTCGAAACGGGTCACGATCCGGCCGTCCACGGCGTGGACGAACTGCTGGTCGGCGTTGACGTTCAGGAAGACCGACGCGGTCACGGCGCCGGCCGAGAGCCTCTTCGCGACGTCGTCGAGCGTGCACGCGAACCCGTTGGGCTCGACGAGGATCGTGCCTCCGTGCACCTCGGCGGCCCCGATGGCTCCGTCGAAGTAGAGGTCGTCCACGTCCGCGACGGCCGCGATTCCCAGCCGTTCGAAGGCCTGCTGGGGCGTCAGGCCGCCGACGAAGGTGACGCAGAAAGCCACCGCCAGTCCCTCGTCGTGCTCGTCGAACCAGGCGTAGTCGTCGGCCGTCGCGCCGCTCATCGACGTCTCCTCTCGGGTGGGGGGCACCGGCAGGGACGATCGTGCCCGACGCCTCCGACAAAACCGCGTCCCCGCCGATGCGCGGCGAAGGGCGATCCGCCGCGTCCGCTATTCGTGTCGCTCATTAAGGAGTTGTTTCGGCTGCCGAAAACCATTCATGGAACGTGCCGAACACGGGCGAATCGCCGTAAGGTCGGACGCCGGCCGGAACGGCAGGCCGTACCGGCGGGAACAGGTCCGCGGCGGCATCGGCGTGCAACACACGCGGCCCTGGATCGTTCCGCGAGGTGTTCCGCTGTGCTCGCCTGGAAATGGTTGCCCGAAATAGCGGAGTGCAGTAACCGTAAGGGGCGTCGCGACCGTACGTGCCTGGTCATTGGTAATCGGGCACTGCCGTCTTTCCTCGATGACAGATTTAACAATTCGCCTATATCATCGCCGTTCGTGGCTGAAGGTGATCTTTCGAGCCCGTCGCTGGCCGACGATCTGTACTTCGTCATGCACGACAACGGAACGGGTCAGCCGCGGTTGCATCCCCGGCTCGCGAGCATCGGGCTGGCGGGCGCCGTCCTGGGTGAACTGATGCTCGCCGAACGCGTCACGGTCGAGCTCGCCTCGGGCCAGGACCGCCTCCATGTCCTCGCCTCGGACGCCACCGGCGAGCCGCTCACGCAGAACGTGCTGGACCAGATCGTCGCCGAGCCGCAGCACCCCCTCCACACCTGGCTGCTGTTCTTCGCCCGCACGATCTACGCCGACCTCAGAAGCAGGATGATCGCCGCGAACCTGCTCCACCCGCCGGGACGGTCCCTGTTGAAGCAGCAGCCGGCGGCCCCCGTGGACTCGAACACGGCCGCCTGGCCGCGCGCCCGTCTCACCCTCGCCATCCAGCGGCGCAGGCCGCCCGCGCTGAGGGACTGCGTCCTGTACGGGCTCTGCGTGGCCACCGGATGCGACCAGCAGGCGCTGTGGGAGCACGACCGCGAGTTCCAGGCCGCCGCGACCGCCATCCTCCCCGTGCCCTTTCGGAGACTCGTCGTCCAGACCGAGGTCGCCATCGGCGAAGTCGTCATCAGCCGTCGTTGACCCCCTTCCCGCCCCCCTCTCACGGAGTCCCGGTATGTCACTGACAGAGCAACGGCCCAGCGCCGTGTCCGCAGCCCTGGCCGAGGATCGGCTCGGCGTCCCATCGGTAGTGTTCTTCGTCATCTCCGCCGCCGCGCCGCTGATGGTCGTCGCGGGCTCGGTCCCCACGGCGTACGCGGTGACCGGCGTCCTCGGCGTGCCGTTCGCGTTCCTGCTGCTGGGCGCGATCTTCGCGCTCTTCGCCGTCGGCTACGTGACGATGGCGCGGCACGTGGTGAACGCGGGCGCCTTCTACGCCTACGCGACCCAGGGACTCGGCCGTACGGCGGGGGTGGCGACCGCGTGGGTGGCGCTGCTCGCCTACAACGCCCTCCAACTGGGCCTGTACGGCATCATCGGGTCGGCGGCCGAGCCGCTGCTGCGCGACTGGTTCGGCCTGTCGCCCGCGTGGTGGGTGATCGCGCTGGTGGCGTGGGCGCTGACCGGCGTGCTGGGCCTGCTGCGGGTGGACGTCAACGGCAAGGTCCTTTCGGTCCTGCTGGTCAGCGAGATCGCCGTCGTCCTGCTGTTCGACCTCGGCGACCTGTTCAACGCGGCCCCGAGCGGCGTCAGCTTCACCGGCTTCAGCCCCGGCTCCCTGTTCGTGCCCGGCGTGGGGGCCGCGCTGGCCACGGTCGTCGCGGGCTTCGCCGGGTTCGAGTCGTCGGTGGTCTTCGCCGAGGAGTCCAAGGACCGCAACAGGACCGTGCCGGTGGCCACCTACCTCGGCATCGCCATCATCGCGATCCTGTACGCGATCTCGGCGTGGGCGCAGACGGTGCCGACCGGTCCGGACGGCGTCGTCAAGGCGGCGACCGACCAGGGGACCGGGTTCGTCTTCGCCCAGGCGGCCGACCACCTGGGCTCCACGGTCGCGACGCTCGGCTCCGTCCTGTTCATGACGAGCAGCATCGCCTGCATGATCGCCTTCCACAACACCACGGCCCGCTACATCTTCGCCCTGGGCAGGGAGAACGTGCTGCCCTCGGTGTTCGGGCGCACCTCGGCCCGCACGGCCGCCCCGGTGGCCGGATCGGTGCTGCAGACGGCGCTCGGACTGATCGTGATCGTCGTCTACGCGGTCCTCGGCCTCGATCCCGTCACGAAGCTGTTCTTCACCTTCGGCGCCTTCGGCGGCCTCGGGCTGCTGGCCCTGCTCGCCGCGACCTCGATCGCGGTCATCGCCTACTTCGCCCGCGACTCCCGGGGCGAGACGGCGTGGCGGACGCGTGTCGCGCCGGCCCTGGCGACCCTGGCGCTGTTCGTCATCATCGGTCTCACCCTGATGAACTTCGACACCGTGCTCGGGGTCGCGCCCGACTCCGTCCTCCGCTGGATCCTGCCCAGCCTCTTCGTCGTGGCGATCGTCTTCGGCGTCGTGTGGGCGCGGGTGCTGCAGGCGACCAGGCCCGAGGTGTACGCGAACATCGGCCTCGGCGCCCAGGCCGTCGGCGGAGGCCGCAAGTGAGCGCCGAGATCACCTACATGACGGACGCCGCCGTGGCCGGCGGCATCATCGCCGACACGTTCGGCACGGACGAGATCACGGCCTGGCTGGTCCCGGCGGTGGAGGACCGCCTGCCGATGCAGAGGCGGTTCTTCACCCTGCAGGTGACGCACGCGCTCGAGCACGGGACCGTCTACGGGATCCACGAGTCGGGCGAGCTCTCCGGGGTCGCGGTCTGGTTCACCGCGCCGTTCCCCGAGGTCCCCGGCCTGGAGGAGGCGATCGCCTCCTTCGCGGGGGAGAACGCCGAGCGCTACGGCATCCTGGGCGAGCTGATGGACAAGCTCCACCCGCACGAGCCCCATCACTACCTGGCGTTCATCGCCCTGGTCCGGGGCAGGACCGGCCGCGGCCTCGGGACCCTCCTGCTGGAGGAGCACCACCGCAAGCTCGACGCCGAAGGGATCCCCGCCTACCTGGAGGCCAGCAGCGAGGCGAGCCGCCGGCTCTACCTGCGGCACGGGTATGTGGACATGCCCGAGTTGGTCCGGCTCCCGGGCGGCCCCGTCATGTATCCCATGTGGCGCGAGCCCCGCTCGGCGTCGTCGTGAGCCGAGGCGCCCGCCGGAGAGGCGCTCCGGCGGGCGCCTGTCTCACGTGAGGTCTCGCTCGCGCGCGGAGACGGCACAAGGACGGAGCTCATGTCGATGGCCGCTGATCTGGATGCGGTGCCGGAATCCGCGACGCGAGGGCGGCGGCGGTGGGGCCGTGCGGTGGCGGTCGTGCTGGTCCTGCCCCTGCTGTACGCGTTCGCCAAAATGCCGGAGTGGATTCACAACCGGCAGATGGACGACCTCGCCGGCCGGATCCTGAGCTATCCACCGCCTCCGTCCACCGGCTTCGCGTCGGAGGAGTTCTCCGCCTCCTTCGCGGCGTACGGCATGAAGGACACGTGCACCTACCGGCTCCGCTTCGACATGACGACGAAGCTCTCGGCCGATGAGATCACTCATTACTACGAGACGGCGGCGATAACACCGGTCGCGGGAGGAGAGGAATCCTTCGCCGTCAAGGTGTGGACGCTCCCGCAAACGCCGGCCTCGCTCGACATGTCCGGCCAACAGCAGGTCATCGTCGAGATCCAGGACCGCGACCTCGGCTCCCTCTGGGATTTCCGCTGCATGTGAATTCGCCCCGCGCGCTCGTTTCGCAGCAGGGCGGTTGACGATTCCCAGTTTGGATCGGTCCAGGAAAGCCACCTGACGGTGGCGTTCCGGTGATCGTGGGACGTCGGCCGTGTGGCCGGAGGATACGACCGGACCTCGCGGCGGCAAGGGGGCTTGTTTTCGGTCACGGCATTATCGCCCTGTCGATTGGTGGCCACTGTGACGGTTGTGATCTTCCGAGTAGTTTGCTGGCATGCTTGCTTCAGGTGAAACGGGCCGGGCAACCGTCCTCCGGCGCAAGGCCGTTTTTCTGGCCGTCGCCGCAATCGTCACGGTAGGGTCGCCGGTCGCGCTCGAAGGCTCGTCGTTCGCGTCGGATTCGGGCACGCCCGACAACGCCGTCGTCGTGTGGGACCGCAACGCCCAGACGGCTATTTGGGACAACGCCCATCAGCAGCCACAGGTCCAGGCGCGCAGTTTCGCGATGGTGCACGGAGCCGTCTACGACGCGCTGAACGCGATCGCCGGCACGCCCTACCAGCCGTACCTGGTCGCGCCGGCCGCCGACGGGACCGAGTCGGCGGACGCGGCCGTCGCGACCGCGAGCTTCCTCGTGCTTAACGCGCTGTTCCCCGACCAGCAGGCGAGGCTGCGGACGCAGTACGACGAGGCGCTGGCCGCGATTCCCGACGGCACCGCCAAGCAGCGCGGAATCACCGTGGGCACGCAGGCGGCCGACGCGATGATCGCCGCGCGGCGGGACGACGGGGCGTTCGGAAGCCAGACCTGGCCCGTCGGCACGCAGCCCGGCCAGTGGCGGCCGACGCCTCCCACGTTCGCCTCGGACGGAGCGTGGGTCGCCCACCTCAAGCCGTTCCTCATCCCCAGCGCGTCCATGTTCCGCACGTCGGGTCCGCCGGCGCTCACCAGTGCCCAGTACGCCAGGGACATCAACGAGGTCAAGGCGATCGGCTCGGCGACCAGCACGATCAGGACGGCCGACCAGACGCAGGCCGCGATCTGGTGGCACGACAGGCACCTGGCCGAATGGGAGATCAAGCGGCAGCTCGCGACGACGCGGCGGCTGAGCCCGCTCCAGGCGGCCCGCATGTTCGCGATGGTCGACCTGGCCGAGGCCGATGCGACGACGGCCTGCTACAACGAGAAGGCGGCGTGGAACTTCTGGCGCCCCGTCACCGCGATCCAGCTCGCCGACACCGACGGCAACCCGAAGACGGTGGCCGACCCCGCGTGGATGCCGCTGCTCGTCACGCCGCCGCACCCCGACTTCACGTCCGGACACACCTGCTTCACCGCGGCGAGCATGTCGGCGTTGGCGTACTTCTTCGGCCGGGACGACATCCCGTTCAGCGGGTTCAGCGCCGACTCCGGCACCACGAGGTACTTCCGCGGGTTCTCCCAGGCGCTCGCCGAGGTCGTGAACGCCCGCGTCTGGGGCGGCATCCACACGCGCACGGCCGACCTGCAGGGCGCGAAGATCGGCGCGCAGGTCACCGCCTACATGGTGACGCACTACTTCAAGCCCAGGCGGTGACGGTCCCGCACCGCGCATAACCGACGAACGCACCCGAGGCTCATGGGCCCGGGTCCGGATCCCCCTCCGGACCCGGGCCTTCGTCGTGAGCGGCGAAGCCGTACGGAGACGGTGGCGGGGCCGGGTGGCGGCCACAGGCGGGGATCGGGGTCGAACGGCACGGGGGCATGAGGTCCTCGGTTCTGCGGAGCGCGGCCCATGGGTGCCGCTGAGCGTAGGACTCGTCCGAGACCAAATCAATACTTGACGAAGTTAAATATTGATCCTACGTTTCGCCTATGTTTCACGCCACGGCGCGGCCTCGCAGCCGTGGCACCGGCGGCCCCAGAGGCCTCAATCCGGCATCGGCCGGTCACATCGCAACAGGCACCACCAACCCCCCTCGACCAGGAGGTGTGACTTGAGGTCACCGCTTTCGCTGACGGAGCCGCACGTGAGCCCGGCCCGTGCCGTACCGGACGGCTGCCACGTCGAGCGCACCCCGCGGCCGGGCGCGGTCACCCGGCGGGGAGCGGTGGCCGGGAACCGCCGGGCGCCCGGCGTCGAAGGCGAGCCGGGCCTCGCCGCCGCCCGCGACCTGCGGGTGGACTGATGGCGGTCACCACACGGCGTCCGGGCCCGCCGGCCGGCGCGACCGAACCGGCCGGGTCCCGCACGGACCGGAACGCGTTCGCGCGCTACTGGCACAGCCGCTGGACGGAGGCGCGGCGCTCCTGGCGGCTGTACTGGCAGCTCTACCTGCTGGTGGTCCTGCCGGTCCTGTACTTCGTCGTGTTCAAGTACGTCCCGATCAGCAACGCCGTCATCGCGTTCAAGGACTACAACGTCATCAAGGGGCCCTGGGGCAGCGACTGGGTCGGGTTCAAGAACTTCGAGATGTTCTTCGCCAACCCGGTCTTCGGGACGCTGCTGAAGAACACCTTCATCCTGGCGTTCTACCTGGTCCTGGCGAGTTTCCCGATCCCGATCATCCTGGCGATCGCGCTGAACGAGATCCGCGACGGCTGGTTCAAGCGGTCCGTGCAGATGATCACTTACGCACCCTACTTCATCTCCACGGTCGTCGTCGTCTCGATGACGATCCTCATCCTGTCGCCGCGGATCGGGCTCGTGAACGACGCGCTCGGGCTGTTCGGGATCCCGGCCGTCGACTTCCTCGGCGACCCGCACTACTTCCGCCACATCTACGTGTGGTCGGATGTCTGGCAGACGACGGGCTACTCGGCCGTCATCTACATGGCCGCGCTCGCGGGCATCGATCCGGCGCTGCACGAGGCCGCCAAGATCGACGGCGCCACCCGGCTGCAGCGGATCCGGCACGTCGACATTCCCGGGATCATGCCCACCGCCGTGATCATCCTGGTGCTCGGCGTGGGGAACATGATGGCGATCGGGTTCGAGAAGGCCTACCTGCTGCAGAACGACCTGAACCTGGCGCAGTCGGAGATCATCCCGACCTACGTCTACAAGACCGGCCTGATCAACGCGGACTTCAGCACGGCGACCGCCGTCGGTCTGTTCAACTCGGTGGTCAACCTCTGCCTGCTGCTTTTCGTCAACGTCGCCGCCAAGCGGATCACCGGGAAGGGACTGTGGGGATGAGCGCGCTGACGTCGTCGGTGCTGTCGAGGCTGCGGCCGCAGACCCCGGCGGTGAAGAGGGTCCGCGAGCCGTTCCGCGACCGCGTGTTCCTGATCGTCGTCACGGTCATGCTGGTGGTGATCCTGGCGCTGGTGCTGCTGCCGTTGATCTACATCGTCGCCAGCTCGTTCAGCAGCGCGAGCGCCGTGTCCGCGGGCCGGGTGAGCTTCTGGCCGGTGGAGTTCTCGCTGCGGGCCTACAAGGAGGCTCTGAGCAACCCGCAGGTCCTCCGCGGGTACTACAACTCGCTGTTCTACGCCACGGCCGGCACGCTGATCAGCGTCACGCTGACCGTGGCCATCGCCTACCCGCTGTCGCGCAAGCGGTTCTTCGGGCGCAACGTGCTGATGACCGGCCTGATCTTCACGATGTTGTTCTCGGGCGGCCTGATCCCGACGTACATGGTGGTCCAGGACCTCGGCATGCTGAACACCCGCTGGGCGCTGCTGATCCCCAACGCCATCGGCGTCTGGCAGGTGATCATCGCGCGCACGTTCTTCGCCAACTCCATCCCGGAGGAGCTGCACGAGGCGGCGATGCTGGACGGGGCGAGCGAGCTGCGCTACCTCCGGTCGGTGGTGCTGCCGCTGTCGAAGCCGCTGCTGGCCGTCCTCACGCTGATGTACGTCATCTGGCAGTGGAACACCTACTTCGACGCCCTGGTCTACCTCAAGGACCCCGATCTCTATCCGTTGCAGATCGTGCTCAGGAACATGCTCGTCCTGAACACGCGCGGCGTCGGCGCCACGAACATGGCGCAGCAGATGGCCCAGCAGCAGCTCGCCAACGTTTTGAAGTACGCCCTCATCGTCGTCTCGAGCGTGCCCGTGCTGATCATCTATCCGTTCATCGCCCGCCACTTCACCAAGGGCGTGATGGTCGGCGCCGTCAAGGGCTAGCAGCACCTCTCGATTGAAATCACCTCCGGAAACGGGCTCCACCAAGGAAAAGGGAACAGTGCACATGCGTTCCATCAAGAAAACGGTCGCCGTACTGACGAGCGCCACGACGCTGGCTGTGGCGGGATGCAGTTCCGGCTCCGGGGACGGCGACGGCGTCAAGCCCGAGTTCGCCGGCGGCAAGGTCGTCATCGACACGTTCGCGCCCGCCAACGCCGACCTGGATCTGGCCACGAACCCGGTCACGAAGCTGATGAGCGACAAGTTCAAGATCCAGTTCCGCTGGCAGACCACCACCTTCGACGCGGGCCCGGCCAAGGAGAAGAGGCAGATCGCGCTCGCCAGCGGCGACTACCCGGACCTGTTCCTGCTGATCCCCTGGGTGGACGGGTTCTCGCAGGCCGAGGTGCTGAAGCTGGGCAAGCAGGGCGTCGCGGTGCCGCTCGAGAACCTGATCAAGGAGAACGCGCCCAACATCCAGAAGGCGCTGGACTCCAACAAGACGCTCAAGGAGATGTCGACCGCGCCCGACGGGCACATCTACGCCCTTCCGCAGTGGTCGGACTGCTTCCACTGCACCTATCCGAACAAGCTCTGGATCAACACCGCCTGGTTGAAGAAGCTGCACCTGCAGATGCCGAAGACCACGGAGGAGCTGCGCACGGTCCTGCGGGCGTTCAAGACGAAGGACCCGAACGGCAACGGCAAGGCCGACGAGATCCCGATGACGGCCGACGTGCAGGACGGCCACCTGATCGACTACCTGATGGGCGCGTTCGCCTATCCTCCCGCCGGCGCGAACAACGGCGGGATCGGGCTGCTCACCCTCGACGGCGACAAGGTCACCACCCCGGTGGACAAGCCGGAGTGGCGCGAAGGCCTGAAGTACATCCACTCGCTGTTCCAGGAGGGGTTGATCGACCCGGCCTCGTTCACGCAGAACGCCGAGGCGCTGCAGGCGACCGGCAACAACCCCGACGCCGTCATGATCGGCTCGTCGCCGCTCCTGCACCCGGCCATCTTCGTGCAGCTGGGCTCCAAGGACGGCCGCGACAAGCAGTACGACGCCGCGCCGCCGCTGACCGGGCCGTCCGGTAAGAGCTACAGCGGCATGAACTACCCGAGCTCCAGCACCTTCACCTTCATGCTGACCAACAAGGCCAGCAAAGAGGCGCAGGTCGCGGCGATCAAGATGCTCGACTACATCTACACGACCGAGGGCACCGAGACCGCGGTCATGGGTCCGGAGGGCGTGGGCTGGACCAAGCCGGGGCCCGGCGACGTCGCGCTCGACAACAGCGTCCAGCCGCTCTACAAGCGCACGCCCGGCTCGGAGGCGCCCAAGAACCTCTCCTGGGACGCGATGGCGCAGTACAACCTGACGCTCGCCTACCGCAACGCCCAGGTGACGCCGATGGACATCTACGCCGAGGACGGGTACGAGCGGCGGCTGTTCCAGGCGACGAAGCTGTACGAGGGCCACGAGGACAAGGCGCAGTTCTTCCCGACGGTCTCCGTCTGGATCGATCCGAGCGTGAGCTCCGAGATGGCGACGCTGAAGACGAACCTCGACAGCTACGTCACCCAGGGTGAGCTGGCCTTCGTCACCGGGTCGAAGAACATCGACACCGACTGGGACGCCTACGTCAGCGGTCTCGACGGCGTCGGCATGAAGCGGTACCTGGAGCTGAACCAGCAGGCCTACGACAAGTACAAGGCCGGGCAGTGACCCCGCGCCCAGCCGGCCGGACGCGGCGGCTCCGCCCCACGACGGCCGGCTGGGCGCCACGGCGTCCGCCGACGGTGCTCGACGTCAGCGGCTTCGGGGCGGTCCCCGGCCGGCCCGACCTCGACGCCGCGCCCGCGGTCCGGGCGGCGCTGCGCGCGGCGGGCGCCGTCGCCGGCCCGGTGCTGCTCCGCTTCCCGCCCGGCGACTACCACCTGTGGCGGGACGGCGCGCGGCGCCGCGAGCTGTACGTCTCCAACACGGTGGGGGACGACCCGCGACACCGCGACAAGTCGATCGCGCTTCTCGTGGAGGCCGCGGACGACCTCGTCATCGCGGGGGAGGGCGCCCGTCTCGTCCTGCACGGGCGTCAGACGACCTTCGCCGTCGTCGACTCGCGGCGGGTACGCGTCGAGGGGCTGGAGTTCGACATGGCGGTGCCGACGGTCGTCGACGGCACCGTGGTGGCCGCAGGCGTCGCGGCGGGCCGGGCCTACCGGGTGATCCGGGTGCCCGCCGCCACGCTCTTCTCTGTGGAGGGCGCCTCGATCCGCTGGCGGGGGGAGACGCTCGGCTCGGGCGCGATCGACTGGTCGGGGCGCGACGGCCTGGAGTACACCCAGATCCACGACCCCGCCGGCGGGCGGACGTGGCGCGGCCCCAACCCCCTCTTCGACCGCGTACGGTCGATCGAGCGGGTGGGGGAGCGTGACATCCGGATCGACTACGAGCACGACGGCGAACCGGCCGACCTGGGGCTGGTCTACTCGATGCGGCCGACGACCCGCGACCACCCGGGCGGGCTCGTGCTCGACAGCTCCGAGGTGACGCTGTCGCGGCTGCGGTTCCGCTTCCTGCACGGATTCGGCGTGGTCGCGCAGACGAGCCGGGACGTCGCCGTCGAGGAGTGCGAGTTCCGGCCGCCGCCGGACAGCGGGCGGCACAGCGCCGGCTTCGCCGACTTCCTCCAGTTCTCCGGCTGCTCCGGACAGGTGGTGGTGCGCGACTGCCTCTTCGACGGCCCGCACGACGACCCGATCAACGTGCACGGCACCTACCTGCGGGTGACCGGCCAGCCGGACCGCCGTACGCTCGAACTCGAATACCCGCACCGGGAGACGGCGGGGTTTCCCCAGTTCTCGCCGGGCGACGAGGTCGAGCTCGTCGACCGCGCCACGCTCCGGGCGGTCGCCTCCGCCACGGTGCGGAGCGCGCGGCAGCCGAGCGGCCGCGACCACGACCGGCCGCTGCGCACCCTCGTCGTCACCGTCGACACGGAGCTCGCGGAGGGCCTCGCCGGCTGGACCGCGGTGGAGAACGTCACCCGGACGCCGAGCGTGCGGATCGCGGGCAACGTCTTCCGCAACGTGCCCACGCGCGGCGTGCTCGTGACCACCCGGCGCCCGGTGCTGATCGAGGACAACCGCTTCGAACGGACCGGGATGGCCGCGATCTACGTCTCCTGCGACGCCCAGGAGTGGTGGGAGTCCGGGCCGGTGCGCGACCTGACGATCCGCGGCAACGAGTTCCTCGACCCCGGCGGACCGGCGATCCTCCTCGATCCGAGGAACACCCGATGCGACGAGGCGCATCCGGTCCACCGCGGGGTGGTCGTGGCGGACAACCGGTTCACGCTCGACGGCGTGCCCGCGCTCGACGCGCGGAGCACACACGGCATCCGCCTCCGGGGCAACCACGTCGTGCGGCACGGGCAGGAGACACCCGACGTCGTCCTGCGGTCGTGCTCCGATGTGCGGATCGACCAGGACGACACCGGGAGCGAGACCTAGCCCGCCGCGATGCGCAGTCTGATCGTGCGCGCCTCCGGGCGGAGCGAGAACTCCGGCCACACGTCCGGCCCGCAGGCCCGGGAGCCGAGCCCGTGCTGGGCCGCGTCGACGATGAGGTGGCTCGTCGCCGAGTCCGGCAGCTCGTACGGGTGCCTCGCCTGGGCGATCTGCTGCGGCGTGTGGCGGCTGAGCGTGAAGCCGGGGCGACGGCCGCGCGCGTCCGGGATCGCCACGACGCGCAGCACCGCCGTGCCGGCACTCGTCAGCGTCAGCTCACGGAGCCGGGACCGGTGCCCGGTCTCCTGCGGTCGTGCGTACTCGGCCGAGAGGTCGCGGATCGCGGAGGAGAAACGGCCGGTCCGCGCCGCGCGGAGGCTGTCGGGGTAGGACTCGAACGGGCCGAGCCCGAACCATTCGGCGCCGTCCACGGGAGCCGCGCCGTCGGGCAGTTCGAAGCGGATCCCGATCCGCGGCCACACCGTCCGCCAGCCGCTCGACGGCTGGATCTCCACCCGCAGCTCGAGTTCGCCGCCTTGCAGTGAGCCGTCTTCCCGCGAGCCGGGTTCCAGCGAGCCGCCCTCCAGCGACCAGACGGACTCCACGATCACCGACAGGGCGGAGTTCGCCGCGGAGACCTTGGAGACGGTCCGCAGGGCGTCCGGGGCCTGCTCCACCGACAGCAGCCGCGTGGTCAGCCGGTCGAGACCGTCGCGACGCCACAGGTCGGCGTTGGAGACCCCGCCCACACTGGCGTCGCTCCCCTCGACGTCCTCGGACGCGCCCTCGTCGTTGTCGGTCGGGGCACGGAACAGCTCCAGCCGCGGACCCGTCACGGCGCGGCCGGCGAGGCGCACGAGAGACCCCTCGGCGAACTCGGCGATGCCGAGGGTCGTCGTTCCGCCGCCCGGCCGCCATCCGGTTCTGTGCCGGACGGCGGGCACGGGACGGCGCGCCGAGCGGTCCAGCTGGGCCGTCGCGACCACGTGGCCCTCCGGCGCCCAGGCCGTGGGCGCGGCCAGCACCGCGTCCACGGTGAGCCATGTCTCCGCGTCCGCCGCGACCGGGATCCGGGGGAGCGGCACCCGCGCCGACCCGCCCGCCGCAACGACGGGAACCTCCAGGTCCCCGGAGTCCACCACCGTGCCGTCGTGCTCGACGCGCCAGCGGAAGCGCAGGTCGGAGGTGTCGGCCGAGTGCCGCAGGTTCGCGATCGCGACGTCGCCGCCCTCGAACGCGAACCGGATCGGCTGCACGACCGCCTTGAACTCGTGGAGGCCGGGGGTGGGGACGTCGTCGCTCAACAGCATGCCGTCCATGACGAAGTTGCCGTCGTGGACGACCTCGCCGAAGTCGCCGCCGTACGCGTAGTAGGGCGTGCCGTCCGGGGTGGTCGTCAGGATGCCGTGATCGCGCCATTCCCAGACGAAGCCGCCGTGCAGCCGCGGATGCCGGTGCACGAGCGCCTCGTACTGGTCGAGCGCTCCCGGCCCGTTGCCCATCGCGTGGGCGTACTCGCACAGCAGGAACGGCTTGGCGCGCTGCCGGGCCGCCTGCGCGGGAGTGCAGTCCGGCAGCGGGGAGCGGGAGCCGTCGGTGCCGATCTGCTCGGTCTCGGGCACCGAGGCGTACATGCGGGAGTAGACGTCGGTGTACTCGCCGGCCTGGTCGCCCTCGTAGTGCACGGGCCGTCCGGGGTCGCGCGCGTGGACCCAGGCCGACATGGCGGCGAGGTTGGCGCCGGTCCCCGCCTCGTTGCCGAGGGACCAGATGACGACGCTGGGATGGTTCTTGTCCCGTTCGACCGTGCGCCGGATCCGGTCGAGGTACGCGTCCCGCCACGCGGGGTCGTCGCTGGGATTGCCGGCCCAGTCGAGCTGGGCGAAACCGTGGGTCTCGAGATCGCATTCGAGGACGACCCAGAACCCCAGCTCGTCGGCGAGGTCGAGCAGCCGCGGATGCGGCGGGTAGTGGCTGGTGCGGATCGCGTTCACGTTGAACCGCTTCATGCGGGCCAGGTCCTCGCGGGCGTGCCGCTCGTCGAAGACGCGGCCGCGCTCGGGGTGGGTCTCGTGGCGGTTCATCCCGTGGAACACGACGCGGCGGCCGTTGACCAGGAACCGGTCGCCGCGGATCTCGACCGTGCGGAACCCCGCCCGCAGGGCGACCCTCTCCGTCGCCGACGACACGGTGACGTCGTACAGGCGGGGCCGCTCGGCCGACCAGGGCTCCACGCCGTCCACGTCGAACGGCGCCACGTCGTCCGGCGTCGCCCAGACCCGCTCGACGCCGAGCTCGGGGAGGCGCAGGGTGACCGGGAACGCCGCCGCGTCGGCGACGACCTCCGTCTCGACGCGTCCGCGCCCGTTCTCGAACCCGGTCCGCAGCCAGACGTCCTCGACGCCTCCGGCCGGCCGCGCGATCAGGGTCACGTCGCGGAAGACGCCGGGCAGCCACCACTGGTCCTGGTCCTCGACGTAGCTGGCCGCCGACCACTGGTGCACGCGCACGGCGACGACGTTGTCCCCCGGCCGTACGGACGATGTCACGTCGAACTCGTGGGCGAGCCGGCTGCCGGCGGCGCCGCCGATCTCGTCGCCGTTCACCCACACCCTGAAGAGCGACTCGACCCCGTCGAACCGCAGCACGACGCGCTCTGCTCCCGACCAGTCGGGCGGCACGTCGAAGTGGCGGCGGTAGTCGCCGGTGGGGTTCTCGTCCGGCACGTGGGGCGGGTCGATCGGGAACGGGAACCGCACGTTCGTGTAGATCGGCCGTCCGTAGGCGCCGTCGCCCTGGAGCACCCAGTGGGAGGGCACCGGGATGAGGTCCCACCCGCTGTCGTCGAAGTCCTCGGCCGCGAAGTCCTCCGCCACCCGGGCCGTCGGCGACAGGCGGAACCGCCACTGCCCGTTCAGCGATCGAGCGGGGGCGTCGGAGCGCAGCCACGAGCGCGCCGGGCGCAGTGCGCCGCGCCACGGCGCGGGGTCGGCGACGTAGGGGGGAACGTGAGATGCCACGAGCGTCATCATCCCTTCCGTGCGGGTGCCGTCGTCTACCGGACCACGACCGTGCGGATCTCCCACGGGCCCAGGGCGAGGTCGAGCCCGTCCGCCACCGGCGTCGCCGACAGCGGCCGGCCGAGCAGGTCGACCGTGGTGGCCTCGGTGAACGCGCCGGTCATCCGTACGGTCGATCCCGTGTCGCTCATCGCCGCCACCCGCACCTCGATCCCGGCGCCGCGCTCGGCGTCCCCGACCCGGCGGATGCTCGAGACGAGGACGTCCGCGCCCTCGACCCGGAGCCCTGCCGTGTCCGGCGGGAGGTGACCTCCGGCCGGCGCGGTGCCGCGGGTGACCAGCACGTCGTTGCGGAAGACCTCGGCGAGGGCCACGGCGTTCGCGCCCTTCCAGCCGTCAGCCGAGGGCAGGATGGCGAAACGGCTCTCGACGCGCACGCCGAGGTCCTGCGCGCCCGGCGTGGGGATCTCGGCCGCCGCCGGCTCGTCGCGGAGGGGATGGATGTTGACGCTGATCGAGCCGATCGCCCGCAGCAGGGTGACCGCCAGTTCTGAGCCGTCGCCGACGAGTTCGTACTCGGTGGCGTGGTCGAGCAGCACGGTGGCGGCCCCGGCCGACACGAACGCGCTGGCAGGGAAGGTCGGGATCGGGTACTCGCCCCAGCCGCCCTCGGCCGTGAGCCCGCGCTCGGTGACGGCGAACTGCCCGGCGGACGCGGACACGGCGACCGGCTCGGGCAGCGGCACGTGGAAGCGCAGCCGGTGGTCGGCGGACTGGTTCAGGAACGACGTGGAGACCCGTACGAAGGGCTCGCCCGCGCGCACCTCCACGAGCGTCTCCACCGGGGTCGCCACGGTCCGGCCGCCGCGCCGGTCGCGGTCGGAGGAGAGCGCGGCGGGCCATTCGTAGACGCGGGTGACGCGCGTCCGCGACCGCAGCGGGCCGTCCTCGAGGAGCTCGACGGAGACCTCGACCGGCTCCGACACCAGGACGTCCTGGCCGGGCGGAGCGTAGTTGTAACTGTCGCCGCGGTCGCCGCCGTCGACGAGCCGGCCGGCTCCGCGCAGCACGGTGCCGTCGGCGCCGGTCACGTCCAGGGTGCCGTCGCCGGCGATCTCGACCCGGACCAGTCCGTTACTGAGCGCCCGGGCCGTCGCCGTCGCGGGCGTCGTCATGAGGGCGGCGGGACGCTCGCCCGGCCCGACCCGGACGCTCGCGAGCCCGGAGGCGGGGACGTCGACGGGCACGAGCGCGGTCGCGCGGGCCTCCTGGAGCGTCAGCACCCTCCACTCACCCGGATGCGCGGCGGCCGCGGCGGCGACCTCCCGGCGCAGGATCAGCAGGTCGAACGGCCCGCCGGACGGCACCTCGGCCAGGTGGAAGACGAGCGACCCCGGGGTCAGCTCGTAGTGGTCGATCAGGCGGCCGAAGAGCTCCCGGCGGTGGATGCGGCGCAGCACGCGTTCGAGCTGCGAGGCGTCCACGCGCTCGTCGCCGAGCACGGTGGGGGCCTGCGCGGTCGGCTGCACGGGACGCGCCGTGCCGTCGCCGGCGGTCGCCACCAGGACCGTTCCCGCGGCCGCGGCCGCGACGTCCACCTCGACCAGCGCCGTACGCGGGAACGGCAGCGGGTTGACGACCAGGTAGCCGTCGCTCGGCACCAGGGCGGCGGGCTCGGCGAGGGCCGCGTCCCGCACCGCCCGAGCCGTGTGCGCGGCCTCGGCGAGACGCGCCTCGACCTGGTCGGCGGTCTCGTCGGTGCCGGAGCCGACGACCGAGTCGTGCGCGCTCGACTCGATGATCTTGTGCCAGGCGAGCGAGAGGAACGGCGAGTCGTCGCGCCGCGACCACAGGGCGTTCACCCGCTCGGCGTGGTCGACGGTGCGCTCGGCCACGGCCATCCGCTGCTTGAGCCGCAGCCGCACGGAGAGGACGCCCGGGAGGATGTTGCCGCGCACGTGGCTGCGCAGCTCGCCGGTGACGACGGTGGAGACCTCGTCGCGCACGTGCTCGCGGATGTACTCGTCGAGCGTCGCGATGGTGATGGCGCGCCCGTCGCCGGCCGCGCGCCGCAGCCAGGTCGCGAGCCGCGGGTCGGGCGCGCTGTGGTCGGTGCCGGCCATCGCGAGCACCGGGTCGCCGCCCCACCGCTCGGCCGTCATCTCCGCGTACTCGCGCAGGGCCCGCCCGATCTGGTCGGGCACCAGCAGCACGTCGAGGCCGTTGTCGTAGCCGTCGAAGAGGAACTCGGTGCGCACCTCGGAGCCGTCGGGAGCCCGCCAGCGGAAGGCGTGGCCGCCGACGGAGCCGGGAACGCCGCGCCACAGCGCCGCGTGCTCGAACCCGGCGCGCGCCAGGATCTGCGGCATCTGCGCGACGTGGCCGAACATGTCCGGCAGGTAGCCGATGGGCATCGAGCCGCCGAGGTCCGCCGCGGCCGCCCATCCCATCTGCAGGTTGCGCACGATGGTCTCGCCCGAGCAGAGGAACTCGTCCAGCAGGATGAGCCACGGCCCGATGGCGAGCCGGCCGCCGGCGACCAGGGCCGCCACCCGGTCGCGGTTCTCCGGCCGCATCTCCAGGTAGTCCTCGATCGCGGCCATCTGCCCGTCGACGGTGAACCGGAAGTCCGGGTCCGTCTCGGCCGTCTCCAGCACGGTGTCGAGGGCGGTGACGAGCCGGTGCCGGAACACCTGGAACGGCTCGTACCATTCCCGGTCCCAGTGGAAGTGGGGCACGAAGACGGCGGAGTTCTGCATGAGGAGAGGGACCTTCTGCTGGTGGGAGACGGAGGAGCGGGGAGGCGGGGTCACTTGAGGGCGCCGGAGGCGAGCCCGGTGCGCCAGAACCGCTGGAGGAGGACGAACACGATGATCACGGGCACGATCGAGACCAGCGCGCCGGTGATCACGGATTCCTGGAGAAGGGAGACGCGGGCGGTCTGGCCGTTCCACTCGTAGAGGCCGAGCGTGATCGGGAAGAGCGACTCCTTCTGCAGCATCACCATCGGCAGGAAGAAGTTGTTCCAGATGCCGACGAACTGGAACAGGAAGATGGTCACCAGCGACGGCGTCAGCAGCTTGAACGCCACCGAGAAGAACGTGCGGAACTCCCCGGCGCCGTCCAGCCGGGCCGACTCGACGATCTCCCGGGGGACGGCGGCGACGGTGAAGATGCGGGCGAGGTAGACGCCGAACGGGCTCACGATGCTGGGCAGGAACACCGCGAGATAGGTGTTGACGATCCCGGTCGCGGAGAACAGGAGGAACAGCGGGAGCGCGAGCGCCGTGGTGGGGACGAGGACGCCGCCAAGGATGACGTTGAACAGGAACTCGCGGCCCCGGAACGTGAACGTGGCGAGCGCGTAGCCGCACAGCGCGGAGATCAGCGTCCCGACGGCGGCGCCCAGCACCGCGTAGATCACGCTGTTCAGCGCCCACCGCCCGAAGACGCCGTCGCTGCGGCCGAACAGGGTGCCCAGGTTCTTCGCCAGGTCGAAGTGCGAGAACGCCAGCCCGAAGGTGGAGGCGAGGTCGCCCTGCGGTTTCGTCGCCGCGACGAGCAGGAAGTAGATCGGGAGCAGGAAGTACACCGCCAGGACGAGCATCAGGGCCATGGCGGCCGTGCGGCTGACGCGGCTCTCGCGGATCGCGGTCTGGGTGCTCACAGTCCGGCCCTCTTCGCGGTCAGTCGCATGAACCCGAAGCTCAAGACGAAGGTGATGACGGCGATGACCACGGAGATCGCCGCCGCCTGCTGGTAGTTGTTCCCGGAGGCCACGGCGTACGCGAGCATGTTCGGCGTGAACGTGCTCGAGATGTTCGAGGAGATCTGGCGCAGCACGGCCGGTTCGGCGTAGAGCTGCAGCGTGCCGATGATCGAGAACACCGTGGTGAGGATGATCGAGGGGGCGATGATCGGGACCTTGATCCGCCACGCGATCGCCCAGTTGCTCGCGCCGTCGATCGTGGCGGCCTCGTAGAGCTCCTGCGGGATCGACTGCAGCGCCGAGAACATGATCAGCATGTTGTAGCCGGTCCAGAGCCAGGTGGAGACGTTCGCCGCCGACCACAGCACGGCGCCCGGGCCGAGGAAGTCGGCATGGAGGCCGATGCCTTTCAGCACGTCGACCACGGGGCTGAGCTGCGGCGAGTAGAGGAACGACCACATGATCGCGGCGATGACGCCGGGCACGGCGTACGGCATGAAGGCCGAGACGCGGAAGAACGCCTTCAGCCTCAGGAGGGGGGTGTCCAGCAGCAGCGCCATGATCAGCGCGACGAACAGCATGACCGGCACCTGCACGATGCCGAACAGGGCGATGCGCCCGATGCTGGCCCAGAACTCGCCGTTCTGGAACACCTGCGCGTACTGCGTGACACCGCCGAAGGCCGTGTACGACGTGCCGTACTGGCCGGCTGTGCGGCGCACGACGAGGAGGCTCTGCCAGACCGCGTAGGCGATCGGCACCAGGTAGAACAGCACGAACGGGAGGAAGAACGGGAGGAGGAACGCGACGATGGTGCTCGCCCGGGGGCCGCCGCCGTTGTGACGGCGGAGGTCCCCGGGCGCGGCCACCGCCCCGGTCGTGCCGGTCGCGATGTCGGTCATGCCGCGGTCAGTCGCCCGCCACGGCGGGGATCGCCTGGTCCGCCATCGACTTCAGCGCCGTCGCCTGCGCGGACGAGAGCGCGTCGGTGAGCGTGCCGCCGCCCGCCGCCGCCTTCGCCATCGCGTCCTGAAGGGCCAGGTTCACGGTCTTCTGCGTGGGACCCCAGGTGAAGCTCGTGTCGATGTTCTTGGACGACTCGGCGAAGACGTCGAAGATCTTCTCGTTGTTGTAGTACGGGACGCCCTGCGAGAGCGCGGGAAGCGCGGAACCGGCGAGGGCCGCCGGATACAGGCCGCCCAGCTTGTTCTCCAGCGCGAGGGCCTCCGGGTCGGTGTTCAGCCAGGAGTTGAACGCGACCGACTCGTACAGGTGCGTGTTGCCCTTCATGAACGCGACGGTGGACCCGCCCCAGTCGCCGGACGCGGCGCTCGAGCCCCAGGTCGGCATCGGGACGATCGTCCACTTCCCGGCCTGGTCGGGCAGGTTGTCGCGGAACATGCTGTAGCCCCAGGCGGCGCCGACATAGGTGGCGATCTGGTTCTTCTGGTACGCGGCGTACATGGGGGTCGAGCCGTTGGCGAGGTCGGTGCGGACGAGCTTGGCGTCGATCAGCTTCTGCCAGTAGCCGGCGACCTGCTTGCTGTGGTCGGACTCGACGGTGACGTGCCACTTGTCACCCGCGTACGCGTACATCGTGGCGCTGTTCTGCCAGAGCAGCCCGTTGAACCACTCGGCGTTGTTCGGGTCGAAGAACGTGATGCTCAGGTTCGGATCCGCGTCGTGCAGCTTCTGCGCGTCCGTCGCGTACTCGTCCCAGGTCTTCGGGATCTCCAGGCCGTGCTCCTTGAAGATGTCGCTGCGCACGAAGAGCGCCATCGGGCCGGTGTCCTGCGGGAACGCGAACACGCCTGTGCCGCCGAAGCTGGTCTGCGACCAGGTCCACGGCACGAACTTCGACTTGGCCGCGGGGGCCGCCGAGCAGGCCGAGGCGTCCACGAAGGCGTCCTGGGTGCGCAGGTAGGGGAGCTCGTCGTAGCCGACCTGGGCGAGCTCCGGCGCCTTGCCCGCCTTGAGGGCGTTGCCGATGGTGCCGTACTGGTCGTTGGAGATGTTCTTCGTCTGGACCTGGATGTTCGGGTTCTTCTTGTTCCACAGGGCGACGACCTGGTCCATGCCCGGAACCGTGTTCCAGTACTGGAGGGTGACCGTGCCCTTCGCGGGCTCGCAGGAGGGTGCGGACGCGCCGCCCGACGGAGCGGGCGACGAGCACGCGGCGAGTCCGGCAAGGCCGGCTGCCGCGGCGACGACGGCACCCGCGATGCGGACGCGCGTGACCGTGGTGCTCATATGTTCCTTCCAGAAAGCGACGGGCGACGGACGCCGGACAGGTCGGCGACGACACCTCGGGCAGGGGGTTCGAGATGTCCGCTGGTCGGAGGGCATGGCGCGCCGCTGCCGGTTCACCCGCAAGGGCGCCATGGCGGGTTAGCAAATCATGTTTTCAAATTAGCCGTCAACGGTTTGTGCGGACAAAGTTCGACATGATCACTCAGCCGCGAGCAGCAGGGCGGACGGCCGGGGGGAGAAGGTGTTGTCCAGCACGAGGGTCGCGGCGCCGACCGCGGCGACGTCGACGGGGATCGCGGACTGGGCGAACCGGACGGGGTGCGGCGAGATCAGCGCCGGGTCGCTCCGCACGGCCTCCGGCAGCGCGTCGAGGATCGCCGCGGAGACGCGCCCCCAGAACGGCCCCCCGAAGATGACCTCGTCGATGTCGAGGAGGTTCACGATCACCACGATCGCCCGGGCCAGAGACCGGGCGGCGCCGGCCAGGATCGCGCTCGCGCCGGAGTTCCCGGCCGAGGCGAGGGCCGCCAGCCGGGTGAACGCCTCGTCCACGTCCACCGTGTCGTCGAGGTTGCCGGCCTCGGCCGCCGAGAGCACGCCGTCGAGCACGGCGCGTTCGACGAGCGCCCGCGGAACCGTGATGTACCCGACGCAGCCGCGCCGGCCGCAGGTGCACACCGGGCCGTCCGGGTCGACCGTGACGTGCCCCGCGTCGCCCGCGTTGGAGCTGAGCCCGCGGACGACCTCGCCCGACACCGACAGTCCGGTGCCGAGACCGGTGCCGTAGTACATGAACGCGAAGTCGCGGCTGCTGCCCGGGCCCGCGAACCACAGCTCGGCGACGACCGCGGCCGTCGTGTCCTTCTCCAGCAGCACGGGCAGGCCGGTCGCCTCGGCGAGCGCGCGCCGCAGGGCCACCCCATGCCAGCTGGGCATCATCGGCGGGTTCAGGAGCAGGCCCTCGTCGACGTTCACCGGGCCGGGCGACGCGATCCCGATGCCGAGGATGCGGGACCTGTCCACGGCGGAACCCGCGATCAGCGCCCTGATCGCGTTCGCCATCTCGTCGATGACCGCGCTCGGGTCTCCCGCGGTCGGGGTGCCCGTACGCGCGTGGTCCCGGACCGCGCCGGACAGGTCGACGAGCACATAGGTCACCGACGCGGGGTCGATGTGCACCCCGATCGCGAAACCGCCGTCCGGGTTCAGCTTGACGACCGCCGCCGGCTTGCCGGGGCCGCTCGTGCGCGTGCCGTGCTCGTCGACGAGGCCGGCGTCGAGGAGGCGCCGGCAGACCTTCGTCACGGTCATCCCGCTCAGGGCGGTCAGCGCGGCGAGCTCGGATCGGGTGATCCCCTCGGGGCGGCGGCGGATTGCGTCGAGAACGACCGTCTGGTTGTACCCGCCGACGGCGGGAAGGTTCGTTCCCGTGCGATCCACGACTGACCTCCTCACACGCTGCGACCGGTCGAAAGCCTAGACGATCGCGTTCACGCGATCGCCTGTGGGAATCCGGGCGTGGGTGCGCGACTGAGCCGCCGCGCCGACCGTCCAGGGGGTCACGCGCCGGAGGGCGAGCCGAGGTGCCTGCGCAGGGTCGCGGCGACCTCCCCGGCAGCGACGAGCTGCTCCGGCGTGAGCGCGTCGACGAAGAGCTCGCGGATGGCGCGCAGGTGCGGAATCGAGGCGGACCGGAACGCGTCCGCGCCGGTGGGGGTGAGCACGACCTCGGCTCCCCGGCTGTCGGTGACGCACTCCTCGCGCCGGATGAGCCCGCGCCGCTCCATCCGCCCGAGATGGTGGGACAGGCGGCTGCGCTCCCAGCCGATGGCGGCCGCCAGCTCCGAGGAGCGCATCCGCCGCTCCCTCGCCTCGCTGAGGGCGAGCAGCACCCCGTAGTCCCCCGTCGACAGCGAGGACTCGCTCTGCAGCCGCGAGGCGAGCTCGGACCTGAGTATCTCGGCGGTCTCGATGTAGTCGCGCCAGAGCCGCAGCTCGTCGGCGGTAGGCAAGTGCCGTTTCCTGCGACCTTCTGGCGTGCTGCCCGTCATGCCCGGCCTCCTGATTGACACGTCAAGCATATGGTACATAATTGACACGTCAATCAGTTGGCGTCGCGACGGCGCGAGGCACCGCCCCGAGGCCGGAAATAGGAGGAGACATGACGGCCGAAGGCTTCGAGCTGGGCCTCGACTCGTTCGGGGAGGTGGCCACGGACGGCGACCGCGTCCTCAGTGACGCCGAGACCGTGCGCCTCCTCGTGGAGGAGGCCAGGCTCGCCGAGTCGTCCGGGCTCGACGTGTTCAGCGTGGGCGAGCACTACCGGGAGGGCCACAACGACTCGGCGACGCCCGTGCTGCTCGCCGCGATCGCGTCCGCGACCGAGCGGATCCGGCTCGGGACGTCGGTCACCGTGCTCAGCACGAACGACCCGGTCCGGCTCTACCAGGAGTTCTCGACCCTGGACGCGGTGTCCGAAGGCCGCGCCCAGATCGTCCTCGGGCGTGCCTCGGCGACCGAGTCGTTCCCGCTGTTCGGGTACGACCTGGCGGACTACGAGCGGCTGTTCGAGGAGAAGCTCGACCTGTTCATGCGGCTCCAGCGGGAGGAGTCGGTCACCTGGTCGGGGACCGTGCGCAGCCCTCTCGTGGAGCAGCGGCTGCACCCCCGGATGCGGCCGGGAGGCATCCCGACCTGGATCGGCGTGGGCGGCAGCCCGAACTCGGTGGTCCGCGCCGCCCGCTACGGGCTCCCGCTCATGCTCGCGATCATCGGCGGGCGCCCGCAGCGGTTCGCCGGGCACGTCGAGCTCTACCTGCACGCGCTGCAGGAGTCCGGGCATCCCGTGCGGCCGATCGGGCAGCACTCGCTCGGTCTCGTCGCGGACACCGACGAGGAGGCCGTGGAGACCTGGTGGCGCTACTGGCAGCCGGTCGTGGCGGATCTCGCCGCCGAGCGCGGCTTCTACGCGCCGGACCGCGAACGCTACGAGGCCGAGATCGCGCACGGCGCCCTGTTCGTCGGGTCACCCGAGACCGTCGCGCGGAAGATCGCCACAGTGGCCCGCGACCTGCGGCTGAGCCGCTTCGACCTCAAGTACGACATCATGCGCCTGCCCCGCGAGGCCCGCGCCCGCACGATCGAGCTGCTCGGCCGTGAGGTCGCCCCCCGGGTCCGCCGACTCCTCAGGATGGAGCCTGCTCATGTCTGATCTCGTGTTCGGCCTCGACACCTTCGGCGACGTGCCGGAGGACGACACCGGCGCCCTCGTCTCGTACGCCGCGGGGATCCGGCAGGTGGTCGACGAGGCGGTGCTGGCGGACGAGCTCGGGGTCGACGTCATCGCCCTGGGCGAGCACCACCGGCCGGAGTACTCGGTGTCCACCCCCGAGACCGTGCTCGCCGGGATCGCCACCCGCACGAGCCGCATCCGGCTGTCGTCCGGCGTGACCGTGCTGAGCTCGGACGACCCCGTCCGGGTGTTCCAGCGCTTCGCCACCGTGGACGCGCTGTCGCACGGCCGCGCCGAGGTCATCCTCGGCCGCGGCTCGTTCACCGAGTCGTTCCCGCTGTTCGGGTACGACCTGCGCGACTACGACGCGCTGTTCGAGGAGAAGATCGAGCTCTTCGTGAAGCTGCTCGACGAGCGGCCGGTCACCTGGAGCGGCGCCCTGCGCGCCCCGCTGGAGCAGGCCGACGTCTTCCCGAAGACCGAGTCGGGACGGCTCACCACCTGGGTGGGGGTCGGCGGCTCGCCGCAGTCGGTCGTCCGCACCGCCAGCTACGGCCTGCCGCTCATGCTCGCCATCATCGGCGGCCCGCCCGCGCGTTTCGCCGCCTACATCGACCTGTACCGGCGGGCCGCCGAGCAACTCGGCACGACCGCGCATCCGGTCGGGATGCACTCGCCGGGCTTCGTCGCCGACACCGACGAGGAGGCCAGGGAGATCTTCTGGCCGCACTACCGGGTCATCCGCGACCGGATCGGCGCGCTGCGCGGCTGGCCGCCGATCCGCCGGCAGGAGTTCGACGCCGAGATCGAGCACGGGTCCCTCTACATCGGCTCACCGGAGACCGTGGCCCGCAAGATCGCCCACGTGGTCGGTACCCTCGGCGTCGGACGGTTCGACCTCATCTACACCGCGGGATCGCAGCCGGTGAGCGCCCGTCTGCGCGCCGTCGAGCTGTACGGCGCCAAGGTGATCCCGATGGTCCGCGACATCCTCGCCGGCTGACCGGGCCCGCGATCGGCATCGATACTGGAGGACGACAGTGAACGACAGCGCCCCGACCGGTCCCCTGACCGTCGGCATCCTCGGCGCCGGCAAGGTGGGGACCGTGCTCGCCCGGCTCGCCCTGGCCGCGGGCCACCGGGTGCTCATCGCCGGCTCGGGCGACCCCGCGAAGATCGCCCTCACCGTCGACGTGCTGACCCCGGGTGCGGTCGCCACGACGGCCGCCGGCGCCGCGGCCCGCGCCGACGTCGTCATCCTCGCCCTCCCGCTCGGCAAGCACCGCGGCATCCCCGTCGACGCGCTGCGCGGCAAGCTGGTCGTGGACGCCATGAACTACTGGTGGGAGGTCGACGGCATCCGCGACGACCTCACCGATCCCCGCACCTCGTCCAGTGAGATCGTCCAGGCGTTCCTTCCCGGGTCCCGCGTCGTCAAGGCGTTCAACCACATGGGCTACCACGACCTGGAGGACGAGGCCCGACCCGCCGGCGAAGCCGGCCGCAAGGCCATCGCGATCGCCGGTGACGACCCCGCGGACCTCGCCACCGTCGCGTCCCTCGTCGACGCGCTCGGCTTCGACCCGGTCGTCGCCGGCCCGCTCGCCGAAGGCATGCGCTTCGAACCGCACACGGAACTCTTCGGCGCCGACGTCGAGGCCGACGAGGTCCGCGCCAGACTCGACCGCTTCTGGGAGTCGGAGCGCGGCCGGGTCGTCGCCGAGGCGCGTGCCGGGACTCGGGCCTGAACGACGTCCGGAGACCACGTCGTCCCTGGACGCCCCGGCGGCGGGCTTAGTGGTCCCCAAAGCTGGCTGAGGTAGAGGTTGCAGGCGCAGTCGAGGGCGTCTTGGGGAGTGCCGGCCGGTAGGCCGGTGGGCAGGATTTGGTTCTCGTACTTGCCGCTGCTGCAGCCTGCCTCACGACGAACCATCCCATAACCGGCTACGACTCCCGAAACGGAGCACGCCGGTCAGGCCGCGCGCTGGAGGGAGCTGGCATCGACGACCGGCCAGATCTCGGCCACCTTGCCGTCCTCCATCCTGAAGACGACGCAGGCGCGGACCTCCACGGGACGGCCGGTGGGCGGGAAGCCGAAGAAGTCGCCCTCGTGCGTGCCGCGCAGCGTCCACCGGGTGGCCACCCGGTCGCCTTCGGCGATCATGTCCTCGATGTCGAAGTGCAGGTCGGGCATGGCCGAGCGGAGGTAGCGGGCGATCTGCTTGAGCGCCTCGGGGCCGGCGGGACCAGCGCCGCGGGGCGAGAAGCCCGGAGTGATGATCTCGTCGGCTACGTCCAGGTCGTCGCCGTTGAGCACCTCGTCGTAAAAGCGCTTGATGACGTCTTTCATCGCCACATCCTTACTCTAGACTAGCTACTAGAGAGCCATATCTCTAGTTTTGCTAGATACTTGGAACATTAAGGAGTTCGGGTGGCGATGTCAAGGCGTGCCGATCTCATGGCCCGGTTGCTGGACGCGCTGCGCCGTGCCAATGCGCTGTCGGTCGCGATGAGTCAGGCGGCCGCCGAGCGGATCGGGATCAACACCACTGACCTGCACTGCCTCAACCTGCTCACCAACGGCCCGCTGACCGCCAGCGAGCTGGCCAGGCGTGCGGGCATCACGACCGCGTCCGTCACGGGGGTGATCGATCGACTGGAGACGGTCGGTTACGTGCGGAGAGAACGCGACAGCGTCGATCGCCGCAAGGTCGTCGTCACGCTCCAGGTCCAGCAGGCCGCGCAGGACGTCGCTCCCGTCTTCAGCCCGTTCGTACGGGCATGGCGAGGCGCGATGGAGGGCTATACCGACGAGCAGCTCGAGCTGATCGCCGGGTTCCTGGACAAGACGGAGGAGGTGTTCCAGACGGAAGTCGGACGCATGCGCGCCGGGTGAGCCCGCACAGACCCCGGCTCATGGGAAGCCGACTCGGCGCGATCTGGGCGGCCTTTCGGATCTGGCCGACATCGGCGGGGGTGCAGTGGCCACCACTGCGGCAGCAGTGCGTGGATCGTCTCAAAGGCGCATCGGGTTTTCCTACCGAGGATCGCAAAGCCCTCGACCTCGCCTGCGACCTCTACGTCACCAACTCCGACCCCTGATCAGTGGCTCAACGCCAGGCCCTGAGCCGTCAACCCCCAAGGGATTTCCGCCCCAGACCACCTAGCGCAGGTGTGCGAACGCCAGGTCGGCGTCGGCGACGGCCTCGGGGTGGACGTCGCGGGCGGTTCGCCCGTCGGCGATCTTCTGCCAGTTGGTCCGGGCGAGCACCCGTTGGACCGCGAGCACCTGGGCGGCCCGCAGCCGGGCCTCGACGCCCGCGCCGAGGGCGCCCGCCAGTGCCTCCTCGTCGTCGAGCATGTACTGCGTGAGCCGTCCCGCCAGGCTCGGCGTGGTGAACACCAGCCGGTGGAAGGCCACCACCACCGGGTGGTCGTTGAGGCCGGTGACCGGCTCGTGACGGTCGAGACCGGCCCGGAAGTGCCGGTGCAGCGCCGCCACCGGCGGCACGCCGGGCTCGCGGTCACGCACGACGCGCGCGGCCTCGCCGTTGTGATCCGCGAACCGGTGCAGGACGAGGTCCTCCTTGCTCGCGAAGTACCGGAAGAGGGTCGGCTTGGACACCTCCGCCGCCGCGGCGATGTCGTTGATCGACACCTGGTCGAAGCCGTGCGCCAGGAACAGCGAGATCGCCGCGTCGGCGATGGCGTCGCGGGTCCGCGCCTTCTTCCTGGCCCGCAGTCCTGTCGGCTCGATCATGTGGTCAGCGTAACATTACTAACCGGGTTGCTTTTTTAACTCGGTAACACTTTCATGGTGGGGTGACTCATACAGACGTCCTCGTGGTCGGCGCCGGCCCGACCGGCCTGACGCTGGCATGTGACCTCGCCCGGCGTGGCGTCGCCGTGCGCGTCGTCGACCGGGCTCCGGAGTTCCCTGTCGGTTCCCGCGGCAAGGGACTGACCCCGCGCAGTCTCGAAGTGTTCGACGACCTCGCGGTGATCGACAAGGTGCTGGCCTCCGGGACCACCCACCTGCCGCATCGCAAGTACCAGGGGGCGGAGGTGATCGCCGAGGTCGATCCCGAGGCCGGACGGGTGCCCACACCGGACATCCCGTACCCGACCGGCCTGCTGATCCCACAGTGGCGGGTGGAGCACATCCTGCGCGAACGGCTGGCGGACTTCGGCGTCGAGGTCGAACGGGGCGCCGACCTGCGAGGTTTCGCCCAGGACGCCGACGGCGTGACCGCCACGGTCGGCGACGCCCGGATCCGGGCGCGATACCTGGCCGGCTGCGACGGAGGCCGCAGCACCGTCCGCAGGACACTCGGCCTGACGCTGCGCGGCCGGACGCCGGACGTGCAGCTCATGGCCGTCGGCGACCTCGAGGCCGACGGGCTGGGCCGCGACGCCTGGCACCAGTGGCTGACCCCCGACGGCGGGATCATGCTGTGCCCGCTCCCCGGCACCGCCGCCTTCCAGGTGCAGGCGTCGCACGAACTCGACGGGGACGGTTCGCCCCTCGAACCGACCCTGGAACGGTTCCAGCGGACCTTCGACCGGATCGCCGGCGTCCCGGGCGTGCGGCTGCACAACCTGACCTGGCGGTCGACCTACCGGGTCAACGTCCGCATGGTCGACCGGCTCCGGGTGGGCCCCGTGTTCCTCGCCGGGGACGCCGCGCACGTCCACCCGATCGCGGGTGGCCTCGGCATGAACAGCGGGATCCAGGACGCCTACAACCTCGGCTGGAAGCTGGGCGCCGTGCTCGCCGGCGACGCGTCGTCAGGCCTGCTCGACACGTACGAGGAGGAACGCCTCCCGATCGCCAGTTGGCTGCTCGACATCACGTCGGACCTGCTCGACGCCGTCCTCGAGGCGATCAAGGAGAAGGGCGGCGGCCTGGACGCCATCGCCGCGACCGAGCTCACCCAGCTCATGCTCCGGTACCCGTGGAGCCGGCTCTCCCGGCAGGCTGCGAGCCGATCCGCCGGGCCACGCGCAGGCGACCGGGCGCCGGACGCGCCGCTGCGCGACCCCGCCACCGGCAGGCGGCTTCGCCTCTTCGACCTCTTCCGCGGACCGCACTTCACGCTGCTCCGCCTCGGCGAAGGACGCGCGCTCGACGACGTCGGAACCGGCCTCGTCAAGCCCTGCCTCGTCGGGCCCGGCGGCTTCTCGGACGACGACGGACACGTGGCGGACGCGTACGGCACCGACGCCCTGATCCTCGTCCGCCCGGACGGGTACATCGGGCTGGTCGCGGCCCCGGCGGACACCGCTGCCGTCGGCGACTACCTCCGCTCCCTGTGAAGCCGTGCGGTGGCGCTCGTCCGCCGGACGGGCTTAGGGTGCGGCGGTGAGCGTGATGGAGTGGCTGCTCGCCTCTGACCCCGCCGTACGCTGGCAGGTACTGCGGGATCTCACGAACGCCCCGCCCGACGAGGTCGCCGCCGCGCGGGCACGCGTGGAGTGCGAGGGCTGGGGCGCCCGTCTCCTGGCGCTGCAGGGCGCCGACGGAATGTGGGACGGCGGCGCCTGCTTCCCCGCCTCCTACAAGGGCGACGAACCCGGGCAGCCCTGGACGGCCACGATGCACACCCTGCAGACCCTGCAGATCTTCGGGCTCGACCCGGCATCGGAGGCGGCGCGGCACGCGGTGGCGCTCGTCGACGAGCGCGGGCGGTGGGAGCACGCCGGTCAGCGGTACTTCGACGGCGAGGTCGAGCCCTGCATCAACGGCAGGACGATCGAGGCCGGCGCCTACTTCGGGGTGGACGTCTCGGCGATCGTGGAACGGGTCCTCGGCGAGCGGCTCGCCGACGGCGGATGGAACTGCGAGGCCGAGAACGGATCCGTCCGCTCCTCGTTCCACACGACGCTCAACGTGCTGGACGGCCTGCTCGAATACGAACGCGCGACCGGGCGATCCGCCGGGGTAGGCGAGGCGCGCCGCGGCGGGGAGGAGTACCTGCTCGACCGCGGCCTGTTCCGCCGCAGGAGCACGGGCGAGGTGGCCGATGCGGCGTTCGTCGACTTCGCCTTCCCGTACTACTGGCACCACGACGTGCTCCGCGCGCTCGACTACTTCAGGCGCTCGGGGGCCGAACCGGATCCGCGGATGGCGGAGGCGGTGGAGGTCGTCCGTTCGAAGCGGCAGCCCGACGGTCGTTGGCTGCTCGACCGCGTCCATCCGGGGCGCGTCCACTTCGCCCTGGAGGAAGGCCTGGGGCAGCCGAGCCGCTGGAACACCCTCCGTGCGCTCCGCGTGCTCGACTGGTGGCAGCGCCGACCCGCGGTGTGATCAAAAGGCGTCACTCGCGGTGCGCGACGACCCGGGTGCCGCCGAGCAGGTCGTAGGGCGTCCTGGTCGAGGGCAGGAAAAGGCCGACCAGCCAGGCGATCATGATGGCGTAGACGACGATCGTCAGCACCATCAGTGACGCGGACGGGTTCCGGCCCGCGGCGGCGAACCCGTACGCGACCGTGTGCCCCAGCTCCCACGGCAGAGCGATCTTGAGGGCGTTGCGCAGCAGCGCCCGTGCGAAGCCGATCGGCCGCCCGGAGCGGGCGTCGACCACGATCAGGCCCCTCGCCCTCTTCCCAGGGGTGGCCTGGAAGCGGCCGGACTCGCGCCAGGCACACCACAGGGTCACCGGCACGATCAACAGGAGGAACGTGATGAGGTTCCACAGGCCGACGGGCAGTCGCAGTCCCGCCGCGTAGAGGGCCACGCCGACGGGGACCAGGAGCAGCGGAAGGATGAGGATCCGCACCCAGTCGATCAGCCAGGCGACGACGCGCTGCCACCCCGGTGCCCGGGTCCCCCCGTTGATCGATGCTGTAGTCGACATGGCGTCCTTTCACGAACGTGCAGGACGCTACCCGGGCGGAGCGAGTTTCGCGCAGCCCGGTCGAGTTTGCGGTTGCACTACGACTACTACGGCCCGCGGTGCGTGAAGGACCTGCACCTGGAGCGGATCGCGTTCGACGAGACCGGACGAGAGAACTCCATGGAACTCGCGTTCCGCCACAACTGCTGGAAGCACGAAGAGGACCTGATCATCCGCTACGAAGGCGTGTCGGACTACAGACTCGACCTCGCCGGACCCTTGGAGGTCAGGCCGAGCAGCGTGGTGATCTTCGACGAGATCCTGCCGCATCCCAACGGATGCAGCCACGAGATCGCCTTCCGGCCAGGAACGATCATGGTGGTCTGCCGGGACCTGACCGTCACGTGGGTGGAAGCCGATTGCCCGACAAGCCGTGAGCGGCGGAGCCGGGCCGGGGAGGAACGTCCCCACACGGTCCACGCCGGCTCGGCCGAGCTGGACGCTGGCGTGGATGTGCTCGCGCGGGGTGCTTCCCTGGCTGACAGCGATCTCAGAGTTTGTACAGCTTGTTGAACGGTGTGGTGATTCGTTCCTGCCGCGATCCGAAATCCACGAACACGGCGATCTCGTCTTCCACAGCGATGACGACGCCGAGACCGTACCGATCATGGGTCACTCGGTCGTTCACGTCGAACCGCTCCGGAGCCGGGGCGGGGGGCGGGGGCTTGAAGGGACTTGTGGGCAGGTGGCGACGGGACGCGCCGCTGGCTGGCTTCATCCCCACCAGTATGTGCCGTCCGTGAGAACGCTCGCGACCCGGGATGGATATCGCTTTGAATTGATCAAGTCGCGAATCTGGATCAGCGCCCTGACCTGGGCCTTCGCATGCGGAACGGGTGAGGAACAGAACCCGTGCCGTCAGCTTGGGAATACATGGATCACGGCTTGTAGGACCCCTGCCTGCGGTTGGCGCCGGTCAGAGTGACTGCGGTTGCCCCTCGGCACCCTGGTTGACGGCCGGCTGATCGCCTGGCGATCACCGGCCGAGCTGGGGTCTACCACTCCTTGCCTTCGGCCTGGCGGCGCTCTTTCATCACGTCGATCGCAGCACCGATCGCGTGCAGCACCTTGCGGGCTTGCTCGCGATCGACACCCATGCGGGTCTGGAAGTCCCACTCGTCGAGGTGGACGCCGTTGCAGATCTCGTTCAGGGCGTTGTTGATGGCGACAGCGTCGTCCGGCTCGAGGCTGACTGTGATCGCGTCGGATGTCGCTCTGATGATCTCCACGGTCAGATTCTGCAGAAGCGAGGGCATCGACGCAGACCTCGCGCCCTCCTGATCACCCCGTTCGCTGTCGACTCGCGCGAAGGGGAAGCGGGCCTTGGCCGCATGGCTTGTCCCGGATCGATGACGCGGGGGGGCGAGGCCCTACCCCAGCCATCTACGGGCCCGTCACAATGAGCAGGCCCTTGGGCATCACCCCCGAGCCGGAGCGCCCCGCCGAGGGCGAATCGGGTGTCGTCTTGGCTGGGGAGGCCACGATGAGCGGGCAGTCTCAGACGGTGTTCGTACTGCTGCGGGGTCGTCGGCCGGTTGCGGAGTTGGAGGTGGACGGCGAGGACTTTCCACGGCTGTACTGCCAGGTTCGCCCTCTCCCTGGTTTCGAGGAGGTGCGGTCCGTCTTGGAGAAGGCGTGGGAGTCGATGGAGGGCGATAGAGGGATCTCGCCAATCCTGCGTACGCGGCTGCTGCGGTTGCGCCTGCGCCCGAACTATGGCGGCCCCCTGATTACGAGGGTCACATTGATTCTGGACGGCGAGAGAGCAGTCTTGCGCTACAGCTATGGGCGGTTGGCCCGTTGGCGTTTGCGGCGCTGGGCACGTCGTGCAGGGAGTCGGTGATCTGGGGTAGCCTCGCGTGGCCCTGAGTCGCCGGTCGGGACCCGTCCCTCAGAAGGCCCGGAAAGCGCCGCGCGATCTGGGAAACGCCATCGACATCATCCCGCGTTTTCCCGCTACTGGCGACGGCGGCGGCTTTCGGCGGCGTAGACCCTGCGGCAGACCATGGCCAGGGTGACACGGATTTGACGCTGGCATTAAAGGAATCCATTTGCGTGATCGAATTAAAGAAGGATCGCCAACCAAAAAAACTTGAACACGGACTGACAAATCAGTGGCTGACCTGCCGCTCACCGGGTCGATTCCCGGCGGGAAGCCGCCAGGGATCGGCCCGGTCCCGTCTCACGCGTCGAAGCGATGTCGAGAACGTTCTCGCCACTCCGACTCTCCTGCGAGGGAACCGCCGGGCGTCCCATGGACGACCCCGATCTGAAGGAGCGGGCATGTCACGCAACATTGAGACCGTCACCACCTACCTGGACGGCTTCCGCAAGAACGATCACAAGCAGATCCTGTCCTGCCTGACCGACGACATCGAGTGGACCGTCTTCGGCGCCTTCCACCTGACCGGCAAAGCCGCTTACGACAGGGCCATCGATGGCCCACCCGAGTTCGTCGACCCTCCCCACCTGGAGGTCGTGCGGATGGTCGAGCAGGACGATGTCGTCATGGCGGAGCTCACCGGGACGGTGAAGCGAGTCGCGGGCGGCGAAATGCGCCTGTCCATGGCGGAGGTGTTCGTCATGCGCGACGGCAAGATCGCAGAGCGCCGTGCCTGGGTCATCGAACTGAAGGAGAACGACTACCGCTGACCGGAGGAGTTCGAGCACAGGCCGCCCGGCCTGACACAGGCGCGGAATCCGCCTGGCCGGGCCCGGTCCCGCGCACGAACGGCTGACAGACAATCAAAGGCCAGATCCGTGCCACTGCAGGCGTTTCATTTCGTGCGGCTCATAGCGTTATTTCTGGCGAACGATTCTGTAATTTCTGTGATGGCTTCCATGCTTAGTAGAATCTCGGTGTGACCGCTACCCCCCACGACCCGTACGCGGCGCCGCGTCCCCGCCCGGAGGTCACGCTGGCGCATATCGCGAAGCTGGCCGGCGTGTCCGCCCCGACCGTCTCTAAGGTGATCAACGGCCATCCCGGCGTGGCGGCCGGCACCCGCCGCAAGGTCGAGGAACTGGTCCGGGAGCACGGCTGGCGGCGCCGGCCGGACGCCGTCGACTCCAGCGCGGTGGTGGAGGTCGTCTTCGAGTCCCTGGACAGCCTGTGGGCGCTGGAGCTGATCCGGGGCATGGACGAGGTCGTCCAAGCCCGCGGCCTGGTCCTGGGCCTTACCGACATGCGCGGTCGGCGCTCCCCGCACTCGGGCTGGATCGACCAGGTGCTGGCCCGCCGCCCGGTCGGGGTGATCGCGGTCTCGGCCGACCTCAGTGAACGCCAGCGGGCCCGGCTGGCCAGCCGCTCCATCCCGGTGGTCGCCCTGGACCCGCGCGGCGAGCCCGACCACTGCGTCCCCTCGGTGGGGGCCACCAACTGGAACGGCGGCCTTGCCGCCACCCGTCACCTGCTGGAGCTGGGCCACCGCAGGATCGCCATGATCAACGGGCCGGACACGCTGATGTGCTGCCGGGCCCGCCTGGACGGCTACCGGGCGGCCCTGGACTCAGCCGGCATCCCGGCTGATCCCGACCTGGTGTGCACCGGCCCCCTGTATGTGGAGGGCGGCCGCACCCAGGCCCGAGCGCTGCTGGCGCTCCCGGATCCGCCGAGCGCGATCTTCGCCGCCAACGACCTGCAGGCCCTCGGGGTCTACCAGGCCGCCCACCGGGCCGGGCTGCGCGTTCCCGAGGACCTGAGCGTCGTCGGGTTCGACGACCTGCCCCTCGCGCAGTGGGCGGACCCGCCGATGACCACCGTGCGTCAGCCCCTGCAGAAGATGGGCACCGCCGCCGCCGAGATGGTGATGGCCCTGGCCTCCCGCAGGACCCCGGTCGCGGACCGGGTGGAGCTGGCCACCCGGCTGCAGGTGCGCTCCAGCACCGCTCCCCTCATCTAACCCTGGATCACCTGCCTACTGTGGGGCCGGCTTCCTGCCACGAGCGTCGAGAGGACCACCCCACGCTCCCGGCCGGCCGTCATAACGTCCCCCGTCAGTAGATGTCGGCCGGGCACGCGGCTGAGAGGGCATGCCCTCTACGACGCCGTCCCCGCTCGCGCGTACCCGCGGCGGGCCTGCCCGCCGGCGCGCCGTCCTGGTTCCTCGGCCCGGCGCCGGGGCCGGACGAGCCGCCGGGATGGCGGTTGGTGACTGCGGACACCGTGGGGCCGGCCCTCGGTGAACTCAGGAACGAGTGTTTCGTGAAATTTTCAGAAGCATTCATTCCATTATCTGCATTTACCTGCGGAAACAATCACAAAATCCGACCTGGGCTGTTCCCCTGTAGCCATCTCATTCACCATTTGGGCACACAAAACTCGCCCTCTCACACGGCGAAGCCGAACCACCGGCGAGCGGCCGACCGCACGAGTGGCGCAGGCCGACCGGTCTGACCACCCGGATCTCCGCGTGACCCGATCGGATCGCGTCAAATCCATGGAGGACATATGAAACGCAAGATCGAGTTCGGGCGCCTCCGAACTACGGTCATCTTCGCCGCCAGTGTCCTGATGTGCGCGGCGCTGACCGTCTCCACCCAGGCCGCCGCCGCGGATGCCTCAACCAAGTACCTCGGGGTGTTCCGCGAGACGAGCCCCGCCCAGATCCCCTCGGGAACCGTCAGCCGGTACGGGGTCACCCCGGCCAGCGTCGAGTGGTTCGACAGCTGGGCCACCGGCAACGCCTTCAACGCGGCCGATGCCAGGGCCCTGTGGAACCAGGGCGTCATGACGCACTTCACCTGGGAACCCTGGAACACGGCTCTCGGCGTGAGCGACTCCAACCAGATCCACCTCCAAGACATCGTCGACGGGAAATGGGACAGCTACATCAAGGCCCGCGGCGCGGAGTTCGCATCGGTCGGAGCGCCGATCATGGTTCGCTGGGGCCACGAGTTCAACGGCAACTGGTACCCCTGGGGCATCGTCAACAACGGCAGCAACCCCGCCCTCTACATAAGCGCCTACCGGCGGGTGCACGACCTGGTCGTCGCCGCCGGCGCCACCAACGTCCAGTGGGTGTGGTGCTTCAACAACAGCTCCACCCCCAACTCCTCCTTCAACGACCCCGCGCAGTCCTACCCCGGTGACGCTTACGTCGACTGGGTCGGCATCGACGGCTACAACTGGGGCCTCGGCCCGTCCTGGGACCCGTCCGGCAACTACTGGACGAGCTTCGACTCGTTGTTCGCCAGCGCCTACGCCAAGGCACGCGCCGTCGCCCCGAGGCGCCCGGTGATGATCGGCGAGGTCGCCTCCAGCGAGGACGGCGGCAACAAGGCCCAGTGGATCAACGACATGGCGTCAACCCTGAACTCAGGCCGCTACCCCGACCTGAAGAACGTCGTCTACTTCGACCAGGACAAGGAGGAGCGGTGGTCGGGCACCTCGTCATCGGCCGTCCAAACCGCTTTCACCTCGTGGGTCAACCAGACCTACATGAGGGGAACGGGCACGGACCTGGCCAAGGTGGCCGCGGAGTACAAGGGAACGTCCGCGAGCCCGTCGCCCTCGGCTTCGCCGTCCGCGAGCCCGTCGCCCTCAGCTTCGCCGTCCGCGAGCCCGTCGCCCTCGGCTTCGCCGACTGCGAGCCCGTCGCCGGTCGGCGCATGCTCGGCCACCTACAGGACGGTTAGCTCCTGGCCCGGCGGGTTCCAGGGCGAGGTGACGGTGCGTACCGGAACCTCAGGGATCAACGGTTGGACGGCACGCTGGACCTTGGCCGGCGGGCAGACGATCAGCCAGCTCTGGAACGGCACCTTGAGTATCAGCGGTTCCGTGGTGACGGTGAAGAACGTGAGCTGGAACGGCTCGCTGGGCGCGAACGCCTCCACCACGTTCGGGTTCCTCGCCAACGGATCGCCGGCATCACCCACGCTCACCTGCAGCAGCCCGTGACTTGTCGAACGCCTCATCGCGTTGACAAACCACCTCGTTTTTCTCGCGTCGGAAGGCGGCGTTAGAACGCATCGGTGCCCGGTGGTGACAGACAGCGCGACGGTCAGATGAGGGTCGGACGATCAAGAGGCCAGGTCCCGGATATGAGCACCTACTATCTCTTACCTCTACGCCGCGGGCCACGGTGTGAGCGGATCGGCGGGACGCCCCGCACGAGCGGCTCCAAGGCTTGGCTGTCGTGAGCGCGACCAGTTCAGCTCGCCGCGCGAGCCCAAGTCATCCAGCAGGATCCGGCACAGCTTGGCCCACACCCGGGCGGCGCTCCACTCCGCGAAACGGCGATGCACCGTCTGCCAGGACGCTCCGAAGACGGGCGCCAGCTGCCGCCAGGTGCAGCTGGTGGTGGCCACGAAGATGATCGCTGCCAGGATCAGACGGTCATCGGCCCGCCGCCGCCCACCGCCCTGCGGACGCGTGGGCGACGGCGGTACCACCCGCTGGAACAGCTCCCACAACTCATCGGGAACCGGCCGATCCATGAACGTCGTCACGCCCGTTCAAACGATCAGCAGCCGAATAGGACACAGGTCATTTGGAGCGCGCCCTGAGGGATTCGAACCCCCGACCGTCGGATTAGAAGTGGATCGCCCTCATGGCGCAGCACTTGGCTGGTGACCTGCTGATGGTCAGCCGGTTACGGTCATCGCTTCATTGATCATTCCGTGCATATGCCGGATCTTGCTCTCGGCGGTGTGCCACGCTCGTGCGCTTCCACGGATTGGTCTAGTCGGCTCTGAGACCCAAGTCACGCCAGGTCAGCCCCTCGCCAGAGGCTGCAGTCTTTTGCCGGGCCTACCCCAAGCTTTGCCTAGCTTCGGGACGTTATGGGCCAGATATCGCAGTTACTGGACTTATAGGGGTGAGCGCCTGACGTTCGGGGAGCAGATGCTGAATTGGTATCGACTATCACTACGGGTTCGTAGGACAGCGGTGACCGGCGCCCTCGCGGCACTGGTGTGCGTCGGGGTCAGCGTGCTCTTCCTCCTGTTCGCGGGCACCAAGGCGGCCGACAGCGCCCTGGATCGGAGCATGGGGACATGGAACCGTATGGTGCCCCTCATCAAGCAGGGCCCCCTCCCGCCTGTATTGCGGAGTGGCAGGGTCAAAGCGATTCAGGTCCTGGACGCACGAGGCCGGGTGGTTGCGGCGACCCCACAACTCGTGGGCAAGCCGCCGATGGCCACCTTCCGGTCGACCAGCAGCATCGTGCGTACCACACGGGTGCTGTGCCCTCCGGCCGGGTTGAAGGGCTGCATGAGGGTCTTCTCGTGGAAGGTCTACCAGCCGGACGGGATCTGGCTGCTCTATGCGGCGGTCCCGGTCGTCCCCTGGTACGGGGACTCCACAGCGGTGTTCCTGGCCATCAGCGTGTCCCTGCTGGTGACCACGATGATGACCGCCTGGATGTTCCGTGATCTGACCAAGGCCATGGCTCCGGTGAACGCCATCCGGGCGGAACTGGCGGAGATCACCGCCACCGGCCTCGATCGCCGGGTCCCCGTACCCAGGAAGTACAAAGAGTTCAAGTCACTGGCTGAAACGGTGAACGACACCCTGGACCGCCTTGAGGGCGCCTACCAGCAGCTACGGCGCTTCACCTCGGACGCCTCCCACGACCTGCGCAGCCCGATCACCGCCATCAGGGCTCAGCTCGAGGAGGCGCTCATGTACCCGCAGGACACCCGCTGGCCGAAGATGGCCACGGAGGTGCTCGCCGGGGTGGACCGGCTCCAGGCGATCGTGACCGACCTCCTGACCCTCGCCCGGCTGGACGCGCGCGCGCCCCTCAAGCGCCATCCGACCGATCTGGGCCAGCTGGTCGACGACGAGCTCGACCGCCGGACCTACCGGACGGCGATCGTCAAGGATCTACGGCAGAACGTCTGCATCAACTGTGACCGGCTGCGGATAGCCCGGGTGCTGGTCAACCTGCTCGACAACGCCGAACGTCACGCCACCTCACAGATCACCGTCAGCGTGCGAGCCGACGGACAAACGGCGACCCTGGAGGTCCTCGACGACGGCGCCGGAATCGCCGCCGAACACCGGGAGATAGTCTTCGACCGCTTCACCCGGCTGGACGCCTCACGCCACCGCGACGCGGGAGGGACCGGGTTGGGGCTAGCGATCGCAAGGGAGATCGCCGAAGCACACGAGGGCACCCTGACCATCCAGGACAGCGAACGAGGAGCACGCTTCGTCCTGCGCCTCCCCATATGCGATCACTCTCCAGCCGTTGACCCACATGGCTCTTCTGAGACACGATCCCCGAGCGCAGGCGACGGCGGCGGGGAGGCTCGGCCGGGACCACCCGCACGTCGGAGCTGGACGATTCCGCACGTGCGCAGGGGCGAGGCCTCGTAGCCTGAGTCGGCGGACGGGCGGCTCGCCACCTTCCGCACTGGCACGTCTATGACACCGGGTAAAACTGCCGGCGGTTTTACAGCGGCTCTCTGCGGCAAGATAATTGCACGCATATTGCACGGCGCCCTTTCGGCCAGTGCGGCACCGCACGCTCCTCCCCACTCCGCGAAACGGCGGCGCACCGTCTGCCACGACGCTCCGAAGACGGGCGGCAGTTGCCGCCAGGTGCAGCCGGTGGTGGTGGCCACGAAGATGATCGCTGCCAGGATCAGGCGGTCAGCGGCTCACCGCCGCCCCCCGCCTTAAGAGGCCCGTCACCAGCGGAAACGCGGCGGCGGGCCTCTTACGGTGTGTCCGGCCGTTCATGGTCGTCCACGGAGATCTACGGGGGCTCGCCGTCGTAGCGCGTCGGCGTCAGTCGGCCTGGTCTCTGGTGTGCCCTTGGATCAGTTGGTTTGGCGAGTGGGTTCGGGGACCGGCGAACACGACGAGCCCTCCAACGGACGATCAACGCGGTGGAGGGCTCGTGGTCACGTGTGGCCGGTGCCGGAAAACGCCGACCTGGGCCGTGCCGTCAGGCCTTACCGAAGCAGCGCTTCAACTCGTTCAGGTCGTAGAAGGCACTGCCCTTGCTGATCGGCTTGCAGGAGGGCTTGAAGGCGGTCTCCTTCTCGTTGTAGAGCATCCGCACCAGGTAGTCGGCGCCCTTCGCGCTGCCGGTCGGTTTGCCATTGTGACCGTTGTGGGAGGTCCTGGCGTACAGGTCCCACTCGATGTTCGCGCCCATCGGAGCCACGTTCTCGCCGCGCCAGGGGTTGTTCTGGTAGCTGTATGGCTGGTCCAGCGCCGCCGCCTTGGTGCTGCCGGGCAGGTCGAGCAGCACCGCGAGTGGCAGGATCTCCTCGGCGTGGGTGAACCGGAGCACCGCCCCGGTGTCATCGGTGCCGTCGGCCTTGGCCTCGACCTTGGCGAACAGGTCGTCGAGCAGGACGCCGGCCATGTCATAGGTGATCGTGCGCCCGCTGAAGGACGGGCCCTTCGTGTAGAACTCCTCGGCGTCGTCGAGGTAGGCGAACCAGCGGGCGTCCTCGGCCGGAAGGAAGGCGTCGAGATCGACGTTCGGCGCCTCGACGCTCAGGGCCGGCACCGCGCTGTAGAGCGCGTACAGCGAGCGTGCGAAGGAGATTTGGTCGTCGCCGGACATCGTGGCGACAAAGCCGGGGGTGAACAGGCGCGAGACGACGTGCGCGGCCGACTTCGCGGTGGCCGGCTCCCCATCGATCTTGGCCAGGACCGCGGCCAGATCGGGGTCATTGTCCACGTACTCCTGGTAGTCCGCGTTCTGCGGCTGCTTGTGGAAGTACAGCAGATCCTTGTTGGTCACCGGAGCCTGGATCAACCCGGCCACCGCGGAGTTACCGGCGGCAAGGCCGCTGGTGAAGGCGTTGGCGCTCGCCACCGCGCGGTCGACGCCGGAGGTCACGACCTTGATCGGCTCCTTGTCGTCGGCGATGGTGGAGAAGAGTGTGGGCATGCGGCGCTCCATGCGCAGCGCGATCCCCTGCTGCTCCTGCACGCCGCGACCGGTGAGATTGCCGAAACCGATCGACGACCCGCCGGCGAGCAGCGCCTGTACCTGCGGCGCGAGTTGCGCGCCGAGCTTGGTCAGCGCGCTCTGTGACTGCGCGGTCTGCAGCACCGCGAGCACCGCGTCGCCGTCGTCGCCGTCGCTCATGGCACGCGACCCGTGCCGGACGACGTTCTCGGCGAAAACGGGAGCAAAGCCCTTCGGCGGCGCCTGGTAGGAACCGATCCGCTCCTGCGGAGCGTACGGGGTCTTCGTTGTGTAGTAGTGCGGACCCGTCTGAGCGGGATGTGACAGATCCTGTGCCGATGCGGCACCGGCCGGGACGGCGATGGCGGCGGCCACCAGAGCCGCGGTCAAGGCAGCGCCGGAGGCGAGAATGCGCTTCAAGGGGAATCCTTTGGGGGCAGGCCACTGGGTTGTTGATCAGGAATACGGCAGCCTCGTATGGTGGCAAACTCCCCGGAACCACCAGAGAAGGGTAAATTTCCCAAGAGTGAGGCGGAGATGAACTCGGTCGATGCCCCAGGGCACGACCGCCCAGGGCGCCAGCGGTCGCTCACAGTTCGCCCTTGCAGGAGGCGGCGCCCCAGGCTCAGCAGAAGACGGCCGGCGAGGTGTGTCGCCGCCACCCTTGACCGGCCATACGAGGCCAGGGCCCTACGTCGTATGCGCGTCGCCGCGAGTGCTCAGCTAGCCGATTTCATTTGCTACCGCCGACTGGCCAAATAAGACGACGTCTTATGACACCGCACATGACTGCTGGCCTGCTGGTGCTTAGCTGGCTGCGGTGCTCTTGGCGTTGATCATTCCGATCATGTTCCGGATCTTGCTGCCGATGGCATGCCAAGCTTGTCGATATGGAGAGCACTTCAGTGCGCAGGGTCCTGGCTGTCAAGCCGGAGGGTCCGTGGCTGGTCATTGTCGACAGGGCCTGGACTGTCGAGTCACTTAATGCGGGGACTGATACTCCTTTCGAAAGATCAAGGATGTGGCTCCTCCCTCTACTGGAGAGGTCACGCAACGAATTGGAGAGCGACGCCAGACAGTTGCTGGGTCCCGATGATCCAGACCTAGCCCAGGCGTTGCGGGCGGTTGTCCAGCGTGGTCTCACCGCGTGGTCTGACTACTGGATCTCAAGGACCCTGGCATGGATGGTTACTGATAAGATCGCGCTCTTCGCTGAGTTGCTCCAAGAGATCGCCCTTGGACGAGGGTCTCAAGCCACTCAGCACGCTGCGAAGCGGCTCTTGAAAGAAAATGGCCTCTGGCCGACCGATCCTCGCCGGCCGTCATAACCAGTTTGGAAGATCTCGGCGCGCGGCCCTCTGAGCTGCTACGTCCCAGGTCAAAGGCGGTATCGCCTTACCTGTGAGTCACCGTGATTCCCCCTTGGCGACCCTCCTGACGGGCACGCAGCGGGCACCGCCTGAGAACCCCGTGCGGACGGACACATCCGGCTTCCACCTCAGCCCCTCGGGTCCTCGGCGATGCGCGGGCGATCACCGCCATGCGCCGGTCGATGAAAGCGAGTGGTTGGCCGCCTCTGCCTTCTCTAGGTTGGCTCCATGACTGATCACCCGTTCCAGATCATCTGCGAGATCGAACCGCCCACCCGGCCAGACCTGAAGCACGTCCGGCACCAGATCGGCACCCTGAGCAAGGTGGCCGACACTTTCCTCGTGCCCGACAACCACATCGGCCGTGCCACGGTGTCCAGCGTGGCGGTCGCGCACGAGGTTGAGGCAATGGGGGGACGTAGTATCGCCTGCCTCAACTCACGCGACCGTAACCTGTTGGGGTTCCGCCGGGACCTGCTCACCGCAGCCGCATACGGCGTCGACCAGTTCCTGTTCGTCTACGGGGACAAACCCAGTTCAGGCAGCCGAACCGGAGAGCTGAACGTGCGGGCGATGATCGAGGAGGTCCGCGCCCTGCCGAAGGACAGTGCGTTCGCGGGAGTGCGGCCCTTCCGCGTTGGCACAGCTGCGGCGCTGCGTCCGCTGCCGGCCTGGAAGCGAGCAGCGGACTTCATGTTTGTCCAGGTCAGCTTCTCGCTGGAGGCCCTGCTGAGGTGGCGGGAGGCCAACCCGGTGGACGTTCCGGTATATGCGGGCGTGATGGTTCTCGCAAGTGAGGCGCACGCCCAACGTCTCGCGGCTGCGATCCCGGACATCGACATCCCGAGCGGACTGGTGGAGAAGGTCGCCTCCGACCGCCTCGCCGGTGTTGAGGCCACCTGCGAGCAAGTGCTTCAGATCCGAGACTCCGGAGCTTTCGACGGCGTACATCTAATCCCGGTGGCCCGGTATCGCGAGGTAGCCGCGCGCCTGGAGCACCTGCTCAGCTGACGGCATGGTTGGGCAGTCCTGGCCGGTAATCGGTCCGGCTGCTCGGAGCACCTTGGCGGCGGCGCGTCGCTGGGGTCGGTGAGTGCGTTGGGTACGGCGGGGGTGCGTGGTACGGGTACGGCCCCGGGGCGCCGCCGGCCGCACCCGGCCCCCAGGCCACACGTCCGGCCGGCGGGCGGCAGAGGGCCGGGTACGGCGGCGCGGCGCGCCGCCGCTTGAGAAGACCAAACCGCAAAGCAACAAGCGGTTCACCGACTCGGGCAAGACCCACGATGATCGTGGGCTCAAGCACCGGGGCGAGAAGGACACGCGGCAGGTACCGATCCCGCCCGAGCTGGTCGCCATCCTCCGCGAGCACATCGAGCGGCACGGCGTCGGCGACGATGGACGGCTGGGTCTCGGCTCACACCGGGACCCTTCGGCCTGTCCTGAGCTGATCAGTAGCCCGCCATGCGCTGGTGCCACCATCCGTCAAGCTGCGAGGGAAGCAGTTGGTAAGAACGAGGCTCGGGGAGAGTGCGCCTGCGGTATTCCTCGTCGAGGCGGTGTACCAGTCGTCCGAGATCGCGACGAGCTGCGGGTGGCAGTCGACGTAGTGCGAGTTCCAGGGTGTCGCGCGCCTCTGCGGGGTCACAGCATGGACATTGATATGGCGACAGATACAGGGTGCGGCCCCGGCGTCGGAGGAAGCTTTTGTACTGATCAAGGGCTTGAGCGACGATGCCTGTCCCCAGTCCTTGGGCCTCCAGGCGCGCGATCGCCGCGAGAGTTCGGCCGGATATGCCAGGAATCTGACAAGTCGGCCGGTCCCTTCTTTGGGCTGCTGCTTGGCAAGCGCGGATGGCGCTGGGCGGCCTACGGGGCATCGCCCTTTCTGATCGTCATGGTTCGCATCGTGCCATACCTCGACTCCATGGACGACCCTGCGGAGCTCCCTCTCGGATTCGTTCCTGAGGCCGGCGGAATCTGCATGCCGACCTGCGGAAACGCGCCCAAGATCATTCCGGGACTGGCCGCCTGAGGCTGCATCTGGTGGCCCACGGCTGCGCACGCTGGGAGTGCGGGATCAAGCAGAAGCCCAGGTCAGAGGGAGATGGGCTGATGAGGAGAGCGCGCCCTGAGGGATTCGAACCCCCGACCGTCGGATTAGAAGTCCGATGCTCTATCCAGCTGAGCTAAGGGCGCCTGAAAATGGGGATTGACCAGCGGGGATGCTGACCCTGGCTTAAGGTAGCATAGCCGCACACCGATGAAACAGCATCGGATTTGGAGCTTTCCCCATGGGTAGATCCCCACTGCTGCGTGACCTGGTCCCCTCCTGGCGCCTGGCGCTGGAGAGCGAGAAGCTCGCCGCCGGAACGATCACGAGCTACCTCCACTCCGCCCGACTCCTGATCGAGTACCTCGACAAGCATGACATGGCCGGGCAGCTCGACAAGATACGGGCGAAGCACCTGCGCGCCTTCCTTGCCGCGCGGTTGAACGGCTGCTGGCTCGACGACACGCGTGTCCAGCCGTGCCCCTGCGGCGACACCCGGGCCCGCAGCGCCGGCGACGCGCACAAGCACTTCCGCAACCTGCGGGTCCTGTTCAACTGGCTGGTCGCCGAGGACGAGCTCGCGGCCTCGCCCATGGCCAACGTCGCCCCACCCAACGTCGTGGTGCAGCCGGTCGAGCCGCTCACGGAGGAGGAGCTGCGGCTGATGCTCAAGACGTGCGACGGCACCACGTTCATCGACCGCCGCGACACCGCCATCATGCGGATCCTGCTCGACAACGGCATGCGCGGCTCCGGCCTCGCCGGGCTGCGCTACCACCCCGACGACCCCGAGCTGACGGACGTGTTCCTGCCCCAGCATGTGCTCCGGATCCGGTTGAAGGGCGGCCGCACGCACATGGCGCCGATCGGGCGGAAGACCGCGGCCGCCGTCGACCGTTATCTCCGCGCCCGGGCCCGTCACAGCCACGCCGACAGCCCATGGCTGTGGCTGCCCGAGCGCGGCCGTACGGCGGCCGGCGGCGACCGCCGACTCACCACGACCGGCATCCTGCAGATGCTCAAGCGCCGGGCCAAGGAAGCGGGCATTCCCGGGGTCTACACGCACCGGTTCCGCACGACCATGGCCACGTCGTTCCTCGACGCCGGCGGCGACCCGATCGACCTGATGCGCGTCGGCGGCTGGAACTCCCTGGCCATGGTCCAGCGGTACACCGCGGCGACGGCCGAGCGCCGGGCGCGCGAGGCGCACGCCCGGCTGTCACCCAGCGACCGGATCTAGCAGGCGCCGGCCCACGGCCTCGACTCCGCCCTCGGCCAGGCGCCCTCTCCACCACCCCGAGCACGACATGGCCTGTGCGTCATGCTGGGCCGAGCAGGTCCCATCGGTTGCCCGCGATGTCGAGGAACACGGCGACGCGCCCATAAGGCTCGGTACGGGGCGAGGTCACGAACTCGACGCCGGCGGAGACCATACGCTCGTACGCGGTGTCGAAATGATCAACCTGGAGGAAGAACCCGACGCGGCCGGCTACTTGGTTCCCGACGGCAGCGTCCTGGCGCTCTCCATCGGCCCGGGCGAGCAGGATGCCGGTCTCGGCTCCGGGTGGCCGCACGACCACCCACCGCTTCGGCCGTCCGTCGTTCGTCAGCGAGGGCGAGTCCTCCACGAGATCGAACCCCAGAAGTTCGGTGAAGAACTCGATGGCCGGGTCGTACTCCTTGACGACGACAGCGACGAGATCGATTCGCATCGCAGGAGCATAGGCACTTTCCGCAACGTCGGCACCGCGGCACCGGCTGGTGCGGGTGGCCGCGTCACTCCCAGGACAGCGTGTCCGAGGAGTGCCGCGGCCTTACCTCTCGGGAACCCGAGGCGCACGATGCGAAATACATCGACAGACGCTCCCCGCCTCAGGGGGTGACCTCCTTGGGACAGGAGCACCTCACGGTCTGCTGAGAGGGCACAAGGCGGACCGCCGCGCAGAAGGAATCTCTCGTGCGAACCACCCTGAACCTTGCCGGCGTCCCGTCGATCGTGGCCGAATTCGCCACATCACACCGCCGCCGGATCGCCGACGCGCTCCTGGCGACAGCGATCCTCTGCTTCACCGTCCCGACGACGCTCCTGGGTCTGTCCTTCTCACTGTGGGGCCCGATACCGGATTGGATCGAGATCCTCGTCGAGGTGATCACGGTGGGCACCCTGCTGATCCGCCGGCGCACCGCGCTCCCCATGATCGTCGCCTCGGTCCTCTGCGCCGTCCTCACCGGGCAGATCGTGCCCATGGCCTTCGCCGCGTACTCGATGACGGCGGAGAACAAGGTGCGTCACTGGCAGCTGATGTCCGTCCCGCTGGTCGCGGCCGCCGCCGCGATCGACTACGTGGACCCCAGGACGGACGACTTGCTCTACCTCTGCCTGGTGCGCGCGCTGACGCTCATCTACCTGCCCGCCCTGGTGGGAACGTGGGTGCGCGGCTACCGGGGGATGATCCTGGAGTTGCGGGCGGGGATGCGGGAACGTGAGCAGCAGGCCGCCCGCCGGGAGCGCCGCAAGATCGCGCGGGAGATGCACGACACCGTGACGCACGCGGTGACCGTGATGGTCCTCAACGCGGGGATGCTTCACGAAGCCACGGACAGCGAGGTGGACAGGCTCGCCGCCACGATCGAGGACAAGGGTGTGGAGGCCCTCGGCGAGCTGCGCGAACTGCTCACGGTGCTCCGGCGTGAGGACACGCCGCGGACCGCGGCGGGGGCGAGGGCGGTCTCCGGCCTTGTGGAGGAGGCGGCCGCCACGGGCACCCGGGTCACCCTTCACTACGACCTGCCCGACATCGGTCTTCCCACCCAGGTGGGGCACGCCTGCTACCGGGTCGTGCAGGAGGGGCTGAGCAACGTCAGCAAGCACGCCCCCCGATCCCGGGTGCGTGTCGTCTGCGAGGCCCACGACGGCGTCGTGACCGTCTCGGTGGTGAACGACAGGGGCGGGGGCGGGCCGCGGATGTCTCTCCAGCGCCTGCTCCCTCATTCGGGTTTCGGCCTGGCGGGGCTCGAGGAGCGCATCACGCTCCTGAACGGGCGGTTGGAGAGAGGACCGACTCCCGACGGCGGCTTCATGCTGACGGCGCGGATCCCCCTCCAGCCCGGCGCCCGGCTCTCCGGGGCCTCCGCGGATGAGGCGGCGGGCGGCGAGAGGCCGTGAAGCGGTGACGCCGAGAGGGCGGGCCGAACCAGCGCCACCATCGAAGCAGGCCTGCGCCGGGATGCCGGCCGTGGGGAAGCGGGGGACAGACGCCGCGGCTACGGCTCGGCGCCGTAGGTCAACGCGTCTTCCAGCGTGGGATAGGTGGGGATCCGGCCGGTGATCCCCATCAGGTCGAAGAGCCGCTGCTGGTGAGTCGAAAGCCCGCAGACGGCCACCCGGCCCGCCTGGTCAAGGCGGCTGTAGCAGTCGAGGATGACGTCCATCCCGGAGCTGTCGATGAAATCCAGGTGGGTGAGGTCGAACAGCAGGAGCACGTCGGGGCGCGTCAGAGGGGTTTCCACTGCCTCGCGGACCAGGTGCTGGTTCGCGGCGTCCAACTCTCCCGTCACGGTGATGATCGTGAACGGGGGGTACAGGTTCGTGGTGACGTGAAGGTCTTTCATGAGAGCCACCACTCGGCTCAAAGGATGCGTGAAGCACATCTGCGTGTCTTGGACCGATTCTCCCAAGCCCCGGCCCACCGATCTCATCCCGCCCCCACCTACAACTCAAGGAAGCCTCCGGCCGGGCGCCTGCTCGACGCCAGGGTTCGGCGTCGTTCCGGTCGGCGGCCTATGGGAGCGGGAGGCCGACAATCTTGGCCAGAAAACGATCGACCTGCTCCTCCAGCGGAGGCCATGGCAGGTCCGGCTGATTGAGCCGCATCGACACGGCCCCGTGAACCGCCGCCCTCAGGTCCAGTGAGACCACCGCGGCGTCGTCGGCCGGGGCGAGCCCGGCGTCCATGCACCGCTGCACCGCGGCGGTGGTGCGCTCGGCCAGCTCCTGCTTGAACGTCATGGCCGCCCGCTGATTGAGCGTGCTCTCGTGCAACACCTTGTACAGGCCGCGGTGCTGTTGAACCCACCGGCCGAGGAGCAGGACGCGGGCACGCAGCTTGCCCGCCGGCCCCGTGGCGCCGGTCTCGGCCTGGTCGACGGCCTCCACGAGATCGCGATGGAACCTCTCCAGGGCGGCCAGTACGAGCGCGTCCCGGTCGGCGAAATGGATGTACACCGAGGTCGCCGCCACGCCCACCTCGCGGGCCACCGCGCGCATCGACAGGGCTTGATCGTCGCCGTGTTCGTCCAGCAGGCGCAGGGCGGCGCCGACGATGTCCTCGCGCAGCCGCTCGCCCTTGCCACGCGGGTTGCGGCCACGCCTGCCACCGGGGGAGCCGGCCGGGGCGGGGGAGGTCTCGTGCATGGTGCCCTATTGTAGGCAAACGACCGTTGCACTACAGTCGTAGCGCTACAACCGTCCACTTACGGAGGACTTCCATGGAGAACCAGGTGAAGGCGCTGGACCCGGTGTTCGCCGAGATGAACGCCGCCACAGACCGCCTCCTCTGGGAGGAGATCGGCGAACTCACCAGGCGCGAGAAGGTCCTGCTGTGCCTCACCGCCGACGTCTGTCAGCAGACCCTCGGCCTGCCCTTCCACCAGCACGTGACGATGGCGGCGGACTGCGGCCTGTCGGCCGACGACCTGCGCGAGCTGCTCCGCTTCGTCGCCTACGACAGCGGCTACCCCGCCGCCCTGGCGGCCCTCGCCCGCCTGACCGACCTGGAACGGGAGCACGCCCTGCCCACCCCCACCGGCCAGGGCCACGAGGTGAACGCCGACGGCGCGGGCAGCCCGCTCCCCGAGGCGATGCGGCAGGCCGTGGCCGCCCTCGACGCACCGTTCGGCGCCTACATGGACCTGCAGTCGAGGATGCGCGCCGGCATGCGGCTGCTGTCGGTCCGTGAGCGCGCCTTCATCACGATGACCGTCGACGTGCTCTTTCAGACCCTGCAGGAGAGCTTCCGCGCCCACCTGACGCGCGCCTTCGGCGCCGGCGCCACACCGGAGGAGGCCCGTGCCGTCGTACGGTTCTCCGCGCAGTTCGGCATGACCAAGGCCTGGCGCGCCATGCACGTGCTCGACGCCCTGCTCACCGAACTCGACGCCGTCCAAGCGTGACGCCGCGGGCGGGCCCGGCCCTGGACCGTCATCACCGGCCCGTCATGATGAGGAGGCATGACGGGCCGGGTCCCGGCGATCAGGACGCGGACTCCGAAAGGCGTAGACCCGATTGTCAGGCCGTGCCCCGGGGAGCCAGCCCGGCCTTGCGGTAGATCTCGTCGATGATCGCCATCGTCGCGATGGAGTCGGACGGCGGGGTGAGGTTGCCCTCCCCGGTCCGTACGGCGGAGTCGAACGCCCGCAGTTGGTACGTGTACGACGGGTCGCCCGTGACCCGCTCGCGCCGGGTGACGCCGTCGATCGTCACCGACAGCCGGTTGAACATCTGCGGCAGCGCGAAGTTCACGACCCGCATCTCGCCCGCCGAGCCGGTGACCCGGGCCGCGATCCGCAGCAGCTGGGACGACCACATCGAGGCGTGGACCCGGCCGGTCGCGCCGGACGGGAACTCCAGCGTGGCGGTCATGGCCCGGTCGACGCCGGGCGAGTGGAGGCGGGCCCGGGCCGAGCGTACGACCGGCTCGCCGCCCCCGAGCAGCCGGGCGCAGTGGACGGCGTAGCACCCGGCGTCCATGAGCGCGCCGCCGGACAGCGCCAGCGAGTAGCGGATGTCGGAGAAGCGGGGGAGCGGGAAGCACATCCACGTCTCCACCTCGCGGATCTCGCCGAGCTCCCGGACGACCGCGGCCATCCGCTGTGCCAGCGGGTGGTAGCGGTAGTGGAACGCCTCCATGACCACGGTCCCGGCCTTGTCGGCCGCCTCGGCGACCTGGCGGGCCTCGGCCTCGTTCGAGGTGAACGGCTTCTCGCACAGGACGTGCTTGCCGGCCTCCAGGGCGCGCAGGGTCCACTCGGCGTGCAGCGCGTTCGGCAGGGGGTTGTACACGGCGTCGATCGAGGGGTCGGCCACCAGGGCCTCGTACGAGTCGTGGACCGCCGGGATTCCGTGCCGCGCGGCGAAGGCCTCGGCCCGCGACCGGTCGCGGGCGGCGACCGCGGCGACCTCGACTCCCGGGACCTGCCCGGCGGGCTTCACCAGGGCGTTCGGGGTGATCCGGGCCGCGCCGAGGGTTCCGATTCGCACCTGATCATCCTAGTTGCTGGGGGACGCGTCACGTAAAGACGACGGCGAGGAGAGCGCCCGTCGAGAAGCCGCATCCCAGGCCGGGCCGCTACCATCGTTCGGCATGTCACCGCGTCTGGCCCTTCCCGAGATCCCCCTTGGCGGCGAGATCACCGGAGAGGTCACCCGCGGGGTCGTACGCGTCGGCGGCACGGTCCGCCGTCCCGCCCGCCCCTCGTCGCCCGCGGTGCACGCGCTGCTGCGGCACCTGGAGGCCGCCGGGTTCGAGGGCGCTCCGCGCGCCCTCGGCACCGACCACCTGGGCCGCCAGGTCCTGACATACGTCGAGGGCGAGGTGCCGGGCCGTCCGCTGCCCGGGTACGCGGTGACCGGCGAGGCGCTCGCCGCCCTCGCGCGGCTGCTGCGCCGCTTCCACGACGCCGCGGCGTCCTTCACGCCGCCGCCCGCGGCCCGGTGGGAGGACGGCTCCGCGGTCGGCGACCGGCCGGAGATCGTCGGCCACTGCGACGTCACCCCGCGCAACGTCGTCTTCCGGCCCTCCTCGCCCGGGGGCGGCGCCCTCGTGCCGTACGCGCTGATCGACTTCGACCTGGCGCGGCCGGTGACACGCCTGTTCGACGTGGTGACCACGCTGCGGCACTGGGCGCCGATCGCCGACCCGGTCGACCGCGATCCCGTCCAGCGCACCCTCGACGCGGGCGCGCGCCTGCGTCTCTTCTGCGACGCGTACGGCCTGGGACCGCGCGACCGGCTCCGGCTGCTGGAGACGGCCCGGACCCGGTTCGGCCGGTCGTACCAGGTCATGCGCGACAAGGCGCGGGCGGAGCCGGGATGGGCGCGCATGTGGGCCGACGGCGCGGGGGAGCGCATCAGACGGGCCGCCGCCTGGCTCGACGCCAACGAGGACGCCCTGCACGCTTATCTGATCTGACCGCCCGCCCCGGACGAGCCCGAGGTGAGGGGCTGCGGGAGAATGCCGGGCGTGAAGCGGATCATGGACGGGCCCACGGTCGCGGGGATGCTGCTGGGCGCCGCGGCCGACGCCGTCGTGGGCGATCCCCGGCGGGGCCATCCGGTGGCCGCCTTCGGGACCGCGGCCACCGCCCTCGAAAAGCGGATTTATCGTGACTCGCGCTCGGCGGGGGTTCTCTTCACCGCGGCCCTCGTCGGCGGAGCGGCCGCCCTGGGCCTGCTCGCCGACCGGCTGACCCGCTCGCGCCCCCTGGCCCGCACCGCGGTCACCGCCGCCGCCACCTGGGCCGTGCTGGGCGGCACCAGCCTCGCCCGGGAGGGCGCCGCGATGGCGGCCTCGCTGGAAGAGGGCGACATCCGCGCCGCGCGCGAGCGGCTGCCCCACCTGTGCGGCCGCGACCCCTCGGGTCTCGACGCCGGCGAGCTGGCCCGTGGAACGGTCGAGTCGATCGCCGAGAACACCTCCGACGCCGTGGTCGGGCCGCTCGTGTGGGGCGCGGCCCTCGGATTGCCGGGGTTGCTCGGATACCGGGCGGTCAACACGCTCGACGCGATGGTGGGCCACCGGTCGGCGCGGTACGAGCGGTTCGGCTGGGCGTCCGCCCGGCTCGACGACGTGGCGAACCTCCTGCCCGCCCGGCTGACGGCCGCGCTCACCGTCGCGCTCGCGGGCACCGCGGGCGGCTCGCCCTGGAGGGCCGCCGCCGTGCTGCGCCGGGACGGCCACCGGCACCCCAGCCCCAACTCCGGGCACTGCGAGGCCGCCTTCGCCGGGGCCCTCGGCGTACGGCTCGGGGGCGCGAACGACTACGGCGGGCGGGTCGAGCACCGGCCGGAGCTGGGCGACGGGCCGCGGCCGCGCGTCCGGGACATCCGCCGGTCGGTACGGCTGGCCCGCGGCGTCTGCCTCGCGGCCGTCGTCCTCGCCGCCGGCGCCCGCGCGGCGCTCGCCCCACGACGGAAGGCGTCCCGCCCGGCACCCGTGTGATCCCGCCCCGCCCGGCGTGACCGCGTTCCACGTGGCGTCCGTCTGAACGCGTCCCGATCGGCGCCGGGCTCAAGGCGCTTCCGATGCGGCGAGTGGAGCGGTCATGATGGGGGCCATGTCGGCGCTCTTTCTCCTGCTGGTCCTCGCGGTGGTCTTCAGCGTCGCCGTGGCGGTGATCGTGATCGTCGTCCTCGCGCTGGGCAACGGCCGCCGGCCCCGGCGGATCCCGCCGCCACCGGCCCCCGCGCCGCGGCCGGACGCGCGGGAGATCCTCCGCGCGCGGTTCGCCGCCGGGGAGATCGACGAGGACGAGTACCTGCGCCGAATGTCGGCCTTGTCGCAGGATTGGTAGCTTGGGCAGTGTGGGCGGTGAAAACCGGCTCCTGCTGGTCTTCGATGGGGAGTGCGCCTTCTGCCAGATGTGCGTGAACGCCGGGCGCAGGCTCCTGCCGTACATGCCCGTGGTCCGCGCCTGGCAGTTCGTGGACCTCGGGGCCCTGGGACTCACCCGTGACGAGGCGTCGGCCTCGGTCCAGCTCGTCGGCCCACGCGGACTGCACGCCCACGGGGCGCGGGCGATCGGCGTGATGCTGGCCCTCCAGCCCCATCCCCTGTGGCGTCCCCTGGGCCGGGTCATGCTGGCCCCGCCCGTGAGCTGGGCGGCTGAGGGGGCGTACCGGCTGGTCTCCCGCTACCGCCACCTCCTGCCCGGCGCCTCCGTGAAGGACGCCGCCTGAGCGGTTGCCGGATCCGGGAACGCAAGGGCCGGCCAGCTGTCCGGGTCCGGGCATGTCCCCGCGGGCCGCCGGGGCAGCACCATTGCGTCATGACAGCAGTAGTGGAGACCGAAGGACTGACGAAGTTCTACGGCACGAGGCGGGGCCTGGAGGACCTGACGCTCGCCATCCAGCCGGGGGAGGTCTTCGGCTACCTGGGCCCGAACGGCGCCGGGAAGACGACCACCATCCGGCTGCTCCTCGACGTGATCCGCCCCACCTCCGGCCGGGCGACCGTGCTCGGAGCGGACACGCGGGACACCCGGGTGCGCGCCAGGATCGGGTACCTGCCCGGTGAGCTCGCCCTGGAGGGCCGGGAGAAGGCCCGCGACTACCTGGAGTTCCTCGCGGGCGTGCGCGGCGGGGTGAGCCGGGGCAGGATCGACGAGCTGGCCGAGCGGCTCGACGCCGACGTGTCGGTCAGGATGAGCGAGCTGTCCAAGGGCAACAAGCAGAAGGTCGGCCTCATCCAGGCGTTCATGCACGAGCCGGAGCTGCTCGTCCTCGACGAGCCGACGAGCGGCCTCGACCCCCTGGTGCAGCAGGAGTTCCTCGCCATGGTCCGGGAGGTGCGCACCTCCGGCCGTACCGTCCTGATGTCGTCGCACGTGCTCGCCGAGGTCGAGCACGTGGCCGACCGGGTGGGGATCGTGCGGTCGGGCCGGCTGGTCGCGGTCGAGGACGTGGCGGCGCTGCGCGAGCGGGCCGTACGGCACGTGGAGTTCCACTTCGACGCGCCGGTGCCGAAGGAGGCCTTCGAGGGCCTGCCGGGGGTCCGGGACCTGGTCGTGGAGGGCACCTCGCTGCGCTGCACGATCGACGGGCGGCCCGACGCGCTCATCAAGGCGGCGGCCCGGTTCACCGTGGTCCACATGGTCAGCGCGGAGCCGGACCTCGAGGAGATCTTCCTGACCTACTACAGCGAGGAGGAGGCGCGCCATGGCCGCGCTGGTGCGTAAGACGCTGCGCGAGTACCGCCGCGCGCTCATCGGGTGGACGGTCGGGATGTGCGCCTTCTTCGGGATGTACATCTCGATCTGGGCGAGCATGAAGGACGATCCGCAGACGCTGAGCGCGCAGGCGCTGGCCAAGTATCCCGGCGCTCTGCGGGACCTGATGGGCGGCCTGGCCGACGTCGGGACCGGCGTCGGATTCCTCCAGACGGTCGCCTACCAGCTCCTCGGGCCGATGCTGTTCGTCATGGCGGCCTCGGTGCTCGGCAACCGGGCGATCGCCGTCCCCGAGGAGGCGGGCACGCTGGAGCTGACCGTGACGCTGCCGATCGACCGGCGGCGGCTCGTCCTCGACCGGTGGATCGGGCTCGCGCTCGGCGTGCTGGTCGTGGCCGTGGTGACGTTCGCGGTCATCGCGGCGGCCGCGTCCGGCGCCGGCATGGGGGTGCCCTTCGGACGGCTCCTCGCCGCCCACACCGGGTTGTTCCTTCTCGTGATGTTCTTCGGCACGCTCGCGGTCTGCGCGGGGGCGGTGACCGGGCGCAGGCAGGTCGGGCTGGCCGTCGTCGGGGTGTGGGCGGTCGCGGGCTACGTGGTCGAGACGCTCGGCCGGAGCGTGGACGCCATCGCCTGGCTGCGCTGGCTCTCGCCGTTCCACTACTACCTGGACGGCAGGCCGCTTTACCAGGGCTGGCCCGTCGGCGACTACCTTGTGCTGCTGGGCGCGACGGCCGTGCTCCTCATGACGGCGGTGCTCTCCTTCGAGCGGCGTGACGTAGGGGTGTGATGGACAGCGTTCTCGCTCGCGTGAGCGAGGCGACAGGGGTGCCCGCCGACCTGCTCGGCGGGTTCCTCGCCGTACTGGCGGCCTCCGCCGCGACCGGGCGCCTGCCGGGCCGGGCCGACGTGGACGGCCTGCGCGAGAGCGGGGCCCTGGCCGCCGAGCGCGGCATCCCGCTGCGCGTGCTGGCCGACGCCTGCCTGCACGCCGCGGAGATCACCTCCGGCGGCGCGTTCGGCGCCGTACGGCGGAGCATGGCGGCCTTCGCCGAGGGCTACGAGGAGGCCCAGCGGGCGGCGATCCGGCGGGAGGAGGAGGCCCGCCGCGTGTTCGTCGACGACCTGCTGCAGGGCCGGGCCGACGCCGAGCGGGCCGAGCACTTCGGCCTGCGGCTGGCCGAGGCGTACGTCGTCACGGTCGCCCGGCCGGCCGCGCCGCTGCCTCCCGGCGACCCGCTGGTGCGCAGGATCGAGCAGGCGATGGTCGCCCGGTTCGGCTCGCACAACATCCTGGTCGCGGCGCGGGACGGCCTGCTGGTGTGCGCCTGCCCGGCGTCGCTGACGGCGGCCAGCGGGGAGTTCACCCACCACGTGCGGTCGGGCCTCGACGCGTGGCGGGTCGGCGTGGGCCGCGCCCACCAGGGTCCCGGGGGGATCGTCACGTCCTACCGGGAGGCGGCCAACGCCATCGACCTGGGGGAGCGGCTCGGCCTGCGGGCCCAGGTGCTCAAGGCGTCCGACCTGCTGGTCTTCCCGGTGCTGCTGCGGGACAGGAACGCGATCGTCGACCTCGTGTCCACCGTCCTCGGGCCGCTCACCGCCGCGCGCGGCGGGCCGGAGCCGCTGCTGGAGACGCTGGAGGCCGTCTTCGCCTCCCAGGGCAACCACACGGCGGCGGCCCGGCGGCTCGGCATCAGCACCCGGGCGATCACCTACCGGCTGGAGCGGATCCGCCGCCTCACGGGGTTCTCGCCGACCGACCCCACGCAGCGGTTCACGCTGGAGACGGCGGTGCTCGGGGCGCGGCTGCTGGAGTGGCCGGCCCGGCCGCTGCGAGATCACCCCGAGAGGTGAGCTCTGGCCTATATTCGTCCCGTGCTGACCCCACTCCAGCTCGTCCGGCGGTCCATCGGGCTGCTCGCCGGGCTCGGCGCGTTCTGCTGCGCGCTGACTCTCCTGTACCTCGCCTCGCACGCGGTCATGTCCATCGGCGGCAGCTGCGGGTCCGGGGGCCCGTACGTCGTCGCCACGCCGTGCCCGCAGGGCATCGGCTGGATCGTCCCCGTCTCGATCATCGGTGGGATCGCCGCGCTCGGCGTGTACGCGATCTCGGCGCTGCCGGTGGGCCCCCGGCTGACCTCCCTCGCCTGGCCGGCGCTGTTCCTCAGCCTCGGCTGGGCGTTCCTCGACGCCGCCCTCGCCCCGGAGAGCGGCGTGGAGTGGAGCTTCATGGTCTGCGCGGTGCTCTTCCTGCTGATGGGCGGGGCTCCGCTGCTGCTGTTCGCCAACCGCGAGGCGCTGCGGCGGCTGCTGTGGGGGACGCCGCCCCCGTCCGCCCCGCCCGCCCCGGCGGCCCCGCGTCCGGGCGAGGTCCGCTGGACCACGAGTGTGCGGCTCCCCGGCGACGACCGCCCCCACGTACGGCCGGTCGTGCCCGCGCCCGCCCCGGAGCGGCCGAACCTCGTGGGCGAGCTGGAGCGGCTGGCCGCCCTCCACCGGGCCGGCCAGCTCGACGACGACGAGTACTCCACCGCCAAGAAGCGCCTGCTGAACGGATCCCACTGATGAGCCCCGCCGCCGTACGCGTCCTGTCGATCGTCCTGCACGTGGTCGCGATCGCCGGGGGCGTCTACCTCGGCGTGCTCGTCTTCCACGCCGCGACCTGACTCACGGGATCAGCAGCAGCTTGCCGGTGGTGCGGCGGGCCTCGAGGTCGTCGTGGGCGCGGGCGGCCTCGGCCAGCGGGTAGCGCTGGGACACGTGCACCTTGAGCGCGCCGGACGCCACCCACCCGAGCACGTCGTCGGCCCGGGACAGCAGCTCCTCGCGGGTGGCGACGTAGTGGCCCAGCGAGGGCCGGGTGACGAAGAGCGACCCCGCCGGGTTCAGCCGCTGGAGGTCGAAGGGCGGCACCGGCCCGCTGGCCGCGCCGTACAGGGCGAGCAGGCCGCGCGGGCGCAGCGACGCGAGCGAGCCCTCGAAGGTCGCGGCCCCGACGCCGTCGTAGACCACGTGGACCCCCGCGCCGGTGATCCGCCTGACGGCCTCGGGGACGTCCTCGTAGCCGATGACCTCGTCGGCCCCGGCCTGCCGGGCGAGCTTCTCCTTCTCCGGGGTGGAGACGGTGCCGATCACCCGGCCCCCGCGCAGCTTGACGATCTGCGTGAGCAGCAGGCCCATGCCGCCGGCGGCCGCGTGCACCAGCACGTCGTCACCCTGCCGCACCGGGTACGTCGAGTGGGTGAGGTAGTGGGCGGTGAGGCCCTGGAGCAGCACCGCGGCCGCCAGGTCGGGCGCCAGCCCCTCGGGCAGCAGCACCGCTTTGTCGGCCGGGATGACGGCCTTGTCCGCGTACGAGCCGACGACCTGCGCCCACCCGACGCGGTCGCCGGGCACGATGTCGGTCACGCCGTCGCCGACGGCGGTGACCGTTCCGGCCCCCTCGGAGCCGGGCACCAGCGGCAGCGGCAGGGGGTAGCGGCCCTCCCGGTGGTAGACGTCGGTGAAGTTCACCCCGGCGGCCGCCACGTCCACCAGCACCTCGCCGGGGCCGGGCTCGGGATCGGGGCGCTCGGTGTACTCGAGCACGGAGGAACCCCCGTAGGCGGGGACGACGACGGCACGCATCTGCGACTCCTTCTGCGACTCGGCTTCATCGTCCCCAACCCCGGGGGTCTCGCGGGTTGTTCCCGCCTCAGGTCGCCCGCGTGACGAGCAGGCGCAGCAGCGCCAGATCGACGTTCTCCAGTGAGGAGACCGCCGCCACGCCCTCCGGCGCGGTCCCGCCGAGGCCGACCGCGAGGACGGCGCAGCCCGCGCCGGCCGCCGACGCGATGCCGGTGGGGCTGTCCTCGATCGCCACGCACGAGGCCGGGTCGACGCCCAGCCTGCGCGCGGCGGCGAGGTACGGATCGGGGGCGGGCTTGTTCCGCTCGCTGTCCCCGGCCGCGACCGACAGCCGGAACCGGTCGCCGCCCACCGTCTCCAGCACCAAATCGACGACCGGGCGGGGGGAGGCGCTGACCAGGCCGGCCGGGATCCCGGCCGCCCGCAGCGCCTCCAGCAGCGCGACGGCGCCGGGCAGCGTCGTCACGCCGTTCTCGATCTTGGCCGTGAACGCCGTGGTCAGCAACGCCGCCACCGCTGCGGGACCGGGGGAGCCGGGGATCCGTCCGGACACGTGACTCGCGGCGTCCTCGACCGGCAGGCCGAACAGCGCCTGCCGGTCCTCGGGGCCCAGCGCGGACCCGAGGCCGACGGCGACCTCGGCGCAGGCCTCCCACCACAGGTCCTCGGTGTCCACGAGGGTGCCGTCCATGTCGAACAGCACCGCGCCGAGGGCCTCAGACGACATCGGGCTCGGGCACCGCCGTCCGCACGTCGCCGGTCTCCGTACCGGGGGCCACGAGCACGGGCCGCTCGACCAGCGAGACCCGCACCTTGGTGCCGGGCGCCAGCCGCAGCGCGTCGTGACCGGGCACGTCGGCCAGCGCCTCGGTGCCGTCGGCCAGCTGCACGCGCAGCCGCGCGGTCGAGCCGCGGAACGACGAGACCATGACGAGGGCGCCGCCGTCGCTCTCCGGCGTGACCAGCACGGTCTCCGGCCGCACCAGGACCTCGACCCGCTCGGCGGACGGCGCGGGGCCGTCGATCGGCAGGCTCTGCCCGAGCACCTCGACGCGGTCGCCCACGACGGTGCCGGGCAGGTGGTTCATGGTCCCCACGAACTCGGCCACGAACGGGGTCGCCGGCCGGTCGTACAGGGTGGCCGGGTCGGCGACCTGCTCCAGGTGGCCGTCGCGCAGGACGGCGACCCGGTCGGCCATCGACAGGGCCTCCTCCTGGTCGTGCGTGACGAAGATCGTCGTGATGCCGAGCGAGAGCTGCAGCCGCCGGATCTCCTCCCGGAGGGTGACCCGGACCTTGGCGTCCAGCGCCGACAGCGGCTCGTCGAGCAGCAGGACGCGGGGCTCCAGGGCGATGGCGCGGGCCAGCGCGACCCGCTGCTGCTGCCCGCCGGACAGCTGGTGGGGGTAGCGGCCCCCGATGTGCGGGAGCCCGATCAGCTCCAGCAGCTCCTGCGCCCGCTCGTGCCGCCGGGCGGCCGGGACCTTGCGGACCCGCATGCCGAAGGAGATGTTGTCGCGGACGTTCAGGTTCGGGAACAGGCTGTAGGACTGGAAGACCATCCCGGCGTCGCGGCGGTTGGCCGGCACCCGGGTGACGTCCTTGTCGTCGACCAGGACCTGGCCCTCGTCCGGGTGCTCGAAGCCGGCCAGGCAGCGCAGCGCGGTGGTCTTGCCGCAGCCCGAGGGTCCGAGCAGGGCGATCAGCTCGCCCGGCTCGACCGTCAGGTTGAGGTTGTCGAGCGCGACCGTCGCGCCGAACCGGCGCCGCAGCCCGCGGAACTCGACCCGGGCCCCGTTCATGAACCACTCCTTTGCCTCGCACCGGCGGAGGACAGGACGAGCAGCAGCAGCCAGGTGATCAGCAGGCTGAACACCGAGACGGCCACGGACACCTGGGCCTGCGAGCCGGAGATCGTGTAGATCCAGACGGGGAAGGTCTGGAAGCTGAGCAGCTGGGCGATCGTGAACTCGCCGAGCACCAGGGCCAGCGTGAGGAAGCCGGCGCTGGCCAGACCGGACCGGAGGTTCGGGATGATCACGCGGAAGACCACGTGCGGCCACGACGCCCCGAGGTTGCGGGCCGCCTCCGACAGCGTGCGCACGTCGATCGCGCCGAGCCCGGCGTCCAGCGACCGGTACACGAACGGCAGGGCCAGCACCACGTACGCGAGTACGAGCACGACGGGGAAGTCGGGGTTCTGCACCGCGATGATCGTCTGGTAGAACGGCGTGCTCGCCAGGTAGTCGGGACCCCAGCGGAGCACCGTGCTGATCCCGGCCACGAACGTGATCGGCGGCACGACCAGCGGGAGCGTGCACACCACCTCGAGGACCGTGCGCAGGCGCGGCGCGCTGAGCCGTACGGCGATCATCGCGGGCAGCGTCAGCAGCAGGACCAGCGCGATCGTGACCACGCCGAGCCCGAGCGACAGCAGCAGGCTCCGGCCGAAGCCCTCGGCCGAGAAGATCTGCCCGTACGCGTCGAGCGTGAATCCCTCGCTCGGGTCGTCCACCGTGAAGACGAACGACGCGAGCAGCGGCACCAGGAAGTAGAGCGCCGCGACGACGAGGACGGCCCCCCGCCACACCCTGGGCCTGCGCGGCCGGCCCTTCGCCGCCGCGGGCGGCGTCGCGGCCGGGGCGACCTGCGGGGTCACCGTAGCCATCGGGCACTCCTCTTCTGGAGCGGAAGGTAGATCGCCATGACCACGCCGGCGATGACGATCATGTCGAGGCTGAGGGCGAGGGCCACGTTCTCGTGGCCGATGAGCACGTTGCCGCTCAGCGCCGCGTCGATCTGCAGGGTGACCAGCGGGACCGAGCCGCCGACCATCGCCTTGGCGGTCGCGTAGGCCGCGAACGAGCCGCCGAACAGCAGCACGAACCCGCCCAGCAGCGTCGGGCCCAGCACCGGGATGCCGACCCACCGCCAGAACTGCCAGGTGTTGGCGCCGTTGTTCTGCGCCGCCTCCCGCCACTGGGGCTTCAGCCCGTCGAGCGCGGGCACGACCGTCAGCACCATCAACGGGATGGAGAAGTAGAGGTAGACCAGGGTGAGACCCCAGAAGTTGTAGAGGTTCCACCCGTGGTCGGACAGGCCGAGCGCCTGGGTGACCACACCCGAGTTGCCCAGCGTGGCGATCCAGGCGAACGCCAGCGGCACGCCGCCGAAGTTCGCCAGGACGCCCGAGGCCGTCAGCACGGCCTCCCGCAGGGCCCGGAACCGCGACGTCACGACGGCCTGGGCGAGGAACGTGCCGAGCACGGCCCCCACCACGGCGACCACCGTGGAGATCTTCACGCTGCCGAGCAGGGCCGTGAGGTACGCCCCCTGGAGGGACTCGGTGAGGTTCGCCGCGCTCACCGAGCCGTCGCGGGTGAACGTGCCGCCGAGGAGGACCAGCAGCGGCACGCCGAAGATCAGGGCGATGAAGGCCAGCAGCGGGACGGCCGCGAGCCAGCCTTTCGATCGCGTACGGTTACCGGTCACCGGGTCAGCCCGCGACCGCCGCGCCCCAGCCGCTCGCCAGGACCTGCTTGGCCTTGTCGACCTGCTCGGGCGTCGGGAAGGTGGGGTCGCCGTCGACCTTGGGAAGCTGGGCCACCAGGGCGGCGTCCGCGGTGCCGTCCTGCTGCATCGCCGGCAGCAGCACCGGGCGGGCGTAGCCCTTCAGCCACAGGTTCTGGCCCTCGGCGCTGTAGAGGAACTCCTGCCACAGGCGGGCGGCCGCCGGGTGCGGGGCGTACTTGCTGACGGCCTGGGAGTAGAAGTTCGCGTACTTGCCGTCGCCGGGGATGGCGACCTTCCAGTCCACGCCCTTGCTGGAGAACTCCTTGGCGTAGCTGGCCTGGAGGTAGTCCCAGTCGATCGTGATGGGCGTCTCGCCCTTCTCGACCGTGGCCGGGGTGGCCTCGACCGGGGTGAAGTTGCCGTTCTCCTTCATCTTCTTGAAGAAGTCGATGCCGGGCTGGATGTCGTCGAAGGAGCCCTGGTTGGCCAGCGAGGCGGCGTAGACGCCGGCGAAGGCGGCGCCGGCCTTGGTCGGGTCGCCGTTCAGCGCGACCTTGCCCTTGTACTCCGGCTTCAGCAGGTCCGCGAAGGACTGCGGGCACTCCTTGACGCGCTTGGCGTCGCAGCCGATCGAGATGTAGCCGCCGTAGTCGTAGTACCAGGCGCCGTTCGCGTCCTTCTGGCCGTCCGGGATCTTGTCCCAGCTCTGCACCTTGTACGGGGCGAACAGGCCCTCCTGGGCGCCGCTCAGGGCGAAGGCGCTGCCGAGGTCGAGGACGTCGGGGGCGCGGTCCTGGCCCTTCAGGGTCTTGACCGCGTTGATCTCGTCCTGGCTGGAGCCGTCGGGGTTGTCGCTGTTGATCTTGATGCCGTACTTCGCGGTGAACGCGCTGATGAGCTCGCCGTAGTTCGCCCAGTCCGGGGGCAGCGCGATGACGTTGAGCTGTCCCTCCTTCTTGGCGGCCTCGACCAGCTTGTCCAGGCCGCCGAGGTCCTGGGCGGAGGTGGCCGTGGCGGCCTTGGAGCCGCCCGAGCCCGAGGCCGCGGTGTCGGTCTTGGGGGCCGCGCCGCACGCGGCGATGATCGAGGTCGTTATGGTGAGCGCGGCCACCAGGCCGACGGTACGTGTGGACAAGGGTCCCTCCCACTGATTGTGTGGCTTGAACTTAAGCGAACTTGTACAAACAAGCCAGACCTAGTAAGTCGCATATCGATGTCGGAAGAGTGAACGGGAAGGGTCCATGACGATGGCGCGCTACGAACAGATCGCGGGAGACCTGCGGGAGGCGATCCTGCGGGGGGAGTACCCGATCGGCGCGCAGCTGCCCTCCGAGGCCGAGCTGGCCACACGTTACGAGGCCGCCCGTGGCACGATACGCCAGGCGGTCGCCCTGCTCGCCTCCGAGGGGCTCGTCGGATCCCGCCAGGGCGCGAGGCGCATCGTGCTCGGCGGCGAGCGCAGCCAGAGCTTCGCCGAGTTGCACAGCTTCGCGCAGTGGGCGCGTTCCATGGGCTACCGCGCCAGCGGGACCGTGCTGGCGTCCCGCCGCCGTCCCTGCTCCCCCTCCGAGGCCGTACGGCTGTCGGTCGAGCCGGGGGACGAGGTGCTCACCGTGCTGCGCCTGCGGCGGCTCGACGGCGAGCCCGTCCTGGTCGAGCGGACCGTCTACGCCGGCTGGATCGCCCCCGCCGTGGAGAAGCTCGACCCGGCGTGCGAGTCGGTCACCCAGGAGCTCTACGAGGCGGTCGGCCTCGTCTTCGCCTACGGCGAGCACCTGATCGACGCGGTCGCGGCCGGGGCCGAGGACGCCCGCCTGCTCGGCGTCCGGCGCGGCAGCCCCCTGCTGCGCCAGCGGCGCACCACCACCAGCCAGGAGGGCCGCCCGGTGGAGTGCTCCGACGACCGCTACCGCGCCGGCAGCGTCGTGTTCAGCATCCGCAACTCGACCTCCGCCAACCCCCTCGTCCGGCGCGCGGGCGACTGACCGCTCCCCGGGTCAGGGGCCGGCGGGCACCGCTCCCACGCTGCCGCCCCGTTCCGGCAGCCGGTGGACGAGCTCGGCGTACCGCCCGCCCTTGGCGAGCAGCTCCTCGTGCCGGCCCTGCTCCACCAGCCGCCCCTCGTGGAGGACGAAGATGACGTCGGCCGCGCGCACCGTGTCCGGTCGATGGGTGACCACGAGGGTCGTCCGGCCCGGCAGGAGCGGCGTCAACGCCTCCTGGACCTGCCGCTCGCTCTCGGCGTCGAGGGCGGAGGTGGCCTCGTCGAGGATGAGGACGGGCGGGTCGTTCAGGATCGCCCGCGCGATGGCGAGCCGCTGCTTTTCGCCTCCGGACAGGCGCGAGCCCCGCTCGCCCACCATCGAGTCGTAGCCGTCCGGCAGCCGGACCACGCGGTCGTGGATCCGCGCCGCCCGGCAGGCGGCCTCGAGCTCGCCCGCCGTGGCCGCCGCCTTCGCGTACCGGAGATTGTCGGCGACCGTCGCGTGGAACAGGACCGGCTCCTGGGTCACGACTCCGAACAGCGCCGCCAGCGAGTCACGCGTCAGGCGGCGGACGTCGACCCCGTCCAGGGTGACCACACCCTCGTCCGGGTCGTGCAGGCGCATGACGAGATGCGCCAGCGTGGTCTTGCCCGACCCGCTTTCCCCGACGACCGCGGCGAACTGGCCCGGCCGGATCCGCAGCGTCACGTCCCGCAGGACGGCGTGCCCGCCGTACCGGAAGGTGACGCCGGTCAGCGCGATCTCGCCGCGGACCGCGTCGCGGCGCGCGGCGACCGCCCCCGGCCCGTCCACGACGGACGGCCGCCGGTCGAGGTACTCGAAGATCCGCTCGAACACCGCCGTCGCGGCGCGGAACTGGACCGCCACCTGCATGAGCTGGCCTGCCGGGAGGAACAGGCGCGCCTGGAGCGAGGTGAAGGCCAGCAGCGTCCCCGGTGTGGGAGGCCGCCCCAGCCCCGCGGCGAGGTAGACCACGGCGGGCGCGACGAGGAAGAGGGCCTGCAGCGCCGCGCCGAGCGCCTGCGCCCCCACGGCGGCGCGGACCTGCAGCCCCGCCAGCCGGCGGCTCTCGTCCCCGAACCGCCGCACGCCGTGGTCCTGACGGCCGAAGACCCGGGCGAGCAGGATCCCCGAGACCGACAGCGTCTCCTCGGCGATCACGTTCATCTCGGCGCGGGACCGCTGGACGGCGGCGACGACCCGGCGCTGGTGCGTCGCCACCCGCGCGGTCAGCCACGCCGCGGCGGGCAGCAGGCAGATCGAGACCAGCGCGAGCCGCCACGACAGGGCGACCAGGCACGCCGTGGTGGCGAGGCAGGTCACGACGTTGGCGAGCATCGCGGGCACGGTCGCGCCGGCCACGCTCTGCACCTCGGCCACGTCGCCGATGACGCGGGCCTGGATCTCCCCGGTGCGGGTGCCGGTGAAGAAGGTGAGCGGCAGCCGCTGCAGGTGCGCGTACAGGTCCGTCCGCAGCCGCTCCAGCACGTCCTGGCCCATCCGGCTGGACAGGTGGGCCTGCAGCACGCCGATCCCGCCGGCCGCCGCGGCGGCCGCGGCCGTCGCTCCGAGCAGGGCCGCGAGCAGCCCGGCCCGCGGCCCGCCGGGCGCCAGCAGGCCCTGGTCCACCATGGCCCGGGTCAGGAAGGGGACCGCCGTGCCGAGGCCGGCCGACAGCCCGATCAGGCCGGTGATCAGGAGCACCCGCCCGGCGTACGGCCGGAAGAGCGACAGCACCCTCCGGTTCATCCGGCGGCTTCGCCGTAGAGGAAGTCGCAGAACGCCTCGATCAGCGGCAGCCCCGTCATGCCTTCGACGAAGAGCCACTGGCCCTGCGGGTTGAGCTCCAGCCAGACGTACTCGCCCTCGTCCGTGAGCTTGAGGTCGAAGATCCCCATCCTCAGGTTCAGCCGCCGCAGGATCGTCCGGAGGTCGTCCTCGACACGGTCGGGCAACCGGTGCTCCTCCGCCGGGATGTCGAGGTTCGGCCGCCAGTCCAGGTCGTCGGACTCCAGGAGCGCGGCCAGCACCCGGTCCCCGAAGACCTGGGCGCGGACGTGCCGCCGTCCGGGGACGAACTCCTGGTAGATGGCCGGGCACAGGCGGATGGACGCGTCGCCGGCGAGCAGTTCCTCGCTCACCGTCGCCGTGGCGACCGGAGCCCGCATCACCCCGTGGACGGCCTTGACGACCGCTCCCGGATGGGCGGCGCAGAACTCGCGCACCCGCTCCGGCGACTGGCTGACCAGCGTCCGCGGGATCCGCACCCCGAGATCGTGGGCCGCGCGGAGCTGGACGATCTTGTTCTGCGCGTCCCAGAACGACGCGGGGTGGTCGACCCACCGGCCCCTGAACTCGGACAGCAGCATGCCCAGCGCGGCGGTGGCGGTGTCGACGTCGATGAGCTCACGGTCGACGGGGTCGGTCACCTCCGGATTGGCCGAGGTGCGGGGGTTGCCGAGCCGCCGGAACCAGATGAGGTCGGCGGTGCCGAGATCCACGGCCGTCCCGTCGGCGGCGGGGAACACGGGGCGGACGAGCCCCTGGGGAGACCAGCTGAGACCGGGCTCGCGGCCGAAGCGGTCGCTCTCGAAGATGTGGACGGTCGCCGGGTGACGGCGCTCGAGCTCCGCCTTCACGGCGTGGGCGTGCAGGTCGCGCTCATGCGTGACGACGCCGATGCGCACGGCCTTCTCCTGGACACGCATGAGCGCGACCCCCCTCACTAGCCTCGGGCCGGCATGTAGTCGCAGTCGTCCCAGCCGTCACCCGAGCCGCTGATGGTCTCGTCCGGGTGCAGGTCGGGGCACGCCTCGATGTCGTACGCGCGGTCAAGCGCGAGCCGCTCGATCAGGTCGCGCTCCCACCGGGCGAGAGCCGGGGCCGGGGCCGGCCTCATCCGCTCCCGGCCCACGAAGATCGCGGGCCGTACCTGCGTGTCAACCGCCATCGCCTCATCCCTTCCGTACAGGCGGACGCGGGTTCGTCCGTCTGCCGGGATCGTCGCGGCACGCGGTTGTGAGTCGTTTGGAGGACGGTTGCGTCCGGATGGGACTGCGGAACTTGCGTTCGAGCTGCTGGGAACGTATGTTCGAAGTAGCGGCAATTCTGACCGAATTATCCGCCCGTCTTCCCCCGGGTGGCCACGCAGCCACAAGGGAGAAGGGGCCTTGAGCAGACTTTACGGCGAACCGATCGAGGTGTGGGTCCGGGACGGTCAGCCCGCTCAGTTCGTCTGGCGCGACCGCCTCTACGCCGTCCGCGAGGTGCAGGACCACTGGGTCGTCGCCCGCGAGTGGTGGAAGACCTCCGACGCCGATCCCGGTGAGCGGCGCTTCTGGCGCGTGGAGGCCGCCTCGGGCCGGCAGGTCGGCACGTACGAGCTGCGCTTCGACACGGCCGGCGACGGCTGGCTCCTGCTGAGGGCATGGGATTGATGGGAACGCTCCAGGTTCCCGCCGCCGCGGGCGGGCCGGTACGCGCGACGGGGACGGTCCGCGCGGAGGGGAGGCCGGGCTGATGGCGTCGTTCACACACCTGCACACCGCGTCCGCCTTCTCGCTGCGGTACGGCACGGCGTTCCCCGAGGCCCTGGTCCGCCGGGCGGCCGAGCACGGCATGGACGCGCTGGCGCTGACCGACCGGGACGGCCTGTACGGCGCGGTCAAGCACATCCGGGCCTGCCACGGCACGGGCCTGACCCCTGTCGTCGGCGTCGACCTCGCGCTCGACGGCGGCCCCGCGAGCCGCGGCAGGCGGGGCGACCCCCCGCGGATCGTCGTGCTGGCCCGCTCCGGCGGCTGGGGGGCCCTGTGCCGCCTCGTGACGGCCGCCCACCACGCCGGGGAGCGCGGCGAGCCGTACGTCACGCCGGGGATGGTGGCCGAGCACGCGACCGGCCCGGACGGCGAGCCGCTGCTCGTGGTCATGCTCGGCCCCCGTTCGGGCGTCGGGCGGGCCGTCGCCGAGCGGCGGGACGACCAGGCCCGCTCCCTGCTGGCCGCCTGGCGCTCGGTCGTGCCCGATCTCGTGGTCGAGGTCGCCGACCTGTACGGCTACCGCGACGCGAACATCGCCGCGCGCATGGCGGGGCTCGCCGACTCGATGGGCGTGCCGGTCGTGCTGACCAACGCGGTCCGCTACCTGGACGCCGCCGACCACCAGGTGGGCGACGTGCTCGACGCGGCCCGCAAGCTCGTGCCCCTCGACGGACGGCACCTGGACCACCCGACGGCCCACGCGTACCTGAAGGACGGCGCCGAGATGGCCCGGATCGCCGCCCGGATCTGCGGCGGCGACCCCGGCCGCGCGGAGCGACTGCTGGCCGAGACCCGCCGCGTCGCGGAGCGGTGCGCGCTCGACCCCGTCGGGATCGTCCCCCTCCTCGACCCCGTCGACCCCCGGCTCCACCTGCCCGAGACGGACGCCGACCCGGTCCCGCTGCTGCGGCGCAGGTGCGAGGACGGGCTCGGCCGGCGGGGCCTGGACCGGTCGCGCGATGCGCGGGACCGCCTGGCCGCCGAGCTCGCGGTGATCGAGAGGAAGCGGCTGTCCGGATACTTCGTGGCGGTCTCCGGGATCACCGACATGATCCGCTCGCTGGGCATCCGCTGCGCGATCCGCGGCTCGGGCGCGGGGTGCCTGGTGAACTATCTGATCGGCATCGGCGAGGTGAACCCGCTCGACCACGGCCTGCTGATGGAGCGCTTCCTGTCCGAGGGCCGCCGGGGGCTGCCCGACATCGACATCGACGTCGAGTCCGCCCGCCGCCTCGACTGCTACCGGGCCATCCTCGACCGGTACGGCGAGGCCCGCGTGGCGTGCGTCTCGATGATGGAGACCTACCGCGCCCGCAGCGCCATCCGGGACGTCGGGTCGGCGATGGGCCTGCCGCCGCACGAGATCGACGTCATCGCCAAGGCGTTCCCGCAGGTGCGGGCCAAGCAGATCAGGGCCGCGCTGTCCGACCTGCCCGAGCTGCGGGACAGCGGGCTGAACGACCGGTCGCTGCAGGCCGTGTTCCGGCTGGCCGAACGGCTCGACGGGCTGCCCCGGCACATCGCCCTGCACCCCTGCGGCGTGCTGGTCGGCAACTCCTCGCTCCGCGAGCGCACGCCGGTCGAGCGGAGCCTGCTCGACTTCCCGATGTCGCAGTTCGACAAGGACGACGTCGAGGAGGCGGGGCTGCTCAAGCTCGACGTCCTCGGCGTGCGCATGCAGTCCGCGCTGGCCTACTCCCTCCAGGAGATCGAGCGGGTGGACGGCCGGCGGATCGACCTCGACGCGGTCCCGCACGACGACGCCGGGACCTACGACCTCATCCGCGTCAGCCGCACGCTCGGGTGCTTCCAGATCGAGTCGCCCGGGCAGCGGGAGCTGGTGGCGAAGCTGGAGCCCCGCACCATGCACGACCTGATCGTGGACATCTCGCTGTTCCGGCCGGGGCCGGTCAACTCCGACATGGTCACGCCGTACCTGGAGACCCGGCACGGCTTCCGCGAGCCGCAGTACCCGCACGAGAGCCTCCGGGAGGCGCTGCGCGAGACCAACGGCGTGGTCGTCTTCCACGAGCAGGTCCTCAAGGTCATCGACGTCATGACCGAGTGCGGGCTGTCGGAGGCGGAGCGGGCCCGCCGCGGCCTCGGCACGCCGGAGGGCCGCGAGGCCGTCCGCGCCTGGTTCGTCCCGCTCGCCCGGGAGAAGGGCTTCCCCGAGGCGACGGTGGAGCGGGCCTGGCACGTGCTCGACGCGTTCGGCGGGTTCGGGTTCTGCAAGGCGCACGCGGCGGCGTTCGCGCTGCCCACCTACCAGTCGGCCTGGCTGAAGCGGCACCACTCGGCGGCGTTCTTCGCCGGCGTGCTCACCCACGAGCCCGGCATGTACCCCAACCGGGTCATCCTCGACGAGGCCCGCCAGTGCGGCGTGGAGATCCTGCCGCTGGACGTCAACCGCTCGGGGGAGAGCTGGCTCGTGGAGCGGACCGGCCCGGTGCCGCCGCGCCGGCCGGGCGAGCTGCGCGTGGACGAGCTCGGCCGGGGGTACGGCCTGCGCGTGCCGTTCTCGGCCGTCAAGGGGATCAGTGACGCCGAGGTGGCCCGGATGGTGGCGGGCCGGCCCTACACCTCGCTCGCCGACTTCTGGGAGCGGGCCCGCCCCTCCCGGCCGGTGGCGGAGCGGATCGTGGAGGTCGGCGGGTTCGACGCGCTGCACGGGCTGCGGCCGGGGGAGCCGCGGTGGCGGCCGGGTGAGCTGACGCGGCGCGACCTGGTCGCGCAGGTCGGCGCGCTGGAGCGGGCCTCCGCGACCGGCGTCACGGCGGGGTCGGCGGTCCAGCTGCCCATGGAGTTCACCGACCGGGTCACGCCGGGGGAGCTGCCGGAGATGACCGAGGCCGAGGCCGTGGAGGCCGAGCTGGCGATCCTCGGCATGGACGTCAGCCGCCACGTGATGGCTTTCCACGGCGACCTGCTCGACGCGATCGGCGTGACCCGGGCGAGGGACCTGCTGACGTGCAGGAACGGCGCCGAGATCCTGGTGGCCGGGGTCAAGGTGGCCACCCAGACCCCCGCCGTGCGGTCGGGCCAGCGGGTCATCTTCGCCACCCTGGACGACTCGACCGGCCCGGTCGACCTGACGTTCTTCGAGTCGGTGCAGGGGCACACGGCGGCGACCGTCTTCGGCTCGTGGATGCTGGTCGCCAGAGGCGTGGTCCGGCGGACCGGGGGCAGGGCGGTCTCGCTGCGCGCCCTGCACTGCTGGAACCTCGTGGACCTCGACTGGCTGTGGCGCACCCAGGGGATCGACGCGGTCCGAGCCGTGCTGAGCGAGACGCCCGCGCCCGGCGGCGGGGTGGGCGGACGGCCCGTCGAGTACGGCAACGGGTTCCGCGTGTCGCCCTACTCGGACAACGGGGCACCGCCCGCCGCCGGCGAAGGCCGGTTCCTCGGCCGGCCCGGGGAGCCCCAGCGCCGGCTCTGGCACGCCAGCTCCGGAAGCTCGGGCCCGACCTCCGGCCGCTGAGCCGCCGCCGTCTCGCGGTACCGCCCGCCGCGGGACGGCGGCTCCGTCACGGGGCCCGTGCCGGCGCCTCCGCTCAGCGCGACCGTCCTCCGGCCACTCCCGCGGCGCGGCGGGAGGACGGGCGTGTGCCGGGCCGTGATCTCGCGCACGGTCGCCGCGCACAGGAGGGCGGCGACCGCCGTGGCGGCGAGCTCGGGCAGGCCCAGGCCGGTCAGCGCGTTCAGCCGCTCCGGCCGCACGACCAGCAGGGACAGCGCCGCGAGCCAGCTCAGCCACCAGCAGGCGAGCAGCACGAGCCAGCGGCCGCGATCACCGGGGGCGCCCTCCGGACCGGCGTCGCGCCAGGCCCGGTCGGCAAGGACGGGAGGGGCCACCAGGTTGACGCCCGGCACGAGCCAGGCCGCCGCCAGCGCGGCTCCCGGGGTCGCGGGGCGCACGCGGCGCAGCCACGTGAGGTAGGCCAGCGCCGCGGCCGCCGTCGCCGCCACGAGGACGATCATCAGCACCGCGAAGACCGTCGCCGCGCCGACGACCAGGTGGGCGCCGGGAGCGTGCGGGTCGGCGCCGAACGACGCGATCTGCCGGGCCAGCCTGCGGCCTCTGACCTGCTCGAAGACGGCCAGCGCCGCCACCGCGACGACATGAGCGGACAGGGTCGCGTAGACCCCCGCCGCCGCCCGGCCCACCGCCGGCGACGGCCCCGAAGACGAGAGGGACCGCATGCGGTCCCCCCTGGCTGCGCTCGTCACGCCTGAGTCCTATCCCGTCCGCGGTTCCGCTAATCAACGGTCGATTTCCATGCTTTTCAGGTAGAGAATAGAGGGTGCATGCCATGGGTGCCCCGGGCCTTCCCCGGCCCGGCTTCCCGACGACCCCGGAGTCCTTTCATGACCGTCCGCATCGGCGTCCACAACCACAACCCGTCGCTGTTCTTCCTCTCGCGGCTGGAGCACGTGCTCGACGACATCGGCGAGCCGGTCGAGCTGTACTTCTACGCCGACCCCGCCCGCACCTGCGACCTGCTGGCCGAGGGGGCCGTGGACATCGGCGGCACGGGCTCCGTGCCACCCCTGGCGGGGCAGGCCGCCGGGCTGCCGATCGTGTACGCCGCGGTCTCCGCGCCGCGTCCGGGCCGGGCCGCGCTGCTGGTCGCCCCTGACGGGCCGGTCCGCTCGGTGGCCGACCTCCGCGACCGGCCGGTGGCGCTGGTCGCCGGCTCCTGGCAGACGCACTTCCTGGCCGCGCTGCTCGACCGGCACGGCCTGTCGTACCAGGACATCGAGCCGCGCCCGGCCGGTCCCGAAGCCCGCGAGTGGCTGCGGACGGGCGAGGTCGCGGCCTGGGTGGCCCAGGGGGCGGACCTGGTCGAGGCCGAGGGCGGCCTCCGCACGCTGTCGGGCACCCTCGGCGTGGTCGCCGACCGCTCGGTCTTCACCACCCGGCGCGACTTCGCCGAGGGACGCCCCGAGGCGGTGGCGGCCGTCGCGCGCGGGCTCCGGCAGGCCGACGCGTGGGCGCGGGCCAACCTCCGCGAGGCCGCCCACCTCACCGTGGAGGCCGTGGGGGGCTCGGTCGACTCCTGGGAGATGGCGCTCGCCAGGCTCCCCTGGCGGCTGGAGCCGGTCACCCCCGTGTTCGTGGCCGAGCAGCAGGAGGCGGCCGACGTGCTCTACGCCGGGCGCGTCCTCGCCGACCGGGTGCGCGTGCGGGCCGCCGTGGTCCCAAGCCTGGAGCCGTACGTCGGCGCGGCCCTTGCGGGAGACCCGGTCCCCGCCGCGGCCGCCCGCCCGCCCCGTCTCCGGTCCGCCGTGTGACCGTCCCCCGCGCATGCGAGGTCAGCGGGCGGTGAGGGCGTGGACGACCCGCCGGGCCGGGCCGTCGGGCAGGGACCCGTGCAGCACCTCGATCCGGTGGACCAGCCGGGGCCAGGCCAGCGGCACGGCGGCCCCGCAGGCCGCGGCCGAGCGGGGGAGCAGGGCGAGTCCGTGCCCGGCGGCCGCGAGGCGGGCCAGCGTCGCCACGTCGTGCCCCTCGTAGCGCAGCCCGGTCCGGAACCCGTCGATCCGCGCCACCGCGCGCAGCCGGTCGAGCGGCAGCACGCCCGGGGCGTCCACCCACAGCGCGTCGGCCAGCGCGTCCAGCCGCAGGCCGGGACGGCCGGCCAGCGGATGTCCCTCCGGGAGCACCACGACCAGCGGCTCCTCGCCGACTCCCGAGGAGGTGAGCGGGCCCACGTCCGGCAGTGCGAGGGGGTCGCTCGGCGCGGCGGGGCCGTCCACCAGGGCCAGGTCCGCCTCGCCCGACGCCGCCAGCGCCACCGCCGCGCCGGGATCGGCCGTCCGCACGGTGACCGTCCCCGCCGCGCCAGGGCTCCCCGCGGACGCCTCGGGGGCCGGGACGGCGGCCGCCCGCGCCAGGGCCGCGGCCGTGCCGGGGGTGACGGCCAGGGGTGAGGCGGCCACGGTGACGACGTGCGACTCGGCCACCACCCGGGCGACGTCGGCCCTGGCGGCCCGCAGGCGCAGCAGGAGCGGACCGGCGTGCTCGAGCAGCCGCTCGCCCGCCCGCGTCGGCCGCACCGGGCGGCGCAGCAGCAGGGGGACGCCGAGGTCGGCCTCCAGCGCCGCGATCTGCTGGGACACCGCCGGCTGCGTGTACCCGAGCCGGTCGGCGGCGGCGGAGAACGACCCCTCCCGGACCACGGTCACGAACGTGCGCAGCAGATGCGGATCCACGCCCATCAGCATCGCTTATCGACAGACCAGAAATCATCATTTGTGGTTACCTCGCCTCGTCGTCAGCATGGACGACATGGCACCGCGAATCGCCCTGGTCGGCGACAGATCGCCCAGCGTCCGCTCCCACACCCGGATCCCGCTGATCCTCGACGCCCTGCGCGAGCGGGACGGCGTCACGCTCGACGCCTACTGGATCCCCACCGAGGAGGCGTCGGGGCTGAGCGGCTTCGACGGCGTGTGGATCCTGCCCGGCAGCCCGTACCGCAGTGAGCGGGGCGCCGTCGACGCGGCCCGCGCCGCCCGGGAGGGCGGGATCCCGCTCCTGGGCACGTGCGCGGGCTTCCAGCACGCGCTGCTGGAGTACGCCAGGAACGTGTGCGGCCTGGCCGCGGCGCACGCGGAGAACGACCCGGCCGCGCCCGACCCGCTGATCCAGCCGCTGAGCTGCTCGCTCGCAGGGCACGAGGCGGCCGTGCGGACGGTCCCCGGCTCGCTGTTCGAGCGACTCACGGGCGTGGACACGACCGTCGAGCGGTACTTCTGCTCCTTCGGCCCCAACCCGGCCTACCTCGACGTCCTGGAGTCCCACGGCATGCGGTTCACGGGGCACGACGAGGCGGGCGAGGTGAGGGCGGCCGAGCTGCCCGGCCACCCCTTCTACCTGCTGACGCTCTTCCAGCCGGAGCTGGCCGAGCGGCCGCCGCACCCGCTGGTCCGCGCCTTCGCGCGGGCCGCCCGCGCGCACGCGCAGAGCCGGGCGGATCGGGTCGCCTGACGGCTCAGCCCAGCACGAGGTCGCGGATCACGGCGAGCGTCGGCTCGTCGCGCGGTCCCATGACCAGCAGGTTCGTCACGGGGCTCTTGCGCCACAGGTCGAGCCGCTCGCGGATGCGGCCGATCGGGCCGAGGAGCGCGATGCCGTCGGCCAGTTCGTCCGGGATCGCGGCGAACGCCTCGTCACGGCGGCCGGCCAGGTAGAGGTCCTGGATCCGCTCCGCGGCCTCGGCGTACCCCATCCGGCCGACGATGTCGGCGTGGAAGTTCCGGGTGCGCGCGCCCATGCCGCCGATGTACAGCGTGAGCATGGTCTTGACCGCGTCGAGCGCGGACCGCAGGTCGTCGGTGACCACGACCAGCACCATGGCCGCGATGTCGAAACCGGGACCGGCGCCCGCGAGGGCCTCGCCGTACATCGACCCGATCTTCTCGGGGTGCGCGAACAGCGGGAGCCAGCCCTGCGCGACCTCGGTGGCCAGCGCGACGTTCTTGGGTCCTTCGGCGCCCAGGTAGAGGGGGATCTCGGCGCGCAGGGGATGGGTGATGAGCTTGAGCGGCTTGCCGAGACCGCCGGGCAGCGGCAGCGGGTGGTGCGGGCCGGGGGAGGTGACCGGCTCCTCCCGCCGCCAGACCTTCCGCATGATCTCCACGTACTCCCGGGTCCGCGCGAGCGGCCGCCCGAACGGCTGGCCGTACCAGCCCTCGACGACCTGCGGCCCGGACGCGCCGATGCCGAGCAACAGCCGTCCGCCGGTGAGATGGTCGAGCGTCATCGCGGTCATCGCGGTGGTCACCGGCGGGCGGGCCGACATCTGGGCCACGCTGGTGCCGAGTTTGATCCTGCTGGTGCGGGCGCCGTACCAGGCGAGGGGGGTGAAGGCGTCGCTGCCGTACGCCTCGGCCGTCCAGACCGACTCGTAGCCCAGCCGCTCCGCGGTCCGGACGAGGTCGGTGGCGTCGACGGGGTCGCGCTGCCAGTACCCGAGGTTGAGCCCGAGTCTCAGATCGTCAGCCACACCGAGATTAGAACACGTTCTAGCCAGACTGACCAGACTGACCAGGCTGGCCAGGCGGGTAGGCCCGGGCCAGGTGGTCGGCGATCGCGGCGGCCGCCCCGGCCGCGTCGCCGTCCCGGACGGCCGCGTGGATCCGCCGGTGGTCGGCCTGCAGGTCGCCGGTGTCGCCGAGCCGGACGACCGCGTCGACCGCGTAGCGGTGCACGGCCTCCCGGAGCGCGCGCATGATCGCGGCGGTCAGGCGGTTGCCCGACGCCTCGGTGATCGCCAGGTGGAACGCGACGTCGTGCTCGACGAACGCGCGGGGGCTCGCGGCGGCGTCCATCGCGGTGAGCGCGCGGTCCATCTCCTCCAGCCCGGCCCCCGAGCGCGCCGCCCGCGCGACGGACCACTGCTCGATCATCAGCCGGGTGTCGACCACCTCGCGCATCGAGAGCGCGGCGAGGCCGAGGTGCAGCCGGACCAGGTCGGTGAGCGCGCTGCCGGGCCGCGAGGTGAGCACGGCCCCGGCGTCCGGCCCCCGCCCCGCCTGCGACGAGACGACGCCCAGCGTCTCCAGCACGCGCAGCGCCTCGCGCACCGACGAGCGGCCGACCTTGAGCTGCTCGGCGAGCTGCCGCTCGCCTGGGAGGCGGTCGCCCGCGGTGAGCCCGTCGGCCAGGATGCGCTCCTCGATGCGGGCCAGGACCTCCTCGAACGCGCGCGGGCGGCGCCCCCCGTCGCTGTCGGTCATCTGCTGCTCCTCCGGTGCCCCGTGGTGCGGGCGACGGCGCCCGTTGTATGGTCTGACCATATTTGGTCTGACCATACTCGCGGGAGGGCTCGTGCGGGTCGCCCTGTTCGTCACCTGTGTCAACGACACGTTGTTCCCCGGGACCGGCCGGGCGGTCGTGACCCTGCTGCGCCGCCTGGGCGTCGACGTGGACTTCCCGATGGCCCAGACCTGCTGCGGGCAGATGCACGTCAACACGGGGTACCGCGACGAGGGCGCCCGGCTCGCCCGCCGGACGGTGGCCGCCTTCCGCGGGTACGACGCCGTGGTGATGCCGTCGGGCTCCTGCGCGGCGATGGTGCGCGAGCAGTACCCCCGGCTGACGGGAGGGCCGCAGGCGCCGCCGGGCCTGCGGGCGGCGGTGGACGAGTTGACGCCCAGGACGTACGAGCTGACCGAGTTCCTCGTCGACGTGCTCGGCGTGACCGACGTGGGGGCGTACTTCCCGCACCGGGTCACCTACCACCCGACGTGCCACTCCCTGCGCGGGCTGCACCTCGGCGACCGTCCGCTGGCCCTGCTGCGGCAGGTGAGGGGGCTGGAACTGGTCCCCCTGCCGAACGCCGAGGAGTGCTGCGGCTTCGGCGGCACGTTCGCGGTGAAGAACGCCGGCGTCTCGGCGGCCATGTGCGCCGACAAGGTGCGCAACGTGCTCGACACCGGCGCCGAGGTCCTCTGCGCCGCCGACAACTCCTGTCTCATGCACATCGGCGGGACGCTCGGCCGCCAGCGGACCGGCGTACGGGTGATGCACCTGGCCGAGATCCTGGCCGCCACAGAGGCCGCCACAGGGGACGGCGCCGAGCGGGCGGCGTCCGCCCGGCGTCCCGGAGCCGCCCGATGAGCCGGACCTTCCTCGGCATGCCGGGCGCCGCGCCCCGCTCCGGGGACGAGGGCTTCCCCGAGCGGGCGGCCAGGGCCCTGCGGGACTCGCAGCTGCGGTTCAACCTCCGCAAGGCCACCCGGACGATCCGGGCCAGGCGGGCGGGCGTGGTGGCCGAGCTGCCCGACTGGGCGGAGCTGCGCCGGGCGGGCAAGGAGATCAAGGACCACACGCTGCGGCACCTCGACACCTACCTGATCCAGCTGGAGGAGGCCGTCACGAAGGCGGGCGGCCACGTCCACTGGGCCGCCGACGCGGCCGAGGCCAACCGGATCGTCGCGGGGATCGTCAAGGCGACCGGAGAGACCGAGGTCGTCAAGGTCAAGTCGATGGCGACCCAGGAGATCGGGCTCAACGAGGCCCTGCTCGCCGAGGGCGTCACCGCGTACGAGACCGACCTGGCCGAGCTGATCGTGCAGCTCGGGGACGACTGGCCGTCCCACATCCTGGTGCCGGCCATCCATCGCAACCGGTCGGAGATCCGGGAGATCTTCACCCGGAGGATGGCCGAATGGGGACGCCCGGCGCCGGAGGACCTGCCCGACGACCCGCCCGCGCTGGCCGAGGCGGCCCGCCTCCACCTGCGAGAGCGGTTCCTGTCGACCAAGGTCGCGATCTCCGGGGCCAACTTCGCGGTCGCCGAGACCGGCACGCTGGTGGTGCTGGAGTCGGAGGGCAACGGCCGGATGTGCCTCACGCTGCCCGAGACCCTGATCACGGTGCTGGGCATCGAGAAGCTCGTGCCCACCTGGCGCGACCTGGAGGTCTTCCTCCAGCTCCTGCCGCGGAGCTCGACGGGCGAGCGGATGAACCCGTACACCTCGACGTGGACGGGGGCCACGGAGGGGCAGGAGTTCCATCTCGTCCTGCTCGACAACGGGCGGACCGGCGTGCTGGCCGACGAGGTCGGCCGTCAGGCCCTGCGCTGCATCCGCTGCTCGGCCTGCCTCAACGTCTGCCCCGTGTACGAGAGGGTGGGCGGCCACGCGTACGGCTCGGTCTACCCCGGGCCGATCGGGGCGATCCTCACCCCGCAGCTGCGCGGGATGGGGTCGGAGCTCGACCGCTCGCTGCCGTACGCCTCCTCGCTGTGCGGCGCCTGCTACGAGGTCTGCCCGGTGGCCATCGACATCCCCTCCGTCCTGGTCGAGCTGCGGGCGAAGGGCCGTCATCACCTGGCCGAGCGGACCGGCATGGCGGCGGCCGGATGGGTCCTGGAGCGATCGGGCCGGCTCGCCCGCATGCAGCGGCTCGGCGGCAGGCTCAGAAAGCTCGCCCCCGGGCGGCTGCCCGGCCCCCTGGGAGGCTGGACCGACACGCGGGACCTCCCGCCGATCCCCGAGGAGTCCTTCCGCGACTGGTGGAACCGGACGGACGGAGGCCGCCGATGAGCTCCAGGGAACGCATCCTGGCCCGGGTGCGTGCGGCGGTCGCCGGCGCGCCCGACCCGGAGATCCCCCGCGGCTACCGGGGGCCCGGGGCCCTGCCGGCGGACGGCGTGGTCGACCTGTTCGCCGAGCGGGTGCGCGACTACCGCGCGGTCGTGCGCGTCCTGCCCGAGTCCGAGGCGGCGGAGCAGGTCGCCCGGTCCCTCGCCGAGCGCCGGGCCGGCCGGGTCGTCGTGCCCGGCGGCTTCCCCCGGGCGCTGCTCACCGCCCCGGACGTCCAGTGGGTCACCGACGACCCGCCCCTGACCGCGGCCGCGCTCGACGCGGTGGACGGGGTGGTGACCACGTGCGCGGTCGCCGTGGCGGAGACCGGCACGATCGTGCTCGACGCAGGCCCCGGGCAGGGCCGCCGGGCGCTCACGCTCGTGCCGGACTACCACCTGTGCCTGGTGCGGGCCGGCCAGATCGCGCCCGGCGTGCCGGACGCCCTCGCCCGGCTCGACCCGGTACGGCCGCAGACCTGGATCAGCGGCCCCTCGGCGACCAGCGACATCGAGCTGAACCGCGTCGAGGGCGTGCACGGCCCCCGGACGCTGGAGGTGCTGATCCTGACCTGACGGCCCCGCGAGGGCCGTTCAGAAGCGGAGCAGGGCGCCCACGCCGTCCGGGGAGTCGATGTGGTCGACGAACCAGATCTCGGCGTCCGTCGCCGCGGCGGCCCGGGCCAGCGCGGCGTCGGCCCGCTCCTCGAAGGGCTCCGCGACCCCCCACGTCAGCAGGTCGGCCCGGTCGGTGGACAGGTGGGTGGGCTCCGGCCCGACCCACACGGTCGCCGTGGACGAGGGGTCGTCGCGCAGCAGCACGGTCCCCACCCGCCGTTCCCGCAGGGCCCGCGCCGTCTCCTGCAGCCCCGCGACGGAGTTCCCCCCGGCGTAGGTCTCCAGCAGCTCGTCCCGGCGCCGGTCGAGCCAGGCGGCGCACGCCCGCTCCACCTCGGCCTCGAACGGCCCGGGGGCGGCGCCCGGGGCCCGGCTGCCGTGCTCGGCCACCGCGAGCCGCCGCAGGGTGTCCTTGCTCAGGTGCTCGGCCACGAGACCGCGTGCCTTGGGGTCGCCGCCGAGCACCACGACCTCGGCGCCGGTGCCGTGGACCTCCTTGTCGACGGCCTCCGCGACCGTGGCCGCGTTGCGGCGCCGGATCTCCTCGACGTCGCGTTCCAGGCGCGCCTGCGACCAGTCGCCGTGACCCGTCTCCTGCATCGGCCACTCGACGGCGCCCTCGACCGTCAGTTCGCGCCGCCCATCGGCCACGACCACGAGGTCGGCTCCCGCGTGGTCGGCCAGCACGCGGATGTGGGGCACCCGCTCCCCGCGCTGCGCGAGCAGCGGCACCACGTGGGGGAGCGGCGCCCACCGCGCGGTCTCCCGGCGCGGCGGCGCGGGCAGGGGCTCGGTCAGCAGGACCTGCCCGTCCCGGGCGAAGACCGCCCGCCCCGGCGCGGCCCGCGCCGGGTCGAGGACGATCTCGGCGATGGCGTCGAGGACCTCGGAGGGCGCTCCGGCCGCGGCCAGCCGCTCGCCCAGATTGGCCCAGCGCCGCCGGACGACGTCGGCCGCCCCTTCGTGCGACCGGTCGCTGTCGAGGAACACCGAGGCGAACGGCCCGGGCCCGTCGTACAGCCCTCGGATGAAATCGAGTCTCAAGGGCCCTCCCTACCAGCGCTGACGTTCCATCCCCAGTCCGAGGGCCTCGGCGACCTCTCCGACGTTGCGGAAATCCCTGTCCGGGAGGCGGCGCACGGCGTCGATCACGGCGTCGGGGGCGTTGCGCTCCTCGGCGTGGGCGAGCAGCTTGCCGGGCCCGGCGGGGTAGCCGGCGTCGCTCAGCCACTTGGCCAGGTTGCTGCGGCGCTCCACGTCGGCGGGGGTGATCCCGGCGGGAGTGCCGGGCTCGCGGCCGGGCGGCTGCCGCCGGTGCGGGGTCAGGTCGTCCTCCGGCTGCTGGGTGGGCTCGGGCTCCCGCCACTCCTCGGCCCGGCTGCTGCCCGCGCCCTGCACGATGCCCTGGGTCTCGTGCTTCTGCTCCTCGTCCAGACGGGGGCCGTGCTTGTCGCTCCCGCGTTGGATGCTCATGACCTCACCTCCCGATTAGGGTCACTGTCGTGGCTCGTACCCGGCCCCTCTGCCCCAAACATGGACCCCGGCAGAAGGGCGTACGGTGCTCTACCGATGGCGGGCGACGGATCCGCCGAGTCCATGGAGTGATGCGGTGTTCGACGAGCAGCTGACGATCACCACGGAACGGCTGGTCCTGCGGCCGTTCGGCCCCCGCGACGTCGCCGAGGTCCGGCAGGTGATCGCGGACGGCGCGCACACGACGGCGCTGCCGCCCGGCGCGCCCGGCCACGCCTCGGGGATCGGGCAGTGGCTGTCCCACGGCGTCCACGAGCTGTGGCGGTCCGGCCAGGGCATCCACCTCGCGATGTTCTCCAGCGAGGGCGTGGTCGGCTCGATCAGCCTGTTCAAGGCCCAGTGGGGCGCGGGCACGGCCGAAGTGGGCTACGGCGTCCACCCGGCGCACCGGCGGCGGGGGTACGCCACCGAGGCCGTTCGCGGGCTCACCTCCCGGCTGCTGGGCGAGGGCGTGCTGCGGCGGGTCGAGCTGCGGGCGAACGCCGACAACGTGGCGTCCGTCCGGGTGGCGGAGAAGGCGGGGTTCACCCGCGAGGGGCTGCTGCGCGGCGCCGGGTTCGAGGACGACGGCCCCCACGACCTGCTCGTCTTCGGCCTGCTGCAGGGCGACGGCCGCCCGGGGCTCCAGCGGCGCATCGAGAGCGACCGCCTCGTGCTGCGGCCCTTCGCCCGGCGCGACGCCTTCGACATCGTCGACGCCGTGCGCGACGACCCCGAGATCAACCGCTGGATGACGTGGGCCGCCGGCTACACCCTGGAGCGGGCGCTGGAGTGGTGCACGCGGCTCGCGCACTCGGCGGGGCCGGGCTATGGTGGCCACTTCGCGATCGAGCCGCGCGACGGGGGGCGCCTGGCCGGGGCGATCGGGGTGCAGCGGGAGGACCACGAGCGTGGCGACGCCGAACTGGGGTACTGGCTCGCCCCGTGGGCCCGGGGGAACGGGTATGCCGCCGAGGCCACGCGGATGGTCGCGGCCTACCTGTTCAGCCTCGGGTTCCACCGGGTGCACCTGCTGGTCGCGCGGGGGAACCTCGCCAGCCAGGCGGTCGCGCGGAGGGCCGGGTTCATCGAGGAGGGCATCCTGCGCCAGGCCCTCCCGGTCGCGGGCGGCCGGGCCGACGCGATCATCTATAGCGTCCTAAACGGGGAAATTTCATGGCAATAGGTAAAGAATTGCCCTTTCACCTGGGCTGGAGGGTCAAGGGACGCCCATGATTGGGCCTGCGGGGCTATCCTCGCCAAGCCGGATCAGGAACTCGCAGGTCAAGGCATGGGAGATCAGCTAGATGAAACCGCCGCTGCTGCTCATCGGCCATGGAACCCACGATGAGACCGGCGTGGCCGAGTTCGGCCGGTTCGTGCACCGCCTCCGCTGCCGTCTCGACGGGCTTCCCGCCGAGGTGAGCGGCGGCTTCATCACGAACGCGCGCCCCCCGCTCGCCGACTCGATCGCCTCCCTCGTGGCCAGGGGGCATCACCACCTGATCGCGGTGCCGCTCAGCCTCACCGGCGACCGGAACGCGCTCGGGGACGTCCCCGGGACGATGGCGCTGGAGCAGGAGCGCCACCCCACGCTGGAGTACGACCTCGGCCGCTCGCTCGGCCCCGACCCCCGGGTGCTGCGGCTGCTCGCCGAGCGGCTCGCCGACGCCCGCGCTGAGATGCCCCGGTTCGTCACCGAGGAGCCGCCCGTCGAGATCGCCCCGAACGAGACCGCCGTGGTGCTCGTCGGCCACGGGTCCACCGACCCGGCCGTGAACGCCGAGGTCCACCGGGTCTCGCGGCTGTTCTGGGAGACCCACGTCCCCGACCTGCTCACGGTCGAGACGGCGTACGTCTCCCACGCCCGGCCCGGCGTGCCCGGCGGCCTGGAGCGCTGCCGCAGGCTCGGGGCCAAGCGCGTGATCGTCCTGCCGTACGTGCTGTTCGCCGGGGCCGTGCTGGAGCGCATCTGGGCCCAGGCCCTCGCGTACGGCGCCAACCACGAGGGGCTCGACATCCGCTGCGCCGAGGTCATCGGCGACTGCGAGGGCCTGGCCGACGTGGTCATCGACCGGTACGAGGAGGCGCTGGCGGGCGCCGGCGTGTCCTCGGCTCCGGCCCGGGTCCGGCCGCGCCCGGCCGTCCGCGAGATCCGCACGGGCGTCGCCGTGTCGCCGCGGGAGGCGGTCCCGGACCTCGACGGCGGCCTGGACGTCGACCCCGGCCTGGAGGCCGATCTCGAGGCCGTGGAGGCCGAGATCGAAACGGAGATGGAGGCGAAGCTGGACAATGGGCCCGGCGGCGTGGGGACCGGCCCCCTCGCCCAGCCAGGAGTCCCCAGCGCCGTCTAAGGAGTGACCGATGACCCCCCTCGATGAGGCGATCGACGCGATCCGGCCGATCGACGCCCGCGCGATCGCCGAGGCCCGCGCCCACCAGGACCGGCTGACCAAGCCGCGCGGCTCGCTCGGCGTCCTGGAGGACGTGGCGGTCCAGCTGTCGGGGATCGCAGGGGTCTGCCCGCCGCCGATGCCGGTCCCGGCGGCGCTCGCCATCTTCGCGGCCGACCACGGCGTGCACGCCCAGGGGGTGTCGCCCTGGCCGCAGGAGGTCACCGCGCAGATGGTGGCCAACTTCACCGCCGGAGGGGCGGTCGCCAACGCGTTCGCCGCGCAGGCCGGCGTCTCCGTCACGGTCGTCGACGTCGGCGTGGCGGCCGACCTGCCGCCCGCCCCCGGCCTGGTCTCCCGCAAGGTCGCGTACGGCACGGCCGACCTGTCCCAGGGCCCCGCGATGACGCCCGATCAGGCCGCCGAGGCGCTGGCCGTGGGCGTGCGGACGGCTCGCGACCTGGTCGCGGCCGGGAACCGCTGTCTCATCACCGGCGACATGGGCATCGCCAACACGACCGCCTCCGCGGCGCTGGTCTGCGCCTTCGCCGGCCGGGAGCCCGCCGGGGTCACCGGGCGCGGCACGGGCATCGACGACGAGACCCACCTTCGCAAGATCGAGGTCGTCCGGCGGGCCCTGCGCGTCAACGGCATCCCGGAGGCGGGAGCCGTACAGGAGGGGCGGGACGCGGCCCTGCGGGCACTCGCCGCGGTCGGCGGGCTGGAGCACGCGGCCATCGCCGGGTTCGTCCTCGGCGGGGCGGCGGCGCGGGTGCCGGTCGTCCTCGACGGCGTGATCGCCGGGTCGGCCGCGCTGGTGGCCGCCGCGCTCGCCCCCGACGCGGTGGGCCACTGCGTCGCCGGGCACCGCTCCGCCGAGCCGGGCCACGCCGCCGCGCTCACGCATCTCGGGCTGCGCCCGCTCGTCGACCTCGAACTGCGCCTCGGCGAGGGGACCGGCGGCCTGCTCGCTCACCCCCTGGTCAGCGCCGCCGTCCGCGTCATGCACGACGTCGCCACTTTCGACTCCGCGGGCGTCGCCGACAAGGACGGCTGAGCCGTCCCGGACGGATAAGTCTCATCTGGTGAATGCCCCCGGAGAGCACCGGGTAGGTTTGCGTCCTAACAAGGCACGCTTGACGCATTAGGGAGACTGGGGTCATGGCGCCCTACCTGCTCGGCCTCCGCCTCGACGGGAGGCGTGTGCTCGTCGTCGGCGGCGGACGCGTCGCCCAGCGGCGCGTCCCCGCCCTGCTCGACGCCGGGGCCTCCGTCACCCTGATCTCGCCCGGCGTCACTCCGGCGCTTGACGACCTCATCGCCGACGGCCGGGTGACCTGGGAGCGCCGGCCGTACCAGGTGGGCGACTGCGACGGCGCCTGGCTGGTGCACGCCTGCACCGACCAGCGGGAGGTCAACACCGCCGTCGCCGCCGAGGCCGACGCCAAGCGGATCTGGTGCGTACGGGCCGACGACAAGGACGCCAGCGCCGCGTGGACCCCGGCGAGCGGCAGGGTCGACGAGGTCGGCGTGGCCGTGACCGCCGGGGGCGACCCCCGGAGGGCCGCCGGCATCCGCGACGCGATCGTCGGGGCGCTCCGCGACGGCACCGTCGAGGCCCGGCGCCACCGCACCAAGCCCGTGGGGGTCGCGCTCGTCGGCGGAGGCCCCGGCGACCCGGGCCTGATCACCGTCCGGGGGCGCCAGCTGCTGGCCCAGGCCGACGTGGTCGTGGCCGACCGGCTCGCCCCCCGCGCCCTCCTCGACGAGCTGCCCGCGGACGTCGAGCTCATCGACGCCGCCAAGGTTCCGTACGGCCGGTCGCTGTCGCAGGAGCGGATCAACGAGCTGCTCGTCGAGCACGCCCGTCAGGGCAAGTTCGTGGTCCGGCTCAAGGGGGGCGACCCGTTCGTCTTCGGCCGGGGCGGCGAGGAGATGATCGCCTGCGCCCGCGCCGGCATCCCCGTCGTCGTGGTTCCCGGCATCACCAGCGCGGTCGCCGTCCCGGGCGCGGCCGGCGTCCCGGTGACCCATCGCGGGGTCAGCCAGGAGTTCCACGTGATCTCGGTCCACGTGGCGCCGGACGACCCGAGGTCGACGGTCGCCTGGCCGGGACTGGCGAGATCCAGGGGAACCCTGATACTTCTGATGGCGGTCGAACGCATCCGGGAGATCGCCGAGACCCTGCTCCGAGACGGACGTTCGCCGGAAACTCCCGTAATGGTGGTACAGGACGGTACTCTTCCCACCCAGCGAGCTGTTACCGCCACGCTCTCCACGGTGGCGGAACGGGTGACCGCGGCCGGGGTTCGGCCCCCGGCGATCGTGATCGTCGGTGAGGTCGTCACAGTCGGCCAGGAGATCGAAATGGTGCGAGCGGAGCGGGTCCCGTGAAATCGGCAGCCAGGAAGACCCCCGACCACAAGCCCGCCAGGAAATCCGGCGACGCCGTGACCGAGGAGCCGGCCATCGAGGAGCAGCCCGAGACGCCGGGGGAGCAGACGATCACGTTCCGCCCCATTCAGGACGGCGATCCGGCCCCCGATCCCGCCGGCTCCGGCGACGATTCCGCCTCGGTGGACGGCGACGACGGTGGAACGTCCCAGAGCCGCTCCGCGCCGAACGGGTCCGCCGCGGACGTCGTGGCGGAGGCTGGGGACGGGGACGTACCGGAGGCCGGCCCCGGGGACGCCGCCGCGAGCGGCGGTGACCGCGGCGGAGGGGACGCCGGGAACGGCGCGGACACACCGGCCGCGGAGGAGACGGCGCCCGCCGCCGAGAGCGAGACCGCCGCGAGCAGCGGTGACGACGCCGCCGGAGACGCGGCCGCGCAGGCGGGCGACGGCGACGAGGGCGGCACGGGCCGCGACGGCGACGACGAGGGCGGCACCGACGCCACGGGGATCGAGTCGGCCGGGATCGAGTCGGCTGAGAACGAGACGGCCGGGAACGAGACGGCCGGGAACGAGACGGCCGGGAACGAGACGGCCGGGGACGAGTCGGCTGGGAACGAGTCGGCTGGGAACGAGTCGGCTGGGAACGACGGTGGCGCCCCGGCAGGTCAGACGGGCGGGAGCACCGGCCGGGTGCGCGAGATGCCGCTGCCCGACCCCGTGTCCGAGGCGCTGACCAGGGCCCTCGACCAGCTCCGGGTCGCCGTCAAGGGCCTGCACTTCGGGCTGGACGTCCCCGGCTCCGACGAGGCGCGCAAGGCCCAGGCCGCCGTGCTGGCCCAGATCGACGACTATGTCATCCCCCGCGTCCACATGAGCACGGCCCCCGCCCTGATCGTGGTGGCGGGCTCCACCGGCGCGGGCAAGTCCACCCTGGTCAACACGCTGGCCGCGCAGAAGGTCACGGCCACGGGCGTACGCCGGCCGACGACGTCGGTGCCCGTCCTGGCCTGCCACCCCGACGACCGCGACTGGTTCGCCAAGGGTGACCTGCTCGGCGGCCTGAACCGGCTCGACGAGCCGGCGGACGGCGCCGGGACCGACAGCGTCGTGGTCGTCCCGACCCCCCGGCTGCCGCAGGGCGTGGCCCTGCTCGACACGCCCGACATCGACTCGGTGGTCGAGGCGCACCACGACTCCGCCCACCGCATGCTCGACGCGGCCGACCTGTGGGTGTTCGTCACCACCGCCTCCCGCTACGCCGACGCGCCCTCCTGGGGCCTGCTGCGGCGGGCCAAGGAGCGCGGCGCCCGGCTGGTGATCGTGCTGTCCCGGGTGCCGTCGAGGTCGCGCGACGTCATCGTTAAGCACTTCGGCCGGATGCTCGACGAGTACGGCATGGGTGAGGTCGAGCGCTTCGTCGTCAACGAGACGAGCGTGCGCGACGGCCGTCTGCCGGAGATCGAGATCACCGAGCTGCGGATGTGGCTGGCCGAGCTGTCCGTGGACGACGAGCGCCGTACGGCCGCTGTGCAGGCGACGCTGAACGGCGTGCTCAACAGCTTCCGGAGCCGCCTGCCGGCCCTGGCCCGGCACCTGGAGACCCAGGTGGCGCTGCGGGCCGACCTGCGCTCCGACGTCGACGCGGCGTACATGGGCGCGCTGGCGGAGATCGACGAGGCCACCAGGAACGGCTCGCTGCTGCGCGGCGAGGTGCTGGCCCGCTGGCAGGACTTCGCCGGATCGGGCGACCTCATGCGCACCCTGCAGCTGCGTCGCGGGTCGAAGGGCTCGCACCAGGGACCGGAGCGCGTACGGGCGCTGAAGGCCTCCTTACGCGCCGGCCTGGAGTCCGTGATCACCTCGGCCGCCCAGCGGGCCGCGGAGGAGGTCGTCGCGCGGTGGCGGCAGCGGGCGGGCGCGGGCGACCGGCTCGCGGCGACGCCGGGCCTCGGCCGCCCCTCAGAGGAGGTCATGCGCAGGACCTCCCGCACCATCACCTCCTGGCAGGACCACGTGACCGAGCTGATCCGCACGGAGGGCGTGACGAAGCGCTCGGTCGCCAAGATCATCTCGTTCGACGTGGAGTCGCTGTCCCTGATCTTCACGGTCGGCCTGCTCGGCTACGGCACGGCGGACGTGTCCGTCGGCTCGGGCACCAGCGCGCTGCCCCAGCGGCTGCTGCGCGGCCTGCTCGGCGCCGAGTCGCTGCGCAGCATCAGCGCCAAGGCCAGGAGCGACCTGCGCGCCCGGATCGGCCTGCTGTTCGACGAGGAGACGCTCCGGTACGTGGACGCCCTCGACAGCGCCGGCATCCCGGACGAGGCCGCCGCCACCCGCCTGTACCAGGCGACGTACAACCTCGAGGTCGCGCGATGACGGAACCGGACCGTCGCGCGGGCACTCACGCAACGACGGTGGGGAATCGATGAGCGCTGTCAGCACCGCCCAGGCGCAGTTCGGGCTGGGGTCCCGGCTCGCGGCCCTGTCCAGGATCGTCGAGCTCGGCCCCGGCCGGGTCGAGCCGGCTCTGCTCACGGAGGCCGCGCAGCTGCTCCTGCGGGCGGGCGACCGGCTGAAGCTGTCGCCCGAGCACACCGTGGTCGCCCTCGCCGGAGGCACCGGCAGCGGCAAGTCCTCGCTGTTCAACGCCGTGTCCGGGCTGGAGCTGTCGCCGATCGGGGTGCGCAGGCCCACCACCGCCCGTACGCACGCCTGCGTGTGGGGACTCGACGGCGCCGCGCCGCTGCTCGACTGGCTGCAGATCCAGTGGCGGCACCGGTTCGCCCGCGCGAGCGCGCTCGACAGGGGCGAGGGCCGGCTGCACGGGCTGATCCTGCTCGACCTGCCCGACCACGACTCGATCCGGGCGCTGACCGACCCCGAGGCGCACCGGCTCATCCAGGTGGCCGACCTGGTGGTGTGGGTGCTCGACCCGCAGAAGTACGCCGACGCCTCGGTGCACCGGCGGTACGTCGCGGAGCTGACCGGCCACGACGACGTCACGGTCTTCGTGCTCAACCAGGCCGACCGGTTGACCCCGGAGGAGCAGGCCGAGTGCGTGGCCGACCTGGAGGACCTGCTGCGCCGGGAGGGCGTCGCCCACCCCCGGGTCGTCGCGACGTCCGCCACCACCGGCAAGGGGATAGACGGGCTCAAGGCGGTGCTGGCCGACTCGGTCGCCGCCCGGCGGGCCGCCTACCAGCGGCTGGAGGCCGACCTCGACCGCCTGATGGCGCGGCTGGCCAAGGAGATGCCCGAGGTCCTGCACGTCGAGCCGACCGTGGACGGCGCCCGCCGCGCGGGGCTGACCGACGCGCTCTGCGACGCCGTCGGCGTCTCGGCGCTGGGCGAGGCCATGGAGAACGTGTACGGGGTGCGCTCGGTCGACTGGGTCGGCTGGCCGTACGCCCGCTGGGCCGCGAGGCTGCGGCCCGACCCGCTGAGCAGCCTGCGGCTCGGCGGGGTCAAGGACGACATCCGCACCCTGGTCGGCAGCTCGGTCAGCGCGCAGCCCGCCGAGGTCGACAACGCCGTCCAGGCCCTGGGCGACGGGCTGTCCGCTGGGATGCCGGAGGTGTGGCAGAACGGCGTGCGCGAGGCCGCCCGGTCCCGCTCGCCGGAGCTGTCGGGGGCGCTGTCGAAGGAGCTCGCGGAGGTCGCCCCGCCGCTCGACCGGGTGCCCGGCTGGTGGTGGCTGCTGAAGATCTGGCAGTACCTGCTCGTCGTCATGTTCGTCGCCGGGCTCGCCTGGGCCGGCTCGATCCTCGCGTACGGCGTGTTCAAGGCGGGACGGCCCCCGGCCGAGATCCTCGGCGACGTGGCGGTGCTGCCGTGGGTGGGGCTGATGATGGTCAGCGTCCTCGGGCTCGGACTGCTGTCCGCGGTGGCGAGCAGGAACTTCGTGGTGCTTGGGGCGGGCAAGGAGCGCGACCGGCTCGAACGCGACATGCGGCGCCGGGTGGGCGCGGTGGCCCAGGACATGGTGGTCACCCCGGTCGAACGCGAGCTGAACCGGTACAACGAGTTCTTCGGGGCCATGGCGGCCGCTCGCCGGTAGCTGTCCACAGAATCGCGTTCGGCGCCGTGGCGGTCGTGCCGCGGAGGCCAGTGTGTCGTCCGAGCCCGGCGAGTGTCCGGGCCGGGGAGGCACATGCGATGAGCGACATCCACGTCACGTTGAGCGGGAACGTCACCGACGACCCCCGGCAGTACCAGTTCAGGGACGGATCCCGCGTCACCTCGCTGCGGATGGCCGTCAACAGGCGGGTCCTCGACCAGCAGACCAACACCTGGCAGACGAGGGACACGACGTACTACACGGTCCGCTGCTACCGGGGGCTGGGGGACAACGTCCACCAGTCGATCAGGAAGGGCCACCCCGTCGTCGTGTACGGCAAGCTGCGCATCAAGCAGTTCGAGCGTGACGGGGAGCAGCGGTTCTGGGCCGAGATCGAGGCGAGCTCGGTCGGCCACGACCTCAAGTGGGGGATCACGAGCTTCGAGAAGCCCCTGAGGGCGTTCGCCGGGGCCGCGCCCACCGACGACGACCGCCAGGCCATGGAGGACGCGACGAAGGAGTGGGAGCTCGCCACTCCCGCCGCTCCCCGCTCGGTGGACGAGCTGCGCCTGCCTTTCGGCGTCCCCGGGGACGGCGTCCCGGGCGACGGCATGGCCGACGACGGCTTCGCCGACGGCGACGACGACCGGGACGGGCCGTCCGCGGGCGAGATCGCGGCGGCGGCCGGCCGGGCGCCCGGCGACCGGCGTGATGCGGACGGGGGCGAGGCGGGGGACGGGCCGGCGACCCCGGCGGGGACGGCCGGCACCGGGGAGGCGGCGGACGACGCCGAGGCCGACGCCGAGGACGACGGGGTTCCCTGGATTCCCCGCGCCCTGGCCGCCTGAGGCGGCCCCTGGTTCTGGCGGGCGGCCGGGCCCGCCAGACCTGGCCGCCCGCAACCCCATGGCTCGTCGGGCCCGGCAACGGCCCCTGGGCACGGGTGTGGCGTTCGAAGGAAGGGCCGCGGCGAGGGGGCGGGAAGGCCGGGGGAGTGGCGGTACCGGTGCGCGGCGAGGGCGGGAGGGCCCGAGGGGGCGGCAGGAAAAGGGCCGCGGCGAGGGGGCGGGAAGGCCGGGGGAGTGGCGGTAAGGGGGCGCTGCGAGCTTGCAGGATCGCGGAGAGGCGGCAAGGGGGCGCTGCGAGAGGACGCGGAGGAACCCGGGGTGACGGGAGGCGCCGGTGCGGGTGCCGGGTGCGTGGGCGGGCACGCGGTGGAGGGGCACCGGCCGTCTGGTGCCGGCCTCCCGGGACGGGAGTCCGGGGTCGGCCGATGGCGAGGCCCGCGTCGTTACAAGAGCACCCTGATCAGGTCCAGATGATGCCCCGCACCATGGCTGCTCCTTTCCCAACGTCCCGCTCCGGGAAGCGGGTTCCCACCAGAGCAGGTCGCCGCGCAAATCGCCTTAGACCCGCTCGTAGGCCATCAGATCCAGATGGCCACCGTGTAAAGGTAGCGGTTCCCGTCGCGCGGCGCACACTCCGCAACTATTGTGTTACACATCGTGAGACGCTGTTTATGGTTGCGTTGGGGGACGGAATGACGGCGCCCAGTCAGACCTCGGCCAGAACGCGTGACCCGATCTACTCACGCGGCCGGTGGCCCCTGCTGGCCCAGCCGACCACCCTGGTCGTCTACCTCGGCGCCGTCGTGGCGCTCGCGATCGCGGTGATCGTGGTCCTCGCGCGCCAGACCCCCCTCGTCGTGCCGGATCTGGTCATGTTCGCCGCGCTCACGGGCTGCGGAGCGGTCTGCATCGAGGCCACCCGGCGTCTCGGCATGCCGGCCGGGGTGTCCCGCGACCTGTTGTCGGCGTGGTGGCTCCCGGCGGCGTTCCTGCTGCCGCCGCTCTACGCCGTCCTGGCCCCGATCCCGTTGCAGATCCTGCTGCAGCTGCGGGTCCGGGCGACCGTCGTGTACCGGCGGGTGTTCAGCGCCGCCGCGATCGGCCTGGCGGCGGGGGCGGCCTCGGCGGTGTTCCACCGCTGGGTCCACGACCCCGACGAGCTGTATGGCGGCAGCGGCGGGCCGATCGCCGTGGCCGCGGCCTGTGCGGTGCTGTTCACCGTGCTCAACACCGCGCTGATCGCGGTCGCCGCGCACGCGGCCGACCCCGAGGGCCGGTGGGGCGAGGTCCTGTGGGACCGCGAGCGGGTCCTGCTCGACGCCGTCGAGCTGTGCCTCGGCGTGGTCGTCGCGGTCGTGTGCGGGCTCAACCTGGCCCTGCTGCTGCTCGTCCTGCCCCCGGTCGTGCTGCTCCAGCGCAGCCTCCTCCACGCGCAGCTGCAGGCGGCGGCCCGCACCGACCCCAAGACGGGCCTGCTCAACGCGGCGGCCTGGCAGCGCGAGGCCGACACGGAGATCATCCGGGCCCAGCGGACCGGGGTGCCGCTGGCGCTCGTCCTGGTGGACATCGACCACTTCAAGCGGGTCAACGACACCTACGGCCACCTCGTCGGCGACCAGGTGCTGATCCAGGTGGCCACCACGCTGCGCAGCCAGCTCCGCGAGTACGACGTCGTGGGCCGCTTCGGCGGGGAGGAGTTCGTCGTCCTCCTGCCGGGCGCCGACGTCACCGAGGCCCGCCGGGTGGCCGAGCGGCTCCGCCGGCGGGTCGGCCGGATGGCGGTCTCGGCGGAGCAGGCCATGGTCACGGTCACGGTCTCGGCCGGGGTCGCCATCATGAACGTGCACGGGGAGGACCTGATCGAGCTGCTCGCGGCGGCCGACCTCGCCCTCTACCGCGCCAAGGAACTGGGCAGGGATCGCATCTGCCTTCCGGCCGCGCCGGTCGCCCCGCCTCCCCGAAGCGCGGACGGCGCAACCGGCGCCATCCCCTAGGCTTGAGAGCATGCCGGAGTACATCTACACGCTGCAGCGCGTGCGCAAGGCGCACGGCGACAAGGTTGTCCTCGACGACGTCACGCTGTCGTTCCTGCCGGGTGCCAAGATCGGCGTCCTGGGCCCGAACGGCACGGGCAAGTCGACGCTGCTCAAGATGATGGCGGGCCTGGAGCAGCCGTCCAACGGCGAGGCTCGGCTGATGCCCGGCTTCACGGTCGGCATCCTCCAGCAGGAGCCCTCCCTCAACGAGTCCAAGACCGTGCTCGGCAACGTCGAGGAGGGCGTCGCCGAGACCAAGGCGATGCTCGACCGGTTCAACGAGATCGCCGAGCAGATGGCCACCGACTACAGCGACGAGCTGCTCGACGAGATGGGCCGCCTCCAGGAGGCGCTCGACCACCGCAACGGGTGGGACCTCGACAGCCAGCTCGAGCAGGCCATGGACGCGCTGCGCTGCCCGCCCCCCGACGCCGACGTCACCCAGCTGTCCGGTGGTGAGCGCCGCCGCGTCGCCCTGTGCAAGCTGCTGCTTGAGCAGCCCGACCTGCTGCTGCTCGACGAGCCCACCAACCACCTCGACGCCGAGAGCGTCCAGTGGCTGGAGCAGCACCTGGAGAAGTACCCCGGCACCGTCCTGGCCGTCACCCACGACCGGTACTTCCTGGACAACGTGGCCAACTGGATCCTCGAGCTCGACCGCGGCCGCTGCTTCCCCTACGAGGGCAACTACTCCACCTACCTGGAGGCCAAGGCCGCCCGCCTCAAGGTCGAGGGCCAGAAGGACGTCAAGCGCAAGAAGCGCCTGGAGGAGGAGCTGGAGTGGGTGCGCTCCAACGCCCGCGCCCGCCAGACCAAGAGCCGGGCCCGCCTCCAGCGCTACGAGGAGATGGCCGCCGAGGCCGCCAAGTACCGCAAGCTCGACTTCGAGGAGATCCAGATCCCGCCGGGCCCGCGCCTGGGCACGACGGTCATCCGGGCCGAGAAGCTCAGCAAGGGCTTCGGCGACCGGCTGCTCATGGACGACCTGTCCTTCGACCTGCCCCGCAACGGCATCGTCGGCGTGATCGGCCCCAACGGGGTCGGCAAGACCACGCTGTTCCGGATGATCATCGGTGACGAGACCCCCGACGTCGGCGCGATCACCGTCGGCGAGACCGTCCAGATCTCCTACGTCGACCAGAGCCGCGGCGGCATCGACCCCAAGAAAAACGTCTGGCAGGTCGTGTCCGACGGGCTCGACCACATCAAGGTCGGCAACGTCGAGATGCCGTCCCGGGCGTACGTCGCGGCGTTCGGCTTCAAGGGTCCCGACCAGCAGAAGCTGGCGGGCATCCTGTCGGGCGGCGAGCGCAACCGGCTCAACCTGGCCCTGACGCTCAAGCAGGGCGGCAACGTCCTGCTGCTCGACGAGCCCACCAACGACCTCGACACTGAGACGCTGTCCAGCCTGGAGAACGCGCTGCTCGACTTCCCGGGCTGCGCCGTGATCACCTCGCACGACCGGTGGTTCCTCGACCGCATCGCCACCCACATCCTGGCGTGGGAAGAGGGCTCCAACTGGTTCTGGTTCGAGGGCAACTTCGCCGACTACGAGAAGAACAAGATCGAGCGCCTCGGCGCCGACGCCGCCCGTCCCCACCGCGTCACCTACCGCAAGCTCACCCGCGACTAGCGACTCCGTCGCCCAGCGGCGCAAGCGGGCCTACGAAGCCGGCCGGAACCCGAAGGGGTTTCGGCCGGCTTCGTCGTACCGCGGCGCCGCCACCCGTCGCCGGACCACCCGCCCACGCCCCCGCCTGCCCGTGCCTCTGCGCCAGGTCGGGAGCCCCGCGTGCCCACCAGCGGATGGGTGAGGCCGCCGCCCTTGCGGGTCCGGGTGACGACCCGCGGCGGTGGATGTCGCGGACACCTCGCGGGCTGATCCTCTTCGGCCCGGTGGCGGGGCCGGTGCACTGGCCGTGGTCAGCGGCCAGGATGGACGAGGCCGCATTCGTAGGCGAAGACCACAGCCTGGACTCGATCGCGCAGACCCAGCTTGGCGAGGATGCGGGTGACGTGGGTTTTGACCGTTGGCCCGCTGAGGTACAGTTCCGCGGCGATCTCTGCGTTGGAGCGGCCTCGGGCGATGAGCCTCAGTACCTCGAGTTCGCGCGGGGTCAGCGTCTCGAGCCCGGATGGGTGGTCGGAGCCCGGCCGGGGGCGGCGGACATAGTCCTCGATCATCCGCCGGGTGATCTCCGGGGCGAGTAGTGCCTCGCCCGCGGCGACCGTACGGACGGCTCCGGCCAGCTCACGCGGCGGCGCGCTCTTGAGCAGGAAGCCGCTCGCCCCGGCCCGCAGCGCCTGGTAGACGTACTCATCCTCATCGAATGTCGTGAGCATGAGGATGCGCGCCCGGCAGGTGCCGCCGTTCAGAAGGTGGCGGGTCGCCTCGATGCCGTCCAGGCGCGGCATGCGGATGTCCATGAGGATGACGTCGGGCTGCAGCACGGACCCACGGTCGATGGCCTCGACGCCGTCCACCGCCTCGCCAACGACCTCGATATCGTCCTGACCCTCCAGAATCGAGCGGAAACCGCCGCGTACGAGGGCCTGGTCGTCGACGAGCAAGACCCTGATCATCGCTGGCCCGCCTCCAGCGGCAACTGCGCGGTCACGGTGAAGCCGCCGCCGGGCGTGTCCGCTGTCTCGAGCGAGCCACCGTAGAGCCCGACCCGTTCGCGCATCCCGATCAGGCCGTGCCCGACCCGGTTGGTGTCGGCCCTGCCCGACCCGCCTGTCCGCCCGGTGTCGCGGATGCTCACCCCTACGGACTGGTCGTCGTAGCGCAACCTGACGTGCGCGGTGGTCGGCGCGGCGTGTTTCAGCACGTTGGTGAGCGCCTCCTGCACGATCCGGTACACGGTCAGGTCCACGCCGGGTGGCAGCGGGCGGCCCGAGCCCTCCACGGTGAGCTCGACCGGCAGGCCGATCGCGGTCATGTGGTCGACCAGTTCGGCCAGGTCGGCCGTCCCCGGCTGCGGCTTGAGCGCGAGCCGGGCCCGTTCCCCGCGCAGCAGGCCGAGCATGCGCCCGAGTTCGCCGACGGCCTGCCGCCCGGTCTCCTGGACCGAGCGCAGCGGTGCTCGCGCCTTCTGCGGGTCGCGGTCCAGCAGGGCCTCTGCGGCGCCCGCCTGGACCACCATGACGCTGACGCAGTGGGCGACGATGTCGTGCAACTCGCGCGCGATGCGGGCGCGCTCGTCGGCGAGCGCGACCCGGATCGCTTCCTCGCGCTCGGCCTCCAGCCGCCGGGCCCGGGCGCGGTCGTCGGAGTGGCTGTGAGCGCGGGCACGCAGGACCCGGCCGGCGACGAAGCACACCGCCAGCGGCACCGCGACGAACGGGATGTTGCCGACGGTGCCGGACTCCGGGTTGCGCAGGAACACGACGACCAAGCCGGCGCCGACGGCCGCCACGCCGATGAAGGCCCGCGCCGGCACACTGTGCCGGGCCACCGAGTAGGTGGCGACCAGGATCGGCAGGAGGTCGCCCCACAGCGTGACCGTCAGCGGCGTCACCAGCATCGGCCCGGCGATCGCGACCGCGAGGATCACGGCGGTGGCGAGCGGCGTCACCCGGCGCAACGCAAGGATCACGGTCGCCACCAGCGTGGAGGCGACCACGGCCGGCATCGGGCCGTACGGCGTCGAGTTGTCGAGATGGAACGCGAGGTCGGCCTGGGCGAAGCCGGTGATCGCAAGGGCGAGCAGCGCGTCGGGGAGCAGCCCGGCCGCCCTGTGCCGCAGCCACGCACGCGCCGGCGACTCCACCCGGGCCTGGGCCGGGTTTATCACGTCCATCACACCCGCAAGTTACCTACGGCGCGCTCGTGTGGCGTCATCCGCAGGTCGCATTTCCGGCGGCGTGGTTCGCGACCGAGGTATCGACCGGTGCCGACCCCGGTACGACGACGCCGCGGGTGCGCAGGGCCGACGCTGAGGACGCGCCGCCGACGGACGGCAGCGCGCACAGCGCCCGGCGCTGCGAACCATGGAGGAGACCATGACCGTGAACGTGAGACGCCTCGCCGGATGGGCGCTCGTCGTCGGCACGATCGTCGCGTTGGCGGGTTACCTCGCCGCCAACCTGCTCGCGCCGGGCAGTGGCGACCAGGTGTTCCGGTACCAGAACTGGCCGCTGTTCGAGGGGATCGCGCTGGTCGGGGACGTCGTCATCGCGCTGGGGCTGCCGGTGATCCTGACCTTCGCCGGGCGTGCACCGAAGCTGCACATCGTCGGCTATGCCGGCATATTCGCCGCGCTGGTGATGCTCAACGTCGGCGAGGGCACCACTGAGGCGTTCGTCAAGCCGTATCTGGTCGGCCACGGCGGCATCCCCGCAGAGGAACCGCCGGGTTTCGCGGTCTTCGAGGGTGTCGCGCTCCTGGCGCTGGTCGTCGGGTCGATCTGCCTCGGCATCGCTGTGCTGAGGGCGCGGACGCTGCCGTGGTGGATCGGAGTCGCGTTGATCGTCTCGTGCCTCCTCGGCGCTCTCGGGCTCCCCGGGGCCTTGTTCCTGCTGCCTGACGGCGTCTTCTTCGCGGCGCTGTTCGCCATCGGGGTCTTCGCCTTACGGGGACGGCCGGACCGTACTCCCGAGACGATCGGGCAGGCGGCTGTCAGCGCCCAGGGATGATCTTTTCGCCTCCCGCATCGACGTCCAGCGCCACGGCCACCACCCGCCCCTCTGCGGCCGCCGGCGGACTCACGAGGCCGGCCGGAACCCGAAGGGGTTCCGGCCGGCTTCGCCGTCACCGGGGCGTCATCCCGTCGTCGGACCACTCGCCCGCGCCCCCGCATGCCCGTGCCTGGGCGAGCGACCCCTCATCCCGTCAGGAGGCGCTTGGCGGCGGGGTCATTCCTGGACGAGCCAGGCAGCGGTGTCGGGGGGGAGCGAGGTCCCGTCGAGCGGGCCGCTGGAGATCAGCACCCGGTCGTGCGGGGGCAGCGGGACGGCCTCCTCACCGCAGTTGATCACACAGGTCAGCGGCCCCCGGTGGAAGAACAGGGCGTCGCCGGGGGCGTCCTGCCAGCTGATCGTGCCGGGCAGCGTCCCGCGGAGCTCACGCCGGGTGGAGAGGGCGTGACGGTAGAACCAGAGCGTCGAGGAGGGGTCGGCCGCCTGGCGCTCGGCCGTCAGGTCCGCCCAGTCGGCGGGCTGCGGCAGCCACGACCCGCCCGGCCCGAACCCGTACGGCGCCTCGGTGCCGGACCACGGGAGCGGCACCCGGCAGCCGTCGCGTCCGAGCACCTCGCCGTTGGAGCGGCTGAAGATGGGGTCCTGCCGCGCCTCTGGGGGAAGATTCTTCACCTCGGGCAGTCCGAGTTCCTCCCCTTGGTAGAGATATGCGGACCCGGGGAGGGCGAGCATGGCAAGGAGGGCGGCCCGTCCCCGCGCCACCCCGGCCGACGGGTTGAGCGACCCCTCCCCATATCGGGTGACATGGCGGACGACGTCGTGGTTGGACAGGACCCATGTCGGCGAGGACATCGAGCGGAGCGTGTCGTCGACCACCTTGCGGAACGCGGTGGCCGACCAGGGCGCCTCCAGCCAGGCGAAGTTGAAGCTCTGGTGCAGCTCGTCCGGCCGGACGTACAGGGCGAGATCCTCCGCCGAGTCGGTCCAGACCTCGCCGACGGCCGAGCGTTCGCCGGGGTAGGAGTCGAGCACCCTGCGCCAGTCCCGGTAGATGTCGTGCACCTCAGGCTGGCTCCAGATGGGGGACCGGGAGCGGAACCCGGGATCGGTGTCCGGCAGGCCCTCCGCCTTGATGAGGCCCATGGCGACGTCGATGCGGAAGCCGTCCACGCCCCGTTCGAGCCAGAACCGCAGGATGTCGAGGAACTCCTCCCGGACCTCCGGGTTGCGCCAGTTGAAGTCGGGCTGCTGGGGCGCGAACAGATGGAGGTACCACTGCCCGTCGGGCACCTGCGTCCACGCCGGGCCGCCGAAGGTGGACAGCCAGTTGTTCGGCTCCTTGCGGCCCGTCTGGGCGGCGGACGGGGAGGTGTCCCGGAACATGTAGCGGTCGCGCTCCTCCGAGCCCTTGGGGGACGCCAGGGCCTTCTGGAACCACGGGTGCGCGGACGAACTGTGGTTCGGCACGATGTCCACGATCAGCCGGAGGCCGTGCGCGTGCGTGTCGGACACCAGGGCGTCGAAGTCCGCCAGCGTGCCGAACAGGGGATCCACGTCGCGGTAGTCGGCCACGTCGTACCCGCCGTCCGCCATGGGGGAGGGGTAGAACGGGGTCAGCCAGATCGCGTCGATGCCGAGCTCCGCCAGGTAGGGCAACCGGCTCCGGATCCCGGCCAGGTCACCCGTACCGTCACCCGAGGCGTCGGCGAAACTGCGGACATAGATCTCGTAGACGACGGCGTCGCGCCACCAGGGGGTCGTTTCCATGGGTTCTTGGCTGCCCGCTGAAATCGTGACTTATGCGTTTACCAGGCTGTGGGCGGCGTAAACCAGATACTTCCACAGCTGCTCCTCGCGCTCGGGAGGCAGCTCCAGCGACCGTACGGCGTCGCCCATGTGCCGCAGCCATGCGTCGCGCTCGGCCTCGCCGATGACGAACGGCGCGTGCCGCATACGCAGGCGGGGGTGGCCGCGCTGCTGGCTGTAGGTGTTGGGGCCGCCCCAGTACTGGATGAGGAACATGCGCAGCCGCTCCTCGGCGCCCGCCAGGTCCTCCTCCGGGTAGAGCGGACGCAGCAGCGGGTCCTCGGCGACGCCCTCGTAGAACCGGTGGACCAGCAGCCGGAAGCTCTCCTCGCCCCCGATCGCCTCGTAGAAGGACAGGGTCTCCTCGCTCGTCACCGTTTCAGCCTAGGACAGTTACCGGACGGTAGGGTCAGGCCGCGAATGTGAGGCTTTTCTCGTCGAAGGCCCGCTTCACCCGCAGCCGCAGCTCGCGGGCGACCTCCAGATGCCGGGCGGGGGCGGTCTTCACGCTGACCCGGAAGATGATCGAGGTGCCCGACACCTGCTCCAGGCCGTAGACCTGGGGCTCCTCCACGATCAGGACGTCCCGGTAGTCCGGGTCCTCCCACAGGTCCACGGCGATGCTCTTGAGCAGGTCACGCACGGTCGCGATGTCCGCCGCGTACGGAACGGGCACGTCGACCAGCGCCCGCGACCAGCCCTGGGACTCGTTGCCGACCCGGCTGATCGTCCCGTTGCGGACGTACCAGACCTTTCCGTCAGCATCCCGCAGCCGGGTGATCCGCAGCGTGACCGCCTCGACGGTGCCCGTCGCCACGCCCGTGTCGATGACGTCGCCCACGCCGTACTGGTCCTCCAGCAGCATGAACATGCCGGCGATGAAGTCCTTGACGAGCTCCTGCGCCCCGAAGCCGACCGCGACGCCGATGATGCCCACACTGGTCAGCAACGGCGCGAGCTCCACCCCGAGCCGGCCGAGGATCATAAGCGCGGCGGTGCCGAAGATCATGACGGATGCGAGGCTCCGCAGCACCGACCCCATCGTCTCGGCCCGCTGCCGGCGGCGCTCGGTGAGGATCACATTGGCGGCGTCGCCGTTGCCGGCCAGGAGCGCCCTGTTGCGCAGCCGTTCCGGCAAAACGCCCTCGCTGGCCCTGAGAGTGAGCCGGGTGATCAGGCGGTGGGCCACGTTCCGCACGATGAGCGCGCCGGCCAGGATCAGGACCAGCACCAGCAGCACGTCGGCGAGCCCGGCGACCAGCGGCACCCAGGCCGGGAAATGGGCCTCCGGGAACGACGAGTTCAGCAGTGAGCAGAGGAAGCCCTTGTTGGTCTCGCATGCCTGCATCAGCGTCTCCGCCGTCCTGGTCGCATCAGGAAAGGTGGGCTCGGGCGCTGGGGTGGGTGTCGCGGGCGTCAGCGGCAACACGAGGTGGATCCCCCTCGGATCGGCTCAGTGGGCGGGCAGGTGAGAAACCTAGCCCATACTGCCGACTGAACCGGCCTCCGTCACATCGCCGGGGAAGACGGGAGCGCTTTCCGCCCGGGGCCGCGGAGGGCGGGCCGAGAGCGCTCCAGTGACGGGTGGCAGGGCCGGGGCACGCACCCGGAAGCGTGTCCCTGACCGTTCTCCGAGAGGGGAATCCCCCCGGTGCCCGCCCGGTGCCCGCCTGCGCGGCGGGCCCGGACGGAGTCCTTTCAGTACGCCCGTACGGGACCGTCGTCCCGCACGCGGCGGATCTCAGGCCGTACGGCGCGGACGGCGGGTCCGTGCGGCGTACGGCCTGCGGCCGGCGGGGCGAGGACGTGCCCGCGCCGTACGGCAGGTGGCGAACCGGTGCGGCGCGTGGGGTGCGCCGGTGCGGGTCCGCGGTGGAGGAGGGAGGCGGTGAGATGCCTGGCCGAGCCGTGCGAGGACGGCCGACCTGTCACGGCCGGCGGCTGAGGAGTGAGGTGGCGGGGTGCTTGGCCGAGCCGTGCGGAGGCGGCGGACCTGTGACGTCCGGCGGTGGAGGGGCGGCGCGGCGAGGACGTGCCCGCGCCGTAGGGTGCCCGGCCCGATCGCGGGGCCGGCGGGATGCCACAGCGTTCCCGGCGGGCCGTGGCGGCACGGCCCCGGAACGCTCCGCACCGGGCATCCCACCGGCCCCGGAGGGCCGCGGTGGGTGCGGCGTTCCCGCGGTGACTGCACTTCACCCGGTTCGCCGCCTTCCCTACTCGCTCACCGCGGCGAGCACACGGGCGACCTTGGTGGCGGCGCCGGCCGGGTCGTCCGCCCGGTGCATGCGCTCACCCCAGGACCACCAGTAGTCGGACGACTGGCAGACCACGTTCTCCGTGAGGCTGGTCGCGTTCGGGTTGATCACGCGTACGTACGCCCGGCCCGACGGGGCGCGCACGACCCGCGCGATCAGGCCGCGGGCGTCGAGCTCGGCCACCAAACGCTCCAATCGCCGGAAATCGTCCTCCCCCACCTTGAGTTCCTCCTTCATTTGCCTTGAGGCCTGAATGTCTGCTTTGGAACCCCTGCTCGTTCGTCCTGGTCCGCCAAAGATGACTCACCGAACTCATCAGGTCAACGCGGTGTGAACACCGGCCGGTGGAGGAAAACCCAAGTTGGTTGAAAGAAAACCCCTATCAGGAGACGATCCTTAGTCAGCACGTTCAAAGTGGGTACTTGGCCGGGCCAAGTGTGGTCCATCATTATGGTGTCGGCGGAGTGCGACGACAGAGTCACTCTCCGTCGCCGAATGGGACCGGTCGGGATACACGTGGGCTGCGAGTGCGGCCGGCTCGAGAGAGGGGCCGGAATGTCCGGCAGGCAACACAGGGAGACGGAGATCGCCCGGCGAGTCAGGGCGCGTGGACTCGCGGCCGGGCGGAGCCTGGCTCAGATCGCCGAAGAAATCCATGAAGTCTGCGAGACACAGTTCGGGACCACTAGGATCAAGGCCCATCGCCTCTCGAACGGCATCGCCCTCGCCGATGTCATCGAGCAGGTCCGTGCCCTCTTCGAGAGGGACGGAAAGCCCGTCCCCGGCATCGGGGAGACGCTACTGTCCGCTTACGAGTCGGGCATGAAGCGCCCCGGTCCGGAGTATCTCCACTACCTGTGTTCGGTCTACCGGGTCGAACCCTTGGCCCTTGGATTCGACGGTCCGTGCATCTGCGGCCGCGGACACGTGGTCACGGGCGTCCTGGGCGGCGGAGACCCACAAGACGACAGACCTGACACTTCCCCCGAACCGCGTGAAGCGCCGGTCCCACTGGGCAGCGGCTACCCCTCCGCGAACGGGGGAGAGGAGGACGAGAACGTGCTACGGAGGACGCTGCTGACGCTCCTCGCCGGCACCGCGGGGGCCGCGAGCCTGGACAGCCAGGTGCTCGGCGCGGTCGAGAACCTGCGGCGGCGGATGGACGACACCATGGTGACGGCCACCGTCTCACCGGCGATGCTCGACCAGTGGGAGCAGTCCACGAACGGCTTCGGCCGCCAGTACATGAACACCCCCCCTCTACGGCTCCTGTGCGACGTGATGCTGGAGTTCTCGGCCGTGCGCAAGGCCCTCGAACGCCGCCAGCCGATCGACGTCCAGGAACGCCTGTGCCGGATGGCCGCCCAGTTGGCCGGCCTGTCCGGGATGATCATGATAGACCTCGGCGACCAGCGTCTGGCCCGGTCGTTCTTCCGCACCGGCCGCACCGCCGCCGACGAGACCGGCGATCGCGCGCTGCGCGCCTGGGTGACGGCACGTGAGGCCCTCGTCCCGCTCTACTACGGCGACCCACGCGAGGCGCTCACGCTTGCCAAGAAGAGCCGCGACCTCGCCGGCCACACCCCGTGCGCCGCGCGGACCATGGCCCCCGTGGTCGAGGCCCGGGCTCTCGCCATGCTGGCGGGCAACAACGGCGCCCGACACGAGGTCGTGGAGCAGGCCAAACGGGCCCTCCATCGGGCCAGGGCCGCCTTCCAGCAGATGAGCGCGAACGACCAGGAGGACGCGGCCTTCGGCTACACCGAGCGGCAGTTGTACTTCTACCAAGGTGACGTCCTGGTGAAGCTCGGGCAGACACTTGAGGCCGACGTGATATTGGAGCAGGCCCTCGGGAAGTACTCCAACGAGGACCTGCTCGACCAGACGCTCATCCGGTTCGACCGTGCCCGGTGCCGGCTCATCGAGGGCGACGTCGAGGCAGCCCTCCAGATGGGACAGGAGGCCCTGGACATGGTCGACAAGGAGTACCGGACCGAGCTGATCCTCAAGCCCGCGTACGAGCTCGCCAAGGACATCCACGCCAAGTACGGCGACACCCCTCGGCTGGAGGCCTTCCGTGAGGCGCTGCAGCCGGGCCCGCTGGCGGTGCCGCCGAAGCTGGGCGAGGACATCGCGTGAGCCAGGGCGAGGAGAGCGGGTGCGAGGAGGATCCATGGCGGGAGGCCCGGCGCCGGCGGCCACAGGCCCGGCGCCGGGCGGTCGCGTGCCGGCACAGGGAGACCCTGGCGGCGTCGTCCGCGCGGCCACAGGGAAAAGCGAGCCGGGCGTGACCCCGACGCTGCGGATCCGTCGATACCGGTGGTCCGACCTCGACGCCGTGTGGTCCCTGCACCAGGTCGGCCTGGCGCAGGTCGGCATCTCCCCCGGTGACGGCGTCTACTACGACGACGACTTCCCGCGCATCACCGAGATCTACCTGGCCGCCCGCGGCGAGTTCCTCGTCGGCGAGCTGCCCGAGGCCGGAATCGTGGCCATGGGCGGACTGCGCAGGATCGACGACCGGACTGCCGAAATGTGCCGTCTGCGCGTCCACCCCGACCATCAGAGACGCGGCTACGGCGCGCAGATCATGCAGGTGCTGGAGGAACGGGCCCGGGAGCTCGGCTACTCCCTGCTCTGCGGGGACACCACCCTGCGGCAGGTGGCGGCCCTGGAGCTGTACCGGAAATCGGGCTGGCGGGAGTTACGGCGCGAAGCTCGCGGGGACATGGTCGTCCTTTATCTGGAGAAACCCCTAAATGGTGTAGTTTCACCGCTTTTCTCCCGATAGATAGTGCTTCCAGGCCTTGGCGGATAGCTGATCTGAATCAATACTTGTGCCTTGTCCTGTTCGCCCGAGTGGGGGAAGAGCCGCAATGAAGAAGATCATTATCCGCAAGCCCGGCACCGCGAAGCTCACCGGCGCCTCCAGCGTCATCCACAAGGGGTGAGGGACCGGCCTCGTCACATCTGGGTCAGGGGGAGACTCTCCCGTGACCGCGTGGCGGCGCTCCGGACATTGGAGCTGCCTCCCCTCCTGACGTCCGTGGTGAACGGGCATCGGCGGCTGCGTGGTCCCTACACGGTGGGTGGAGCGATCCTGCGCGCGCTGGTTCCGGATGCGTTGGAGCGTTCCCCTGAGCTGGTGGCCACGCACGACATCGAGATCCGGTCCGCCGCGGCGGACCTGCGCCCGCTGGTCCCGGCCCGCCGCGAGACGATCGAGGCGGGTCTGCCGGAGGACGAGCGCATCCTGGTGCCCGCCCCGCGCCGCACGCTCCGTGTCGCCAACGGGATCGCCGAGTTCGTCCGCGACTGCCTCCCCGGGCCGCGCGCTCTGGTGGTGGACAACCTGCATGAGGCCGACGCCACCGACCGCGAGCTGCTGCGCGTGCTGAGCCGCCGGGTGAGCGATCTGACGCTGGTCGTCGGGTCGCCCGAGCCGCCCTGGGGGGCCGCGCGGCCGGTCGACGCGCCCGCCCGCGAGATGCCGGACGAGGACGCCGGTGATTACGTGGCCTTGGACGGCACCGGCGACGACCCGGCGGCGTACGAGGCGTACCGGGCGCTGTCCGCCGGCGAGCGGGCGCGCCTGCACGACGCGCGGGCCGCGGAGCTGGGCCCGGAGTACGACCTGGGCGCGCTGCCGTACCACCGCGAGCACGGCAGCGACCGGGCGGCCGCGCTGCGGTCGCTGTGGGCCGCCGTCGACCACTGCGTCGCCGAGGGCTTCCTGGAGGCCGTGGCCGACCTGGGCCTGCGCGGGCTGCGGCTCGCCGAGCCCGGCTCCGACCTGTGGTGGCGCTTCACCCAGCGCACGGCCACGGCGCTGGCGGGCCTCGGCCGCCGGGACCGGGCGCTGGAGCTGTACGAGCGGGCGCGGAGGGTGAGCGTGGACCCCGCGGTCCACGCCGCCTCGGCCTACGGCACGGCGATGCTCGACGCGCGCAACCCGGTGCCGGCCGAGCGGGACCTCCCGAGGGCGCGCGGCTGGATCAACGAGGCCATCGCGATCTCGACCCTGCTGCCGGACCGGCGGCAGCGGGCGTTCAAGCTCGGGTTCGACCAGAACGGGCGGGCGCTGATCGAACTGCGCGAGGGCAGGGTCGCCCGGGCCCTCGACCTCGTGCAGTCGGCCATCGACCTGGCCGAGCGCGACCTGCCGCCGCAGGCGCACCCGGTGCACCGGATGGTGCTGTTCGCCAACCGGGCCCAGCTCCTCGCCAGGACCGGCCGGCCCGCGGACGCCCTGCGCGACCTCGACCGGGCCATCGCGATCGACCCGGCCTTCCCGGACCACTACCTCGACCGGGGGAACCTGCTGTTCGAGCTGGGCCGGGCGGACGAGGCGCTGGCCGACTACGAGACCGCGATCCAGGTGAGCCCGCCACTGCCGGAGGCGTACTACAACCGGGCGGAGCTGCGCCTGGCCGAAGGCGACCTCGCCCAGGCCAGGGAGGACCTCGACCACGTGATCGAGCTGGACCCCGAGTACGTCAACGCGTACGTGAACCGGGCCGGGGTCCTGGAGATGCTCGGCGAGCACGACGCGGCCAGGGGGGACGTCGAGACAGGGCTCGGCCTCGACCCGGGCAACGCCCACCTGCTGGGCGTGCTCGGACAGCTGGAGACGGCCGCGGGGCGGTTCGCGGAGGCGCGGGCGGCGTTCGATGCGGCCCTGTCGGCCGACCCCGCGCTCGGCTCGGCCTGGGCGAACCGGGCCATTCTGCGGTTCGAGACCGACGACGCCGCCGGGGCGGTCGACGACCTGACCCGGGCCCTCGACCTCGGCGAGGACGCCGCGCTCTACTACAACCGGGCGACGGCCCTGGCGGTGCTGGGCCGGGACCTCGACGCGGAGCAGGACCTGCGCCGGGCCCACGAGCTCGCGCCCGACGACGCCGAGATCAGCCAGGCGCTCGAACGCCACGACAAGGCTGGCTGACCCGACGACGGCCCGGCCGGACGTCACGACACGGCCGGCCGACCCTGGCCGGTCGAGCGCCACGACGCCGGCCGGCCCCAGGGGCGGCCTGGCCTGGAGGACGTCAGGACGCGCCGCGGAGCAGGACGTCGAGGACGCGGGGGAGGCCGGGAGGCTCGACGGGCTCGGGAAGGGTGGCGAGAACCTCGCGCGGGTGCCAGGCGTGGCCCCGGTAGGTGCCGTGCTCGCCGGGCGTGAGCGCGGCCGACGCGACCGGCGGCGTGGCGTCGAAGCGGGCCAGGTAGAAGCGCTCGGTCTTCACGTAGTGCACCCCGAGCCAGTGGAAGTCCCGCGCGACCGGCGTCCAGAGGTCCTCGACGGCCTCGCCGGGCAGCCCGGTCTCCTCCCACAGCTCACGCCGGGCCGCGTCGAGATCCGTCTCGCCGGGCTCGATCCCGCCGCCCGGCGGCTCCCAGAATGTCCGGTCCGCGACCGGGTCATGCCAGCGCAGCAGCAGCACCCGGCCCTCGCCGTCCACACACAGCACCCGGGCCGCCGGACGGCCGTCCGCCATCATCGCCTCCATTTCCCGCGGCCGGTGGCCCTACGCTTGGAGCGATAACGACACTCCCCGCTGAGGATCGACGCATGAGCGCTGAGTATGTGCTGACCCTGTCCTGCCCCGACCGCCCCGGGGTGGTCGCCGCCGTCAGCGGGCTGCTGGCCCGGCACGGGTGCAACATCATCGAGAGCCAGCAGTTCGGCGACCCGGTCGCGGTGCGGTTCTTCATGCGCGTCCAGTTCGCGGCGGAACTGTCGCTGGACGAGTTGAGGGCGGCCTTCGCCGGGCTCGCCCCCGAGTTCGGCATGGAGTTCCAGCTCTTCGACCTCGCCGTACGGACGCGGGCGCTGGTGCTCGTCAGCAAATTCGACCACTGCCTGAACGACCTGCTCTACCGGGTGCGGTCCGGCCTGCTGCCCATCGAGATCACGGGCGTGGCGTCCAACCACCCGGACCTGCGGCCCCTCACCCAGTCGTACGGCGTGGAGTACCACCACCTGCCGGTCACGCCGGAGACCAAGCCGCGGCAGGAGGCGGAGATCCTCGCTCTGGTCGACCACTACCAGGCCGACCTGGTGGTGCTCGCGCGGTACATGCAGGTGCTCTCGGAGGACCTGTGCGCCAAGCTGGCGGGCCGGATGATCAACATCCACCACTCGTTCCTGCCGTCCTTCAAGGGGGCCAAGCCGTACCACCAGGCGCACGCGCGCGGGGTGAAGCTCATCGGCGCGACCGCCCACTACGTCACGGCCGACCTGGACGAGGGGCCGATCATCGAGCAGGAGGTCGCCCGGGTGAACCACACCCACTCGGCCGAGGACCTCGCCGCCATGGGCCGCGACGTGGAGTGCCAGGCGCTGGCCCGGGCCGTCCGCTGGCACGCCGAGCACCGGGTGCTGCTGGACGGCCACAAGACCGTCATCTTCCCCCGGTGACCCCGAGGCCCGTGTGCCGGGCCAGGAACGCCAGCTGGTCGGCCGCGAGCTCGATCGACTTGCTGACGGCCCGGGCGCCGTGGCCCACCTCGGTCTCGTTGCGGAGCAGGATCGGCCGGTCGCCCGCCTGCGCGTGCTGGAGGGCCGCCGCCATCTTCCACGCGTGCAGCGGGTGCACCCGGGTGTCGGAGGCGAAGACCGCGAACAGCGTGGCGGGATAGGAGACCCCCTCGCGGACGCGGTGGTACGGCGAGTAGCCCCACAGCCAGCCGAACTCCTCGGGCACGTCGGCCGATCCGTACTCCACGTTCCAGGTCGCGCCCAGGCCGAACTTCTCGTAGCGGATCATGTCGAGCAGGGGGGCCGTGCAGACGACGGCCGCGTACAGGTCGGGCCGCTGGGTGAGCGCCGACCCGACGAGGAGGCCGCCGTTGGAGCCGCCGGAGATGGCGAGCCGGTCCGGGCTGGTCACGCCGGTGGCGATGAGGTGCTCGGCTGCCGCGTGCAGGTCGTCGAAGACGTTCTGCTTGTGGCCGAGCATGCCGGCGCGGTGCCACTGCTCGCCCTGCTCGCCGCCGCCCCGCAGTTGCGCGACCGCGTAGACGCCGCCCGCCTCGACCCAGGCGAGCGCGGTCGCCGAGAAGCCGGGGGTCATCGAGATGCCGAAGCCGCCGTACCCGTAGAGGATCGTGGGCCGGGGGCCGGAGCCGTCGCGTGAGATGGCCAGCATGTGGACCTCGGTGCCGTCCTTCGAGCGGTAGACGATCTGCTCGGTCCGGGCCTCGGGCACCTCGATCGCCCCGGGAGGCGCCTCCCACAGCGTGGTCTCGCCGGTCAGCGCGTCGTAGCGGTAGACCGCGGTGGGGGTGATGGTGTCGGTGTAGCTGAACCAGGCCTCGTGGCCGCCCTCGGGACGCTCGACGATGCCGCCGACCGAGCCGAGGCCGGGCAGCGGAACCTCGCCGGTCCGCTCGCCCGTCTCCAGCGCATGGACGGTGATCTCGGAGATGGCGTGACGGGTCCAGCCGGCGAGGATGATCGGCTCGGGCAGGTCGTCGAGGATCGCGAAGTCCGACAGGACGGCCTCATGGTCCTCCGGGATCAGGTCCCGCCAGCTGTCCGCGCCGGGCTCCGACGGCGACGTCACGCAGACGCGGCCGCGCGGCGCGTCGAGGTCGGTGAAGACGTAGAGCCGGCCGTCGCGGCCCACGTGGAGCGCCGTCTGCGCGTCGACGCCCTCCTGCACCGTGACCAGGGCCGGCGCCTCGGGTGCGGACGCCGACAGGTCGCCCAGCCACAGGTCGTTGCGGGGGGCGGTGCCCCGGGCGGCGGAGATCCACACCCAGCGGCCGTCGCGGGAGACCGCCACCCCGTAGTAGTTGGTCTTCTCCAGCCCCTCGCCGAAGATCAGCACGTCGTCGTCGGCCGGCGAGCCCACGCGGTGCAGGTAGACGCGGCGGTGGAACTGCTCCTCGCCGTCCGGGACCAGGGCAGGCGCCAGCCGGCGGACGTAGTAGAACGCCTCGCCGCCCGGCAGCCAGGCGACGGGGGAGTAGCGGCACCGGTCGATCGGCCCCTCGACGACCTCGCCGCTCTCGACGTCGATGACGTAGAGCTTCGACTCCTCGTCGCCGCCCACCGAGATCTGGTAGGCCAGCCGGTCGCCCTCCTTGCTCGGCTGGTAGGAGTCGAGCGTCGTCACCCCGGACGGGTCGAGGGCCGTGGGGTCGAGCAGGACGCGCTCGCCGTCCTCGTCGGCGACGTACAGGACCGGGTGCTCCTGGTCCGGCGTACGGCGGGTGAAGAAGCGGCGCTCCCCCCGCCAGACCGGGGTGCCGACCGAGCCCGAGCGCAGCAGCTCGGCGACGCGGGCCCGGAAGTGCTCGCGGCCGTCGAGTTCGGCGCCGCGGAACAGCGCGTCCTGCGCGTCCAGCCACTCCTTGGTCTCCGGGGCGTCCGGATCCTCAAGCCACCGGTACGGGTCGGGGACGGGGGTCCCGTGCAGCACGTCGACGATCTCGTCACGGCGGGCGGGCGGATACGGCAGTCGCGTCATGCTGGCACTTTAAATCAGCCGCGGCAGTGCGGCGTCCCTTCGGCCGTACCCGGCCAAGACGGGAGTAAACGGATGATCCCCTGGGCATAGAAGCACCAGGCGTCCCTGCTGCCCGCTCCATCGACCTCATTATGGGGTGGCGGACAGGCCGCTCAACAGGCCACACTTTGGTGAAGGGCGGTGCCGTGGTGACGATCCGCTGGGCCGTCCGGCGGAGGTCCCTGTGACGGAAGCATCCGGGTCCCAGCAGACGGGACCACAACCGTGGCGCACAGCCGAGGCAGTTGTGGAGGCCGGCTGATGCGCCAAGTCCTGCTATTGAACGCCACCTACGAGCCGCTGACCACGCTCTCCCTGCACCGGGCCGTGATCTTGGTCCTGAGAGAGAAAGCGGACGTCGTCCACCGCGACGGGCGCGGCGCGGTTCTGCGCTCGGCCACACGCACGCTGGACGTGCCGTCGGTGATCAGGCTTCGCCGTTATGTCCGCATCCCCTACCGGACGCGCATCCCGCTCACCCGGGCCGCGCTGATGCGCCGGGACAACTTCCGCTGTGCCTACTGCGGACAGCGGGCGGAGACCATCGACCACGTCATTCCCCGGTCTCGGGGAGGCCCTCACACCTGGGAGAACTGCGTCGCCTCGTGCATGCCGTGCAACCACAGAAAGGCCGACCGTCTGCTGGAGGAGCTGGGGTGGACGCTGCACGTCCCCCTGGTGGTGCCACACGGCGCCCACTGGCGGCTCATCGGCGCGCAGCTCGACGGAGACCCTCAGTGGGCGCCCTACCTGGAACCCGCGGCCTGATGTGACATGACCTGGAGGTTCACGTCGGACCCCGGCGAGTTCGCCGAGGTGGCCGAGCCCTGGCTGCTGCGCGATCCCGTGCGCAACACGGTCCCGCTGACCGTGTCACGCGGGATCCGCGGCGGCCAGTTCGTCGAGGACCCGCTGTTGGGGTGGCTGGAGGAGGGCGGCGACGTGGTGGCCGCCGTCCTCCACACGCCGCCCCGCCCGCTGCTCCTCGCCGACGTCCCGCTGGGGACGCTGCCGTCGCTGGCGGCCACGCTGATCGAACGGGACCAGGTGATCCCTGGGGTGAGCGGCCCGCTCGCCGCCGCCGAGGCGTTCGCGCGGGCCTGGTGGCGGCCCGTGCGCGGCCGGAGGTCCGAGCGGCTGTTCCGGCTCGGCACGCTGGAGGCGGCGACCGCGCCCGGAAAGGCACGGACCGTGCCGGCCGACGAGATCCCGCAGGCCGTCGACTGGTTCCGGGCCTTCCAGCAGGAGGCGCACGTCGAGGCGGGCGCCGACCCCACCCCCGTCGTCTCCGCACGCGTCAACCGCGAGGAACTGCTCTGGTGGGAGGACGAGGGCCGGCCCGTCTCGCTGGCCGGCGTCTCCGCGCCCATCGCCGCCATGTCCCGCGTCGGTCCCGTCTACACGCCGCCCGACCTGCGCCGTCGCGGGTACGGCGCGGCCGTCACCCACGCGGCCACCCGTAAGGCGCTGGACGAGGGGGCGGACGAGGTGCTGCTGTTCACCGACCTCGCCAACCCCACGTCGAACTCCATCTACCGCAAGCTCGGCTACCGCCCCATCGACGACTACGCCACGATCCACTTCGCCTGAGAACCGCGGTCCGCCCGTACCGCGGCAGGCGGCACGGCCGGGCTGGGCCATCGGATCGCGGAACGTGAGGGGCGGGCCCGCCCTCGGTGGTGGCCGAGGTGTGAGTTGCGGCCGGCCACTGGTGATGGTGGGGAGGGGTCATGCGGCCGGCGGCGATCCGGCCGTACATTAGGGGGCATGCCACGCTACGACTACCGGTGCCGCGCGTGCGGCTCGACCTTCGAGCTCAACCGGCCCATGGCCGAGGCCAACTCTCCCGCGACCTGTCCCTCCGGGCACGGCGACACGGTGAAGCTGCTGTCGACGGTCGCCGTCACCGGCAAGGCGGGCGCCGGCCCCGCCCCCCGCGGATCCTCAGGCGGCGGGTGCTGCGGCGGCGGCTGCTGCGCCGGTTGACCGCCCGGCACAGCCGATCCGGGAACGAGACCCGGATGGCGCCGCCTCCCCCGTAGGGAGACGAGGGCGGGGCCCCGGGCCCCGGAGCCGCGACCCGGATGGCGCCGCCTTCCCGGTAGGGAGACGAGGGCGACGCCGACGACGGTAGCCCCGGGCCCCGGAAGGCGCCGCCTTCCCGGTAGGGGGACGAGGACGATGCCGAGGGCGGTGAGCCCGGCCCCGGATGGGCTGCTTCCCGGGGCCGAGGCTCACCACGTCAGGCGACGGCGGGGGTGAAGTCGCCGCCGGAGCCCGGGCCGGAGGCGGCGCCGGGACGGGCCCGGCGCTGGAAGGGCAGGTAGCGCTGGGGGAGATGCGGCCGGCTCGGCAGGTCGGTCGGCTCGACCGCCACGATGCGGTCGAAGCGGAAGGCCCTGATTCCCCGGCGCATGCGGCACCAGCCCACCAGGTACCAGAACTCGCCGTGAACCAGGCAGGTCACCGGCTCGACGTCGCGGACCGTGAGACGGCCGTCGGCGTCGTGGTACTGGATCCGGACGACGAGCCGGGCGGTGATGGCGTTGGCCACGGCGCGGGCGCGCCGGGCGACGTCGGTCGGCAGCGGTGTGGTCAGCGTTTGCAGGGTCGTGGCGATGACGTCGTCGTTGAGGTCGAGGTGCGCGAAGGCGTGGCGCAGCCCGCGGCGGGCCGTGACCGACTGCGGGCCCGCCCCGAGGTGGGCGAGCGACAGCGCGAGGGCGGCGAGCTCCTCGGCCGTCAGCGAGTGCCGTGTGACGTTGGCCATACCTCGACCATAACGACGAGGACCGACATTTTTCCGAACGCGTTCTCGGAAAAGCGCCTGTCCTGACGGCCAGTTCTGCCTAACGGAACAGCCCGCTCAGGTCCCGCCGCCGCCACCCACCGGCGCGACCGGCCAGGCGCCGACCGGGAGCCGGCGCCGAGGCGCCCGGCCCTCTACCGCAAGGGATACGGCCCAGCTCTCCCTACCGGGACAGCTGGCTCAGGTCCCGGGAGGCGCCGGTCGACGCGGAGGTCGTGAGCGCGGCGTACGCCTGCAGCGCCGCGGAGACCGGGCGGCGCCGGTCGCGCGGCCGGTAGCCGCCGAGCTCCCGCACCACCTTCTCGCGGCGGGCGGCGAGCACGTCCTCGGGCACCTTGAGCTCGATCGAGCGGCCCGGGATGTCGATCTCGACGATGTCGCCGTCCTCGACCAGGCCGATGATCCCGCCCTCGGCGGCCTCGGGGGAGACGTGGCCGATGGACAGGCCCGACGTGCCGCCGGAGAACCGGCCGTCCGTGATCAGCGCGCACGCCTTGCCGAGCCCGCGGCCCTTCAGGAAGCTCGTCGGGTAGAGCATCTCCTGCATGCCCGGGCCGCCCTTGGGGCCCTCGTAGCGGATGACGACGACGTCGCCCTCCTTGACCCGCTTCGCCAGGATGCCGTCGACGGCGTCCTCCTGCGACTCGAAGACCACGGCAGGGCCGGAGAACCGCCAGATCGACTCGTCCACGCCGGCGGTCTTCACCACGCAGCCGTCCTGGGCGATGTTGCCGTACAGCACGGCGAGGCCGCCGTCGCGGGTGTAGGCGTGCTCCACGTCGCGGATGCAGCCCTCCGACCGGTCGAGGTCGAGGTCGTCCCACCGCGCGTCCTGCGAGTAGGCCTTGACGGTCCGGACGTTGCCCGGCGCGGCGTGCCACAGCTCCATGGCCTCGTCGGTGACCTGCGGGGACTTCGGGTCCCAGGCGGCCAGGTGCTCCTGCAGGGAGGAGGCGTGGATGCTGTGGACGTCGCGGTGCAGCAGGCCGCCGCGGTCGAGCTCGCCCAGGATGGCGGGGATGCCGCCGGCGCGGTGCACGTCCTCGACGTGGTACTTCGCCGTGGCCGGGGCGACCTTGCACAGGCACGGCACCCGCAGCGACAGCTCGTTGATCTCCTTGAGCCCGAAGTCGACGCCGGCCTCGCGGGCGGCGGCGAGCAGGTGGAGGATCGTGTTGGTCGAGCCGCCCATCGCGACGTCGAGGGCCATGGCGTTCTCGAAGGCGTCGCGGGTGGCGATGCTGCGCGGCAGCACCGACTCGTCGTCCTGCTCGTAGTAGCGCCGGGTGATGTCGACGACCGCGCGGCCGGCGTCCTCGAACAGGGTCTTGCGGGCCTTGTGGGTGGCCAGGATCGTGCCGTTGCCGGGCAGCGCCAGCCCGATGGCCTCGGTGAGGCAGTTCATCGAGTTGGCCGTGAACATGCCGCTGCAGGACCCGCAGGTCGGGCAAGCGTTCTCCTCGAGCTCCAGCAGCTCGGCGTCGGAGACGCTGTCGTCGGCCGCCGCGATCATCGGGTCGATGAGGTCGAGCTTCTTGCCCGGGATCTTGCCGGCCTCCATCGGGCCGCCGGACACGAAGACGGTGGGGATGTTGAGCCGGAAGGCCGCCAGCAGCATGCCGGGCGTGATCTTGTCGCAGTTGGAGACGCAGATCAGCGCGTCCGCGCAGTGGGCGTTGACCATGTACTCGACCGCGTCGGCGATCAGCTCGCGGGACGGCAGCGAGTAGAGCATCCCGCCGTGGCCCATCGCGATGCCGTCGTCGACCGCGATCGTGTTGAACTCCCGCGGGATGGCCCCCGCCTCGCGCACGGCGGCCGAGACCACGTCGCCCACCTCGCGCAGGTGCACGTGACCGGGGACGAACTGCGTGTAGCTGTTGGCCACCGCGACGATCGGCTTGCCGAGGTCTCCGCCGGCTACGCCCGTGGCCCGGAGCAGGGCCCGGGCACCGGCCATGTTCCTGCCGTGCGTGACCGTACGAGACCTGAGGGCGGGCATGGGCGGACTCCCATCCGAAGACTACGAGTCTTCAAATGGTACGACCACCGCCCGCCTGCCGAGACCGGCAGTCCACTACTCGGGATAACGCGGCGGCAGCACCCGCTCGGCGGCCCGGTGGATCGACTCGATCTCCGCCGTGGTGAGGGACCGCTCCCGCTTGGTGATCCACCTGCGGACCAGTCCGCCGGAGAACACGTCCACGTCACGGATGTTGAGGATGCGCCAGGGGATCGCCGGGCCGTAGATCGCCAGCGACGGGACGACCGTGATCTCGCGCCCGAGGGCCTTGCTGATCAGGTCGCTGGCCTGGGCGGCCTCCCACCGGGCCTCGTCGAGCCGGGGCTTCTGGTTGAACGGCCCGTGGAACAGCTTGCGGTGCGACTGCACCCGCACGGGAAGCCGTTTGTCCCACTTCTCGGAGTCCACGGCGTATACGCCGGTGGGTCCGACGACGAGGTGGTCGATCTGCGCCTCGCTGCCCGGGATGGCCCGCGCGTGCAGCGTCCGGTACCCGCTGCGCTCCAGCTTGCGGAGCTGACCCTCGGTGCGCCGCTCGGCGGCCGAGGCGCGCCGCCAGGCCGGCACCGACGACACGGTCCGCGCGCGGTAGATCGCGTCGGCGATGAACGCGAGGACGCCCACCGTGAGGCCGAGCCGCCAGCTTCCCAGCAGCACGCCGAAGACGACGGCGGCCACGACCGCGACCAGCATGCGGCGGCGCAGATGGCGATACCGCGGGTCTCTCAGCAGCGTGCGGAGGGACGCGCGTTCCACTGGCGCGTACGTCGTCGTAGACGCTGGGGCGTCAGCGGGCGTCGAGGGGCTCTCCGCCCGCTCCGACGTGTGGTCACTCACCCAGATTGGTGACGTATTGTGACCGTCTTCTGGCGCTAGACCGGTATCCACATCACTCACGGTAGTTGAGCCGTCAGTGCCTTGCCTAGTGTTGGATGGTTCATACTTTTGTGGCCTGCTTCTGCCGATTCGCAGGGCCCGGACACGGGTATCCTCTCTAGATATCTGCGTCCAGGGGGCCTACCGTTCAGTAGCGTGGCGCACATTCATGATCTTACCGCTCTCGAGCAGGCCCACGCCGTACGAAAGCGGGAACTGTCCCCCGTAGAGATCACGCAGCACTACCTGGAGCGCATCGAGCGGCTCGGCTCCGGCCTCGGCGCGTTCGTCACCGTGACGGGCGACCGGGCGCTGGCGCAGGCTCGCGAGCAGGAGGCCCGGCTCGCCGCCGCCGACCCCGGCGACCTGCCGCCGCTGCTCGGGGTGCCCGTCCCCATCAAGGACCTCAACCTCGTCAAGGACGTGCCGATCTACTTCGGCTCGGCGACGTACGAGGGGTTCGTGGCGCCGGTGGACGACAGCGTGGTCGAGCGGCTGAGGGACGCCGGGACGATCATGCTGGGCAAGACGAGCACCCCCGAGTTCGGCCTGCCGTGCTACACCGAGACCTATGTGAACGAGCCCGCCCGCACGCCCTGGGACCCGTCCAGGTCCGCCGGCGGGTCGAGCGGCGGCGCCGCCGCGGCCGTGGCCGCCGGTCTCGCGCCCGCCGCGCAGGGGAGCGACGGCGCCGGGTCGATCCGCATCCCCGCCTCCGTCTGCGGCCTGTACGGCATCAAGCCCACCCGCGGCCGGATCTCGTTCGCGCCGATCGTGCCCGACCTCGCCGGCCTGTCCACGAACGGGCCGATCACCCGGACCGTGGCCGACGCCGCCGCGCTGCTCGACGTCATGGCCCACAACAACCCCGGCGACCTCTACTGGGCGCCGCCTCCCGCGCTGGGCTCGTTCTCCGCCTACGTCGGCAGGGAGCCGGGCCGGATGCGGATCGCGCGGTACGCCACCCCCGTCGTCCCGGGTGCCGAGGTCCACCCCGACGTGCTGGCCGCGTACGAGAGCGCGTCGGCGGTGCTGGAGTCGCTCGGGCACGAGGTCGTGGAGATCTCCGCGCCGTTCGGCGCGGACATGGTGCCGGAGTTCGTGAAGCTGTGGTTCAGCTTCTCCTGCATGCATCCGGTCGCCCCGGAGCTGGAGCCGAAGTTGCGCCCGCTGACCGCCTGGCTGCGCGAGCGGGGCGACGCCGTCACGGCGCCCGAGTTCCTCCAGGCCCAGTCGGCCCTGCAGCTCGCCACCCGGTTCGCGATGCTCGTGACCGACGAGTACGACGCGGTGCTCACCCCGACCGTCACGCAGCCGCCGGTGCCGGTCGGCTGGTTCGAGGACGTCGACTCGCCTGAGGAGACGTTCGAGCGGATGAAGCGCTTCGCGCCGTTCGCGGCGATGTACAACGTGAGCGGCCAGCCCGCGGTCAACCTGCCCCTCTACTGGACGCCCGACGGCCTGCCGATCGGGGTCATGCTGGCCGGCAGGTTCGGCGACGAGGGGACGCTGATCTCGCTGTCGTCGCAGGTGGAGCAGTCCGTGGGCGGGTTCTGGGGGGACCGCAGGCCGCCCGTGTGGTAGCCGGCTGACCCTGTCACGCCTCCGACAGCCGGGCGGCCGCCGTACGGGCCAGGTCGATGAGCGGGCCGGGCGGCGGCGGCCCGGAGGGGGACGAGACGGCGATGGCGAAGGTGCCCCTGCCCGTCTGGGCGGACACCAGGCCCGGGTACAGCATCGCGCCGGTGCCGACCCCGGGCACGGGCCGTCCCTGCGTCCGGGTCGCCAGGTGGCCGAGGACCATCAGGTAGCGGGACCGCAGCCCGGTGGCGGCGTGGACGTCGACCCGCACGCCCGCCCCGCACTCGTACCGGCACGACGCCACCTCCAGCCACGGCGGCGCGGGGGGCGGGCCGTCGTAGGACACGGGACCGGTCACGTCGATGCCCAGGGCCCGCTTGAGGTCGGCCGGCGTCACGAGGTCCGCGGGCCGCGGCAGGTCCCTCCCGCCCCGGCCCGTCCTGAGGCCGGGGAGGACCTTGACCTGGGCGAGGTTCTCCGGGGCGTCGACGAGGTGCTCGCCCGTGTCGTCGTAGCGCTCGGCCCCCGCCGTCCGCGACCGCTCCACGACCTCGATCTGCCTGATCCAGCCCAGCCGCCTGCCGGCGAGCGCCCGCACCCGGTCGCCCTCGTTCAGGCCGTGCCACATCTCCTCGTCCAGGCCGAGGGCGCGCACCTCACGGGAGCGGCCCTCGTCGACGGCGCACCAGTACGTCCACTTCGGGTTGTCGTCGCCCTTCGTCCCCGACTGGAACCGGCGCAGCCGTACGACCTGGCCCTCGACGGTCGCCGGGGTGCCGAGGTCGGAGAGGGCGTAGACGATCGGCAGGCCGGCGATCGCGGCCCCCACGAGCAGCGCCCCAGGCGTCGCGAGCCCGTCGGGCCACAGGTCGAACGCGGAGGCGACGATCAGCAGGATCCAGGTCCAGAAGCCCGCGAAGAACCCGGCGGCCAGGCCCCGGCCGATCGTGGGCAGCGGCTTGCGGCCCCACAGCAGCCGCGACGGGTACCGCACCTCCACCACGTGCCACATGCCGCCGTAGTCGGACCAGGCCCGCCTGTCGTCGGCGGGCGTGCTGACCGGCAGGCTGGTCACGGCCCGCGGGGCGAGGCCGAGGGCCGCGGCGTACGCCAGGTGGCGGCCCCAGATCGTGACCGACGCCGCCGGCTGCTCGGCGAACCGCCCGGCCGACAGGTGCTCGCGCACGCCGAGCCAGTGGGCCGCCGCCCGGGCGCCGCGTTCGGTTCCGCGCTCGCCGTTCAGCCTGCTCATCAGGCTCACGAGCAGCGCGAACGACACGATGGCCGCGCCGAGGCCGCCCTCGTGCCTGCTGTCGGTGAAGGTCACCGCGGCCCCGGTCGCCGCGGCCGGCACGACGGCCGCCGCCGTCAGGAGCGCGGCGTGCGCCCTGCTCCACCGGGGCCGCGACAGGCCCTGCTCACGGGCGTCGACGATGACCTTCTTGCGGAAGCTCTTCCACCAGCGGCCGAGGTTGCGCGAGCCCTCGGCCAGCGCGCCGGTCGCCACCACGCCGTCGACGGCCAGTGAGCGGACGTGCTCGAGCACCAGCCGCTCGTACGGCCGCAGACCGGTGGGCTCGTCGCGGCGCAGCCGGACGAGGGACAGCTCCGGGCCGATCTCCTCGATCTGCACGGCGCCACGGGCGGCCAGATCCAGCAGGGTCGCCGACGGGGCCTCGTCGCACAGCCGCCAGCCGCCCGTGATCAGGTCGACCACGGCGGGGGACTGCTCGGCCAGCTCGCCCGTGGGCGGCCCGGCCTCGACCTCGGGGTTGCGCGTCGCGACGGCGAGCGCGAGAAGGAGCAGCAGCCACAGGCCGGCGGCGCCGGCGGCCGCGAACCACCAGGCCATCGCTAGAACCGGACCTGGACGGGGCCGCGCTCCTCGCCCGGCGCCTGGAAGTACTCGCGGGGGATGAACCCGGTCATGCCGGCGACGATGTTCGCCGGGACCGTCTGGATCGCGTTGTTGTAGGTCAGCACCGCGTCGTTGTAGTACTGCCGGGAGTAGGCGATCCGGTTCTCGGTCGCGGCGAGCTCCTCCTGGAGCTCGGAGAAGTTCCGGCTGGCCTTGAGGTCGGGGTAGGCCTCGGCGACGGCGAAGAGGCTCTTGAGCGCGCCCGACAGCATGTTCTCCGCGGCGGCGCGGTCGGCCGGGCCGCGGGCGCCGATGGCCTGCGCGCGGGCCGCGATCACGGCGTCGAGGGTCTGCCGCTCGTGGGCCGCGTAGCCCTTCACGGTCTCGACCAGGTTGGGGATGAGGTCGTACCGCCGCTTGAGCTGGACGTCGATCTGCGCCCACGCGTTGTCCACGGCGTTGCGGCCGCGGACCAGGCGGTTGTAGACGGAGACGAGCATCACGGTCAGGGCGGCCACGACGGCGCCGGCGACGAGTGCTGAGATCACGGTGGCCTCCTGGGGGGACGGCGGACCCGGGCGGCCCACGGTGTGAATGCCCGGCGTCCCCATCCCACCGCGAGGGGCTTGCACCGCGCTTGCGCAGTGCTTTCACCTGCCACAACACCGTCAGAACAGGCGCCGGAGAGACACCGGAGAGACACCGGAGAGACGCCGCGAGGGCCCGGCGCGCAGGCCGGGCCCTCGTCCAGGAGAAGCGGGTCAGGCAGTGGCGTCCTTCGCCTGGGCCCGCAGCGCGCGGCTCACGCCGTCCGCGCCCTCGAGGAGCAGCCGGCGCAGCGCGTGCGGCGGCTGGTCGGCGCTGATGCGGTCCTGCGTGCGGGCCACCGTCTCGGGGCGGATCAGCAGGGCCGGGTAGCAGCCGATCGCGAAGTTCTGCGCGGAGTCGGAGGTCCACTCGCCCCAGATGCGGCCGGCCTCGTCGAAGTACCTGTCGCCGTACGGCTCGAGCAGGTCGACGTGGTGCGGGTCCATGAAGCCGAGGATGGTCGAGCGCAGCAGCGCGCCGCTCAGCTTGCCGCCGACGATCGCGGCCCAGGTCTCGGCCTTGTTCTCCGGCGTCGGGATCGCGGCCCGGCTCATCGCGGCCGAGCGCTCGCCCGTGGCCGTGCGGTCGCGGGCGAGCTCCGCGTCGATGTCCGCGGCGCCGAGCACGCCGCCCGACACCAGCGCGTGGGTGAGCGTCCAGCGCAGGTCGGTGTCGACGGCCAGGCCCTCGGGAACCGACTCGCCGTCGAGGATCGCCTTGACGAACGCGAGGTCCTCCGGCGAGGTGGCGACGGCGGTGAACGCGTTGACGTAGGCGAGCTGGTGGTCGGAGCCCGGCTGGGCGCCCGCGACCAGGCCACGCAGCGCGGCGGACAGCTCGGCGAGGCCGGTCTCGCGCCACGCCGGGTCGGCGTACTGCTGGACGGCGAGGCGGGCCTGGCGCAGCACGGTCTGCAGGACCGTGATGTCGCGGACCGAGTCGATGCCGGAGGTCACCAGGCGGACGTAGTCGCGGGTGGCCATCTCGGCGTCGCGGGTCATGTCCCAGGCGGCCGACCACGACAGGGCGCGGGGGAGCGACTCCTGGAAGGCCGAGATGCCGCCGTTTACCAGCGTCTCCAGCGAGCGGCCGTCGAGCCGGATCTTGGCGTACGTCAGGTCGTCGTCGTTGAGGAGCACCAGGTCGGGCTGGACCTCGCCGACCAGCTCGGGGACGGCCGTGCGAGCGCCGACGATGTCGAGCTCGACCCGGCGGGTGCGGGCCAGCACGCCGTCGCGCAGCGAGTAGAGGCCGATCGCGATGCGGTGCGAGCGCAGCGTCGGGTGCTCGGCCGTGGCCTCCTGCAGCACCTCGAACGACAGGAAGCGGCCCTCGCCGTCGGTCGTGAACGACGGGCGCAGCGTGTTGACCCCGGAGGTCTCCAGCCACTCCTTCGACCAGGCGGACAGGTCGCGCCCGGACGTGCGCTCCAGCGCGGACAGCAGGTCCTGCAGGGTGGTGTTGCCCCAGGCGTGCTCGTTGAAGTAGTCGCGGACGCCGGCCAGGAAGTTGTCGAGGCCCACGTAGGCGACCAGCTGCTTGAGCACCGACGCGCCCTTGGCGTAGGTGATGCCGTCGAAGTTGACCTCGACGGCCTGCATGTCGGGGATGTCGGCCGCGATCGGGTGGGTCGAGGGCAGCTGGTCCTGCCGGTAGGCCCAGGCCTTCTCCACATTGGCGAACGTCGTCCAGGCGCCCTGTCCCCAGCGGGTGGCCTCGGCCTGGCACAACACCGACATGTAGGTGGCGAACGACTCGTTCAGCCACAGGTCGTCCCACCACCGCATGGTGACGAGGTCGCCGAACCACATGTGGGCCATCTCGTGCAGGATCGTCTCGGCCCTGCGCTCGACCATGGCGTCGGTCACGCGCGAGCGGAAGACGTAGTCCTCCAGGAACGTGACGGCGCCCGCGTTCTCCATGGCGCCGGCGTTGAACTCGGGCACGAACAGCTGGTCGTACTTCGCGAACGGGTAGCGCAGGCCGAACACGCGGTGGAAGAAGTCGAAGCCCTGCTTGGTGACCTCGAAGATGTTGTCCGGGTCGAGGTGCTCGGCGAGCGAGCGGCGCACGTAGATACCCAGCGGAATGCCGTCGTGCTCGTCGCGGACCACGGCGTACGGCCCGGCGATCAGCGCGGTGATGTACGTCGACATGACCGGCGTGGGCGGGAAGTGCCAGCGCCGGGCCTCCTGGAGCGTCCCGTGGCGCCCGTGGTGCTCGTCCAGGTGTTCGACCGAGTCGGGGGCGGCGTTCGACACGACCTCCCAGCTCGCCGGCGCGAGGACGGTGAGCTCGAAGGTCGCCTTCAGGTCGGGCTGGTCGAAGCAGGCGTACATCCGGTGCGCGTCGGCCGTCTCGAACTGGCTGTGCAGGTAGACCTGCTGGTCGACCGGGTCGACGAAGCGGTGCAGGCCCTCGCCCGTGCGCATGTAGCTGGCGTCGGCGTCGATCCGCAGCTCGTTGCGCTCCGCGAGCCCCGGCAGCGGGAAGCGCCCCTTCTCGGCGTCGTAGGCGTCGACGTCGAGCTCACCGCCGTTCAGGACGACCTTCCGCACGTGCGCGCCGTGCAGGTCGATGAAGGTGTCCGCCCCCGGCCGGCTGGAGGTGAAGTGGACCGTGGTGATGCTCTCGAAGCGCTCATCGCCCTCGGTCAGGTCGAGCTCGACCCGGTAGGACTGGACCTCGAGCAGCCGGGCGCGCTCCCGAGCCTCGTCACGTGTGAGATTGCCTGCCACACCTGCTCCTCATCGCGAATTCTCTCCCCCGATCCCCGCCGCCCCGTCGCGAAAGGGATTGCCTGAATCCTGCCATGTCACGGCGACAGTTCGGGATTCGAGATCTGCCCTACCTGGAATAGCAGGAAATGTCCCAGGGTTGACGATCGATGGAATCACATTCCGGTGAGAGGGTGGCACAGTGTCCGAGCGAACGCAGGTCGATTTCTGGTTCGACCCCGCCTGCCCCTGGGCGTGGATCACGTCCCGCTGGGTCCTCGAGGTGGAGAAGGTCCGCCCCATCGACGTCCGGTGGCACATCATGAGCCTCGCCGTGCTGAACGAGGACAAGGACATCCCCGAGGAGTACCGCGAGCGCACCCGGAAGACGATCGGCCCGGTGCGCGTGCTCGCCGCCGCCGCGGACAAGTACGGCGAGCAGGTGCTCGGCGAGCTCTACACGCAGATCGGCACGCGCTTCCACGACGAGGGCCGCGAGCGCGACCGGGCCACGATCGAGGACGCCCTGGCCGCCGCCGGCCTCGACCGGGAGCTGGCCGCCGCGCTGGAGTCGCACGAGTACGACGAGGCCGTCCGCCGCTCCCACGCCGAGGGCATCGACCTGGTGGGTCAGGAGGTCGGCACGCCGGTCGTCTCCGTCGAGGGGAACGCGTTCTTCGGGCCCGTGGTGTCGCCCATCCCGCGCGGCGAGGCCGCCGCCCGCCTGTGGGACGGCGTGCTGCTGGTCACCGGGACCGACGGGTTCTTCGAGCTGAAGCGCTCCCGGACCCGCGACCCGATCTTCACCTGATCGGAACGTCTCCGTGTCCTCCTGACGGGAACCGAGATCGAGCGGGTGAGGCCGCTCGCCATATGACAGCTGACTTGCGAGGATGAAGGACATGCGTCAGCTGTTCGTGAACGGAGCCTGGGTCCCCTCCTCCTCGGGTGAGGGCATCGACGTCGTCAACCCCGCGACGGAGGAGGTGGTGGACCGGGTCCCGGCGGGCACGCCCGCGGACGTCGAGGCCGCCGTCGCCGCCGCCCGCGCCGCCTTCCCGTCGTGGTCCGCCACGTCGCCCTCCGAACGGGCGGGCCGTCTCGCCGCCGCGGCGGGCCTGCTGAAGGAGCGCGCCGGCGACGTCGCCGCGACGATCGCCACGGACATGGGCGCCCCGCTGGCGCTGGCGCTGAAGGTGCAGACGCTCATGCCCGCGGGCGTGCTCGCGTCGTACGCCGAGCTGCTCGGCCGCTACGAGTTCGACGCGGGCAAGGTCGGCAACTCGATGATCGTCCGGGAGCCCGTGGGCGTGGTGGGGGCCATCACGCCGTGGAACTACCCGCTGCACCAGGTGATCTGCAAGGTCGCCCCGGCGCTCGCGGCCGGCTGCACGGTCGTGCTCAAGCCGAGCGAGGTCGCGCCGCTCGCGGCGTACGCGCTGGCGGAGATCTTCCAGGAGGTCGGGCTGCCGCCCGGCGTGTTCAACCTGGTCAGCGGGTACGGCCCGGTCGTGGGCGAGGCCATCGCCGCCCACCCGGACGTCGACATGGTCTCCTTCACCGGCTCGACCCGGGCCGGGCGCCGGGTCGCGGCGCTGGCGGCCGAGACGGTCAAGCGGGTGGCGCTCGAACTCGGCGGCAAGTCCGCGAACGTCATCCTGCCCGACGCCGACCTGGAGACGGCGGTCAAGGCGGGCGTGGCCGGGGCCTACCTCAACTCGGGCCAGACCTGCTCGGCCCTGACCCGGATGCTCGTCCACTGGGACCAGTACGACGACGCGGTGCGGCTGGCCGCCGGGTTCGCCGCCTCGTACACGCCGGGCGACCCGTTCGCCGAGGGCACCCGCCTCGGCCCGCTGGTGTCGGCCGCCCAGCGCGACCGCGTGGTCCGGTACATCAACCGGGGCCAGGAGGAGGGCGCCCGACTGGTGATCGGCGGCACCGACAACCCCATGGACCGCGGCTACTACGTCGAGCCCGCCGTCTTCGCCGGCGTCTCCCCGGGCATGGCGATCGAGCAGGAGGAGATCTTCGGCCCCGTGCTGTCGGTCATCCCGTTCGGCTCCGAGGACGAGGCCGTGGAGATCGCGAACGGCACGCCGTACGGGCTGTCGGGGGCGGTGTGGGCGAGCACGGAGGAGAAGGCGCTGGCCGTGGCCCGCAGGCTGCGCACCGGCCAGGTGGCCGTGAACGGCGGCCGGTTCAACCCGCTCGCGCCCTTCGGGGGCTACAAGCACTCCGGCGTCGGGCGCGAGATGGGGGACTTCGGCCTGGAGGAGTACCTGGAGGTCAAGGCCATCCAGATGTGAGGGTCAGGGCGCCTGGAGGAGGATCTTCCTGCGCTCGTCCTTGCCCAGCCGGTCGACGTACAGGCTGCCCTCGAGGTGGTCGAACTCGTGCTGGAAGCAGCGGGCGAGCATGCCCCGGGCCTTCACGCTCACCGGGCGGCCGAGCTTGTCGACGCCGCGCAGCGTCACTCCGGCGGCCCGCGGGGTGGGGGCGTAGATCGGCTTGCCGGTCTGCCTCCCCGGCACCGACAGGCAGCCCTCCTCCTCGACGACCTGCTCCGGGTCGTCGACGGTGAGCTCGGGGTTGATCACGTGCCCCTTGCGGTTGCTGATGTCGTAGACGAACAGCCGGCGGCCGACGCCGATCTGCGGACCGGCGAGGCCGACGCCGTCGGCGGAGTACATGACCGCGAACATCTCGTCGATGAGGCGCCGCAGCTCCCTGTCGAAGTCCGTCACAGGCTCGGCGGGAGTGCGCAGGATGGGGTCGCCGACGTACCGGATCTCGCGCATGACGCTTGTGGTCCTCCGGGAGAGGTGCCCTGGGAGGGCGGGATGTAAGGGCCTGATGGCACCGTCGACACTTACTCTAGTGCAGCCCCGCGGTCGTGTCCGCTGCCGGGAACTGGGAAACTTGTGGGGTGCGCGTCTACATCGGTGCCGACCATGCCGGCTACGAGCTGAAGAACCACCTGGTCTCCTGGCTGAAGGACCAGGGCCACGACGTGGTGGACTGCGGGCCCTCCGTCTACGACGCGGAGGACGACTACCCCGCGTTCGTGCTGCGGGCCGCCGCGGGCGTGGCCGGGGACCCGGCCTCCCTGGGCGTCGTGATCGGCGGTTCGGGCAACGGCGAGCAGATCGCCGCCAACAAGGTGCGCGGGATCCGCGCCGCCCTCGCCTGGAGCGAGGACACGGCCCGCCTCTCCCGCGAGCACAACGACGCCAACGTCATCGGCGTGGGCGCCCGGATGCACACGGCGGAGGAGGCGACCCGCTTCGTCGAGATCTTCCTGGCGACGCCGTTCTCCGGCGCCGAGCGGCACGCCCGCCGCATCCGGCAGCTGAGCGACTACGAGACGACCGGCGAGCTGCCGCCGCTGCCCTGACGGGCGGGCCGACCAGGCGGCGTCCTCGCGGGACCGCCGCGAGCTGACGTCGCTCTGCGGACCTCTCCCGGGACGCCCGCGACCCGGCGTCGCCGTGCGGACTCCTCGCGGGACCGCCGCCACCTCACGTCGCGGCATCCCGGTTCTCGCGGACGTCGCCGCGCCCCCGGCGGCCCTCCCGCCGGGGCGTCTCGTCGCGCAGCGGCCGCTCGTCGGCCGCCTCCTGCTGTTCGCGCGTGGGCCGCGACACGTCGCGCGCCCGCATCGCGGTGATCGCCGTGATCTGCAAGCTCTGCAGCGCCATGCCTTCGAGACTACGCGATCTCCCGTCCGGCGCCGCGGGTCCGGGAGATCGTACGGCGGGAGGGGCGGTCAGAAGACCATGCCGGTCCACGGCTTCGGGTCCCACGCCATCGCGGCCGACAGCTCCTGCAGCGCGCCCTCGCGGTGCTCCCGCACGAGACCCGCGTCGGCCAGCGCCCGCAGCGGGCGGCCGCCGAGGTAGGCCGCGCCCAGCGCGTCCACGGGCAGCGTGAGGTCGGCCGGGTCGCCGGTCCGCTCGCACAGGCCCTTGGCGGTGGTGAGCCGCCAGCGGCCCGCGTTCCACGGGCACCGCTCGTCCGCCACCTCGATGACGAGGTCGGCCGGGGCGGCGTACGTCCGGGAGGTCAGCGCCCGGTCCACGTCGACGAGGCGGATCCACAGCTCGTCCAGCCATCCCGCGTTCAGGTGGCGCGGCTCGGCCAGCAGGTGGGCGAGCGGGTCGTCCACCGGGCGGTTCCAGGCGTACACGGACGAGCAGAGGTCCCGGTCGAGCACGCTGCGCCAGGCCAGGGCGTACGCCGCGGGGTCCGTGGCGAACAGCTCCTTCAGGAGCACCTCGCCGTCGGGCACGTCGTGGTCGGTCGTGCGGGACTTGACGCGGAAGAGCGCGTAGCCCCGCGGCCCCTCGGCGTCCTCCACGATCATGCAGCGCAGCGGCCCGTTCCCGCCCCGGTCGCGCTCCTCGTCCGCGAGCACCTCGATACGCCAGAGCCTCTCCGACCGCGCGTACATGCCGGGACGCCGCAGGCGGACGGCGTCGAACACCCGGCGGAGCTCGGGCAGCGCTTCGGCCGGCGCGGCCACCCGCAGGCGCAGCGCCGGGTCGGCGGGCGCGTGCGGGACGAAGGCCGACATCCGCGTGGGCACCCGGAAGAACAGGTTGTCGACGGCCCTGCCATACCCGAACCGGCCGTAGATCCCGGCCTCGGTGGCGTACAGCGCGGCCACCGCCTCGCGCCCGCTGTCGTGCAGCTCGCGCAGCTGGTGCGTCATCAGCGCCGACAGCACCCCGCGCCGCCGGTGCGAGGGCAGCACCCCGACCGCGGTGACGCCGGCGACGGGGATCGGGCCGCCCGGGACCGTCATGGTCAGGCTGAGCGCCATGGCGCACCCCACCATCAGGTCGCCGTCGAACGCCGACAGGGAGCGGTCGATCTCCGCGATCTCCCTCCAGCGTTCGGAGACCTCGGGCGGGTAGGAGGCGTTGAAGGCCTCGTAGTCGACGGCCACGAAGGCGGGCCATTCGGCCTCGGTGATGGGGCGAACCGTGACGCTCACCCGAGAAAGGGTAGGAGCGAACCGCCCGGCGGGGCGACCCAATATCCGTGCCCGACGATCAAGGTCTTGGTCAAGCGGGTGCCTTCAGCAGGGATGGGCGGATACAGTCGAGGTCATCATGACTTCCCGCTCGGCGCCGCTGATCCCTCCCCGGTTGCGCGCGCTCCTGGTGCGCGTGCCGCTGCTGGTGCCATTGGTGCGACTCGTCCGGCGGGGCTGGTCGACGGACCGCAATCTCATGATGGCCCTGGTCGTTGTCACCCTGGGGATCGGGGTGCTCGACGCCGAGATCTCGGTGTACTGGTTCTCCCCGTCCCTCCTGATTCCGGTCATGCTGCTCGGCGGCCTCCGGCTGCGGCTGCGCAGCCTGGCCGTGCTGCTCTGCGCGGTGACGGCCTCGCTCATGTACATGGGCCCGATCAGGGGCGTCGTCAGTGTGGGCCCGGGTCTGCTCATCACGATGGCCTTCACAGCGGCGCTCGCGTGGGCCATGTCGCGTACCCGCGGCAAGCTGGGGGTCCAGGGCCTGCGCGGGGACGCGATGCTGCTGGAGCTGCGCGACCGCCTGAAGCGGCAGAGCGAGCTGCCGCCGCTGCCCAAGGACTGGGGCGGCAAGGTCGTGCTCAAGCAGGCCGGCGGCTCGTCGTTCGGCGGCGACTTCGTGGTGTCCCTGCGGGAGGGCGACCTCGTCCAAGTGGCGGTCGTCGACGTCTCAGGCAAGGGCGTCGACGCCGGGACCAGGGCGCTCATGCTCTCGGGCACGTTCGGCGGCCTGCTCGGGTCGGTCGACGACTTCCTGGGCGCCTGCAACACCTACCTCCACCGCCAGCTCGGCGACGAGGGGTTCGTCACGGCCGTCCACCTGAGCCTCGACCTGTCGACCGGGGAGTACACGATCACCTCGGCGGGGCATCCGCCCGTCGTCCGGTTCGACTCCGGGTCGGGCACCTGGCGGGTCTCCACGGCCAAGGGCGTCGTGCTCGGGGTCGTCCCCGACCTGCACTGCGAGACCGACAGCGGCGTGCTCCGCAAGGGAGACGCGCTCATGCTGTTCACCGACGGGCTCATCGAGCAGCCCGGCCGCGACATCGACTCCGGCCTCGACCGGCTGCTGGGGGAGGCCGAGCGGCTGCTGCCGTCCGACTTCCGGGACCGGGCCCGTCAGCTCGTGCAGTCGATGACCTCGGGGCACAACGACGACTGCGCGCTCGTCCTGATCTGGCGCCCCTGACGCCCTCACCGCGCCCGGAAAGCGGTCGCGCCGGCTGATCCGCTGAGCCGTCACATTCTGTAACTGTTCATGTACCATTCGTTGACGAAGGTCGCCCGCCGATGGCCCGTCCCCCGGCCGCGACCGTCGGTACGGCTGTCGCGGCGACGTCCGGAAAAGGGGCGAGAGATCGTGGAGATGCGATACGAGCTTTACTGCCGCGCCGACCCGGTCTTCTACGACGCCCCGCGGGCGGGTGAGGCCGCCGGGCCCGACTTCGAGGCGGCCGGCCGGCCGGTGCCCGCCGGATGGACGCGCACCCGGCAGGGCGACTGGGTCGTCTGCCGCCCGCCCGCCGTTTCCCCGCCCGACCAGGGCTGGAAGATCCACGTCTCCGCCCGCCTGGACGACGCCGCCGAGATCCTGGACCGGACGGCCGCCTACTGCTTCGGCCGGCGCCTCACGTTCAAGTTCCTCCGCTCCCCGGCCGTCCTCCACCTCCGCGACGGCAAGTACGCCGACCCGGCCGCGAGCGGGAAGTTCATCGCCGTCTACCCCGGCGACGAGCGCGAGCTGGAGGCCGTGATCGGCGGCCTGACGGAGGCCCTCGACGGGCTGCGCGGCCCCGACGTGCTCAGCGACCTGCGGTGCGGCCCGGCGCCCGTCCACGTGCGCTTCGGCGCCATCGCCGAACGCCAGTGCCCGTCGCCCGACGGCCGCCCGGTGCCGGCCCTCCGCGACCCCGACGGCGTCCTAGTGCCCGACGTTCGGGCCGCCTCCTTCACCCCGCCGCCCTGGGTGCCCCTGCCCGGCTTCCTGCGCCCGTACGCCGAGGAGGCGGAGCGGGCGGCCGCGGTCCTGCCGTACGTGCCGGAGGCCGTGCTGCACCTGACCAACGGCGGCGGCGTCCACCTGGCCAGGGACCCGCGGACGGGGGAGCAGGTGGTGCTCAAGGAGGCCCGCGCCCACGCCGGGCTCGACGCCCTCGGCGCGGACGCGACGGCCCGGCTGGAGCGCGAGCGCGCCGCCCTCGAACGGCTCGCGGGGCTGGGCGTGGCCCCGGCGCTCAGGGACGACGTCACGGCCGGCCGCCGGCGCGTCCTCGTGCTGGAGCGGGTGGCGGGCGAGCCGCTCGACCGCGCGTTCGCGGCCCGCTACCCGCTGGGCGGCGCCCGGCCCGGCGACCTCGCCGCGTACGTCGACTGGGTCACCGGGATCTGCGCCGCGGTCGAGGACGCGGTCACGGTGATCCACGAGAACGGCCTGGTCCACGGCGGCCTCACGCCCGGCGACGTCATCGTCCGGCCCGACGGCGGGGTCACGCTCGTCGACTTCGAGCGGGCCGCGCCTGTGGGCGAGGCGGCCGACGTCGAGCCCCCGCTCGGCCTGCGTCCGGGGCTGAGCGGCCTCGACGCCGACCGGCACGCGCTGGCCTGCCTGCGCCTCGCCCTGTTCCTCCCGCTCACCGAGCTGTTCGCGCTCGACGCGGGCAAGGCGGCGGAGCTGGCCGACGTGATCCGCAGGCTCTTCCCGGTCCCGGAGGCGTTCGTGCGGCCCGCCGCCCGGGTGGCCGGGCGCGGCCCGCGCCGCAAGGCCCCCGAGACCACCGGCTGGCGGCAGATGCGGGCCTCGATGGCGGACGCCGTCCTCGCCTCCGCCACCCCCGGCCGTGACGACCGGCTCTTCCCCGGCGACCCGGCCCAGTTCGCCCGCCCCGGCGCCGGGCTCGGCCTCGCCCACGGCGCCGCCGGTGTGCTGTACGCGCTGCACGCCACGGGCGCGGAGGTCCGCCCCGAGCACGAGCGGTGGCTGGTGGAGCGGGCCCTGCGGGCCGGCGGCGACGTCCCGCCCGGCTTCTTCGACGGCCTGCACGGCGTGGCCCACACCCTCGCCCGCCTCGGGCACCGGGAGGACGCCCTGGAGGTCGTGGAGACCGTCGCCGCGCGGCCCTGGCGCGACCTCGGCCCCGGCCTGTACGGCGGGCTCTCGGGCATCGGGCTCAACCAGATCTGCCTCGGCGCACTGGACGACGCGCTGGAGACGGCCGACCTGGTGGCCGCGCGGCCGCCCAGGCCCGGCGCTCCCGCGGGGCTCATGCACGGCCCGTCGGGGGCGGCGCTGCTGTTCCTCCGGCTGTTCGAGAAGACGGGCGACGCCCGGTGGCTCGACGAGGCGGAGCGGGCGATCCGCGACGACCTGCGCCGCTGCGTCCGCCAGGCCGACGGGTCGCTCCAGGTGAACGAGGGCTGGCGGACCTCGCCGTACCTCGGCGGCGGCGCCGTGGGGATCGCGTGGGTGCTCGGCGACCTGCTGCACTACCGGCCCGACCCGGACCTCGCCGCCGCGCGGGCGCGGCTCGACCTGGCCGCCCGGGCGCCCTTCTACCTCCAGCCCGGGCTGTTCGCCGGACGGGCCGGGATCATCGCGTACCTGTGCAGAGACCGGGCCGGCGGCTGGGGCAGGGAGGACCCGGAGGCGGCCCGGCAGCTCGCGGCCCTGTCCTGGCACGCCGTCGGCCACGAGGGCCACCTCGCGTTCCCCGGGGAGCGGCTGCTGCGCCTCTCGATGGACCTGGCGACCGGGACGGCCGGCGTGCTGCTGGCCGCGGGGGCGGCGCTGCACGGCGAGCCGGCCGGGCTGCCGTTCCTCGGCGGGGCGATGCCCGCCCACCCGCTGCGCAGGCCCTCCACGACGGTGGCCTGACCGGGCTCTCAGATCCAGCCGGAGTCGGTGGCGATGCGGACGGCGTCGACGCGGTTGCGGGCGCCGGTCTTGTACAGCACCCGGGTCAGGTGGTTGCGGACGGTGCCGACCGACAGCGACAGCTCCGCCGCGATCTCCTTCGAGCGGGCGCCGGCCGCGGCGAGCCTGAGCACGTCGAGCTCGCGCCGCGTCAGGGGGTTGTCGGCGGCCTCCAGCGCCGCGACCGCGAGGTCGGAGTCGACCACCCTGCGGCCGCTCGTGATGCGCCGGATGCCGTCGGCGAGCTGTTCGGGACCGACCTGGATGCTCATGTAACCGAGCACGCCGGCGGCGAAGGCCCGCTTCACGTGCCCCGGGTTCGGCTGGCCGGACAGCACCATCACCCGGCAGCGGGGGACCTTCTCGCCGAGCCGGGCGGCGGCGCTCAGGCCGTCCACGCCGGGCAGGTCCGTGTCGATCACGGCGGCGTCGGGCCGGACGTCGAGGGCGGCGGGCACGATGTCCTCACCCGAGCCGACGTCGGCCACCACCTCCAGGTCGCTCTCGCCGTCGAGCGACGCCACCAGGCCGCGCCGAACCAGCGGAAGGTGTGCGGCCACCAGGATCCGGATCAAGATTCTCCCCTCGGGGCGGTCCATCAAAGGGTGATCGACTGGATGCGCAGTGTCAACGAAGTGTCCTGTTTCGGTCACGGCCGCGCAACCCGAACCGGCTTCGGGACCGGCCCCCCGCGGGTATGGTGGGCTACTCTCGAAAGGTGCGAGGTCTTTCGAGGCACCTTCTCCGTCCCGGGGGTACGCCCTGATGAGCTGGCTCTTCGCAGCCGGGTTCGTTGTCCTGTTCGTCGGCCTGCTGGTCTCCATCGCGCTGCACGAGATCGGGCACCTCGTCCCGGCCAAGCTCTTCAACGTGCGCGTGACGCAGTACATGGTCGGCTTCGGGCCCACGCTGTGGTCGCGCAGGCGCGGTGAGACCGAGTACGGCGTGAAGTGGATCCCGCTCGGCGGCTACATCCGGATGGTGGGGATGCTGCCGCCCCGCCCGTCCGACGACCCCAACACGCTCCGCAGCGTCTCCACCGGCCCCTGGCAGGGCCTCATCGAGAACGCGCGCGCGGTCGCGTCCGAGGAGATCCGGCCGGGCGACGAGATGCGCGTCTTCTACCGGAAGCCGTGGTGGCAGAAGGTCATCATCATGTTCGGCGGCCCGGCGATGAACTTCGTGCTGGCCTTCGTGCTGTTCGCGATCGTGATGATGGGCTTCGGCGTCCAGGTGCTGAAGCCCACGGTGTCCTCGGTGTCCAAGTGCGTCATCCCGGCGGCGGAGGCGGACAGCCGCGACTGCCGGGCCAACGACCCGCTCACCCCCGCCGCCAAGGCCGGCCTGCGGCCCGGCGACCGCATCACCTCCGTGGGCGGCACCTCCGTCTCCAGCTGGGAGGCGGCCACCAAGCTGATCCGCGCCCACGGCGCGGGGACGACCACGCTCGGCGTCGAGCGCGCAGGGCAGGCCCTCACGCTGAACGTCGACCTGATCGCCCAGGACCGGCCGTCGCTCGACGACCCGGAGAAGATCGACAAGAACGTCGGTTTCCTCGGCGTCGCGCCCACGGCCGTCGTGGAGCGCCAGGGCCCCGGGTACGTCATCGGCCAGATGTGGGACCTCACCGAGCGGACCGCGGTCTCCATGGTCAACATCCCCAAGAAGATGGTCGGGGTGTGGGACGCCGCGTTCTCCGGTGAGAAGCGCGATCCGAACGGCCCGATCGGCATCGTGGGCGCCGGCCGCATCGGCGGTGAGATCGCGGCCTCGCAGATCTCCCTCGAGAACAAGATCGTCGTCTTCATCAACCTGCTCGCCGGGCTGAACCTCGCCGTCGGCATGTTCAACCTCATCCCGCTGCTGCCGCTCGACGGCGGCCACATCGCGGGCGGCCTGTGGGAGGGCGTCAAGCGCGTCTTCGCCCGCGTGCGCCGCCGGCCGATGCCGGGGTACGTCGACGTGGCGAAGGCCCTCCCGCTCACGTACGTCATGGCGGCCCTGCTGGTCGTCATGGGCGGCCTGCTGATCTACGCGGACCTGGTCAACCCGGTCCGCATCGCGGGCTGACGGTCCGCGGCCGCGCTACTCGCCCGTGACGCCGTCGAGGCGCTCGCGCAGCAGGTCGGCGTGGCCGTTGTGCCGGGCGTACTCCTCGATCATGTGAATGAGGATCCAGCGCAGCGAGCGGCGCTCGCCGTTCCGGCCGCGCGCGGCGAGCACGTCGAGGTCCGGGTGTGCCGCCTCGGCGGCCCGCGCGTGCCCGACCTCCGAACGCCAGGTGGCGAACGCCTCCTCCGCCGAGGCGGTGTCCACGTTGTCGAACTCGCCGTCGACATCGGTGTCGTCGAAGTAGAGGGGCGGCACGTCCTCGCCGTTCAGCCTCCGCCGGAACCAGGTCCGCTCCACGTCGGCGAGGTGGCGGACGAGGCCGAGCAACGAGAGCGTGGACGGCGGCACCGACCGGGTCCGCAACTGCTCCTCGGTCAGGCCCTCGCACTTGTACGCCAGGGTCTCGCGGTGCCAGTCGAGCCAGGCGCGCAGCATCTCGCGCTCGCCGCCCGTGGGGCCGGGGTGGGTCCGTGTGTCAGCCATCCCCGAATCCTGCCCGAACAACTGATCGATGTCATATCGTCGGAGCGTGGACCAGCTGGAACGGCTGCGCGCCCGGTGCCTCGCACTGCCCGAGACGACCGAGCGGCTCAGCCACGGAGAGCCGACCTGGTTCGTCCGGGGGAAGAAGTCGTTCGTGATGTTCGCCGACCATCACCACGACGACCGGCTCGCGTTCTGGTGCGCCGCGCCCCCCGGTGTGCAGCGGGAACTCGTGGAGACCGAGCCGGACCGGTTCTTCCGGCCGCCGTACGTCGGTCATCGGGGGTGGCTCGGCGTCTACCTGGACGTTCCGCTGGACTGGGACGAGATCGGGGAGATCGTCGCGGACGCCTTCCGCCAGGTCGCCCCCAAGACGCTCGCCGCGGGGGTCCCGGCACGACGGGAGGAGACCCGATGACGGCCGCCGGGGTCCTGCTGATCGCGGCGCCGTTGGTCAGGTGGGGCATGGTGGCCGCGATCTCCCTGATCGAGGCGCCGCTCAAGTTCCAGGCTCCCGGCGTCACGCTCGGTGCTCGCCCTTCCCGTGCTCGGGGTGCTGCTCGCCCTCAGGTGACCATGCCCCCGCCGGACGCCACCGTGGTGAGCGCCCTCGCCGGTACGGCGAGAACCTCACGGCCCCCGATGACCCACGGTCGAAGAGTGCCGGACGATCGTGACGTGTTCCTGAGACGGGCGACGCGCTCGCGTCCCACCGCGTAGCGGCAACAAGCCTGGGATGCCGGGATCCATTGGTGTTCATTCAGGGCGCCGATCGTGCGCCACGCACGCGGCTGCCACCTGACCGCCTCTGGCATAGCCAATGGTTCGGCCCGCAGGCCTCGGGCGCGAGGGAGGGGGTGGTCACGCGGGCGCCCGCCGGGGGGAGGCGCGCGCCCGCGTGACCGTGGGGTGGGGCGGATGGCTCAGTACATCGAGATGTGGACGTGGTCGTAGTGGTTGGCCGTGATCCCGCCCCGGTCGGCCATGGGGCGCCACCCCGGCCGGCCCAGGTTGTAGATCCGCTGCTGCCAGATGATGTACATCACGCCGAGCTTCGGGCCGTTCTTGATGGCCCAGGCGGCGATGCTGTCGCCGAGGGCCTTCATATCCGGGGCCGGCATCGTGCCGCCCGAGCTCATCATGAAGTCGCAGGCGCGGCCGAGGGGGTGCTCCCCGCTCGTCTCGGCCCGGTAGCAGCCGACGGGGAAGCGCAGCTGGAAGTGCTGTTCGACCTCCGACCGCATGAACCGCATCCGGGGCGTGATGTTGTCGGCGCCGCTCGGCAACTCCGGCGCCCACGCGCCGCCGGGGCGGCGGCCGGGGGCGATCGGGATGAGCTTGTCGAGCTTGTCCTTGATCTCGTCGATCAGCCGCTCCGCGTCCGACCGCTGCTCCGCGACGTCCGCCGACTGCGTCTTGAGCTGCGCGGTCAGCGCCTTCGCGGCGTCGGCCGCCCGCTGCCGCTCGGTCCGAACCTGGTCGAACTGGGTCATCCGGGCGGCCTGCTCCTCCTGGAGCTGGTACGCCACGGTCGAGCCGTTCAGGTCGACCAGCGGCACGGGGCTGCCGGCGATCGCGCTGTCGGTCTGGTAACGCAAACCGGCCATGTCACGCAGCGCCTGCTGCGCCGCGTCGTAGTCGGACTGGGCGGCCCCCAGCCGGTCGCGGGCGGCCTTCTCCGACACCTTCGCCTTGGCGAGCGCCACGCGCTTGGCGTTGTAGTCGGCGATCAGGCCGTCGACCTTCTTCTCCAGCGCGGCGAGCTGTTTCCTGAGGCCGCTCTCCGTCGGCTTGGGGTCGGCGTTTCCCGCGGTGGCCGTGCCGAACACGAGCACGACGGTGGCGAGCACGCCCGCGGCCAGGGGGAATGCGCGGGGCAGAGCCCACTCCTCTCCATCTCGCCGACCGGGTTAGCTGACGGGTGCGGGCGGGAGCAGCCCGGGCGCGAGGCCTTAACCCCAGGGTCGTGTGTGGGTCCCCGGCTCCCGGGCGAGGCGCCCGGGATTAGGCGATCCGGCTGTGGCTGCCGGTGCGATGGATACTAGTGGGAAGGAAACGGTCAGTGCCAGCCCAAGTCGCAATCAATCGGAGATCAAGCCGTTACCGCGACTCGCGCAGCATCCGGGCGGCCTCCTCGGGCAGCACGTCGTTCACGAAGGCCCCCATCGCGGACTCCGACCCGGCCAGGTACTTCAGCTTGTTCGGCGCCCGGCGGATGCTGAACAGCTGCAGGTGGAGGTGGGCCAGGTCGCGCCGGTACGTCACGGGCGCCTGGTGCCAGGCCGCGATGTACGGCATGGACACGCCGAACAGCCCGTCGAGCCGCCGCAGCACGTCGGTGTAGAGCGGCCCGAACGAGGCCCGCTCCTCCGAGGACAGCGCCGGGATGTCGGGCACCCGGCGGTGCGGGTAGACGTGCACCTCGAACGGGTAGCGGGCGGCGGCCGGCACGAACGCCGTCCAGTGCTCGTTCGACCCGACGACCCGCGGGCCGCGCCGCTCGGCGGCCAGCACGTCGGCGAACAGGTTGCCGCCCCGGTGGCGGGCGGCGGCGTCCAGCATCTGCCGCGTCCGGGGGGTGACGTACGGGTACGCGTAGATCTGGCCGTGGGGGTGGGGCAGCGTGATGCCGATCTCCTCGCCCCGGTTCTCGAAGCAGAAGACCTGCTCGACGCCCGGCAGCGCGGACAGCTCCGCGGTCCGGTCGGCCCACGCCTCCATCACCAGCTCGACCTGCTCGTCCGAGAGGGAGGAGAACGACGCGTCGTGGTCGGAGGTGAAGCAGACCACCTCGCAGCGGCCGATCCCGGGACGCACCTCGCTGAGGCCGCCCACCTGCTCGTACTCGCCGACGTTGAAGCTGAAGGACGGGAAGCGGTTCTCGAACACCGCCACGTCGTACGGCGAGGGGATCTCCGAGCCCGGATGGGCCGGGCAGAGCGGGCACTCGTCGGCGGAGGGCAGGTGGGTGCGGGTCTGCCGGTGCCGGGCGACCGCGACCCACTCGTCCATCAGCGGGTCGTACCGCAGCTCCGACGCGTACGGCCGCGGGGGCAGGTCGCGGGTGTCGACGGCGCTGTGGTCGGCGTCGTCGCGGAGGTCGAAGTAGATCAGCTCGCGCCCGTCGGCGAGGTGGGTGATGGTGCGCTTCACTGCGCGGCCTCCAGCGCGGCGTCGGCGGACGGGGCGACGACGACCAGGTCGCCGACGTGCTCGGCGAGCTCGGCCCGCGCCTCCTCGGGCAGGCCGGCGTCGCTGATCACCACGTGGGCCTCCTCGAGGGCGGCGATCGTGCTGATGCCGATCGTGCCCCACTTGGTGTGGTCGGCCAGCACGACGAGCTGCTGGGCGGCGGCGACGAACTCCCGGTTGGTCTCGGCCTCCAGCAGGTTGGGGGTGGTGAAGCCCGCCCTGGTGCTCATGCCGTGGACGCCCAGCATCAGCGTGTCGACGTTCAGCGACCGCACGGCGGCCACGGCCACGGGACCCACCAGCGCGTCGGACGGCGTCCGCACACCGCCGACGAGCACGACCGTCTGGTCCGGCCGTCCGCCGCGGTGGAACACGTCCGCCACCTGCACAGAGTTGGTGATGACGGTCAGCTCGGCCACGTCGACCAGGTGGTGGGCGAGCGTCCACGTCGTGGTGCCCGCCGACAGGGCGACCGAGCTCCCGGGCCGCACGAGCTGGGCCGCGCGCCGGGCGATGGCCTCCTTCTCGGCCTGCTGGCGCACCGACTTGGCCGCGAACCCGGGCTCCTCGGTGGAGCCCGTCCCGGTCACCGTCGCGCCGCCGTGGACCTTCTCCACCAGGCCCCGCTCCGCCAGCACCTCCAGGTCCCGGCGTATGGTCATGTCTGAGACGCCGAGATCGCGCACGAGCTCCGCGACGCGCACTCCACCGGTCCGGCGGACCCTCTCGAGGATCGCCTGCTGCCGTTGCTGGGCCAGCATCCACCCACTCCTTATCAACAAGTTTCAACAAATTATGTCATAAGCTGCGAGTGGTCATGTTGAGACATGGTGAAGGGATGCGCACCACGATCTGTACAGGCGGTGCGCAATGGTTCGTCCTTCTCCCTTGTACGGCATGGACCCTCAGGAGGACAGTGGGCGAAAGCCGTACTCCACCGGAAGGACGGTCGGCCATGGGGAAGCGCGCGCGCAAGTCGAAGGCCCGCAAGAAGAAGAAGGCCAACCACGGCAAGCGGCCCACGGGGCGTTAGCGGCCCGTCAGGGCGTTCTGCCCCAGGCGACGAGCAGGCGCGTCTGCTCGTCGGCGTCCTCCGGAAGTGCCTGCTCGGCGTCCTCCGGGAGCCCCTGCTCGTCGCCCATCACCCCGGCCAGGCGGTAGCCCTCCCGCGCCTGCGCGAACCATTCGGCGCACTTCGCCACCAGATCGGGCTCCAGCCGCTCCGGGCCGCCGATCGCACGTGCCAGGTCCCAGGTGTGGATCAGCGCGTCGGCGAACAACTCGGTGATGTACTCCTCCCCCGTCACGTCGCCGAACGACAGGTGGGTCGCGGCGGTCAGCGCCCCCTCGGCGTACACCGCCTGGACGGCGCCCTGGGCCGAGACCTCGAACGCCTTGACCGGGTCGGCCCCGAGCACGTCGCCCTCGAAGGTCTCGCCCATCTCCGCCATCCTCCGGCCGGCCAGCAGCTCCGGGGCCCACAGGTTCTCCGTGACGAGGTGGTTCACGAGCCCGCGGACGTCCCAGTCCACGCAGGGTGTCGGCAGCTCCCACTGGTCGTCCCGTACGAGGTGGAGCCGGTTACCGAAGCCGTCGAGCGCCCGACGGTACGCATCACGGATGTCGATCATTTCCCCTCCTCGCAAAGGAGTTCCCCCTTCGACCGTATCTCTTCCGATGATCTGGTCATACATGGTCATCCAGGGGGACGTCAGGGGGTCAGGGCAGATGCTGCTCCACCCAGACGATCTTTCCGTACGCCGTGGGGCGGGTGCCCCAGCGGTAGGCGAACCGCTTGATGAGCTGGAGCCCGCGGCCGGTGTCCTCGTCGGCCGTGGCCCACCGGGGGGCCGGGGTGGCCGGCGAGCCGTCGGCGACCTCGCACACCAGCGTCCGCCCGCGCAGCAGCCGCAGCTCGATCGGCGGCCAGCCGTGCTTGAGCGCGTTGGTGACCAGCTCGCTCACGATGAGCTGGGTGCTGTCGGCGAGCGCGCCCAGGCCCCAACTGCCGAGCGTGGAACGGACGAACCTCCGGGCGTGCGCCACGAAGCGGGGGTCGGCCGGCAGCGGGCACGACGCGATCTCGTCCGGGTCGAGCTCCCGCACCCGGGCCACCAGCAGCGCGATGTCGTCACGCTCGTGGCCCGACCGCTGGCCGCTGATGATCACGTCGCACATGTCCTCCAGGTCCTCGACGCGGCCGGCCAGCAGGCGGCGCAGCGCCATGATCCCGGAGTCGAGGTCCCGCTCGCGGCTCTCCACCAGGCCGTCGGTGTACAGGGCCAGCACGCTGCCGGCCGGGAGGATCATCTCCCGCGACTCCAGCGGCTCGCTGCCGATGCCGAGCGGCAGCCCGGACGGCAGGTCGATGATCTGGGTGGAGCGGTCCGGGTGGAGGAGCACGGGCGGCACGTGCCCGGCCCGCGAGAGCGCGCAGGCGCGGGTCACCGGGTCGTAGACCGCGTAGATGCACGTCGCGATCTGGGTCGGGTCGAGGTCCTGGCTCATCAGGTTGAGCCGGAACAGCACCTCCTCGGGCGGCAGGTCGAGGCTCGCCAGCGTACGTGCCGCCGTCCTGAGTTGGCCCATCGTCGCCGCGGCCCGTGTCCCGTGGCCCATGACGTCCCCCACCACGAGGGCCGTGCGGCAGCCGGGCAGCGGGATCACGTCGTACCAGTCGCCGCCCACGCCCATCAGGTCGCTCGCCGGCAGGTAACGCGAGGCGATGTCCATGCCGAGCGGCTGCGGCAGGTCGGCCGGCAGGAGGCTGCTCTGCAGGGTGAGCGCGGTGCGCCGCTCCCTCGTGTACAGGCGGGCGTTGTCGATGCAGATCGCCGCCCGCGCCGCCAGGTCCTCGGCCACCGTGACGTCGGGCTCCTCGAACGGCTGGGTGCGCGGGCGCCGCACGAACACCGCGCAGCCGAGCACCCGCCCCCGCGCCCGCAGCGGGACCGCGAGGAAGGACGACTCGGTGAGCAACTCGGCCACCGCGTCCTCCCGGTCGACACTCGCCCCGATGACGCGGGCGTTCTCCTTGTCCAGCACCGGGTACATCAGCGGCTTCCCGCTCGCCATGCACTGCGCGTGCGGCATCTCCGCGGGGTAGACCGTCACCTCGTCGATCGGGAACGCGTCGATCCAGGGCTGCGGGCTCTCGTGCGCGATGCCGAGGGCGACCCGGCGGACGAGCGTCGTGCCGTCCACCGGCCGGGAGGAGATCTCGCCGTCGATCACCAGCCGGTCCTGCACCATCACCGCCGCGGCGTCCGCGAAGCGCGGCACGGCCACATCCATAAGCTCCCGGCTGGTCTCCGCCAGGTCGAGCGTGGTGCCGATCCTGCGGGTGGCCTCGTTCAGGAACGCCAGCCGTTCATGCGCGGACGCGGCGCTGCTGCGGCGCCACTCCGCCCGGTGCCCCGGGGCGGGATCCTTGATGACGCAGTTCCGGTTCAACGGTTTCTCCGGCGAGAGCGGATGGTGTCCCCGAATCGTATGAAGGTGATACCTCGCATTTCAGCCGTTTGACAGGAGTGCGTAGAGCGCGCGTTTCGTAGACGTGTGGAATCCGCGTGATGGTGAGGGGCACGTCCTACCCGTCACACAGGGGACGAAACAGACCAGGGGCTACACGCCGGGCAGGTCGGCGAGAGCGGAGTCGATGCGCTCCTGGGGCAGCGCGAAGTCCTCCAGGCGTCCCGCGAGGTGCCGCTCGTACGCCGGCAGGTCGAAGTGGCCGTGGCCGCACAACGCGGTCACGATGACCTTCTCCTCGCCGGACTCCGCGCACCGCTGGGCCTCCGCGATCGTCACCGCCAGGGCGTGGGACGGCTCGGGCGCCGGGAGGATGCCCTCCGTCCTCGCGAAGCGCACCCCCGCCTCGAAGCACGCGCTCTGGCTCACGGCCTCCGCCTCGATCATCCCCAGCTCGTGGATGTGCGACAGCAGCGGCGACATCCCGTGGTAGCGCAGGCCGCCGGCGTGGATGGGGTCGGGCACGAAGCGGTGGCCGAGCGTGTGCATCTTCATCAGCGGCGTGAACCCCGCCGTGTCGCCGAAGTCGTACGCGTACGTCCCGCGCGTGAACGAGGGGCAGGCGGCCGGCTCGACCGCGCGCAGCACGGGGTCCATCCGGCCGGCCAGCCTCTCCCTGAGGAAGGGGAACGCCAGCCCGGCGAAGTTCGACCCGCCGCCCGTGCAGCCGACGACGACGTCGGGCGTCTCGCCCAGGAGGGCGAGCTGCTCCAGGGCCTCCTCGCCGATGACGGTCTGGTGCAGCAGGACGTGGTTGAGCACCGAGCCCAGGGCGTAGCGGGTGTCGTCGGCCGCGCCCGCCGCCTCGACCGCCTCGCTGATCGCGATGCCGAGGGAGCCGGAGCAGCCGGGGTCGTCGGTGAGGATCCGGCACCCCGACGTGGTCACCGCCGACGGGCTGGCGTGCACGGTCGCGCCGTACACCTTCATCAGCGACCTGCGGTACGGCTTCTGGTCGTACGACGCCCGGACCATCCAGATCTCGCAGGCCAGGCCGTACTGGGCACAGGCGAACGCGAGCGCGGAGCCCCACTGGCCGGCACCCGTCTCGGTGGTCAGCCGCCGCACGCCCTCCCGGGCGTTGTAGTACGCCTGAGGGACGGCGGTGTTCGGCTTGTGGGAGCCCGACGGGCTGCCTCCCTCGTACTTGTAGTAGATCCTCGCCGGGGTGCCCAGGCTCTTCTCCAGGCGGCGGGCGCGGATCAGCGGCGTCGGCCGCCACAGGCGGTAGACGTCGAGGACGCTCTCGGGCACCGGGACGAACCGGTCCTCGCTCATCTCCTGCGCGATCAGCTCCATGGGGAACAGCGCGGCGAGGTCGTCGGGGGCCACCGGCTCCAGGGTGGCCGGGTGGAGCGGCGGCGGGGGAGGAGCCGGCAGGTCGGGCAGGATGTTGTACCAGTTCCGGGGGATCCGGGACTCGTCGAGAAGGATCCTCGTCGGCTCGCTCACCGCGCCCTCCACTCCTGGCCGCCCGCCACTTCCAGTCTCCGCGCGGCGGGGCCGTCGGGAAAGGCCCCGTTCTGAGGTATGCGTTTGGGGGCGGCCGGGCTCAGACGGTCCCGCCGGACCGCCAGTAGAAGCCGTTCTCCCGGCTGAGGAACCTCTCGTCCACCAGATGGCGGCGCAGGGCCGCGTGATCGTCGTGAAAGGCCCGCAGGACGACGTCCACGTCCTTCTCCGCGTAGCGGACGCCCGGCTCGAAGAGCCCGGCGATGTAGTCGAGCACCACCAGGCGCTTGCTCCGCTTCGCGGGGATGGAGACCAGCCGCCCGTCGACCAGGAAGGTGTCGAGCAGCGTCGGCCGTTCGGACGGGATCTCCTTGAGCAGCTCCCGGAACCTCTCCGGCCGCGCCCGCCAGCCGCCCTCCTCCCGTACGGCGAGACCGCCGCGGGCCAGCCGGGTCAGCGCCTGCTCGGCCTCCTCGGGCTCCAGGCCGGCGGCCTCGGCGGGCGGCGCGTCCGGCCGCAGGACGAGAGAGGCGAACACGCGGAGCGTGTCCTCCTGGCCGAGCAGCCCGAGGACACGCGACACATCCTTGCCGATCACCCTTGCCACGCTACCGGCGGGCGCAAGCGGTTTGCCGCCGCGAGGTTTGTAACCTCGGAGGAGAAGGGCTCACCGGATCCGACCACATCCTGGAGGTCCCGTGACCGCGCGGCTCGACCACACCATCGTGCACAGCTCCGACCGGTTCGCCTCGGCCCGGTTCCTCACCGCACTCCTCGGCGCGCCCGACCCCGGGTCCTTCGGCCCGTTCGCCACGGTCCCGCTCGCCAATGGCGTGACGGTGGACTTCGCCGACTCCCTCGTCGAGCCCGGCCGCATCGTCATGCAGCATCTGGCGTTCCTGGTCTCGGAGGAGGAGTTCGACGAGATCTACGGCAGGATCAGGGAGGGCGGCATGGACCACTGGGCGGACCCCGCCCACCGGGAGCCCCGGCAGATCAACCACCGCCACCACGGCCGCGGCGTCTACGTCGACGACCCCGACGGCCACTCCATCGAGTTCCTCACCCATCCGTACGAGTGACCTGACCGTACGGTACGTGTGTCAGCGGGACGACGATCCGCCTGACCGGTCCACGAGGGGCGTCATCGCCCTCAGCTCGGCCAGCGCCCTCTCGGAGGGACTGCCCGGCTCCGCCTGAGCCGTGAACAGGCGCTGACCGGGGGCGCCGTCGATGGAGAACGACTCATGCCAGAGTGTCATATCACCGACAAGGGAATGGCGCAGGCGAACGATGTCGCGACGCCTGACACGCACGTCGTGACGGGCCCACATCTGCCGGAAGGCCTCGCTCTCCTCCGAGAGCTCCTTGACCAGGCCGACCAGGGACGGATCTCCGTGGTCCGCCCCCACGGCGGCGCGCATGTGGGCGACCATGGCACGCGCCTCCTCCTCCCAGTCCACCCAGAGGTCCCTCGACGCCGGGTCGAGGAAGTACATCCGCATGACGTTGTCGGTGTGCTCCAGCCCCATGGTGAGACCCGCCCACAGCGAGTTGTGGGCCAGCACGTCCGTCCGGCGGTTCAACACCACGGAGAGGACGTCGTCCCACCGGTTCATCAGCCGCAGCACCTGCGGACTGACCCGGTCGTCGCCGCCGTCGACCCCGGATGCGCGCGCCCGGGGTCGGGCGAGCTCGTGGAGATGATCGGCCGCGTCGGTGTCGAGGCGGAGCGCGCGGGCCAGGGCGTCGAGCACCTGATCGGACGGGCGGCGTTCCCTGCCCTGCTCCAGCCGCGTGTAGTAGTCCACGCTGACGCCGGTCAGGACCGCCACCTCGTCACGGCGCAGTCCCGGTGTCCGGCGTTGCTGGACGCCATGCGGCAAGCCCACCTCGGCCGGGGAGATGATCTGTCGCCGGGCGCGGAGGAAGTCGCCGAGAGGGTTCTGCATGCTCGACAGGGTAAGAATTCGCAGGTAAAGGGGCAAAAGACGGCCCCTTGGTCAGGCGGCGCGGGCGCGCGAGACGACCGACAGCAGGCGCGTGCCGGCGTTCCGGGCGGCGATGCCGTACCTGGTCGCCGGGATGAGCAGCCGAGACGCCGGGGCGACGAAGCGCTGCTTGGGCCCGGTCAGCAGGCGGTGCCGGGCCTCGTAGGCGCGGAAGGCCGCGATGTGATCGTCCCGGTGCGCGGCCAGCGCGTCGGCCAGGGTCGCGGCTCCGGCGATGGCCAGGGTGGACCCGTCACCGAAGAGCGAGACACAGGACGCCGCGTCGCCGAGCAGGGCGATCCGCCCGGTCGACCAGCTCTCGAGACGTACCCGGCTGACGGAGTCGAAGAAGAGGTCGTCCGCCTGCGGAACCTGTTCAAGCAGCTCCGGGATACGCCAGGCGCCGCCGGCGAAGGCGCCGGCGAGCAGCCGCTTGTGCTGGGCCGTGTCACGGTGGTCGAAACCGGGCACGGCGGGACTGCGGAAGAAGAACGCGGCGCCGCCCTGACCGGTGCCGGGGTGCAGGGCGACGGCCCGGCCGGGGGAGTTGTACACGACCACCTCGTGCGGGTCGAGGGCGAGACCGGGCAGGGGCAGGGTGGCCACGTACATGCCCAGATGGTCGGCGTATCGCTCCTCCGGGCCGAAGGCCAGGCGGCGGACCGCCGAGTGCAGCCCGTCGGCGCCGACGACCAGGTCGAAACGGCGGGGTGCGGCGTTCTCGAAGGTGACATCCACGCCGCCGGGGTCCTGCCGCAAGGCGGTGACGGTGTCGTCGTACAGGCACTCGACGGCCACCGTCGAGGACAGGACCCGGGCCAGGTCGGCGCGGGGCAGCTCGATGTCGTCGGACGGCATGCGCATGCCGCCGACCCGCCTGCCGCGGCCGTCGACGAAGGTCAGCCGGGTCACGCGGGTCGCCGCGGCACGCAGCCGGGGCAGGACGCCCATGCGCTCGACGACCTCACGGGCGGGACCGCGCACGTCGACGGGGCTGCCGCTGGACCGCTGGCCGTGGGCGCGCTCCACGACGGTGGGCTCGAACCCGTGGCGGGTGAGCCAGTAGGCGAGGGTGCTTCCGGCGATGCCGGCTCCTGAGATCAGCACGGTCTTCATGCTTCGGACGATAGATGCATTCAGTGCAGTATTGCAATGAGTGCCGTTCGGCATTCCATGCGGTAACATCGGCGGCATGGCTGAGCTCTCCCTGCGCGAACGGAAGCGGCAGCGCACCCGCCAGGCGATCGTCGAGGCCGCGGTGGAGCTGTTCGAGGAGCACGGCTACGAGGGCACGACCGTCGCCGACATCGCCGAGGCGGCCGAGATCGGCACGCGCACCTTCTTCAGCTACTTCGCCAGCAAGGAGGAGGTGCTCTTCCCGGAGAGCGACTCGCGGATCAGGGCCGTCGTCGACGCCATCGCCGCGCGTGGGCCCGAGGACCGGCCTGCCGACGTGCTGCTGCGCGCGCTGCGCACCGTGAACCGTGACAGCGACGACATGGTGAGCAGGGTGGCCGCGCTCCGGATGCGGCTCATCCGGACCGTGCCCGCGATGCGGGGGCGCGGCCTGCAGCTCCAGCTCGACGCGCAGCGGGAGATCGCTCGTCACCTGTGTGCGGCCTATCCCGGCGAGCTGGACGAGGTCGGGGCGGCGGCTCTCGTGGGGGCGTTCGTCGGGGCGGTCACCGGCGCTCTGCAGGTGCTGATGGAGACGGGGGGCGATGATCCCGTGGCCATGAGCCGCCGCTTGCAGGAGGCGACGGACGCCGCCCTGCGCCCCTGGCTGCACGAGCAGGACAAGCCGTACGTACGCTCACGCGAACAAGCGCCGTCGTGACGCCGATGCAGGACGGGGCCGCCGTACGACACCCCGTGGCCGGCTTCGCCGGGGCGGACTCCCTTGGAGCAGCTGGTCGTTCAGGCGGGTCGGGGCGCAGTCACCAGCCACCCGCGAACGAGGCCCGGATTACGCCAGGGTAGCCAAATAGGCTCGCAGACGCTCCGCCTCCGGCATGTGCATCTCCTGAAAGCGGGCCAGCGCAGTCGCCAGGACCGGATGCGCCTGCTCGTAGTCCCGACTCTCGGCAAGCGTCATGCCGAGCCCTTGAAGCGTTCTGGCCTCGCCGACCGCGTCGCCGGCCTCGGCGAAAATGGGCCGGCAGCGTTCATACAGGGCAAGTGCCTCCGCTGTGCGGGTCTCGCTCCGGCAAAGGTCCGCCAGGTAGAGCAGCCCCCATGCCTCACCCCTGACGTCGCCGAGTTCGCTCAGCACCGCCACGCATTGCTCGTAGCAGGCGCGGGCGTCGTCAGGTTGCCCGAGACGGGCGTATGCCAGGCCGAGCTCCATGGTGGCGTACGCTTCGCCACGCTGATCGCGATGCTCTCGTAGGATCGGCAGGCACCTGTCGAACAGGTCCAGCGCTTCCGCCTCACGTCCTTCGTGGGTACGGAGGCTGGCAAGATCGTAAACAAGGTATGCCTCGTTCAATCGATCGCCGATACCGCGAAATATCTGCAGGGCCTCCTCGAAGCACCGCAGCCCTTCGGCCGTGAGACCGAGCCCTCGGTAGACGAGGCCAAGTCCACGAAGTGCGAACGCCTCCCACCGTCTGTCACCCAGCGAACGGAACGTCGCGAGGCATTGTTCGTGGGTCGCCGCCGCTTCGCGAAACCGCCCCAGATCGCGGTATACGAAGCCCAGGCTGCGGAGCACGATCGCCTCGCCGTGCCGATCACCCAGTTCGCTGTAGATCGCGGCACACCGCTCGTAGTAGCGGATCGCCTCGCTCAACCGACCCTGTTCCCGGGAGATCAGACCAAGGTCGAGGAGGGCTGCCGCCTCACCTCGGCGATCACCCAGTGCGCGCAGCAACGGCAGGCTTCGGTTGAGGTAGGAGACGGCTTCGAATCGCCGGGTGTGCCGGTAGAGACTGCCTGTTGATCGCAGCAGCCCTGCCTCGGCCGCGACGTCGCCCGAGAGCTGTGCGCTCGTCAGAGCGAGTTTGTGTGTGCGCTCCCAATCCTCCCAATGAGAGCGCGCGTCGAAGAAGTCGACCGATGCGATCGCGAGCGCAACGGCCATCTCGTGCCGTCCAGTTTCGTGAGCCTGCTCGATGAGAGCCGACAGAGTCGGGCGTTCCGCCGCGAACCAGCCCAACGGTTGTGTGTCGATAATGGCGCCGACCCCGTCCTCCCTGAGGAGTGCGTCGATGTCAGCGGGGTGATCGGCGTGCTGCCGTGGCTCCGCTCGAAGCGCCGCGGCGCCGCGCCGGGCGACGGCGAGATAGCCGGCGAGGAGCCGATCGAGAGCGGCGTTCTGTTCGCCCAACTCCTCGTCTCGTAACAGGCATTCTCTCGCGAACACGTGCACGAGATCGTGAAATCGAAAGCGCGTATGGTCTGCCTCGTCCTCGCCGACGACCTCCAGCAGGGAGGCATCGACAAGCCGGCCGATGACGGCCTCCGCCGCCGAGATGTCGCTGTCCAGAAGCAGCGCCCCCGCCAGTCCGGTGAAGTCCGGCACGGCGGGGAGCGCCAGCAATCGAAATGCGCGGCGCTGCTCCGAAGTCAAACTCTGATAACTGAGGCTGAGGCTCATGCGTACCTCGAGATCGCCTATTCGTAGCTCGTCGATCCGTCGGCGTCCGTCACCGAGCCGGGTCGCCAGTCTGGCCAGGCGCCCGCTGTCATGTGCCGCCAGCCGGGCGCCCACGATACGCACCGCAAGCGGAAGATAGCCGCACAGTCGCGTTATCGCGGCGGCCGCCTCCGGCTCGGCCGTGATTCGGTCGGCACCCACGATCTTGGCCAGTAACGCCAGCGACTCCTCGGGGTCGAGCGTGTCCAGCACGTGGATATGGGCTCCTTCCAGCGCGGCCAAGCGGGATCGGCTCGTTACGATCACTCCGCAACTCGGGCTGCCCGGCAGGAGCGGACGTACCTGCGCCTCGTCGGCGGCGTCGTCAAGGATGACCAGAAGGCGCCGCTCGGCGACCAGGGTGCGGTAGAGCCGCTCCCGCATATCGGTGCTTCGCGGAATCTTGCCGTTCGCGATGCCAAGCGTGGAGAGGAAGTCGGCCAGGACGTCTGCGGGGTCGAGTCGCACCGTTCCCATGCCGTGAAGGTTGACGTACAACTGACCGTCGGGGAAAAGCTCACGGATGAGATGTCCGCAACGGACCGCCAGCGCGGTTTTGCCGACACCGCCCTTCCCGGCGATTGCCGTGATGACGATGGCCCTACTGTCGGCATTACCGGTGGCGAACAGGTTGTGCAGCTTTCTTAAAGTATCTTCGCGTCCGGTGAAGTCGTGAATGTCTCGCGGAAGCTGGTACGGGATCATCGGGGCGCCATCGGACTGCCTGATGTGGTTGTGGATGATGATGTCCCGGCCGGCCTGGTTCACCGTTCCGCCATGCTCGGCGCGAGCGTGCTGCCGAAGTTCGCCGGGCTCCTCCGTCTTACCCGCTCCCGAATCCACCATCACTGTCCTTCATCGAGGCCGCGGGCCCGCTCCCGCCCGGACTTTGCAGTCCCCTGCCATGCTGTCACGCAGAAGGGTCCGCCAGCAGACGATGACGGGCCAGGCTGCCCTCGTCGTTCCGGCGCACTTCTCGCGAACTACCTGTGGTGCCTTTTCCAGGCGCTTCTGCAGGTTCGGCCGAGCATGGCATGAGCGGACCCTCACCTGGCCGGACCGCTCCGTGTCCGCCACCCTCGCCGGCACCTTCTGACCCGGCTCCGGGGGCGCCGCCTGGTCAACTTGCATGCGCGGCGGGTCCGCGGGCGGGAGCAGTCACGACGTCGGCGGCAGGTAGCTGGTGATGTTTCCCCCAGCCTGATAAATCGTGTTGTGTCGGCCGGTGGCGTTGGCCGTCTGGATGATCGACCGGACACGGGTCTGCTCATCGGCGGCCAGGGCGGGCATCAGGTACTCCTCCAGGAGCCGCCGTACCTCGTCCGCCAGCGCCGGCTCGGTCCTCACCAGGCGCTGCAGCTTGCTCTGCCACTCTCCAGCCAGAGCCTGCTCGGTGTCGGCATCGCCGTCACGGCGGGCCTGCACCACCTCGGCCCGCACCACCTCCAGCTCTGCGCCGGCCTGCTCAGCCTTATCCGGGTGAGCCCGGCGCCACAACGCGACCACCCCGTCCCGGGCCGTCTCCCACGCACTGGTGGCCATCGCGGACACCACCGCGGTTCCCGCCGCCACCACGATTGGATCCATCTCGCGCCCCTTTCCGGCGGAAGATCCAGAGGCCGTCCACTCTATGGCCGCACCCCTGTCTGTGGCGGTTTCCGGCGCCTCGACCTCAACCGATTCGCCCCCTGAATGGCGGGACGTGTCCGGCCGACTTCACCCACTACCGGCTCGCCGACGGCACCGACGCCGAGATCCTCACCTGGCCGGACGACCACTCTCGCTACGCCCTGTCGGTGACGGCCCACAACCGCGTCACCGGACCGATCGTGCGCGACACCTTCCGCCACGCGGTGGCCGCCCACGGCGTGCCCGCCTCCACACTGACCGACAACGGCATGGTCTTCACCACCCGCTTGTCCGGCGGCCGCGGCGGCCGCAACGCCTTCGAACACGAACTGCGCCGCCTGCACGTCACGCAGAAGAACTCCACCCCCAACCACCCCACCACCTGCGGAAAGGTCGAACGCTTCCAGCAGACGATGAAGAAATGGCTCCGCGCCCAGCCCGACCAGCCCACCACCATCGGCGACTTACAGACCCTCATCGACCGCTTCGCCGACGCCTACAACCACCACCGCCCCCACCGGTCGTTGCCCCACCGCGCCACCCCCGCCGCGGTCTACAACACCCGGCCCAAGGCCCAACCGGCCGGCAGCCGCGACGGCGACACCCACACCCGCGTCCATCGACCCCAGCCGCGACTACCAGCCCCAAAGCAAGAAACCCCCGAACCCGTAGGTTCGAGGGTTTCCGATGTCTTGAGACATCACACTGGTCGGGGCGACAGGATTTGAACCTGCGACTTCTTGCTCCCAAAGCAAGCGCGCTACCAAGCTGCGCCACGCCCCGTCTCGCCGGGTGCGCGAGCGCTCGGAGACTCCGGTACGCTTACGCCCTGACGACCGGATGAAGTCTAGACCAGATGACCACCGGCCGCGCGCGGACGTAGCTCAATGGTAGAGCCCCAGTCTTCCAAACTGGCTACGCGGGTTCGATTCCCGTCGTCCGCTCTCATCGAAAAAGGCCAGGTCATCCGCGACGCGGTGCCTGGCCTTTGTGATCTTCACTTACTGTTTTGAATCTTCCGTGCCCGATGGCTCGTTCTTGTGCCCCGTCCTGCGCAATCTCAAGGCGGCCCTGACCGGGCCGCACGCGCCGCCGTCACGGCGCACGCCGCCGCCTCCCGCTGGCGCTCCCGGCGGACGGCGCGCAAAGAACGCCGGACGGCCGGCGTCGATGGGCCGCCAGGCGACACTACATCTCTGATCACAGGCCGAAGGGCTGAGCTGGAACAGCCGCCAGGCGCTGACCGCGCGGAGACACCGCCGGACAAACCCTCCCCGCCGGCCACGCAGAAAATACAAGGCACGCAAGCGAGTTGGCGGCCTACCCTGCCGTGAGTGGAGGATCACGTTCCCCAAGCAGTGCTGGATGCGGTGCTGAAGCACCCCGGAGGCTCGCTCGTGTGGTGCTGTAGCGAACCGATCACCGGCAGTTCCGGGGCCGCCACCGGCGTCGTGACCAGGTTGTCGGGCCTGGCACAGCTCGATCACGACCAGGTCGCCTTCACTGTGATCCGCAAAGCCTGCCGACCAGTGACCGCTGGACGCCACGCCGCCGGCGCCGCCGATCCCCGGCACTGGGCCTACTGGCGGCGGGAACCTCTCGCCTACGCCAGCGGACTGCTACCAGAGGGACCAGGTCTAACCTCCCCACGCTGCTACGGCGTCATCGACGACGTCATCTATCTCGCCGACGTCGGCACCACACCGCAATCGCCACACGTGGCTGCGCACCAGCTTGGCCGCTGGCAGGCCAATTCCACTGTGCCAGACGTACCGTGGCTGTCAGGGCACCAGCTCGCCCAGCGGATCGCGGTCAGTGAGCTGGACTGGACCGGCATGGACGTGCATCCGCACATCCCGGCATTGTGGCGACGACGCCGGGAACTGCTGAAGCGGCTGGACGGGGTACCTCGAGTGCTCGTGCATGGCGACTTCTCCGGTGGCAACCTCATCGCTGCCGACGACGGTGCCGGCACTGTGGTGCTGGACTGGGCGACGTTCGGGGTGGGCCCGGTGGGCGCCGATCTTGCATCACTGACGCTGACCACGCTCGGCCGCCATCTCGCCGACTACCTTGACGGGTCGGCCGGCTGCTTCGATGCCGGCGACGTCGAGCTGGGCTATCGGGTGACGCTCGCACTGACCGGAGCTGGTCGCATCCACTGGATGCTGTCGCGCGGGATGACGCTTCCCGCCGGTTATATCGACTTCATCACAACCGAGACCGCCTCACTGTGACCCGGATGCAGAAAATCGGCATTGATTCAGAGGGTGCCGCGAGGGAGTGTTACCGGAGCGCCCCGTTATCGAGGGGTGACGGGCGCTTCTTGCCCGTGCCCGTCGCGTGCGCGTCAGTGCGGTGACTCACGGCAAACAGCAGGCCACCTGTGGTGTGTCGCAAAGCCTTTTCGAGGGGGCTGGCAGGAGATCTCCCATTAGGACGTCCCCCGGACCGGCCGCGACCCCGTCTGGAGTGACTACGCGGTGGCCTGGGTCAGGCGGTAGCGCGAGGGCGGAATGCCGTATCGATCGACGAAGGCCTGGCGGAGGGTCTCAGCCGTGCCGAAGCCGCAACGGGTCGCGATTGCGGTCATGGGCAGGGAGGTGGAGGCCAGAAGGTGGGCGGCTGCCTCGGTGCGGGCCCGGCGTACGAATCGGCCCGGGGTCTGGCCCAGGTGCTTGAGGAACAGCCGGTTCAGGTGGCGCTCGCTCACTCCCGCGCCGGCCGCCAGGGTGGCCGTGCTCAGGTCGGCGTCCAAGTGGCCGGTGACGTGGTCGACCACCCGCTGGATCAGGCTGTCGCCGGGTGGCGGGCCTGCGGTGAACATGCTCATCTGTGCCTGGTTGCCGGGCCGTTGCAGGTAGGTCACCAGGTTGCGGGCCACCTCCCGGGCGAGGGCGGCGCCATGGTCTTCCTCGATGAAGGCGAGGGTCAGATCCAGGGCGCTGGTGACGCCGGCGGCAGTAGCGACGTTGCCGTCGCGGATGAAGATCGGATCGGCGTCGACCGAGACCTCTGGATGACGCGCGGCGAGCTCGTGCGCGTATTGCCAGTGGGTGGTGGCGCGCCGCCCGTCGAGCAGGCCGGCGGCGGCCAGCACCGCCGCGCCCGTGCACACCGATGCGACCCGGCGGCTCTCCCGCGCCAATCGACGGACGTGACCAACGATCACCCGGCTGGCGGCCGCTTCCTCGCGCCCGATTCCCCCTGACACGATCAGTGTGTCCAGCGGCCCGGCGATGCGCTGCAGGGCCTGCTGCCCCTGCAGGGTCAGCCCGCTGCTGCAGGTGACGGGCAGGCCCGACGGAGTGGCCAGGCACACGTCGTAGGGCGGGGTGGCGCCGTGGACGTTCGCCGCTATCAGCGTCGACGTCACGCACGCGATGTCCAGCAGCTCCGCCGCCTGGTATCCCACCACGACCACACGCCGCTCGGTCATGGCACAACCGTATGTCAGAAAGACAGGGCACCCAAGTTTCCGGACCTGTCTCTGACACTTCGTTGGCACCTTCTCCGGGCGCCCGGACAGTTGAGCCATGACTCACCCGACTCCGCCGATGCCTGCCTCGCCTCCCGGCACCCAGCGCCACGCGCGGCGATGGGGAAGGTTCACCCTGCACTACATCGAGATGATCATCGCCATGTTCGCCGGGATGATCGCGCTCGGCCTGCTGTGGTCGTCCGCCTTCGGGATCGATCTGTCGTACGCCCGCGATCCGGAGCTCGCCTACCTGCTGATGGCGTTCGACATGTCGGCGGGCATGGGCGCCTGGATGCGCTTCCGCGGCCACCCCTGGGCCTCCACGCTGGAGATGTGCGGCGTCATGTTCGCTCCGGTCGTGCCGCTGTTCCCGCTCCTGTGGCTGGACGCGATCGACGGGATGACCCTGATGATCGCGGCACATGTGGCGATGTTCCCGCTCATGCTGGCGGTCATGCTCTGGCGGCGTGACGAGTACGCCCATGCCCACCACTGAACACTCCCGCACAGGCCGTCGCAGCGCCGCCACCGCGCCGTGGGCGCGGCTGCCCGATCTCCTGCAGAGTCAGCGCAGCCACCGCAGAGCCGCGTCGAGGCAGTCGTCGGGATTGTTGTTGAAGGCGATGGCCGCGTCAGGCGCGTGCCGGCGGACCAGGTTGACCACCCTCTCGAAGAGTTCGAGCAACGGCTCGTGCTTGCGGATGCCGCCCCCGATCACCACGCAGGCGTAGTCGTTGCCGGTCAGCGCCTCTGCGATCGCGGCTTCGGGGTTCTCGTCGAGTGCCACCAGGCACCAGTCGGACTGGATGCCCCGATCGTCGAAACGAGCCCGACCACGCGCTATCGCCGCCTGGACCGGCTCCGGATCCCAGCCCTCGATCTTGGCGGGATCGAGACCGACCACGAGTACTCGCGCCACTGTCACGTGTCCTCCTCGCCGAAGGTTTCCACAGCTGTAAGTGGTGCCTGGAACATCGACAATGTCGATTTGCCGGAGCGGCCACGTTATCCCGTTCCCGACGTCTCCAGGTCGCCGTGGACAGAAGAATCAGGCGCATGGAGCGTCGAGGCCGCGTCAGCTCCCGCTCTCCTCACGCGTCGTCCATGTCCGTGATGTCGAAGCGGCATCGGCGATGACCTGGGCCGTACGACGACCCGCTTCGATCGCGTGCCGTGATCGCGCGGCCCTGCACCGCCCCAGTTCCGGGTCGTACTCCGTCATCACGATGCCGGCGTGATCCGTCTCCGCCTCGGCCACGGCCGCCTGCCACCCACGCTCTCGCAGGGCGCTCGCGAACCGGCGCGCCTGCCGCACATCCACGATGGGGTCCCTGCTCCCGTGAACCAGCCAGAACGGAACCGGCTCCACCGTCGTCGTCGCGAGGTCGTCGAGGGGGATGCCGCCCGTCGACGGCGCGGGCCGATCGAAACCGGAGGCGATGGTGACGACTGCGGACGGCCGCCAGTGACCGAAGGCCGCTCCGTTCACCGCAATCCCTGCCGCGGCCCTTCCGCCCATGGACCACCCGGCGAGAACGATCCGGTCGGCGTCGCCGCCGAAGTCACCCGCGTCGCCTCGGACGAAGGCGGCCGACTCCCACAGGTGGCCTCTCCCTCCGTCCGGCGCATCGGAACGCCAGTCGGGAACGAACACGACGACATCCCGCTCCGCGACCGCACGCGCCAGCGGTTCGAGCACGTCGCGTTCGTCAGGTCCCCTTCCGTGCCAGAGCAGGACGACCGGCCGGCGAGCGGCGCCGTCACACCGGTAGATGTCGAGAGCCTTGCCGCTCGGCCCGTAGACGAGGCCTCTGTCCACGCGGACTTCCACCCGGTCCCCCTTGACTCGGCGAAGACGCCTTGCCGCCCACCACGCCGTCTTGGACACTCTGGACCGTGCCCGATCACTGGCCTCTGTTCAAGCTGCGCATGACCACGCCCCGGCTGGAGCTGCGCCTGCCCACGCTTGAGGACCTCGATCAGCTCGGCGATCGGGCGGCCGAGGGAATCCACGATCCCGAGGTGATGCCTTTCGTCCCCCCGTGGACGGACGTTCCGAGCGAGGACCTCCCCAGGAACGTCGTCCTGTTCAACCTCGGCGAGATCGCCCGGTGGCGTCCCGAGCGCTGGTGCTGCAACTTCGCCGTCATCCACGACGGCCGGGCCATCGGCATCCAGGACCTGTCGGCGGCCGACTTCGCCGTCACCCGTGAGGTGCACACGGGCTCCTGGCTCGGGCGCTCGTACCAGGGACGCGGCCTGGGCACCGAGATGCGCGCCGCCGTCCTTCATCTGGCCTTCACCGGACTCGGCGCGCTCTCGGCGGTCTCCTCCGCGTTCGAGCACAACACGTCCTCGCTGGCCGTCTCCCGCAAGCTCGGTTACGAGCCCGACGGGCTGTCGACGCACAACGTGCGCGGGCAGCGTGCCGTCGCGCGACGTCTGCGCCTGCGCCGGGACGCGTTCGCCGGCCCGGTTCCCGTCGAGATCCACGGCTTGGAGCCCTGCCTGTCGCATTTCGGCCTGACCTGAGGTTCCGCCCCACGGCCATGAGGTGGTCAGGCCGGGAGAACCGCCGGCGAGGCGCGGCGGCCTCTCCCGCGGCCCAAGGCGAGCAGCAGGCGCGCCGCCGACGCGTACGCGACGCCGTAAAGGAACGGAGGCGTGCGGACGGAGCCGCCGTTCATGTAGCACGCGTAGCCGCTCGGCAGAGTGTCGAGGACGGCCGGAGGGCACTGCGTCAGCGGCGACCAGAGACTCACGACGGTGGCCATGAGGTTGACGGCCGCCAGCATCAGGAGGGCGCAGGCGACGACCCGGGCGACCCTCCCGTTCCATCGGTTCCGCAGCAGCGCGGCGACGCCCACCGCGACGGCAGGCAGCGCCAGGGCAAGGGTCAGCATCTCGGCCTGCCAGACGACCACCATCCCGGACAGCGCGCCCGAACCGAGGTAGCCGATGCCGAGACCTTGGGCCAACGGGTAGACGCCGATTCCGTCGATCACACTGATGTCGTAGTAGAAGCCGCTGACGCCGGAGATCAGCTCGCTGCCCAGCCAGGCGAACACGCTGGGAAGCAGAGCCAGTGTGATGGCGATCGGCCACCGGGCCCACGTGCGCACTTCAGATCGCCGCGTGGGGGAAGACGGGATCAGTCGCCCGTACGGAAGAGGGCCCACACGGCCTTACCGCCCTCGTCCAGCGTGTCCCAGCCCCAGGCCTGGCTGTAGGTCTCCACTATGTAGAGGCCGCGGCCGTGTTCCGACACGAAGTCGGGCTGGCTGGGGGAGGGCGCCCGGTCGCTCGGGTCCGAGACCGCGAGCAACACGTGTGGGGCGATCCGGAGCAGCATCAGCGTTATGGGGTGGTCGCGCGCGGGCGGAGCCGGGGACGGGTACAGCGCGTAACGGACGGCGTTGGTCACGAGCTCCGAAACCACGAGCGTCGCGTCGTCGCTCAGCTCCGAAAGACCCCACCGCTGCAGTGTCGTACGGGTGACGTCGCGGGCCGTCTTGACGGAATCGGCCTGTGGGCGCAAAGGACACGTGGCCTTATCGGAGGTCCCGGCGGCGCGGAGGAACCAACCGAATCCCACTTCACGGGTCAACGGGCCGGCGGAAATGGGCTTCTCCGACATGCTGCCCGTACCTCCCGCTGGCCATATTCGAGGGTTGGTGCACCTTTGGCCCAATATGCACCAAGACATGATGGAACACCCTCTCGCTCCGCTGCAAGACCCAAATGCACGTGCACTTGACGCGTGCAAGCATCCAGAGGGTGAACCTGGAGCGTCAGGGGGAGGGAGATCGACCCTTGTCATCGGAGCCCGTAGTGGTGACACTGTGTGGGCTGGGGGTTTCGTGCAGGTCGTCCCTTGGCGGCACACGTAGCCGATTGTCGAGGGAGGTGCCGTGACACAGATCCAGGCTGGATCGGGTCCCACAGCCCTCCGCATCCTCCTGGGCTCCCAGCTCCGCAAGCTCCGCGAGAGCAAGGGGATCAGCCGCGATGAAGCAGGGCACTGCATCCGCGGTTCCGAGTCCAAGATCAGCCGCATGGAGCTCGGCCGGGTCGGCTTCAAGGAACGCGACGTCGCCGACCTCCTCGCCCTGTACGGCGTCGAGGACGAAGAGACGCGCGGCCAGGTGATGAGCCTCGTGGAGAGGGCGAACGAGCCCGGCTGGTGGCACCGCTTCAACGACCTGCTGCCCTCCTGGTTCCAGGCGTACGTCGGCCTGGAGGAGGCGGCCGAGCGCATCCGAACGTACGAGGTGCAGTTCGTCCCCGGCCTGCTGCAGACCAAGGAGTACGCCCGGGCGGTGATCACGGCCGGCGCGGTCGGCGCGGCGCCCGAGGAGATCGCCCGGCGTGTCGACCTGCGCCTGGAGCGCCAGCGGATCCTCGACGGCGAGTCCAGCCCGATGTTCTGGGCGGTGATCGACGAGGCGGCGCTGCGGCGGCCGATCGGCGGCGTCGAGGTCATGCGCGGCCAGATCCAGCACCTGATCGACCTGATGAACCAGCCCAACGTGACGATTCAGGTCATCCCGTTCAGCTTCGGAGGACACGCCGCGGAGGGCGGCGCGTTCAGCATCCTGCGCTTCGCCGACCCCGAGCTTCCCGACATCGTGTACGTCGAGCAGCTCGCCAGCGCCCTCTACCTCGACAAACGCGAGGAGGTCGACCGCTACGGCGAGGTCATGGAACGGCTGTGCGCGGTCAGCACCACCCCCGCGGAGACGGTCGACCTGCTGCGGCAGATCATGACGGACCTCTGATCAGTCGCCCATAGGCTCCGGTCTGCTCTAGACTGCCCTTGGCGCTGGACACCCGCCACAGTCGAGCATGCCCGGAGAGGTCGCGTGCCGGCGTGGCGGCCGAGCGCCTCTCACGTGGGCGCGGCGCGCGTAGTGCCGCGGTTGCCGTGCACGACGCGCCTGCGATCACCAGATGCTGGATCAAGGAGACCACCCCGTGAAGACCGCTGTCGAGGAGCTCAGCCCTACCCGGGTCAAGCTCACCGTCGAGGTGCCGTTCAAGGAGCTCGAGCCCAGCCTGCAGGCCGCGTACAAGAAGGTCGCACAGCAGGTTCGCGTGCCCGGCTTCCGTCCCGGCAAGGTGCCGGCCCGGATCATCGAGCAGCGCTTCGGCCGCGCGGTGGTTCTCGAGGAGACCCTCAACGACGCCCTGCCCAAGCTGTACGGCCAGGCCGTGGACGAGACCGAGGTCTTCCCGGTCAGTCAGCCCGAGATCGAGGTCACCAAGATCGAGGACGGTGAGCAGGTCGAGTTCACCGCCGAGGTCGACGTCCGGCCGGCCTTCGACGTGCCCGACTACGAGGGCACCGAGATCGTCGTCACCACCGCCGAGGTGAGCGACGCCGACATCGAGGCCCAGCTCGACGGGCTGCGCCAGCGCTTCGCGACGCTGACCGGCGTGGAGCGCTCGGCCCAGAACGGCGACTACGTCGTCATGGACCTGCGCGCCGAGATCGACGGCGAGAACATCGACGAGCAGCAGGCCGCGGACGTCTCCTACGAGGTCGGCGCCGGCTCGGTCCTGCAGGGCCTCGACGACGCCCTCCAGGGCATGGCCGCGGGCGACGAGAAGACCTTCCGCACCACGCTCGTCGGCGGCGAGAACGCCGGCGAGGAGGCCGACGTGATCATCAAGGTCAAGTCGGTCAAGGAGAAGGTCCTGCCCGAGCTCGACGACGAGTTCGCCCAGCTGGCCAGCGAGTTCGACACGCTCGACGAGCTGAAGGACAGCATCCGCGAGCAGGCCCGCCGCAACAAGCTGATCGACCAGGTCATGCAGAGCCGCGAGAAGGCCCTCGACGCGCTGCTCGACAAGATCGACATTCCGCTGCCGGAGAGCGCGCTCAACGCCGAGATCGACGCCCGCAAGCACAATCTGGAGCACCAGATCGCGGAGAGCGGACTGAGCCGCGAGGCCTACCTCCGCCTCCAGCAGACCACCGAGGACGAGCTGTTCGCCGACTACGAGGAGAACTCTCGCAAGGCCCTCAAGTCGGGCTTCGTGCTGGACAAGATCGTCAAGTCTGAGGACATCGGCGTCAGCGAGCAGGAGCTCACCGACTTCGTGGTGCGCCGCGCCATGCAGCTCGGCGTCGCGCCCAACACGCTGGCCCAGCACCTGGCCGACAACAACCAGCTCACGCTGGCCATGATGGAGATCGTCCGCGAGAAGGCCAAGACGCTCATCGGCGACGCCGCCAAGGTGACCGACGAGGCGGGCAACGAGGTCGACCTCAAGGCCATCTACACCGAGCTCAACCCCGAGCAGGAGCAGCCGGAGGACGAGGCCGCCGCCGAGCAGCCCGCCCAGAGCTGATCCTCGATCCGGGATCGACCTGAAAAGCCGTACGGGCCGGGAGATCGGCCCACGGCGACTCGGCGAGGAGAAACCCCCGCCGCACTTCGGTGCGCGGGGGTTTTCTCGTTCCCTCTCGGGACAAATCCACGCAAATTTTCTTCTTACGGCTCTCGCCGGGGCGGCCGCACCCCTCCCGACCTGCGCCTTGACGGCCGGGTCCCGGCTCCGGAAACGCCGGGCAGGGCGGGGACACGCCGATCCCTTCGCGCCGAGGCCGCCGACATGCGCCGTCAGCGAACAGTACGGCGAGGAGGCATGACCTGTCTGCGGCGCGCGTTAAGGTCACAAGCAAAGCCAATCGATAACGACGCATCGGAAGGTGACGCTGTGACCAGCCCGCCGACCTTCTTCCCGCCCACCGGCTCCGGTCTCGAGGCCCGGGGCCCCGAAGGCGCTCCCGGCCGCCTCGAGGACCAGCTCTACCAGCGCCTGCTGCGTGAGCGCATCGTGGTGCTCGGCACCCAGGTCAACGACGAGGTCGCCAACCGGCTGTGCGCCGAGCTCCTGCTCCTGGCCGCCGACGACCCGGACCGGGACATCTGGATGTACATCAACTCCCCGGGCGGCTCGGTGACGGCCGGCATGGCGATTTACGACATGATGGAGTACGTGCCGAACGACGTCTGCACGGTCGCGATGGGGCTGGCCGCCTCGATGGGGCAGTTCCTGCTCTGCGCGGGCGCCCAGGGCAAGCGGTACGCCCTGCCGCACGCGCGGATCATGATGCACCAGCCGTCCGGCGGCATCGGCGGCACCGCGGCCGACATCGCCATCCAGGCCGAGCAGATGCTGTACGTGAAGAAGACCCTCGCGGAGCGCATCGCGTTCCACACGGGTCAGCCGCTCGACCAGATCGAGCGCGACTCCGACCGCGACCGCTGGTTCACGGCCGAGGAGGCCAGGGACTACGGCTTCATCGACCACGTCGTGCGCAGCGCGCGTCAGGTGCCCTCCGAGGGCGCCGTCTCATGACTGGAGCTTCCCAAGTGAGTGAGCTGATCCGGCCGGGGGACATCAACGGCCGCTACGTCCTTCCCTCCTTCGTCGAGCGCACGTCGTACGGCGTCAAGGAGATGAACCCGTACAACAAGCTGTTCGAGGACCGCATCATCTTCCTCGGGGTCCAGATCGACGACGCCTCGGCGAACGACGTGATGGCGCAGCTGCTGACGCTGGAGTCGCTCGACCCGGACCGCGACATCAGCATGTACATCAACTCCCCGGGCGGGTCGTTCACCGCCATGACGGCGATCTACGACACGATGCAGTTCGTCCGTCCGGAGATCCAGACGGTCTGCCTGGGCCAGGCGGCCTCCGCCGCCGCGGTCCTGCTGGCCGGCGGGACGCCCGGGAAGCGGTTCGCGCTGCCCAACGCCCGTGTCCTCATCCACCAGCCCTACACCGAGGGCGGCGGCCAGGGCAGCGACATCGAGATCCAGGCCCGCGAGATCCTGCGCATGCGGTCGCTGCTCGAGGAAATCGTGGCGAAGCACTCGGGCAAGTCGCCCGACGACGTCCGCAGGGACATCGAGCGTGACAAGATCCTCAGCGCCTCCGAGGCGAAGGCGTACGGGCTGGTGGACGACATCATCCCGTCGCGGAAGAAGCGCGCGGCGGCGATCGCTTCCTGAGGGAGTTGCCGCACCGGAACGGTGCCCAATTGGGCACGTTCCGGTGCGACTCACCGCTAGGGGGCTCACTGAGGGCCCGAGAGACGGTAACGTCGAAACCTGAGCGGGATGACGTTTTCGCACCGGTACATGATCGGGTTGCGGACGGAAGTGACCGCGGCTGCAGGGGCGGTCCCACGCAAAGGAGTATCTGGGGTGGCACGCATCGGCGACGGCGGAGACCTGCTGAAGTGCTCGTTCTGCGGCAAGAGCCAGAAGCAGGTCAAGAAGCTCATCGCCGGACCCGGCGTCTACATCTGCGATGAGTGCATCGATCTCTGCAACGAGATCATCGAGGAGGAGCTGTCCGAGTCCTCCGAGCTCAAGTGGGACAACCTGCCCAAGCCGCGCGAGATCTACGAGTTTCTCGACGCGTACGTCATCGGGCAGGACAAGGCGAAGAAGGCCCTGTCGGTCGCCGTCTACAACCACTACAAGCGGGTCCAGTCGGGGGAGCGCGGCCGCGACGACGGCATAGAGCTCGCCAAGTCGAACATCCTCCTGCTCGGCCCCACCGGCTCCGGCAAGACCCTGCTCGCCCAGACCCTCGCCAAGATGCTCAACGTCCCGTTCGCCATCGCGGACGCCACCGCCCTCACCGAGGCGGGGTACGTCGGCGAGGACGTGGAGAACATCCTCCTCAAGCTGATCCAGGCCGCCGACTACGACGTCAAGAAGGCCGAGACCGGCATCATCTACATCGACGAGGTCGACAAGATCGCCCGCAAGAGCGAGAACCCGTCGATCACCCGTGACGTCTCCGGTGAGGGCGTCCAGCAGGCGCTGCTGAAGATCCTGGAGGGGACGACGGCCAGCGTGCCCCCGCAGGGCGGCCGCAAGCACCCGCACCAGGAGTTCATCCAGATCGACACCACCAACGTGCTGTTCATCTGCGGCGGCGCGTTCGCCGGCCTCGAGAAGATCATCGAATCGCGGGTCGGCAAGAAGGGGATCGGCTTCAACGCGATCATCCACTCGAAGGAGGAGTCCGACTCCTCGGACATCTTCTCCGACGTGATGCCGGAGGACCTGCTCAAGTTCGGCATGATCCCCGAGTTCGTCGGCCGGCTCCCAGTGATCACCTCGGTGCACAACCTGGACCGCGAGGCGCTCATCCAGATCCTCACCGAGCCGCGCAACGCGCTCGTCAAGCAGTACCGCCGGCTGTTCGAGCTGGACAACGTGGAGCTGGAGTTCACCGACGACGCCCTCGAGGCCATCGCCGACCAGGCCATCCTGCGCGGCACCGGCGCCCGCGGCCTGCGAGCCATCATGGAGGAGGTGCTCCTGTCCGTCATGTACGAGGTGCCCTCCCGCCAGGACGTCGCCCGCGTCGTCATCACCCGCGAGGCCGTGCTGGAGCACGTGAACCCGACGCTCGTCCCGCGCGACCAGCTCCAGGCCAAGCAGCAGCGCACGCCGCGCGAGAAGTCCGCCTAGGACCCTTCCGTCCGGATCGCCGGCGGCACGGGCGGCGTCCGGACGTCCCTAGAATTGGGCATCATGACGACGCCTGAGCTGCCCACCCAGTACCAGCCCGCCGAAGTCGAGACCCGCGGCTACGAGCGCTGGGTATCGGCGGGCTACTTCACCGCTGACGCGGGCAGCGGGCGCGAGCCGTACAGCATCGTGCTCCCGCCGCCGAACGTGACCGGCTCCCTCCACGTGGGCCACGCGCTCGACCACTCGATCCAGGACGCGCTGACCCGGCGGGCCCGCATGCGGGGCTACGAGACCCTGTGGCTGCCGGGGATGGACCACGCCGGCATCGCCACCCAGAACGTGGTCGAGCGTGAGATCGCCAAGGACGGCCTGTCCCGCCACGACTTCGGACGCGAGGCGTTCGTCGAGCGCGTCTGGCAGTGGAAGGAGGAGTCCGGCGGGCGCATCCTCGGGCAGATGAAGAAGCTCGGCGACGGCGTCGACTGGTCGCGTGAGCGGTTCACGATGGACCAGGGCCTGTCCCGGGCCGTCCAGACGATCTTCAAGAAGCTTTTCGACGACGGGCTCATCTACCGCGCCGAGCGGATCATCAACTGGTGCCCCCGATGCCTGACCGCGCTGTCGGACATCGAGGTCGAGCACAGCGACGACGACGGCGAGCTCGTCTCGATCCGGTACGGCTCCGGCGACGCGGAGATCGTCGTCGCCACCACCCGGGCCGAGACCATGCTCGGCGACACCGCGGTGGCCGTGCATCCCAACGACGAGCGCTACGCCCACCTCATCGGCAAGGAGGTCGAGGTCCCGCTCACCGGGCGGCGCATCCCGATCGTGGCCGACGAGCACGTGGACCCGTCCTTCGGCACCGGCGCCGTCAAGGTCACCCCGGCCCACGACCCCAACGACTTCGAGATCGGGCGGCGGCATTCGCTGGAGTCCCTCGTCATCATGGACGAGCGGGGCATCATCACCGCCCACGGTCCGTTCCAGGGCCTCGACCGGTTCGAGGCGCGCCCGGCGGTGGTCGGCGCGCTGCGCCAGCAGGGCCGGATCGTCGCCGAGAAGCGGCCGTACGTCCACTCGGTCGGCCACTGCTCACGCTGCAAGACCGTGGTCGAGCCGCGGCTGTCGCTGCAGTGGTTCGTGAACGTCGCGCCGCTCGCCAAGGCCGCGGGCGACGCCGTTCGCGACGGGCGCACCCGCATCCACCCGCCGGAGCTGGCCAAGCGCTACTTCGACTGGGTCGACGACATGCACGACTGGTGCATCTCCCGGCAGCTGTGGTGGGGGCACCGGATCCCGGTGTGGTACGGCCCCGACGGCGACATGGTGTGCGTCGGACCCGATGAGGAGCCGCCCGCCGGCTATCAGCAGGACCCCGACGTCCTCGACACCTGGTTCTCCTCGGGCCTGTGGCCGTTCTCCACGCTCGGGTGGCCCGACAAGACCCCCGACCTGGCCCGGTTCTACCCGACCAGCGTCCTGGTCACGGGTTACGACATCCTCTTCTTCTGGGTCGCGCGGATGATGATGTTCGGGCTGTACGCGATGGACGGGCGGCCGCCGTTCCGCACGGTCGCGCTGCACGGCATGGTCCGCGACCAGTTCGGCAAGAAGATGTCGAAGTCGTTCGGCAACGTCGTCGACCCGCTCGACTGGATCGCGAGGTACGGCGCCGACGCCACCCGCTTCACGCTGCTGCGCGGGGCCAACCCCGGCTCCGACGTCGCGATCAGCGAGGACTGGGCCGCCGGCTCGCGCAACTTTTGCAACAAGATCTGGAACGCCACGCGCTTCGCGCTCATGAACGGCGCCGTGTCGGATGGCCTGCCGGACGAGCTCACCGCGCCCGACCGGTGGATCCTGTCGCGCCTGCAGTCGGTGATCTCGTCGGTGGACGCGGCGTTCGAGGAGTTCGAGTTCGCCAAGATCTCCGACGCGCTCTACCACTTCGCCTGGGATGAGGTCTTCGACTGGTACGTCGAGCTGGCCAAGGTCCAGATCTCCGAGGGCGGAGCGGTCGCCGAGAACACGGCGCGCGTCCTCGGTCACGTCTTCGACGCCCTCCTGCGGATGCTGCACCCGCTGGTGCCGTTCGTGACCGAGGAGCTGTGGCAGGCGCTGACGGGGCGGAAGTCGATCGTGATCGCCTCCTGGCCCGAATTCTCGCCCGAACTGGTCGACCCCGAGGCCGAGCAGGAGGTGGCCTCCCTGCAGGAGCTCGTCACGGAGGTCCGCCGGTTCCGTTCCGACCAGGGGCTGAAGCCCGGGCAGCGCGTCGCCGCCCGGCTGTCCCTGTCCGGTACGGCTCTCGCCACGCACGAGCCCGCCATCCGGACCCTGCTGCGGCTGGACGACGCCACGGAGGCGTTCTCGCCTACGGCCCGGCTGACGGCTGGCGCGGTGACGGTCGAGATCGACACGGCCGGCGCCATCGACGTCGCGGCCGAGCGTAAGCGCCTGGAGAAGGACCTGGCTGTGGCCCGGAAGGAGCACGCGCAGGTGACGGGCAAGCTGGGCAACGAGCAGTTCATGGCCAAGGCGCCGGACGACGTCGTGGCCAAGGTGCGCCAGCGGGCCGCCCAGGCCGAGGAGGACATCGACCGCCTGGAGGGCCTCCTGGCCGCGCTGCCGGCCTAGTTGGGTGTCTGAGGTTTAGGGGGAGTGTGCCGAGGGAAGTTACGGAAGTTGTCCTCGGCACCACCCGGCGGGTGCTAGTCTCTACCCACGCCAGAAAGCACGGCGCGCCACGAACTCCCCACAGGAGACGGGCTGCTAGGCTTTCGGCACTCCCTCTTATCCGACCCGGTTGCCGGGCGCCCTGCGTCGATTCGACGCGGTGTCCCATTCGGGG
>NZ_BOOC01000008.1 GCF_016863035.1 Microbispora corallina
CCTAGCCTGTACGACATGCGGCCGACCATCCCGTTAGTCCGGCTTGCTCCGGCCGGGCTGGGGCTGGTGCTCGGCCTGCTCGCGCTCGGCCCGGCCCTCGGCCCGGGCTTCGTGCTGCGGTACGACATGGTGTTCGTCCCCGATCCGCCGCTGCGGTTCGACGTCGGCGGCTTTCCCCGGGGCGTGCCGAGCGACCAGGTCGTCGCGCTGCTGTCGGCCGTGCTGCCCGCGGAGCTCGTCCAGAAGGCCGTCCTGCTGGGCGTCTTCGTGCTGGCCGCCTCGGGGGCGGCGGCCCTGGCGGCCGAGGCCCGCCCGCCCGGCGGTCTCGCGCCCCGGCTCGCCGCCGCCGCCTTCTACGCCTGGAACGCCTACCTGGCCCAGCGCCTGCTCATCGGCCAGTGGGCGCTCCTGCTCGGGTACGCCGGGCTGCCGTGGGCGGTGCGGGCGGCGGCCCGGGTCGCGAGGGCCGGTGGAACGCGGCGGCTGGTCCCGGCGCTGCTGCCGGCCGCCGTGGGCGGTTTCCAGGCCATGCTCGTGACCGCGCTCGCCGTCCTCCCGGTGGCCGCCATGGCCCGGCCGCAGGTCCCCGGCGACGCCCCGGCCGGCTCCGGCGGTCTCGGCGGGCGGGTGCGGGCCGTGCTGGGCGTCGCGGCCGTCCTCCTCGTGCTCAGCCTGCCGTGGCTGGTCCCGGCGCTGCGGGCGGACGCCCACACCGACCCCGCCGGGGTGGACGCCTTCGCGGCCCGCGCCGACGGGCCCTTCGGCACGCTCGGCAGCCTGCTCACGCCCGGCGGCATCTGGAACGCGCGGGCCGTGGTCCCGGGCCAGGGCGGCCTCGCGCTCGCCTCCGCCCGCCTCGCGCTCGCGGTCGTCGCCGTCGCGGGCTTCGTCCGGCTGGCCGGGCGCCGGCGGCCGGGGGACGGGCCGGGCCCGCCGCCGTACGCGCGGGGGCTCGCCGTGGCCGCCTGCGCGGGCGTGCTGATCGCGTGCGCCGGGGCGTTCACGCCGGGCCTGCTGCGCGCGCTCGTCGGATGGTGGCCCGGCTTCGGGCCGTTCCGGGACGGCCAGGTCTACATCGCGCCGTTCGCGCTGCTCCAGGCCACCGGATTCGGGTACGCGGCCGGGGCGCTGGCCCGCGCCTGGTCCGCCCGGCCGGCGCTCGCCGCCGCGGCCGTGCCGGTGCTCGTGCTGCCGACCTTCGCCCTCGGCGCGTTCGGACGGCTCGGCGCGGCCGGGTACCCGGACGAGTGGCGCACGGTCCAGGCCGTCGTGAACGCCGATCCGGCGCCGGGGGCGCTGCTGTCGCTGCCCTGGGGGGCGTACCGGGCCTTCGCCTGGAACGACGGCCGGGTGGTGCTCGACCCGGCGACCAAGATGTTCGCCCGGCCCGTGCTGTGGGACGACACGCTCGTGGTCGGGCTGCGCGGCGGGGGGCGGATCCGGGTGGCCGCCGAGAACCCCCGCGCCCGCCGCGTCGGCGCGCTCGTCTCCCGTCCGTACGGCCCGCTGACGGCGGCGCTCGCGCGCGAGGGGGTGCGGTACGTCCTCGTGGAAGGGTCTAACGAGAACCGGTTCCTGCCGCGACTGCCCGGAGCCACTCAGATCTGGCGAGGTTCCGAGCTTCTTCTGTTGCGTTTGTGAGCAGGTGAGCGGCCGCCCGGCGGCGCATACTGGACGGTAACTCTTTTTATCACGGTTTGACCAAAGCTATGGTGAATGAGCTGGATCACGTTCTAGTCTCAGCGCACTGCGCGTTCGCACATTGGAGGGAGAAACATCCGTGTTGAAGGTGCTGGCTGCTCTGGCGGTCGGGGCTGTGCTCGCCGCGGTCGCCTCCGTGGCGGTGGTCAACGTGGCCGCGCCCTCGTCGGAGCCGCCCAACAAGCCGCTGTACAACTACGGCAACAGGTGACCTTCCGGAACCCCGAGATCCATATCCCTCAAGGATCCGCCTGAGCCGTAACCGGCGTCCCTGACCCGTCGCCGGCGGCATTCCCCCAGCCCATCCGAGGGCGTTGCCTCGCCATGCCCTCATGCGTCCGTGCCCGGATCGCCCGACGTCCCCGTGCCGGCGGAGGCGGCGCATCCGCGGGACGCCCCCCAGAGCCGAAGGAGTGGTCGTGGTCGCACAGGAGGCGAAGGCGACACCCTCGGGCCGCAGGTCTCCCCGCGCGGCGCCGCCCCTCCAGGACCGGCCCCACCTCGACGCGCTGCCCGGCCCCGCCGCCGCCCCCTCCCTCCGGGGCGTCCGGGTCGCCGTGCTCAACTTCCGCGAGCCGTGCCAGTCCGTCGCCGGCGGCGCCGAGGAGTACGCCTGGCAGGTCTCCTGCTACCTCGTCGGCCAGGGGGCCTCCGTCCACTTCGCCACCAGCCGGGAGCCGGGCCAGGCCCGGGCCGAGCGGCGCGACGGCATCGAGCTGCGCCGGATGGGCAACCGCTACCTCGTCTACCTGCTGGTCCCGCTCTGGCTGCTGCTGCGCCGCCGGCGGTTCGACGTGGTCCTCGACTGCATGAACGGCATCCCGTTCTTCGCCCCCGTCGTGGCCCGCCGGCGCACCCGGGTCGTCTGCGTGGTCCACCACGTGCACGACCGGCAGTTCTACGCGTTCTTCCCCCGCTGGCTGGCGGCGATCGGATGCTTCATCGAGGGGCCGGTCGCCCGGCTGCTCTACCGGCGGTGCACGACGGTCACGGTCTCGGAGTCGTCGCTCGGGGAGCTGCGGGAGCGGCTGCGGTGGACCGCGCCGATCCAGGTGATCCCGAACGGCAGCCCGACGGCCCGGCCGGTCGCCCGCGAGGCGGTCGGCGGCGACCCCGCCGTGGTCTACCTGGGCCGTTTGGTCGGCCACAAGCGCGTGGAGCGGGTGGCCGAGCTCGCCGCCGAGCTGGGGGACGCCTGGCCGGGCCTGCACGTCCACATCGTCGGCCGGGGTCCCGAGCACGCCCGCCTCGCCGCCCTGGCGGCCCGGCCGGACGTGGCCGGCCGCGTGCACCTGCACGGGTTCCTCCCGGAGGCGGAGAAGAACGCCGTGCTCAGCGGCGCCCGCCTCAACGTGACGGCCTCCGAGTTCGAGGGCTGGGGACTGACCGTCATCGAGGCCGCCGCGCTCGGCGTGCCCACCGTGGCGTACGACGTCGCGGGGCTGCGCGACTCCGTGCGGCACGGGGTGACCGGCTGGCTCGTCCGCGACGGCGAGCGGCTGGCCGACGTCGTCGCGCTCGCGCTGAAGGAGCTGGACGACCCCCGGACGCGCGCCCGCATGGGAAGCGCATGCCGGATGTGGGCGCGGGAGTTCACCTGGGGGAACACGGGCGCTAGCATGACCGGACTAATCGTGAGCGAACTACGCGAATCATCCCGTGAGACGTCCTGAGCGAAGCCGTGTCCGCTGACACCCGGGCCCAGCCCTCCCCGCCGTTCCCCTTCCGGCGGGAGCCGTCGCCGCCCGCGCGCCCGGCGGAGCGAGAGCAGGCGCCCGGACTGCGTCACACGCTGCGGCTGGTGGCCGGGTGCCTGCTGCTGGCGGCGATCGCGTTCAACACCGCGCCGGGCGCGGTCATCGCCGAGACCAAGCTCGACATGGCGGTCAACGCCCAGGGTTTCCTGTCGCGGGCGCTGCACCTGTGGGATCCGGCGTACTTCGGCCACCTGCAGAACCAGGCGTACGGCTACCTGTTCCCGATGGGGCCGTTCTACGTGCTGTTCCACGCGCTCGACATGCCGGCGTGGGACACCCAGCGCCTGTGGATGTCGGGGGTGCTGTGCGCCGCGTTCCTCGGGACGGAACGGCTGGCCAGGGCCATGGGCATCGGCTCGCCCACCACCCGTCTGATCGCGGCGCTGTCGTACGCGCTGGCGCCGCACGCGCTCGCGCTGATCGGCATCAACTCCTCGGAGTTCCAGCCCAGCGCGGTGCTGCCGTGGGTGCTGCTGCCGCTCGTGCACGGCACCCGGGAGGGCGCGAGCCCCCGCCGGGCGGCGGCGCTGTCGGCGGCGGCGTTCCTGTTCGCGGGGGGCGTCAACGCCGCCGCGGAGCTCGCCGTGCTGGTGGTCCCGCTGATCTACCTGCTCAGCCGGGGGAGGGGCCCACGCAAGCGGCGGCTGCTGGCGTGGTGGCTGCTGTTCGCGGGCCTCGTCTCGCTGTGGTGGCTCGTCCCGCTGCTGCTGCTCGGGCGTTACATCTTCTCGTTCCTGCCGTTCATCGAGACGGCGTCGGCGACCACGAGCGTCACGTCGCTGGTCAACGCCCTGCGGGGCACGTCGAGCTGGATCTCGTTCCTGCCGGTGGACGGCCGGCCCTGGCTGCCCGCGGCGTTCGAGCAGGCGACGCTGCCGTGGCTGGTGGTGGCCACCGCGCTCCTGGCCGCGCTCGGCCTGGCCGGCGCGGTCCGCCGGGCCACGCCCGAGCGGACCTTCCTCGTGCTCAGCGTGGTGGCGGGCGTCCTCGTCGTGACGGCCGGGCACGCGGGCGACCTCGCCCACCCCTGGACGTCCCAGGTGCAGGCCCTGTTCGACGGGCCGCTCGCGCCCTTCCGCAACCTGCACAAGTTCGACGCGCTGATCCGGCTGCCGCTCGCGCTGGGGCTGGCCGCGCTGCCGGTCGCGGGCCCGGTGCGGGCACGCCGGCCCGTGCTCGCCGTGACGGCGGGGGCGCTCGCGCTCACGCTCGTGCCGGTGGCCACCGCCGGGGTGACGCCGCAGGGGTCGTTCGCCGACATCCCGTCGTACTGGCGGGACGCGGCCACCTGGCTCAACCGGAACACCGGGGACGGCATGGTGCTCGCCATGCCGGGCTCGGCCCGGGGGGAGTACCTGTGGGGCAGGCCGCTCGACGAGCCCATGCAGTCGCTGCTCACCGTGCGGTGGGCCACCCACGCGAACGTGCCGTGGGGCTCGCCCGGGTTGGCGCGGGTGGTGCAGGCGGTCGACGAGCGGTTCTCCACGGGCAGGGGCTCGCCCGGACTCACCCAGGCCCTCGCCCGGATGGGCGTGAAGTACCTGCTCATCCGCAACGACCTGGTGCGGGAGACGCTCGGCACGGCGTGGCCCGCGCGGGTGCACCAGACGCTCCAGGACTCCGGTCTCACCCGGACCGCCGAGTTCGGCCCGCTTGTCGGGATGCCGCAGAGCAGCACGGCCTCCGGCTGGTTCGACCAGCCGTACCCGGCCCTGGAGGTGTACGCGGTCCCCGGCGCGGCCCCGGTGGCCGGCACGGTGCCCCGAGCGGGCACCCTGCACGTGGAGGGCGCCCCGGAGGCCGTGCTCGACCTCGCCGAGCAGGGCCTGCTGCCGGACGACCGGCCCGTCCTGGTCGGCGACGAGCCGGGGGCGTCCGCGATCCCCGACAAGGACACGGTCGGCAGCGACACGCTCCGCAAACGGGACATCGTCTTCGGCGACGTCCGGCGGATCGCCTCGGCCACGCTCCCCGACGACCAGAAGCCCGTCACCACCGACCTGACGGACCCGGTATGGGCCGGGGCCCTGTCCACCGCCCGCTACCTCGACGTCAGGGACGTCACGGCGTCGTCCTCGGAGGCGAGCGTGACGGCGGCCTCCGGTCAGCGCGACCCGGGGCGGCAGCCGTACGCGGCCCTGGACGGGGACACCCGCACGGGCTGGCGCTCCGACGGCTGGCACGGCGCGGTCGGGGAGTGGCTGAAGGTCCGCTTCACCGGCGAGCTCGACCTGAGCGAGATCGGCGTGGCGTTCGACGAGTCGGCCATCGGGCCGCCGGTCGCCGAGGTCGCGCTGGAGACCGAGCAGGGGGTGACGCGGGCCGCGGTCCAGCGCACCGACCTGCCGCAGACGCTCCGGCCCGTCCGGGGGAAGACCTCGTGGCTGCGGATCCGGGTGACCCGGCTGGCCTACGAGCCGAAGACCCCGCTCGGCAGCCGGGTGGGCATCACCGAGCTGCGGATCCCCGGCGTCCAGGCGGTGCGCACGATCTCGGTGCCCGACCCCGCCTCCGGCGATCCCGGGACCATCCTGCTGACGAAGGAGGGGGACGCCCCCGCCTGCATGCGCGGCTCGGCCACCTGGACGTGCTCGCCGCGCCTGCAGATCCTCGGGGAGGACGGCTACGGGCTCGACCGGCTCTTCCCGGTGGCGCGGGACGGCGTCCGCACCGTCAGCGGCAAGGCCGTGCTGACCGACCCCCGGGCGGCCGACCTGCTCACCACCCTCCCGTCGCTCTACCCGCACGTCGGCGCCTCGTCCACGGTGACCGACCACCCGGCCGTGCTGGGCCGCCAGGCCCTCGACGGGGACCCCACCACGCTCTGGTACGCCCAGCCGTTCGACCGGCACCCGACCCTGTACGTCGACCTCGGCACCGCGCACCGCTTCGCGCAGATCCGGGTGCTGTTCCCCGACTCGTTCATGGGGCAGCCGCCGGTGAAGCTCACGCTGCGGACCGAGACCGCGGCCGTGCAGGGCTGGGTGGGCCGCGACGGCCGGTTCACGTTCCCGCCGCTGCGGACGCGGAAGTTCTCCCTGGAGTTCACCGCGCCCGCCTCCCGGGCGATCGAGGTCTCCGAGGTCACCATCCCCGGCGTGAAGCCCCTCGGCGCGCTCGGCGGGTTCCCCCTGCGGCTGCCCTGCGGCTACGGTCCCACCCTTCGGGTGGACGGCAACGAGGTGCCGACCCGGATCGTCGGCGGCACGCTCGACGACGTCCTGAACGGCCGCCCGCTGACCTACTCGGGATGCGTCCCGGTCCACCTGTCGGAGGGCCGCAGCCGGCTCAGCGTCGCGTCGGGGGACGCGTTCCGGGTGGAGTCGGCCGTGCTGCGGACCGACGAGGCGGAGGAGCGGACCACGGAGGACCTCGCTCCGGCGAGCGTCCTGTCGTGGGGGCCCGAGGAGCGCCGCCTGCGGGTCTCCCCGGCCGCGCCCTCGTACCTGGTCGTGGGCGAGAACTACAACGCGGGCTGGCAGGCCTATCTCGGCGGCGTCCGGCTCCGTCCGGTGCGGCTCGACGGGTGGAAGCAGGCCTGGGAGGTGCCCGCGGGCGGCGGTGAGGTGGTCCTGCGCTACGAGCCCGACCCGGTCTACCGGACGGCGCTGCTGGGCGGGCTGGCCGCCGCCCTGCTCGTCGTCGCGCTCGCCCTCGTGCGGGGCCGGTCGCGGCTGCGCGGAGCCCCGGCGGGACGGCCGTCGACGGCCTGGGTCTGGCCGGCCGCGCCGCTCGCCGGGCTGTGGACCGGCGGCGTGATCGGCGCGCTCCTGGTCACCGGGACGCTGGCGCTGCATCTGTGGGTGCGGCGGCTGGCCGACGCCCAGCACGCCGGCCCCTCGCGGCTGCGGCGCCTCGCGCGGCGCGCGGTGTCCGCGTGGGTGGTCGCCGGGCTGCTCACCGCGGCCGGGATCGCCCAGGCCGCCGGGCAGGGCCTCGTCGCCCAGGTGCTCTGCCTCCTGGTGCTCGCCCGGCTGCTCGGCGCCGTACGGGACCAGGAGCCGGTCGTGCGCCGGCCGCTGTTCGCCGAGCCGGAGGAGCCGCGCGAGCCGGGCGGCCGCGGTGACGGGGGTCACGGAGACGGGCCGGACGGCCCGGCCGGTCCCGGGCCGGCCGGCCCCGAGCTGGAGGAGGCGAGGCGATGATCGACGCGCTGATCCGGCTGCCCAAGACCGTCCTGATCGCCGGGGCGGCGTTCCTCGTCACCGTAGCGGCGCTGTTCCGCTTCTACGTCTACCCGCACACGCTGGTGCTCCCGCTGGAGCAGACCCGGGTCTACCGGATGGCGTCGCCCTCGGCCACCTACCTCGACAGCGCCACCTTCCAGCTGCGCACGGGCGTGCCCGTGGAGAACACCGTCTCGCTGTACGGCGACCCCTCCGCCGGGGACGACCGGACGGCCGTGTGGGTGGAGTTCTCCTCCCTGGAGACGGGGGACGGGCAGCGGCTCGACTACCACGAGCGCCGCACGGCCTTCGACAGGCGGACGGGGGAGGCCGTGAACTGCTGCGGGGAGTACGTCGACGACGACGCAGGGGTGAGCCAGACCGGGCTCGCCTTCCGGCTGCCGTTCCGCGCCGAGCCGCGGACGTACGAGATGTTCGACCCGGTGCTGAAGCGGCAGGCGCCGCTGCGGTTCGAGCGGGCGGAGACGGTCGAGGGCGTGCCGGTCTACCGGTACACCTACTCGGCCGGCCCGGTGAAGGTGGAGGACCTGCCCGACCAGGTGCCGGGGGCGTCGGTCGGGCTGCCGTCCTGGCGCAGGATCAGCGTCTCCCGCTACACCGAGATCACGCGGACGCTGTGGGTGGAGCCGGAGAGCGGCCTGACGGTCAAGGCCGAGGAACGCCGCCACGACACGCTGCGCACCCCCGACCAGGTGGAGCGCCAGACGTCCTTCCAGGCGGACCTGGTGATGAACGAGGGCGACGTGCAGGCCCGGGCGGCCGAGGCGGCCCGGTTCCGCCAGTGGATCGTTCTGGTGCGGGACGTCGTGCCGGTGGGCTTCCTCGTGCTGGGCGGCGTCCTGCTCGCGCTGTTCGCCTGGCAGCGGGCCGCCCGTCTCGCCCGGCGGCTATCGGCGCCGCAGGACGAGCAGCAGGTTCCAGGTCACGATCTCGCGAACGCCGGGTAGATGGATCACCGGGGTCGCCCAGCGGGGGTGATAACGAGGCAGGGCGTCGAGGACCTCGACGTCCGGGTGGCTCCTGGCCCAGGCGAGCGCCCCGGCGACGGACACCGCGTACAGGCTCTCGCCGTACACGTTCTTGGGCGGGCGGCCGTACCGCGCGGCGTAGCGGCGGGCGGCGCGGCGGCCGCCGAGGTAGTGCCAGGGGGAGGTCTCGTGGCCGCCCCACGGCGACAGCCAGTTGGTGAACGACAGGTACACCACGCCGCCCGGCCGAGTCACCCGGACCATCTCGCCGGCCATCCGCCAGGGGTCCGGCACGTGCTCCAGCACGTTGGAGGAGAAGCAGACGTCGATCGTGCCGGTGCCCAGCGGCAGGTCGAGCGCGCTGCCCAGCACGGCGCCGTCCGGGATGACGCCCGCCCGGGCGCTCATCTCCCCGGCGTCGCAGTCGACACAGACCGGCCGGGCGCCGGCCGCGCGCAACGCCTCGGTGACGTAGCCGGGGCCGCCGCCGACGTCCGCCACGAGCGCGCCGTCCAGATCGGCGTACGTCCCGAGCTGGGCGACCGTGTCCGCGGCGAGCAGGCCGTAGAAGAAGTCCGGGTCCGTCTGCTCCTTGCGGAAGGCGCTGAGCAGCCGGACCGATCGGGCCAGGTCGGCGCGGAACGGCTCGATGTGCACGGCCTCTCCCTCCCTGTGGGTGGGCCGGAGCATAACACTCATTACCCGCCGGTAGGCGGCGGAGGCGGCACCCAGAACGCTGATATCGCTCGTACGGCGACAAACGCCTCAGGGAGATCGGAATGACCCAGATCACGGGTACCGAACGGCCCAGCCTGAGCATCACCCTTCCGCGCTGGATGGCCGGCGTCGCGAACCCCGTCATGGCCACCGCGGTCCTGCTCGTGGTGGCCGCGCTGGCCGTGCGGATCCCCATCCTGCTCGGCTCGTACTTCGTCGAGGACGACTTCCTCTTCATGGGCGACGCCTACGAGCACGGGCTGACGTTCGACTTCCTGTTCCGCGTGCACAAGGGCCACCTGATGCCCGGAGCGCTCGGGCTGACGTGGGTGCTGGGCCGGATCTCGGCGTACGACTGGCTGCTGGTCTCCGCCGTGACCATGGCCCTGCAGGCCGCCGTGGCGATCGGGCTGCTGCGGCTGCTGGTCCGGCTGTTCGGCGTGCGCCCGGGCATCCTGCTGCCGCTCGCGCTCGCGCTGTTCTCGCCGCTCACCATCCCGGCCTTCGGCTGGTGGTCGGCCGCCATCAACGCCGTCCCGCTCCAGCTCGGCATGGTGATGGCGCTGGACGCCCAGGTGCGGTACGTGCGGGGCGGCGCGGCCAAACACGCCCGCCGGGCCCTCTACTGGGTGCTGTTCGCCATGGCGTTCAGCACGAAGGGCGTCTTCCTCACGTTCCTGCTGTTCGCGGTCACCACGGCCTACCTGCGGCCGTGGGCGGGCGGCTGGATCCCGCTGATGCTGCGGGAGATGCGGCAGCACTGGCGGCTGTGGGGCTCCTACGCGGCCCTCCTCGCCGGATACACCGCGCTCTACCTCGCCCGCAGGAGCACGGCGCCCGGCGAGGGGGCGGCCGTCCCCAAGCCCGGCGACGTGGCCGACCTGGTGTCCCGCATGCTCGGGCGGACCCTCCCCGCGGGCGCGGTCGGCGGACCCCTCTCGTGGGGGCCGGTGCCGCCCACCGGCGGCATGGCTAACCCCGGGACGTTCCTCGTCGCCGTAGCGTGGGTCGTGATCGTCGCGCTGCTGGTCCTGACCGTCCTGTGGCGCCGCCACGCGCTGCGCGCCTGGCTGATCCTCGCGGGCTACGTCGTCGGCGTCGACGCCGTCCCCACGGCCATCGCCCGCGGCACCGGCCTCGCCCAGATCGTCGGCGCCGAGACCCGGTACGTCGCCGACGCCGCGATCGTGCTGGCCCTGTGCCTCGCGCTGGCGCTCCTGCCGACGGCGGGCGAGGCGCGGCCGTACCGCAGGTCGCTGCCGTCCGGGACCGGCGTGCCGATGGTGGCCGGGCTGGCCGTGGGCGCCTACCTGGTGACGTCCATCGTGTCGACGGCGAACTACCGGGACACGCTGTCCGGCGACCGCGTCCGCGCCTACCTCGGCAACGTGCGGGCCGCCCTCGCCAAGGCGCCCGACACCGCCGTCATCTACTCCAGCCCGCTGCCCGGCGACATCGTCCTCCCGTGGAACGGCAACCGCAGGCTCAGCCACCACCTGCTCGCGCCGCTCGCCCGGCCGGCGCTGCGCGCGCGGATGCGGGCGCCCGAGCCGTCCGAGCACGCCCTGGTCTTCGACGACAAGGGCCGGCTGGCCCCGGTCAGCGTCCAGGCGCTCGTCGCCCGCGTCCCCCCGCCCGGCCGGACGTGCTTCCCTCTCATCGGGGACGCCGTCTACTTCCCCGACGTGGTCTCGTACGGCGGGATCGGGCCGGTCGGCGGGATCGCGTACTCGGCCGAACGGCCGGGCACCGGCACCTACGAGATCGGCGGCGTGCGGGGGCAGCTCACGTTCTCCGCCACCCCGGGAGGCCTGCTGCAGTTCCCGGTCCTGGCGTCCGGCAATGGGCTGTTCGTGCGGCTGGACGACCCGTCGGCGCCCATCTGCCTCAGGGGCTTCGCCTACGGGGATCCGGTGCCGATGACGCCTCCCGCCCCGCCGGCCGGCGCCCCGGCTCCTGCTCCCGCGCCGTCGCCGAGCGCGTCGCCGGGGCGGACCCCGTCGCCGTCCCCGTCGCCGTCCCCGTCGCCGTCCCCGTCGCCGTCCCGGAAGCCGGCGCGGAAGCCGGCAGGGAAGCCGAAGGCGACGGCGACGCCGTCCCATCGGGCTTCTTCCTCGGGCTGACGAACCGCACCAGCCCCCGGGCCGGCTCCTCGACGAACTTGTACGTGAGCGTGGCGAGCAGCAGCGTGAGCCCGCCGACCACGACCAGGTTGCCGGCGAAGTTGCCCGTCCAGGGCTTCTGCTCGGTGAAGTCGTACCAGAGGTAGAGCGCGACGAACTGCCACAGGAAGATTCCGTAGGACACCCGGCCGAGGAAGCGCATGACGCGGCTGCCGAGGAAGCGGGCGAGCGGGGAGCGGCCGTCGCTCATCAGCGCGGCCGGGGCCACCAGGCACGCGGCCACGACGGCGTACAGGAGGAGCTCCGACAGGTCGGCCCACACGCCGTCCACGCCGCTGAACCGGGTGCCGGTCAGCGGCGAGGCCGCCACGGCGTACGCGAGGCCGCCGACGAGCAGGATGCTCCCCGTGGACGCGCCGACGGCGCGGACGAACCGGCGTGGCGGGCCGTCCTCGTCCGTCTCCTCCCGCGCCCACACCGACACGACGGCGAGGGCCATGCCGACGGCGAAGAACACCGACGCCCGGGGCAGCCACGTGTTCAGGTACGGCCGGTAGACGGGGTAGTAGGTGAACAGCGCCCAGGCGAACGACGCTGCGGCCAGCACCCCCACCCCGGTCAGCAGCCGCCGGGCCCGCCGCGCCGGGTCGGGGCCGCCGCGCCGCGCGTAGGCCGTGAGCGCCGCCGCCAGCAGCGGCAGCACGAGGTAGAACGCCACCTCGACGCACAGGCTCCACATCTGGGCCAGGCCGCGCGGCCCGAGGCCGTACCACCAGGGGTGGACGTCGTAGTTCTGGGCCAGCAGGAGCAGCTCCAGCCAGGTCTTCACGTCGCCGAGGTGGGAGCCCGACCACAGCGCCATGGCGGCGATCACGACCAGCCAGTACGCCGGGAGGATGCGCAGGGCGCGCTTGACCAGGTAGACCCGCGCGGAGGGGGCGGGGTCGCCGCGCAGCGCCGCCCGCGCGTACGGCCGGTAGAGCAGCAGGCCCGACAGCGCGAAGAAGACGGGCACCGCGACGTCGCCCCGGGCGAGCAGGCTGCTGAAGAAGTTGTCCTGGAGCGCCGCCGCCGACTCGATGGCGACGTGGAAGACGAGCACCGCGATCGCCGCGACGGCCCGGACGCCGTCGAGCGCGTCCAGGTGCCCGGTGACGGTGGGGACGGCCGTACGGACAGAGCTCACGGTTTCATCACGAACAGGTTGAGAACCGACGAGTAATATGTCACGACCCGTCGTCGACCTAGAACCTGTTTCGGTCACTTTTCCGCATCCCTCGTGACGTCGGTCACTGCCCTGACTAACATACAGCGAAATAGAAACGTGTTTCAGGACAAACAGGCATCATTCGGCCTGCCCAGGAGGAGCGAAATGCGCCGCGCAATGGGAGTAGTTCTCTTGGGGATCGGGGCCTTCCTCATCGTGCTCGCGCCACTGATCAGGTTCCAGGTGGCGGGCAAACTGGTGCAGGCGCCGGCCAACCAGTACAGCATCACCCGCCTCAGCGCCGAGAACGCCCGCTACTTCAGCGTCGGCGACCTGAAGGTGCTGACGGGCAACCTCGACATCACGGTCACGACCAGGGGCGACGTCGCCGAGGCCAAGGACGACCGCGTGGTGTGGGACCAGTTCACCGCGGTCAACGACGTGACGAACAACCGGCCCGGCATCTCCTACACCGAGTTCCGCAGCGCGTTCAACAAGTACAACGGCCAGGGCGTGACCTGCTGCAACGCCTCGGTCGACAAGAAGCCGGTGCAACTGCAGGGCCAGATCTTCCTGTTCCCCTTCGGCGTCGAGAAGAAGACGTACCAGGTGTGGAGCACCGACGCGCAGAAGGCGTACCCGGCGACCTTCACGGGCGTGGACACGGTCAACGGCCTGTCCGTGTACAAGTTCGAGCAGAAGATCCCGCCGACCGTCACGCAGACGCTCAGCGCCCCCGCCTCCGTGCTCGGCATGACCGACCCCGGCGACATCCAGGTCAATCGCGTCTACGACGGCGTGAACACGTTCTGGGTGGAGCCCAACACCGGCGTTCCGGTGAAGGAGGAGCAGCAGCGCCACGAGGTGCTGAAGACGGCGGACGGGGTCGAGCGCATGCCGGCCCTCATCGCGACCGCCTCGTTCACCCCCCAGACCGTGAGCGACCTGGTGAACACGGCCAGGGACAACATGGGTCAGATCACGCTCGTCAAGACGACGCTCCCGCTGGCGTCGCTCGTCCTCGGCCTCGTGCTCGTCGTCGCCGGCGTCCTGCTCCTGCGCCGTCCCTCGGACCGCACGGACTGATGAGCCGGGAGACCGCGGCCCTGCGCCCGCCGGCGGCGGCCCCGCCGGCGGGGCCGTCCACCCGGCGGGCGATCGCCGCCGGGCTGGTCCGCGCGTGCCGGCCGCGCCAGTGGCTGAAGAACGCGCTCGTCTTCGCCGCCCCGGCGGCCGCGGGCGTCCTCACCACCGGCGCCGGGCTGCGCGGCGCGCTCGTCGCCTTCGCCGCGTTCTGCCTCGCGGCGAGCGGCACCTATCTGTTCAACGACTCGGCCGACGTGGAGGCCGACCGGCGGCACCCGCGCAAGCGGCTGCGGCCCATCGCGGCCGGCATCGTGTCCGTACGGCTGGCGCGGGCGGCCGGCGCGGTGCTGCTGGCCGCCGGCCTGGCGCTGGCGTTCGCCGCCGGGTGGCCGCTCGCGGCCGTGGTGGCCGCCTACCTCGCGCTCACGTTCTCCTACACGTTCTGGCTCAAGCACCAACCGGTCGTCGACCTCGTGGCCGTCGCGGGCTGCCACGTCGTGCGCGCGTACGCGGGGGCGGTCGCGGTGGCCGTCCCCGTGACGAGCTGGTTCCTCGTCGTCATCTCGCTCGGGTCGCTGCTGCTCGTGGCGGGCAAGCGGGAGGCGGAGCTGCGCGCGCAGACGGAGGGCGGCGGGGCCGGCACCCGCTCGACGCTCACGACGTACACCGCGAGCTACCTCGCCCACGTCCGGGTGATGTGCTCGGGCGCGATGATCGTGACCTACTGCCTGTGGGCCCTCCAGGAGCACACCGGGACGGAGAAGGCGTTCTTCGCGCTCAGCATCGTCCCGTTCGTCCTCGTGGTGCTGCGGCACGCGCTGCTGGTCGACCGGGGCGTGGGCGAGGAGCCGGAGGAACTGGCGCTGCGCGACCGCCCGCTCCAGGTCTTCATCGTGATGATGCTGGTGCTGCTCGGCCTGGGAATCCACCTGACATGACGCCGCTGACCGGGTGGGGGCGCACCGCGCCCACCCCCGCGACCGTCCTGCGTCCCCGTTCCGCGGACGAGGCCGCCGCGCTGCTCAAGGAGGCCGGGCGGCGCGGCGTCGTGGCCCGCGGGCTCGGCCGGGCGTACGGCGACGCGGCGCAGAACGCCGGCGGCCTCGTGCTCGACTGCGCCGCGCTCGCGCCCTCCTGGTCGCTCGACGAGGAGACGGGCCTGGTCACCGCCTCGGCCGGGATGAGCCTGCACGACCTCATGACGGCGCTGCTGCCGCGCGGCTGGTTCGTCCCGGTGACCCCGGGGACGCGGTACGTCACGGTCGGCGGGGCCGTCGCCGCCGACGTCCACGGCAAGAACCACCACGCCGACTCGTCCTTCGGGGCCCACCTCCGCTCGCTGCGCCTGCTGACCGCCGACGGGACCCTGCGCACCCTCGGGCCCGGCGACGACCTGTTCTGGGCGACGGTCGGCGGCATGGGCCTGACGGGCGTCGTGGTCGAGGCCGCCTTCCGGTGCGTCCCTGTCGAGACCTCCCGCATGCGGGTGGACGTCCGGCGGACGCGCGACCTGGAGGAGACCCTGGAGGTCATGACCGCCGGCGACCACGACTACCGCTACACGGTCGCCTGGATCGACCTGCTGGCTCGGGGTGGCCGGATGGGCAGGAGCGTGCTCACCCGCGGGGACCACGCCCGCCTCGACGAGCTTCCGCCGCGCGCCCGGCGCGACCCCCTCGCCTTCGGCCCGCGGCCCCGGCTTTCCGCGCCGCCCTGGGTGCCGGACGGGCTGCTCAACCGCGCGACGATCGGCGCGTTCAACGCCCTCTGGTACGGCAGGGCCCCGGCCGACCGGCGCGGCCTGATCCAGGGCGTCGCGCCGTTCTTCCACCCGCTCGACGGCGTGGGCGGCTGGAACCGCATGTACGGCTCGCGGGGCTTCGTGCAGTACCAGTTCGTGGTGCCGTTCGGGGCCGAGGACACGCTGCGCAGGATCGTGGAGCGGCTGTCGCGGGCCGGGGTGGTGTCGTTCCTGACCGTGCTGAAGAGGTTCGGCGAGGGGACCCCCGGCATGCTGTCGTTCCCCATGCCCGGGTGGACGCTGGCCCTGGACATCCCGGTGGGCCAGGACGGGCTCGCGGCGATGCTGACGGAGTTCGACGGCTGGGTGGCCGCCGCCGGGGGCCGGCTCTACCTCGCCAAGGACTCCCGGATGTCGGCGGCCACGATGGCGGCGACGTACCCCCGGCTGGAGGAATGGCGGGCGATCAGGCGGCGGGCCGACCCGGACGGGCTGTTCGTCTCCGACCTGGCGCGGAGGCTGCGCCTGTGACCCTAGGGTGGGGCCGAGTCGTGGAGGGATCATGAGGAACGCGTTGGGCTCGGTCGACACGGTCCTGCTGCTCGGCGGGCGGAGCGAGATCGGGCTCGCCGTCGTCGAGCGGCTGGTGCGGGCCGGCGCGAGCAGGGTCGTGCTGGCCGCGCGCGGGGGCACCGCCCCGGCCGAGCGGCTGCGGGAGCTCGGCGCCGAGGTGCACGTGCTCGACTTCGACGCGTCCCGGCCCGAGACGCACCCCGCGCTGATCGAGGAGGCCGCGGCCAAACTGGGCGACCTCGACGTGGTGATCCCCGCCTTCGGCGTGCTCGGCAGCCAGGCGGTCTACGACGACGACCCGGTGGCCGCCGCCCGCGACGTCGCCGTCAACTTCGGCGGCCACGTCTCGGCGGGCCTCGCCGCCGCCCGGCGGCTGCGCGAGCAGGGCCACGGCGCGCTCGTCGTGCTGTCGTCGGTCGCGGGAGTCCGCGTCCGGAAGGCCAACTTCGTGTACGGCTCGGCCAAGGCCGGCCTCGACGGCTTCGCCCAGGGGCTGGCCGACTCCCTGCACGGCACCGGCGTCCGGGTGGTGCTGGTGCGGCCCGGGTTCGTGATCGGCCGGATGACCCGGGGGATGACGCCGGCGCCCATGTCCGTCACGGCCGACGCCGTGGCCGACGCCGTGGTCGAGGCGCTCGGGTCGGGCAGGGGGACGGTGTGGGTGCCCGCGCGGCTGCGGCCGGTCTTCGCCGTCATGCGGATCCTGCCGCGGGACGTCTGGCGCCGCATGCCGCGCTGACGCCCCAGCCGGCCTCGCAGCGCCCTGAGAGACGGCGGCGCCGCCGCTCCCACAGGGAACGGCGGCGCCTCGGCTCGCCCGGGATCGTCACCCGGTCACGAGCGTGAGTCCGTAGACCGACAGGATCTCGTTGACCGGCTGGAAGTACGTCGTGCCGCCGACGCTGCAGTTGCCGGAGCCGCCGGAGGTGACGCCCTGGGCCTGGCTGCCGGAGATGAACGAGCCGCCGGAGTCGCCGGGCTCCGCGCACACGTTGGTGCGCGTGACCTCGCTCACCGTGCCCTGCGAGTAGCGGACGCTGGTGTTGCGCTGCTGGACGGTGCCGCAGTGCCAGCCGGTGGTGGAGCCGGAGCGGCAGATCGACGCGCCCACCACGGCGACGGTGGAGCCGCTGACGGTCACGTTGCCGCCGCTGCCCCTGACCCACGGCCGCGGGGTCCAGTTGCTGTTGACCGCGGCCCAGGAGTAGTCGTTGCCGGGGAAGGAGTAGCCCTGGAACGACCCCATGGAGACCTGGTTGTAGCCGGTGAGGGTGTTGCCGACGGTCGCGCAGTGGCCGGCGCTGACGAAGCCGTTCGTGCTGCCGCGGCGCACCGAGAAGCCGACCGAGCAGCGGGCCTGGTTGGCGATGTAGTACGCGTCGCCGCCGCGGACGTCGTAGAGGGTCTGCGGCTGCTCCGACGACTGGACCACGCGCACCGCGGCCGGGTCGGCGCCGCTGGCCTTGACGAACGCCTCGGCCTCGGCTGGCTGGGACGACTGGACGACGACGCTGTTGCTGGGCACGTCCACGTACCAGGCGGAGACCGACGCGGGCGGCGACACCTTGTCGAGGGCGTCCTTCGCGGCGGTGAGCGCGGCGAGCGAGCGCCCGACGATGCGGGGCTGCGCCCCGGCCGCCAGGATGGCCCCGGCCTTGGTGGAGTCGGTCGTGGCGACGATCTGGACGGCCGAGGTCGGGCCGGTCACCCAGGTGCCGGCGAAGGAGTCGCCGAGCGACGCCTGCACCGTGGCCTCGGTGGCGCTCGCGCGCGACTCGTTCGCGATGCGGGTCTCGGCCTGCGCGGCGCTGATCCCGAGGTCGCGCTGCATGGCCTCGAGCATCGCGGGCGGCGGCTTGACGGCGGAGGAGGCGGAGAAACCGGCCGGCGTCGGCGCCGCCATGGCCGGGGTGACGGCCACGGCGAGGGCGGTCACGGTCAGAGCGCATCCGGCGATCACCGTGCGTCTGTCGAGCATGTGGCTCTCTCCTTCTCTTGGGGGGGTGCCGTTACCGTAGCCGAGGCGTGACCGGTTAAGGATCTATCAGTTCGCCCCTACCACGGCGGTATGGAAACGCGGAGCGGTGACGGAAAGCCCAGGTCAAGGCATGTGGGAGCCGCCGTCCTCCCGGGGGGTGGGAGGACGGCGGCCGCGCGGTGCCCCTACGGCTTGGTGATGCCGAGGGTGTAGGAGCCCGAGCCGGAGTAGGCGTTGACGCGGTAGCGGTAGTAGCCGGCCGTGCCGGAGTAGGTCACGGTCTCGTCCGGGTTCGCGGTGGTGCCGCTGGCGACGGTCACCCAGCTCGACCCGTTCCACTTCTGCAGGTAGAGGTCGAAGTCGGTGCCGTCAGGCCCGTCGAGGCAGCCCTTGTGCGTGCCGGAGACGGTCGACTGGTAGTACGAGTTGTTGGGCTGGTAGGCGTTGCCGCCGCTGGTGAGGCTGCCGGTGTAGGTCTGCTGGTAGCCCGAGCAGCCCGTGGGCGGCGGGTTGCCGCCGCCGGAGGTCACGAGCGTCAGGCCGTACGCCGAGAGGATCTCGTTGACCGGCTGGAAGTACGTCGTGCCGCCGACGCTGCAGTTGCCGGAGCCGCCGGAGGTGACGCCCTGGGCCTGGCTGCCGGAGATGAACGAGCCGCCGGAGTCGCCGGGCTCCGCGCACACGTTGGTGCGCGTGACCTCGTTCACCGTGCCCTCCTGGTAGGTGACGCTGGTGTTGCGCTGCTGGACGGTGCCGCAGTGCCATCCGGTGGTGGAGCCGGAGCGGCAGATCGACGCGCCCTCGACCGCGACGGTGGAGCCGCTGACGGTCACGTTGCCGCCGCTGCCGTTGTTCACCCAGGGCTGGGCGGTCCAGTTGCTGTTGACCGCGGCCCAGGAGTAGTCGTTGCCGGGGAAGGAGTAGCCCTGGAACGACCCCATGGAGACCTGGTTGTAGCCGGTGAGGCTGCTGCCGACGGTCGCGCAGTGGCCGGCGCTGACGAAGCCGTTGGTGCTGCCCTTGGTGACCGAGAAACCGACGGAGCAGCGGGCCTGGCCGGCGATGTAGTAGGCGTCGCCGCCGCGCACGTCGTACAGCGGGCGGGGCTGCTCCGACGACTGCACGACCCGGACCGCGGCCGGGTCCGCGCCGCTTGCCTTGACGAACGCCTCGGCCTCGGCCGGCTGGGACGACTGGACGACGACGCTGTTGCTGCGCACGTCCACGTACCAGACCGGGGCGGAGGAGGGGGCCTTCGCGGAGGCGCGGTCGAGGGCGTCCTTGGCGGCCGTGAGCGCGGCCAGCGAGCGGCCGACCACCTGCGGGGTGGCGCCCTGGGCGGCGATGTCGGCCGAGCGGCCGGCGTCGGTGGTGGCGACGACGAGCGTCGAGGAGGTGGGGCCGGAGACCCACGAGCCGGCGAAGGAGGCGTCCAGCCGCTTGCGCAGCTTCGTCTCCGTGGCGGACGCCCGGGACTCGTTGGCGACCCGGGCCTCCGCCTGCGCGGCGGACAGCCCGAGGTCGCGCTGCATGGCCTCGAGCATCGCGGGCGGCGGCTTGAGCGCCGACGACGCCGCGCCCGAGGCCGCCTGCGCGGCGGACGGGCCGGAGGCGTCGCCGGGAGCGGCCATGGCGGGGGCGGCCAGCAGCGTGGTGACGCCGACGGCCAGGGCGCATGCGGCGGTGGCCGCACGTCTGGGGAGCATGTGTTCTCCTCGGGGATCGGGGGGTGCCGTCACCGTAGCCGAGCTCCCCGGGGAGGCGGATCTATCAACTCCCCCCTACCGCCGCATTATGGAACCGTCCCGAATTGGGGATTGGTCTCCAGCCAATCCGAGTAGCGCGCGCTGCGCCGCACCGCGTCCGCGTAGGAGGCGCGGGCGTACGACGCCACAGCCGGCGCCACCCGGGCCGCGATCGACTCCGAATGCCAGCCCAGCAGGTGGCGCCAGCGCAGGGGCGCGCCCGCCAGCGGCATCATCACCAGCCCGGCCGTGAGCTGGAACGTGGCCTGGCACAGCGCCACGGCCTTACCCACCCCCACCAGGTGCAGGCACGTGGCGACGTCGGTCTCGTAGATGGACATGGGGACGAACCCGGCGCGGGCGCAGGCGGCGGCGAAGCAGTCGGAGAAGCAGCCGTCTCCCGGGGCGACGGTCCAGCACTCGTCGGCGAGCATGGACAGGTCGAGCTGGCTCTCCGCTGCGAGGGGATGGTCCTCGGCCAGTAGCACGAAGACCGGGTCGGCCCCCACCACGCTCCAGCTCATCGACTCGCCCGGAGGCGGCGGGCTGTCGCCGCAGGTGCCGAGCAGCACGAAGTCGAGCCGCCCGGCCGACACCATGGACGTGAGCTCCCCGGCCGACCAGGACGTGCGCGTGGTGACCGGGACGCCGGGCTGGGCGGCGGTCACGCGCTCGACCAGCCCGCCGAGGATGGGCCCGTGAGTCGCCCCCAGCCGGTAGCCGGGGATCTCCACGGGCGTGTTGGCGAACCGTACGGCGTCCTCCTGGAGCTCCCGTACGGCCGGGAGCAGCACCCGGGCGCGGGAGAGCACCATCTCCCCAAGGGGAGTGGGACGGGCGCCGTTGCGGTCACGCTCGAACAGGGGACCGCCGAGGGAGCGTTCGATGCGTTTCAGCTGCGCGGTGAGCGACGGCTGGGCGAGCCCGAGTCGCGTGGCCGCCTTCGTGACGCTGCCGGCCTCGGCGACGGCGTGCACGATTCTCAGGTGCCGGATCTCCAGATCCATACCGGGAACGTACGGCCCCGGTGGTATGGCCGCAATCCCGCCTTGTCATGAAATTTGACTTTAACTCGTGGGTCATGGTCGCCGGTTGTCGCGCGATCCGGCGCTCGCACTGGAACGTGTTCTCGCCGACGTTTCGGCCGGTCGGAAACGTGCAGGTTACCGGCTGGTAGGAGTGGAAGAACGGGCTTGCTAGAACACGTTGCAGTTCCAGGCGGGCCCGCCGTACAGTCGGGACATGCGGACACGTGTCACCGACCTGTTCGGTATCGAGTTCCCGATCTTCGCGTTCAGCCACTGCCGGGACGTCGTCGCCGCGGTCAGCCGCGCGGGCGGCATGGGCGTGCTCGGCGCCCTGTACTTCACCCCCGAGGAGCTCGAGATCGAGCTCAAGTGGATCGACGACCACGTGGACGGCCGGCCGTACGGCGTCGACGTGGTGATGCCGGCCTCCTACGCGGGCGCGGACCTCGACGTCGACTCCCCGGCCGACCTGGTGGCCAGGCTCCAGGGCATGATCCCGCAGGCGCACCGCGACTTCGTCGAGAACCTGCTGTCCCGGCACGGCGTCCCGCCGCTGACCGGCTCCGACCCCGGCAGGGTGCTGCTCGGCTGGACCGACGCGACCGCGCGGCCGCAGGTCGAGGTGGCGCTCAGGCACCCCATCGCGCTGCTGGCCAACGCCCTCGGCCCGCCCCCGGCCGACGTCGTCGAGCTGGCCCACGCCAAGGGCGTGAAGGTGGCGGCGCTGGCCTCGACCCCCCGCCACGCCGTCAAGCAGGTCGAGGTGGGGGTGGACGTGGTGGTCGCCCAGGGCACCGAGGCGGGCGGCCACACGGGCGAGATCTCCACGATGGTGCTGATCCCTCAGGTCGTGGACGCGGTCGACGTGCCGGTCCTGGCCGCGGGCGGCGTCGGCACCGGACGCCAGATGGCGGCCGGGATGGCCCTGGGCGCCGAGGGCGTGTGGACCGGCTCGGTCTGGCTGACGGTCGAGGAGGCCGACACCTCCGAGCTCGTCAAGCGGCGCATCCTGGAGGCCACCTCCCGCGACACGGTCCGTTCGCGGAGCTGGACCGGCAAGCCCGCCCGGCTGCTGCGCAACGAGTGGACCGAGGCCTGGGAGTCGGCCGAGTCACCCGGCACGCTGCCGATGCCGCTGCAGTTCATGCTGGTCTCCGGCGCCCTGCGGCGGATCGGCAGCTCGGGGGCCGCCGAGCTGACCACGTTCCCCGCCGGGCAGATCATCGGCGCGATGAACCAGGTCAAGTCGGCCAGGCAGGTCGTCTTCGAGATGGTCGAGGAGTACGTGGAGACCATGGAGCGCCTCGAACGGGTCAACCGCGACTGACGGCGCGCGACCGGCGACCCTCGTCCCGGCCCGGCGGCGGCCCTGCGCTTTACTGGGCAGGAGTCCGACGAGCCGGGGGAGGGTGCCCGACGTGAGCCACGCCCGCGACGAGACCGTGGCGGACGCGCCGCCCATCCTCGGCAACGTCCCCGGCTCGTACGCCCTGACCGTCTTCCGCGAGCGGCACCCGGCCCTGATCCGCCAGGTCCGGGAGGCCCTGCCGTACACGCCGGACCGGCGGCAGGCCCTCGACCGGCTGCTGGACGAGGTCGTCCGCGACGTCATGGAGCCGCTCGGCCCGTCCGCGCACGACGGCGCGGCGTGGGCGGAGTGGGGGCGGGACAAGATCGGGCGGCGCTGGGTCGACGTGCCGTTCCTGTGGGCGGAGAGCTACTTCTACCGCAAGCTCCTGGAGGCGACCGGCTACTACGGCGACGGCCCGTGGCGCGGGGTCGACCCGTTCGGGCCGGTCAAGCAGGCCGAGCTGACCGGCTCGGTCGTGGACGGCGAGCTCGCGGCGCTCGACGAGACGGCCGCGCTGCCGCCCGGCGAGCGGGCCCAGGCCCTCCTGCTCGGCTCCCTGTGGGGCAACCGGGCCGACCTGTCCTTCACCCTCACGCTGAGCGGCGACCGCGAGCGGGTCAGCGGCCTCGTCGTGGACGACAGCGCGCTGCTGTGGTCGCTCCTGCGCGACCGGCCTCCGGGACGGGTGTGCCTCGTCGCGGACAACGCGGGCCGGGAACTGCTGCCCGACCTCGTGCTGGCCGACCACCTCCTGGCCGAGGGGCTGGCGCGGGAGGTCGTGCTGCACGTCAAGCCCGCCCCCTACTTCGTGTCCGACGCCACCCCCGCGGACGTGCTCGCGTGCCTGCGGCGGCTGGCCGCCGCGCCGGGGCGGGCGGGCGAGGCCGGCGCCCGCCTCTGGCACGCCATGGAGGAGGGACGGCTCACGTTGCGGGCCCACCCCTTCGCCTGCGCCCCCTTACCCTACCGGGACATGCCGGACGACCTGCGTGAGGAGTTCGCCGCGGCGTCCCTGACCGTGACCAAGGGCGACCTGAACTACCGCAGGCTCGTCGGCGACCGCATGTGGCCGCCCACCACCCCGTTCGCCGCCGTCACCGGCTACTTCCCCGGCCCGGTCGTCGCGCTGCGCACGCTGAAGTCGGACGCCCTGGTCGGCGTGCCCGAGCGCACCCTGGCCGGCCTGGACGCGACCGGCCGCCCCTGGCGCACCGCCGGCACCCACGCCATGATCCAGGGCCGCCCCTGAGGCTGGCCGTGGACGACATGACCCGGGCCTCGGCAGGCATGGACCCGGCACGGGCAGGGCTTCGGCCGCGTTCCGGGCGGGGCGAGGAATGCGGCCGGGCGGGCCGCGGGGCGGGTACGCCTCAACGAGGGTGAGGGGGCGGCGGGGCGCCGTCGCTGTTCCGGCCGGCGGCCTTCCGCGCGGTCACCCACACCGCGATCTGGGTGCGGGAGATGAAACCGAGTTTGGTCAGCATGTGCTCGATGTGGCCCTCGGTGGTGCGCTGCGCGATGACGAGCGCGGAGGAGATCTCCTTGTTGCTGAGCCCCTGAGCTATCAGCTCGGCGATCTCGTCCTCTCGCGGGGTCAGCGGTGAGGGCGCCGGTTCGGCCGGCGGGCCGTGATCCTCGTCCCGCTCTCCGGTCCCGCCCTCGGCCGCCTGCTCGCCGAGCGCCTCGGCGAGCGCGTCGTCGAGCGTCAGCCACTGTCCCCGGCGCAGCGCGCCGCCGAAGGCGCGCTCGCCCATCTCCGCGCGGAGGGCGCTCGCACACCGCTCGTGGAACTCGCGGTGCCGATCCACCCACAGGGCCGTCACCCCGGCGGTCCGGCAGACGCCGTCGGCGGCGCCGAGCATGCGGGCGGCGCCCACGGGATCGCCTGTGCTCTGCCTGATCCAGCCGAGCGTCTCCAACGCCAACCCGATCGTGACCCGGTCGTCGAAGCCGCGGCCGGCCCGCAGGCTCTCCTGGGCCAGCGAGGTCGCCCGGCCGTAGTCCCCCTGCCGCCATTCGTGGATGGCGAAGTGGCCAAGCAGTATGGACCGGATCCAGCTCTCCCCGTGGCTTTCGGCGAGCGCGAGGCTCCGCTCGAACAGCCGCCCCGCCCGTTCCGCGTCGCCCAGGTAGCCCGCCGAGGCCGCGAGGCAGAACAGGCTGACAAGGGCGGACAGGACATGCCCGGTGGCGGTGAACACGTCCGCGGCCTCCTCCAGCAGGACGGCCGCCCGCGCGTGATCGCCGCGCTGATGGGCCGCTATGCCGGAGATCAGCGACGCGAAGGCCAGGAGTCTCCGGTCGTCCAGCTTCTCCGCCATCGCCCGGCCCATGCCGAGGAGTGGCTCCGCCGCCGTGCGGTCGCCCTGCATGAACGCCAGGTGCGCGTCCTGGCACAGCGCCTCGGCGCGTACGGCGGTCGGCTCCGGAGCCGCCCGCATCAGCCGGTCGAGCCAGTAGCGGCCCTCGCTGTACAACCCGTTCGGCATCCAGTGGGGGTCGAACAGCAGGACCGCCATGCGCAGCCCGGTCTCCGCCTCGGCGGGCTCGTTCAGGGAGAACTCCAGGGCGGCGCGCAGGTGGGCCCGCTCCAGCCGCAGCCGGGCGAACCACCCGGCCTGAGCTGGGCCGAACCACTCGTCGGCCGCCCGCTCCACCAGGCACAGACAGTGGTCGCGGTGACGGCGCGCCGGCGACCGCCGCTCGTCGGGCCCGCCCAGCCGGTTCCTGGCGAACTCTCGCAGCGTCTCCAGCATGCGGTAGCGGACCTCGCCGTGATGCTCCTCGCGCAGCAGCAGCGACTTGTCCAGCAGCGCGTCGACCAGGTCGAGCACGTCCTCCGGCTCGACGCCGTCACCGGCGCAGACGGCCTCCACGGCCTCCAGGCCGAAGTGGCCGGGGAAGACCGACATGCGGCTCCACAGCGTCCGCTCCGCCGGTGACAGCAGCTGGTAGCTCCAGTCGACCAGCGCGTGCAGGGTCCGCTGGCGCGGCGCCGCCGTACGGCTCCCGCCCGTCAGGCAGGCGTACCGGTCGTCGAGCCGCTCGACCAGTGTGTCCACCGACAGCGCCCGCAGCCGCACCGCGGCGAGCTCGATCGCCAGGGGGATGCCGTCAAGGCGGCGGCACAGCTCGACCACCGCGTCCCTGTTGTCCGGCGTCAGGTGGAACCCGGGCACGATCGCGGCCGCCCGCTCCTGGAAGAGGCACACCCCGTCGTACAGCTCCGGCGCCCTGCCCGTGAGCGGCCGGTCCGGCTCGGGGACCGCGAGCGGGGCGATCTTCATCTGATACTCGCCGATGATCCCGAGCGACTGCCGGCTGGTCGCCAGGATGCGCAGGTCGGGCACGGCCCGCAGGAGGCGGTTCGCGAACGACGCGCACGCGTCCCGCAGGTGCTCGCAGTTGTCCAGCACGAGCAGCGTCCGCTGCCCGGCCAGCACCCTGATCAACGCGTCGGCCGGGGAGGGCTCCGACTGATCCCGAACGCCCATGGTCGCCGCGACCGTCTCCGCGACCAGCTTCGTGTCGGTAAGGCCGGACAGGTCGACCAGCCAGACGGCGTCGAACGCGCGGTGCTGCTCGGCCGCGGCCCGCAGCGCGAGCCGGGTCTTGCCGACGCCGCCCACTCCCGTGAGGGTCACCAGACGCGAGACCGACAGCAACCGGCGGATCTCGGCCAGCTCCCGCCTGCGGCCCACGAAGCTCGTCAGATCGGCGGGAAGGTTGCCGACCTGACGCTCCGGCGCGGCAGTGGGCACGTCTCCACGCTAGCGGGGCGAATGGCCGTGTCGAAAGGCGGCCCGGGGCGGACCGGCACCTGTGGGCGCCGATGCCGCCGCCTCGTGCGAGCCGTGGACACGGCCTGGACGGACCGCAGGCGCCAGGGCTGAGACGGATCACCTGCCCTGGTAGACAGGGGGGCGTTTCTCCCGGAAGGCGAGGGCGCCCTCCTTGGCGTCCTCCGAGCCGATGACGGGCCAGCCGATGGCGTCGGAGACCTTGAGGGCCTCGTCCTCGGGCATGCCGAGCGTCTCCCGGTAGGTGCGCAGGATCGCCTGGACGGCGAGGGGGCCGCAGGCCGCCACCTGGCCGGCGATCTCGCGCGCGGCGGCGAGGGCCTCGCCGTCCGGAACGACCCGGTTCACCAGGCCCATGGCGAGCGCCTCCCGCGCCGTGATCGCCCGCCCGGTCAGCAGGACGTCCATCGCGAACGCGTACGGGATCTGGCGGGGGAGCCGGACGGCGCTGCCGCCCATGGGGAACAGGGCGCGCCTGGCCTCGAACAGCCCGAGCGTCGCGCTCTCGGCGACGACGCGCAGGTCGGTCCCGACGAGCAGCTCGGTGCCGCCGGCCACGGCGTAGCCCTCGACGGCGCACACGATCGGCTTGGCGGGCAGCGCCTCGCTGTCGCGCAGCAGGCCCTTCCAGTGGTAGTCGGGGATCTCGGCGGCGCGCCGCCGGACGCGCTCGTCGTCCGAGGGCCTGCCCATCGCCTTGAGGTCGGCCCCGGCGCAGAACGTGCCGCCCGCCCCGGTCAGGATTCCGACCCGCACCTCCGGCTCGTCCGAGATGTACCGCCAGGCGTCGGCGAGGCCGACGAGCATGTCGGTCGACAGCGCGTTCCTGGCCTCCTGCCGGTCCATCGTGACGACGACCACGTGGCCGTCGCGCTCGACACGGCAGTGCGGGGTGCTGATCGGCAGGAGCTCCACGGGCGTCCCTCCAGTGTTGACCAAGCGCTTGTCCGAGCCGGATGATAGCGCGTTCCACCCCGTTCGGAACGGCGGTCCCGGCGCCGCCGGGCGGGGCGGGGACGACGGCGCGACGTGCGTATCAAGCGCTTGTTCGGCTCGGGTCTCCGGGTTAGTCTGCCCGCAAGAACTAGAACCGATTCTCGTCCGAGTCGTCGCGTATTGCCAGGGCTTGTCAGCGAGGTGCCCGCGTGTTTCACTCCGGGCCCGGACACGAACGGCGAGGCGTGGCGGCACCGGTGGACCGGTGATCTCGGCGGCGAGCGGAGATCGCGGTATACGAACAAGGGAGCTGGCGTATGGGCTCGCTGGGTTTCTGGAGGCTCGCCCAGGCCGACCCGGAGTGGGTGGCCGCGGTCGACCCCGACGGCGCCGAGCACCGGGCGGGAGAGCTGCTCGCGAGGGCCAACCGGCTGGTGCACGGGCTGCGTGAGCTGGGCCTGCGGCCCGGCGACGGCATCTGCGGCCTGGTCCCGAACGGCACCGACGGGCTGGCGCTGTACCTCGCGGCCCTCCAGGCGGGGTGGTACTACACGCCGATCAACTGGCACCTGACGGGCCCCGAGATCGGCTACGTCGTGGCCGACAGCGAGGCCAGGGCGTACTTCGTCCACGAGCGGTACGCCGTGGAGGGCGCGCGCGGCGCGCGGGAGTCGGGCATCTCCCCGGACCGGCTGTTCTCGTTCGGCTCGATCGAGGGCTTCCGGCCGGTCGCCGAGCTGACGGACGGTCAGCCGGACGACCTGCCGGCGGACCGCACGGCCGGGGCCACCATGCACTACACCTCGGGCACGACCGGACGCCCCAAGGGGGTCAGGCGCCCGCTCACCGGACTCGACCCGGACGACTCGGCCGAGTTCATGACGGCCCTGCTGGCGATGTTCGGCATCACGCCCGGGCCGCCGAACGCGCACCTCGTCACCTCGCCCTGCTACCACACAGCGGTGACGCAGTTCGGCGGTACGGCCCTGCACATGGGACACACGCTCGTCTACATGGACAAGTGGGACGCGGAGGAGACGCTGCGCCTGTGCGAGCGCCATCGGGTGACCAACTCCCACATGGTGCCCACCCACTTCAAGCGGCTGCTGGCGCTGCCCGAGGACGTCCGGCGGCGGTACGACCTGTCGTCGCTGCGGTGGATGATCCACGCCGCCGCGCCCTGCCCGGTGCCGGTCAAGCAGCAGATGCTCGAGTGGTGGGGCGACGTGATCTACGAGTACTACGCCGCCACCGAGGGCGGCGGCACGATCGCCACCCCCGAGGACTGGAAGAAGCACCCCGGGACGGTGGGCAAGGCGTGGCCCATCAGCGAACTGCTGATCGTGGACGACGACGCGAACGAGGTGCCGACGGGGACCCCGGGCACGATCTACATGAAGATGGCCGGACTCGGCTTCGAGTACAAGGGCGACCCGGCCAAGACCGCGGCCAACCGGCTGCGCGACCACTTCACCGTCGGCGACGTGGGCTACCTGGACGAGGACGGGTTCCTGTTCCTCTGCGACCGCAAGGCCGACATGATCATCTCGGGCGGGACGAACATCTACCCCGCCGAGATCGAGAACGAGCTGCTCATCCATCCCAAGATCGCGGACGTGGCCGTCTTCGGCGTCCCGGACGACGAGTGGGGCGAGCAGATCAAGGCGGTCGTCGAGCCCGCGCCGGGCGTCGCCCCGGGGCCCGCGCTCGCCGAGGAGATCCTCCACTCACTCGAGGGCCGCCTCTCGAGGATGAAGTGGCCCAAGACCATCGACTTCATCGAGGAGATGCCGCGCGAGCCGAACGGCAAGCTCCTCAAACGCAAGCTCCGCGACCCGTACTGGGAGGGCAGGGACCGTGCCATCTGAGGACCTGGCGGCCACCCATGTTCTGGAGTTCCCCGGCGGCTACACCCGTACGACCGGACCGGTCATCGGCCGGTTCCTGACCGAGCTGCGCGACCGGCGGCTCGTCGGGGTCCGCACGGCCGGCGGCCGGGTGCTGGTCCCGCCGCTGGAGTACGACCCGGACACCGGCGAGCCGGTCACGGACGAGTACGTCGAGGTGGGGCCGGCGGGGACGGTGGAGTCGTGGGCGTGGGTGAGCTCGCCGCGGCCCGGCCACCCGCTCGACCGGCCGTTCGCCTGGGCGCTCATCCGGCTGGACGGCGCCGACACGGCCCTCGTGCACGCGGTCGACGCCGGCGATCCCAAGGCCGTGCAGCCGGGCATGCGGGTGCGGCCGCGCTGGCGGGCCGAGACGTCCGGGCACATCACGGACATCGCGTGCTTCCAGCCGGAGGTGACGCGGATCGTCGCACCGGTGCGCGCCGAGTACCGCGTGACGCCGGGCAAGGCGCTCACGCGGTTCCTGGAGGGCGTCCGCGACGGCGTGTTCCTCGGCGGCCGGTGCCCGCGCTGCGTCAAGGTCTACGTGCCGTACCGGATCTCCTGCCCGTCCTGCGGCACGCTGATCGACGAGGAGGTCCAGGTCGCCGACACCGGGACCATCACCACGTTCGCCATCAACAACCTGCCCGACCCCCGGGCCCCGCAGGTGCCGTTCGTGTCCGCGTACATCCTGCTCGACGGCGCCGACACGCCGATGATCGCGCTGGTGGGGGACGTGCCGGCGCAGGAGGTGCGGCAGGGCATGCGCGTGCGGGCCGTGTGGGCGCCGCCGGAGGAGCGGACGCTGTCGATGGACAACGTCCGGTGGTTCGCGCCCACGGGGGAGCCCGACGCGGACCCGTCGGAGCTGGAAGGGGGCGCGTGATGCGGGACGTGGCGGTCGTCGCGTTCGCCCAGACCGTGCACACCGGGCACGACGCCGGGCAGAACGAGGCGGAGATGCTGCGGCCGGTGCTCGACGAGGTCAGGAGGGCGTCGGGGCTCGGCTCCTTCGGGTTCACCTGCTCGGGGTCGTGCGACTACCTCGCCGGGGCGCCGTTCTCGTTCGTGTCGGCCCTCGACGCGCTCGGCGCCTGGCCGCCGATCAGCGAGAGCCACGTCGAGATGGACGGCGCGTTCGCGCTGTACGAGGCGTGGGTGCGCCTCCAGCACGGCGACGTCGACTCGGCCCTGGTCTACGGCTTCGGCAAGTCGTCGATGACGGACGTCCGGGAGGTCATGACGCTGCAGCTCGACCCGTACTATCTCGCGCCGCTCGGGCTCGACCAGGTGTCGTTCGCGGCGCTGCAGGCGAGCGCGGCACGGTCGCGGGGGTCCGGCGCGGACCGGGCGGCGCTCGACGAGATCGTGCGGCGCAGCCGGGCCGACGGCCGGGCCAACCCGTACGCGCTGGACCTGCCCGACCCCTCAGGCGAGGAGGACGAGGTCGGGCCGCTGCGGCCGTACGACGTGGCGCCACCGACGGACGGCGCGGCGGCCGTGGTGCTCGCGGCGGGCGACCTGGCCAGGGAACTGGCCGAGCGGCCCGCCTGGATCACCGGGATCGCCCACCGGATCGAGCCCCACTACCTCGGCATGCGCGACCTGTCCCGCTCGGTCTCGGCGGCCGACGCCGCCCGCGCGGCCGGGGTCGGCAAGGGCCCGGTCGACGTGGCGGAGCTGCACACGCAGTTCAGCCACGAGGAGCCGATCCTGCGCGAGGCCCTCGGCCTGCCGGACGGCACCGTCGTCAACCCCTCGGGCGGCCCGCTCGCCGCCAACCCGATCATGGTTACCGGGCTGATCCGGGTGGGGGAGGCGGCGCGGCGGATCCTCGACGGGTCCGCGAACCGGGCCGTGGCCCACGCGACGTCCGGGCCGTGCCTCCAGCACAACCTCGTGGCCGTGCTCGAAGCTGTTGAGACGAGGTGACGACGTGGGCAACCGCTGCGCAGTGATCGGCGTCGGCCAGACGCGCTACCAGACCAAGCGGCGCGACGTGTCCATCGCCGGGCTCGTCCGCGAGGCCGCCCTCCGGGCACTCGAGGACGCCGGCCTCACGTTCGCGGACATCGACGCCGTGGTCATCGGCAAGGCCCCCGACCTGTTCGAGGGCGTCATGATGCCCGAGGCGTACCTGGCGGACGCCCTCGGCGCGGCCGGCAAGCCGATGATGCGCGTCCACACGGCCGGCTCGGTCGGCGGGTCGACCGCGCTGGTCGGGGCGTCCCTCGTGCAGGGCGGCGTGCACGGGCGCGTGCTCGTGGTCGCCTTCGAGAAGCAGTCGGAGTCGAACGCCACCTGGGCGCTGTCCACGCACCTGCCGTTCAGCGCCTCGCTGGTCGTCGGGGCCGGCGGCTACTTCGCGCCGCACATCAGGGAGTACATGCGGCGGTCCGGCGCCCCCGATCACATCGGGACGCTCGTCGCGGTCAAGGACCGGCAGAACGCGCTGCGGAACCCCTACGCCCACCTGCGGATCCCCGGCATCAGCCGGGAGATGGTCGAGGCGACGCCGATGCTCTGGGAGCCCATCCGCTACCTGGAGACCTGCCCGTCGTCGGACGGCGCCTGCGCGATCGTGCTCGCCGCCGAGGACAAGGTGACCGGCACGCCCGCCTGGGTGCACGGCACCGCCATGCGGTCGGAGCCGATCTTCCGGGCCGGCCGCGACACCGTCAGCCCCCAGGCCGGCAAGGACTGCGCCGCCGACGTGTACCGCCAGGCCGGGATCGCCGACCCCCGCAGGGACATCGACGTGGCCGAGGTCTACGTGCCGTTCTCCTGGTACGAGCCGATGTGGCTGGAGAACCTGGGCTTCGCCGCCGAGGGGGAGGGCTGGAAGCTCACCGAGGCCGGCTGCACCGCCCTCGACGGCGACATCCCCTGGAACGCCTCCGGGGGCGTGCTGTCCTCCAACCCCATCGGCGCGTCGGGGCTCATCAGGTTCGCCGAGGCCGCGCTCCAGGTGAGGGGCATGGCGGGCGAGCACCAGGTCGACGGGGCGCGGCTCGCGCTCGGTCACGCGTACGGCGGCGGGGCGCAGTTCTTCGCCATGTGGATCGTCGGAAGCCGCAAACCCTGACCGCGGGAGGTCCGCCGGATGGAGTTCAACCACGCCGACCTGTTCGAGGGGCTCGCGGACGCCATCGGGGACCGCGTGGCGGTCGTCTGCGGCGACGGCCGCCTCACCTACGCGGCCCTGGACGCCGAGGCCAACCGCCTCGCCCACCACCTGCGGGACCGGGGGGTGGGCCCCGGGACCCACGTGGGCATCCAGCTCTACAACGGGCTGGAGTACGTCACCGCCCTGCTGGCCGCGCTCAAGCTGCGGGCCGTGCCGATCAACGTGAACTACCGGTACGTCGAGGCGGAGCTCGGCTACCTCTACCGCGACTCCGACATCGCCGTCCTGCTGTTCGACGTGGAGTTCGACGAGCGGGTCGCCCATGTGGCGCCGGACGCTCCCGCCCTCCGCCACCTCATCGCCGTCGGCGGCGACTCCGCCGTCCCGGGGGCCGTGCCGTACGGCGAGGCCCTGGCCGGCGCGTCCGACGCCAGGGACTTCCCCGAGAGGTCAGGCGACGACGTGTACGTCATCTACACGGGCGGCACCACCGGCATGCCCAAGGGTGTGATGTGGCACTCGGAGGACCTGTTCATGGCCTTCGGCGGCGGCAACCCGTACGGCGACCCGCTGGAGACGCCGCGGGCCGTGATCGACCAGGCGTCCGCCGCGGCGCCGATGGTCATGATGACGGCCGCCCCGCTCATGCACGGCGCGGCCCAGATGGGCACGTTCATCGCCTGGTGGATGGGCGGCACCATGGTCTACGTCCGCAAGTTCAGCGCGGCCGACGTGCTCCGGGCGGTTGAGCGCGAGCGGGTCGTCTCGCTCACCGTCACCGGCGACGCCATGGCGCGCCCGCTCGCGGACGAGATCGCCGCCGGGTCGTACGACCTGTCCTCGCTGGTCGTCGTGGGCTCGACCGGGGCGATCCTCACCGGGTCGGTCCGCGACCGGCTGGAGGAGCTGCTGCCGGGCCGGATGATCCTGGACAACTTCGGCTCGACCGAGTCGGGCTACACGGCCTCCGGGGTGTCGGGGTCGTCTCCCGAGTCGGGGCTGAAGTACCGGCCGCACGCCCACGCGTCGATCGCCGTGCTCGACCACAGGCTCGAACCCGTGAAGCCGGGCTCGGGCGAGCTGGGGACGGTCGCGAAGGCGGGCCGGATCGCGTTCGCCTACTACAACGACCCGGTGAAGACGGCCGAGACGTTCGTCACCGACGCGGAGGGCACCCGCTGGCTGCTCACCGGAGACCTCGCCATGGTCGAGGAGGACGGCACGATCCGGGTCTTCGGGCGCGGCTCGCAGTGCATCAACACCGGCGGGGAGAAGGTGTTCCCCGAGGAGGTCGAGGCCGTGCTCAAGGGCCATCCGGCCGTGTTCGACGCCGTGGTCACGGGCGTGCCGGACGATCGGTGGGGGTTCCGGGTGGCGGCCGTGATCCAGCCGTACGACGGGATCGTGCCCAGCCGGGAGGAGCTGGACGCGCACTGCCGGGCCCGGCTGTCGGGCTACAAGGTGCCCCGGACGTACGCGTTCGTGGACGAGATGGTCCGCTCCCCGGCGGGGAAGGCCGACTACCGCTGGGCCAGGGAGGTGGCCGGCTCCGCCCCCTGAGCTCGCGGTTTCGGCCGCCTCCCGGCGGGTAAGCGGCCCGGACAGCGACGCGGGGGAGGGGAGCGTCATGACCACTCCGACTCTCGAGACGAGGGCCCGCCCCCGTCACCCCTGGCGCCGGGTCTTCTCCACCGGCCTCGTGCTGTGGGTGCTGACCGTGATGATCACGTTCTGGACCGGCAACCCCAACCTGATCCCGACGCTGGTGCTGCTGGGCAGCTTCCTGGTGCCGGTGACGTTCGTGGTGTGGGCCTTCGAGCGCAGCGACACGGGCGAGCTCACCCCGACGCTGGTGTTCTCCACGTTCCTCACCGGCGGCGTGCTCGGCGTGCTGGCCGCCTCGGTCCTGGAGAGCTACCTGCTCCATCCGTCGCCCTGGCTGTTCCTCGGCGTCGGCCTGATCGAGGAGGCCGTGAAGCTGGCCGCCCTGGCCTTCCTCACCCGGCACCTCGCCGACAAGTCCGTGCGGGACGGCATGATCCTCGGCGCGGCGGTCGGGTTCGGGTTCGCCGCCTTCGAGTCCGCCGGCTACGCCTTCACCGCGCTGTTCACCGAGCACGGGCTCTCGCTCATGCAGGTCGTGCAGACCGAGCTGCTGCGCAGCCTCCTGTCGCCCCTCGGGCACGGCCTGTGGACGGCGATCCTGGGCGGCGTGCTCTTCCGCGCGAGCGGCCGCCACCACTTCACGCTGACGTACCGGCTGCTGCTGGCCTATCTCGGCGTCTCGCTGCTGCACGCCCTGTGGGACTCGATGCACTCCATCGCGGTGCTCGTCACCCTCCTGCTCACCGGGACGCCGGCGCAGTTCCGCCTGCTGGAGCTGGGCTGGATGCCCCGCCCGACGGCCGAGCAGGCCGACCTGTTCACGATCCTGTCCTGGGGCGGCCTGGCGGTCGTCTCCGTGATCGGCCTGCTCTGGCTGCTGGGACTGTGGCGCTCCGCCCGCCGCCGGCCCTACGTCCCCCCGCCCGGGTGGCGGATCTCCACCCCTCGCACCCGCTGAGGAACCGCGCGGTTCGGGCCCGGGCGTTCCGCGGTCCCTGCTGAGTTGCCATTTCCAACTCAGGTGGTCTAGGTTGTGAATACCTATTCAGGGGTTCGAGGGAGTGGAACATGGACATCACGAACGCCGTCGCGCTGGTGACGGGCGCCAACCGCGGCCTGGGCCGGCACCTGGCCGCCGAGCTGTTGAGGCGCGGGGCGAAGAAGGTCTACGCGGGTGTCCGGAACCCGTCGTCGGTCGACCTCGCCGGGGTCGTCCCGCTGCGGCTGGACATCACCGACCCGGCCGAGGTGGAGGCGGCCGCGCGGGCCGCCTCCGACACCACGCTCCTGATCAACAACGCGGGCGTCAGCACGCACGCGGGGCTGGCCAAGGGCGACCTCGCGGACATCCGGCTGGAGATGGAGACCCACTACTTCGGCTCCCTGGCCGTCACCCGCGCCTTCGCCCCGGTGATCGAGGCCAACGGCGGCGGGGCCGTGCTCAACGTCCTGTCCCTCCTGTCCTGGGCCCACTATCCGTCGTACGGCGGCTACAGCGCGGCGAAGGCCGCTGCGTGGGCCATGACCAACGTCGTCAGGCAGGAACTGGCGCCCGCCGGCATCGACGTGACCGCCCTGCACGTCGGCTACATGGACACCGACATGGCCGGCTACGTGGACCCCGCCGACAAGGTCGACCCGGCGTGGGTGGCCGGTCTGGCCCTGGACGGCGTCGAGGCCCGGGCCGCGGAAGTGCTGGTCGACGACAAGACCCGGAACGTCAGGGCCGCGCTCTCCGGGGGGCTGGACCTGCTCTACCCGAGCGTCCCCGCCGGGAGCTGAGCGCGCCTGGGTAGGAACGGCCTACCCAGGAGTAGGATGGTGGGGTGGGTACGGTCGGCCGCCGCCGCGAGGCGGAAGAGCTCTGTTCGATAGCGCGCACGCTCGAGATCGTGGGCGACATGTGGACGCTGCTGATCATCCGGGAGGCGGCGCTGCGGGGGGTGACCAGGTTCGCCGACTTCCGGGCCGGGCTGGGCATCGCCCCGGACCTGCTCAGCGCCCGGCTGGCCTCTCTCGTCGACGCGGGCGTCATGGAGAAGAGGCCGTACCGCGAGCCGGGCGCGCGGACGCGGGACAGCTACCACCTCACCCCGGCGGGGGAGGACCTCCGCCTGGTCCTCGCCGCGCTGCAGCAGTGGGGCGACGACAACAGGCCGCCGTCGGTGGGCCCGACGGTCCTCAGGCGGTCGGCCGGCCCCGGCCGGCCGGTGCGCGTGGCCTTCGTCGACGACGCCGACGCCGTGGTCGCGCCGGACGACGTCAGGTTCACGGACGGCGGCACCGGCGCGTCCCTCCGGCCCCCGGCAGGCTCCTCCCACGGCTAGTGAGCGAGGCTCTCGCCTCCACCCCTTCGTGAGAGATAGAGCCATTTTCATCCTGATCATGCTGGTCAGGATGGGCGCAGGAGGCGGGTCGGGACCACCACCACCGCCTGGCGGTACGTGCGCGAGTCGGTCGACCTGCTCGCCGCCCTGGCCGACGATGTACAGGCCGCCGCGCTCCGAGACGCCCGGCGGGCCTACGCGATTCTCGACGAGGTTGAGCGTGTGTCGAGCTCACCGGTCGATGTGCATTTCATCGGGCTGATCGGTGCTGTCCGTTGGTGATGGTGGCTAGGAGGGCGATGGCCTCGTCGATGGCGTGGGGGGTGATGTTGCCGTAGCCGATGACGACGCCGAGGGGGTCCGCGTCAGGGGTGAGCTGGTAGCGGGTGATGGAGTCGAACGCGATCCCGACGGCCCGGGCGCGCGCGGTCAGCTGGTCGGGGTGGGTGCCGTCGAGCTGGGTCGCGAGGGTCTGGACGCCGGCGGGTGTCCCTGCAAGTCGTAGGGGCACGTCATGACGGGTGATGGCCTGCTCGAGGGCTTGCCGGGCGGTTCGGTAGCGGGCTCGGGCGGCGCGGATGTGCCGGTCGTAGTCGCCGGTTTCGACGAGGTGAGCCAGGGCGAGTTGATCGAGGGTCGGGCTGCCATGGTCGGCGAGGAACTTTGAGAGCAGCAGCTCGGTGTGTAGTTCGGCCGGGCTGACCATCCAGCCCAGACGTAGCGCCGGGGCGAGCGTCTTGCTGGTGGATCCAAGGTAGACGACACGGTCAGGCGCACGGCCCTGCAGACAGCCCACAGCGCGTCGGTCGAAGCGGAACTCCCCGTCGTAGTCGTCCTCGACGACGATCGCGCCGCAGCGGCCGGCCCAGGCCAGCAGTGCCTCCCGGCGGGCGGGTGCCATGACCGCGCCGGTAGGGAATTGGTGAGCTGGGGTCGTCAGTACTGCGTCAACGCCCTGCTCGGGTAGTCGGTCGACGAGGATGCCGTCGCCGTCGACCGAGACGGGTACGACAGCGAGACCGGCTTGGTGCAGGATCGGTGCGCGGTGAGGCAGCCCCGGGTCCTCGAGCGCGACGGTCCGGGCGCCTCGGGCGCGCAGGGTATGGGCGAGCAGGTGAAGGCCCTGCGTGAAACCGGCACAGATCAGCAGCCGCTGCGCGTCGGCGTCCACGCCGCGGACCCGACCGAGGTAGGCGGCCAGCACCTGGCGCAGCCGGGGATGCCCAGCGGAGTCGGGGTACGCCAGATCGGAATCTGCGGCAGCACCCAGCGCGGCCGTCCATGCCCGCCGCCACAGGTGGCGGGGGAACGCCGACAGCGTCGGAATGCCTGGGCGCATGTCCCATCGGGCTGAGGGCTCCGGCGATCGGCGAGCAGCAGGCGCATTGGCGGCCGGAGGCAGGGGCAGATCAGAGACGCAGGTGCCAGAGCCGGGCCGGCTGACCAGATAGCCCTCGGCGGTCAACTGCGTGTAGACCTCGACGACCAGGCGACGAGAGACTCCGAGGTCGCCGGCCAAAACACGACTGGCCGGCAACCGCTGACCGGCCGCGAGCCGACCAGTACGCACCGCGTCGCGCAGGGCGCTCTCAAGCTGAACCCGGCGAGGTCGTCCGGGCTGCGGTGGCTCGATCGGAAGGAGGAGCTCCACTCCAGAAGTGGTACCCATATCTGGCATAGATGTGGACCCTATTACGGGTCCGACTGTTGGCTAGCGTAGTCGCATGCAAGAAACCACAGCGAGCGCCGATACCCCGCTGGTGCACGTGTGGGTCCGTGAGCTGGAAAATCCAGCAGCTGACGATCGGGTCGTGGCGCTGTTGGCTCACCTGCGAGGGGCACCGCCGACCTGACCGGGTCCATCGCAGCGTCGGCGGCGCAACGGGTGCGTCATCTGAGTGCGTTCGAGCAGGCCGGGAGACTCGTCGGCCTGGCCAGCTGGCGAATCATGTCGACCATACGGGGGCGGGTGCTCTACGTCGACGACCTCGTGACCGATCCAGGGATGCGACGCATGGGCGCGGGCCGTGCGTTGCTCGCCTGGCTCGAGCGGGCGGGCGTCGCCGCGGGCTGTCAGACGATCGAGCTGGACTCGGCTGTGACGCGGAGCGACGCGCATCGGTTCTACGCACGCGTCGGCCTGTCCATAAGCGCGTTTCACTTCGCCAGGACGCTCGCTGCCGGCTACGGACGTACGCGAAACGAGAGGGACTAAGAGAGGGAATAAGAGAGGAGCCAAGAGCATGATCAACGCCGACATGCGGCTGATCGTGGAGGCCGCCAGGCTTACCTTCGTCGCGACGGTGCGGCCGGACGGCTCGCCCAACCTGTCACCGAAGGGATCGGCGCGGGTGTACGACGACGAGCACATCGCTTTCATGAACATCGCCTCGCCCCAGACGATCGCCAATCTCACCGCGGACCCGCGCATCGAGATGAATGCGGTGGATGTCCTCCGACGCCGGGGCTATCGGTTCACCGGTACCGCGACGCTTCATGGTCAGGGAACGCCGGTCTACGAATGGCTACGCAGCTGGCTGCTCGACCTGAACGGACCGGGTTACCCCGCCCACGAAGCTGTCTTGGTCCATGTCGATCAGGCCCGACCGATCACGTCACCCGCTTATGCCTTCGGCGACGCGGACGAAACCGCCCTCATCGCCGAGTGGTCTGCCAAGTACCAGGTTGTTCAAAGTGAAGAGGAGGAAGTGTGATGCGTGCTGCTGGAGTGCGTGAGTCCGCTGGTCAGGTCGAGTTGCTCGACCTCCCCGACCCTCATAGCCCCGGTCCGGACGAGGTCCTGATCGAGGTCGAGGCGGCCGGTGTCGGCAACTGGGACGACATCGTCCGAACCGGCGTGTGGAACGTCGGGCCCACACCGCCGATGGCGCTTGGCGTGGAAGTCGCCGGCACGGTGATCGCGATCGGTTCGCAGGTCACAGGCCTTCGGCAGGGCGACGAGGTCCTCGGTCACCCGCTGCCGCTGCGTGACCAGGGTTGCTGGGCGGAGCGCGTCGTTGTGGACGCCGGTCTGGTCGTGCGGAAGCCGCTTGGCGTGTCGTGGGAGGTGGCGGCGGCGTTCCCGGTGCCCGCGCTGACCGCGAAGCAGGTCCTCGCTGAGTCGCTCAAGCTCGCCGAGGGCGAGACGTTGCTCGTCCACGGCGCAGGTGGGACAACCGGTGGGCTGATTGTGCAGCTCGCCGCCCTGCGTGGGGCTCGGGTGATCGCCACCGCCGGACCGTCGAGCGTCGCTCGAGTGGCAAAGGCCGGAGCGGCCGAGGTCGTCGACTACCACGACAGCGGGTGGCCCGATCGCGTCCGCGAACTGACCGGCGGCGCGGGCGTCGACGCTGCTGTCAACGCTGTTCGCGGGGGGAGTGCCGACACCATCCTGGCCGTGCAGGAGGGTGGTCGGATGGCGACCATCACCGGCGACCCGCCGGCAGCCGACCGTGGAATCAGCGTCGCCGACGTCTACGTGCGCCCGGACGCCACCCAGCTCGCGGAGCTCTGTGCGCTACTGGGAGATGGCCGGCTGACCCTGTCGGTCGGCTCCGCACTGCCGCTGGCCGAGGCGGCGACAGCGCTTGAGCGCGCCATCGCGGGCGCCAACGGCGGTCCTGTTGTGCTGCAGGTCAAGCCCGGGCGTTTGTCCGAGTTTGTCAAGTCAGGACTGGAGCGCTGAAGTGTGCGGCGAGGGGGCCGGTTGACATGTCCACTGCTTAATGAGGCGGATCAGTTTCCGGGGATCAGGTCGAGGGCGAGGTCGTCGAGGGAGTGGACGACGGTGACGCCGTCCACGACGGCGGTTCCGGTGGCGGCCCGGTCGAGCCAGTAGGAGCGCAGGCCCGCCGCCCGGGCGCCGAGCGCGTCGATGTCGTACCTGTCGCCCACGTACGCGACCTGGTGCGGCGGGAGGCCGAGGAGGGCGCAGCCGGCGAGGAAGATGGCCGGGTCCGGCTTGGACGTTCCGTGTTCCAGCGAGCACAGGACGGCCTCGCCGAAGTGGTCGAGCAGGCCGACCCTCCGGAGCTTGCGCCGCTGGTGGGACAGGGAGGAGTTGGAGACGACTCCGAGTCTGAACGCCGGGGCGAGCTTCCTGAGCACGGGGTCGGCGTCGGGGAAGGCGGCCCAGGCCGCCTCGCGGTGGCCGCCGTACCGCTCGAACCAGACCGCCGCCTCCGCGTCGGACATCCCCCCGTCGGCGAGGCGCCCGGCGTGGGTCAGGAACCGCCGGGTCCGGACCCGCTGCTGCTCCGCGAACGTCAGCTCCCCGGCCAGGCAGCGGGCGTACTCCTCCTCCATGATCTGCCGCCAGACGGCCACCGCCTCGGCGGGGGACGGGAAGGCGTCCAGCAGGCCCTCGGCCGTGAGGTGCCCAATTAGGCCGGTCTCCTCCGAGGACGAGTAGTCGAAGATGGTGTCGTCGACGTCGAACAGCACTCCGCGGATCGTCACCCGTTCACTCTGCCATGCGCCGCCGCCGTCTCTTCGGGCCGCCCGCCTCAGAGCAGCGTGAGGACGCGCGGGCCCTCCTCGGTTATGGCCACGGTGTGCTCCATGTGCGCCGCCCGGCTGCCGTCGGTGGTCCGCAGCGTCCAGCCGTCGCCGTCGGTGCGGTAGCGGGTCCCGCCGCCCGCCATGACCATGGGCTCGATGGCCAGGGCGAGGCCGTGTCGGAGGGGGTAGCCGCGGCCCGGCCGTCCGTCGTTCGGCACCGCGGGGTCCTCGTGCATCCGGCGTCCGATGCCGTGGCCGCCGAAGTCCCGCGGCATCCCGTACCCGGCGGCGCGCGCCACCGTGCCGATGGCGTGGGAGATGTCGCCGACGCGGTTTCCGACGGCGGCGGCGGCGATCCCGGCGTCGAGGGCGCGTCTGGCCGTCTCGACGAGTTCGAGGTCGGCGGGGCGCGGCGTGCCGACCGTGAACGTGACGGCGGCGTCGCCCGTCCAGCCGTCCAGCTCGGCGCCGCAGTCGACGCCGAGCAGGTCGCCGTCCCTGAGGCGGTAGTCGCCCGGGATGCCGTGCACGATGGCGTCGTTCACCGAGGTGCAGATGACCCCGGGAAAGGGCGTGGGCGCGAAGGAGGGCCGGTAGCCCAGGAACGGCGAGCCCGCGCCGGCCTCGTCCAGCACCGCGCGGGCGGCCTCGTCCAGGTCGCGCAGGCGGACACCCACGGCGGCGGCCTTCCGCACCGCCTCCAGGGCGCGGGCCACCACCCTGCCCGCCTCCCGCATGGCCGCCAGGGCGTCGTCCGACTTGATCTCCACCATGTCCGGGCTCCTCGGTAGACCCAATACTTATACCGGTATTAGTATCACACCCATGGTGAGGCCACCCTTGAGCCCCTGGGAACGGGAGCGCGGAGAGCGGTTCGGCGTCCTGCTCCGGCAGGCGCGCGGCGACCGCAGCATGGTCGAGATCGCGGCCGCCGCGGGGCTGTCCGCGGAGACGCTGCGCAAGATCGAGACCGGGCGCGCCCCGACGCCGGCGTTCTTCACGATCGCCGCCCTGGCCGCCGCGCTCGGCCTCTCGCTGGACGAGCTCGCCGCCGCGTGCGCCGAGGGCGGGGACGGCGGGAGAACCGCGCTGGCCGGCTGAACGCTACTTCCGGCGGAGCGGGACGGCCGCCAGGGCCAGCACGACGAGGACGACGGCGATCGCCAGCGCGGCGTACCAGCCGTACGCGATGGACGTGTAGAAGCGGGCGCCCAAGCCGCGCAGCTCGTCGGGCGAGAGCATGCCCAGGTTCGGATGCGCGCTGTGCAGGTCCTCCCGCCGGATCCAGAAGGCGGTCAGCGCGCCGACGGCGGCGAGGCCCGGCAGCGCCGCCCACGCGGCGGACACCCGCCGGGTGAACTCGTCGATCATCGCGACGACCATCGCGAGCAGGCCCGTCGCGAGCGTCACCACGCCCCAGACGGTGGCCAGGCCGGCCACCGGGGTGACGTCGATGGGGATCGACATGCCGCCGCTGAGGGTGCCGACGCTTCCCCAGGCCACGAACGTCACCGCCGCGAGCAGGAAACCCGCCGCGGCGACCAGCCGCGCCATCGCCCGGCGGCCCCTCCGCGGGCCCGCCTCCCCGCCGGGTGCCGCGGGCCCGGATGTGGGACGCAGACGGGCCGTCGCGTCCGGCGTCCCGGCGGCGTCCGCGGAGCCGGGCGGCAGAAGCAGCGCCCCCCCGGCCGCGCCGGGTCCTGAGTGGGGCGGTGTGCCCTCGAATGCGCCCGGGCCGGAGCCGGGTGGTGTGCCCTCGGCGGTGACGGGCCTGGAGTGGGGCGGCGCGCCCCCGTATGCGCCGGGCGCTAAGCCGGGCGCGGCGCCCTCGGCCGCGCCGAGACCTGCGGACCGGCCGGGTGTTCCGGAGGCGGCGTGGACGCCCTCGCTGAGCAGCGCGTCCCCGGGCGCCTCCGCCCCGCCGAGCAGCCGGAGCAGGACCTGGCGGGCGGTCGGGCGGCGGGCCGGGTCCTTGGCGAGGCAGGCCGCCACGATGTCGCGCAGCGGGCCCGACAGCGGCCCGAGATCGGGCTCCTCGTGCAGGATGCGGTGCATCACCACCGGGATCGACGACTGGCCGAAGGGCGCGGCACCGGTGGCGGCGGCCACGACGGTGCACGCCCAGGCGAAGACGTCGGCAGGCGGCCCGACCTCCGCCCCGCTGATCTGCTCCGGGGCCATGTAGGCGGGCGTGCCGACCACCGCGCTCGACAGCGTCCCGGTGGCGTCGAGGGCCCGCGCGATGCCGAAGTCGATGACCCGGGGGCCGTCCGCGCCCATGATGACGTTGCCGGGCTTGAAGTCCCGGTGCACCACCCCGGCCTGGTGGATCGCCGCGAGCGCCGTCACCGTGGCGATGGCCAGCCGGTCGAGCGCGGGACCCCGGGTGGGGCCGCCCGAGGAGATCACCTCCGACAGGGGAGGCCCGTCCACGTACTCGCTCACGATGTACGGCCGGTCGCCGTCCGCGTCGGCGTCGAGCACCCGCGCGGTGCAGAACGCCGCCACGCGCTTGGCGTGGGCGAGCTCGCCCGCGAAGCGCGAGCGGGCCCTCGCGTCCCCCGCGAACCGGGCGTGCAGCACCTTGACCGCGACCGGCGCTCCGCCCGGCCCCTCGCCCCGGTAGACGACGCCCTGCCCGCCCTCGCCGAGCACGCCGACGAGCCGGTAGGCGCCGACGTGCGAGGGGTCGCCCTGACCGAGTCCCTGTAAACCCCGCAAACCGACCTCCACAATCGCCCTCGGGTGACGTTAGTGGATGAGATCGCGCGCGGGGTGGAAAACGATCGCCGGAGGCGCGCCTAGAGCTTCTTGGCTCCCTCGCCTGCGAGCGCGGCGACGGCGCCGAGACCGAGGTAGACGACGCCGCTGCCGACGTCGAGGCGCCTGCGGGCCCGTGCGGACGAGCGCAGACGGCCGGCGAGGGCCGACGAGGCGAGGGCGTAGGTGCCGTCGCTCGCCATGCCGAGCACCACCCAGATCGCCCCCAGCAGCACGATCTGCGGCGCGAGCGGTCCCCGCGCCGGGTCGGCGAACTGCGGGAGGAAGGCCAGGAAGAAGATGGCCGTCTTCGGGTTGAGCACGTTGACCACGAACCCCTCCCCGAACAGCCGTGACCGCGACGCCGGCCTGACCTCCGGCGTCTCCGCCGCCGGCCGGCTCAGGAGCTTCCGTACGCCGAGGTAGACGAGGTAGGCCGCGCCCAGCCACTTGACGACGGCGAACGCGGTGGCCGACGCCGCGAGGACCGCGCTGATCCCCAGCGCGGCGGCGGCGACGTGCACCAGCGACCCGGCGTGCACGCCGAGCACGGACACGAGTCCCGCCGCGCGCCCCTGGGCGACGCTGCGGGTGACGATGTAGACCACGGCGGGTCCGGGGACCAGGAGCAGCGCGAGGGTGGCGGTCGCGAACAGGGCGAGCGTCGGCAGTGCGGGCATGCCGCGATGGTACGAACGCGGCCCGCCGCGCGGCCATCGGATTTCCGCGGCGTCACACCACCGCGGTCTCACACCGCCCGCGCGTCAGCCATCCCGGCGTCACACCACCGCGGTCTCACACCATCCCGGCGGCCGCGACCGCATCGGCTCCCTGGACCGCGCCGACGGTTTCGGCTTCCTCGACGGCGGCGACAAGCGCGGCGACGAGGGCGGCCGTCGCGGGGGGATCGGGCGGCTCGCCGTACGTGGCGGCGAACACCCGCCGCGTCGAGCCGGGCAGCCCCGCCGTCCGTACGCCGGGGTGGCGGTGGGCCGACAGCGCGAGCCGGGGGAGGACGGCGACGCCCAGCCCCGCCGCCACCATGGCCTGGACCGCCACGTAGTCGTCGGTGGTGAACGACACGCGCGGCTCGAAGCCCGCGGCGGCGCACAGGTCGAGCAGGTGCGCCCGGCACCGGTCGCACCCCGCGATCCACCGCGACCCGGCGTGCCCGGCCAGCGTCCCCGTCCCGTCGCCCATCGGTGCGGGAACGTCCAGGAGGGCGGCCGGGGTGACGAGCAGGCTCGGCTCGTCGAGGAGGCGGGTCAGCCGGACGCCGTCCTCGTCCGGGCCGGTCCCGCCGTAGCGGAACACCACCGCCGCGTCGACCTGGCCGTCGCGGAGCATGCGGAGGGCCTCGGGTGGCTCGGCCTCGATGAGCCGCAGGTCGAGCCCCGGGTGCGCGGACGCGAGCCGGACGGCGGCGGCGGGGACGAACGTGCCGAGGGCCGAGGGGAACGCGGCCAGCCGCACCCGCCCCGACCGCAGCCCGACGTGCGCGGCGAGCTCGGCGGACGCGGAGTCGAGCCGGCCGAGGATCTCCGCGGACCGCTCGGCCAGCAGGCGCCCGGCGTCGGTGAGCCGGATGCCGCGGCCCACCCGCTGGACCAGCTTCGCCCCGGTCTCCGCCTCCAGCCGGGCCAGGTGGTGGCTCACCGACGGCTGCGAGTAGTGCAGCTCGCGGGCGGCCGCCGTGACCGAGCCGGTGCGGGCGACCGCGACCAGCACGCGAAGCCGCACCACGTCGAGCATCTCCGCACCATATCAACGCGGTCTATGGGTCACCGCGAAAAGTCGAGTTGGACCTATGGGCCGTACGGCGAGCAGGCTGAGATTCATGACCGACATCCGTGACGTGCTGGAGGCCCGCGCGCTGCTGGCCCCGCACCTTCCCGAGACGCCCATGTGGTCCTATCCCGTTCTCGACGCGGCCGTCGGGGCGCGCGTCCACGTCAAGCACGAGAACGTCCAGCCCACCGGGGCGTTCAAGGTCAGGGGCGGCATCACCCTGCTCGCGCGGATGCCCGACGCGCGGCGGGGCGTGGTGGCGTACTCGACCGGCAACCACGCCCAGTCCGTCGCGTACGCCGCCCGGCTGCACGGCGTGCCCTGCTCCGTCGTCATGCCGGAGAACCCGAACCCGGCCAAGGTGGCGGCGGTCGAGGCGCTGGGCGCGCACGTCCACGTCGCGGGCGCCACGATGGTCGAGGCCGCCCGCCACGCCGGGGACCTGGCGGACCGGGAGGGCATGCGGCTCGTCAGCCCGGCCGACGAGCCCGACATCATCGCGGGCGTCGGCACGCTCTACGCCGAGATCCTCACGGCCCGGCCGCGGCTGGACGCGGTGTTCGTGCCCGTCGGCAGCGGGACCGGCGCGGCCGCCGCCTGCATCGTCGCCGAGGCGCTCGCGCCCGCGTGCCGGGTGATCGCCGTCCAGTCGGCCCAGGCGCCCGCCGCCCACGACTCCTGGCGGCTGGGCGAGGCGGTGACCCGGCCGGTGAAGACGGTCGTGGACGGGCTCGCCACCGGCTCGGCGTTCGCCATGACCCAGGCGGTGATGCGCGCCCGCCTGGACGACTTCGTCCTCGTGGACGACGAGGACATCCTGCGGGCGCAGCGGATGCTGCTGACCGAGGCCCACACGCTCGCCGAGGGCGCCGGGGCGGCCGCCCTCGCGGCCCTGCTGGCCCGGCGCGAGGAGTTCGCCGGCGCCGAGGTCGCCGTCGTCTGCACAGGCGGCAACGCCGGCCCCGCCGAGCTCGCCCGCCTCCTCGCCGCCTGACGAGGGGAACGGGGGCCGTCAGGGGAGGTCGCGGCGGGTGGCCTCCTCGACCTCGTGGAGGCTCTGCCGGGTGAGCTCCAGCTCGGACGTGAGCTCGTCGAGGGCCCGCGTCCCGTCGTCCGCCGCCGAGGACGTGGCGCTCATCGCCCCGACCTCGACGGCCCGGGCGACCAGGCCCTCCAGGCTGATCGCCCCGGACTCGAGACGGGCGAGCACCCGGTCGCGGGCGGCGGTCAGCCGGTCGAGCACCTCCCGCTGCGCCGCCAGTGAGGCGAGGGACCGGTCGAGCTCGCCCGCGACGTCGCCGCGCGCCCGCTCCCGGGCGTGGATGAGCCGCAGGCGCTCCTGTTCCAGGAACCCCGGGTCGAACCGGGCGAGCGCCGCGCCCGTCACCGACGCCTGGCCGGCGAGCCGGCGCAGGGTGGCGACGGTGTCGTCCACCTGCGGGCGCATCTCAGCGATCCGGTCGAGCAGGAGCTGCCCGCGCATCGACGCGGTGAGGTCCGCGAACGTGGCGGCGGCCCGCTCGGCCCGCCGCAGCCACGCCTCCTCGGCGCTGCCCCGCGCGACGCGCGGCGCCTCCGGCTCCTCCGTACGGCTCTCGCCCCCGGTCGACTGCCAGGCCGAGGCGAACGCCTTGACGAGCCAGACGGCGACGCCCACGAAGGCGGCGCCGGCCGGGTGGACGTCGACCGCCCAGGCCGCGCCTCCCGCGGTGGCGCCCAGGAGCAGCCCCCACGGATCGCGCAGTTCCTCGGTGAAGCGGGACACGGGCGGCTCCCGGCAGTCAGAAGTTGGAGATGACGGCCGTGAACACCTGGTCGATGCTTCCCGGCTTGCGCGAATCGTAGGCCGCGGCGTCCGTCGTCTGCGAGATCTTCTTGAGTGTGCCCAGGTCGGCGTCCGCGCCGTACGCGATGGTGAAGACGCGCACGCCGTCCTCGCCGGCCTCGGTGCGCAGGTCGGGGACCAGGTCGTCCAGCGAGATCGAGTTGTTGTCCTCGTTCTTCCCGTCGGTCAGGAAGACGACCGCGTTGATCGCGTCGCCGCTGCGGTGCGCCATGACGTACCGGTACGACGCGAGCGTGGTGTCGTACAGGCCGGTGCCGCCGTTGGGGATCAGGCCCTCGATGCGGTCCTTGAGCCGGCTGCCGGTGTTCCTGTCCATCGGGACGAGCTCGCGGTAGTCCTTGTCGCCGTCCTGCTTGAGCGAGAACATCCACAGGCCGACCCGGTCGTTGGGGCCGAACTGCGGCAGCGCGTTGACGGCCGCCTGCTTGGCCAGGTCGAGCTTGGTCCTGCCGGTGCCGGGGACCTCGGCGCCCATCGAGCCGGAGACGTCCATGACCATGAGGACGTTCGCCGGCTTGCGCAGCTCCGACCAGCTCTTCAGGATCCGGTCGAGCACCTGCGGGGTGGGGGCGCCGAGCGTGGTGGACGGCTGCTTCGGGTCGAGGCCGTTGGCCGCCGTGATGAGGTCGCCCGGCTTGCCGTCGAAGGTCCGGAAGGCGTACTTCTCGAACTCCCGCTGCCGCTCCGGCGCCTGCAGATACTTCAGGAAGTCGGCCGCGGCCGCCTTCCTCGCCGCGTCGGCCCAGGACAGCACGGCGTACGGGTGGTCGGAGAAGAGCGTGCCCTCCTTGGGATAGATGGCCACGAGCGGCACCTTCGGCTTCGCGTGCTCGCCGAGCGTCTTCGGGTCGCCGGTCGGGTTGCCCTGGTTGTAGTCCCACACCGACTTCTCCTCCACCGTGACGGCGGAGATGTACGACATGGCCGTGCCCTCGTCGTCCGCGTGCTGGAGGTTGGACAGGAACGTCAGCGTCGTGTCGCCGTAGTGGACGATCGACCGCTCGACCCCCCGCACGAAGTCCCGGGTCTTGGCGGAGGAGACGTCCTTCTCGGTCAGGTCGCCCGACAGCCCGGTGGCGGCGAAGTACGCCCCGACGGTCGCGTTGAGGCCGGAGGTGGAGAAGTTCGGGTTCGTCTTGCCCAGGCGGAACGCGCCCCACTCCGGATGCCCGTACTTCGCCCAGCCCTTCGGGTCGTTGGCCAGGTCGAGGATCTCCGACCAGCCGACCTTCTTGGCCGGCCAGCCGAGCGCCTGCGCCATCGGCTTCGGCATCGCGATGACCAGCGGCGACTCGGCGAGGGTGGGGTTGTCCGCGGCCACCGGGGTGGCGCGGTCGCCGCCCTCCGTCCGCTGCCGCAGCAGGGCGACCCAGCCGGCGCTCGCCGGGGTCCAGACGTCGGGGCGGGGGCCGTCCTGCCGCTCGTCCCAGCCGCGGGCCAGCGCCTGCATGGCGCCGCCCGAGGCCTTGGAGTTCACCACCACGTCGACGCAGCGGCCGTCCACCCGGTGCCCGTTGTAGCCGTTCGCCATGCCGCGCAGCAGCTCGGCCTTCTCGCTGGACGCCGCGATCGTGAGCACGATCCCGTCGTCGCCGCAGGCCCGCTTCTGCGCGATGCCGGCGCCGCCGCCGCCCGGGTCGTCGCCCCCGCCGCCGCCGATCAGCGTCCTCAGCCCCACGATCAGCGCGCCCGCGAGGATGACGGCGATGATGAACGGCGCCAAGCCGCGGCGGCGCTTCTGCTGGGGTGGGGGGTACACGCGTCCTCCAGGGCCATTCGAGGAATGCCAGCACTTATCCCGACGAATGACGGCTCACGTTAGTTGCCGATGATCTCGGCGGGCTAACGTCCGGAGATGCGGCCGTGTATCAGCTCGACGAGCGTCGCGTGCACGTCGTCCAGCGGGTGGTCGGGTCGCAGGGCGCGGCGCTCGATGGCGACCGTCAGCACCATGCCGAAGACGGCCGTCGCCGCCGTCGCCGTGTCGAGCCCCTCACGGAGCTCGCCCGCGCGCACCGCCTCCTCCAGGACCCGCTCGTACACGCCGAGCACGCTCGTGCGCAGCCGCAGAACGGCCTCCTGCCAGGCCGCCCGCCACATCTCCGCCAGCAGCACCCGCGCGAACGGCCCGTACTCGTCGACGAAGCGGAGCTGGGCCAGCACGAGGGCGTCGAGCGTGGCGACCGGAGAGGCGGACGGCGCCCGGGCGGCCTCCGCGAGGGCGTCCGCGAGCCGCTCGATGCCGTGGTCGAGCAGCCCCGCGAACAGCGCCTCCTTGCTGCCGAAGTTGTAGAAGACCGTGCCCTTGGCGACCCCGGCGCGCTCCGCGATGGCGTCGACCGTCGTGGCCGTGTAGCCCTGCTCGGCGATGAGGTCGACCGCGGCCCGGTAGAGCCGCTGCCGGGTGTCGCCCCGCCGCCCCCGCTCGCCGCGCTCGGTCCGCTCGGTCCGCTCGCCGCGCGTGCTCACAGGGCCAGCTCCGGCTTGAGCCGGCGCAGGGACCACGTGCGGCCCCGATGCACGGCGAGGACGGTCAGCGACAACCCGAGGACGGCGAACGCGGTCAGCACGCCGCAAGCCTGCCACACCACGGCCAGGTCGCCGCCGCTGATCAGGCGGCGCATCGCCGCGACCACCCAGCTCATCGGCAGCCACGGCGAGACGGCCTGGAAGAACCCGGGCGAGGTCTCGATCGGGTACGTCCCCGCCGACGAGGTGAGCTGGAGCATCAGCAGCGCCAGCACCACGATCCGCCCCGGCGTGCCGAGCAGCGCGTTCACCGCCTGGATCACCGCGAGGAACGCCGCGGTGGTCAGCAGCAGGAAGCCCGCCACGCCGAGCCAGTGCGCGGCCGACAGCCCGAGCCCGAGGCGCAGCACCGCGAGCAGCACCCCGACCTGCAGCGTGCCCATCGCCATCCCCGGCAGCCACCCGGCGAGCGCGGTCCGCCACGCGGGAGCCGACCCGGCGAGCAGCCGCGGGTTCATCGGGCGGAGCAGCATGTAGATCACCATCGCGCCCACCCACAGGGCCAGCGGCACGAAGAACGGCGCGAAGCCGGTGCCGTAGTTGGGCACGTCGTTGTCGATCCGCGAGTCGAGCCGCACCGGGTCGCTCATCATGCCCGTACGGCTGTCGCGCTCGGCTGTGCCGTAGTCGGGGATCTGGGCGGCGCCGTCGCCCAGCCTGTCGGCCAGCTCGCCCGAGCCGTTCGCCAGCCGCACCAGGCCGTGGTCCAGCCGGCCCGCCCCCTCGTGCAGCCTGCCGATGCCCGAGTCGAGCCGCCCGGCGCCCGAGGCCAGCGCGCCGACGCCCGCGTCCAGCCGGCTCGCCCCGCTGCCGAGCCGCGCGAGGCCGTCCGACAGCCTGCTCGCGCCGCCGCCCAGGCGGCCGAGGCCCGCCGACAGCGAGGACGCGCCCTTCAGCGCCTTCCCGCTGCCGTTCCGCAGGTCGTCCGCTCCGTCGGCGAGCTGCCTGAGACCGCGGTCGAGCTGGTTGAACCGGTCACGGGCCCCGTCGAGCGCCGCGCCGAGCCCCGGCGCCGCCGCGGCCAGCTCGCGCGCGTCGCCCGCGACCTGCCGGGCCGTGCGGGCGAGGTCGTCCGTACGGCCCGCCTGGGCACCGAGGCGGCTCTGCAGCCGGCCCGCCGCGTCCGACAGCTCGCCCGCCGAGCCGGAGGCGCGCTCGACCAGGGCGCGCAGCTCGGGGTCGGCGCCGGGGTGGGCGTCGAGCCAGCGCTCGACCGCGCGCAGGTCCTGCCGGGCGGCGCCCGCAGAGCCGCTGACCTCCTGGGGCAGGCCGCCCAGCGCGCCGGCGACGGCGTCCGCGCCGTCGGCCAGTGTGAGGGCGGCCCGCCTGATCCGGTCGCCGTCGCGGGTCAGCACGGGCGCGTACCTGTCGGCGGCCCCGTTCACCACCGGCGACAGCGCGTGCACCTGCCGGTACGCCTGCCGGTTGCCCTCGGCCAGCTTCGCCGCGCCCGCGTCGAGGGCGGCGAGCCCGGACCGCAGGCCGGCCGCGCCCTTCGCCGCCGTCGACAGGCCGGCCTCCAGTGTCCTCGAACCCGCGTAGGCGGTGTGCGCGCCGCTCGCGAGGGCCCGGGACCCCGCCCGCAGCGTCCCCGCGCCCGCCGACAGCCTGCCGGTGGCGTCCTGCGCGGTGCCGAGCCCGGCGTTCAGCGACGCGGCGCCCTGGCGGGCCTGCGCCGTTCCGTCGTGCAGCCGGTCCGCCCCCTGCGCCGCCCGGAGCGTCTGGTCGTGCAGGTCGGCGAACGACAGGAAGATCTGGTCCAGGTAACCGCGCACCGCGCTGCGGCCGGACGCCTCCTTCACCTCGCGGAAGACGGAGTCGGAGATCGTCCGCATGATGTAGCTGCGGCCGGTGTCCACGCGGACCCCGAGCCGCGCGGGGCGCGGCGCGCCGTCGCCGGAGGGGGAGGCGAGGTCGGCGCTGAAGTCCCGGGGGATCGTGAGGGACAGGTAGTACCTGCCGTCGCGCACGCCCCGGTCGGCCTCCGCCGCGTCCACCCGGTGCCAGTCGAAGACCCGGCGCCTCACGAGTTCGTCCGCCAGGTCGCCGCCCGCCCGCAGCGTCGTGCCGTTCGCCGCGGCCGGCTGGTCCTCCACGACCAGCGCCACCGGCACGCGCTCCAGGTTCCCCTGCGGGTCCCAGAACGACCACAGGTAGAGCCCCGCGTAGAGCAGGGGCAGCATGACCACGGCCACGAGCGCCGCCCTGGTCAGTCGTGAGCGCGTGAACCGGCGCAACTCCAGCCGCCCCGGGTGCGGAGACCTCATCGGAGCCCGCCCTCCTCGTCGCCGTCCCGCCCGTCCTCGTCCTGGTCTCGGGGATCGTCCCCGGGCCCGTCGCCGTCCAGGTCTCGCGGATCGTCCCCGTGTGCGTCGCCGTCCAGGTCCCGCCGGTCGTCCGCAGGCCCGTCCCCGTCCCGGCCGGGCAGGGTCAGCACGAGGGACGCGGCCTCGGCGGCCTCCCGCGCGTCCGTGCAGGCGGCCATGACCGTCAGCCCCGCGTCCGCGAGGCCCCGCAGGGTCGCCCACAGCGCGCGGCGCCCGTCCGCCGGGATCCCGTCGTCGGCGTCGTCCACCAGCAGCAGGCCCGGCGCGTCGAGCAGGGCCAGCGCGATCCCGAGCCGCACCGCCTGCTCGCGGGTGAGGTCCCGGGCGAGCGTCCGGTCGCCCTCGGGCAGGCCGGCCGGGTCGAGGCCCGCGCGCGCGAGCGCCGGCGCCACGATGTCGCCGTTCCCGTGGCGCCACAGCAGGCCGTGCGGCCGCATCCGCTCGTGCAGGTGCTCCCGTACGGACAGGGCGTCGTCGAGCGGGTTCACGTCCGGGAACAGGCCGAGCGCGGCCACCCTGCGGATGGCCCGCGGGCGGTCGTGGTCGCCGGCCAGGAGCGTCCCCTCGCCGTGCCGCATCCGTCCGGCGAGCGTGAGCAGCAGGCTCGTCCGGCCGCTGCCCGCCTCGCCCTGGACGGCGGTGAGCGTACCGGGCCCGGCGTCGAGGGTCACGTCCCGGTAGACCCAGCCGTGCCGTCCCCGCAGGCCGAGGCCGCGTGCCCGCACCTCGGCGCCCGCGAACGCGGCCCGTGCCTCCTCCGCCATCGCCCCTCCTTTTGAACTGACCAGTCGGCACAAAAAGCGTAACGCCGAATGGCGGGAAGACCTGCCGGACGGCCTGTGATCTGCGCTACTTCCTGACCAGCTCGACCAGCGGGGCTGCGCGAGCGTGGCCGAGCAGACCTGGAACCTGGCGGGCGCAGGGCGGCGGGTTCCGCCTCGCGGCCGCCCACAGCGGCAAGTGCGCGGGCGTCAGGGACGCCTCGACCTCGGCCGGCAAGGCCGTCCAGCAGGAGACGTGCACCGGCGCGGCCTCCCAGACCTGGCAGCTCACCCTCGTGAGCGGCTCGACCTACCAGGTGGTCGACGCCAACGGCGGCAAGTGCCTGAACGTCATGGACAGCTCGACCGCGGCGGGCGCGCCGGTCCAGCAGAACTCCTGCGACTCGGTCACCAGCAAGCGGTGGACGCTGCAGCCCGCCGGGTCGATCCCGACCGGGACGCCCACCCCCACTCCGACGCGCACGCCGACCCCCACGCCCACGCCCACGTCGCCCCCGCCGTCCGGCGGATGGCCGGGCGCGAACGGCTCCCAGGCGGTGAGCAGCACGATCAGCGTCTCCGGGACCGTGGACGGCGGCCTCAAGCGCTACTACGCGACCGGGAACATGGGCGACTACCGCGGCTGCGGCAACTGTGGGAACTCCTACCAGCGGAACGTCGTGATCTCCAACGTCACCGCGACCTCGCCCGGCAAGGCCCTGGCCGGCATCAACACCAACTGGGGCGACACGGCGCGCTTCTCGAACATCACGATCGTGAACGACCCGAGCCGCGAGATCTCGATCTGCGACAAGTACAAGGGCGTGCCGAAGGGCAGCGAGCCGACGAAGATCGGCAGCGGCGCGGACGGCGTCAACTGCATCTACTCGGCGTCCGACATCACCTACCGGTGACGCCCCGCCGATGAGAGAGGGCCCGGCGGTCCCCCAGGCCGCCGGGCCCTCCCTCGTGGACGCCTAACGGCCCGCGCCGTACTCCGCGAGGAAGAGCGCCTCGGCCGTGATGATCCGGCGGAGCTCCTCGAGGTCGACCCGCTCGTTGGGGGCGTGGATGGCGGCGCCCTCGTCCTCGGCGCCGTACAGCAGGATCTCGGCCGCCGGGAAGCGGCGGGCGAGGGTGGCGACCAGCGGGATCGACCCGCCCTGGCCGACCTGGCGCGGCGCCCGGCCGAAGGCGCGCTCCAGCGCCCGCTCGACCGCGCCGCGCGCCGGGCCCTCCGCCCCCGCCTGGAAGCCCGAGCCCGTGACGAAGTCGCTGAAGCTCACCTTGACGCCCCAGGGCGCGACCTTCTCCAGGTAACCGGTCACGTCGTTGAGCGCGGTCTTGGCGTCGCCCGAGGCCGGGATGCGGACGGTGACCCGCGCCCGGGCGACCGCCTGGACCGCGTTGATCGCGCCCGTCACGGTCGGCACGTCGAGCCCCGTGACGGTGATCGCGTACGACGCCCAGAGGCGGTCGGCGAGCGAGCCGGTGCCGACGAGGGAGACCCCGTCGAGCACTCCCGCCGTCGCGCGGAACTCGTCCTCGGAGTCGCTCGCGCCCGGGAACACGCCGCGCGCCAGGCCCGGCACCCGGACGTCGCCGTTGTCGTCGTGCATGGCGGTCAGCATGCGCATCAGCGCCGACAGCGCGTCGGGGGCGGCGCCGCCGAACGCGCCGCTGTGCACGGCCTCGGCCAGCGTGCGGACCTCGACGGTGAACGCCGCCATCCCGCGCAGCGACGTGGTGAGCGCCGGCTCCCCGACCCTGGGGTTGCCGCAGTCGGCGATGACCATGGCGTCGGCCCGCACGAGCTCGGGGTTGGCCTCGACGAAATCCTCCAGGCGCTCCCCGGCGTACTCCTCCTGGCCCTCCACGATGACCTTGATCCCCACGGGGAACCGGCCCTGGAAGGCGCGCAGCGCCGCCACGTGGGTCATCACGCCGCTCTTGTCGTCGGCCGCGCCCCTGCCGTACATCGCGCCGTCGACCACGGTGGGCTCGAACGGCGGCGTGCGCCACAGGGCGGTGTCGCCCGCGGGCTGCACGTCGTAGTGCGCGTAGAGGAGGACGGTGGGCGCGCCGGGCGGCGCGGGCGCCTCGCCGTACACGGCCGGGTAGCTGCCCTCGACCGGGATCTGCCGGACCTCGGGGAGGCCGGCGCTGCGCAGCAGCCGCTCGGTGAGGGCCGCGGCCTCCAGGACGGGCGCCTCCGCGTGGCCGGGGAAGGCCACGGACGGAATGGTCACCAGCCTCGTGAGGTCCTCGACCGTCTGCGGCATCCCCGCCTCGACGGCGCTCTCGATCTCCTCGGGTGTCACGGCGTTTTCTCCCGGATATGCGTTGTTCACGACGTTGTGAGCTGCTGGTCGGACCCCATTGCACCACACGGCGGGACGAGGTCGCCGGGGACGCACGGCGGACCGGCCGCAGCAGGGGCTGCGCAGGGTCTGGACGCTCCCAATGTACGGTCACGGATTTCGTTGCTGTTACAACCCGATATCGCGGATTCCGAACTTCTTGCAGAGTGACACCACGTAATCACTTGGCAAAACGCAGAAGTGGCATGCACACTGTCCACAGCACGGATCACCTTAGGGAAGGTTGCGATGACGCGCCCCGACGTTCTCAAGGCCGCACAGGACAATCTCTGGATGCACTTCACCCGGCACAGCTCCTACGAGGACGCCGAGGTGCCGATGATCGTGCGGGGCGAGGGGGCCTACGTCTACGACATCCACGGCAAGCGGTACCTCGACGGCCTGGCCGGGCTGTTCGTGGTCCAGGTGGGCCACGGCCGCGCCGAGCTCGCGGAGGCCGCGGCGAAGCAGGCCCAGGAGCTCGCGTTCTTCCCGCTCTGGTCGTACGCCCACCCGAAGGCCGCGGAGCTGGCCGCCCGGCTCGCGGACCTCACCCCCGGCGACCTCAACCGGGTCTTCTTCACCACGGGCGGCGGCGAGGCCGTCGAGTCGGCGTGGAAGCTCGCCAAGCAGTACTTCAAGACCCAGGGCAAGCCGATGAAGACCAAGGTCGTCAGCCGGTCCATCGCCTACCACGGCACTCCCCAGGGCGCCCTGTCGATCACCGGCATCCCCGCGCTCAAGCAGATGTTCGAGCCGCTCGTCCCCGGCGCGCTCAAGGCCCCCAACACGAACCTGTACCGCGCCGACGAGATCAGCGGCTTCCCCGGCATGGAGAAGGACGCCGAGGCCTTCGGGCGTTGGGCCGCCGACCAGGTCGGCAAGGCCATCGAGATGGAGGGCCCGGAGACCGTGGCCGCCGTCTTCGTCGAGCCGGTGCAGAACGCCGGGGGCTGCTTCCCGCCGCCGCCCGGATACTTCCGGCGCCTGCGGGAGATCTGCGACGCCTACGACGTGCTGCTGGTGTCGGACGAGGTCATCTGCGCCTTCGGCCGCCTCGGCACGATGTTCGGCGGGCAGAAGTTCGACTACGTGCCGGACATCATCACCTGTGCGAAGGGCCTGACCAGCGGGTACTCGCCCATCGGCGCCATGATCGCCTCTGAGCGGCTGTTCGAGCCGTTCAAGAGCGGCACGGAGTCGTTCGCGCACGGGTACACCTTCGGCGGCCACCCGGTGTCGGCCGCCGTGGCCCTCGCCAACCTCGACATCTTCGAGCGCGAGGACCTGCTCGGCCACGTCACCGCCAACGAGCCGGTCTTCCGGGCCACCCTGGACAAGCTCCTCGACCTGCCGATCGTGGGCGACGTACGCGGGTCGGGCTACTTCTACGGGATCGAGCTCGTCAAGGACAAGTCGACCAAGCAGACCTTCAACGACGAGGAGTCGGAGCGGCTGCTGCGCGGCTTCCTGTCGAAGGCCCTGTACGACGCCGGGCTGTACTGCCGGGCCGACGACCGAGGGGACCCGGTCGTCCAGCTCGCGCCGCCGCTCATCTGCGGCCCCAAGGAGTTCGACGAGATCGAGTCGATCCTCCGTTCGGTGCTCACCGAGGCGTGGGCCCGTCTCTGACCGAATGCGCCCGGCGGCCGGCCCCGCCTCGGCCCGGCCGCCGGGAATCCTGAAAGGACCTGTTCCATGAAGATCGGCGTGCCTGCCGAGGTCAAGAACCACGAATACCGCGTCGCCGCGACTCCCGCGGGCGTGCACGAGCTCGTCCGCCACGGCCACGAGGTCACCGTCCAGCAGGGGGCGGGCCTCGGCTCGCACATCACGGACGAGGAGTACCTCGCCGCCGGCGCCAAGATCGTTGAGCGCGCCGACGACGTCTGGGGCGAGTCGGAGATGATCCTCAAGGTCAAGGAGCCGATCGCCGAGGAGTACCACCGGCTCCGCGCGGACCAGGTCCTGTTCACCTACCTCCACCTGGCCGCCTCGCGGCCCTGCACCGACGCCCTGCTCCAGGCCGGGACGACCGCCGTCGCGTACGAGACGGTCCAGGCCGGCGGCGCCCTGCCGCTGCTCGCGCCGATGTCGGAGGTCGCGGGCCGCCTCGCCCCGCAGGTCGGCGCCTACAACCTGATGCGCTTCAACGGCGGGCGCGGCGTGCTGCCCGGCGGCGTCCCGGGCGTCGCGCCGGCCAAGGTCGTCGTCATCGGCGGCGGCGTCTCCGGCCTCAACGCGGCGCAGATCGCCGTCGGAATGGGCGCGGACGTGTCGATCCTCGACGTGAACATCGACCGGCTGCGCTTCATCGACGCCGTCTACCAGGGCCGCCTGAAGACGATCGTGTCGACCTCGTACGCCATCGAGCGCGCCGTGCTGGAGGCCGACCTCGTCATCGGCGCCGTGCTCATCCCCGGCGCCAAGGCCCCGACGCTCGTGTCCAACGAGCTGGTCTCCCGCATGCGGCCGGGCTCGGTGCTCGTGGACATCGCGATCGACCAGGGCGGCTGCTTCGAGGACTCCCGCCCGACCACGCACGCCGACCCGACGTTCCGGGTGCACAACTCGATCTTCTACTGCGTGGCCAACATGCCGGGGTCGGTGGCCAACACGTCCACGTACGCGCTGACGAACGCCACCCTCCCGTACGCGGTGAAGCTGGCCGACAAGGGGTGGCGGGACGCGCTGCGTGCCGACGACGCCCTGCGGCTCGGCCTGAACACCCACGCCGGCGTGCTCACCAACGAGCCCGTCGCGGTGGCGCACGACCTGCCGTACACCCCGGCCGCCGAGGTCCTCGCCGCGGCCTGATCCGACGCGGAGACCGCCGCCGTGCCCTTCGGCGCGGCGGCGGTCTCGCGTTCGCGCGTCAGCGGACGTCGAGTCGTCTGCGCAGGTCGCGCGCGGTGCCCAGGAGGTGTTCGACCTCGGCGGCCGTGGGCCACGGGCCCGTGCCGGGGGTGAGGAGGGCCGCCCGCACCGAGCCGAGGTGGCCGACGGCGGACGCGTGCAGGCCGCTCGCCTCCGCCACCCAGGCGACGGCGTCGGCCCCCTCCGGCATGCCGCGGGTGACCGCGTCCCAGGTGCCGAGGATCTCCGCCAGATCGGCCGGGTCCGGCGCCGCGTCGCCCCGCCGTCCCGACGTGGCGGCGGCCAGCTCCGCCCGCGCCGCCGTCTCGGGGTCCGCGGGACGGTCCCAGTACGGCGGGGGGGAGTCGAGCAGGCACGGCTCCGCGTCCGGCGACCGGCCGATGAGGGACAGCAGCGTCCGCAGCTCCATGGCGGCCCGGTAGTGGCCGCGCGCCGCCGCCTGGCGGAACCAGTGCACCCCGCCCTTGAGGTCGTTGTGCTCGGCGACCAGCAGCAGCCCCAGGTGGTAGGCCCCCTCGGGGTCGTCCGCCTCCGCGGCCCGGCCGAACCAGTGGGCCGCGGCCAGGCGGTCGCCGAGCTCCAGGCACGTCACCCCGGCCATCCGCCGGGCCTCCCGGTGGCCGCCGCGCGCGGCGCGCTCGAAGCAGGCGCGGGCGGTGCGCACGTCCTGGCCGGCCAGGGCCATGCCGCCGAGCCGGTACGCCGCGCCCGGGTGCTCGGCCCGGAAGGCCAGCCGGTAGAACGTCTCTGCGCCCTCGGCGTCTCCGGTGGCCTCCAGCAGCAGGCCCAGGTGGTGGGCCGCAGCGGCGTCGCCGCCCCGGGCCGCGTACTCCCACCAGTGCCGGGCCTCCTCCGCGTCGCCCGCGGCGTAGCCGAGGAAGCCGAGGTCGCCGGCCGACCTCAGGTCGCCGTCGAGGGCCGCCCGGCGGTGCCAGCGGCGGGCGCCCGTGCCGTCTCCGGCGTCCTCGCACAGCAGCGCGAGCCGGTGGGCGGCGTGGCGGGAGCCGTCCTCCGCGGCCCGCTCGAACCAGTGCCGCGCTCCCGGCACGTCGCCCCAGCGGTCGAGCAGCAGGGTGGCGAGGTGGGTGGCGGCGTCGGCGTCGCCGGTCCTGGCGGCCCGCTCGAACCAGGCGACGGCCTCCTCCGAGGTGCCGTGCCGCTCGTGCCAGACACCGAGGTTGTAGGCGCTGTCGACGTGGCCCGCGCCCGCCGCCCGCTCCCACCACTGCCGGGCCGCCGCCCGGTCGCCGCGCTCCGCGTACAGGCGGCCGAGGAGGTGGGCCGCTCCCGCGTCGCCCTCCGTGGCCGTGGCGAGCAGCCGCGCCTCCGCGGGGTCCCCGGGCTCGGGGACGCGCGGGACCGGGAACCCGGGCCACGCCGGTGCCGCCTCCGTTGCTCCCACTAATGTCATGCGCACAGATTCGCATGTGACCATGCCGTCACGGAGGGTTATTGCGAAGACCTTTGGCCGAGTGATGACCCTTCGAAGCTGATGAAACCCACGTACATTCCCATGCCGCACGCATAGCGCAACCGCCCCGCCGGGCGGGCGGGCAGCCGCACGGACCGCTCGCCGGTCACGGGCAGGACGACGTCGCGGTCCTCGATCGAGAGCGTGCGGGTGCAGCCGCGGTTGTCCGCGGTCCGGAACAGGATCTCGACGGGACGGCCGGCCGCGGCGCTCACCACGCCCGGCCGGAAGCCGTCGCCGGTCGCCCAGACCGTGACGCGCTGTGTGCCGTCCGGCCCGGCGACGGCGCGCCCCACGGAGGCGGGGGAGCCGAGGTCCGGCAGCCAGCCGCCGAGCCGCAGGCCGGATGCGACCGTGACGAGCCCGGCGACGAGCGCCGCGGCACCGGCCAGGGCCGCCAGCCGGGCCGAGGCGAGGCCGCGCGCCAGCAGGCCGAGCGCCGCGAACACGGGAGACGTGCCGGCCGCGAGCCCGGCGAGCACCGCCGCGCCGCCGAGCGCGCTGCCCGTGGAGACGGCCACGACCTCCAGGCCGACCGTCACCCCGCACGGGACGAGGATCGTGGCGAGGCCCAGCGCGAGGGCGCGCGGGAGGGTCCGGTCCGGCGCGCGGCCCGTGGGAGCGGGCGGGTGGGCGGCGCACCCGGGCGCGCCGCGCCGGCGCAGGAGGCGGACGGCGAGGGTGAGGACGGCGATCCCGGCGGCGACGAGCAGATCGGCCCGCACCTTCGGGCCGATCTGCACGGCGGCGCCGGCGAGCCCGAGCAGGGCCCCGGCCGCGGCGTGGGAGGCGAGCCTCCCGGCGATGAACGCCGCTACGGCCGCCACGTCCCCGCGCTCCAGACGGCCCGCCGCCCGCCCCGGTGCGGCGGCCGGGCCGCCGGAGGGCCCTGCCTCCCGGCCCCCCGGATCGTCCGGGAGGCCGGGCCGGTCGGCGGCGTCGTGGCCGCAGTCGCAGGCGGAGGGCGCGGCGCGCGGCGCCGGGCGTACGACGCCGATGAGGAGGCCGCCCTGCACCGCGGCGCACGACGCCGTGCCCGTGGCCAGGCCGGCGGCGAGCCCGCCGGCGAACAGAGCGGCCGGGTTCACGTCAGCGGGCGAGCGCGAGGTCGTCCAGCGCCCCCGTCTTCGCCGCCTCCACGAGCGAGCCGAGCTGGTCGATGCTCATCTCCACCTTCTGGCCGAAGTCGTCGGTGATGACGACCTGCCGCTCGGCCGGGGCGGCCATGTCCACGAACAGCTCGGGACAGCCGCAGCTGCAGTTGCCGCAGAAACGCGCGATGGACTTCACGGAGTCCTCCTCCGAACGGGTGCCGTTTCTCGCAACGTACGGTGGCCGTTCAGGGACGACCAGTAACAGTTCGGTGCCCGCCGGGGACACTCGTGTGGCCGTCCGCTGCCGCCGACGCCCTCGACTTCTCCCGCGCTGTCGTGGACTCCTCCCACGTCAGAGCGTTAAGAGGGGGGCGCAGACCGGCCCGAGCCCGGTCGACCGAGGCCCAGCATCACCGGCTGAGCCGGCGCCGCACCGAAGCCGGCCGTGTGATGGACACGGCAGGGCCCGCGCCGGTCGAGGCGCGGGCCCTTGGAGGTGAAGCGTCAGTGGCCGGAGCCGGACTCGAGGAGGCGGTCGCCGGGGTTGCACAGCTCCCCGGTGAAGAAGGTGCTGCCGGGCACGCACCGCCACATGCTCGGGTTGGTGTAACTCGGGGCGAGGCGGACGTTCGTCGCCTGTTCGAGGGCGTAGCCGTCGGCGAGGAGGGTCGACTCGCTGAATGCCGTGCCGACGAGCGTGACACCGATCGGGTTGTGGCCCGCGGAGCTGGCCGTGGCGCCGTACCCCGCGGGAAGCGTCAGCACCGGGTAGCCCGCGCGGTCGGCGTAACCGACGAGCGCGCTGCCGCTCGGCACCATGACGGCGTCGAAGTCATCAGACTTGTCGCCGGGCGTTCCGTTGCCGAGGATGGCGTCGATCAACGCCCGGTTGGACGCCCTGCCCGCCTCCAGGTCAGCCGTGTACGCCGCGCCGGTGGCGGGGTCGGACAGGTCGACCGCCTGGGCGGCGAGAAGCTGACCCTGCTGATACTTCAGCCCCTCCACCGGGTTGGCGTTGTTGTAGTCGATGATCGCCTGCAGTGACCGGGCTCCGGAGCCGCGCCGGATGCCGGACAGGTAGGTGTTCAGATCGCGCTTGAATTCGCTCGGCACGACGCTCGCCGGGTCGGGACTCGGCACGCCGATCGTCACCTGGGTGGTCGTGGCCCCGAGCGTCTGCAGGGCGGTCACCATCTCGGGGTACGGCGCGGCCGCGCTCGCCACGACGGCGATCTTCTTGCCTTGCAGTGCGGTCGTGGACAGACCCGCGGTGTAGTCCTTGACGGGCGCGCTCGCCGTCGCCGGGTCGGCGGGGTCGGGCCCGGCGATCGCGGTGAGCGCGCTCGCCGCGTCGTACACCGTGCGGGCTATCGGCCCGGGCGCGTCCTGCGACCGGGCGACCGGCAGGACGCCGGTGCGGCTGACCAGCCCGACCGTCGGCTTCAGGCCGACGACGCCCGCCGCGTCGGCGGGGGCCACCAGCTGGGCCGAGTCGGGGGACGTCTCCATGCCGAGGGTGAACGCCGCCAGTCCCGACGCCGTCGCCGCCGCCGAGCCACCGGACGAACCCGCCGGGGTCTTGTCGGTGTCGGAGGGCAGGAGCACCTGACCTGCGAGGGAGGAGTACCCCTTCGGCATGTTCGCGTCAAAGACGCCGTTCAGCTCGGAGATGTTCGTCTTGCCGAGGATGATGGCCCCGGCGGCCTTGAGCTTGGCGGCGACCGTGGAGTCGCGGCCCGGCTGGAGGTCCTGCAGGGCGATCGAGCCGCCCGTCGTCGCCAGCGAGTCCACGTCGAAACCGTCGTTGAGCAGCACGGGGAGGCCGAAAAGCGGCCCGAGCGGCGACTTCTTGCCCTTCTTGTCCCTGTCGACCTTGTCCCGCTCGCGGTCGGCCGCACGGGCCTCCTTGATGGCGTCCTGGTTGATCGAGCGCACCGCCTGGGTGGCCGGTCCCTCGGCGTTCGTCAGCGCGATCCGATAGAGGTACGCCTTGACGAGGTCCTCCGAGGTCAGCGTGCCGGCGGCCAGCCTGGCGGCCAGGCTCTGCGCCGACTCCGTCTCCAGCGAGAACGGCAGCGGATTGGGCGCCTTGCCGAGCATGCGCATGATGGTGTCGTAGCCGGGGTTGCAGTGCCCGCGTTCCGCGAAGGGCTCGGCCGGGACCGTCTCCGCGCAGCGGTACATGCTCGGATTCACCGAACCGGCCGTCTGGCGCAGGTGGGTGGCCTGCTCGATGACGTAGCCGACGCCGATCAGGTTGTACTCGTCGTACGCGTTCCCGTGGACCTGGACATTGAGCGCGCGGCGGGTGGTGGCGGCGTATCCCATCGGGATCGTGATCGAGGGGTACCCGGCCTGCGGCCCGTTCGGGACGCTGCCGAGGATCGCGATCACGGGGTCCGCGGGCTGGGCCGGGTCGGAGTTGGTGTAGGTCATCATGTCGTCGATGGCCTTGTGCCAGGCCGCTTTGCGGATGGGCAGGTTCTTCCGGTAGGCGACCTCGTTGGCTCCGCCGGGGGTGATGTCGGCGAGCGAGGCGGTGACGTGGTTGTTGTTGCCGTATTTCAGTGCTTGCTGGGCATTGGCCTGGTTATCGGCCACCTCCTGGACCAGCGACTGGATGGGCGCCTGCGGGCCGAGCCGCTTGTAGTACTCGTCGATCGTCTTGTGCTGCTCGTACCCGCTCGGCAGGCTCGGCAGCGTGCCGATCGTCGCGGTCGGCCGCGGCACCATGATCGCGCCCGCGGCGACCAGCGCGTCGTATGCGATCTTGAGCGGGCTGCCGTCCGTCAGCGTGCCGTTGTAGCCGATCTTCTTGCCCTTGACGAAGCCGACGTCCAGCGCCGCCATGTAGTCCGGCACCTGCGCCGGCGGCGTGGGGATGACGCCGGTGGCCAGGTAGTCGGATCCGAAGATCGCGCTGTACTCGGCGTCGCTGCCCGGATCGGGGCCGGCGATGGAGGCGAGGGTCATCGCGGCGTCCGACACGCTGCGGGTCATCGGCCCCGCCGTGTCCTGCGACGCGCTGATCGGCGCGATGCCGTACCCCGGGACGAGCCCGACGGTGGGCCGCAGTCCCACGAGGCTCTGGGTGCTCGACGGGCTGATGATCGAGCCCGACGTCTCCGTGCCGATGCCCAGGGTGGACAGGGCCGCGGCCATGGCCGCGCCGGTCCCGGACGACGATCCGCTGGGGTTCTGGTCGGCGTCGATCCCGTTGATCACCTGCCCGGTGAGGTTGCTGAAGCCGGACGGCTGGTTGCCGAAGCTGTTGGCGAACTCCGACAGGCCGACCTTGCCGAGGATCACGACCCCGTGCTCGCGTAGCTTCTTGGTGATCCCCGCGTCCGTCGCCGGGAACGAGTTGCGCAGCGAGTAGTTGCCTGCCGACGTGTACATGCCGGTGACGTCGACGAGGTCTTTCAGAAGGATCGGCAGCCCGTGCGCGGGCCCGAGGACGTGCCCCGCCGCCCGCTGCCGGTCGGCCTGCGCCGCTTCCTTCAGCGCATCCGAATTGAGCTGCGTTACGGCGTTCAGCCCCGGGCCGCGCTTGTTCAGCGCCGCGATCCTGTCGATGTAGGCCTGGGTGAGCTCCACGGAGGTGAGTTGGCCCTTGGCCATCATGGCCTCGGCCTGGGCGCCGGTGAGCGTTTCCAGATCGAGGAGGGGCGGTCGATGGTCCTTGGCCGCGGCGGCCGCCGGGGTGAGCGTCGCGGTGACGGAGAGGGTGAGGAGAGCTGTGAGGGTGAAGCGGAACTTGTGCACCAACGTGCTCCTTGAGGAACCGATAGTGCGCGTGACCATATAAACGATCAGTTACCAGCGGATATCCACGATATTCCCGGCTTGAAAACTGGGACAGTCGTCCTAATCTCCGTACAACAAGCTTCACCGCCTCGGCCGTCGTCAGCACGGCGCCGCGGTGGTCGCGTCGTCAACGTCTCCAGCGGCACCGGCTCGATGGGCTGGATGACCGACCCCGGTCACTACTTCCAGGAGAGGCCGGCGTCGGTGGCCTACCCGCCGTCGAAGTCGGCGCTCAACGCGCTGACGATCCAGTACGCCAAGGAGCTGCGGCCGCACGGCATCCTCGTCAACGCGGCCGCGCCCGGCCCGTGCGACACCGACTTCGCCCGCGACATGGGGCTGGGCCTGTCCCGTACGGCCGCGCAGGGGGCGGCCGTCGCGGTGCGGCTGGCCACCCTGGGCCCGGACGGCCCGACCGGCGGCTTCTTCGACGACGACGGCCCGGTGCCGTGGTGACGACCCGTCAGAGCCACCCGGGCTTGACCAGGCCGGACTCGTAGGCGATCACCACGAGCTGGGCGCGGTCGCGGGCGTGGAGCTTGGCCATCATCCGGCTCACGTGGGTCTTGGCCGTCGCGGGCGACATGTACAGCTCGCCGGCGATCTCGTCGTTGGTCATGCCGGTCCCGACGAGGGCGAGCACCTCCCGCTCCCGCTCGGTCAGCAGGTCGAGCCCCCGTCCGAGGCCGGGCTCCTTGGCCCGCGCGACGTACTCGGCGATCAGCCGGCGGGTGACGCCCGGCGACAGCAGGGCGTCGCCGCACGCCACCACCCGTACGGCCTGGATGAGCTCGGCGGGCTCGGTGTCCTTGACGAGGAAGCCGCTCGCGCCGCCCCGCAGCGCCTCGAAGACGTACTCGTCCAGCTCGAACGTGGTCAGCATGATGATCCGGGTGGCGTCGAGCGCGGGGTCCTCGCCGATGCGCCGGGTGGCGGTCAGACCGTCCGTGCCGGGCATCCGGATGTCCATCAGCACCACGTCGGGGCGCAGCTCCCCGGCCAGCCGCACGGCCTGCTCGCCGTCGGCGGCCTCGCCCACCACCGTCATGCCGTCCTGCGCGTCGAGCAGGGCGCGGAACCCGGCCCGGACGAGTGCCTGGTCGTCGGCGAGCAGCACACGGATCACGTCGTCTCCTTCGCGGTGGTCCAGTCGGAGGGCAGGGGGAGGGCCGCGCGCACGGCGAAGCCGCCGCCCGGCCGGGGACCGGCGGACAGCGAGCCGCCCAGGGCGGCGGCCCGCTCCCGCATGCCGGGGATGCCGTTGCCGCCGCCGAGTCCCTGCTCGGGCGGCCGCCCGCCCGCGCCGTCGTCCTCGACCGCGACGACCAGGTCCCGGTCGCCGTACTCCACCCGGACGGTGACGGCCGAGCCGGGCGCGTGCCGGGAGACGTTGGTGAGCGACTCCTGGACGATCCGGTAGCCGGCCCGGTCGATCCCGGCGGGCAGGGGCCTCATGTGCCCGGTGACGTCCAGCGTCACCGGCAGGCCGCTGCGCTCGGCCAGCTCGGCCAGGTTGGCGAGACCGGCGGTGGGCGAGCGCGGCGCGCCCTCCCGCAGCAGGCTCAGCACGCCGCGCATCTCGGTCAGCACGTCCTTGGACGCCTGCTTGATGGTGGACAGCGCCGTCCGCGCCTGCTCGGGGTGGTCGTCGAGCAGGTGCAGGGCGGTGGAGGCCTGGACGTGGATCAGCGAGATGTTGTGCGCGAGCACGTCGTGGAGCTCCTGGGCCATCGTCAGCCGCTCCTCGCTCGCCTGCCGCCGGGACTCCTCCTCGGTCACCCGGGCGCGCTCGGCCAGCCGTTCCCGCCGGACCCGGCAGACCTCGGCGATCGCGAGGGTGAGCAGCAGGTACGCCGCGATGGCCGAATGGTGGAAGATCCCCTGCGGATTGGGGATCAGCCAGATGGAGTAGGCCACCATGAAGAGGAAGAACGCGACGGACGACAGCCAGGCGGCCAGACGGTGGCCGGACAGCACCGCGGCGAAGAGCACGACGATGGGGCTCAGGAAGACCGGCCCGTACGCGAAGTCGAGCAGCAGGTAGGCGCAGGTCGCGGCCATCGTGACGACGAGGGCCGGGACGGGGTGGCGGCGCCGGGCCGCGATGGCCGCCGGCCCCACGAGCAGCAGCGCGTACCCGCGCCAGTCGAGCGGCACCCGGCCGAGGTATGAGCTGTGCAGCTGGGCGTGCTGGGCGGCCGGCGACAGGATCACCTGGACGAACCCCACGATCACCGGCAGAGCGGTGTTCATCCGGGGGAACCAGGCGGAACGGGTGCGCACATCCGCACGGTAGGCCATTGCCCCTGCTCAGCGCATCCTCCCGTCGCCGCACAGCCCCCTACGACTCACGGAGTACCCGGGCCCGCCCGGGGCGCGGCGGTAAGCACTGCGTCCAAATGTGGACATTCCCGGGCCGAACTTGACTCGGGTGAGTCATGCTGGAGTGATCGCTCGCGTCGTGGAGGTCAGGGCATGAGGAGCGTCGTCGTCGCGTCACTGGGAGTCGTCACGCTGGCAGGCCTCGTGGCGCCGCCCGCGTACGCCGTACCGGACAGGGCCGGGGGGACGTCCGCCGATCCCGCCGCCGTGCGAGAGCCGTACCCGAAGCAGCCGGTGGCCGAGGGGTACGGCGGGGCGGTCGCCACGGTCGACCTCGACGCCAGCACGGCCGCGCTGAAGGTCCTCGCGCGGGGCGGCAACGCCATGGACGCGGCGGTCGCGGGGGCGGCCACGCTCGGCGTCACCGAGCCGTTCTCGGCCGGGCTCACCGGCGGCGGCTTCATCGTCTACTACGACGCCCGCCACCGGAAGGTGACCACGATCGACGGCAGGGAGACCGCGCCGCGCGCCATGACCTCGTCCGTATTCGAGGGCCTGTCGTTCGACGAGGCGGTGACCAGCGGGCTGTCGGCCGGCGTGCCCGGCAGCGTGGCGCAGTGGGACCTGGCGCTGCGCAGATACGGCACGATCCCGCTGAAGCAGGCGCTGCGCCCGGCCATCGAGACGGCCGAGAAGGGGTTCACGGTCGACCAGACCTTCCACGACCAGGTGCAGCAGAACGCGGCCCGCTTCGCGGACTTCACGTCCACCGCCGCGCTCTACCTGCCGGGCGGGCAGCCGCCGGCCGTCGGGTCCGTGTTCCGCAACCCCGACCTGGCCCGGACGTACCGGGAGCTCGGCTCCCGCGGCCCGGAATGGCTCTACGGCGGCGGGCTCGGCCAGGAGATCGTGGCCACCGTCAAGAGGCCGCCCGTGCGGCCGGGCGCCACGCGGGTGGTCCGGCCGGGGTTGATGGAGCTGACCGACCTGCGGGCGTACCGGGCCCTGGAACGGCCGCCCACGAAGATCGCGTACAAGGGTCTCGACGTGTACGGCATGGCGCCCCCGTCGTCGGGCGGCTCGACCGTCGGCGAGGCGCTGAAGATCCTGGAGGCGCTGCCGCACGTGGGGCTGCACGAGTACCTGGAGGCGTCGCGGCTGGCCTTCGCCGACCGCAACGCGTACGTGGGCGACCCGGCGTACGTCGACGTGCCGCTGGGGCAGCTGCTGTCGGACGGCTTCGCCAAGGAGCGGGCCTGCCTGATCGGCCCGCGGGCCATGCCGCACCCGGCCGCGCCCGGCACGCCCGACGGCTCGTACGGCCCGTGCCCCTCGCCCTCGGGGTCTCCCTCGGCGGCGGCCGTTCCCGCCGCTCCCGGTGAGAAGCCGGAGGGGCCCGAGACCACCCACCTCGTCGTCACCGACCGGTGGGGCGACGTCGCGGCCTACAACATCACCATCGAGCAGACCGGGGGCAACGGCATCGTCGTGCCGGGCCGGGGGGTGCTGCTCAACAACGAGCTGACCGACTTCACCTTCGGGCCCGCGCCGGGCGACCCCAACCTCCCGGCCCCCGGCAAGCGCCCGCGCTCGTCGATGGCGCCCACGATCGTGCTCAAGGGCGGCAAGCCGTTCCTGGCCGTCGGCTCGCCCGGCGGCGCGACGATCATCACGACCGTGCTGCAGATCCTCGTGAACCGGCTCGACTTCGGCATGTCGCTGCCCGACGCGATCGCCGCGCCGCGCGGCTCGCAGCGCAACACGGCCACGACGCAGGCCGAGCAGGCGTTCATCGACCGGTACGGCGAACAGCTCACGGCCCTCGGCCACACGCTGTCCCTGGCCCCCGGGCCGCCGGTCGGCGAGATCGGCGCGGCGACCGGGCTGGAGTTCCTCGGGGGCGGCCGGGTCCAGGCGGTCGCGGAGCCCGCACGGCGGGGCGGCGGGTCCGCCCTCGTCCTCAGCTCCGCGCCGGGGAAGGACGGATGAGCTCGTAGGCCTCGGGCTTCACCTTCCGGGTGCGCGCCCAGTACTCGAAGGTGAAGCCCGGCCAGATGGTCCGGTTCTTGCCGTGCTCGTCGAGGTACCAGCTCGTGCAGCCGCCCTCGGTCCACACCAGCCGGTCCAGCCGCCGCTGGAGGCGGTCGTTGTACGCGCGCTGGGCCCCCGGCCGCACGTCGACGGCCCTCGCCCCGGTGCGCGACAGCAGCCGCAGGCAGTCCATGACGTACCGGACCTGGGCCTCGATCATGAACACGACCGAGGTGTGGCCGAGGCCGGTGTTCGGGCCGAGCAGGAAGAACAGGTTGGGGAAACCGGCCGTGCTGACCCCCAGGTACGCCTCGACGCCGTCGCGCCACGCGTCCTGGATCTTGAGGCCGTTCCGCCCGATGATCCGCTGCTCGTTGAGCGCGTCGACCACCTTGAAACCGGTGCCGTAGACGATCACGTCGACCTCGTGCTCCCTGCCGGTCGCGTCGACGATCGACCGTTCCCTGATCTCGGTCACCCGGTCAGTGACCAGCTCGACGTTCTCCCTGGTCAGAGCGGGATAGTAGTCGCTGGACAGCAGGATGCGCTTGCAGCCGATCGTGTAGTCGGGGGTCAGCCTGGCCCGCAGCGCCGGGTCGGCGACCTGGGCGGCGAGGTGCCGTTCGGCCATCCGCCGATGGACCTTCATCAGGCGCGGGTCGATGGTGAACCCGACGGCCCGGGTCTCCAGCAGCCAGTAGATCGTGTCGCGCAGCGCGCGGGCGGCGACGGGCGTCCGCAGGGCCCGCCGCATGCGCTCGGGGATCTCGACGTCGGGCTTGGGCTGGATCCACGGCGGCGTGCGCTGGAAGACGGTCAGCCGGCCCGCCTGCCGCGCCACGACCGGCACGAACTGCACGGCCGAGGCGCCGGTGCCGATGACGGCGACCCGTGCGCCGGTGAGATCGCGGGAGTGGTCCCATCGGGCCGAGTGGAAGGCCGTGCCGGTGAACCGGTCCCGCCCCGGGATGTCGGGGAGCGAGGGCACGTGCAGGGCGCCGATGCCGGAGACGACCGCGTGGGTCTCGAAGGAGTCCCCGTCCGCCGTGGACACCCGCCACGTGGCACGCTCGTCGTCGTACTCCAGCGACGACACCTGCGCGCCGAACCGGATGTGCGGGCCGAGGCCGTACTTGTCGACGCAGGCGCGCAGGTAGTCCCAGATCTCCTGCTGGGGGGAGAACAGCCGCGACCAGCCGGGGTTGAGCTCGAAGGAGAACGAGTACAGCGGCGAGGGCACGTCGCAGGCACACCCGGGGTAGGTGTTGTCGCGCCAGGTGCCGCCCAGGTCGCCGTCCTTCTCCAGGATCACGAAGTCGTGGTAACCGGCCTCCTTGAGCTTGATCGCCATGCACAGCCCGGCGAAGCCCGAACCGATGATCGTGATACCGGGACTGGGCATGCGACCCCCTCATTCCCTATTGGATCTCGGGTCCAAATTAGGTGACGAAGAGGCGCCGGTCCAGCCCAGGCGCCCGGTGATCGGGCCGGGGCATGACAAAGCCGCCGACGGGCGCGGTCGTCGGCGGCTGGCACAGGTATGTCAGCGGACCAGGAGGTACGCCACCACAGCGAGGACGATCACCACGGCCACGCCCGCGGCGAGCCAGACCGGCAGGCGGGACGGCTTCTCGGTGGAGGACGTCGCGTCCTGCTGCTGTGCGAAGGCCCGGAACGCCTGGGTGTTCCCCGCCGGGTCGATCTGAGGGTCGGACATGGCGCAAACTCTAGCGAGAGGCGAGACCAGGCGAAGCCGATTTGTCGGATTTTACGTTTGTGTGAATCGGGGCCGATCAGGGCTTTGCTCTCACCGCCTCCGGGTTCGGGACCGCGGCGCGCGCCGGATAGCGTGTAACCATGTTCCGCACCCTGTTCGCTCCCCGGCTGGTGGCGCTCCACCTGCTGGTGATCGGGGTGCTCGTGTCGTTCACGCTGCTCGGCCGCTGGCAGCTCGGCGTCTTCGAGGCGTCCGGCAAGCCGAAGCTGGCGGCCGACCCCGTGCCCGTCCCGGTGGCCCAGCTGGCCCAGGTGGGGCGGCACATCACGACCGCCGCGGCGAGCAGGCGGGTGACGGCCGAGGGGACGTACGACGCCGCGTCGCAGCTCCTGGTGGCCGACCGGCTGCCCGATGCCACAGCCCCGGGCGGCCGCGCCGCGGCGGGCCGGGGCTTCTGGCTGCTCACGCCGCTGCGCCTGGCGGACGGCACCGAGATCCCCGTCGTACGCGGCTGGGTGCAGAAGGCCGGCGACCCCGTGTCCGCCGTCCCCGCGGGCCCGGTGACCGTGACGGGACGGCTTCAGCCCGCCGAGCAGAGCGACGAGATCCAGCGCACCGGCCCGCTGCCGGCGGGCCAGGTGGCCACCGTCTCGACGGCGGAGCTGATCAACCTGTGGCCGGACGCGCGTCTGCGGGACGGGTTCGTCGTCGCGACCGCCCAGACTCCGCCGGGCTCCGCGCGCTTCGTCGCCGTCCCGCCCCCGACGGAGGGCGTGGGGTTCAACTGGCGCAACCTCGCGTACGCCGCCCAGTGGTGGATCTTCGCGGTCTTCGCCGTCTTCATGTGGTTCCACTTCGTGCGGGACCACGTCCGGACGCGGCGGGCGGGCGCGTCCGCCGACTCAGCCGAGCCCGCGGCCCGGGAGGCGGGGGACCCTGCCCTCGCCGGCTCCCCGCGCCGCACCGCGCCGCCGGACGGACCGCCGGCGGGCCCGGATATCGTGTGATGACCATCTCCCAGCAGAGGTAATGATCGACGTGGAATCCGCGCTCAAGTTCTACCGCGTCATGGCGTACATCGTCGGCGTGATGCTGCTCGTGCTCTGCGCCGGAATGGTGGTGAAGTACGGCTTCGGCGAGGACGCCATGGTCGCGATCGTCGGCCCGATCCACGGCTTCCTGTACATGGTCTACCTGGTGGCCGCGCTCAACCTGGGCCTCAAGGCCCGCTGGAACATCCTCTACCTGATCCTCGTGCTGCTGGCCGGGACCATCCCGTTCCTGTCGTTCGTGCTGGAGCGCAACGTGACGGGGCAGGTCCGCAGGCGCATCGCCGCCGCGTCGGCCTGACCGCCCCACGCCGCGGGCGTGCGCGCGTGCCCGGCGGCGGGCACGCGCCGTCCACGCCGGCGTCCGGCCCGGAAGCCGGCCCTCGTCCAGCGGGCGCCCTGTCCGTCGTCAGCGGGCGGCCCCGGCCGTCGTCCTCGGCCGGAACGCGGCGGTCGTCCTCGGCCGGAACGCGGCGGTCGTCCTCGGCCGGAACGCGGCGGTCGTCCTCGGCCGGAAC
>NZ_BOOC01000009.1 GCF_016863035.1 Microbispora corallina
CTCGGCCGGAACGCGGCGGTCGTCCTCGGCCGGAACGCGGCGGTCGTCCTCGGCCGGAACGCGGCGGTCGTCCTCGGCCGGAACGCGGCGGTCGTCAGCCGCCGATCTGGCGGCGGCGGATCCGGCGCAGCCGCGCCCGCTGCGACTCGTCCAGCATGAAGTAGGCGACCACCGGCGCGCCCAGCACGCCGAGCACGATCAGCCAGGTCAGGATCGACGGAAGCGGGAGGATGACGGCGATCACCGCCACAATCGCCGCGCCTACGTAGTACTTGCCGAGTGGCGACATCGTCGGGCCTTTCGTGTCGGAGCTCCCGCGAACCGGGGGCCGTGCGACGCGTCCGCGTGACCCTTTCACGCGATACATCTCAATCATGCGTCGCCTGCCTGGACAACGTGCGGAGGGCGCCGCCGAGTTCCGTCTCCGTCTCCGCCAGGGGAAGGGCCGGGGCCTACCCTGGACAGGTGCGCGCGCCCGGCGCGACGGGCGGGCTCCGGGGAGCCGCGGCGGGGACACGGGGAGAGGGGCCGAGAGGTGGACGGGGACCCGGAAGGCCCGGAAGGCCCGGAAGGCCCGGAAGGGCCCACGGCGGTCGGGCAGGCCCTGGCGATCCTCGGCGACCGGTGGGTGCTGCTGATCCTCCACCGCGCGTTCGTCCTGCGCGTCCGCACGTACGCCGGGTTCCGGGACGCGCTGTCGATCTCCGAGTCCGTGCTGGCGGCCCGGCTCAAGGAGCTCGTCCGCACCGGGATCCTCACCCACGTGCCCGTCCGGGACGGGCGGACGCGCCACGAGTACCGCCTCACCGGGAGCGGCCTCGCCCTGTGGCCGCTGCTCGTCGCGATCTACACGTGGGAGGCGCGGTGGAGCGGACGTGCCCTGCCGCCGCTGGTCCACGACGTGTGCGGGCGGCCCGGCCTTCCGTACCTGTCCTGCGGGACCTGCGGCCGGGCGGTCGCCGCGCGGGACACCGAGACCCTCCCCGCCGCCGCCTTCGCCGGCGCCGGGCCGCCCCGGCGGCACCGCCGTACGGTGCGGGCGGATGCGGGGGCCGACGCGTTCGGCTACCTGCCCGCCTCCATGGAGATCCTCGGCGACCGCTGGAGCACCAACGTGCTGGCCGCCGCCTTCCTGGGGACGCGGCGGTTCGTGGACTTCCAGACCCGGCTCGGCGTCGCGCCGTCCGTCCTGGCCGACCGGCTGCGGCGGTTCGCAGAACAGGACGTCTTCACCGCCGCGGGCGGGGACTACCGGCTCACGGACAAGGGCCTCGGGTTCTTCCCGGTCTTCGCGTTCCTGGTGGACTGGGCCCGGCGGGAGATCGCGGCGCCGCCGGGCTCCGGGCCGGCCATCGTCCACCGGCCCTGCGGCGCCGCGCTCGTCCCCGTGTTGTCGTGCCCGGCCTGCGCCGGGCCGCTGCGGCGGAAGGAGATCCACTACGGGGCGGGCCACCCCCCGTGATCAGCCGCCTTCCCGCCGGTCAGCCGTCCCGCTCCCGTGCGGACGGCCTCAGCTTCCCTCGCCCGACTCGTGCTTGCCCATGGCCTTGCGGATCACGTCACGTGCCCGGTCCATCATCGCGATGGGCGTGCCGATCAGGAGGTTCTTGGTGGCCGACTCGGTGCCGGGGTGCGGGTGCGTGGGGGCCATCGCCTCGGCGGCCTTCACGCCCACGGCCATGGCACGCCGCTCGCCCTCGCTCGTCGCCGCCTTGAGCTCGGAGAACTCGTAGCGCTCCTCGGCGGCGGCGTGCGCGAAGACGGCCGCCCTCAGCCGGTCGAGCTCCCGCATGAACTCGGGCGAGGCCGCGTCCATGTCGTCGAGCCGGCTGAGCATCTCCTTCGCTTCCTCCTCCTCCTGCAGGCGGTTGTCGACGATCGTGTCGCCGCCGACCAGCTTGCGCCGGGCGTACGGGTGGACGATCTCCTCCTCGGCCGTCTCGTGCACGGCCAGCAGACGGACCAGCCGGCTGAAGGCCTCCCTCCGTTCGTCGCCCTCGCAGCGGGCGACCTCGTCGAACAGATCCCTGATGAGCGTGTGCTGCCGCACGAGGAGATCGATGACGTCGTTCTCCTGCATGACTTCCGGAGTCGTCTTACGGTCCATTGTTCGCCTCCTACTGGGTCATATTCGGGCTACCCGGAACCCGGCAGGGAAACCATCGACCTGCGGTTTCGTCGGTTACATGACTCGACGGCCGTTGGCGAACGCCTGTCCGTAACAGGCCTGCGGGAGTGGCGAGGCGGGAGACGGTCAGGCGGTGGCCGCGGCGAGGGCGGGAGACGATGAGGCGGTGGCCGGCGGCGAGGGCGAGGGACGGTTGGTCAGGCGGTGGCCGGCCGCTCGGCCAGCCAGCGCTCATGGGCGGCCGCCAGGCGCTCCCACAGCCCCGCGCGCTCCGGCGGCGGGACGTCGTCGAGCGTGAGCCCGAACACGTCCGCCAGCGCGGCGAAGTAGTCCTCCTGCCGTTCCAGCGTCGTCGAGTCCTCACTGACGGGGCCGGGGGAGGACGCCGGCGGAACGGACCCGACGCGCTTCAGGACGAGGCCGGTCAGCAGGTCGACGCCGGCCGCGTCGCGCCGCTGGACGGCCAGCACCCGGACGAACCCCGAGTCGGGGGAGGTGGACAGGTGTTCGTGCGTGGCCTGGAACGCGGCCATCTCCGACGGCCCGGGGCGGAAGTCCATCCCGGTGAAGCTGCCGCGGGGATCGTGGTCGAACCGCCAGCCGCCAGGCTCGGACTCCGAGGGGCGCAGGCGGTAGCGGAACGGGCCCTGCTCGTAGGCGCCCGCCACGAGCGGCAGAGGCTCGTGGATCCCGTCGCCGAGCCCGGTGTCCACGAACCACACGCCGTCCGGATTGTCCTGCGACGGCAGGCCGCGCACGGTCAGCGCGAGGTGGTTGCCGGTCGCCCCGGCGGGCGCGTCGGGTGTGCCCTGCACTCCCGCGAAGTGCCGCGTCACCCGGTAGCCCAGCCTGCCCAGCAGCAGGGAGAACGCCCCGTTCAGGTGACAGCAGTAGCCTCCGCGTCCGCGCATGATCCGGCGCCAGGAGTCGGCAGGGTCGATCGTCGTCGGGCGGCCCAGCCAGATCTCCAGGTTCTCGTACGGCACGCGCTCGACATGGGCCGCATGGAGCCGGAACAGCCCCTCCACACTGGGGTGCCCGCCGTCCCTCAGGCCCAGCCTCCGCAGGTAGTCGTCCACCCGAAGCCCGCTCACCCCGTCACCGTAGCCCGTCCCGCCGACAAATCCCGGTGCACGAGATCTGCACGAATCGGCCGGGCGGGTCTGCACAGAGGGGTCCTACGCTTCCCTGCATGGCAACCCCCCAGCAGCGGCGGGTCCTCGTGGTGGAGGACGACGAGACGATCGCCAACGCCGTACGGCTCCGGCTGGCGGCCGAGGGCTTCGACGTACGGGTCGCGAGCGACGGAGAGGAGGCGCTCGCGGCCTATGCGAAGGCCGAGCCCGACGTGGTCGTGCTCGACCGCCTGCTGCCCGGGCTCGACGGGCTCGAGGTCTGCCGCAGGATGCAGGCCGCCCGTCCCGTCCCGGTGCTCATGCTGACCGCGCTCGGCGAGGAGACCGACGTGCTCGTCGGCCTGGGCGTGGGGGCCGACGACTACATCACCAAGCCGTTCAGCATGCGCGAGCTCGTCGCGCGCATCCACGCCCTGCTGCGCCGGGTGGAGCGCGCGAGCCTGCTGGCCCACGAGGACACCGTGATCCGCGTCGGCGAGGTCGAGATCAACACGGCGGAGCGCCGCGTGTTCGTGCGAGGGGTCGAGGCGCAGCTCACGCGGACCGAGTTCGACCTGCTGCGGAGGCTGGCCGAGCGCCCCGGCCAGGTGTTCGAGCGGGAACGGCTGCTGTCCGACATCTGGGGATTCTCCGAGGCCGCCGCGACCCGGACGGTCGACAGCCACGTCCGCGCCCTGCGCCGGAAGCTGGGTCCCGAGGTCGTGCGCACCGTCCACGGCGTCGGCTACGCGCTCGTCCGGCCGTGACCGCCGGCTCATCTGCGGGAGGCAGGCGATGAGACCGCTCGATTTCCTCGGCCGGATCAAGGTCAAGCTCGGCATCGTGATCGTGCTCGCCGTGGTGACGGCGTTCGTGGTCAACGAGGTCGGCATCAACGCCGGATGGTCCCGCGACACGCGGATCGCCGTGGCCGCCCTGCTCGCGCTCATCATGGTGCAGCTGCTCGCCTGGGGCATGACGCGGCCGCTGCGCGAGATGGCCGCCGCCGCGCAGACGATCGCCAAGGGCCGCTACGGCCTGCGCGTGACGGCGACGTCGAGAGACGAGGTGGGCGAGCTGGCCCGGGCCTTCAACGCGATGGCGGCCGACCTCGCCGAGGTGGACCGCCAGCGCCGGGAGCTGGTGGCCAACGTCAGCCACGAGCTGCGGACCCCGATCACCGGCCTCCAGGCCGTCCTGGAGAACGTCGTGGACGGCGTCTCGCCTCCCGACCTCGACACGCTTGGCACCGCGCTCGCCCAGACGCAGCGGCTCGGACGGCTCGTCGCCCAGCTGCTCGACCTGTCGCGGCTCGACTCCGGCGCGCGGCTGATCGAGCCGGAGGAGCTCGACCTCGCCGTCCTGTGCCGCCAGGCCGCCTCCGAGGCGGCGCTCGGACGCGACGACGTGACGGTGGTGAGCCGGGTGCCCGACATGGCGCTCTACGCCGATCCCGCCCTCCTCGCGCAGGTCCTCGCCAACCTGCTCGACAACGCCGTACGGCACAGCCCGGCCGGGGGGACCGTGCGGCTGGAGACCCGCACGACGGCGACGGCGGTGGAGATCAGCGTCACCGACAGCGGCCCGGGCATCCCGCCCGACGAGCGGACCCGCATCTTCGAGCGCTTCTCCCGCCTGGACGCCGGCCGGGCCGCCGACGCGGGCGGAGCCGGGCTCGGCCTCGCCATCGCCAAGGAGATCGTCGAGCTGCACGGCGGTTCGATCCGGGTGGCCGACAAGTCCTCCGCTCCCGTACGGCGAGAGGACGGCCGCACGGGGACCGGATGCCGGATGGTCGTCAGCCTCCCCGCCGCGTCGCTGGTGAGCCAGTCGGCGGCCTACGAGGACGGGACGGGCGAAGGAGCGGAGGGCCGCGAGCGGGTGGACGGCGGATCACACGGAGACGCGATGGGCGGGACGTCCCCAGGGACGCCCCCCGGCATGGCATGCGGGCTGGCATCCGGGACAGCAACCGGGGACGGCGCGATCGGCGAGGGGCCGGACGCCGGGGCTTCCGGGCCTTCCGGGCCTCCTGGGCCTCCTGGGTCGCGCGGGCGGGAAGCGTCCGCCGGAGGTCCGGACGGCGGGCCCATCTGGCGCGAGCGGGAGGAGTCGCGTCCCGAGGAGGGGTCCGCGGATGGTTTGGGCACATCGCTCGGGCGGCCCGCGGGTGCCGAGGGGACGTCGGCCGACGACGCGGGCGGTCCGGGCGCGGAATTGGCTGAGCGTGGCCAGGAGCACGGGACCGGTGACGTGACGGCCGTAGACGGGTGGCCCGCCGGGTCGTCCTCGGAGGACGGGCGGGGTGATCGGGATCCGGATGCCGAGGACGTCCCTGAGGGCATCATGCGGGCGCTCGACGCCCTGTCCATCCTGGCGCGGGATGCCCGGGATGCCCGGCCGCACGCCGGGTCCCCCACCGGGCCCCCCACCGGGCCCTCCGCCGGGTTTCCCGACGTGTCCCGCCATGTGCCGGGTGACGACCGCGAGCTCTGGCGACCCGCGCCCTCACGAGGCGAAACGGAGGACCCGGGCGTCACGGGGGAGTACGGCGATGTGCGAATGCGGAGACGTTCGGCGGGCGGGGCGGCGCTGGGGGCGGCGATCGGCATGATCGTCGGAGTCGCCGCCGCTGTGCTCGTGGTGCTGGTGTTCCACCGCGTCCTCGGCGACGCCGTCGTCCTCGCGCTGCCGGCGTTCCCCTTCGCCGGGGCCGTCTGGGGCGCCGCGCTGGGCTCGTCGTCCGGTGCGCGTGCCGCCCGGGCCTCAGCGCCGGTCTGGGCCCAGACCGCTGTATCCCCCGCGTCCCAGATGTCAGTGGCGCGGCGGCCCGGCACCATGACCGACTCGGCGTCCGAGGCATCCGCGGTGTCCGCGGTGTCCGCGGTGTCCGCGGCGTCCGAGGTGTCTGCGGCATGGCGGCCACGGGCCATGACCGCCTCCGCCGTTTCCGCCCGGCCGGACTCCTCCTCTGTCCGCTCCGCCGTCCGCGACGACCCCGCCTCCGCACAAGACGGTGCCGAGGATGGAAGCGCCGCGCAGGGCAGCACTGCCACGGCCCACGCCGCTCAGGGCGGCACGGCCACGGCTCCGGCCCGCGGGGCTCACGGCGGCGTCGCTCCGGGTGGTGCCGCCCGGCCCGACTCCGCGTCCGGTGCCGGCTCGACCGGTGCCTCGCACGACGAGCTGGTCCCCGACGCGGCGCCAGCCGGCTCCGGCCATGGGAAGCCTGCTCAGGCCGGCCGTGCCGTCGCGGACCCGACAGCGCGGACAGCCGCCCACTCGGCCCTTCACACGTCCGCCCGTGCGACCGCGCCTGCGGCCGTTCAGGCGTCCGCCCATGAGGGCCCGGCGGCCGCGCACCCGGCGCCGCATGCGGCTGCCGGGGCGCCGAGAGCCGGCGGGACGACAGTCGGCGGGCCGCCGTACGGGCCTCATGCGCCTCACGGGCCGGGGGGCGGCGGGCACCACCAGGGGCCGCCGGCGTACGTGCCGCCGCCCCTGTTCCCCCGGCCCGAGCTGCCGGAGACGCCGAAGTGGCTGCTGCCGGTCGCCGCGGCCGTGGGACTGGTGGCCGCCGTGGCCCTGCCGTACGCCTCGACGGGGCTCGGGCTGGTGCTGACGGCGGTCGTGATGGGCGCCGCGGTCCTTCCGGCCGTGATCCCGGCGGGACGGAGCAGGCTGACGCCGTGGACGGTGACCCTGGGCCTCCTGGCGTACGCCCTGGTGTCGGTCGCGCTGTTCCGGGACGCCGACTGGCTGGTCGCCCCGGCGCTGCTGCTGGCCTTCGCGATCGCGGCGCTCGCGCTGTCGGGTGGCGGGACAGGCTGGGCGGCGACCCTGCGAGGAGGGGCGTCGGTCCTTCTGGCCGTCCTGCCGCTGCCGTGGTTCCTGTCCCCACCGCTCAGGGGGCTGGTGCGGCGGCGGAACATGATGCCCGCGCTGCTCGGCACCCTGCTCACGGTGGTCCTGCTCGGCGTCTTCGGGGTGCTGTTCAGCTCGGCGGACGCGGTGTTCTCGTCGTTCGCCGGGGAGCTCCTCAAGACCCCCGACTGGGTGGGGACGCTGCCGTTCCGCGTCGTCCTGTTCGGGGTGTTCGCCGTCCTGGTCGCCGCGGCCGTGCTGGTGGCGCTCAAGCCGGTGGCCGAGCCCGCGGCGCCCGACCTGCGGATGCCCCTCGGCCGTGGCGTCTGGGTGATCCCGCTGGCCGGGCTCGACCTGCTGTTCGCGTCGTTCGTGGCCGTCCAGGTGAGCGTGCTGTTCGGCGGCAACCGCCGGGTGCTGTCGACGGCGGGGCTGACCTACGCCCAGTACGCGAGGTCGGGCTTCTTCGAGCTCGTCACGGTCAGCGTCTTCGTGTTGGGGATCGTGGCGGCGGCCGTCATGCTGCTCCGCCTCGACCGGCGGCGCGACCGGTGGCTGCTGGCCGGCCTGCTCGGGCTGCTGTGCGCGTTCACGCTCGTCATCCTCGCCTCCGCGCTGCACCGCCTCGGCCTCTACACCGACGCGTACGGCCTGTCCCGGCTGCGGGCCGCCGTCGAGGCGGCGATCTGGTGGCTGGGCGGCGTCTTCGTGCTGGTCCTCGTCGTGGGCGCGGTCCGTCTCCTGGGCGGCGGGTCGGCCTGGTTCTTCCGCTCGCTCGTGCTGCTCACGGGCGTCACCATGCTCGTGTTCGCCGTCTGGAGCCCGGACGCGCGGGTGGCGGAGAGCCAGGTGTCGCGGGGCGTGGCCCGGCTCGACCACGGCTACCTGGGCGCGCTGGGCGCCGAGGCCGTACCGGTCCTGGACCGGCTGCCGGAACCCGCCCGCAGCTGCGTGCTGCGCGAGATCGTCGCGGTCGACGGCCTCTCGGCCCCGGACGGCTGGAACGGCTGGAACCTCGCCCGCGCGCGGGCCAGGGACGTCCTCGCCGAACGGCCGCTGCTCGGCTCGCCCACCTGTCCCGCCACGTGGTCCCGTGTTCCCGGGCCGGGCGACTGACCCGTCTCGCACAGCGGACGGCCCGGGGGTGGAGCGCGGGCGGCGGTGTTGGTTGAATCGGGCAGGTGACGTTCGATGTCCTGATCCGCGGCGGACACGTGATCGACGGGACCGGCGCGCCCGCCTTCCCGGCCGACGTGGGCGTGAGCGGCGGCCGGATCCGGGCGGTGGGCCGCCTGAAGGAGGCCGAGGCGGCCCTGGTCGTCGAGGCCGCGGGACGGCTGGTGCTGCCGGGGCTGGTCGACTGCCACGCCCACGGCGAGGCCGTCGTCTTCGACCGGGAGATCCAGCGTGCCGCGCTGCGGCAGGGCGTGACGACGTTCGTGCTCGGACAGGACGGGGTGTCCTTCGCGCCCACGACGACGCCGGCGGCCTTCGACCACGTCCGGCGTTACTTCGCCGCCGTCAACGGCTCCCACCCCCACCTCGACGGCCCGGTGGGCGTGGCCGATCTCATGGCCGGCTACGACCGGTCGACCGCGCTCAACACGGTCTACCTGCTGCCCCACGGCACGATCCGGTTCGACGTGATGGGCCCGGCCGACCGCCGGCCCGACGCGGCCGAGCTGCGCGCGATGCGGGAGCGGGTCGAGCGCGGCCTGTCCGAGGGCGCCGCCGGGCTGTCGTCCGGCCTGGAGTACGCCCCCGGCCGGTACGCCGACGCCGCCGAGCTTGCCCACCTCTGCGCCCCGCTGGGCGCCCTGCCGTACGTGACCCACATGCGCGGGTACGGCCTCACGGCCCCGGTGGGGATGGCCGAAGTGGTGGACATCGCCCGTCGCTCCGGGGTGTCCGTGCACGTGTCCCACTACCACGGGCCGGCCGCGACTCTGCTGCCGCTCCTTGAGGACGCTCGCGGGCAGGGGGCCGACCTCAGCTTCGACACCTATCCGTACCTGCGCAGCAGCACCATCCTCGCGATGGTCGCGCTGCCGCCGTGGGTGCCCGCCGCCGACACCGGGCGTGCCCTCGCGCTGCTCGGCTCCGAGCGCGTACGGCTGCTGGGGGAGTGGGAGGCGTTCGACGACGTCTGGCCGCGGATCACACTGTCGCACGCCCCCGGGTTCGAGTGGGCCGAGGGCATGACGCTGCCCGCGGCGGCGGCCAAGCACGGTGTCGAGCCCGCCGAGTTCTGCCGGACGCTTCTGCTGGAGAGCCGCCTCGAGGCGGGGTGCGTGATGGCCCGCCCCGACGAGGGACCGGCCGGGGAGGAGTCGCTGCGGGCGATCATGCGCGACCCGGGGCACACGGGCGGCTCCGACGGCATCTACGTCGGCGGCCACCCGCACCCCCGCGGCTTCGGCGCCTTCGCCCGCTACCTCGGCAGGCACGTCAGGGAGCTGGGCGACCTCACCTGGGAGCAGGCCGCGGTCCACCTGGCCTCGCATCCGGCGCGCCGCTTCGGGCTGCTCGACCGCGGCCTCGTGCGGCGGGACCAGATCGCCGACCTGATCGTCGTGGACCCGGCCGCCGTGGCCGACACCGCGACGTACGACTCCCCCCGATCCGTCGCGGTGGGCGTGGACGACGTGCTGGTCTCGGGGGTGCCGGTGCTGCGGGACGGCAGGCTCACCGGGGCCACCCCCGGCCGCGCGCTCACCCCCGGCTGAGACGGCCCAAGGGACGGCCGGCCGCACCGCCGCGGGGAGCCGGTCGTACCGGCCCTGCGAGGGCCCGCAGGTCGTGCGGGGGGCATCGGGGACCGGCCGGACAGTCCAGTACGATCCCAGCCAGGTGGTCTGTACCGGGCGACGATTGAGGGGGCGACGTGGGTCTCGCGGCTCGCCTGGAGCTGCCCGGCATCCGGGTCGACTGGCGGACGCGCGGCATCCTGCACCCCGGCCCCGCGGTCGACGCCGCGGAGTTCGCCGCCGCCGGCCACTCGCTGTTCGACGGCACCTTCACCTGGCCCCTGATGGTCGTGCGGCGCTCGGCCCTGGAGCACAACGTGGCCGCGCTCGCGGCCTTCGCCGACCGGCACGGCCTGACCCTCGCGCCCCACGGCAAGACGAGCATGTCGCCCGAGCTCTTCCAGGCCCAGCTCGACGCCGGGGCGTGGGGGATCACCGCGGCGACGGCCGCGCAGGTCGTGGTGCTGCGGTCGCTGGGCGTCCCCCGGGTGCTGCTCGCGAGCGAGATCCTCGACGCCGGCGCCCTGCGGTGGCTGGCCGGCGAGCTGGACGGCTTCGAGTTCCTGTGCTTCGCCGATTCCGTGGAGGGCGTGCGGGCGCTCGACGAGGCCGCGGGCGAGACGCCGTTCCGCGTGCTGGTCGAGCTGGGCCACGCGGGCGGACGCACGGGCTGCCGGGGCCGCGAGCGCATGACGGAGGTCGTGGAGGCCGTCCGGACGGCCCGGGGCGTGGAGCTCGCGGGCGTGGCCTGCTACGAGGGCACCCAGCCCGACGCCGGCGGTGTGCGGGCCTTCCTCCGGGAGCTCGCGGCGGCCGCCGAGGCCGTGGCCCCGCACGTCGAGGGCCGGATGGTCGTCTCGGCAGGGGGCAGCGCATGGTTCGACCTGGTGGCGGAGGAGCTGGCCCCCCTCGCCCGTCCCGAGGGCCACGGCGCGCTCGTCCTGCTGCGCAGCGGCGCCTACATCGCCCACGACGAGGGCTTCTACCGGGAGCGCACCCCGTACAACCGGCTGCCGGAGGGCGGGCTGCGGCCGGCGCTGGAGGTGTGGGCCCAGGTGATCTCGGTGCCGGAGCCCGGCCTCGCGCTGGTCGGCATGGGCAAGCGCGACGTGCCGTACGACCTCGACCTGCCCTTCCCCCGGGCCGTACGGCGGGAGGACCGACGGGAACCGCTCGACGGCGTGACCGTGACCCGGGTGCAGGACCAGCACACGTACGTGACGGGGGAGGGCCTGCGGCCCGGCGACCTGGTGGCGTTCGGCATCTCGCATCCCTGCACGGCCTTCGACAAGTGGCGGGTCCTCCCGGTGGTCGACGACGACGATGTCGTGATTGATTTGATCACCACGTGTTTCTGAGCGCGTTTATCGGCACTCTTCTCCAGGAGCGGTGACATATGGGTGGCAAGCAGGAGATCAGGACGTCCGCGGGGGCCCCGCCCGTCGGGGCCTACTCCCAGGGGCTCGTCGTGGGCGACTTCCTCCACACCTCGGGCATGGGCCCGCTCGACCCGGAGACGGGCCAGGTGACCGGCGACGACGTGGCCGCCCAGACGCACCGCACGATGCGCAACCTGGGGGCCGTCCTGGAGGCCCACGGGCTGACGTTCGACGACGTGATCAAGGCGACCGTCCACCTGCAGAACCTGAAGCAGGACTTCGCCGCCTACAACGAGGCGTACAAGTCGTACTTCACCCCGCCGTACCCGGTCCGGACGACCGTGGGCTCGGACCTCATGGACATCCTCGTCGAGATCGACTTCGTGGCGTACAAGGGTCGTTGACGGATGGACAGCGCTCTGTACGTCTTCGTCGAGGACCTTCGCGGCGAGGGCGTGGACAAGCTCCTGGACCGCGCATCGGCGTACGGCGTGAGAGGCGTGTCGGTGGCGGCGTCGTGCCACCAGGCCAGGGACGTGACCCCGCACGGGGCGACCCGGCTGACCCTGCGCCGGGACGGCGTGCACTTCCTCCCTCCGGAGGATCTGTTCGACGGGCTGCGGCTGGTGCCGCCCGTGCAGCCGGGCGCCGGCGAGCGGCCGCTCGCGGAGCTGCGCCGGGCCTGCACCGAGCGCGGCCTGCGCATGCACGGCTGGACCGTGTTCCTGCACAACACCACGCTCGGCCTGGCGAACCTCGACGTGACCGTGCAGAACTGCTTCGGCGACCGCGGCTCGCCGGCCGACCTGTGCCCGTCCCACCCCGACGCGCGGGCGTACGCGGTCGCGCTGGCGCGGGCCGTCGCCCGGGAGGGGGTGGACTCGGTCGTCGCGGAGTCCCTGCACTTCGGGGCGTTGGGGCACGGCTACCACCACGAGCGCTGCCACGTGGCCCTCGGCCCGATGGACGTCTTCCTGTTCGGGCTGTGCTTCTGCCACCACTGCATGGCGCGCGCCGCCGACCTCGGGGTCAACGCCGACGTGGCCCGGGAGGAATGCGCCCGGATCGTGGCCGGTGTGCTCGACGGTGATCCGCCCGCGCAGGGCGAGGTGACGCGGGCGGCGCTGACGGCGTACGCCGGGCCGGAGGTGGTGGCCTACGCGCGGGCGCGGTCCGAGAGCGTGACCTCCCTGGTCGGCGAGGTCTCCGGCGCGGTGGCCGCCGAGGGGTCGAAGCTGACGTTCGTGGACGCCACGGGGGCGTACAAGGGCAACTCTGACGGGCGGCCCTCAGCCGGTCTGGCCGCCCACGACGCGTGGCAGTTCGGGGTGGACCTCGTCGCGCTGGGCGACCTCGTCCCGTCGTTCGCCGTACTGGCCTACGCCCGCGATCCGCTGCGCGTCTCCGACGACGTGGCGGCCTACAAGCGCTCGATCGGCAAGAACCGCGAGCTGCGGGCCGTGCTGCGGCCGGGCGCGCCGGACACCGACTCCGAGGAGCGGCTCGTCGCCAAAGTCAGGGCCGCCCGTACGGCCGGGGCCCAGGCCGCCGACTTCTTCGCGTACGGCCTGGTCCCCTTCGACGCCCTCAACCGCATCCCGGCCGCCCTCGCCTGAACCCGAACCCACGGGGGAACGGCCGCGCCCGGCTCCCCAGGTGGTCGCGCGGTGGGCGGGGGGAGTCCGGGTGCCGGGCGGTGGGCTGGGCGAGTCCGGGCGGCAGGGCCGGGGCACGCCGGGCGGCCGCCGATAATGAAAGGCCGAGCACAGGTCACCCGGAGGAGAGCGGCTCCCTTGTCCCATGCGTACGACGCCCTGGAGGCGGACCGGACCGGGCTCGGCCTGCGGGCCGACTGCGGCGCCTGCTTCGGGCTGTGCTGTGTGGCACTGCCCTTCACGGCCTCGGCCGACTTCGCGATGGACAAGGAGGCCGGGCGGCCCTGCCCCAACCTCTCGGCGGACTTCCGCTGCGGCATCCACGCCGACCTGCGGCAGCGGGGGTTCTCCGGCTGCACCGTCTTCGACTGCTTCGGCGCCGGGCAGAAGGTCTCCCAGGTCACCTTCCATGGCCGGGACTGGCGGCGCGAGCCCGAGTCGGCCGGGCCGATGTTCGCCGCGTTCGGCGTCATGCGGCAGCTTCACGAGATCCTCTGGTACCTGACCGAGGCGCTCGCGCTGCCCGCCGCACGCCCGATCCACGGTGACCTGCGCCGCCGGCGGGACGAGATCGAGCGGCTCACCGAGTCGGACGCCGCCGCGGTCGCCGCGGCCGACGTCGCGGCGCTGCGCCAGGAGGTGGGCGGCCTGCTCCAGCGGGCCAGCGCCCTGGCCCGGGCCGGGCTGCGCGGCAGGGACCGCAGGGGGGCCGACCTGATGGGCGCCCGCCTGCGGGGCGCGAACCTCCGGGGCGCCGACCTGCGCGGTTCCTACCTCATCGCGGCCGACCTGCGGGGCGCCGACCTCCGCTCGGCCGACCTGCTCGGGGCCGACCTCAGGAACGCCGACCTGCGCGGCGCCGACCTCACCGGGTGCCTCTTCCTCACCCAGGCCCAGGTCAACGCCGCCCGGGGCGACGCGGCCACGGTCCTTCCGCCCGGGCTCACCCGTCCCGCCCATTGGTGACACCATCAATAAGGCGCGGGGGGCGGGACGTGCGCGTCAGGCCGACTCGCGGATCACGAGCTCGGTGGGCAGGATCACGGGAGCGGCGGGCCCGCCCTTGAACATGCCGAGCAGCAGCCGGACCATCGCGCTCGCCTGCTCGATGATGGGGTGCCTGATCGTGGTCAGCGGAGGCTCGGTGTACCGCGCGGCCTCGATGTCGTCGAAGCCGACGACGGCGACGTCGTCCGGCACGCGCCTGCCCGACTGCCGCAGGGTCTGCAGCGCGCCGATGGCCATCAGGTCGTTGCCGACGAACACCGCGTCGAGCTGGGGGTCGTCCTCCAGCAGGTGACGCATGGCGATCGCGCCCGACTCGCGGGTGAAGTCGCCCACCGCCACGATCGACCGCCGGTCCGACTCGCGCAGCGCGTTCCGGTACCCGGCCAGCCGGTCCTGTCCGCCGATCATGTCCTGCGGCCCGGCGATCGTCGCGATCCGGCGCCGCCCGCGGTCGAGCAGGTGCCGCACCGCCTTCTCCGCGCCCCCCACGTTGTCGTTGTCCACGAACGGCAGGGGCACCGGCACCGCGGGCCTGCCGTACGAGACGACGGGGACGCCCATCCGCGCGATGGCGGCGGGCAGCGGGTCGGCGCCGTGCATGGAGATCAGCATGACGCCGTCGACGTGACCGCTCGCGATGTAGCGCTCGATCCGCGCGTGGCTGGTGGGAGACCCGGCCAGCATCAGCACGACCTGCTTGTCGGCGGCCTCCAGTTCGAGGCTGGCCGAGCGGATGACCGTGGAGAACATCGGGTCCTCGGAGAAGACCCGGGTGGGCGGCTCCGACACGACCAGGGCGATCGAGTCCGTCCGCTGCGTGACGAGGCTGCGCGCCGCCGAGTTGGGCACGTACCCGAGTTCGTCGACCGCCCGCATCACCGCGTCGCGGATCTGCGGCGTCACTGTGAGCTGTCCGTTGACGACCCGGGAGACGGTGGCGCGGGACACCCCTGCCCGCGCGGCGACCGCCTCCAGAGTGGGTCGTTTCATTCGTCCCCCTGAAGACCGTTGCGCATGATGACACCCCGATACCACACGGCGATCTCCTTGGGAATGCGCCGCCGGGTGCGGAAGCCGATGTTCACGATGCCGAACCCCTTGGTACCTGTGGGCCCGATCGACACTGTCCAGCAGTGACCCTACGAGATAACCACGACCGTGCGCACCTGCGCGATCGCACCGTTCGTCCCGGGACGCCGCGCGCGGGGTTCGGCCGGTCCCGTGCCTGAACCGTTCAGAGAGCGCTCTCGGCGAATCCCCAGACCAGGGCATTAGTCGCAGAAAGCGCTCTCACAAAATCCACAGGAACTCTTGACCGAACTGTGATCGGGAGAGACAGTGTCGGGCAAGTCGGTCCACGACGCGGCGGCCGGGCTCCTCACTGCGGCAGGGGCGCGCCCCCGCGGGAATCTCCACGCGCACGGGAGGCGCCGTCGGCGTCCCCTCCGCGAGGCTGCCCGGAAATCCCCGACCGCCGCGCGCACGAGACCGAGGAGAGAGGTAACCATGCACGTCACCCCCCATGGCGTCCGATGGCGGCGCCCCCTCCTGGCCCTGCTCCTCGCCGCCGTCGCGGTCGTCGCCGTCGCCGTACGGCCGGCCGGCGCCGCCGTGCCCGCCACCCCGTCCGGCTGGTCGCTCGTCTGGGCGGACGACTTCACGGGCTCGGCGGGGTCGCCGCCGTCGTCGGGCAACTGGATCGTCGACACCGGCCACGCCTACCCCGGCGGCCCGGGCAACTGGGGCACCGGCGAGATCCAGAACTACACGGCCGACCCGGCGAACCTCAGCCTGGACGGCTCCGGCAACCTGCGGATCACGCCGATCGGCAGCGGGCAGAACTGGACCTCCGCCCGCATCGAGACCCGCAGGGCCGACTTCAAGCCGGCCGCCGGGCGCGTCCTGCGCATCGAGGGCCGCATCCAGATGCCCAACGTGACGGGCAACGCCGCTCTGGGCTACTGGCCGGCGTTCTGGGCCCTCGGCTCGCCGTACCGTGGCAACTACTGGAACTGGCCCGGAATCGGCGAGCTCGACTTCATGGAGAACGTGAACGGCGTCAACGCCGTGTGGGGCACGCTCCACTGCGGCGTCACCCCCGGAGGACCGTGCAACGAGACCACCGGGCTCGGCGCCAACAGGGCCTGTCCCGGCTCGACCTGCCAGTCGGCCTTCCACACCTACCGGTTCGAGTGGGACACCAGCGTCACGCCCAACCAGCTGCGCTGGTACGTGGACGGCCAGCAGTTCCACAGCCTCAGCCAGAACCAGCTCGACGCCACGACCTGGGCGAACATGACCTCGCACGCCGGCTACTTCCTCCTGCTGAACGTGGCCATGGGCGGCGCCTTCCCCAACGCCCTGGCCGGCTCGACCCCCACCTCGGCGACCGTCTCCGGACGGCCGATGCTGGTCGACTACGTCGCCGTCTGGCAGAGCGGCGCGGCCGGCAGCCCGCCCCCGAGCTCCCCGCCGCCGTCCAGCCCCCCGCCCGGAGGGGTGGACGCGCGCTCGACCATCCAGGCCGAGAGCTACCAGGCCCAGAGCGGCACCATCGTGGAGGCCACCAGTGACACCGGCGGCGGCCAGAACGTCGGCGCGATCGCCAACGGCGACTGGCTCCGGTACGACGGGGTGAACTTCGGCTCCACCGCCGCGACCCAGTTCAAGGCCAGGGTGGCCTCGGGGGCGGCGGGCGGGGTGAGCGGGCTCGTGCAGGTCCGCCTCGACAGCCCCACGGCCGCCCCGATCGGCGACTTCGCCCTCGCCAACACCGGCGGCTGGCAGAGCTGGCGGACCGTGCCCGCCAACATCACGCCCACCACGGGCACGCACACCGTCTATCTGACGTTCGGCAGCGGCCAGCCGGCCGACTTCGTGAACGTCAACTGGTTCACGTTCTCGACCACGTGAGCCCCGCCGGGCCGGCCGGGCCGTACGGACGACTCGGCCGGCCCGCAAGGCTCAGCCGGTGGGCGGCACGGTCTCCGGCGACGACTCAGGGCCGCTGGGAACCGGGGAGCCCTCGGGTCCCGGCGGCGGCGCCGTCGGAGCGGTCGGCTGCCCGCCGGGCCCACCGGGTCCGCCCCCGCCATGGCCTGGCAGCGCCGGCCGCGTGACGTCGACGATGAGCACCGCGCGCGGCGTACCGCCCTCAGCGGTCCCCACGACCCACACCGAGTCGCCGGTGTTGACGCCGGTCAGGCCGCGCGGTCCGGCGACGACCCTGGTGTTGTCGTCGACGGTGTAGGTGCGCGCGGGACCGTTGTCGCCGCTGACCGTGATCGAGGTGTCGCTGACCGCCGACACCGTCCCGGTCTGGCTGGTGAACGTCTGGTAGCCGCCCTGACCGCCGCCCTCGCCCGGCGTGCCGCCGGGCTCGCTCGGCCCGGGCGACGGCTGGGCCGCGGCCACGGCCACCGGCTGTCCGTGCCCGGCGGAGGCGGCGGCCGTGGCCGCCCCGGCGCCGCCGGCCACCAGCAGGGCCGCGGCGACTCCGAGGAGGAACCGGCGGGGTGTCCCGCGCCGTACGCGCGGAAGCTCAGGGGGGCGGTTGTCCGGATCGCTCATCGGATGCTCCCTCCACTCGCCGCGGACGCGGCCGCTCCACGCGGCGGCCGACAGCGGGTGCGCGCGTCGCGCACTCGGGGCCCCGGCCGGGGTGGCACGGGCCGGCGTCAGGACGAGGACACACGTGATCGAAGAGATGAGAAAGAGACGAGACGGCGGGCTCCGCGGCTCCGCCACAAGGGGCCGCCAGGGGCACTCCTGGCCGGCCGGTAGATCCTCAGATGGTCAGCCGCCGCGTCGCGCAGGTCGGCCTGCCGGGGATCCCCTGGCCGCCCTACCCCGTCGGGCACGGCGTTCACCGGCCGATCGGTAAAGTCCTCGTCCAGGGGCGGTCGCCGGACGACTACTCCGACGGTGGGGGAGTCGGCGGCCGATCAGTCGCCGAGATGGGGTGCTGGGCCTCGCGGCCGAGGTGGGCACGAGCGGGGGCGCTACCCGATCAGCAGCCGTACGGCCTCCGGGCGCGGGCCGATCGGTTCGTGGGCCGCTCGGCTCAGCCGGCGCTGCCCTTGGCGAGGTCGCGGACGACCTCGATCAGCTCGGCGGGGTCGAAGGGCTTGGTCAGGTAGGCGTCCACCCCGATGCCGAACGCGCGCCGCCGGTCGTCCTCCTGGGCCCGCGCGGTGATCAGCACGACCTTGATGTGACCCGTGCTCGGGTCGTTCCGCAGCCGGGTCGCCGTCTCCCAGCCGTCCAGACGGGGCATCATGACGTCGAGCGTGATCACGTCGGGATCCACGTCGTGGACGCGGTCGAGGCAGTCCTGCCCGTCGTACGCGGTCTCCACCTCGAACCCCTCAAGGGTCAGGTTGACCGCGATGAGCTGCCGGATGACCTCGTCGTCATCCACCACCAGCACTCGACCCAGAACGTCGCTCACGGCCGCCAAGCTAGCCTGTGGGACGGGCCGGGCGCGCGGTTTTGGCGATGTGCGTGAGAGAGATCGGTCACCCGGCATATCGGTGTGACGAGCGCCCTTCAAGTGCTGGTAACCTTGTCTCCGGTTGAGCCCCCTTAGCTCAGGGGATAGAGCACCGGCCTCCGGAGCCGGGTGCGTAGGTTCGAATCCTACAGGGGGCACCAAATCTTGACCAGCGAATCAAGTCGCTGACCAGGGCGAACAACACGGCAACGGGCGGGTCTCCAGTCTCACGGAGTTCCGCCCGTTCTCATTGGCGCTCGCTGTTCGTGGACCAGTTGTGGACCGGATCTCACGGGGTCAACGCGGCCTCGATGCGGAGGTTGTTCTGCTCCTGGCGGCCGTCGAGGCACTTGGCGTAGCGCTTCAGGAGGTCGGACGGGCGGCCGCCGGTCGATCCGCCGCGAGCCCTGACCGCTCCTCGCCCTCCGGGCACGCGGTGGCGGCGTTCTCGTGCCCGGCGAGCCAGGGCATGCGGGCGACGAGTTGGTCACGCAACCGGGTCAACGTCGCGATGCGCTCGTTGAGCGTGGCTATCCGCCGGGCGCCGACCTCGTAGTCGCCGTCGCAGCGTGGGTGGTAGCCCAGGACCTGGGGGATCTCCCCGTTGAGGTACGGCAGGAACGACCGTACGTCCTCGACCGTGAACCCCGAGGCGAGCAGGTCGCGGATGTTGCGGACCCGGCGCGGCGACTCCGGCCCGTACATGCGGTACCCGGCGTTCGTGCGCTCAGGGGTCAGCAGTCCCTGCTCCTCGTAGAAGCGGAGCGCCCGGGTGGTGGCGCCGGTGAGTCTGGCCAGTTCGCCGATGAGCATGCCGTCCCCTTTCCGAAGGTGGTCAACGCGTCAGGCGGACGACGACCTTCCCGGTGTACGTGCCGCGGACCAGATCGAGGAGCGCCTGAGGGGCGTTCTCCAGGCCGTCGACCACCGTCTCCTCGTACACCAGGGAGCCGTCGGCCAGCCACTGCCGCAGCCGCCGTCCGAACTCGGAGGCGAGGTCGAGGTGGTCGTTCATGGTGAAGCCCCGCAGGGTGAGGCGCTTGCCGATCAGGCGCATCGGGTCGCCGGGGCCGGCGTCGGGCGATCCTCCGGCGCTCTGCCTGGCCAGGGCGCCGCAGAGGGCGATGCGGCCGTGCGCGTTCATGACGTCGATCGCGGCTCTCAACTGCTCGCCGCCCACCGTGTCGAAGTAGACGTCGACGCCGTCGGGGGCGGCCTCGCGCAGCCGGTCCGCGATCGGCCCGTCGTGGTGATCGAACGCGGCGTCGAAGCCGAGCGTGCCGGTCAGGCGGGCGACCTTCTCCGGCGTGCCCGCGCTGCCGACGACGCGTCCGGCGCCGAGCAGGCGCGCGATCTGGCCGGCCATGCTGCCGGTGGCGCCCGCCGCGCTGGAGACGAAGACGGTCTCGCCGGGGCGCAGGCCCGCCACCGCCGTCAGCCCGGCGTAGGCGACCAGGCCGAAGCCGAGGTACGTCGAGAGTGACGGGTACGCATCCGGGTCCACCTGGCGGACCTGGGCGGCGTCGGCCAGCGCGTACTCGCGCCAGCCGTGCCGGTGCAACACCACGTCGCCCTCCTTGAGGGATGGCTCGCCCGAGGCCATGACCTCGCCGACGGCGTCCCCGTACAGGGGTGCGCCGACCTCGTACGGGGGGATCGGGATGTCCGGATAAGCGCCGATCAGCATGAGCATGCCGGGGTCGAGTGACATGTACAGGTTGCGGATGAGCACCTGACCGGGGGCCGGGTCGGGGATCGCGGTCTCGACCAGGTGGAAGGCGTCGAGGCCGGGGAGGCCATGAGGGCGGGCGGCGAGGCGGATCTCTCGTGCGTTCACGGCTGTCGACCGTAGACATTGACGTACGGGTGAAGGTCAAGCCCTGCGGGAGGTGCCTGGGGCCCGGCGAATCCGGCCGGAGGCCGAAGCTCTCCGGCCGTGGCGGTGTCAGCGGCCGTCACGTCTTGTGATCGTGATCAGATGGTGCGCGTAGCCCTCGTTCTTCCAGTTCCGCCTGTGCGTCCGGGTTGGATCGGCCGACAACAACAGGCGCGGCAAGGGTCCCCCTCCCTGTCCCACGCCGAACCAGGGCCGTGACTGCTCGCCGCCTCGCCCGCGACGAGCAACGCCTGCACTTCGCGTTGCTCGCGTGCCATGGGCACCAGGTGGGTGCACGCCACCACTTCACCCATCGACATCGGACTTCCTCATCCCCGCTGGCGATCGAGTACGGCAACGGTGACCGAGTCCAGCACATGACGACGGTCTTCGCCTCTGCTCTCCCAGGGCAAGCCCGCCCGCTCAGCGGTACATCCCCTCCGCATAGGAGGGGCCGTAGTAGCGCTCCAACTCCTCGATCGGGTCCTCCGGTCGCTCCAGCGCCTGGGCGATGCGCGCCCGCGAGGGCAGGGCCTGCGGGTTCCAGCTCTCCGGGCGCCACAGCTCCGAGCGGAGGAACGCCTTGGCGCAGTGGTGGAAGATCTGCTCGATCTCGACCACGATCGCGAGCTGCGGCCGGTGCCCCTTGACCACCATCCGGTCGAAGAAGGGGGCCTCGCGCACCAGGCGCGCCCTGCCGTTGACGCGCAGGGTGTCGCCGCGGCCGGGGACGAAGTAGATCAGGCCGACGTGCGGGTTGCGCAGAATGTTGTGGAATCCGTCCGCCCTGCGATTGCCGGGCCGTTCGGGGATCGCGATCGTCGAGTCGTTAAGGATCAGCGTGAATCCGGGCGGGTCGCCCTTGGGTGAGACGTCGCAGCTGCCGTCGGTGTCCGAGGTCGCGATGAGGCAGAACGGCGAGGCGGCCAGCCAGGCCCGGTCCAGCTCGTGCAGGGTTTTCCGCTCCTTCGCGATCACGGCCGGCTTGGGGGTGCCGAGCAGCTCCCGCAACTCGTCCGCGGAGTTGATCGACTCCCAGTCCTGGGTATCCATGGTCCTCCTTTGATCCAGAAAGCCTGGAAGGCTATTTCATCGACTTCTCATATTTCTCAAGGATGATCAGATGAGACTGTGACATGGGCCAGTTGCGTGCCAGGAAAACTACGGCTTGTGCATCCTGAGCGCGTAGTAGCAGGTCAAGCCCCTTGTGCGGATGAAATCCGTATCCCTCTCCGGAGCCGGGTACGCAGGTTCGAATCCTGCAGGGGGCACCAATCAGATCCGCGTTACGGGCATCCACCCCATCTTGGGGGGAGGATGCCCGCTTCTGCGTCTGATGGGATGATCGGCCGCGCTGCCATCAAAGGTCGAGCCCATCGGTGCGCCGCGAGGTCGAGCACCGCTTCAGCCCGCATCTGATCAGGGGTGAGAAGGGCTCAGTCGCGTGCGAGCAGCTCCAGCGTGTCGACGACCCGGTTCGAGAAGCCCCACTCGTTGTCGTACCAGGCCACCACCTTGACGTGCCTGCCCTCGACGCGGGTGAGGGCGGCGTCGAAGATCGACGACGCGGGCTGGCCGGTGATGTCGCTGGAGACCAGTGGCTCGTCGGCGTAATCGAGGATGCCCTTGAGCCTGCCGTCGGCGGCGGCCCGGTAGGCCGCGAGCACCTCGTCGCGCGTCACCTCGCGTGAGACGGTGGTGTTCAGCTCCACGATCGACCCCACCGGGACCGGCACGCGGATCGCGTCGCCCGACAGCTTGCCGTCGAGGTTCGGCAGAACCTGGCCGATGGCCTTGGCGGCGCCCGTGGTGGTGGGCACGATGTTCACGCCGGCCGCGCGGGCGCGACGCAGGTCGCGGTGCGGGCCGTCCTGCAGGTTCTGCTCCTGGGTGTAGGCGTGCACCGTGGTCATGAAGCCGTGCTCGATACCGGCCAGGTCGTCGAGCACGGACGCCAGCGGAGCCAGCGCGTTCGTGGTGCACGAGGCGTTCGAGACGATCACGTGCTCGGCGGGGTCGTACGCCTCGGTGTTCACGCCGTAGGCGAGCGTGACGTCCGCGCCGTCGGAGGGGGCGCTCACCAGCACGCGCCTGGCGCCCGCGTCGATGTGCGCGCGGGCGGCACGCGCCGCGGTGAAGCGGCCGGTGGACTCGAGCACGATGCCGACGCCGAGCTCGGCCCAGGGCAGCTTGGCCGGCTCGCGTTCGGCGAGCACCTGGATGCGGCGGCCGCCGACCACGAGCTCGGCGCCGTCGACCTCGACGGAGTGCCCGAGGCGGCCGAGCGCGCTGTCGTACTTGAGCAGGTGCGCGAGGGTCTCCGGGGCGGTGAGGTCGTTGACGGCGACCACTTCGAGGTCGCTGTCACGCTCCAGCAGGGCGCGGAGGGTGTTGCGTCCGATGCGGCCGAATCCGTTCACGGCGATGCGAGTCACGGGCGCTCCTTTCGTTCGCGCTCCATGATCGGCGTCCGGGCGCCGGGCCGACAGTGGCCTGAATGACAGCACACGCAAGGATCAAGCCAGAAGTTTCGCCACCGTTCGCAAGGATCTCGCCACGCCTCCCCGGGACACGGGAGTCGGGAAACTCAGGCCGAGAAGGTGTGGCGGTACTCGGTCGGGGAGGTGCCGAGGATGCGCTGGAAGTGCAGGCGTAGGTTGGCGCCGGTGCCGAGCCCGACCCGGTCGGCGATCTGCTCCACGCCCAGGTCGGTGCGTTCGAGCAGTTCGCGTGCCAGGTCCACGCGTGCCCGGAGCACCCACTGCATCGGCGTGTGGCCGGTGTCCTCCACGAACCGCCGGGAGAAGGTGCGTGCCGACACCCGCGCATGGCGGGCGAGAGTCTCGAGGGTCAGCCGTTCCGACAGGTGCGCCAGGGCCCACTCCCGCGTGTTCGCGAACACGTCGCCGAGCGGCTCGGGGACGCTGCGGGGCACGTACTGCGCCTGACCCCCGCTTCGATAGGGCGCAGCCACCAGCCGTCTCGCCACGTGGTTGGACAGCCCGACGCCGTGGTCGCGCCGCACCAGGTGCAGGCACAGGTCGATGCCGGACGCCGCGCCCGCCGACGTCAGCACGTCGCCCTCGTCCACGAACAGCACGTTCTCGTCCACCCGCACGAGCGGATGCTTGCCGGCGAGGGCTTTCGTGTAGTGCCAGTGGGTCGTCGCCCGCTTGCCGTCGAGCAGGCCCGTCGCCGCCAGCGCGAACGCCCCTGTCGAGATGGCCGCGAGCCGGGTTCCACGCTCGTGGGCGGCCATGAGCGCGCCGAGGACCGCGGCGGGCGGCTCCGTGGTCGCCGGCTCCCGATAACCGGGGATGAATACAGTGTCGGCCTGATCGAGAGCGTCGAGTCCGTCGGCCACGTGGTAGGAGAGGCCGTCGCCGCCGGTCACCAGTCCGGGCGCGGCGCCGCACACCCGCACCTCGTACGGCATGCTCGGCCGGTTGGAGAACACCTGTGCGGGGATGCCGACGTCGAGGGGCTTCGCGCCCTCCAGCACGAGCACGGCGACGCGATGGCTCTTCCGGCTCATCGGCCTCCTCCGGCTCCCCGCGGTCCGGCGCGCGTCCCCTTACACCCTGACCGTCATGACCACTCCCGCAAGCATCTTGCCATCCGTCCGCTCGGGCGCGCGTCACGGGTAGAGGAGGGCCAGGGCCGGTACGGTGTCCGGCAGGGTGGGCCGCGGGCGGTGCGTGTACGACCGCCCGCGGCCCAACAGGAACCTCACATCAGCTGCGCAGGCTCCACTGCTGGTTCGCGCCGCCGTTGCACGACCACAGGATGAGCTTCGTGCCGTTGGCGGTGGCGCCGCCGTTGGCGTCCAGGCACAACCCGGACTGCACACCGGTGATGGTGCCGTTGGAGTTGACGTTCCACTGCTGGTTGGTCTGGCCGTTGCAGTCCCAGATGATCACCTGGGTGCCGTTCGAGGTGCCCTGGTTGTACGCGTCCAGGCACTTGCTGCCGAACACCTGCAGTTGCTTGCCGGACGTGTACGTCCACCGCTGGTTGGTCTGTCCGTTGCAGTCGTACAGCTGGGCCTGGGTGCCGTTGGTCTGGGAGGCGCCGGTCACGTCCACGCATCGGCCCGACTGACCGCCCACGATCGAGCCGCTCTGCTGGCCGCTCCCGCCGCCGTTTCCTTGCCTGACGAGCGAATTCGACTCAGCCGATCGATTCCCCTGGGCGTCCACGACGAAGAGCCGATAGTCGCCGGCCGACGTCGGAACGGCGATGGAGGTCGCGGTTCCGCTTGCCCTGGTCATCGTGTTGCCGGCGGTGAAGGAGGTCGTACCCGAGGGGGCCAGCCAGACCGTCTTGCTCGCGTCGCCGGCGCTGCGGATGGGAACCGATGTCACACCGGCGCCGACGAACGTGCTGGCAGGCAGGACGTAGTCCGGCAGAGAGAGATTGCTCTGGGGGATGATGTTCCTGTACGCGTCCTCGAGTCCGGAGTTCACGGCGATGCCGTATGCCTGCGACGGCCAGACGTAGTCGGAGGATACGAGGATGTCCTGGACCGTGCTGTTCGGCAGGCTCTTGTTGGAGACCTTGTTGATAGGGCCGTATGTCTGCGTGATGCTCAGATCATGCTTACGCCCGAAGTCGTCGGAGTTGATGAGCCACGTGACATTCTTGTCCACGCTCAGGACGTTGTCGCGGAAGGTTATGTACGCTGAGCCTTCGTCCGGGTGGAGTCCGTACTTGTGACCGGCCGGGACGCCCTGCAGATAGTTGTTGGTGATCGTGGTTCCCGGCTGGCTGCCCAGCGTGTAGATGGGAGCCGTATCGCCCAGACGCTGCACCGTGTCGATGATCTGGTTGTAGCTGATGGTGTTGTTCTTCGCCGTGGTGGTCGGCCGGTTGGGCTGGATCGAGCCTGACGATCCGTCGAAGTTCCACCACCCCCAGCCGAGCGTTATACCGGACCACGGGGCTTTCTCGATGCGGTTGTGCTGGATGGTCAACGTGTCGGCGAAGTACGCCGAGATGGGGCTGTGCCCGTTGAACAACACGGCGCTGTCGTAGATGTAGTTGTTCTTGATATCGATGTTCTTGGGCGCTCCTTCGACCCCCACGGGATACTTCTCGTGGTTCGTCGAGGTGTAGTCGCCGATGTAGACATTCTGGGGATGGCCCACGGTGATCGCGGATCCGGCGATGTCGTTCGTGTAGTTGCCGATCAACTGGGTGTTCACCACGTCGTTGACCATGTTGATTCCGTCGACGCCGGTGTGCTGTATCCGGTTGCCCTGCAGGACGAGCCCGTCGGCGTTCTCGATCTGGATGGCGCCGGGCGCCACGTCGACATTGCGGTAGTAATAGGCGTGGAAGTTCTGCTTGGCGTAGGCGATCGCGCCGAGGTTGCCCTGCTGGGCCTGTTTGAACACGGAGCCGGCCACGTTGAACAGGTTCCAGTCGGAGTGCTCGACCGTGAGGCCGGAGAAGGTGATGTTCCGGACGCGACTGCTCGTGGAGGTGCCGGCGACGCGGAGAAGGGTGGACACGTTGTTCGGCGCGAAGACCGTCGCGGTCGACATGTCTTCCGAGCCTGCCTTGTAGTAGTACAAGGTCTTGCTCGACTTGTCGAAGTAGAACTCGCCCGGCGTGTCCAGGAACTCGTAGGCGTTCATGACCTTGTGGGTGCCGCCGACCTGGGCGTTGCCGTTGAAGGCGCCCTGGGCGATGGCCGCCCCCGGCTGCTGGAACTGGGCTATGCGGTTCGAGCCGTCAGAGGTGACCTGCCGGACTCCCACGATGGCCGTGGTCCAGGTCGTCGACGTCTCTATTTCGATGTCGTCCTGATTGGCGGCGATAGCGGGAAAGTCGCTCAGGCTGTACTTCGCCCCCGCGCACTGCGAACCCGATTCCCACGCCCAGGACGCCTGTCCCGCCGTGACGGTGTAGGTTCCGTAGCACCCCAGTGAGTTTATCGTTTTGGAAGCCATGTACGCCCGCTTGTCGTTGACATAGAGCGCGCGGAGCTTGTTGCTGCGATTCAGCGGGGCTTTCCAGATGTTACCGCTGTGCTGCGTCCATCCGGTTACCTGGACGCCTCCATTGAGGATCGGCGTCTCGTTCTGGTACGCGGCGTATATGACCCGGTAACCATTCGTGCCGGAGTCGGCCGGCGTGAAGTCGATTGTGCTGCTGACCGGATAGTTCCCGCCGCGGAGGTACACGTAGACGTCGCCTGTCATGGTGGCGTTCACCGTGCGGACGACGTCCCTCGCGTGCTGCAGGGTTTTGAACGGTGACGTGATCGTCCCAGGGTTGGCGTCGTCGCCGTCGGGGGCGACGTAGTAGGTTGCCTGGGTCGCCGCCGAGGCCGAGGTACTACCTGTGAGGGCCGGCAGGGCCACAGCGGCGACGAACACCGCGAGCGCTGCTAACCCCTTCCCAATGGTGGACCGGGCTGACTTCACGCTCTGTTTCCTTTCGCTGGTTCCGAGCAGGAGATCACCCCGTCGTGGCAGAGCTCATGGGGATGTGCCATTGCGAGGGCGGGGGACTTTTTCGTGCAGGTGTGACATCGATCGATGGGCCACGGCCACGTCTTCGGCGTCACACGGCGACGATCTGCCATTCCTGGTTGGCGCCGCCGTTCTCGGGCCACTGGATGATCCGGGCGCCGTCGGCTGTGGAGCCGGCTTCGACGTCCGCGCACAATCCGTCGCCCACGTTGACGAGCCGGTAGTAGCCGCTCGTGGCCGCGGGGACGAGTTTCCACCGCTGGTTCGTGCCGTTGGTGTCGGTCATCTGGACGAGGGCGGTGCCCTGATTGGCGTTCGGGCTGCTGAGGACCTTGCCGCTGGCGGCACCGGTCAGCCGGAACGAGCCGTCGGAGTTCTGCGACAGCCGCCACTGCTGGTTGGTCCCGCCGTTCCAGGGCCACTGGACGACGGCGGCGCCGTCGGCGGTGGAGCCTCCGTAGACGTCCAGCACCTTGCCGCTGTTGCGGTTGACCAGGCGGACGACGCCGGTGGGCGGGCCGCCGGCGCCCAGCTCGATGGTGATCTGGGTCGTCGTACCCGCGGTCAGTGACACCTGCCGGGCATGGCTGCCCAACGGCGAGGCGGCGACGCTTGCGCTGGTGGTGACGGAGGCGATCCCGCGCCGGCAGATGAGCGTCACGGTCTGGGTGACGTCGGAGACGACGGTGGCGGTGGCGGTCCGGGCGCTGATGTCCCAGGTGAACGACTCGATCCGGATGCGGTTGCGGCCGCGCACACCGGTGATCGTGCCCTTGGCGAGCTGATCGGGCAGCGCGGGCAGCAACTCCAGGATGCCGGGCCTGGTGTAGATCAACGCCTCGGCGAGAATCGCGGGCAGCGAGTTGGCGGCGTCGGCGTTGTAGATCGACAGGTTCGGATTGTGCGAGGTCATCAGCGACCGGAAGATCATGTTGTTGCCCAGGATCTTCCGCAGGTTGCCGTACACGCCGGCGCCGTCCTTGAGCCGGGCTCGGGCGAGGCTGCGGTGGATGGCGCCGTGGGCCTCCCCTCCCTCGTCCCCTCGCAGATCCAAGGCACGGCTCGCGTAACGGATCAGGTCGGGCTTGTCCTCGGGGTTGATCTCGTGCAGCGGCCAGACCGGGTACATGTGCTGTACGTGACGATGGTTGTACCGGTCGGTCAGGCTGGGCCACGACCATTCCGCGAGCGCCCCGTCGCCGTTGATCCGATAGTCGGGCATCCTGGCCAGCAAGGCGGTCCAGCGCTGCACGCCCTGGCCTGGGCCCTGCTCGGTGCCGAGGAAGTCGGCGGCGTCGACGGCGGCCTGCAGCGCGTGCTTGCCTGCGGCGATCTCGCCGGTCGCATTGATCGACAGTTGCCTGCCCGTGTTGCCCGGGCTGTTCTCCATGGAGAAGCACGGCACGAAGACGACCTTGCCGTTGGCGTCGGTGCGGGTGAGGAAGTCCTCGTAGAACGATGCGAGCTCGATCAGGACCGGGGCGAGCTTGGTGCGGTAGAAGGTGGCGTCTCCGGTGACCTGGTAGTACTCGAGCAGCGGGTAGAGCAGCCAGTCGGCGCCGCCGATCCAGGTGTGGCCGGGGAACCCGCCGTCGAAGTGCAGCATCGTGCCGTACTCGCCGTCCGTCCGGGAGGGAGCGAGCAGGCCGCGGGTCCCGTAGAGGTTCCTGGCGTTGGTGCGCCAATCGTTGATCTGGCCGAGGATCAGGGTGAAGTACCCGTCCATGGCTTCGGTGAGGGACAGGATGTTGCCGCCGGCGACCTGGACGTTGACATTGGCGTCGGTGGTGAAGTCGCCGGCCCACGCCGCGTCCCAGGCGCCCGTCCACAGGCCGGTCAGCCGCGGTGGCAGGACGCCGCTGGAACTGAGGAACAGGTAGCGGCCGGAGTCGTACATCCGCTCCAGCAGCGCGACGTCGATGACGTTGCGGTTGGCGTTCTGCCGCGCGATCAGTTCGCTGGTCGACAGTCGCCGGTCCGCGGCGCTGACGTTCAGGTCGATGCGTGACCGGTCGTACAGCGGGGTGTGCAGGGCGGTGTGCCGCGTGAGCAGGGTCGCGTAGTCGGCGCTCAGCGCGGCCAGCGCCGTGTGCAGCGGTTTCGCGTCCCACGCGGTGGACGACTCGTAGCGGTCGAGTTTGGTCAGCAGCACGAGCTTGGTCGCCGCGGCCACGACGAGGGCCGACCCGCTCACCCGTACCGAACCCCCGGTCGCGACCACCCGGGTGACGCCCTCATAGCCGAACGCTCCCTGCCCGGCGGGGTAGGTGCCCCGCAGGTTCAGGTAGCCGTCACCGTTGCCGACCGTGGCCAGGGTGCTGAAGCCGACGGACCCCGGCACGCCGCTCAGGGCCGTGTTGACGCTCAGCGTGGTGTCGATCGTCCGGCCCGGCGCGGGGGTGAGTTCGTGGACGATCACCCGGTCGGCTCGGGAGGCGAAAGCCCGGCGCGTCCACGTGCCATAGCTGTCGGTCCACGTCGAGGTGACCTCACCGGTCCTGAAATCGGTGATCCGGGCGTAGTTGCCGACCGTCGTCATCCCCGGAGTGCTGAGCTGCAGCTCATAGCCCGGATGGAAGGTCTGGGTCCAGCGCAGCGACCAGCCGGAGGTGAAGTCGCCGGTGGCACCGCTGAAGTCGCCGGCGAGCGCCTTGTCCCTGACGCCGGCCAACCGGCCCGACAGCACCGGCGGGGTCAGGTTACGGGTGCCGTTGGGCATCACGAACCGATGATGGGTGAAGACGACCTTCTCCAGGGTGGGCGCGCCGTAGAGCATGGCCCCGTACTCGCCGTTGCCGGTCAGGAAGGCATCAGTCCAACTCGCGGCGGCGGCCGTGTCGTAGATGCCGCGTTGCGGCAGCGTCACCTGCGGCGGCACGGCGGCGGCCGCTCGGTCAGCGAAGGTCGCCGAAGGAAGCGCGGCAGCGCCGAGGGCCGCCGCCGTGGTGGAGATGAAGCGTCGACGGTTCAGCGGCACGCTCATGGAGCTCCTGGTGGCGCGTTGGGGGGTGGCGCTTGTCGGCTGCGCCGCCACGGCTGGTCCGCCGCCGCGGTACGGCCGCCATTCGACGGGACACCCTGATGCAGGGCATGCGGTCAGAGGGGTGCCTCCGAAGGCACGAACACTTGTGGTGTGTGTCTGGAGGACATCCCATGAATGGGCTCGGTTTCGTGCAACGTATGACGTCTGATGTCTTGGGTCAAGAAACAATTGTGAGCGCCGCGTAACCTGGGCGCCGTTCGCAGCGGGCGGCGACTCTTGCTGAAACTTTCATCGGCAGGGAGGTCGCGCGCCGGACGACCGCGTGGGTGTGCGCCTACCGTCTGTGGCTTTCCCATTCGTCCGCAGGCACGACGTGGCTGTGGGAAGTCATCCCACCTTTGGCGTGGTCACGCCGGCGCCGAGGGGTGGGCCGCGTGCTGCGGGCGACCTCCAGAAATCGCGTGACCAGCGGGTTCTGGTCGTCGCGACGCCAGGCCACCGCGACGGTTGTGCGTGCGCTGTTCGGTTCGATCCGGCGGTACGCGACACCGTTGAGGCGGATCCGGCGAATGCTCGCCGGGCCGAGTGACACTCCCAGTTCTGCCTCGACGAGCGCGCAGACCGTCTGCCATTCGACCGCCTGCTGGCCGAGGCGGGGTTCGAAGCCCGCGCTGCGGCACAAGTCGAGGATCCGGTCGTGGAACATCGGTCCGGCACTGCGGGGCAGCAGCACGAACGGCTCGTTCGCGAGTGCTTCGATCGGGAGGACGCGCTGGGCCGCAAGGGGGTGGGCGGCCGGCAGGACTGCGATGAACTCCTCGGACAAGATCGCCTCAGTCGCCAGCCCCGGCTCGTCCGGCGGCTCGCGCAGGAGCCCGACGTCGATCACTTGCTCGTGCAGAGCGGCCACCTGCGGCACCGTGGTCATCTCACGGATCTCCATCTCCACGTGGGGAAACTGATCGCGGTAGGCGCGCAACAGGCCCGGCAGGACGGTCAGCGCAAGCGATGCGGCGAAGCCGATCCGGATCCGACCGGCCTCACCGCTGCCGATGCGCCGGGCCGTGTCCAGGCCGACGGCGATCTCGTCGAGTGCGCGCCGAGCGGCCGGCAGGAGTTGGCCTCCCGCCGCGGTGAGGGCGACCGCGCCGGGCCCTCGCGTGAACAGCGGGTGCCCGACCTTCGCTTCCAGGCGGCGGATCTGCTGGCTGAGCGGCGGTTGCGCGATGCCCAGCCGCTCCGCGGCGCGCCCGAAGTGGAGTTCCTCGGAGAGGACCGCGAAGGCGTGAAGCTGCTGCAGGCTGAGCTCAGGGCGGTCCATACCTTTAGAGATATCAGATGGCCCTCTAAGAGGTATTGGACATATCGCTGCCCTTTGCCTACCTTTCGCCGCATGACAGAACGACGCGTGATTCTGAGTGGATCCACCTTCGAAGAGGAGATCGGCTACGCGCGGGCGGTGATCGACGGCGACTGGGTGCATGTGTCCGGGACGACCGGGTTCGACTACGCGACCATGACGATCTCCGACGACGTGGTCGAGCAGGCCGAGCAGTGCCTGCGCAATATTGAATCGGCGCTGGCCGAGGCGGGCTGCTCGTTTGCCGACGTCGTCCGGGTCAGATACCTGGTGCCCGATCGTGAGGACTTCCAGCCGTGCTGGCCGACCCTGCGCCGCCGCTTCGGCGACATCCGCCCAGCCGCGACGATGCTGGTGTGCGGCCTGGCCGATCCCCGCATGAAGTTCGAGATCGAGGTGTACGCACGACGGCCCGCGGCGCCAAGGCCCGTGCCCGCCGAACCCTAGAGGTCCTGGCGGCGGGTGTGGCGGGCCGAGGCCGGCATCCCGCTGGCGGACCACCGGACACCGCCGGAGTGGGTCGAGGACATGGCCATGCGCTTCAGCGCGATGGGCGTCGACGCCGCGGCCCGCCCGGCTTAGCGCGCCAATGAAGTTCAACAGCTTGTTGACAAACAGGTTGTTGAAAGGACACGCTGGCGACGTGCGTGAAGGATCGGACGACCAGGCGGCGGGCGCCCTCGAACGGTGGGCGCGAGACCGGTTGACCGCCCGCGGCGGCGACGACCTGCCTCGACTGCCCTGGCTGGCCGACGGCCAGCCGCACGACGCGGTCACGCTGATCCGCCAGGCGTTGTGGCGAGCCGGCACCGACCGGGGCGCGCTGGAGCTGCCCGACGATCTGCTGGCGGCGATCGCGCTGCTGGCCGCCGCCCGCGCCGAGCTCGACCAGCTCGAGGCGGGCCTGCTGTTCGTCGCCCGCGCCGAGGGGCTGACCTGGGCCCAGATCGCGCGGCCGCTGGGCCTGCGGACCGCCCAGGCGGCGCAGCAGCGGCACGAGCGCGTGCTGGCCCGGCTCGACGGGGACGACGGTCCGTGAGCGTCGTCCCGCTCATGAACGCGGGCCCCGCGTGCGGCGGCAAGGCCCACGGGCTCGCCGTCCTGCTGCGCGCCGGCCTTCCCGTCCCGGACGGGTTCGTCGTCACCGGCCCGGACGTCGACCGCCGGATGGTCGCGGAGCACCTGCGCCGGCTGCGCGGCCGGGCGGTCGCCGTACGGTCGTCGGGGCTGGCCGAGGACTCGGCGACGGCGTCCTTCGCCGGGCAGTTGCACACCGTCCTCGGCTCCCGGGGCCTGGACGAGGTCATGGCCGCGATCCGGGCCTGCGCCGCCTCGTCGTACACGGACAGGGCGCGCGATTACCGGGCACACCTCGGCCTCGACGACGAGCCCGCCGTGCCGGTGCTCGTGCAGGAGCTCGTCGAGGCCGACCAGGCGGGGGTGCTGTTCACACGCGACCCCCGCACCGGCGCCGACGCCGTGGTGATCAACGCGTCCTGGGGGCTCGGGGAGTCCGTCGTCTCCGGCGTCGTGGTCCCCGACGAGGTCGTCGTGACCCCGCCGGCGGACACGGTCCGGCTCACCGTGGGGTCCAAGCAGACCCGGCTCGACCTGCGCGAGGACGGGCTGGTCCGCTCGCCCGTCCCCGAACCGGACCGCACCCGGGGCTGTCTGACACCCGGGGAGGTACGCCGGCTCGTCGCGCTCGGCCGGCGGTGCGAGGACCTCTTCGGCCGGCCCCAGGACGTCGAGTGGGCGGCGCGCGACGACCGGATCTGGCTGCTGCAGGCGCGCCCGATCACCGCCCTCGGCGTCCCGGCTGACGTGGGCGGCCCGAGTTCGGCTCGTGCGCTGGTCACGGGGGTGCCCAGCAGTCCCGGCCGGGCGCGGGGACCGGCACGCGTCGTGCGCTCGGTCGGCGAGTTCGCCCGCGTCCGGCCCGGCGACGTCCTCGTGTGCCGGACCACCGACCCGGCCTGGACCCCGCTGTTCCGCCTCGCCGCCGCCGTCGTCACCGAGAGCGGCGGCGTCCTCAGCCACGCGGCGATCGTCGCGCGGGAGTTCGGGATCCCCGCCGTCGTCGGCGCCCACGAGGCGATGAGCAGCGTGACCGACGGCGCACCCGTCACCGTCGACGGCACCGTCGGCACCGTCACCGGAGGATGCCCCTGATGGCCCACCCGTCTCCCTCCGACCTGCTGGTGCTCCACGCCGTACGGCTGAAGGGGTTCGCCGACACGGCCGCCGTCGCCGCCCGGTTCGGGCTCGACACCGGTCAGACCCAGGAGCACCTCCTCGACGCCCAGGCGTACGGCTGGGTCGGCAGGTCGTCCTTCGCCGGGACGGCCGGGTGGTCGCTGACCGAGACCGGGTACCGGCACAACGAGGCCCGGCTCCGCGACGAGCTCGACCGCGCCGGCGCCCGCGGGACCGTCGCCGCCGTCCACGAACGGTTCCTTCCTCTCAACGGACGAGCGTCGCAGCTCTTCACCGCGTGGCAGCTGGGGTCCGGCGACTCCACGGACACCTTCGGCGGGCTCGCCGGCCTCGCCGGCGAGCTGCGCGACCTCGAACGGCCCCTGGCAGCGTCCCTCAGCCGGTTCGCCGGCTACCACGACCGGTTCGCCGCCGCGCTGGCCCGGGCGGCCCATGATCCGGCGTGGATCACCGGCGTCGACGTCGACTCGTGTCACCGGGTCTGGTTCGAGCTCCACGAGGACCTGATCGCGACGCTCGGCATCACGCGGTAGCCGCGCCCTCCGCCGGTGCCGCGTCAGCCCAGGTCGCGGGCCCGGCGCAGCAGCGTGGCCAACTCCGTCACGGCCGGGTCCTCGGTCTGCGCGGACAGGTGGGTGGCCTCGTCGGTGAGCTCGGCGAGGCTCCAGGTCCCGTCGCCGCCGCCGGACCAGCGGCCGCGCAGATGCTCGGCGAAGCCGGCGGCCACCGCGTCGACCTGGAGGCGGACCGGAGCGTCCTCCCACAGGGCCGGAGACAGAGCGGACACCTCGACGCTCCTGACGGCCTCGGCCGGCTGCCGGCTGTCGGGGTCCAGCCAGCGCACCGTCGCCGTGGCGAGCCGGCCGCCCGCGTCAGGGCGCAGGCGCACCCGGTAGAGCGCGGTGACCGCGTGACCGGGCCCGATCTCGCCGCCGTCCACCGCGTCGTCGCGGAACGCCTCCGAGGTCAGCGCGCGGTCCTCGTAACCGAGCAGCTCGTACGACTCGACCGCCGAGGGATCGAAGGCGACCTGCGCCTTGGCGTCGCGGGCGCGCACCTCGAGGGTGGTGGTGAGTTTCTCGGAGAAGACCGTGCGCACGTCGTCCTCGGTGGAGACGTACACGGCGGCGCCGTCGCCCTTGTCCGCGAGCTGCTCCATCAGCTGGTCGCCGTACTCGCGGCCGACGCCGACGCACAACAGGGTGATCTTCTTTCCCGCCTGCGCGCTCACGCGGTCGAGGATCGCCTGCCAGCTGGTCTCGCCGGTGTTGGCCAGGCCGTCGGAGAGCAGGATGACGCGGTTGGTGGCGTCCGCTCGGTACGCTCCGGCCGCCTGGCGGTAGCCCGCGTCGAGGCCGTCCGACACGTTGGTCGATCCCTCGGCGCTCAGGTGCTCGATCGCCTCGTGCAGGGCGGCGCGGGAGGTGACCGGGGTCATCTCCGCGATCACCCGGGCCTGCTCGTTGAACGACACGATGGACACCTGGTCGCCGGGCACGAGCTGGTCGACGAGCGTGTGGAGCGCCCTGCGGACGAGGTCGAGCCGGCCTGGCTCGGCCATGGATCCGGAGACGTCCACCACGAAGGTGAGGCTCACCGGGCGTCGCGCCGACGCGTCCTGGGCGCGGGTCTGCAAGCCGACGCGGACCAGCGCCGTCCCCTTGTCCGGCAGCCTCGCCCCGTCGAGGTGGACGGCGAAGCCGTCGTCGTCCGGCTCCTTGTAGTCCTGGCGGAAGGCGTTGACGAACTCCTCCGTGCGGACCTGTCCCGGCTCCGGCCAGCGACCCTCCAGCAGGGCTCGGCGCGCGTAGCCGTAGGAGGCCGTGTCGACGTCCAGCGCGAAGGTCGACGGCTCCTGCGCACCGTGCGGTCCGGTCGACGGGACGGGCGACGGGGCGGCCTGGCCGCCGGTGACGTCGTGCCGGACGGAGCCGGGGGCCTTCCGGGGGAGCTCCGGCGCCTGCGCGCCGCCCGCGGGGGTGCTCTCCTGGCTCCCGCCACAGGCCGTGGCGAACACCAGCGCGATCAGGACCAGGGCCGCGCGGATGGCCGGCTTCGTCATGGGACCTCCCAGGCTTCGTCCACGCTCTTGGACGGTCCCGCGGGCGGCGGTGGCCGCGTCGGTCATCCAAGTGAGGGCGAACCGTGCCCGGCTCGTGATCATCCATGTCCGGTCCGTCACAGCGGTCTCACCTGTCATAGCCGTCGGCAGTGGGAATCCCAAGGCGTGCCGCAGTTGTGATCTTCTAGGGTTTCGACGACGACCGGTGGACGGGGTGACATGGACGATCGGATCGAACGGGCCAGGCTGCTGTACGAGCAGGCCGTATTCGGCGGGGACGCCGGCGCCGTTGACGCGGCCGACCGGGTGCTCGACGAGGTCGAGGCGGATCTCGCGCTCGCCCGGGGGCGGGTCGTGCACGCCCGGTTCCTGCAGAGCGGCCGGGAGGACCCGCGCGCTCTGGCGCTGTTCGAGCGCGCGGCCGAGCTGTACGGCGGCCTGGGGAACGGACGCGGCGAGGCCGAGGCGCTGTTCTGGGTGGGGACCTTCCACCAGGTCGTCCGGGGGGACGATGGGGCCGCGGTCCCGGTGCTCGAACGGTCCCAGAGGGAGGCGGTGCGGGCGGGCGACGACCTGACGGCGTCGTACGCCCTGCGGCACCTCGGGATCGCGGAGCACCGGGCCGGACGCCTCGACGCGGCGCGGGAACGGCTGGAGGAGTCCACCCGCATCCGCCGCGAGCTCGGGTTCCTGCCGGGCGTCGCCGCGAACCTCGTGGGGCTCGCCTACATCACGGCCGGGGAGGGCCGCCGCGACGAGGCGCTGGCCCTGCTGGACGAGGCGCGTTCCGTAGCCGAGGCCGCAGGGGCGCACGGCATCGTCCGGCACGTCGAGGAGGCGCGCGGACGGCTGTAGCGGTCCGCCCCCTCGTCAGCGCCCGGGGGCTCCGGCTCGTCCGATCTCCTGGGGGACGTCCGGACGTCCGTCTGCGGTGTAGCGACGGCGGACGGTGAACGCGTGGGGAGTGGGGCCGTGGCGGCGCAGGTGGCCGAGCCGGGCGACGGCCTCCTCGACGGTGGGGCGGCGCCCCTCCGGGACCCACCAGAGGGCGGTGGCCGGCGGCGCGAGCGGGGCGAACCACTGCGCGCGGCGTCTCAGGTAGTGGCCGTGGCGGCTGCGATAGGTGAAGTCGTGCAGGTCCTGGTAGGTGGCCCAGACGGACAGGTTGAAGATGACCGGCGGGTCGCCGAGCAGGTCGGACGTCGGGAAGTGGCCGTCGGCCGTCTCGTACTGCCAGACGAACCCCGGCGAGCGCTTGGCGAGGGCGGTGATGCGGGCGATGGCGCCGGTGAACTCGTCCAGCCGCGGGTCGTGGGCGGGATGAAGCGGGCGGGCGACGTTGATCTGAGCCAGCTGCGGGCTCGCCCCTTCGGCCATGGGGGCACGCTATCGCCACCCCCACCGCCCCGGCCAGGGCGCCTGGTCAGGGCCTCGGGGCGGCCGGGAGAGGGACGGCGGGGACGGACGCGGCGGGACGCCGTTCCAGCGCGGCGGACAGGACGGCGAGCAGGAGGGCGGAGGCGGCGAGCGCGGCGCCCACCCAGTTCGGGGCGGTGTAGCCAAAGCCGGCCGCGATGACGAGGCCGCCGAGCCAGGCGCTCAGGGCGTTGCCGAGGTTGAAGGCGCCGATGTTGACGGCGGAGGCCAGCGTCGGGGCGCCGTGCGCCTGGTCGAGCACGCGCTTCTGCAGCGGCGGCACGGTGGCGAAGCCGAGCGCGCCGATCAGGGCGACCGTCACCGCGGCGGCGGCCTTCCCGTGCGCGGTCACCGTGAACGCGGCGAGGACCAGGGCCAGGGCGCCCAGTGAGACGAACAGCATCGGCATGAGCGCGCGGTCTGCGAGCCTGCCGCCAACCAGGTTCCCGGCGACCATGCCGAGGCCGAAGAGGACGAGCAGCCAGGTGATCGAGCTCTCGGCGAAGCCGGTGACGCGGGTCAGCATGGGCGCGATGTAGGTGACGGCCGCGAACACCCCGCCGAAGCCGAGCACGGTCATGGCCATCGCCAGCAGCACCTGCGCGTTGCGAAACGCGGCCAGCTCGTGCCGCAGGCGCACCCCCTTGGGCCGGGGCAGCTCGGGGACCAGCAGGGCGATCCCGGCGAGCCCGGCGACGCCCAGCGCCGCGACGATCGCGAACGTCACGCGCCACCCGGCGGTCTGGCCGACCAGGGTGCCGAGCGGGACGCCCACGACGTTGGCGACCGTGAGTCCGGTGAACATGGTCGCGATCGCCCCTGCCTTCTTCTCCGGGGCGACCAGCTCGGCCGCGACGACCGAGCCGATGCCGAAGAACGCGCCGTGGGCGAGCGAGGCGATCACGCGGCCCGCCAGCATCACCTCGAAGGCCGGCGCCGCGGCCGACACCAGGTTGCCGGCGACGAACAGCGCCATGAGCAGCATCAGCATGCGCTTGCGGGACAGCCGGGTGCCCAGCACGGTCATCGGCAGGGCGCCGATCACGACGCCGAGCGCGTACCCCGTCACGAGCAGCCCCGCCGTCGGGACGGAGACGCCGAACTCCGCCGCGACCTGCGGCAACAGGCCCATGATCACGAACTCCGTCGTCCCGATCCCGAAGGCCCCGATGGCGAGGGCCAGAAGCGCGAGAGGCATGTGGACATCCCCGATTGATTGCACGAGCGGTTAGCGAGACTCGACAATAGTTGTGTAAGCATGTAGTTGCAAACGCGGGCTATTGCGCATGTGGCATATCCTGGAGGCAGACGCTCCGGACCGAGGAAGACCGCGATGACAGCCACAGATCCCGCCCTCACCGCCCTGGCCCAGGGCTGGTGCGCGCTCTCCCTGCTGCACGAGAGGATCGAGGCCCACATCGAGCGCGCGCTGCAGAGCAGGCACGGCCTGAGCGTGCGGGAGTACTCGCTGCTCAACACCCTCAGCCGGCAGCACGACGGTCCCGGCGGCCACCTGCAGATGAAGCAGGTCGCCGACGCCGTCGTGCTCAGCCAGAGCGCGACGACCCGGCTGGTGACCAGGCTGGAGGACCGGGGCCTGCTCACCCGCTACCTGTGCCCGACCGACCGCCGCGGCATCTACACGGACGTCAGCCCGGCGGGACTCGCGCTCCTCGAGAAGGCCCGGCCCACCAACGACGCCGCCCTCCGCGAGGCCCTCGACGAGGCCGCGCGCAACCCGGAGCTCGCCCCCCTCGTCAGGGCGGTGGAGTCGCTGCACACGCTCGTCTGAATTCCCTCGGACCACCCTTTCAAGGTCCATCTCCTCCCGAATAGGCTTCTACACCTTGAGCCGAGGGGGGACCGGAATGGCTGCGGGGCGTGGGGCGCGGGTGCCGCTCGTGTTCCGGCGGGCGGCCGGTGAGCCGCTCCTGCTCCTCGGGGCGTTCGGCTCGGTGCTGCTGGCCACCACCGCGCTCGTCGCGCTGATCGCGTACGCCTCCGCGGTGACCGAGGCGGGCGTGCGGCGCGCGATGCGGGTGGCGCCGCTGTCCGCGACCGCGGCCACCGTGACCGCGCCGGTCTCCGCCGGCGACCTCGGGCGCGTCGACGCCGCCGTCCGGGCCCGGCTCAGCCAGGCGTACGGCGGGCGGCCGGCCGAGGTGTCCCTGTCCATCTCCTCCGACTCGTACGCGCTCCCCGGGCAGGAGCGCCGTGAGCGGCCCGACCTGACCAGGTTCGCCACGTACGAGGGCGTCGAGGGGCGGGCCCGGCTGGTCGCGGGCGCCTGGCCCCGGGACGGCGGCGCGCTGGAGGTCGCGCTCTCCCCGCCGGCCGCCCGCGCGATGCGGCTGGAGGTCGGCGACGGCTTCACGGTCGTCGGGCGGCTGAGCCACGAGCCGGTGCGGGCGCGGGTGAGCGGCCTGTTCGAGCTGCGGGAGCCGTACGACGAGCGGTGGGAGGGCGACGAGCTGCTGCGGCGCGGCGTGGAGAGGGGCAACTACACCACCTACGGGCCGCTCGTGGTCACCCCGGACGCCTTCCGGCAGCGCTTCGCGACCGACGTGTCCGCCACCTGGCTGGCCGTGCCCGACCTGCGGAACCTCTCCCGTGACGGGGTGCGGCCGCTCGCCGGCTCGGTCGCGGCGCTCGGCGCGGGGCTGCGGGCCGACTGCGCGGCGTGCGCCGTGTTCACCGCCCTGCCCGACACCCTGAACCGGCTCGACGAGGCCGCGCTGGTCGGGCGCTCCACGATGCTGGTCCCGGTCCTGCAGGTGCTGCTGCTCGCCGCGTACGCGCTGACGCTGACGGCCCGGCTGCTGGCCGACCGCAGGCGGATGGAGGTGGCGCTGCTGCGCTCGCGGGGGGCGGGCGGCGCGAGGCTCGCCCTGCTGGCGGGCTACGAGGCGCTGCTGGTGGCCCTGCCCGCGGCGGTGGTCGCGCCGCTGCTCGCGCCGTGGGCGCTGCGGGCCGTGGACGCGATCCCGTGGCTGCAGGCGTCGGGGGTGCGGCTGGCGCCGGTCCCGGACGCGTCCGCCTTCCTGGTCGCCGCCGCGGTGGCGCTCGGGTGCGCGGTGCTGCTCACGCTGCCCGCGATGCGCGGCGCCCGGCGCACCTACGTCGAGGAGCAGGCCGCGCGCGGCCGGGGCGACAGGCGCGGCGCGATCCAGCGGGCGGGCGGCGACGTGGCGCTGCTCGCGGTGTCGGCGCTCGCCCTCTGGCAGCTCGGCCGGTACGGCGGCCCGGTCACCGCCACCGCCTCGGGCGGGCTGGGGATCGACCCCCTCATCGTGGCGGGCCCGGCGCTCGCGCTGCTGTGCGGCGGCATGCTGGGCCTGCGCCTGGTGCCCGTGGTGTCCGGGACCGCCGAGCGGATCACCTCGCGGCGCCGCGGCCTCGCCCCCGCGCTCGGGGCGTGGCAGGTCAGCCGCAGGCCGCTGCGGTACGCGGGACCGGTGCTGCTGCTCACCATGGCCGTGGCGATCGGGGTGGTGTCGCTGGCCACCTCCGCGACCTGGCGCCGCTCACAGGAGGACCAGGCGCGCCACCAGGCGGGCGCCGACCTTCGGGTCACGGCGCCGGTGGACGCGCCCGGCCTGGGCACGCTCGGCCGGGGCGCGTTGTACGCCGCGCTGCCCGGGGTCACGGCGGCCGTGCCCGTCCAGCGCGAGAACGTGGACGTCGCGGGCACCCGGGTGACCCTGCTGGCCGCGGACGCCCGGCGGCTCGACGGCCTCGTCCTGTGGCGGCCCGACCTGGCGTCCGCCCCACTGGGCCGCCTGGCCGGCGGGCTCGCCGCCGCGAGACCCGCATATACGGGCGTGCCGGTCCCCGGCAGCCCGGGGGCGCTGTCGCTGAAGGTGCGGCTCTCGATGACCGCGAAGGCGGCCGGCGACGCCCGGCTGCGCCTCGTCGTGAGCGACGCCTTCGGCGCGGTCCAGGAACTGGACGGCGGGCCGCTGCGCCCCGGCGCCCACGACGTGCGCTACGACCTGGCCGGGGCCGCGGGGCGTTCGGGAAGGCTCGCCGGGCCCCTCGCCGTACGGGGACTTCTGCTGGACCTGCCGGACGGAGCGGCGGACGCGTCGCTGGTCGTGGACGCGATGCGCACCGACGGCGGGCAGGACGTGCCGCTGCCCGCGGAGTGGACGGCCTGGACGGCGTCGGGGCGGTCTCCGGCCACGTCGGCGGCCCTCACCGTCCACGTGCCCCAGGAGGCCGGCGGCCCCGCCACCGGCGCCCCGCGCCCGGCCCTGCTGCCGGGGGACTCCTCGGTGAAGGCGCTGCCGGTCGTCGTCACCGCGGACCTGGCCGCCCAGGCCGGCCTGCGCCCGGGGGTCACCGCGTCGGTGGCCCTCGCCGGCGTCCCGACGCCCGTGGTGCCCGTCGCCGTCGTCCCCGCCCTGCCGGGGACGTCCGCCGGCCAGCCGGCCGTCCTGGCCGACCTGCCCACGCTGACCGCGCTCGACCTGTCCCGCGGGCGCAGCCCGCGCCCGGTCTCGGAGTGGTGGCTGTCCACGCGCGGCGGCGACACCTCGCGCGCGGTGGCGCAGCTGAGCCACAACCCCGAGTGGGGAAGGACCGCGGCCGACCGGGCGGCGCTCGTCCGCGCGCTGCGCGACGACCCGCTCGCGAGCGGGCTGCAGGGCGCGCTCGTGCTCGGCTTCCTCGCGGCGCTGGTCTTCGCGGTGCTCGGGTTCCTGATCAACGCGGCGGTGTCGGCACGCGAGCGTCGGGCCGAGTTCGCCCTGCTTCGCGCCATCGGCGTCGCGCACCGGCAGCTGTTCGGGCTGCTCGCCGTCGAGCAGGCGTTCATCGCCGGGCTGTCGCTGGCGGGCGGCACCGTGCTCGCCGTCGTCGTGGCCGTGCTGGCCGTGCCGCACCTCGTGCTGACCGGGCAGGCGGGCGCGGTCGCGCCGGCGGTGGTGCTGGACATCCCATGGGCGCCCACCGCCGCCCTGCTCGCCGCCGTCGCCGCCGTGCTGTTCTGCGTCGTGGTGGGGCTCGCGCGCGCCGCTCGCCGGCAGGGCCTCGGCCGCGCGCTGCGCATGGGGGAGGACTGATGCCGTTCACGCTGCTGCGGGCGCACCGGGGGACGGCCGCCGTGCTCGCCGTGCTGGCCTTCAGCGCGGCGCTGCTGCTGGCGGCGCTGCCCCGCGCGTTCGAGCGGGCCTACGACGGCGCCCTCGGCCGCGTGCTCGCCGGAGGCGGCGCCGACCTCACCGACCTGACCGTCGAACTGCGGGCGCACCCGCTCGACCCGCCGCTCACCGACCCCGGCCAGTTCGCCGCGTTCGACGCGCGGGTGCGGAAGGCCCTGCCGCCCGCACTGCGGACCGTGGTGGTGCCGGGCGGGACGGGCCACCACGGCGCCTGGACCTACGGCACGCCCGTCACCGGCCGGGTCGGGGAGCGCATGTGGACGGGCCAGTTCTTCGACCTCGCCTGGCTGACCGGCGCCGACCGCCGGGTCAGGTACGTCGAGGGGGCCGCCCCCGGGCCCGCCGGCCACGTGACCCTCGGCGGCCGGGACGTCGTCAGGTACGACGTCGGGGTGATCCGCGAGGCGGCGTCCATGATGGGCCTGCGGGTCGGCACGACGTTGCTGCTCGGCCCCAAGGGGGCGCTGGCCGCCCGCGTCACCGGCTTCTACGAGCTCACCGACCCGAAGGACCCCTTCTGGGACCACAACCGGGGGGTCACGCACGTCGACGTCCGGCACGTCGGCACCTCCGACCAGTTCTGGGTCACCGCGCTGACCGGCCCGGACGCGCTGAGATTCCTGAAACCCGACCTCGACCTGCGTTACACGTGGGTGCTCGGCGTCGACAGGACGGCGCTGACCGCCGGCACGGCGGGGGACGCGGCGGCCGCCGTCGACCGGTACGACCGGCTCCTCGCGGGCTGGTCCTCCGGGCACAGCAGCTACACGCTGCACACGTCGCTGCCGCTGATGCTCGGCGGTTTCCTCAAGCAGCTGGCGACCGCCGGGACGCTGGTCCTCGTCGTGCTCGGCGGGCTCGTGCTCGTCGCCGTCGGGGTGGTCGCGCTGGCCGCGCGGCTGCTGACCGACCGGATGGCCCCGGCGCTGTCGCTGATGCGCGCCCGCGGCGGCGGCCTCGCGCGCGTCGCCGCCACCGGCGCCGCCGTCGCGGCGCTCGCCGCCGTCCCCGCCGCCCTGCTCGGGTACGCGGCCGCCTTCCTCGTGCCCGGCCCCCTCACGCCGGCCGCGGTCCTCGGCCCGCCGGTGCCCGCGCTGGCCGCGGTCGCCTACCCCGCCGTACGGCTCGCGCTGACCCTGCGGCGGCCGCTGCGGGAGCGGCGCGCCGACGTGGCGGCCCGGCCGTCCCCGCGCCGGGTCGTGGCGGAGGTCACGGTCGTCGTGCTGGCCCTCGCCGGGGCGTACCTGCTGCGGACCCGCGGCCTCGCCGACCCGTCGTCGGGGCGGGCCGACCCGTTCCTCATGGCCGTGCCCGCCGCGCTCACGGTGGCGGCGGCCCTGGTCACGCTGCGCCTGTACCCGTACCCGCTGCGCCTGGCCCTGCGGCTCGCCGGACGCCGCCGGGTCGTGGCCTTCCTCGGGCTCGCCCGCGCGTCCGGGGGCGGGACGGCCGCGCCGCTCCCGGTGCTGGTCCTGCTGCCCGCGCTCGCCGTGGCCGTCTTCGGGTCGGTGGTGTCGGGGGCGATCGGCGAGACGCAGCAGGCGGCCGCCTGGCGGCAGGTCGGGGCGTCCGCCCGCATCGAGGCGGAGACCGACATCCCGCCCGCGGCCGCCGCGCGGGTGCGGGCGCTGCCCGGCGTCGAGGAGGTGCTGCCGGTGGCCGAGGGGGTGACCCACATCGGTCCCGGCTACCGGGCGGTGCGGGTGGTCGCCGTGGACCTGGCCGCCTACCGCCGCATGACGGGCGGCACACCGCTGACGGTCCCGGCGCCCCCGGACGGGACGTCTGGTTCCGCGGTGCCCGCGCTGGTCTCGCCGTCGCTCGCCGGCCTGGGGACGTTCGAGATCGGCTGGCCCGTCCGCAGGACCGTGGTGGCCCGGGGCACGGTCGGCGGCCTGCCGGGGCTCGCCCCCGCCGCCGACGAGATCGTGGTGGTGCCCTACAGCGTGGCCACCCGGACCGGGACCGCGCCGTTCGCGACCATGCTGCTGGTCAGGGGGGACGCCTCCCGGGCGGCCCTCACCGCGGCGGTGGACACGCCGCAGACCCTCGTCGTGACCGTCGCCGACGCGTTCGGATCCATCACCGGCGGCCCGATGACCGGCGTGGTCCTCGCGGCGTTCGCCGTCGTCACCGCCGCGCTCGCCGCCTACGCTCTGGTCGCGGTGGTCCTCGCCCTGGTGGCGGGCGCCGCCGACCGGGCCAGGGCGCTCGCCTACCTGCGCACCCTCGGCCTGTCCCGGCGTCAGGCGCGCGGGCTGACCGTGGTGGAGATCGCCCCGCTGATCGTGCTGGCCTCCCTGGCCGGCCTGCTGCTCGGGCTCGCGCTCCCGGCGGCCGTCGCGCCCGGGGTCGACCTGTCGCCGTACGCCGGGCAGCCGGTGGAGGGGTTCCCGATCACGGTCGGGACGCCGGCGCTGCTCGCCGGGGGACTGGCCGCGGCGGCCGTCCTCGGCGCCCTCGCCTACGCGACGGCCGGACGGGCCGTCACCGGTGTTCTTCGATTGGGGGAGTCCGCATGAGTTCCGGGGAGGCCCCGGTGACCGAGCTGGAGGAGCTGGAGGAGCGGGCCCGGCGCGCCGGACCGGCCTTCGGGGAGGGCGCGCACATCCTGTGCGACAACCTCGTCCGCATCTACAAGACCGGGGGTGTGGAGGTCGTCGCCCTCCAGGGCCTCGACCTGCTCATCGACCGGGGCGAGCTGGTGGCGATCGTCGGCCCGTCGGGCTCGGGCAAATCGACGCTGCTCAACGTGCTGTCCGGGCTCGACCTGCCGACGGCCGGCGTGGCCCGCGTGGCGGGCATGGACCTGCTGGCGATGAGCGCCAAGGACCGGCTGCGCTACCGGCGGTCGATCGTGGGGTTCACCTGGCAGCAGACGGCCCGCAACCTGCTGCCGTACCTGACCGCCCGGGAGAACGTCCTGCTCCCGGTGCGGCTGGCGGGCCGCAGGGAACACCGCGGGCACGCCGACGAGCTGCTGGAACTGCTCGGCGTCGGGGCCTGCGCCGGCAGGACCCCGATGGAGATGTCGGGCGGGCAGCAGCAGCGCGTCGCCATCGCCGTGGCGCTGGCGAACCGGCCGGAGGTGGTCCTCGCCGACGAGCCGACCGGCGAGCTGGACAGCGAGACCTCGGAGGAGGTCTTCGGCGCGCTGCGCGCGGCCAACCGCGAGCTCGGCGTGACGGTGATCGTCGTGACCCACGATCCGCTCGTGGCCACGCAGGTGGACCGCACGGTGGGCATCCGCGACGGGCGCACCTCGAGTGAGACGCTCCGCCGCACCTCGACGGAGGGCGAGGTGATCGCGGAGGAGTACGCCGTGCTCGACCGCGTCGGCCGGCTCCAGCTGCCCCGCGACTTCACCAGCGCGCTGAACATGGAGCGCCGGGTGCGGCTGGAGCTGGAACGCGACCACATCGGGGTCTGGCCCGCCGGTCAGGGGGACGGGGATGAGTGAGCCGCTGGTCGTCGTCGAGGGGCTGCGGAAGGTCTACCCGCGCGGGGTCGAGGCGCTGCGCGGGGTGTCGTTCACCGCGTGGCCGGGCGAGCTGACGGTCGTCCGCGGCCGGTCCGGCTCGGGCAAGACGACGCTGCTCAACCTGGTGGGCGGGCTCGACGCCCCGTCCGAGGGCCGGGTCACGGTCGCCGGCCGGGAGGTGACCGCGCTCGACGAGACGGGCCTGCTGGAGCTGCGCCGCGACGTCATCGGTTTTGTCTTTCAAACGTTCGGGCTCATCCCCGTGCTGTCGGCGGCCGAGAACGTCGGCGTCCCGATGCGCCTGGCCCGCCGGTCCGCCGCGGAGCGGGAGGAGCGGGCCCGGCTGCTGCTCGCCCTCGTCGGCCTCGACGGCCACGCCGCCCAGCGGCCGTACGAGCTGTCGGGTGGCCAGCAGCAGCGGGTGGCGCTCGCACGGGCCCTGGCGAACCGGCCCCGGCTGCTGATCGCCGACGAGCCGACCGGGCAGCTCGACTCGCAGACGGCCGCCCAGATCATGCGGCTGATCCGGGCGCTCGTCCGCAGCGAGGGCGTGGCGGCCCTGGTCGCCACCCACGACCCGGCCATCATCGATCTGGCCGACCGGGTGCTGGAACTGCGCGACGGCGTCGTCGTGGAGACCGTCGCCGGAGAACCCCGGATGACCACTTCGTGAACAGAGTGACCACGGACGACTCCTGACGCTTTTACGGCCCTATGGTGTCCGCCTAGTCGTTTTTGCGTTTTTGGGCGATTCGGGGGACGGCGGGTGCGTGTCGCGCGGACGGGAGCCACGGGTCCGGCGGTGATCCTTCCGGTGGCGATCCTGCTGGTGGCGGGGTGCTCGGACGCCCCCGTCGCCGCCCCGCCGCCGGCCGCCGCGGCCGAGTCCGCCATCCAGGTGTCGCCCAGCCACTGCGGGGAGGGCTGGGCGCACCCGCGCGCGGGGGACCAGACACTCCTGCTGTCCAACACCGGCACCGTCGCCGCCGAGGCCTACCTCGTCGACGTGCCGGGCGGAGCGGTGCACGCCGAGCTTGAGGGGCTCGCCCCCGGCGTCACGCGGGCGATGCGGGTGTCCCTGGGCCCCGGGACGTACGCCGTCCGGTGCCTGGCCGAGGGCGCCGACCCCGTGGTCGGGCCCGCGGTGCGGGTGGCCGGGAGCGCCCCCGGCGGCCCCGCCGTCGCCCCCGTCACCTACAACGACCTGTACGGCCCGGCCGCGGCCTACCAGTCGTACGTCGCCGACGGGCTGAGGGGACTCGTCTCCCGGACGGCCGCGCTGACCCGGGCCGTCGACCGGGGCGACCTGCCCGCCGCCAGGAAGGCCTGGCTGCCCGCCCACCTGGCGTACGAGCGGCTGGGCGCGGCCTACGGCACCTTCGGCGACCTCGGCGACGCGATCGACGGGCTGCCGGCGGGACTGCCCGCAGGTGTGCGCGACAAGGGCTTCACCGGGTTCCACCGCATGGAGTACGGGCTGTGGCACGGCGAGGCGGCGGGATCGCTGAAGCCGGTGGCCCACCGGCTCGACCACGACGTCAAGGCGCTCGAGGCGGGCTTCGCCGACGAGCGGCTGGAGCCGTCCGACCTGCCCCTGCGCGCCCACGAGATCCTGGAGGACACCCTGGAGTTCCAGCTGACCGGCCGGGCGGACCTGGGCAGCGGGACCACGCTCGCCACCGCGTCCGCGAACGTCGAGGGCACCAGGAAGGCGGTCGACGTGCTGCGGCCGCTGCTGCGCCCCCGCTACCCCGGGCTGGCCGAGGCCGACCGGCTGCTCGGCCGCGTCGGGGAGCTGCTCGGAGCGCAGCGGCACGGCGACCGGTGGACGTCCGTGTCCCATCACGCGCCGGCGGACAGGGAGGCCCTCGACGGCGCGGTGGGCGCCCTGCTCGAACGGCTGGCGCCGATCGCCGTCATCGCCTTCCCCAGGCGCACGTCGTGAGCGGACACGACCGCAGGGCGTTCCTGCGCGGCGCGCTCGTGACCGGGATCGCCGGGACGGTGGCCGCCGCCACCCCGTCGGCGGCCCCCGCGCCGCCCTCGCCGCCCGCGGCGCCTCCTGTGCGCCGCGGGTTCCACGGCGCGCACCAGGCGGGCATCGCCGAGCCGCCCCGCCGCCGCACGATCGTCGCGGCCTTCGACGTCGTGGCGGAGAGCCGGGCGGAGCTCGCCGACCTGTTCCACTCGCTCACCGACCGGGCCCGGGCCCTCACCGCCGGCGGCGCGCCGCCCGACCCCGGCATCACCGCGCCGCCCGCCGACTCCGGCATCCTCGGCCCGTCCGCGCCGTCGGGCGACCTCACGGTCACGCTCGGCGTGGGGGCGTCGCTGTTCGACGACCGGTACGGCCTGGCCCCGCGCCGGCCGCCGGCGCTCACGGCCATGCCGGCGTTCCCCGACGACGACCTCGACCCGGCGTGGTGCCACGGCGACCTCAGCCTCCAGTTGTCGGCGGACGACGACGACACGGTCCTGCACGCGCTGCGCGACATCGCGCGGCACACGCGGGGCGGCATGCAGGTGCGCTGGCGGATGAACGGCTTCACCAGCCCGCCCCGGCCGAGCGGCACCCAGCGCAACCTGATGGGCTTCAAGGACGGCATCGCCAACCCCGACACCGGCGACCCGGCCGAGATGGACCGGCTGGTCTGGGTGCGCGACCAGGAGCCCGCGACGGCCTGGACCACCGGGGGCAGCCACCTCGTCGTCCGGCTCATCCGGATGCGCGTGGAGTTCTGGGACCGGGTGTCGCTGTCGGAACAGGAGCAGATGTTCGGCCGGGCCAAGGACACCGGCGCGCCCCTGGACGGCGCGCGCGAGCAGGACGTCCCGCGGTACGAGCTCGACCCCGAGGGCAAGGTCATCCCGCTGACGAGCCACATCCGCAGGGCCAACCCGCGCACGCCGGAGACCGATGGCAGCCGGATCCTGCGGCGGGGGCACAACTACGACCGGGGCATGGACGCGGTGGGCGACCTGGACGTCGGCCTGATCTTCACCTGCTACCAGCGCGATCCCCGGGCGCAGTTCGAGATCGTGCAGCGGCGCCTGGAGGACGAGCCCCTCGTGGACTACATCTCGCCGTTCGGCGGCGGGTACTTCTTCGCGCTCCCCGGCGTGCGCGACGCCACGGATTCTTATGCCCGCTTTATACAGGTTTGATGTTGTTTTCGGCCTGTTCGCCTTCATGTCACTTTTTCGGGAGACAAGCGATCCTCGATGCCGATGTGATGCTCTGTGCATCGAGAGGCGGAAGGTGCCTCCGGTGCGCTCCGGGCCGTACCCCCGGCCCGGCATCTTCTCCGGGAGGCATCGTGGGCGCAGGCCCTATCAGGAAGACACCGCGCTGGGGTGCGATGGCGACCACCGTGGTCGCCGCCGCCGTCCTGGCGGTCACGACGTCGGCGGCCGGCTCCGCGGCGTCCCTGTCCGGCGCGGGGCACGGACAGGACGCGGGGCACGGCCAGGACGCGGGACACGGCCAGGACCCGCGGACGGCGACCCCCATCAAGCACGTCGTCGTCCTCTTCGACGAGAACGTGTCCTTCGACCACTACTTCGGCACGTACCCGAAGGCGGCCAACACCGACGGCACGCCGTTCAAGGCGGCCAAGCACACCCCGTCGGTGGACGGCCTGACCGCCACGCTGCTGACGCACAACCCGAACACCTACAACCCGAAGCGGCTCACCCGCGCGCAGGCCCTCACCTGCAGCCAGGACCACGGGTACGGCCACGAGCAGCTGGCCTACGACGGCGGCAAGATGGACCAGTTCGTCGAGCACACCGAGCACGACACGTGCTCAGGCCAGCCGGTGGTCTTCGGCGAGCCCGGGCTCGTCATGGACTACTACGACGGCAACACCGTCACCGGGCTGTGGAACTACGCCCAGCACTACGCGATGAGCGACAACTCGTACAACACCGGGTTCGGGCCGTCGACGCCGGGCGCGATCAACCTCATCTCCGGCCACACCCACGGCATGTACGCGGTCGACCCGGTCACCCACGCCAAGGTGAGCGACGCCAGCGTGGTCTCCTCGCCGAACGCCGCCGGCGTGGGCACCGTCATCAACGACCCCGACCCGGCGTTCGACGACTGCTCGGACAACAACCACACCTCGAAGAACAACCTCGCGGTGGCCACCAGCAAGAACGTCGGCGACCTGCTCAACGGCAAGGGCGTCACCTGGGGCTGGTTCCAGGGCGGGTTCCGCACCACCGGCACGGCGAACGGGTACGCGGTCTGCGGCGCCACCCACCAGAACGTCGGCGGGAACGCGGTCGTCGACTACAGCCCGCACCACTCGCCGTTCCAGTACTACCAGTCGACGTCGAACCCCAAGCACCTGCCGCCGTCGTCGGTGGCGGCCATCGGGCACACCGACCAGGCCAACCACAACTACGACCTCACCGACTTCGACGCCGCCCTCGCGGCCGGCAACCTCCCGGCGGTGAGCTTCCTCAAGGCCGGCGCCTACCAGGACGGCCACCCGGGCAACTCCGACCCGCTGGACGAGCAGACCTTCCTCGTCAACACGATCAACAAGATCCAGAAGTCGAAGGAGTGGGACTCCACCGCGATCATCATCGCGTACGACGACTCGGACGGCTGGTACGACCACAAGGCCGCCCCGATCGTGAACGGCTCCGCCGACCCGGCCCAGGACAGCGCCGCGCTGTGCGGCAAGGCCCCGGTGACCGGCGGTTACAACGACCGCTGCGGCTACGGCCCGCGCACCCCGCTGCTGGTCGTCTCGCCGTACAGCAAGGTCAACCACGTCGACCACAACCTGACCGACCAGACCTCGATCCTGCGGTTCATCGAGGACAACTGGGGCCTCGGTCGGATCGGCGACGCGTCCTTCGACCAGCGGGCCGGCTCGCTCGGCGGCCTGTTCGACTTCCACAAGGCCAAGGCGGACCGGGTGATCCTCGACCCCGCCTCGGGAGCGGTGGTCTCGGTCTCGCACCACTGATCCCTGCTCGGGGGGCGGGCGGTCTCGTCCGCCCCTGATCCCCTGAGGGGTCCGCGTCCCACCGGGCGCGGGCCCCTCCGGGCGTACGGCGTCCGTCAGACCGGGTGGCAGGGCCGCGTGGCGGGGAGGCGGCCGGAGAAGAAGGCCCCCGGCGGCACGCCCATGAGGCTGTGGAAGTCGGCCGTCATGTGGGACTGGTCGTAGTAGCCGGTCAGCGCGGCCAGCTGGGCGAACCTGCCGTCGCCCGCGTGCGCGAGCACGGTCCGCACGCGCTCGATCCTGGCGAACCGCTTGGGCGACAGGCCCACGCCGTCCGTGAACACCTCGCGCAGGTGGCGCTCGCTGACGGCCAGCCGCCGGGCGACGGCCACGACGGGCTCGGGCCGCCGGTCAGGCCGGGGGGCGAGGGCCCGCGCCGCGGCGCGGAGGAGCCGGTCGCGCCCGGCGTCCGCCGGCGCGCGGGCCGCGATCCGCGGGGCGAGCTCCGCCTCGATGCGCCGCAGGACGCGGTAGGGGTCGGGGCCGGCCCGGCCGAGGTCGCGTTCCAGCCTGTCGCCGGCCGCGCCCCACAGGTCCGCGAGGGGGACGGCGCGGTCGACGAGCGCGCGCGCCGGGACGCCGAGCAGGACCCCGGCGGAGCCGGGGGACAGGCGCAGCCGGACGCAGAACCGCAGCCGCTTGCCCGGGAAGTAGGACGCGCGGGTGCGCGGGCCCACGACGGTGAGCCGGCCGTCCCGCCCGTCCTCGGCAGCGGCGCGGAACACCAGCGCGGTCGCGGCGTCCGGTGGGTGGACCAGGGCCCGCCGCTCGTCGGGGCGGATCACCGAGGCGCCGGCGATCCAGGGCCGCAGGCCGGGGCTCATGGCTGAGGTCACGCCCTCACCCTAGGGCGGGCCCCCGCCGTACGGCCGGGGCGGACGGGCGATCGTGCCGAAATCTCCTATGCCGCGCGGGGACCGTGCCGACAGGGTGAAGCGATGATCCTCGTTACGGGTGCGACGGGCACCGTGGGCAGGCAGGTCGTCCGGCTCCTGGCGGCCAGGGGCGAGCACGTGCGGGCGATGACCCGCGACCCCGCGAGGGCGCGGCTGCCGCCGGGCGTGCCGGCGGTGCGGGGCGACTTCGACGACGGCGAGTCGTTGCGGCGGGCGGCCGACGGCGCGGCGGCCGTGTTCCTCCTGGACGCGCCGGGGCCGTGGATCCCGCGGCACGACGCGGCGATGGTCGCCGCGGCCGTCGCGGCGGGCGTGCCGCGGCTGGTGAAGCTGTCGGCCATCGGCACCGGCGAGCCGGCGGACGGTGAGATCGGCGGCTGGCACGCGGCGGGGGAGTCGGCGGTCGCGTCGAGCGGCGCCCAGTGGACGCTGGTGCGCCCGTCGAGCTTCGCGTCCAACGCCCTGTCCTGGGCGGACGCCATCCGGGCGGGCGAGCCCGTCCCTAACCTGACCGGCCGGGGCGCGCAGGGTGTCGTCGACCCCCGGGACGTGGCCGAGGTCGCGGCCGAGGCCCTGACCTCCCCGGCCCACGACGGGAGGACGTACACGCTGACGGGCCCCGACCTGCTCGGCGTGCACGACCAGGTCCTCCTGCTGGAACGGGTGCTGGGCCGCCGGATCGGCGTCGCCGACGTGCCCCCCGAGGTGGCGCGGGAGCGGATGCTCGCGTCCGGTCTCGACCCCGCCTTCGTGGAGGTGGCGGTGCGCGGCCAGCGGCTCGTGGCGGCGGGGGGAAACGCCCGGCTCACCGGCGACGTGGCCGCGGTTCTCGGGCGCCCGCCCCGGACCTTCGAGGACTGGGCCCGGGACCATCGCGACGCGTTCGCGTGACACGGGCGCCCCGCCCGGACGGTCCGGGCGGGGCGCGGGTGAGGATGCGGGCCGGCGAGGAGAGACTCCCCGCCGGCCCGCGTCGGTCAGGCCGTGTCGGTCAGGCCGTGTCGGTCAGGCCGCGTTGGTCAGCCAGAACTGCTGGTTGCGGGCACCGTTGTAGTACCACTGGTCGATGGTCCCGCCCCACCAGGCGTAGGCGCTCTGGACGTCCACGTACAGGTTGCTCCGCAGGCTGCGGATGTAGTACGTGGTGTTCAGCGAGACGCCGCCCAGGTACCAGAGCTGGTTGTCGCCGCCGAAGCAGGGGTACTGCACCAGGATCTCGCCCGCGGCCGTCGAGTTGTTCCGGATCGACAGGCACTGCCCGCTGTTGCGGTTCACGATCTCGTACCACCCGGACATGCCCGGCCTGCCGACGAACGCCCAATCCTGGTTGTAGCCCCCGTTCCAGCCGTACGTGAGGACGCCGGCGTTGGGCGACTGGGACCCGCCGGAGACGTCGAGCACCAGGATCTGCCCCGACGAGGTGTAGGTCCAGATGTTGTAGTAGCTGTTGTTGAACGGCAGGTGCGACACCACCAGGTCCAGCAGGCCGGAGCCGTACCGCCCGAGCGAGCCGAGCGCGTTGAGGATGTCGTACTCGCTGAAGCCGAGCGACCGCAGGATCTGCTCGACCTGGTCGAGCGACACGCCCTGGTTGACGAAGAACTGCGCGATGGAGGTGGCGGAGTCGACCACGTCACTCCAGTTCAGCGACCCCGGGACGCTCACCCCGAAGGAGACGGTCCCGAACGTCCGGCCGCCCGCCTGGAACGAGCCGTACCCGTAGGCGGCGAAGCTCGCCCCGCTCCCGTCGCCGTTGACCGTGCCGACGAGGGTCCCGTCGACCCGGAGGTACCACGGGACGCCGGCCGTGAGCGTGAGGCGGACGGTCGCGCCATTCGCGGTCGTGCCGAACGCGAGGTCCACTCCCGCCTGGAACGAGTTGCCGTTGTAGGTGACGCCGCCGGTGAAGCCCAGCTTCACCCGGGTGGGTGCCACGCCGAGGACGAAGTGCGTCTGGGACGTCCGGACGGGGCCGAGCGGTAAGGCGCCCACGGACACGTCGGCGTCGATCGACGGGTTCTGCAGGCCGACGGCCGCCTCCACGTTCACGGGCACGCCGTCGACCATGGTGTTGAAGCCCAGCCCGACCCCGGGCGCCACCGTGCGGCCCGCCGCCGTGACGCCGCCGAACGGCGCCAGGTCGAGCGACGCGGTGTAGATCACGAGCGAGTTGATGACGTCCCGGTCGTGCTGGGTGAGCCTGCCGGAGGCGATCTTGTCGGCGTACCCCACGGACAGGGGGGTCAGCGCGATGCCGCCGGCCTGGGCGCCCTTGATCGAGAAGCTGAGCACGGGACGGGCCAGGTCGAGGTTGACGTCGAGGCTCGTTCGGGCCCCGGGCGCCAGCCCGATGACGTTGCCCCACGCGGCCGGGAGCGTGACGTCGTGCGCGGTGAAGCCCACGGTCACGGTCTCGGGCGAGACCCCGATGGTCCCGGCGAGGTCGCCCACCGAGAGGCCGTCAACGCCGAAGGCGGGGTTCCAGTCCGACAGGGCTATGCCCAGCGTCAGCGACGGAGGTGTGGCCGACAGGGAGCCGGAGACGACGAGGGTGGCGTCGGATGCCTTCCCGCCGGGTGCCACCGGCGGCATGTGCAGGACGCCGGATCCCGACACCGTCACGGTGGTGCTGGAGCCGACGGTCAGCGCGAACGTCACGTCGTCGAGGGAGAACGCGGTGCCGTTGGTGCTGAACACCTGCAGGCCGTGCCCGCCCGCCCGGAAGTTCACGTCGAGGGCGACGGAGACACCCGTCGTGGACACGGTGGCCACCGCCAGCAGGCTCGTCGCCGGCACCTGCACCCCCATCCGGCCGAACGCGTCGGTCACGGACGACGGCAGCGTGCCGCTGTACGTGAGGGTCACGCCCGGTTCGAGCCGTACGGCCGCGGGGAAGGCGTCTCCCGGTAGCCCGAGGTCCGCCGGCCGGAACCTGGCGATCTCCCGGCTGGAGATGTAAGCCGTGCCGGTCCCGCTGAGGCCCGACGACAGGGCGTGCAGGTCGCCGACCGTGCCGGCCGCCACGATGCCGTCGGCGCCGAACGAGACGGCGGCCGAGATGCCGGACTGGGTGCCCGACGGCCCCGTCACCTGGAGCGACGCGTGGCCGGTGACGGTAAGGGACAGGCCGCCTCCGGCCGCCGCGCGGCCGGTCGCGGTCAGGCCCGCGCTGGTCAGGCTGAAGGCGGGGTTGCCCTTGAGCAGTTCCCCGGTGGCCGTCGTCCCGATGGTGAAGCTGCGCGCCGTCAGGTTGACGCACCCTTCGGCGTCCAGGGCGAGGCCGGCCGGCGTGTAGTCGAAGGAGCCGTGCAGGTCGGCCCAGACGTCGCCCTCGGCGATGCCCGAGGGGCAGGCCAGGCCGTCGGCCGGTTCCTGGTTCGACACCTGCACCCGGTTCACCCTCAGGGTCGCGCCGTCGCCCGGGCTCCAGGTGAGGAGGGCGCCCGCGTCCGTCGAGCCGGCGGTGAGCGTGAAGCCCACCACGCCGTCCGTGCTCGTCACCGACCCGGTGAAGGACGGGACGACCGACAGCGAGGGCAGCGGCTGCCACACCGGCGCCGAGGCGTCGCTGACCGACAGCGTCCAGTTCCGCAGGTCGTGGAACGCGCCCCCGGCGTGGACGGTGAAGGCGCCGTCGCCGGCCCCCACCTGGGCGGTGCCGTCCAGGGTGAGCCCGGCGCCGGTGGACAGGGTGAGCGTCGTGCCGGGCTGGAGGGTGAACCCCCTGGCGACGGTGAGGCCGGAGGTGAGCGAGCCCTGGAGCGAGGCGCCGAGGGTGCCGCCCGTGTAGGTGAGGGCGCCCTGGAGCGTCACGGTGGAGCCCGCGACGAACGGGACGCCGCCCAGGGTGAGGGTCGCCGTGAGGTCGGTCGCGTCGCCGAGCGTCGAGGTCGCCGCGTGGGCCACGGTCACGTCGAGCGCGGCCGTCACGCCCGAGGTCGCCTCGGCGTGCAGGGTGAGCGTGCCGGTCGCCGTGTCGACGGTGAGCGTCGTCGGCCCGAACGACGGGGCGGGCACACCCGCGGGAAGCGTGACCGGGAGCTTGTTCGGCGGGCCGACGGTGAGCGTGAGAGTCTGGCCCGACACCGTTCCCGAGACGCTGGGCGAGGAGCCCACGGGGATGCCGAGGGTGTCGGCGAGGAAGTGGTACACGTCCCCCGACAGCGTGTAGGTCGTGCCGTCCTGGCCGCCGGCGGCCGCGAGCGGGGCCGGGGACGCGGCGGAGGCGGCGCCGTCACTGGCCGCGGCCTGCGGGGTGACGAGCCGGGAGGCGCCGGAGAGGCCGGAGAGCCCGGCGGGCAGGTCCACCCGGGTGTCGTCGGAGACGGCGAATCCGGAGACGGGCCCCGACGCCCAGAAGACGTCGCTCCGCCCGTCCTGCGCCGGGGCCGGGAGGCCGAGCCGCGCCCGGTCGGCGGGGAAGGCGGCGACCAGCCGGCCCGACCCGGTCAGGTCGACGCGGGCGTCCGAGACGGAGGCCGGGCCCTGCGCGGCGGCCGCCGTGACGACCCCCGATCCGCTGACCGCGCCGGTGACGGCGGCGCCGCCGGCGTCGAGCGTGCCGCGGAAGCCGGTCCGGCCCAGGACCAGCCGGTTCGGTCCCGAGGTCAGGGCGGCGTCGGCCGTCTGGCGCCCGGTGATGACGCCGGCGCCGGTGGCGAGATTGACGGCCACCGTGCCGCTGCCCGCGACGGTTCCGGCGGAGCCGGCGTCGAGGCCGATGCCGCCGGTCACGGCGAGCCACGGGGTCGTGGCCCCGGCGCCCGGCGCCGTCACGGCGTCCCCATGCGGAGGCCGGTCGGCGATCTCGACCGTGGCGCCGCTCACGGACACGCCGGGCAGCGGCCGCCAGGTGCCGGCCGTGCGCCCGTGGACGTCGTAGCCGACCGCGCCGTGGGAGGCGGTCACCGTCCCGGTGACGTCCGGGGCGAGGGCGAGCCCCGGCACGACCGCCGCGGCGGAGGCCACGTGGCTCACCGCGAGCGACCACTCGCGCGGGTCGCGGATCGGGCCGGCCACGTCCACGCGCAGGCGGCGGCCGGTCCCCCCGAGGAGGGCGGACCCCGACACGCTCAGCCCGTCCGCGCCGCCGAGCGTGACGACCGCGCCCTTGGCCAGCACGGCGACGTCCTTCTGCAGGACGACGTCCTGTGCCAGCGCGCCCGAGAGCCGGACGTCCCCGGTCGCGGCGACGTCGCCCGACAGGCCGACGGGGGTGCCCAGGAACGGCAGGGTCACGCTCACCCGGCCGGTGAGGTCTCCGCCCTTGAGCGCGGTCGTGGAGACGTGCGCGACCGTCACCGAGAGCCGGGCGCGCTCCCCGGACGCGGTCACCGTGAGCGTGTCGGCGGCGCCGTCCAGGACGAGCGTCGCGGGCCCGAACGCGGGCGCCTCGACGCCCTTCGGAAGGGTGAGACGCGGTTCGGGCGCGTCGGTCGTGAGCCGCACGTCGTCGCCGTCCCGCAGGCCGGTCACCAGCCGGGATCCGGCGTCGTTCAGGCCGAGACCGGTGGAGAGGAACGCGGCGGCGGCCGGTGAGATCAGCCGGCTCGCCGTCTTCGTCTCCGGTACGGGCTGCCGGGCGGCCGCGCGCCGTACGGCGTCCAGGGCCGAGGTGAGGTCCTCGGCCCGGGCAGCCGGGCCGCCGGCGGAGGCCCCGGGACTCGGGGACGCCGTCGGCGGCGGGGCGGGGGAGGCCGGCGCCGGCGGCGGGGACGCGGGGATCCCCGGCGCCGGCGCGGCCTTGGCGGGGCCGGCGGTCGCGTGCGCGGCGGTGGCGGGCACGATCGCCTGGACGACGAGGACGGCCACGGCGGCGACGAGGGCGACGATGGAACGTGCCAACGCGCGAAGACCGCCGGACGGCCGTGAGAGAGGGACGGGGGGTGCGGACATGCGAGTGCTCCTCGGGTCATGGGGACGGCGAGGAACGCCGCAGTCCTGGCCCACCCCCGTGGAAGTCACACCGCGACGGCCCCGTGTCCCCGTGTCGCTTGACCCTGCCGACGATCCGCTCTTTACCGCCCGGGCCGAATCTGGCGACCGTCTAGACTTTCCGCCCGACTAGGCGTAGATCTTCGTTGTCGGGGCTATACATGGCCGTCGATCGCCTATGCACCCTCTTTATGTCACCGGCCCGACCGGCGGCGGAGCGGAGGAGCGTTGGACGGTTCCGCGGCGCCCGCGCCAGGGAACCTGCCGGCCGCGCTGACCGGCCTCGTCGGCCGCGACGACGAGATCGAGCGCCTCGCGTCCCTCCTGCGGGCGACCCGCCTGCTCACCGTGACGGGGACCGGCGGGTGCGGCAAGACCCGCCTCGCCCTCGCCCTGGCGGAACGGCGCCGGCCGGACTTCCCGGACGGCGCGTGGTGGGTGGACCTCGCCGCCTCGACCGAGCACGAGCACGTGGCCACGGCGGTGGCCGCGGCCCTCGGCGTGGCGCAGTCGCCGGGCGAGGAGGAGGCGGCGACCGTCATCCGCCACCTCCGTCCCCGTACGGCCCTGCTCGTGCTGGACAACTGCGAACAGGTCGTCGCCGCGGTCGCCGTGCTGATCGACCGGCTGCTCACCTCCTGCCCGGGCCTGACGGTCGTGGCCACCTCACGCGAGGTGATCGGGGTGTCCGGGGAGACCGTGTTCCGCCTGGGCGGGCTGCGGCTTCCCGACGGGGACGGCGCCGGGGCCGAGGCCGTCGAGCTGTTCCTGCAGCGGGCCCGCACGGCCGACCCCTGGTTCCCGGCCACGCCCGACCACGCCGACGCGGTGGCCCGGCTGTGCCGCCGGCTCGACGGGCTGCCCCTCGCGATCGAACTGGCCGCGGCACGGGTCGGCGTGCTGGGCGTGGCGGAGATCGCCGACCGGCTGGACCGGGACGCGGCGATCCTGCGGCATCCGAGCCGTACGGCTCCCGCGCGCCACCAGACCCTCCAGGCCACGCTCGACTGGAGCCACCGCCTGCTCACCGAGCCCGAGCGGATCCTCTTCCGCCGGCTGTCGGCGTTCCAGGGCACGTTCTCGCTGGCCGCGGCGGAGGCGGTGGCCGCGGGCGCCGGCATCGACCCCGGGGAGGTCGTCGACCTGCTGGCCGGGCTGGTCGTCAAGTCCCTCGTGCTGCCGGTCGGCCGGGGCACCGGGTACCGGTACCGGATGCTGGAGACCATCCGCCAGTACGGCGAGCGCACGCTGGCCCTCAGCGGCGAGCGGGAGGCCGTGCACGCGGCGCACGCCGACTTCTACCTCGGGCTCGCCGAGGAGGCGCGGACCGGAGTGGAGGGCTCGGACCAGGCCCGCTGGCTCGACCTCATGGAGGCGGAGCACGACAACGTCCGAGCCGTGCTGCGGCGGGACCTCCCCTCGCGGCCCCACCTCAGGGCGGGCATGACCGCGCTCATGTGGCCGTTCTGGTACCGGCGCGGCTACTACCACGAGGCGCGGTCCTGGCTGGAGCAGGCCGCGGCGGACGCGGACGGCCCTCGGGAGCTGCGGGCGGCCGTGCTGACCGGCGCCGGGGTCCTCGCCTTCCTCCAGTGCGACTACCCGATCGCCTGCGAGCGGCTCAGCAAGGCCCGCGCCCTGTACGAGGAGGCCGGGGACCTCGCCGGCCTCGCCACCGCCCTCCAGCGGCTGGGGTCGGTCGCCCGCGAGGAGGGCCGGTTCGCCGACGCGCGCCGCCTGCACGAGGAGAGCCTGGCCATCTGGACGGAGCTGGGGGACGGCGCGGGCGTCGCCGCGTCGCTCGACTACCTGGGGTTCGCGGCCTGGCTTGAAGGGGACGCCGTGCGGGCGGTGGACCTGTGCCGCCGCGCGGTCGCGGCGTTCCGGGCGTCCGGACGACGGCAGGAGACGGCCGCCGCCATGATCAACCTCGGTGCGGCGACCCGCCTGACGGGCGAGACCGGGCGGGCCGAGGCGATCCTGCGGGGGAGCCTGGAGATCGCCAGGCACCTCGGCTACCAGGAGGGCATCGCCTGGGCGCTGCACGAGCTCGCCCTCACCCTCGCGTCCGCCGAGCCGGAACCGGGCGCCTTCGGGGACGTCCGGGCCCCGGAGCCGGGGGCCGCCGAGGGGACGACGGTGGCCGGCATGCTGCGGGAGAGCCTGGCGACCCATCTCGCGCTCGGCGACCGGTGGCGCGTCGCGAGCGTGGTCGAGTCGATCGCCGAGATCGTGACCACTCCCGTCGCGCCGCGGCGGGCGGCCGCCCTGCTCGGCGCCGCCGACGCGCTGCGCCGGACGCTGGGCGCGCCGGTCCCGCCCGCCGAGCGGCCCGCGCTGACCGCGTGCGTGGAGACGCTGCACGCGGCGCTGGGCGCGCGGGCCTTCGCCGACGCGTGGCGGGGCGGCGAGACGATGACCCTCGACGAGATGGCCGACGCCGCCGTCGAGGCCGGCGGGGAGGAGCCGGCGGCCGGAGGGCCGGAGCCGTTCGACGCGTACGGACTGACGGGCCGGGAGCTGGCCGTCCTCCGGCTGGTGAGCCGCGGCATGACCAACCGTGAGATCGCCGGGGAGCTGCACATCAGCGCCGGGACGGCGGGCGTCCACGTGTCCAACATCCTGCGCAAGCTCGGCGTGACCAGCCGCGTCCAGGCGGCCGCCATGGTTCGGGACGCCGGCCCGCCGGGACGGGCCGGCTGACCGGCCTCACACCTCGGACCCCTCCTGGGACTCCCTGAGCAGGGCCAGGTAGCCGTCCTCGGCGATCCGCTTCGCCCGCGCCGCGTACACCCCGGGGTCGTCGGGGGCGAACGTGCCCAGGCCGTCCACGTACCGGTTGAACATGCAGAACGCCGCGGCGATCAGCACGGTGTCGTGGATCTCGACGTCGGTGGCGCCCTCGGCGCGGGCGGCGGCCACCTCGTCGGCGGACACCTCCCGCCCGCCCCGCTGCACGGACGCGGCGATGCCGAGCAGGGCCCGCAGCTTGGCCGAGACGGGCGCGGCGTCCAGGCCCGCCCGCACCTGCTCGACCAGCTCCATCCCCTCCGGCAGCTGGGCCGCGGCGTACGCGGCGTGGGAGGAGTAGCAGTATTTGCACTCGTTCAGCGCGGACACGTAGGCCGCGATGAGCTCGCGCTCCCCGCGCGACAGCCTGCTCTCCCCGCGCAGCAGCACCTCCACCAGCTCGTTCAGCGGGCGGGCGGTCTCGGGGCGGAACCGGAACAGGCCGCGGATGCCGGGCTCGTCGGTGGTGAGGGCGATGTGGGCCATGGACTCTCCTTCGCTGGGGACGCCTCAAGCAGCGTCCGCGAAAAGATCCACTCGGTCAACGCCCGTCCGCGGCCGTTCCGGGACGGGACCGGGTCAGGGTTTGCGGCCGACGCCGCAGAACTCGTCGACCTCGCGGATCGAGCCGACGTCGACGGCGCCCGGCCGCCACAGCGGGCAGGACACGACGCCGGGCTCGACGACGTCGAGGCCGTCGAAGTACCGGGTGATCTGCTCGGGCGTCCGCAGCGTGTACGGCAGCGAGCCGCTCTGGTTCCAGATCGCGATGGCCGCGTCGAACTCCGGTCCGCGGATCACGTTGGTGCCGTCGGCGACCGCGAGGTGGCTGCCGGAGGGCAGGCCGTCGAGGAGCCGGGCCGCGATCGACCGCGCCTCCTCGTGGTCGGGGATGTGGCCGAGGATGTTCAGCAGCATCAGGCCGACGGGCCTGTCGAGGTCGAGCGTGGTGCGCGCCGCGGCCTCCAGGATCTTCTCCGGCTCCCGCAGGTCGGCGTCGATGTACTCGGTCACGCCTTCGGGGGCGCTGACGAGCAGGGCGCGGGCGTGCGCCAGCACCATCGGGTCGTTGTCGACGTAGACCACGCGCGCGTCGGGGGCGGCCCGCTGGGCGACCTCGTGCGTGTTGTCCACCGTGGGCAGGCCCGTGCCGATGTCGAGGAACTGCCGGATCCCCGCCTCGTGGACCATGTACTCCACCGACCGCTTGAGGAAGCCGCGGGAGCTGCGGGCGATGTCCACGATGTCGGGGAAGATCCCGCGGAACTGGTCGCCGATCGTGCGGTCGATCTCGTAGTTGTCCTTGCCGCCCAGCCAGTAGTTCCAGATGCGCGGCGAATGGGAGACCGTGGTGTCGATCCCCGGAGGCGTGGCGGGCGCGGAGCTTTCGGTCACGGACCCTCTCCTCGGTGCGAGGCCGTCGATTCACAGCAATCTTGGCAGTCGCGCCCGCGCCTGGTGGCGATTCGCGACAATGATCGTAATTCGTGACCGGCTACGGCCGCAGCTCCGCGAGGCGCTGCTCGAACGGGACCACCTCGTCGGCGGGCCGGGGCCGGGCGGCCCGAGCCGGCATGAGCGCGGCCAGTTCCTCCCCGGCCCGGGCGACGCGCTCGGAGAGGGGGCCGGTGGCGGCGTCCCCGCTCCCGCCCCAGTCCTCGGAGGCGGCGTACACGCCCGTCGGCGCCACCACGGCCCGCAGGTAGGCGAACATGGGCCGCAGCGCGTGGTCGAGGACCAGCGAGTGGCGCGCCGTGCCGCCCGTCGCCGCGACGACCACAGGCATGCCCGCGAGCGCGCCCTCCTCGACCACGTCGAAGAACGACTTGAACAGGCCGCTGTAGGACGCCGTGAAGACGGGCGTGACGGCGATGAGGCCGTCCGCCTCCGTCACGGCCTCGATCGCCTCCCGCAGCCGCGGCGAGGGGAAGCCCGTGACCATGGCGTTCGCGACGTCGGCGGCGAGGTCGCGCAGCTCGATCACGCGTACGGCGGCCTCGCCGGGCAGCCGCCGCCTGACCGCCTCGGTCAGCCGGTCCGCGAGCAGGCGGCTCGAGGAGGGGCGGCCGAGACCGGCCGACACGGCGACGAGCCTGAGGGCTGTCATGAGGTCTCCCTCCTCAGGAGCCGGCGGCGGCGGACTCGGCCGCGCGCCGCGCGACCAGGGCCGCGTGCGTGGGGGCGTCGGGCACCGTGTCCGGCCGGTTGCGCGCGAACTCCCGGCGCAGCACCGGCACGACCTCCTCGCCGAGGATGTCGAGCTGCTCCAGCACGGTCTTCAGCGGCAGGCCGGCGTGGTCCATCAGGAACAGCTGCCGCTGGTAGTCGCCGAACGACTCGCGGAAGGTGAGCGTCCGGTCGATGACCTGCTGCGGGCTGCCCACGGTCAGCGGGGTCTGCTCCGTGAAGTCCTCCAGCGAAGGGCCGTGCCCGTACACGGGGGCGTTGTCGAAGTACGGCCGGAACTCCCGTACGGCGTCCTGGGAGTTCTTCCGCATGAACACCTGGCCGCCCAGGCCGACGACGGCCTGCTCGGGCGTGCCGTGGCCGTAGTGGGCGTACCGCTCCCGGTACAGGCTGATCAGGCGCTGGAAGTGCTCCTTCGGCCAGAAGATGTTGTTGGCGAAGAACCCGTCGCCGTAGTACGCGGCCTGCTCGGCGATCTCCGGGCTGCGGATCGAGCCGTGCCACACGAACGGCGGGACGCCGTCGAGCGGGCGGGGCGTCGAGGTGAAGCCCTGCAGCGGGGTGCGGAACCGGCCCTCCCAGTCGACGACGTCCTCGCGCCACAGGCGGTGCAGCAGCGCGTAGTTCTCGACCGCCAGCGGGATGCCCGTACGGATGTCCTGCCCGAACCAGGGGTAGACCGGCCCGGTGTTGCCGCGGCCCAGCATCAGGTCCACCCGCCCGCCGGCCAGGTGCTGCAGCATCGCGAAGTCCTCGGCGATCTTGACCGGGTCGTTCGTCGTGATCAGGGTGGTCGCCGTCGACAGCACGAGCCGCTCGGTCCGCGCCGCGATGTAGCCGAGCATGGTCGTCGGCGACGACGGCACGAACGGCGGGTTGTGGTGCTCGCCGGTCGCGAAGACGTCGAGCCCCACCTCCTCCGCCTTGAGCGCGATCGTCACCATGGCCGTGATCCGCTCGTGCTCGCTGGGCGTCCTGCCCGTGGTGGGGTCCGGCGTGACGTCGCCCACCGTGAAGATCCCGAACTGCATCGTGCCCACTGTCCCTCGTCCGTTGAAATTTCAACCACACTAACGCGACGGAGGAGCGCTTATTCCTCGTCCGCCGTCCCCGTACGCCGGTCGTCGGCGGCCGGGTACGGGGGGCGGGCGGCGGGTCGTCAGCTCGGGAAGATGCCGCCGGTGACGTTGACGAAGGTGGCGGTGATCCCGCCGGCCCGGTCGGAGGCGAGGAACGCCGCCGTGTCGGCCACCTCCTGGAGACCGGGGGAGCGGCGCAGCATCCGCATCGAGGCGAGGTTGCCGAGCAGCCCGCGGAACGCGGCCTCGTCGAGCGCGAGACCGCCGTTGACCGCGGCGAGCTTCTCCGGCGACAGGGTCTCCGGCACCCCCGCCGCCCACAGGCCGAGGACGCGCACGCCGCGGGGGCCGACCTCGGCCGCCAGGTTGCGGACGAACACGTCGGTCGCCGCGTCGGCCGGCCCCGTGCCGCCCATCATCGGGCTCCCGACGGCGGAGCCGCTGTCCAGCGCGAGGATGACCCCCGACCCCTGCTCGACCATGTGCCGGGCGGCCGCCGTGGCGGTGACGAAGGTGGCCGTCAGGCCGGTGACGACCGGGCGCAGGAAGTCGTCGGCGGACAACTCGGTCAACGGAACGCCCTGGACGTCCCCGCGGGTGACGAGGTTGAGGGAGACGTCGATCCCGCCGGCCGCGGCGACCGCGGCGGCGTGCTCCCGCACGGCCCGCTCGTCGGTCGCGTCCAGCACGGCCACCTCGGCGCGGCCGCCCGAGGCGACGATGTCCTGGGCCACCCGGTCGAGGCTCGCGCGGGTGCGGCCGGCGAGGAAGACCCGCGCCCCCTCCCTGGCGAACGTCCGGGCGACGCCGCCCCCGATCGCGCCCCCGGCCCCGTAGATGATCGCGTTCTTGTTCTCGAGCAGCATCGCCAGGCTCCCTTACGTCGGCGTCCGGGCGGTCCGCCCGGCTCTCACATCGACGCGTCGATCGGGGAGCGGCCGGGAGGACACGGCCACGGAGAAATTCTTGGAGAGGGTCTCCCCGTCTCCGTACGGCTCCTGTGAGGGCCCGGCCACGGCGAATTAACGCGGCCCGCCACGGGGCGAAACGCGCCCTGCCTACCGTCCTGAACGTGGATGCGGGGCTGTATACAGGACCGGCTACAGGGCCGGACACGAGGACGCGGCTGCGTCGTGACCAGGTCTACGGCGAGCTTCGCCGCCGCCTGATGATCGGCGAGTTCGCGATCCGGTCCCGCCTGGTGGAGGAGCGGCTCGCGTCGCTGCTGGGGGTCTCCAGGACCCCGGTGCGCGAGGCGCTGGTCCGCCTGCTGTCCGACGGCCTGGTGGAGCGGGGCGAGGACGGCGGCTACTACGTCGCCCAGCCCGACCTCACCGACCTGCGCGATCTCTACGAGCTGCGGATCACCCTCGAACTGAGGGGGATCGCCCGTGCCCTGGACACCGGTGTCCGCGGCCACGACCCGGCGATCCTCGAACCGCTGCGGGACCAGTGGCGGGCGATGCGGGACGACCAGCCCGAGCCCGACCCGCAGTTCGTGGTGATGGACGAGGACTTCCACGTCACGATGAGCCGCGCCTCGGGGAACGCGGTCCTGACCAGCACCCTCGCGTCCGTCAACGCGCGGATCCGGGCGGTGCGCATGTACGACTTCCTGACCGCCGACCGGATCACGCTGACGATCCTCCAGCACCTGGAGATCGCCGAGGAGGTCCTGGCGGGGCGCCTGGAGGACGCCCTGACCGCGATGCGGCGGCACGTCGGGGAGTCGATGGACGTCGTCGAGCGCAGGGCCGCTCGCGCGATCACTCAGATGGCCCTCAACCGAGGCAGGCGCCATGACGTTGACCGAGGCTCCCACTAGACATCCCCTGCTCGCCGCCCGGGGGCTGACCCGGACGTTCGGCGAGGTCGTCGCCAACGACGGCGTCGACCTGGACGTCCTCCCCGGGGAGGTGCACGCGCTCGTCGGGGAGAACGGCGCGGGCAAGAGCACCCTTCTCAAGCTCATCTACGGCGTGCACCGGCCCGACTCGGGCGAGCTCGCCATCGACGGCACCCCCGTCCGCGTCGCCAGCCCGGCCGCCGCCCGGTCCCTCGGGATCGGCATGGTCTTCCAGGACATGCGCCTGGTCCCGGCGCTGACCGTGGCGGAGAACGTCGCCCTCGCGCTCCCCGGCAGGCTCCGTCTCGACGCGCTCGCCCGGCGCGTCGCGGCCGCCGCCGAGGAGTACGGCCTGGCCGTGGACCCCCTGGCCAAGGTCGCCCACCTGTCGATCGGGGAGCGGCAGCGGGCCGAGATCCTCAAGGTGCTGATCGCGGGGTCGCGGGTCGTCATCCTCGACGAGCCGACGAGCGTGCTCGCGCCGCAGGAGGTGGCGGCGCTCTTCCAGGTCGTCCGGCGGCTGCGCGACCTGGGCTACGGCGTCATCATCGTCACCCACAAGCTGAACGAGGTCAGGGCCGTCGCCGACCGGGTCACCGTGCTGCGCGGGGGCCGGGTCGTCCTCGGCGGGGCCGACCCCGGGGCGTACACCGACGCCGAGCTGGTCGAGGCCATGGTCGGGCGGGCGGTCCCGCCGCTCCCCGCCGACCGGCCCGCCCCGGCGCCCGGCGGCGCTCCCGCCCTCTCGCTCCGCCAGGTCGGCGTGTACGGCGACAGCGGCGTGCTCCGCCTGCGTGACGTGACCCTCGACGTGATGCCCGGCGAGGTGGTCGGGGTCGCCGGGGTGGCCGGCAGCGGGCAGCGCGAGCTGTGCGAGGTGGCCTGCGGCCTACGCCCGGCGGCCACCGGGGCGGTGACCGTGGCCGGGACCCCGCTCACCGGCGCCCGGCAGGCGGGGGGCGTCGCGGAGGTGCCGGAGGACCCGCTCGCCGACGCCGTCGTCCCGGGCCTGACCGTGGTCGAGCACGTGGCGCTCGGCCTTCCCGAGGTGCCCCGGCGGCGGTTCAACGTCGACTGGCGGCGCGTCGCCGGGATCGCCCGCGGCCTCGACGCCGCGGTCGGCCTGGAGATGGCGGCCGGGCACCGCCGGGTGGCCGAGCTGTCCGGAGGCAACGTGCAGCGGGTCATGCTGACGCGGGCGCTCGGCCGGGACGACACGGTGCTCGTGGTCGCGGCGTACCCGAGCCGCGGCCTGGACGTCGCCACCACCCGCCGCACCCAGGAGCTGCTGCTCGCGCGGGCCGCCGCCGGGGCGGGGGTGCTGGTGGTCTCCGAGGACCTCGACGAGCTCGTCTCGATCAGCGACCGGATCGCCGTGCTCCACAACGGGGAGCTGGCGGGGGTCGTCGAGGCGCGCGGCGCCGACCGGCAGGAGATCGGCCGCCTGATGCTGGGCGGCCGGGCGGGAGGGGAGGCATGACCGCCACGCTGGCGAGGCCCGCGGAGCGGGCCCCCGCGCACCGCACCGGAACCGCGCTGCGGACGGCCGGCCGCTGGGCCGGCGCGCTCGCCGGGGCCGTCGCGATCTTCTGCGTGCTGCTGCTGGCCAAGGGCGCCGACCCGGTGACGGCGCTGGGAGACATGGTGGCCTCGACCTTCACCGGGGCGAGCCTGCAGCAGATCGTCGTCAAGGCGACCCCCCTGATCCTCGCGGCCATGGCGGTCGTGCTCCCGGCCCGCGCCGGGCTGACGAACGTCGGCGGCGAAGGCCAGGTCGTGATCGGCGCGGTGGCGGGGGCCGGGGTCGGCCTGGTCGTCCAGGGCCCGGCGGCGCTGCCGCTCATGCTGCTCGCCGGGGCGGCCGGAGGGGCCCTGTGGGCCGGCGTCGCGGCGGCGCTGCGGCTGGCCGTCGGCGTCAACGAGGCCGTGACCACGCTGCTGCTGAACTACATCGCGCTCGACGTGATGCTCTACCTCATCTACGAGCCCTGGAAGGACCGGCACGGCTCGGGCCAGCCGGCCACCCGGCCGCTGGAGGTGGCCGCGCGGCTGCCGCTGCTCAGCGGGACCGCGATCCACATGGGCATCGTCATCGCCCTGGTGGCCGCCGTGGCCGTGTGGCTCGTGCTGCGCGCCACGTCGTTCGGGTTCAAGGTGTCGGTCGTGGGCGGCAACCCGGAGGCGGCGCGGCGGGCGGGGCTGCCGGTGGCCCGGCTCATCCTCGTCGCGATGCTGCTCGGCGGCGCGCTCGCCGGGCTCGCCGGCGTCGTCCACCTGGCCGGCGTGGAGTTCAAGCTGCGGCCCGGCCTGACGACGAACGTCGGGTACGTGGCGTTCCTCGCGGCCTGGCTCGCCCGGCACAAGCCGCTGCCCACGGTGGGCGCGGCGTTCCTGCTGGCCGCCGTGACGGTGGCGGGCGACAGCCTCCAGCTCGACAGCGGGCTGCCGGCCGCGACCGTCAACGTCCTCATGGGCCTCGTCCTGCTCGCCGTCCTTGGATGGAGTCGCCGTGCTCATCGTTGACGTGCTCACCGGAGGCGTGCGCGGCGGGACCGCGATCATGTTCGCCGCGCTGGGGGAGACGCTGGCCGAGCGCGCCGGCGTCGTGAACCTCGGCACCGAGGGATGCATGCTGGTCGGGGCCCTCGGCGGGTACGCCGTCGCCGCCGAGACCGGCAACCCCTGGCTGGGCCTGCTCGCCGGGGCACTGGCGGGCGCGCTGCTCGGGCTGGTCCACGCCGTCGCCGTCGTGTGGCGGCGCGCCGACCAGTTCGCGACCGGCCTGACCCTGATGTTCCTCGGGCTCGGGTTGACCTCCCTCTTCGGCGCCGCGTACGTCGGGAAGGCGGCCCCCGGGTTCGACCCCGTGCCGCTGCCCGTCCTCGGCGACATCCCGGTGATCGGGGAGATCCTGTTCCGGCACGACCCGGTGACGTACCTGACCTTCGTCGCCGCGCCCCTGCTGTGGTTCGCGCTGAACCGCACCAAGGCCGGGCTGCTCGTCCGGACCGCCGGGGAGCGGGCCGACGTGCTCCACGTGCACGGCTACTCCCCGGGCCTCATCCGGACCGTCGCCGTCACCGCGGGGGCCGCGCTCGCCGGCCTCGGGGGCGCCCAGCTGTCCACCGCCTACGCCCACGCCTGGTTCGAGGGCATGACCGCGGGCCGGGGGTTCATCGCGGTCGCCCTCGTCATCTTCGCCGCCTGGCGCCCCCTGTGGGTGGTGGCCGGGTCCTACCTGTTCGGGGCCGCGCTCGCCGTGGCGCCCGCGCTGCAGGCCCGCGGCCAGTCGCTCAACCAGTTCGCGCTCGACGCGCTGCCCTTCGTCATCACCCTCGTGATCCTCGCGGTCCTCGGCCGGCGCACGCTGCGCGCCGCCCCCGAGGAACTGCGCCGCGTCTTCGCCCGCTAGAAGCCCAGCCGGGAGACCCCCATGCGTAAGATCATCACCGGTGCGGCGCTCGCCGTCCTGGCCACCGCCTGCTCGGCCAACACCGCCGGCACCGCCACCCCCGCCTCGGGCGGGACCGTCGTCCCCGGGAAGGGCTCGACCGCCGTCGGCTTCATCTTCGTCGGCCCGAAGGACGACTACGGCTACAACCAGGCCGCCTACCAGGGCAGCCAGGAGGTGGCCAAGGCCTTCCCGAACCTCAAGGTCATCACCGCCGAGAACGTCCCCGAGGACGACAACGCGGCGCGGGTCATGAACAGCATGATCGCCAAGGGCGCGAAGATCGTCTTCGCCACGTCGTACGGCCACCTCGACGCCGCCCTCAAGGTGGCCGCCGAGCACCCCGACGTCGTGGTCGTCCAGCAGGGCAACCTCATCACCGGAAGCGCCCCGCCGAACGCCGGCACGTTCTTCGGCACCGTCTACGAGCCCGTCTATCTCGCGGGCATCGCGGCCGGCCGGGCGACGAAGACCGGCAAGCTCGGGTACGTCTACGCCTTCCCCATCAGCCAGACGATCGACAACATCGACGCCTTCGAGCTCGGCGCCCGGTCGGTGAACCCGTCCGTGAAGACGTACGCCGTGAACACATCGAGCTGGTGCGACCCGGCCAAGCAGGCCGAGGCCGCGGCGAACCTGCTCAAGCAGGGCGTCGACGTCATCACGCAGCACCAGGACTGCACGGCCACCGTCATCAAGGCCACCGAGGCGGCGGGCGCGATGACGGTCGGCTACCACGCGGACGCCTCCGCCATCGCGCCCAAGGGCTGGCTCACCGGCTCGCAGTGGAACTGGGGGCCGCTCTACTCCGACATCGTCCGCACGGCCCTCGGCGGCACGTTCACCGGGTCCAAGTACAACGGCAACTTCCGGGTCGGCTACAAGACCGGCGACAACCCGTTCGTCCAGTCGCCGTACGGGCCGCTGGTGGACGACAAGACCCGCCGGCTCATCGAGGCGGCCAAGGACACGCTGAAGAGCGGTTCCCCGTTCGCCGGGCCAGTGCGCGACCAGGAGGGTAAGGTGCGCATCCCGGACGGCACGACCCCCGACTACGAGACGATCGAGAAGATCGACTACTTCGTGGAGGGCGTCGTCGGAAGCCTGCCGAAGTCATGATCTCCACGCCCTATCCCTGGCCCTGGCACGGGTCGCTGGACCCCCGGCGGCTGGCGATACTGGCCGTGACCTGCCCGTCACCGCCCGGGGGACCGTCCGCGGCCGCCGCGGGCGAGGTGGCCGGGCAGGTCGCCGGGGCCGTGCGGAAGGCGGGCGGCCTCGTGGTGCGGGTGCGGGTCCGGCCCCCGCTCCGCCCGTCCGCCGGCCTCGCCGCGGCGGCTCCCTTCGGCGATCCCCCGGCAGTGGAGGACGGCGGGGACGCCGCGGACCTGGAGGCCCGCGCGGCCGGCTGGGACGGGTTCCACGGCTGCCCGCTCGACGAGCTGCTGCGGGCGGCCGGCCGCGACCTGCTCCTGCTGTCCGGCTGCTGCCTCGAACTGGGGGTGCACTCCACCATGCGCTCGGCCAACGACCGTGGGTACGAGTGCCTGCTGCTGTCCGACGCCTGCGCCGTCGCGGACGCGTCCCTCGGCCGGGCCGCGCTGTCCATGATCGAGATGTCCGGCGGGATCTTCGGCGCGGTCGGCTCGAGTACCGCCCTGCTTAGGGAGTTGTCATGAGATTTCCGGTTATCGAAGCGGAGCCGTACCCCTGGCCGTACGACGGCGGGCTCGACCCCGCGACCACGGCCCTGATCTGCGTGGACTGGCAGGTCGACTTCTGCGGCCCCGGCGGGTACGTGGACATGATGGGCTACGACCTGTCCCTCACCCGGGCGGGCCTGGAGCCGACGGCGCGGGTGCTGCGGGCCTGCCGGGAGGCGGGCGTGCTCGTCGTGCACACCCGGGAGGGCCACCGGCCCGACCTGGCCGACTGCCCGCCCAACAAGCTGTGGCGCTCGGCCCGGATCGGCGCCGGGATCGGCACGGCCGGCCCCTGCGGCCGCATCCTGGTGCGGGGCGAGCCGGGATGGGAGATCGTGCCCGAGGTGGCGCCCGTCGAGGGCGAGCTCGTCGTCGACAAGCCGGGCAAGGGGGCGTTCTACGCCACCGACCTCGACCTGCTGCTGCGCACCCGCGGCGTCACCCACCTGCTGCTGACCGGGATCACCACCGACGTCTGCGTGCACACCACGATGCGCGAGGCCAACGACCGCGGGTACGAGTGCCTGCTGCTGTCCGACTGCACGGGCGCCACCGACAAGGGCAACTACGAGGCGGCGCTGAAGATGGTGACCATGCAGGGCGGCGTGTTCGGCGCGGTCGCCCCGTCGAGCGCCCTGCTGTCCGCCCTCGGAGCCGGTGCCGGTGTTCGCTGACCTGCATGGCGGCTACCGCACCGGCGCCCTCAGGCCGTCCGACGTGGTGGCGGAGACGTACCGGAGGATCAAGGAGCGGGGGGACGACGGCGTCTGGATCACGCTGCGGCAGGAGGCCGACGTCCAGGCCGACCTCGCCCGGCTCGACCCCGCGCTGCCGCTGTACGGCGTGCCGTTCGCGGTCAAGGACAACATCGACGTCGCCGGCATGCCGACCACGGCCGCCTGCCCGGCGTTCGCCTACCGGCCCGGCCGGACCGCGCCGCTGGTGGAGCGCCTGCTCGCGGCCGGGGCGCTGCTCGTCGGGAAGACGAACCTCGACCAGTTCGCCACCGGGCTGTCCGGCTCGCGCAGCCCGTACGGGGCGTGCGAGTCGCCGCTGGTCCCCGGGCTCATCTCCGGCGGCTCGTCGTCGGGGTCGGCCGTGGCGGTGGCGGCCGGTCTGGTGCCGTTCGCGATCGGGACCGACACGGCGGGATCGGGCCGCGTGCCGGCCGCGCTGACCGGCACGGTCGGGCTGAAGCCCTCGCGCGGGCTGGTCCCGAGCCTCGGCATCCTGCCGGCCTGCGCCTCGCTCGACTGCGCCAGCGTGTTCGCGGCCTCGGTCGGCGACGCGCTGGCGGTCCTGCGGCTGATCGCCGGGCCGCACCCGGACGACCCCTGGTCGCGGGCGCTGCCCCTCGGCCGTCCCGGGAGCGGCCCGCGGCGGGTCGGCGTCCCCCGGGCGGCCGGGTTCCACGGGGACGGGCCGGCGGAGGCGGCGTTCGCCGGGGTGGTCGAGCGGCTCGAACAGCTGGGGCACACGACCGTGCCCGTCGACCTGGCGCCCTTCCTCGCTGCGGGGAGCCTGCTGTACGAGGGGCCGTGGGTGGCCGAGCGGCTCGCCGGTGTGGGCGACTTCGTCCGGCGGCACCCCCACGACCTGCATCCGGTCACCCGTGAGGTGCTGAGCACGGGGGAGGGGGTCAGCGGGGTCGACGTCTTCCGGGGCCTGCGGCGGCTCCAGGAGCTGCGCGCGGCCGTCGCACCCGTGTGGGCGGAGATCGACGCGCTGATGGTGCCGACCGTGCCGACCACCTTCACGCTGGCCGAGATGGCCGAGGACCCCGTCGGCCGCAACTCGGTCCTCGGTCACTACACGACCTTCGCGAACCTGCTCGACCTCGCCGCCGTCGCCGTCCCGGGCGGCCTGACCACGTCCGGGCGGCCCCACGGGGTGACGTTCCTCGCCCCGGCGGGCGCCGACGGCCTCCTCGCCGGTCTCGCGGCCGGATTCACCGGCGAGAGGCTCGACGGGCCCGCCGAGGTGCCGTACGAGCCGCCCGCGGTGAGCGGGACGGCGGAAGCAGAGGCGGGCGGACGGGTCGTGCTCGCGGTCGTGGGCGCGCACCGCACCGGCCAGCCGCTCCATCCGCACCTGGCGGCGCTCGGTGCCGTGTGCGCCGGGCTCACGCGGACGGCCCCGGTCTACCGGATGTACGACCTCGGCGACCGGCCGGGGCTGGTCAGGGAGGCCGGCGGCGGAACGGTGGAGGTCGAGCTGCACGAGCTCGCCCCCGCCGCGCTGGGGGAGCTGCTCGTCACCATCCCCGCCCCGCTCGGGCTCGGCACGCTGGAGCTCGCCGACGGCCGCCGCGTCCACGGCTTCCTCTGCGAGTCGTACGCGGTCGCGTCGGCCCGCGACATCACCGCGTACGCGAGCTGGCCCGCCTACCTGGCGGCGCGGCACGCGTGACGGCGCCCCGGCGCGGCGGTGCCCCTCCCGGCCGGCGGCCGGGAGGGGCCGCGGTGCTCAGGTGCCCTGAAGGTTGGGCTCGGCGGCCGCGGGCGTATACGCGTCCTCCCCGCGGCTGCGGTGGAGGACGGCGTCCAGCGCCCAGGTCCCGGGGCCGAGCACGGCCACCAGGAAGAACGACCAGCAGAACAGCACCGCGAGCTCGCCGCCGTTCAGCAGCGGCAGCAGGCCCTGCGGCTGGTGCACGACGAAGTACGCGTACGCCATCGAGCCGGAGGAGACGAGCGCGGCGATCCGCGAGAACAGGCCGATCATGATGAGCGCGCCGAAGATCACCTGGATCAGGGCGGCCCACCACCCGGGCCAGGTGCCGAACGGGATGGCGTGGCCGGTGCCGCGGTTCCCGCCCAGGACGCCGAACACCGACGACACCCCGTGGCACAGGAACAGCAGGCCGGTCACCATTCTGAACAGCGACAGCACCGGCCCGCTGATGTGGTCGAATTTCATGTCTTTCACCTCGTGGTCTTTCAGATGTGGCGGGGTGCCCGCGCGAAGCGGAGCATGCGCGAAACGGTGTGGCCGCGCGATCGGCGCCGTCGCCGGAAAGCGTGGCCGGACGTGCGGAGATAAGGATGGGAGGGCGTGAGAAGCGCCGGATCGATCGCGGCGTTCCGCCGTTTCAGGCCATTTCCGAAGGATTCTTCGGCATCTCAGTAAGGCCGGTGTAAAACCATCGCTTTTCCCGTCGTCCCGCGGTCCGTCGTCCCGGCCCGCGCGGCTTTCGCCGTCGCGGCCGGGCGGACGCGGCAGGCGTCCCTCCGAACCGTGCTGCAGCACCGATGGGCAGCGTCGTCGCTGTCGTGCCGAGCCTCGTCCATGGACCGCGGGTCCGCGCGGACGTATTCGGCGGCGAATAGGGGTCCGGCGGCGCCCACCCCAGAATGCGCACAGGGGTACCCCTAGTCAAGTCACCCGGTAAGCCGTTCGCACGTATTGACCGCGTAACACCGGCAGCGATGTGTTCTGTCCATCTTTACCTGGTGCTTCTACCCCGGCGAGGGCGTGCGTGCCGCCGTTCGCGACTAAATGCTCGGTGAAAGTTTCCTGTCGGCTCGACCGGCCGGGCGTCCGAGGAGGGAAATCAGGGGCGGACGACGCCGTACCCGAGCCGGCGGTACACGAAGAGCTGGTCGTAGTAGACGCGCCCGCTGACGAAAAGTGGCTCTTCACAGACCAGGGTGTAGTCGCGGCCTGTCTAGGGATCCGCGATCACGGCTGATGGCGGAAGCTGATGCGCATCAGCCGACTGTCAGCCCAGTCTTCGAGCATGCGGCGGGTGTGATCTCGATGGCTCGCCGGATGTGATCGGGCAGGTGCGACAAACACGCGTCACGTGCGGAGTCGTTCCATCCAGTCGTGTCTGGACTGTTCATGCGGTCTCGGTCTGTAGGGCGGGTCCGAGGAGGAGTCCACCGTCGATGACGTACTCCGACCCCGTGATGAACGACGCGTCTGAAGACGTGAGGAACAGGAGAAGCCGGGTGACGTCGGTCGGCTCTCCAAGTCGTGGGATGGCGAACGGCTCGGGTGAGTAGAAGTCGGCGATCGCCGCGGTGGCGCCGGCTGCTGGTTCTTGGATGAAGGGGGTCGCGATCACGCCGGGGTGGATGGTGTTCACGCGGATGTGGTCCCGGCCGAGCTCGAGCGCGGCCATTCGGGTAAGGCCTCGCACGGCCCACTTGCTGGCGACGTACGGCGCGTAGTGCGCCGTGCCGCCCAGGCCCATCGTCGAGGCGATGTTGACGATGGCTCCCCCTGTTGCGCGGCGCAGAGCGGGGGCGGCGACCTTGATGCCGAGGAAGGTCCCTGTGAGGTTGATGTCGAGGATGCGTGACCACGTGGCTTGGTCCGTGTTCTCAATCGGCGCCGGCGGGTTCTGGACGCCCGCGTTGTTGACGAGCACGTTCAGGGCGCCGAAGGCGCTCTCGGCGGCCAGCACAGCGGCGGACCACGAACTCTCGTCGGTGACGTCGAGGCGGGTGAAGTGAGCGCGGGTCCCTAGCTCGTCGGCGAGAGCGGCGCCGCGTTCGGTGTCGATGTTGCCGATCACCACGTTCGCTCCCTCCGCGTGAAAGGCGCGTACGTGGCTCGATCCCTGGCCACCGGTCCCACCGGTCACGAGCACGGTCTGGTTGTCGAAGCGGTTCATCGAATGGTCCTTCGGTACGTGGTGACTGACCGGGATCATCGGCGATGAACGGCCGGCCGACGGCGTGGACCTCGCAGCCACCCAGTTCCTGGGCATGATCTCCAACTACGTCTTCTGGCCGACACTCCTGGTGCCGGGCTGGGAGGTGAGCGCCGAACGCGTCGCTCAGGTAGTCGACGAGGCCGTCCGCACCATCGCCGCCCGGTACGCCTCGGCTCGGCCTCCATGTCCCCGGGGCTGAAGCAGGCGACGACGCGCCCGTCGAGGCGGGCCGCACGGACCGGCGTTCCCAGGCTTTTCCCTGGAAGCGGGCGTAGCGTGAAGCGGCATGACCTGGCAGCGGAGGATGAACGGCGCACTGAGCAGGTATGCGGGTATCCAGGTAAAACGGGTGGAGAAAGGGCGTAATCCCGTTTCGTTCTCCGGTCCTGCCGACGAGAACCTGGTCCGCCCTCCGGCCGACCCGCGGGCCGACCGGCTGCTGGTGGCTCCCGTGTTCGTCATGTCCCCGGTGCGGTCGGGCTCCACGCTGCTGCGGGCCGTCCTCAACGCCCACTCCGAGCTGCACGCCCCGCACGAGCTGCACGTCCGCCGCCTGACCGTAGGGTACGGCACCCCTCTGGCCGAGAAGGCGATGACGGCGCTCGGCCACAACCGGGCCGACCTGGAACACCTGCTGTGGGACCGGGTCCTCCACCGGGAGCTCGTGCGCAGCGGCAAGCGGACCATCGTCGACAAGACCCCCGCCAACGCCTTCGCGTACGCGCGGATCGCCGCCTGCTGGCCGGACGCGCGGTACGTCTTCCTGCTGCGGCACCCCGCCTCGATCGCCGCCTCCTGGTACGAGGCCGGCGGGGAGCGGCGCACCCGTGAGGACGCCGCGGCCGACGCGCTGCGGTACATGAAGGCGGTGCAGCGGGCGCGCAAGGCGCTGACCGGTCTCACCGTCCGGTACGAGGACCTGACGGCGGAGCCCGAGAAGACGGTCCGCTCGATCTGCGACTTCCTCGGCGTCGCCTTTGAGCCCGGCATGCTGCGGTACGGCGACCAGGGCGTGCTGCAGAAGGGCCTCGGCGACTGGAAGGACAAGATCCGGTCCGGCAGCGTGCAGCCCGGCCGTGACCTGCCCGACCCCGGCGGGATACCCGACATCCTGAAGCCCATGTGCCGCAGCTGGGGCTACCTGTCCGGAGGCGAGGGCTCGTGAGGATCCGCTACATGCTGCTCCACGCGTACGGCATGGGCGGCACCATCCGCACCGTGGTCAGCCAGGCGAACGCGATGGCCGCGCTCGGCCACGACGTGGAGATCGTGAGCGTGATCCGCAGGCGGGACCGCCCGCAGTTCCGGCTCGACCGCTCGGTGGCCCTGTCCACCCTCGTCGACCAGCGGGAGGGCGTCCTGACCGACTCCCTCGGCCGCAAGGTGTGGCGCCGGGTGCGCGGCAAGATCGTCCCGTACGGCGAGTTCGCGGCCGCCTACTTCACCGAGCGGGTGGAGAAGGCGGCCATCGACTACGTCTCCTCGCTCGACGAGGGGATCCTCGTCACCACGCGCCCCGCCCTGAACCTGATCTCCGCCCGCCGGGCTCCCTCCGGTGTGGTGCGGGTGGCCCAGGAGCACATGAACCTCAACGCGTACCCGGAGACGCTGCGCCGCGAGATCGTGCGGCACTACGGCGCGTTCGACGCGGTCTCCGTGCTGACCGGGACGGATCGCCGGGACTACCAGCGCCTGCTGCCGGACACCCCCGTCGTGCGCATCCCGAACGCCGTCGACAGGGCCGGCCGCGTCCCGTCCCGGCAGGAGCACAAGGTCGTGGTCGCGGCCGGCCGGCTGGTCGCGCAGAAGGGGTTCGACCTGCTGATCCCGGCGTTCGCGGCGGCGGCGCGGCGCCATCCCGGGTGGCGGCTGCGCATCTTCGGCACCGGCCCGAAGAAGCACGAGCTGACCGCGCTCGCCGACCGGCAGGGGCTCGGCGACCGGATCGCGCTGATGGGACGCAGCCCGCGCCTGCACGAGGAGCTGGCCAGGGCGTCCGTCTACGCCCTCAGCTCCCGCTTCGAGGGGCTGCCGATGGTGATGATCGAGGCGATGGCGCACGCCCTGCCGGTCGCCGCCTTCGACTGCCCGACCGGCCCGGGTGACGTGCTGACCGACGGGATCGACGGCCTCCTCGTGCCGCCCGAGGACGTCGACGCGCTCGCGGAGGCCCTCGGCCGGCTGATGGCGGAGCGGGAGACCCGGGTGCGCCTGGGCTCGGCCGCCGCCGTCACGGCCGCCGAGTACGACCCCGAGATCGTGATGCCCCAATGGGAGCGGCTGTTCGCCGAGCTCCTGACCGGCAAGCCGGCCGGGGACGGCTTCCGCAGCGCGAGCTGAGACGGCCGCGCGGAGCCGTCGTCCCGGAGGTGGCGGCCTTCGCCGGCCGCCGGGCGGGTCAGCGGGGCGCGTCGCGGGGCACGACCAGCCCCGACTCGTAGGCGAAGACCACGAGCTGGGCCCTGTCCCGCGCGCCCAGCTTGGTCATCGCCCTGCTGACGTGCGTCTTCGCGGTGAACGGGCTGATCACCATGTGCGCCGCGATCTCGTCGTTGGTGAGGCCGCGGGCGACCAGGGCGACCACCTCCCGTTCGCGGTTGGTGAGCGCGCCCAGCGCTTCGACAGGGACGGCGTCCGGCGGCCTGGAGACGTACTCGCTGATGAGCCTGCGGGTGATCGCCGGCGACAGCAGGGCGTCGCCCCGGGCCGCGACGTGCACCGCCTGGATCAGCTCGGCCGGCTCGGTGTCCTTGAGCAGGAACCCGCTCGCGCCCGCCCGCAGCGCCGCGAACACGTACTCGTCCAGCCCGTAGTTCGTCAGGATCACCACGCGGACGCCGGCCAGCCGCGGGTCGGCCGCGATCTGGCGGGTGGCCTCGATGCCGTCCATCACCGGCATCTGCACGTCGACGAGGGCGACGTCCGGCACGTGCCGCCCGGCCAGCGCCACCCCCTGGCGTCCGTCGCCGGCGTCGCCGACCACCTCGATGTCCTCCTCGGCGTCGAGCAGCGCCCGGAACCCGGCCCGGATGAGCGTCTGGTCGTCGACCAGCAGAACGCGGATCACCCCGCCTCCCCGCCGAGCGTGGCGGGCGCGGGGTGTGCGCCCAGCGTGGCGGGCGCGGAGTGCCCGGGGTGCGCGGCGGGGGCCGCCACGGGGTGCGCGGTGGCGGCCGTGCCGGCTGCCGTGGCCTCCGCCGCGGGGTGCGCGGTGGCGGTCGCGAGGCCCGGCGCCGGTGACAGGGGGAGCTCGGCCTCGACGGAGAAGCCGCCGCCGGGGCGCGGCCCGGCGGACAGGCGGCCGCCCAGCGCGGCGACCCGTTCGCGCATGCCGGTCAGCCCCACCCCGGGGACCGGCGGGCCGTCCGGGGCCGCCCGCCCGTCGTCGTGCACCCGCACGGTCAGCACGTCGGGCCCGTACTCGACCCCGACCGCGGCCGAGGCGGCGGGTCCCGCGTGCCTGGCCACGTTGGTGAGCGCCTCCTGGACGATCCGGTAGGCCGTCCGGTCGACCTCGCCCGGGAGCTCCCGCCGGTCGCCGGAGACGTCCAGGGAGACGGGCACGCCCGCGGCCCGCGCCCGGTCGGCCAGCTCGCCGATCCGGCCGACGCCGTTGGCCGCCTCCTCGCCCGGGTCGCGCAGCACCTCCAGCGTCGCCCTCAGCTCGCGCATCGCGTCGCCGCTCGCCTCCTGGATCGCGAGCAGCGCGGGCGGCACGTCCTCGCCGCGTTTGCGGGCCAGGTGGACCGCCACCCCGGCCTGCACCTTGATGATCGAGATGCTGTGGGTGAGGGAGTCGTGCAGCTCGCGGGCGATCCGCAGCCGCTCCTCGCCCGCCCGCCGCAGCGCCGCCTCCTCGCGCGTCCGCTCGGCCTCGGCGGCGCGCTCCTCGGCCTGCCGCAGGTACGCCTGCCGCTGCCGGGAGACGACGCCGCCCACGTTGGCGGCGACGAACCAGCCGACCAGCAGCACGGCGCGCTGGACCACCGCCCGCGGGTCACCCGTCCCCGCGGCCGACAGGTCGGCCAGCAGCGTGCCGCCCAGGAACAGGGCGCTCGCGCCCGCCGCCGCGATCCGACGGCCGTCCCTGGCGACGGAGTACGCGGTGATGAGCACCGGGAACGCGGCCGACGTCTCGGGGTGCACCCGGGCCGAGAACGCCAGCATGCAGGCCGTGGCCACCGCCAGGGCGGGCAGCGGGGCCCGCCGCCAGGCGACCACGGCGAGGGTCCCGGCCAGCAGCGCGAGGTACTCCAGCGGCCCCGGGGCCGCCCCGACCGGCGCCAGCACGATGCCGCCCAGTAGCGCGCCGCCCACCGCGGCCGCGAGCGCCGCGTCGGGGAGGTATCCGCGCCACCCGCGATCAGCGTCCATACCGGCAGGGTAGCCCGGACCGCCCGCCCGCCACCTCCTCCAGGGAGACCGCTCCGGCTGTACTCCCGGGGGAGTACGCCCGGCCCGCCGCCCGCGGGGAGAGCAGCGGCGGCCGCCTCCGCCCGTACGACGACACGGCGGCGCCGGGCGGCGAGCATCGACGCCGAGCACACGACACCGAAGGAGAACCCATGCCGACGCCCTTCCGATACGTCGTCCCGGTGACCCGGGAGGCGGCGTCCGGGCCGGTCGCCGAGGTCTACGGGCAGATGGCCCGCGATTTCGGACTGGCCCGGATGCCGCTGTTCATGACGCTGTCCCCGGCACCCGACGTGCTCGTGGCCGCCTGGGCGGCGCTGCGGGAGTCGCTGCTCGCCGGGACGGCCTCCCGCACCGGGAAGGAGGTGGTGGCGACAGGGGTGTCCCTGGCCAACAGGTGCCCGTTCTGCGTCGACGCGCACACCGTGCTCCTGCACGCCACTGGCGACCACGGGCTCGCGGAGACGATCGCCCGCGGGGAGACGCCCGGCTCGCCGGAGCACGCCCGGCTCCTCGCCTGGGCCCAGGCCACCAGCGGGGCGGTCGCGGGGCCGGCCGCGCCCGCGCCGTTCCCGCCCGGCGGGGCCGCCGAGTACGTCGGGACGGCGCTGGCGTTCCACTTCGTCAACCGCATGGTGTCGGCCCTGCTGACCGACGACTTCCTTCCGGGCGGCCTGCAGCGGTCACGGCTCGTGCGCAGGGTCGGCGGCCGCGCCATGTCCCGGGCCGTACGACGCGGGGCCGTCGCGGGTGACGCGCTCCCGCTGCTGGAGGGGCTGCCCACAGGGCCCGAGCCGGGGTGGGCCGAGGGCACCCCGATCGGCCGCGCGTTCGCCGCCCTGCGCGGGGTGGCCCTGTCGGACGAGGTGCCGCTGGGGGAGGAGGCCATGTGGCACGTCGCCGGGGAGGTCGCCCGGTGGGACGGCGGGCACCCGCCGCTGGGCCGGCCGGCCGCGCCGCCCGACGCGCTGCCGCCCGCGGACCGGCCGGCCGCGCGGCTCGCCCTGCTGGCCGCCCTCGCGCCATATCGGATCACCGACGCGGACGTGGCCGCCTGGCGGGACGCGGCGAGGGGGGACGACGCGGACCTCGTGCGGCTGCTGGCGTTCGGGGCCGTCACGGCCGTCGACCGCATCGAGGCCGCGCTCGCCCCCACCGTTCCCGCCTGAGGCGGGGCGACGACGACGCCCGCCGTTCCCGTCTGACGCGGCGCGACGACGGACACCGTCCCCGCCTGAGGTGGCGGCAGGACGACGACCACGCGGCGGGCCGCGCCGCTCAGACCTGCAGCTCGCCGGACCAGACGGTCACGGCGTGGCCGGCCAGCTCGACCCGGTCGCCGCGCAGCGTGGTGCGCACCGTGCCACCGCGCTCGGAGACCTGCGCGCCGACGAGCGCGTCCCGGCCGAGCCGTCCCGACCAGTACGGCGACAGCACGCAGTGGGCCGATCCCGTCACCGGATCCTCGGGAACGCCCACACGCGGGGCGAAGAAGCGGGACACGAAGTCGGCGGATCCGTCACCCGGGGCGGTGACGATCACGCCTCGGGCGTCGACCGCGGTGAGCCGCTCGACGTCCGGCCGCAGCCCGCGCACCACATCGGCCGACTCGACCTCGGCGAGGACGTCGAACCGGCTGCGGCCCACCCACACGGGTGTGACCCCGAGGGCCTCCGCCAGGCCGTCCGGAGCCTCGGTCTTCTCGGGCGGCGCGGCCGGGAAGTCCATCGCGATCAGGTCGTCGCCGGCCTGCTCGGTGGCGAGGACGCCGCTCTTCGTCGCGAACTCCAGCCGGCCCCGGGCGCCGAGGGAGTACAGCACGTGCGCGGTGGCCAGCGTCGCGTGCCCGCACAGCGCCACCTCGACGGCGGGGGTGAACCAGCGCAGCCCGTACGGCCCCTGGCCGCCGTCCGTCACGAAGGCGGTCTCCGAGTGCCGCATCTCGGCCGCGACCGCCTGCATCCACTCGTCGGGCACGGGATCGTCCAGCAGGCAGACGCCGGCCGGGTTGCCTCTGAAGGGTTTGTCGGTGAAGGAGTCGACGGTGAAGACGCGCATGTCCCGGGATTGTACGGCGGCCGGTGGGACGGTCAGCGGGGCAGCAGGGTCAGGGCGTCCCGCGCGACCTGGAGCTCCTCGCGTGGACGGACCACCAGGACCGGCACGCGGGCGTCCGGGGGACTCACCACGGCGTCCTCGTCCACGTCCCACCGCGCGGGCGGCTCGACGCCCAGCACGGCGAGGCGGCGGCACACGTCGTCGCGCACCTCGGGCTGGTCCCAGCCGATCTCGCCGGTGAAGACCAGCGCGTCGAGCCGGTCGAGGTTCGAGGCCGCGGCCGCCACCTCCCGGGCCACCCGGTGCGCGAACACCTCCAGGGCCAGCGCCGCCGCCTCCTCCTTCGACGCGACCAGGTCGCGCGTGTCGCCGGACAGCCCGTCCGACAGCCCGAGCAGGCCCGAGGCGTGCTCCAGGCCGTCGCGGAGCTCGTCGAGCGTGAGGCGGCCGCCCGCCAGCAGCCACAGCAGCATCCCGGGGTCGACGCTGCCCGACCGCTTGCTCATCGGCACGCCCTCGAGCGGGGTGAAGCCCATCGAGGTGTCCACGCTGCGGCCCTCCCGCACGGCGCAGACCGAGCAGCCGCCGCCGAGGTGGGTGAGGACGAGCTGGAGGTCCTCCGCGGGACGGCCGAGCATCTCCCGCGCCCGCCCGGCGGCCCAGGCGTACGAGAGCCCGTGGAAGCCGTACCTGCGCAGCCCCCACCGGCGGCGCCACTCCGCCGGGACGGGGTAGGTGGCGGCGGCGCGGGGCAGTCCCGCGTGGAACGCGGTGTCCGGGCAGAGGACGTGCGGGACGGACGGCAGCGCGCGCCGGGCCGCCTCGACGAGCGCGAGGGCCGGCGGCACGTGCAGCGGGGCGAGGTCGGCGTACCCGCGGACGGCCTCGATCACGTCGTCGTCGGCCACGGTCGGCTTCACCACGGCGTCGCCTCCGTGGACCAGGCGGTGGCCGACGATCGCCACTTCGGCGTCGCCGGCCTCGGCGAGGAAGTCCGCCACCGTCCGCTCGGCGGCCGACGGGTCGGGGCTGCGCTCGCTGTGCTCCGTCCGCAGCACGCGGCCGTCCCTGACCAGGTGGAGCTGGAGGCTCGACGAGCCCGCGTTGACCGTGAGCACGACCGGTGTCATAGCCGTCCGAGTCCCCCGGAGATCCCGCCGCAAACGCGGCTTCAGGGGCGGACGGCGCACAGCAGGCGGTCGTGACCGCGCTGCCAGAGCGTTCCGATCTCGCCGAAGCCGGCGTCGCGGAGGGCGTTGACGTGGGTCGACAGATGGCCCGACTCCGAGCCGTGGTGCCCGGCGGCGGCCGTCCTCCCGCCGCGCGCCCGCGTCAGATCGGCGAGCGCGGGGTCCGCGGTGACCGCGTCCCACCACTGCCGCCAGTCCTCCGGCCGGCCCTGCGCGAACCGCCGCCGCTCCTCCCTCTCGTGGACGGCGACCTCCAGCCTCGCCAGGGTCGGCGTCGCGTCGCCGGAGATCAGGTGGTCGCCGTTCAGGAACAGGCCGCCGGGCCGCAGGACGGTCGCCAGCTCGCCGTACACGCGCCGCAGTTCGGGCTCGGGCAGCCAGTGCAGCGCGGTCGTGCTCACGGCGGCGTCGGCCGGCCGGTCGAGCCCGAGGGCGTCGCTCCACCCGGGCACGCGCAGGTCGAGGTCGGCGAAGCGCAGGTTCTCCAGACGGCCGTACGCGGACCGGCCCAGCGCGAGCAGCAGCGGGTCGGTGTCGACCGCGACGACGGTCGCGCGGGGCAGCCGGTCGAGCAGGCGGGCCGACAGCGAGCCGGGGCCGCAGCCGAGGTCGATCACGAGGGGGTCCGGCCGGCCCACTCCGGCCTCCACGGCGTCGATCAGGGCGGTGAAGCGCTCCTCCCGGTCAGGCAGGTAGCCCTCCTGCTGGCGGTCCCACCGCTCGACCCATTCCCGGGCCACGTCGTACGTCGGCATGACGCCTCCTGTAACTGTCACATATGCTTTCGCCAGTCACAACATAAGCAGTGAGGGTGTAACTGGTCAAGTGAACTTCAACAGTCACAACGATGCGGTCGTGGCGATCGCCGTCGATCTGGTGAACGCCTTGACGCCCGGAGAGGCCCGGGGCCGGCCGTACGAGCCGCCCCAGGGCGAGGAGCTGCCGGAAGCCGTCGCCCAAGCCCTCGGGGACCGGCGGGCGCGGCGGGTCACGGCCGGGGAGGCGGGCGAGCTCGCCCAGGTGGCGGTGGCCCTGCGCGGGGTCTTCGAGGCGTCCGGCAGGGGCGACGTGGACGCGGCCGCCCACCTGGTGAACGGCCTGCTGGCCGAGACCGACGCCCGGCCGCACCTCGACCGGCACGACGGCGAGCCGTGGCACCTGCACTACCACGGCACCGGGGGCACGCTCGCGGGCGACTACGCCGCGAGCTGCGCCACCGGCCTCGCCGTGGTGCTCGGCGGCGAGCTGCACGACCGTCTCGGCGTGTGCACGGCGCCGCACTGCGACCGGGTGTACGTCGACACCTCGCGCAACGGCACCCGCCGCTTCTGCTCGACCGCCTGCCAGAACCGGGTGAAGACGGCCGCCTTCCGGGCCCGGAACGCCTAGGCGCGCAGGTCGGGGGGCGGCGGGACGAAGGGCGGCCCCGCCGTCGCGCTCGCGCGGAGCGCTCAGGCGGGCTCGACGTCGGCGACGACGCAGCTGATGTTGTCCGGGCCGCCGCCCTCGTTGGCCAGGTCGATGAGCCGCCGCACGACGTCCTCCGGCTCGGCGACCGTGCTCAGCACGTGGTGCAGGGTCTCCGGCTCCAGGACGGCGGTCAGGCCGTCCGAGCACAGCAGGTAGCGGTCGCCGGGGTGGGCGTCGCGCAGCGAGAGGTCGGGATCGGCGAACCCGCTCGTCTCCAGGGCGCGCAGCAGCAGCGAGCGGTTGGGGTGCCGGGCCGCCTGGTCGGGGCTCATCCGGCCGTCGTCCACGAGCGACTGCACCAGCGTGTGGTCGCGGGTGATCTGGTAGAGGGCGCCGTCCCGCAGCATGTACGCCCGCGAGTCGCCGACGTGCGCCACCGCGAACCTGGTCGAGCCGTCCCACAGCATCGCCGTGACGGTGGTGCCCATCCGCTCCAGCGAGGGATCCTGCTCGGCCAGGTCGCTCAACCTCTGCCCCGCCTGATGGACCGCGGTGTCGAGGGCCGCCACCGGGTCCTCCGGCATCGGCCCCTCCTCCAAGGCCGCCAGCGCGGCGATGACGGCGGCGCTCGCCACCTCGCCGTGGCCGTGCCCGCCCATCCCGTCGGCGATGGCGAGCAGGCGCTCTCCCGCGTGCAGCGAGTCCTCGTTCTTGGCGCGAGCGCGCCCCACATCGGAGCCGGCGGCGTAGCGAATGCGGTTGTGCGTCATGCTTTTGAGTAAACCATTGGTTGAGTGACTTCACAAGCATCGGTGCTACGCTGACTCCATGAGCCAGGACGCCACAGTGAACGCGGGCGACATCGCCCGGCTCGCCGACGTCGGCAGGGCGGCGGTGAGCAACTGGCGCCGCCGGTACGAGGACTTCCCCCAGCCGGTGGGCGGCACCGCCTCCAGCCCGCTCTTCTCCCTGCCTGAGATCGAGGCGTGGCTGCGCAGGAACGGCAAGTCGTACGAGGTCTCCCTAGGGGACCGGGTGTGGCAGCGGCTCCGTGGCGCGGCCGGCGACCTGCACCTGGGCGAGGCGCTGGGCCGCGTGGGGGCGTTCCTGCTCTACCTGCGCCGCGATCCCGAGGGCTGGGAGCGGCTGTCCCGGACCGCCGACCTGGCCGCACGGCTGCCGGAGGCGGTGGCAGCGGCGACCGGGGACCTCCCCGAGACCTCGGCCGAGCCGGCCGACCCCGACCTGCTCCGCCTCGTCGCGACGATGGCGGCCCGTGAGGGGGAGGCCGAGACGTTCGAGTTCCTCTGCGAGCGGTACGTCGAGGTTCACAGCCGCCGTCTGTCCCTCACCCGGGCCGACGCCGCCGAGCTGATGACGCGGCTCGCCTGCGAGGGGGCCGGGTCCGTCCTCGACCCCGCGTGCGGCCTCGGCACCCTGCTCCTGGCCGCGCCGGGCGGCCGGCTGCTCGGACAGGACGCGGGGGAGGAGGCCGCCGTCCTCGCCGCGCTGCGCCTGCTGCTGCGCGGCCGGGACGCCGCCGTCGTGCCGGGGGACGCCCTGCGGCACGACGGGTTCCCCGGCACGCAGGCCGACGCGGTCGTGTGCGACCCGCCGTTCAACGAACGCGCCTGGGGGCACGAGGAACTGGTCGGCGACCCCCGCTGGCAGTACGGCACGCCGCCGCGGGGGGAGCCGGAGCTGGCCTGGGTGCAGCACTGCCTCGCGCACGTCCGGACCGGCGGCCTGGTCGCCATCCTGATGCCGGCCGCCGCCGCGAGCCGCCGGCCCGGCCGGCGCATCCGGTCCAACCTCCTGCGGGCCGGCGCGCTGCGGGCCGTCGTCACGCTGCCGTCCGGCGGGCCCGACCTGTGGCTGCTGCGGCGTCCCGAGCCGGGGGAGCGGCGGCCCGCGGCCGTCCTCGTGACCGACGCGTCCGGCGGGCCGGAGGTCGCCGAGGCCGCCTGGCGGGCGTACCTGGCGGGCGCCCCGCAGCCGCCCGCGAGCCGGGCCGTCCCCATCATCGACGTCCTCGACGACGAGGTGGACGTCAGCCCGGCCCGTCACCTGTCGCCGCGCAGCGACGCCCGCGGCTACCCGGCGGCCCTCGACCGGTTCCGGGAGGCGTCCGCGGCGCTGGCCGCGGCGCCGCCCGACCTGGAGGTGCTCGCCGAGGGCGCGGCGGACTGGGACGCGCCGGTCACCACGATCGCCGAACTGGCCAAGGCGGGCCTGCTCGCCGTCAGCCACTCGACGCTGCGCGCGCTCCCCGAGGAGGACGCGGCGGACGAGGCGGGCGTGCCCGTCCTCACGGCCGACGACCTGCTGTCCGGCGGCCCGCCCACCGGCCGCGCGACCGGCGCGGGCGGCCAGGTGACCGTGCGCCCCGGAGACGTGGTGGCGTCCGCGGTCGCCGCGCGGGTCGTCCGGGCGGAGGGGGCGGTGCTCGGCCCGCAGCTCAGCCTGTTCCGGGCCGACCCCGGCCACCTCGACCCCGACTTCCTGGCCGGGTTCCTCCGCTTCGCCCTCGGCGGGGGCCGGCCCCACCTCGGGTCGAGCCGGGTGGACGTCCGCCGGGTCCGCGTGCCGCGCCTTCCCCTGCCCGCCCAGCGCGCGTACGGCGCGGCCTTCCGGCGGCTGCTCGCGCTGGAGGACGGGCTGCGCGAGGCCTCCGCCGCGGGCGAGGAGCTCGCCCGGGTCGGCGTCGAAGGACTGATCGACGGACGTCTTCGCCCTCGTGGATGAAGGTGTAACTTTTTCCCCGGAAGGTCGACGGGAGGGGCGCATGGTCATCGGCGACCGGTATGAGCTGGACGACCTCCCCTTGGGCCAGGGCGGCATGGGCGCGGTCTACGGCGGGCACGACCGGCGCCTCGACCGCAAGGTGGCCGTGAAGTTCCTCCGGTTTCCCGACGGCCCCGACGAGGAGCTGGAGCGCCGGTTCATCCGCGAGGCGCGCATCCTCGCCCGGCTGGAGCACCCGGGCGCGCCGGTCCTGTACGACTTCGGCACCTATGAGCAGCGGCTGTTCCAGGTCATGCAGTTCATCGAGGGTGTGACGGTCGCCGACCTGCTCAGCGAGCACGGGCCGCTGCCGGTGCCGTGGGCCGCCGCCATCGCCGCGCAGGCGTGCGCCGTGCTGACCGCGGCACACGAGCTGTCGATCTGCCACCGGGACCTCAAGCCGACCAACCTCATGCTCTGCCCGGACGGCAGCGTCAAGGTGCTCGACTTCGGGCTCGCCATGCTGCGGGAGGCCGACGTCGCCCAGTTCACCCGGGTGGGCCAGATCCTCGGCACCCCGGCGTACATGTCGCCCGAGCAGATCCAGCGCGGCGTGGCCGACCCGAAGAGCGACCTGTACGCCCTCGGGTGCGTGCTGCACGAGATGCTGACCGGCCGGCAGCTGTTCACCGGGCCGACCGAGTACGCCGTGTTCGACAAGCAGGTGAAGGAGCGGCCCCCGCGGGTGCCCGGCGTGCCGGCCGACCTCGACGGGCTCGTCGCGCAGCTGCTGGAGAAGGAGCCCCGCGACCGTCCCGCCGACGCGTACGAGCTCTACGAGCGGCTGCAGCCGTTCGCCGTCGACCTGCCGATGCTGCCCGGGTTCCTCAACCCGCCGTCCGTCCCGAGCCCGGGCCGCATGTACGCCCGCATGGTGGGCCGCGTCCGCTGACGCACCCGGTCAGGGGCGGCCGCGCCAGGCGGCGAGGACCTCCTCGACACGGGGGCGGATGCGGTCCCGTGCGGTCATCCGCGGCACGCCGGACATCAGCAGCGCGTCGTACTCGGTGTCGAGGTGCCGCACGCTCGCGACGACGGCCAGCGTCACGGCGCCCTCGTCCAGCGCGCGGGCGGCGGCCGTGCGGCCCACCCGCCCGCTGCCGCGCTCGGCCGCGTGCTCCGCGATCGCGGCGGCCCGGCCGGCGGGGCAGCGGGGGAAGAGGCGGACGATCTCGGCGGCCATCCGCTCCCGGAACTCGGCGTCCTGACCTTCCCGCCGCTCCCGGTCGCGTTCGCGGCGGCGCAGCCGGACCTCCTCGTCGGCCAGGCACCGCTCCTCGGCCAGCGCCAGCGCGCCCTCCTCCACGAGGACGCCGAGCCGCTCGTACCGCTTGCGCCTGCGGTTGTACCGCACCACGACGGCCGACAGCCCGCTCTCCTTCTTGGCCCGCCGGCTTAGCGCGGCGTTCCCGGCCGGCAGCAGGTGCAGGTGGTCCATGTCCGCGCAGGTCAGGCAGTGGGGCCGGTCGTCCTCCATGATGAGGTACGGCCCGGCGCCGCCGCACCCGGCGCAGGTCCAGGGCTCCAGGGGCGCGACCACGACGAGGTCGGGGGCCCGGTCGAGCCGCTCCGCCAGCTGCCGCCGGCGGCTCTCGCTCAGCTCGGGGGAGACCCAGTGCACGCGGAACCGGCGCTCCAGCTCGTCGTCGCCGGCCGCCGTGAAGCGCAGCGGGCGGCCGTCCCTGCTCGCGGCCCGGTAGGCCGTCTCGCTCGGCAGCAGCCCCCGTTCCGCGGCCCACTCGCCGAGGTGCGCGACGGCCTCGGCCATCCTCGCCTCGTCCACGGCGGCCAGCCGTTCGAGGCTGTCGACGCGGCCCTGCCTCCAGGCGTCCACGTGGCGGCCGTGCAGCCACCGCAGGCCGGTGAGGACGTCGATCGCGGTCACGTACCGGCGGGTCCCGAGGGCGATCTCCGCCGCCTGGGCCACCCGGCCGCCGAGCTTGCTGCGCACGGGCACCAGCCTGCCCTACGCGGACGCGGTCCGCCTGCCGACCGCGGCCAGCAGTCCCACGGCCGCGAACGCGGAGATGGTCGCGGACCCCCCGTACGACACGAACGGGAGGGGCAGCCCGGCGATCGGCAGCAGGCCCATGGTCATCCCGACGTTGACGAACGTCTGGAACGCCAGCCAGCACACCACCCCGCCCGCCAGCACGGTCCCGAACGGCGAGGGGCTGCGGCCCGCGATCCGCAGTCCCTGCCACAGCAGCAGGAGCATCAGCACGATCACGCAGGCGGCGCCGGCGAACCCGAGCTCCTCGCCGGCCACGGTGAAGATGAAGTCGGTGTGCTGTTCCGGCACGAAGTGCCCGGCCGTCTGCTCGCCGTGGAACAGCCCCTTGCCCAGCACGCCGCCCGAGCCTATGGCGATCCGCGCCTGGGTCGCGTTGTAGCCGACGCCCAGCGGGTCGGCGTCCGGGTCGGCGAGCACCATCAGGCGCTGGAGCTGGTAGGGCCGGATCAGGTCGAGCCGCCACACCAGCAGCAGCACGGCCGCGGCGGAGGCCGCGAGACCCGCGAACCAGCGGACGGGGACCCCGGCGACCAGCAGCATCCCGCCCGTCACCGCGGCGAACACGAGCATCGTCCCGAAGTCGGGCTGCAGCATGATCAGCCCGATCGGCACGGCCGCCAGCCCGAGCGCGAGCAGCACCGCCCCCGCTCCCGGCCGCCGCTCGCCGTCCCTGAGCTCGCCGAGCGCCGCCGCCACCGCGAGGACCGTCCCCACCTTGGCGAACTCCGACGGCTGGAACTGCAGGCCGGACCCGAGCACGATCCAGGCGTGCGAGCCGTTGACCGTCCGCCCCAGCGGCGTCAGCACCGCGACCAGCGCTGCGAGGCCGCCCAGGTAGAACACCGGCACGTACGCCCGCAGGAGGCGCAGGTCGCACCGCGACAACAGCCACATCAGCGCGAACCCCAGGCCCACGCTGAGCGCCTGGCGCTGCAGAAGGGTGGACCCGGGCTCGTTCCTGGTGGCCGACAGGACCAGCAGCAGCCCGATGCCCGACAGGGCCGCCGCCGGGAGCACGACCCCCCAGGCAGCGAACGCGCCCCGGGCCCTCGGCCGCGGGCGCGACCTGAGCCGGGCGGGCGACAGCCGTACGGGGAGGAACGTCGTCATCGGGCACCACCCGCCGGCTTGTGCTTCGCGTGCTTCTTGTGCTTCTTGTGCGTCGCGTGCTTCTTCTTCGGGGAGAGGTGGTAGATGCCCTCCCAGATCTTCCGCGCCGCCGGAGCCGCGGTGCTCGCTCCCATGCCGCCCTGCGACACCACCACGACCACCACGTACTTCGGGTGCCCGGCCGGGGCGAACGACGCGAACCAGGACGTGTCCTGCCTGCCGTACGCCTCGGCCGTGCCGGTCTTGCCGGCCACCGAGAGCCGTTTGAACGGGAAGCCCTTGAAGGCGGCCGCGGCCGTGCCGGTGCGGGGGACGCCGGCGAGGGAGTCGCGGATGTACCGCAGCGTCTTCGCCGGAACGTCGACGTGCCCCACGACCGGCGGGGTGATCGTGCGCGCCACCGAGCCGTCCGGGCGCACCACGGCCTTGGCGACGCGCGGGCTGATCACCCGGCCGCCGTTGGCCAGCGCGGCGTACCCCCGGGCGAGCTGGAGCGGGGTCACCAGGACGTCGCCCTGCCCGATGGCGAAGTTGGCCGCGTCCCCGGCCCACCACACGCCGCCGTCGCGGCAGTTCTCCGCCGCGAGCCGCTTGAGGTAGGCCGCCCGCTTGCGGTCCGGGACGTCCGGATAGCCGGTCTTGGCTCGGCGGCAGGTGTCGGCCCGGCCGCGCTCCCAGGTGGCCTTCTTCCAGGCGCGGTCCGGGACCCGGCCGGCCGCCTCGTTCGGCAGGTCGATCCCGGTGCGGACGCCGAAGCCGAACTGCTTGGCCATGGCCTGCATGGGGTCCTTCGGGTGCCGGACCGGTTTCAGCCCGCCGTCGCGCCTCCACATCCTGTCGGCGAAGCGGTAGAAGATCGTGTCGCACGACACCACGAGGGCCCGGCGCATGTTCATGCGGCCGAGCGCGATGCCGTCGAAGTTGTGGAACGCCCGGCCGCCCACCTTGTACGACCCCGGGCAGTCGTAGGTGGCGCCCAGCTTGTAGCCCGCCTTCGCGGCGGCCGCCGTCGAGGTCACCTTCCACGTCGAGCCCGGCGCCCACTGCCCGAGCACGGCGCTGGAGACCAGCGGCAGCGTCTCGTAGTCGCGCTGCGAGATGCCGCCGGTCCACACGCCCGGGTCGTACGTGGGGTAGTCGGCCAGCGCGGCCACGCGCCCGGTGCGCGCCTCCAGCACGACGGCGGCGCCGGCGTCGGCCGGCTCCCCGCGCCTGCGCGCCGAGGCGACGGCGCCCGCCAGCGCCTTCTCCGCCACCCGCTGGATCCGCGCGTCGATGCTCGTGACCAGGCTGTCGCCGGGCTCCGCCGCCTGCTCGCGCAGCAGGCCGGTCACCGTGCCCGTGCTGTCGACCGCCACCTCCCGCACGCCGCTGCGGCCCGCCAGCTCGCGGTCGTACTCCGCCTCCAGCCCGTCACGGCCGACGAGCTCGGGGCCGCCCGGCGGGTCGTCCGGCGACGGCGGCTGGAGGTAGCCGAGCAGGTGGGCCCCGGCCGTGCCGAGCGGGTACGTCCGGACCGGGCGCAGCGCCGTGCTCACGCCGGGGAACTCCTCCTGCCGCTCGGCGATCGACAGCGCCGTCCGCGCGCTCACGTCGTCCGCCACGACGATCGGCTGGTACGGCGAGCCGGGCCAGCAGGGCCGCGGGACGTCGCGGGCGCACAGCCGGGCGCGGTCGGCGATCTCCTGGTACGGCCGGCCCAGGGCCTGCGCGAGCCGCGTCAGCACCGCCCGTCCTCCGTCGGGCTGGTGGATGAGCGCCATGTAGTCCACCGACACCTGCGGCTTGGTCTGGTTGGCCACCAGCGGCCCGCCGTGGACGTCGAGGATCTCCCCCCGGACCGGCGGCAGCGCCACGGTCCGCACCCGCGACTCGGTGGCCGCCCTGGCGTAGTCGGGTCCGGTCGTGACCTGCAGGAACCACAGGCGGCCAAGGAGCGTGACCATGAGCGCGGTCACCACGACGTACAGCACCGCGAGCCGCCCCCGGTGCGCGCTCCTACGCACGGTGCCCCCGCGGGTGGGGCGAGCGGAGCGCGGAACGCGACACGGGCCCGCCGAACCGCCTCCTGCGGGTGACGGGCGCCAGCGCGGCGACCGCCCCGGCGGCCACGGCCGCGCCCGCCGCCGTCCAGGCGAGGGCCCCGGGCAGGACGGCGGCGGTGGCCGCCCACGCTTCGTCGCCGAGCGCGAGCCCGAGCGCCGCGTCGAGCAGGGTCGCGCCGGCGGCGGCCCCGAGCGCCGCGCCCGCCCGCGCCACCGGGCCGGCGTCGTCCGGGACCCGGGCGCACAGCCACCCGGCCAGGCACAGGGCGAGCGCGAGCCGCCCGATCGTGTGGTCCGCGGGCGGCGCGATGTCGGCGGCCAGCCCCGCGGCGAACCCCAGGACGGCCGCCCCCGCCGGGCTCAGCAGCGGCGCGAGCGCGACCACGCCGACGAGCGCCATGGAGGGCCCGCCGCCCGGCAGGTCGAGGGCGTTGACCCCGGCGACCTGCGCCACCGGGGCGAGCAGGACGACGACCGCCGCGGCCAGGACGCGCCTCATCCGGCCGCACCCGCGGGCGGCTCGGCTCCGTCGGGCACCGCGACCGGGCCGCCCAGCACGACCGTGACCAGGTCGAGGGCGGTGAACCGGGCGAACGGCCGGACCAGGGCGGTCGGCGTCAGCGCGCCGGGCGTCCGCTCCACCGACACGACCGTGCCGATCGGCACGTCCGGCACGTACGGCCGCATGTTCTCCGACCCCAGCGTGACCACGCGGTCGCCCGGCCGCACCGCCGCCGTCGCGCTGAGCAGGCTCAGCCGCAGCAGCCCGCGCTCGGGCACGCCCGTGACCAGGCCGACCTCGCGGGAGGTCTCCAGCCGTGCGCCGATCGAGGCGGCCGCGGCCGTGGCGAGCTGGACGGTGGCCGTCGACGGGCCCGCCCGGACGACCCGCCCCACCAGCCCGTCGGCGTCGAACACGGTCATGTCCCCGGTGACGCCCGCACGGGTCCCGGCGTCGATCGTGACCGTCTGGTCCCGGCCGAACGCGATCGCGTGGGCGGGCGCCACCCGGTAGTCGCCGGCCCCGGCCGGCGCCTGCGAGGGACGGCGGGCGGCGAGCAGGGCGGCCCGCAGGCGGGCGTTCTCCCGCTCGACCCCGTCCAGGCGGCGCGGGTCGACCGCCAGTCGCGTGACCGAGGACACCCCGCTCTCCAGCGAGCCGTACACGACCGATCCGAGCGCCCGCAGCGGGGGCAGCGTCAGCCAGTGGTCCGCCGCGACGAGCAGCACCGACACGGCGACCAGCAGCGCCGGCACGCGGCGGCCGGAGGCCGTCCTCATCGGCGGTTTTCGGGAAGGAACACGTCCTGCATCTCGTCGAACCGCTCGACGCACCGGCCCGCGCCGAGGACGACCGACTTGAGCGGCTGGTCGACCAGGTGGATCGGCATGCCGACGGCCTCCCCGAGCCGCGCGGCCAGCCCGTCGAGCAGCGCGCCGCCCCCGGTCAGCACGATGCCGTTGTCGATCAGGTCGCCCGCGAGCTCGGCCGGGCACTGGTCGAGCGTCGTCTGCACCGCGTCGACGATCGTCTGGACCTGGTCCTCGATCGCCTCGCGCACCTCGGCCCGGCTGATCGCCGCGGTCTTCGGCAGCCCGGTCACCAGGTCGCGGCCGCGGATCGGGACCGACGTCGCGTCGTCCGCGCCGCCCGGCCGGGCGCTGCCTAACGTGATCTTGATGTGCTCCGCCGTCCGCTCGCCCAGGAGCAGGGCGTGCTCCTTCTTGACGTAGTTGACGATGGCCTCGTCGAGCTCGTCGCCGCCCACCCTGACCGACTTGGCGACGACCACGCCGCCGAGCGACACGATCGCGACCTCGGTCGTGCCGCCGCCGATGTCGACGACCATGTTGCCGGTGGTGTCGCCGACGTTGAGCCCGGCGCCGATCGCGGCGGCCATCGGCTCCTCGATGATGTGGACCCGCCGCGCGCCCGCCTCGTACGCGGCCTCCCTGACCGCCCGCTGCTCGACGCTGGTGGTGCCGCTGGGCACGGCGACCACGACGCGGGGCTTGGCGAGGTAGCGGTTCTTGTGCGAAAGCTGGATGAAGTGGCGCAGCATCCGCTCGGCGGCGTCGAGGTCGGCGATCACGCCGTCCTTGAGCGGGCGCATGGTGACGATGTGCGGGGGAGTGCGGCCGATCATCTCCTTGGCCGCCGTGCCGACCGCCACGATCCGGTCCGTGTGCATGTTGATCGCCACCACGGACGGCTCGTCCAGCACCACGCCCTTCTTGCGCACGTACACGAGCGTGTTCGCCGTACCGAGATCGACCGCGATGTCCCGGCCGAGCAATCCCCACGGGAAACCCATCGCCGACCAGCTTTCAGAGAGGGAGAGCACGGCGTGGCCGCTGCCCGGCGCCCGGGGGCCTAAACGGCATCTGCGGATCTTCTAGGCGACGCTGAGGTAGAGGTCCCTCGCCAGCTTCGTCACCCGTGCCGCCGAGTTCGTGAAGGACGCCCCCGAGGGCTGCACGGTGAGCACCACCATGATCAGCCGGTCGCCGATCACGCCAGTAGTGTGGAGCACGGGACGGACGAAATCAACCGGATCGCGCGTGCTGTGGAACGTACCCATCTCGTACGACGCGGTCCCGGTTCGTCCGCAACGCGTCGGCGGGGTCGAGCCGAAACCCGACCAGCCCTGCTTGACGAGCCACGGCCGGGGCACCGCTCGGGGGATCCCGAAGTACTGGTCGAAGCCGTCGCTCGCGCAGTGCCACGCCTGGCGCAGGTTGCCCAGGATGAGGTCGCGGACCCGCGGCTGGGCCTGGTCGAGCAGGTAGCGGTAGACGAGCGCGATGTCGGACGCGCTGATCGCCGTGTAGCCCCAGAAGCCGGGCTTGGCGGCCGGCGGCGGGGCCGTGTCGGCCAGGCCGAGCCGGCGCGCAGTCCGGCGCACGATCTCGCCCTGGCCGCCGCGGTGCCACAGGGTCGTGGCGGCGTCGTCGTCGCTGCCGCGCAGCATCGGCGTGAGCAGGGCCAGGTCCGCCCGTGAGACGGGCCCGCGGTGCCGCTCCAGGTAGTCGAGCGCGATGAGGATCTTGACGACGGAGGCGGAGCGGAAGCGGCGGTGGGCGTCGTGGCGCGCCACCACCCTGCCGGCGCCTCCGGTCGACCGGTCCACGACCACGTAGCCGGCCGTCACGCCGGCCGGCACCCGGACGGGCCGCGGTGAGGCCGGGGCCGCGCGGCCGGTGGCGGTATGCGCCGGCCGGGCGGCGCGGGGAACGGTCGTGCCAGGGGTGGACGCGCCGGTGGTGGACGTTCCGGAGGGACCGCTCCCGGTCCGCTCGCTCCCGCCGCCGGGAGCCGGCCCGGCCGCCCCGCAGCCGGTCGCGAGCAGGACGGCCGCCAGGACGGCCGGCAGCACGGCGTGCAGCCCGCCCGGCCGGATGGCGGCTGCGGGGGCGGTGACGGCCGCGCGTGCCGGGGGCCGGTGTCGCATCACCCTGCAATCCCTACCAGACCACCGCGCTCCGCCCCCGCCGTTCGGCCGGAATGGCCGGTCTCAGCGGCCGTCGAGGAGGGGGCGGGACGGGTCCCACCGGGTCCCCTCGGCGGCGTCCTTCCGCCGGCGCGCCATGGCCGACAGCGCCTCCAGGACCACCCGGTTGCCGAGGTAGGCGGTGATGTCCGCGTGGTCGTACGGCGGTGCCACCTCGACGATCTCCACCCCGACCACGGGAAGCTCGTAGCAGGTCCGCCGTACGGCGTCGAGGAGCTGGCGGGCCGACAGGCCGCCGGGCTCAGGCGTGCCCGTGCCCGGCGCGTGGCCGGGGTCGCACACGTCGACGTCGACCGACAGGTAGACGCCCTCGCACTCGTCGAGCGCGATGCCGTACGCCTCGGTGAGGCAGGCGTCGAGACCTCTCGTGACGATCTCGGTCATCTCGTACGAGCGCATGCGCTGCCCGGCCATCCAGCCGAGGATGTCCGGGCCCGGCCAGTAGCCCCGCAGTCCGATCTGGAGGAACCGGTCGCCCCGGATCGCGCCCGATTCGATCAGCCGCCGCATCGGCTGGCCGTGGCCGTGCAGGTGGCCGAACTCGATGTCCCCCGTGTCGGCGTGCGCGTCGAAGTGCAGCATCGAGATCCGGCCGAACCCGTGGTGGCGGGCCACGCCGGTCGCGTCCGGGAGCGCCACGGTGTGGTCGCCGCCGAGCACGATCGGCACGGCGCCGGAGGCGGCGATGCGGGCCACCGCCTCCTCGATCGCCCGCAGGCTGCCCTCGATGTCGCCCGCGTACGTCTCGACGTCACCGGCGTCGAGCACCCGCAGATCGCGCAGGGCGTCCACGCGCAGCGCGAGGCTCGGCCGGTGGCCGTCGTGCGGGAGGTAGCAGGTCTGCCGGATGGCGTTCGGCCCGAACCGCGCCCCCGGACGGTGGGAGGTGCCGCCGTCGAAGGGCGCGCCGAGGATGACCACGTCGGCGCCGGCGAAGCTGTCCGGATCGTCCAGGTCGCAGCGCTCGACGCCGAGGAACGTGATGTCGGGGCCGAACATCTGGCCGTAACGGGTCACTCGGTCTCCTTGGTGCGGGCGGCATATCCGGCATCACATGGTATTCAGCGACAAGTCCGACATTGTGTCAGCGGCGCGGCAGATCCTCCAGCGCATTGAGCAGGCGGTCCACGTCCGCGCGGCTGTTGTAGTGCACGAGCCCGGCCCGTACGGCGGAGCCCTCGTCCCGGATGCCCAGGGCGCGCGTGAGCTCCCACGCGTAGCAGTGCCCGTCCCAGACGTTCACCCGGTTGGCGGCGAGGTGCTCGGCCACCTCCCGGGGGGTGTGCCCGGACACGGTGAAGTACGCCGTGGCCGTGCGGCGGCGGGGCGACCCGACGAGGCTCACGTGGGGCAGCGACGACAGGCCCTTGAGGAGATGGGTGAGCTCCGCCTGCTCGTACGCCTCCACCGCCGTCATCGAGGCCAGCAGCCGCTCCCGCCGGGTCCCGGTGGCGGCCGGGTCGAGGTCCGCGAGGTGGTCGACGGCCGCCGCGACCCCGGCGAGGTCGGCGAAGGGCGCGGTCCCGGTCTCGAACCGGTCCGGCACCTCGGAGGGCGAGGAGGCGAGCTTGTCGGGCCGCAGCGTCTCCAGCAGGGCGGGCCGCGCGACCACGGCCCCGATGTGCGGGCCCGACCACTTGTAGGCGCTGGTCGCGTAGAAGTCGGCCCCGAGCGCCGCCATGTCGATCGGCCCGTGCGGGGTGGCGTGGACGCCGTCCACGTACGACAGGGCCCCGACGGCCCGGGCGCGCGCCGTGATGCGCGGGACGTCGGGCATGGTCCCCAGGATGTTGCTGGCCGCGGTCACCGCGACCAGCCGGGTCCGTTCGGTGACGAGCTCGTCGTACTGGCCGGCCGGCAGCTCGCCGTCCGGCACCTCGACCTCCGCCCACCGCACCCGCGCCCCGGCGCGCTCGGCCGCCTGCACCCAGGGCCGGACGTTGGCGTCGTGGTCGAGGCGGGAGACGACGATCTCGTCGCCCGGCCCCCAGCCCTTGGCCAGCGCGTACGCGAACCGGTACGTCAGCGTCGTCATGTTGGGCCCGAGGACCACGCCCGCCGGATCCCCGCCCACCAGGTCCGCGACGGCCGCGCGGGCCCGCGTGACGATGGCGTCGGACCGGGCGCTGCCGGGGAAGGCCCCGTGCGTGTTGCCGATGCCGGCGGAGTAGGCGGCGGCGATGGCGTCGATGACCGGCTGGGGCACCTGGGTGCCCGCGGCCGCGTCCAGCCAGGCGTAACCGTCGGACAGGGCGGGATAGAGCGCGCGGACGCGCTCGATGTCGAGGCTCATGCCTCACAGTGTCGTGGGACATTCGGGCCGACGGAAGCCGCATTCTGGACGTTTCGTCCATAGGGCCGCAGACGGAAGGAATGCCGCCGAAACTGCTAGCCTGCGGATGATGAGCGGACGAGCGGTACTGGTCACGGGGGCGTCGCGGGGCATCGGGCGGGCGATCGCGCTCGCCTTCGCCGAGCGTGGCGACCGTGTCGCGATCCACCACAGGGACTCCTCCGACCTGGCCGTACGGCTCAGGGACGAGCTGCCGGGCGAGGGCCACGCCGTCGTGCGGGCGGACGTGTCCGACCCGGAGCAGGCCCGGCGCATGACCGACGAGGCGGCCGGCGCGCTGGGCGGCATCGACGTGCTGGTCAACAACGCGGGCGTCTTCCTCCGGCATCCGATCGCCGAGGTCTCCTACGAGGAGTGGCGGGAGGTGTGGCGCAGGACGCTGGACGTCAACCTCGTCGGGCCCGCCAACGTCACCTGGAGCGCCGTGCGGCACATGCGGCCGGGCGGGCGGATCGTCAACGTCTCCTCCCGCGGCGCCTTCCGCGGCGAGCCCGAGAGCCCGGCATACGCCGCGAGCAAGGCGGGGCTCAACGCCATGGGCCAGTCGCTCGCCGTCGCCCTGGCACCGCTCGGCATCACCGTCGGCACCGTGGCCCCCGGCTTCGTGGAGACCGACATGACCAACGAGCACCTCAAGCCGCCGCGCGGCGACGAGATCCGCGCGCAGAGCCCCTTCGGCCGGGTGGCCCGGCCGGAGGAGATCGCGGCGGCCGTCCTCTACCTGGCGTCGCCGGAGGCCGAGTGGGCGAGCGGCGCCGTCATCGACCTCAACGGCGCCTCCTACCTGCGCACCTGACCCTCGGCGGCGGGGACGGCGTCCCCGCCGGCCAGGAAGGGGTCGAGCAGCCCGGGTGACCCGGCGGCGGCGATCCGCAGCGCCTCGGCCAGGGCGACGTCCTGCACCCGGTACCCCTGCCGTCCGGCCGCGGTCGTGGCGGTCAGCGTGACCAGCCCGGCCCGCCGCTGGAAGAACGAGCGCTCGACGTTCCAGCCGATGATCCCGTCGCACTCCAGCACCACCCGCCGCCGCACCAGCGAGCCCGTACGGCTCACGAGGTAGCCGGACGCGAGCGTGTGCCCCAGGTTGCGGGCCCGGTCGGCGGCCATCAGGGCGGTGAGGGGGAGCAGGGCGACCATCGTCAGGCCCGGCCAGGACGGCAGGTCGGACCAGAGCCAGCAGTACAGCAGCACGGCCGTGACCGCCGCGTGGACGCCGAACGCGCGGGTGAAGCGGCGGCGCACGGCGGCGGAGCCGTGCGTGGTCAGCGGCACGGTGACCGGCGACGGATCCCCGGCGCCGCGCAGCACGCGGACCGCGACGGCCTCCGCCTCCGCCTTCGGCGCGGGCGGCAGCAGCATGGACCCGCCGCGCTGGGCGCCCTGGCCCACCCGCAGCCCGGTCGTGATCGCGATGAGGCGCGCCCCCCGTACGGCCCGCAGCAGCAGCGGCTCGCTCACCTCCACGCCGCGCAGGCGCCGTTCCTCCACGGTCGTCGCGCGGGTGGTGACGAGGCCGCGGGTGACGTGGAGGGTGCCGCCGCGGTGCCGGGTCAGCCGGAAGTTCCAGAAGGCCAGCAGGTAGCCGATCGTGGAGGCCACCCCCACGAAGAGGGCGAGCACGAGCACCACCGTCGCGACGGCCAGCGGCAGCGCGGCCGCGCTCAGCCAGCGCCACGTCTCGCGGACCGGCCCGACCTGCCCGAGGTCCACGTTGCCCTCGGAGGCCAGCCGCGACAGGAAACCCGCGATGACGCCGACCGCGACGAGCCCGGACAGCGTGAACGGCCCGTACCTGATCCACTGGGGGCGCAGGACGGCCAGTTCGGTCTCGTCCGCGCCGGGGGCGCCCGCGACGACGGCCGGGACGCCGGTCGCGGCGATGTCCTCGGGCGGGGTGTCGGCGACCGGGCTCCGGTGCAGGAGCTCCACCCGCAGCCGGGCCGCCTCGGCGACGCTGAGCGCGTCGAGCTTGAGCTCGCCGCCGCGCTTGCGGTCGGACATGCCGGTGCCGACCTCCACGCGGGCCAGCCCGAGCAGGCGGTGCAGGATGTGCGAGGTCACGTCGACCGTGCGGACCCGGTCGCGGGGGACGGTCACCACCTTCCTGTTCAGCAGGCCCTTGCGGACCTGCACGTGCTCGGCCGTGATCCGGTACGTCGTGGTGAACCAGCGCAGCATGCCGAACAGGACCATGATCCCGACGCCGACGAGGCTCCACAGGTGGCCCTCGCCCCCGCTGCTCGATCCGGCGAACAGCAGGCCGATCAGGGCCGGGGCGGCCCGGACGACCTCCTGGAAGGGGTGGATCACCAGCATCCGCGGGCTCAGCCGCCGCCAGTCGGTCTCGACCGGGGTGGCCGTCATCGCGGCGGTCACGTGGCGTCACCCGCCGTCGCCTGCGCGTTCGCCGTGAGCTCGGCGACCAGGCGCTGGGCGGTGTCCCGGTCGAGGCCGTCCACCTTGAGCGGCCCGGCCGCGGACGCGGTGGTGACGGTGACGTTTGCCAGCCGGAACAGCTGCTCCAGCGGCCCGCGCCGGCTGTCGACGGTCTGGATCCGGGAGACCGGGGCGATCCGCCACTCCTGCTTGAACCAGCCCGACCGGGTGAAGACGGCCGCCGGGGTCGCCTCCCACCGGTGCACGCGGTAGCGCCACTGCGGCATGACCGCGACGTGCGCGACGGCGGCGACGACGGTGGCCGCCAGGGCGGCGACGTGCACCGCGCGGTCGCCGTCGTCGAGGACCAGCCAGACGACCTGGACGGCGGCGAGGAACAGCCAGCCGAGGGCGGCCCGCGTGGTCCAGTACCAGATCGCGGTACGGCTCACGCGGTTCAACGGGGGGCGGAGGGTTGCGTTGTCCACATATCTAACTCTGCCTGACCGGCGAGATGACCATCCAGTGGTGCCCATCCCGTATGCGACAGGACAAATGTCATGCAGGGGGCGGGGAAACGGCCGGGCCGGGAGCGCGCGGCGCCCGGTCCCGGCCGCTCAGATCATGGTGTTCTCACGGCGCAGGGGTGTAATCGCCGGCGCCCGTGTCGTCGCGCCGGGCCTTCTTGGCCTGCTTGGCGCTCCGGGCCTCCTTGATGGCCGTCCTCTTGGCCTTTCCGGTGGACTTCGCCGGCTTCTTCTTCTGTTCGTCAGCCATGATTCCCCCGTATGTACGAAGATGCGCCCTACATGCGCATCTGGGGGGTTGATACCCCTTCGGGGGTGTCCGGCATCCCCGCGCCGCCGCTCGCGCCGGGCGAGCGGCGATGCGAGCGGCGATGCGAACGGCGATGCGAGCGGCGGCGGGGGGAGCCGGACCGGGGACCCGGGCCGGCCGCCCGACGGGTCAGACGGTCTGCGGCTCCTGCGCGCTCAGCGGCTGGGCGATGTCCTCCAGCGACCGGCGCGCGGCCTCGACGCCCATGAACCACTCGACGGCGCCCGCCCCGATCATGAGGGCCGCGCCGAGGACGTATCCCAGCACGACGTTGCCGACCGACTCGCTCTCGACCAGGCGGCCGAACAGGACCGGGCCGATGATGCCGCCGAGGCCCGTGCCCACCGCGTAGAACAGCGCGATGGCCAGCGCCCTCGTCTCCATCGGGAAGATCTCCGACACGGTCAGGTACGCCGAGCTGGCCCCGGCCGAGGCGAAGAAGAACACGACCATCCAGCAGGCCGTGAGCGTCACCGCGTTCAGGACGTGGGCGTCGAACAGGGCCGCCGTGCCGAGCAGCAGCAGCCCCGACAGCGCGTAGCAGCCTGAGATCAGCGCCCGCCTGCCGACGGTGTCGAAGAACCTGCCGAGCAGCACCGGGCCCAGGAAGTTGCCGATCGCGATCGGGATCAGGTACCAGGCGGTGCTGCTGTCCGAGACCTTGAAGAACGTCGACAGCACCAGCGCGTACGTGAAGAAGATCGAGTTGTACAGGAACGCCTGGCCGACGAACAGCGCCAGCCCGACGGTGGTCCGCTTCGGGTAGCGGCGCAGCAGCGTGCTCGCGACCTCGGTCAGCGGGGTGTGGTCCCGCTGGGTGATCCTGATCTCGCCGCGGGCCGGCTCGAGGTCGGCGTCCGACTCCTCGCGCACCGTACGCTCGATGCCCGAGACGATCTCCTCCGCCTCGCGTTCCCTGCCGTGGATGAACAGCCACCGCGGGCTCTCCGGCACGAGCCGCCGCACCAGCAGGATCCCCACGCCGAGGACGGCGCCGAGGCCGAACAGCAGCCGCCAGCCGACGTCGGCGGGGAACACGCTCGTGCTGAGCGCGGGGATCGCGACCACCGCGCCGAGGGCCGTGCCCAGCCAGAACGAGCCGTTGACCACGAGGTCGACCGTGCCGCGCACGCGTGCCGGGATCAGCTCGTCGATCGCCGAGTTGATCGCGGCGTACTCGCCTCCGATGCCCGCGCCGGTGAAGAAGCGGCACAGGAAGAAGTACCAGGCGTCGTGCGAGAACGCCGTGGCCACGGTGGCGGCGAGGTAGAGGGCGAGCGTGACGATGAACAGCTTCTTGCGCCCGAAACGGTCGGTCAGGTGCCCGAAGAAGAGGGCGCCGACGCAGGCGCCGGCCACGTAGACGCCGGCGGCGAGGCCGACCTGGCTTTCCGTCAGCGCGAGACCGCTGCTCTTCTCGGTGATGCGGGGGCCGATGACTCCGACGATCGTGACCTCGAGGCCGTCGAGGATCCAGACGGTGCCGAGGCCGATGAGCACCAGCCAGTGCCAGCGAGCCCAGGGGAGCCGATCCAGCCGTGCGGGAATGTCGGTACTAATTTGCGCCATATCGTCCCCTTCTTCGGAAGATATGTCGCCCGACTACCCCGCATCCGGCCGGAAATTCGCGCCTCGCCTCATCGGTGGCCGCGGGCCTCGCGTGGGCCGCCCCCGGGCGTCAGCGCCCGGGCAGCTCCCGTACGCCGGGGACCCGCGCGGGCACCGGCTCCTGGCCCAGCTCGAACCACACGCACACGCCCGTACGGCTGGCCGACACGCCCCACCGGTGGGTGAACAGGTCGACGAGGTGGACCCCGCGCCCGGGCGTGAGGTGCGGGGACGTCCAGCAGCCGCACGCCTGCGTGGACAGCGTCACACGGGCGGAGGCCGGCGTGGCCGCCACGGCGACCGAGTATCCGGGACGGCTCCCGCAGGAGGAGGCGTGGCGCAGGGACTCGGCGACGAGTTCGCCGATCAGCTGGACGGCGTCGTCGCGGCACGGATGGCGGTCCCCCAGCCGGGCGGCGACGAACCGCCGCGCCGCCCGCGCCTGGGACGGGTCTCCCGAGAAAGGCCGTGAGATCGCGATTCTCCCCGAGAGGTTGAGAATTGTCATCCTGCGATAACTCCCTGTGCACCCGTCCGTGGATGCCGAATCGAGGTCCGTGTCAGACTTCGTTCATCCTGCACTTTGATATTCCGCCGTGCAATACGGCGAATGCAGGATTGCACGGTTCCTTTTCCAAAGGGGGATATCGGCTGATGCGGGGAGGACGGGGTCCGACGGTCCGGCTTCGCCGGCTTTCCGCGGAACTGACTCGTCTGCGCCGGGAGTCGGGGTTCACCCGCGAGGAGGTGTCCCAGCGCCTCGGCGTGGCGGCCTCCACGGTGTACCGGATCGAGAGCGGGCACACCCGGCCGCAGAGCCGGACCATGCGCGACCTGCTCGACCTCTACCAGGTGGGCGGCGGCGAGCGGGAGGGCCTGCTGGGGCTGGCCCGCGAGGCCGCCCGGCGCGGCTGGTGGCACGCGTACGACGACGTCCTGCCCGGTCCGTACGTCGGGCTGGAGGCGGAGGCCGCGTCGGTCTGGAACTACGAGCCGCTGCTCGTGCCGGGGCTGCTGGAGACCGAGGCCTACGCCCGGGCCGTCGTCAGCGCCGCGCTGGTCCAGGACCCGGCCGAGATCGAACGGCGGATCGCGGTCCGGATGGAGCGGCAGCGCCGCCTCGCCGGGCCCGACGCCATCGCCTACTGGGCCGTCGTCGACGAGGCCGCGCTCCGGCGTCCCGTCGGTGGCCCGGCCGTCATGGCCGAGCAGTTGCGCAGGCTGCAGGAGGTCGCCGTGCAGCCGAACGTCACCCTCCAGGTGCTCCCGTTCGACGCCGGCGCCTATCTGGGCATGGGCACCCCGCTCGCCGTCCTCGCCTTCCCCGATCCGGAGGACCCCGGCGTGGTCTTCCTGGAGAACATGGGCGGCGAGCTCTACCTGGAAGACCCCGACGAGGTCCGCGCGTACGTCCAGGTCTTCGATCACCTTCGTGCCGCCGCGCTCGGCCCGGAGAAGTCCATAGAGAAGGTCATTTCTGTCGAGAAGGAGATGTCAGGACGATGAGGGGAACCGAACCGGCGGTCACCGCGGACGGCGCCGTCTGGCGCAAGGCGACCCGCTCGAACACCGTCGGCAACCAGTGCGTCGAGGTCGCGCTGCTGCGCGGCGGCATCGCCGTGCGCGACTCCAAGGACCCCGAAGGCCCCCGGCTCATGTTCAGCCCCGGGGAGTGGGAGGCCTTCATCGACGGCGTCAAGGGCGGCGAGTTCGACCTGTCCTGACCCGCGTGCCGGTACGGCCCGCACGCCGGGGTGCGGGCCGTACCGCCTGTCGGCGCCGCTCAGAGGGGCCTCACGGGCCGTCCGCGCCGGATGAATGGGTCCACCGGCAGCGGGCAGGAGACCCGCATGAGGACAGAGGACGGCCGTTACATCGACACCGACGACGACCCGGATTTCGCGGGGGAGCACGCTCCCTCGGCGACCGACCCGCCGAACGCGGAACCCGATGACAAGAGCCCCGACGAGCGATGGGAAAAGCCGACCGAGGCGTGAGGAGGACGTGATGACGATGGGGGTCGACCCGGCCGAGCTGGGCGACGAGGACCTGTTCCGCGAGCTGCGCCACCTGCACGAGACCCGTACGGACACGCTCTTCCACGGCTCGGACGACGCGCTTGAGCGGCACACCTCGCGGACCGAGGAGCTGGAGGGGGAGTACCTGAAGCGCTTCCCGGAGCGTCACGTGGACCCCGAGCGGCTGCGCGAGGGCGCGAGGCTGCGCGATGCGTGACGACGGCGCGGGGCCCGCGGAGGGCAGGGCCGAGGAGAGTCTCGGCGACGCCCAGGAGATGTCGTCCCGGGAGCTGACCGTGTACGAGGCGGTCGCCACGCTGAACGTGGACGAACGCCCCGCGACGGTCTCCGAGATCGCGGGGATGACCGAGCTGCCGGAGGACGACGTGCGCCGGGCGCTCGGCGGCCTCGCCGACGGCGGACGGCTGGTCCGCGACGGCGAGGCCTACAAGCTCGGCGCCCACGACTGGGGGCTCGACTACTGACGGCGGCGGGGCGGGGCCGGCGGGCGCCCGCCCCCACACGCGTGGCGAGCCGCGGCAGGCCCCGCCCGCGCGTCAGGAGCAGGCGGCGGCCAGGTCCTGGGTGGCCTGGGTGGCCTTGGTGGCGAACTGGCTGAGCTTCGCCGCCGCCCCCGGGTCCGAGACGTCGATCTTGAACGACGCCCACGAGTCGGCCATGCCGACCAGCGCGGTCTTGAGGTCGCCGTCGGCCTTGCCCGACAGGTCCTTCAGCTTCGCCGCGAGGTCCTTGGTCGCCGTGTTGATGCCGTCGATGTTCCCCGCCGACGCGCCGGCCTTGGTGCTGTAGTCGGTGAACGCCTGGGTCGCCTCCTGGCACACCGAAGCCTGGGCGCTGCCCCCGCAGGCGGCGGTCAGGGTGAGAAGGGCGGACGCCGCGGCGACGACGAGGGAGCTCTTGAGGATGTTCATGATGCCTTCCTGGTGATCTGTGACGCCGCTGACGTTAGGGACGCCTGCTTGCGGATCACTTTCACGGCGCTTACAGATCGGGATCCCCGATGGGAACGGCGATCGAGCGCCGCTGGCGACGGTCCGCGCCGTCGTATGCTTGCGCCCATGACGCGACGGCTTGCAGAGGTTGCGAAAAAGGTCGGGGTCAGCGAGGCCACGGTGAGTCGCGTCCTCAATGGCAAGGCGGGGGTCTCCGAGGCCACCCGTGAGGCCGTGCTGACGGCCCTGGACGTGCTCGGGTACGAGCGGCCCACCCAGCTGCGCGGGGAACGCGCCCGGCTGGTGGGCCTGGTGCTCCCCGAGCTGCAGAACCCGATCTTCCCCGCGTTCGCCGAGGTGGTCGGCGGCGCCCTGGCCCAGCAGGGGTTCACGCCCGTCCTGTGCACCCGCACGGTCGGCGGGATCTCCGAGGCCGACTACGTCGACCTGCTCCTGCAGCAGCAGGTGTCCGGCGTCGTGTTCGCCGGCGGCCTCTACACCCAGACCGGTGTGGTCCACGAGCACTACCTGCGTCTGGTGGAGCGCCGCCTGCCGACCGTGCTGGTGAACGCGGCGGCCGACCACTGGGAGTTCCCGCGGGTCTCCTGCGACGACAAGATCGCCGTCGAGCAGGCCCTCGGGCACCTGCGCGCCCTGGGCCACGAGCACATCGGGCTGATCGTCGGCCCGCCCGACCACATGCCGTCCATCCGGAAGCTGGAGGCGTTCCGCGCGGCGGGCGGCGAGCTGGTCGAGCACACCATGCACTCGCTGGAGGGCGGCCACGCGGCGGCGCTCAAGTTCGTCCGCCAGGGCGTCACCGGCCTGATCTGCGGCAGCGACCCGCTCGCGTTGGGGGCGATCCGCGCCGCCCGCCGCGCGGGCCGCCGGGTGCCGGACGACGTGTCGGTGGTCGGCTACGACGACTCCGCGCTGATGACCTGCGTGGACCCGCCCCTGACGACTGTGCGCCAGCCCATCGAGGCGATGGGCCGGGCCGCGGTCGAGCTCCTGCTGAGCCAGATGGAGGGCGCCGCGGTCGCCACCGGCGAGCTGCTGTTCGAGCCCGAGCTCGTGGTGCGATCCTCCACCGGCCGGGTCGGCGTCGCGGTGAGCTGAGCTCGTCCCCATGCTTGGGGGTGAGCCCGGAGGAGGAGGCGTCCACTCCTCCTCCGGGTGTCCCGTTCCGATCCGGGCGTGACCACGACGCGTACGCCTCGAACTCGGAGACCTGCCCGGCAGCCCGGCCGGCGGTGCCGGTGAAGGTCAGGCCCGGCTGTCGCGCGCGCTTGGTGACGGCGGCGTGGTCCCGGGAGGCTCGGGTGCCGGCGGGGAGGCGGACGTCACGGCGACGGCGGCTCCGGATCTTCTCATGGAGGCCCTTTCGCAGGAGGATCCGAGAGATGCGGCGTGACGCGGGACCGCCACATCTCTGACTGGGCGAGTGGCCCACACGATAAGTTGGCGAACAACCAACTGCAATATTTCGACGAGAAGTCGTAAGATAACGCCCGTGTCACGACCAGCCCTCGTCCCAGCTGACGCCGTCATGGACCGCTCCCTGCCGCGGCGAGATTCCTCGGATGCCTGGACGGCGTCCGCCGACCCTGAGCGCAAGCCGATGAAATCTCTTGCGCTATTTGTCGTATAGTTGCGCCCATGACACGACGGCTTGCGGAAGTGGCCAAGAAGGTGGGCGTGAGCGAGGCGACGGTGAGTCGCGTCCTCAACGGCAAGCCGGGCGTCTCCGACGCCACCCGGGAGGCGGTGCTCACGGCCCTCGACGTGCTCGGGTACGAGCGCCCCACCCAGTTGCGGGGCGACCGCGGACGGCTCGTCGGCCTCGTCCTCCCCGAGTTGCAAAACCCGATCTTCCCGGCGTTCGCCGAGGTGGTGGGCGGCGCCCTCGCGCAGCAGGGGTTCACCTCGGTCCTGTGCACCCGCACGGTCGGCGGCGTCTCCGAGGCCGACTACGTCGACCTGCTGCTCCAGCAGCACGTGTCGGGGATGGTCTTCGCGGGCGGCCTGTACGCCCAGGGGGACGCCTCGCACAGCCACTACGAGCGGGTGCTGGAGCGCAAGCTGCCCATCGTCCTGGTCAACGCCGCGGTCGAGCACCTCGGCTTCCCGCAGGTGTCCTGCGACGACGTGGCGGCCTCCGAGATCGCGCTCGCCCACCTGCTGGCCCTCGGCCACACGCAGGTGGCGCTCCTGCTCGGCCCGCCCGATCACGTGCCGTCGCAGCGCAAGCTCGCCGCCTTCCGCGCGTACGCGCGGGCCAACGGCGTGGAGCTGCCCGCCGACCACGTCGAGCACACGATGTTCTCGCTGGAGGGAGGCCACGCGGCGGCCGCCCGCATGGTCCGCCGCGGGATCACCGGCATCGTCTGCGCGAGCGACGTGCTCGCGCTGGGGGCCATCCGGGCCGCCCGCAGGGCCGGCCTCTCGGTGCCCGATGACGTCTCGGTCATCGGATACGACGACTCGGCCCTGATGAACTGCACCGACCCGCCCCTCACGACCGTGCGGCAGCCGATCGACGCCATGGGCCGGGCCGCGGTCGAGCTCCTCGTGGCGCAGATCGACGCCGCCGTCGTTCCCGGTGACGAGCTGCTCTTCGAGCCGGAGCTGGTCGTCCGGGCGTCCACCGCGCCGGCTCCCAGGAAGGTGTGACCCTTTCCTGTCTGGACGCCCGCCCGGCTGCGAGATCTCATGTCAGTGACACACCCGTAACTGTCACTTTTTTGCACAGTGCATGACGAACTATTGCTCCCACATGCATGCCTCTGTATGTTTCTCGCAACCGAGCGGATCGGGGCGCTCCAGCCGGCCCCGGGACGCGTGCTCCAACGGGTCGTGGTGCGCGGTTCCAGAAGGGAACGATGATGAAAGCCCAGAAGCTCTCGATACTGCTGGTCTCGGGACTCACCCTCGCGGCCGCGGCCGCCTGCGGCTCCGACGACGGCGGCAGCGGTGGCAGCAAGACCAGTGCGGCACCCGGCGGCGCCGCAGGGCCGGTCTCTATCTCGATCAACTGTGAGCCGCCGAAGACGAACAAGGCGCAGCGCGCGACCTTCGAAGAGGACGTGGCGGCCTTCCAGAAGCTGAACCCGAACATCAAGATCGAGAAGGTCACCGACGCCTTCCCCTGCTACGACCCGAAGACCTTCGAGCCCAAGCTCGCCAGTGGCGACCTGGAGACGGTCTTCTACGTCAACTTCCCCAACGTGGGCCGCCTCATCGCGAGCGGGCAGGCCGCGGACATCACGCCGTACGTCAACGACCTCAAGACGTTCGCGGACTACAACAACGAGATCGACATGTTCAAGAAGGACGGCAAGGTCTACGGCCTGCCGACCGACGGCTACGGCATGGGTCTCGTCTACAACAAGGCGGTCTTCACCAAGGCCGGCCTCGACCCGAACAACCCGCCCAAGACCTGGGCCGAGGTGCAGGCCGCCGCGAAGAAGATCGCGGGGCTCGGCCAGGGGTACGTCGGATACGGCGAGTACAGCGGCAACAACGTCGGCGGCTGGCACTTCACCGCCTCCATCTACGGCCGCGGCGGCTCGGTCATCAGCGACGACGGCAAGAAGGCCGCCTTCAACAGCCCCGAGGGCAAGGCCGTGCTGCAGAACCTCCAGCAGATGCGCTGGGTCGACAACAGCATGGGCTCCCAGCTCTACATCGAGTGGCCGGCCCTGATGAAGGCCATGGCCGGCGGCAAGATGGGCATGATGCTGGGCGCGCCCGACGTGCTCATCTCGCTGCGCAACGACTTCGGCGGCAAGTTCGAGAACTACGCCATCACCGCGCAGCCCGAGGCCAAGGCCCTGTTCAACGGCGGCGCCGGCTACATGATCAACCCGAAGGCCACGCCGGAGCAGATCAAGGCCGGCCTCAAGTGGATCGAGTACGAGTTCCTCACCCCCGGCAAGGGCCAGCTCGACTACGTGCGGGCCAAGGGCCAGGGCCTGACCGTCGGCCAGCCCTACCCGGACCTGTACCGCCCGGACACCCCCTCCGGCCAGGCGGTCGACCAGCTGCGCAAGGACAACGCCAACATCGACGCGGGCCAGTTCGCCGGATGGGTGGAGGGCTCCAAGGGCATCCCGCCGAAGGCGGAGCCTGGGCCGTACGCGCAGGAGATCTACGCGATCCTCGACACCCCGATGTCGGCCGTCCTCACCAGGAAGGACGCCAACGTCGACCAGCTCCTCTCCGACGCGGAGGCGAAGGTCAACTCGCTGCTGGCATCCAAGGGCTGACCGTTCGATAATCCGGGGCGCCGTGCCGTGACCGAAACCCGCGCGCGGCCGGCGCCCCGGCAATCACGTCGAGATCGGAACACAACGATGACCACAGCGAGCATCCCGGTGACGAGCGGCGGCAGGCGGCGGGAGCCGACCAGGCTGCGCCGCCTCGTCCAGCGGAACGTGACCGCCTACGGCTTCCTGTGCGGCGCACTGATCTGTTTCGCGTTCTTCTCCTGGTATCCGATGATCCGGGAGGTCATCCTCAGCTTCCAGAAGACGAACTTCGTGGACCCGCCGAAGTGGGTGGGGCTGGCGAACTTCCGCACCGTCGTCAACGACCCGGCCTTCGGGCCGGCGTGGGTCAACACGGCGCTGTTCACCGTGCTCGCCCTGCTGTGCGGCTACGGAGTCCCGTTCGTCACGGCGATCGTCCTCAACGAGCTGCGGCACGCGCGCGCCTATCTGCGCTTCGTCGTCTACCTTCCGGTGATGCTGCCGCCGGCGGTGAGCGTCCTGCTGTTCCAGTGGTTCTACAACCCCGACTACGGGCTGTTCAACCAGATCCTCGGCTTCGTCCACCTGCCGGGACTGCAATGGCTCAACTCGACGAGCACGGCGCTGATCTCGCTGGTCATCGTCTCCACGTGGATGAACATGGGCAGCGGAACGCTGATCTACCTCGCCGCCCTGCAGACCATCCCGAGCGAGCTGTACGAGGCCGCCGAGCTCGACGGCGCCGGCCTCTTCAAGCGGATCCGGCACGTGACGATCCCGCAGACCAGGCTGATCCTGCTGGTGATGCTCCTGCTGCAGATCGTCGCGACGATGCAGGTGTTCATCGAGCCGTACCTGCTCACCGGCGGCGGTCCCGAGAACGCCACGGTCAGCGTCGTCTACCTCATGTACCAGTACGCCTTCAACTTCGGCAACCTCAACGCCGGCAACGCGCTCGGTCTGATGCTCATGATCGTGCTCATGGTGTTCTCCGCGATCTACCTGCGCGTCTCGCGCGACAACACGGTGTGAGGGGAGCGTCCATGTCCAACGTCACGGTCATGCCGGGCCGTCCGGCCGGCACCTCGTCCACGCCCGCGGGCGGGGACCACCGGGGACGCCCGCGCCGGCGGCCCCGCAAGCCCATCAACACGCAGTTCCGCACCGCCGTCTCGCCGCACCAGCTCAACACGACCCGTGGCCGGATCGTCTACTGGATCGTCCTGGTGGTCGTGGTGGTCAGCTTCACCGCCGCGTTCGTCTTCCCGCTGTACTGGATGATCACGGGCGCGATGAAGTCCACGGAGGAGCTCAACTCGATCCCGCCGACGTTCCTGCCGGAGCACTTCTCGTTCGACGGCTACCTCCAGGCGTGGGATCTGCTCGACCTGGGCACGCTGCTCGGCAACACCGCCGTCTACGCGGGCGGCGCCTGGCTGCTGACGCTCGCGGTCGACGTCTCCGCGGCCTACGCCCTGTCGAAGCTCCGCCCGGCGTTCGGCAAGGTCGTCCTGGCGCTGATGCTGTCGACGCTGATGATCCCGCCCATGGTCATAATGCTTCCGGCGTACCTGACGGTGAAGGACGTGCCGTTCTTCCACTGGAACCTGCTCAACACCCCGTGGGCGATCTGGTTGCCGGCCGCGGCGAACGGCTTCAACGTCTTCCTGCTCAAGCGCTTCTTCGACTCGATCCCACGGGAGCTGCTCGAAGCCGCCGAGATCGACGGCGCGTCGCCGCTCCGCATCCTGTGGTCGGTGGTGATGCCGATCTCCCGGCCCATCCTCGGCGTGGTGTCCATCCTGACCGTCGTGAACGTGTGGCGGGACTTCGTCTGGCCGCTGCTGGTCCTGCCCGACAGCGAGAAGATGTCCGTGAGCATCGGCATCGCCTCGCTCTCCTCGCAGATGCCGCAGAACGTCCTGGTCGCCTCCCTGGTGATCGCGAGCATCCCGACCATCGTCGTGTTCTTCCTGTTCCAGCGGCACATCATGGCGGGCCTCACCGCCGGAAGCCTCAAGGGCTGACCCCTTCACCCGTAAGGAGTTGTATTCAGCATGCCCGGCAGCACGCCCCCGGGGACGACCCCGGACCGCGGATGGTGGCGAGGGGCGGCGATCTACCAGGTCTACCTGCGCAGCTTCGCCGACGGCAACGGCGACGGGACGGGAGACCTAGCAGGCCTCCGGTCGCGTCTGCAGTACCTGGCCGACCTCGGTGTGGACGCCATCTGGCTCAACCCCTGGTATCCCTCGCCCATGGCCGACGGCGGCTACGACGTCGCCGACTACCGCAGCATCGAGCCCGTGTTCGGCACGCTGGCCGAGGCGGAGAAGCTGATCGAGGAGGCCCACGACCTGGGCATCCGCACGATCGTCGACGTCGTCCCGAACCACGCCTCCGACCAGCACGCCTGGTTCCGTGAGGCGCTGGCGGCCGGTCCCGGTTCGGAGGCCCGGGAGCGGTTCTGGTTCCGGCCCGGCGTCGGCGACGGCCCCCCGAACGGCTGGCAGTCGATCTTCGGCGGCCCCGCCTGGACGCAGGTCCCGGACGGCGAGTGGTACCTGCACCTGTTCGCGCCCGAGCAGCCCGACTTCAACTGGAACAACCCCGCCGTGCGCGAGGAGTTCCTCGACGTCCTGCGCTTCTGGTTCGACCGGGGCGTGGACGGCGTCCGCATCGACTCGGCGGCCGTCCTGGTCAAGGACCTCGACAGCGTCGAGGAGTCGTACACCGACCACGACGGCGTCCACGACATCTACCGCGAGTGGCGGCGGGTGTCCGACTCGTACGGCGGGCGGATCCTCATCGGCGAGGTGTGGCTGCCCGACCAGGACCGGTTCGCCAACTACCTGCGCGCCGACGAGCTCCACACCGCGTTCAACTTCGACTTCCTGTCGAGCGCGTGGGAGCCGGCCGCGCTGCGGGCCAGCATCGACCTCACGCTCGCCACGCACCTGTCGCTCGACGCGCCCGCCACCTGGGTGCTGTCCAACCACGACGTCGCCCGCCCCGTCACCCGGTACGGCCGGGCCGTCACGTCCTGGGACAACGCCGACCGCCGGGACGGCATGGCCTCCGACCTGGAGCTCGGCCGCCGGCGGGCCCGGGCCGCGGCCCTGCTCGCCATGGCCCTGCCGGGCAGCGTCTACGTGTACCAGGGGGAGGAGCTCGGCCTGAACGAGGTCGAGGACATCCCCGAGGAGCTCATCGACGACCCCATGTGGGAGCGTTCCGGGCACACGGTCCGCGGCCGCGACGGCTGCCGGGTGCCGCTGCCGTGGTCGGGCGACGAGCCGCCGTTCGGGTACAGCACCGGCAGCCCCTGGCTGCCCCAGCCCGCCTCCTGGCGGAACCTGACGGTCGAGGCGCAGCAGGAGGACCCCGAGTCCATGCTCTGCCTCTACCGGGCGGCCCTGCGCCTGCGCCGCCGCCTGCTCGGTGACGGCACGATCGCCTGGCTGCCCCTCGGCGACGAGGTGCTGGCCTTCGTCCGCGACTCGGGGCTGATCTGCGTGGTCAACCTCGGCTCCGCCCCCGTCGATCTCCCGGCGCACGACTCCGTCCTGCTGGCCAGCGGCCCGCTGGCCGACGGGCGGCTCCCCTCCGACACCGCTGTCTGGCTCACCCCCCTGTCCTGACGTCTCCTAAGGCGGTCGATCCATGAAGAAAGCCCTGTTAGCCGTGGCGTTGGCCGCCACCGGACTCGTCGCAGTGCAGGCCCCGGCGTCCGCCGCCGTCCACCCGGGCGACCGGGTGACGCGGGCGGGCGCCGCGAGCCCGGCCGTGACCCGCGCCGCCCTCGACCCCGCGCTCGTCGCGGGCCGGGGCGCGAGCGTCGACTTCGCCGAGCAGGAGGCGGAGAAGGCGGCCACGAACGGCGCGGTCATCGGCCCGGACCGCACGGCGTACACGCTCCCGGCGGAGGCGTCCGGCCGGTCGGCGGTCAAGCTGACGCCGGGGCAGTACGTCGAGTTCACGCTGCCGAGCGCGGCCAACGCGATCACCGTGCGCTACAGCATCCCCGACGCCCCGAACGGCGGCGGCATCACCGCCCCGCTGGACGTGACGGTCAACGGGCGCGACCGCGCGACGATGACCCTCACGTCGCAGTACGCCTGGCTGTACAACCAGTATCCGTTCTCGAACGACCCGAACGCCGGGCTGCTCCACCCCGACTGGTGGATCACCGAGTGCTCGTGCGTGCCCAGCGCCACCACCCCGGCCCCGGCGATCACCACGCCGTTCCGGCCGAGCCACTTCTACGACGAGCAGCGCCTGCTGCTGGGACACACGTACCGGGCCGGCGACAAGGTGCGGCTGACCGTCCCCTCCGGCAGCAAGGCCGCCTGGACGGTCGTCGACCTGCTCGACTCCCAGCTCGTCGGCCCGCCGAAGGTGAACGTCCTCGCGGCCGACGTGCTGGCGTTCGGCGCCGACCCCCTCGGCGGGCGCGACTCCGCCGACGCGTTCGACAAGGCCATCGCGTTCGCCAAGCGGGCCCACCTCAAGGTGTACGTCCCGCCGGGCACCTACCAGGTCAACCGGCACATCATCGTCGACAGGGTGACGATCGAGGGCGCCGGCAACTGGTACACGATCATCAAGGGCCGCCAGGTCGACCTGCCCACACCCGCCCCCGACGGCTCGGTCCACACCGGCGTCGGCTTCTACGGCAAGGACGCCTCGGCCGGCGGCAGCACCGACGTCCACCTGTCCGGCTTCGCGATCGAGGGCGACGTCCGCGAGCGCGTCGACACCGACCAGGTGAACGGCGTCGGCGGCGCGATGAGCGACTCGACCGTCGACGGCCTCTACATCCACCACACCAAGGTGGGCCTGTGGTTCGACGGCCCGATGAAGAACACCAGGATCACCAACAACGTCGTCGCCGACCAGATCGCCGACGGCCTCAACTTCCACACCGGAGTCACCGGCTCGGTCGTGTCGAACAACGTCATCCGCAACACGGGCGACGACGCCCTCGCCATGTGGTCGGAGAAGACCGCGGACGCGGGCAATACCTTCGACCACAACACCATCCAGACGCCCGTCCTCGCCAACGGCATCGCGATCTACGGCGGAACGGACAACACGGTCTCCGGGAACCTCGTCGCCGACCCGATCCGCGAGGGCAGCGCCATTCACGCCGGCACCCGGTTCGGCGCCGAGCCGTTCACCGGGACGCTCGCCATCAAGGACAACACCACGGTCCGGGCCGGCACGTTCGAGCTGAACTGGAAGATCGGCCTCGGCGCCATCTGGCTCTACGCCCTCGAGAAGAGCATGGACGCGAACGTCCAGGTGACCGGGGACAACTTCCTCGACAACACCTACAACGCGATCATGCTGGTCAGCGACTTCGGGGTGAAGGACCTGTACTCGATCACCAACGTCCACTTCAAGGACATCAAGGTGGACGGCACGGGCACCTCGGTCGTCAGCGCCCGCGTGAAGGGCTCGGCGTCCTTCGAGAACGTGGACGCCCGCAACGTCGGCGCGGTCGGCGTCAACAACTGCGGATCGTTCAACTTCCCGCCCACCGGGTCGGAGTTCTCCGTCCAGGACCTCGGTGGCAACGACGGCGGCGGCACCACCGGCCCCTGGCTGGCCGCCTGGGAACTGCCCAACACCATCACCTGCGACGACCGTCCGCCGGTGGTCGCGCCCCCGGCCCCGTCCCCCTGGTAGGCCCAAGGGGCTGACCACCCCGTAAGCCAGAGGGCTTCCCCGGTGTCCACATCCACCCGGGGAAGCCCTCTTTCACATGTCCGCCATCGCTCAGGGAAGGTCGAATCCCCCGTCCCTCACGCCACGGAGGAAGTCACCCCACTCCTCCGCCGTGAACGCCAGCACAGGACTCGCGTCGCCTTGCTTGCCGTCTCTGACGCCTACCCATCCGTCCTGGTAAGCCACCTCGACACAGTTGCCTCCATTACAGGCCCGCTGCCATGTCACGTCGGCGAATGGAGGTCGGTCAGCCATGGGCTCTCCCGGGTAGAAGTTCGCCTGGAGGGCGAGTATCGCCGGAAATAGTGTAACTTTGATGGCTTTGTGGTCCATATGCAGCGTTGGCTAGGTTGAGGTCGCCCGATCGACCTCAACCGTCGACGACGCCCTTAGGGGCGCTCCAGTTCTCCGGACTTGGCCGCCTTCAAAAAGGCTCTCCATTCGCTGGCGGAAAACGACAGAACCGGCCCTGACGCGTCCTTCGAGTCGCGCAGCGCCACTTCGTTGTCTCCGAAGGCGACTTGGACGCAGCTCCCGCCGTTGCAGTGGGAGGAGATGCGCCACTTCAGTGAAGAAGTGGGTGCGCCTTTCGGTGATTCCATAGGTGCTCCTAGGTCAGGTCGCAGTAGTATTCCACTCGCCTGAGAGTGACACTTGCCTTACCTGCCATAGGGACACGTGGAACGCAGGATAATGTCCGGTTTGATGTATAATTCGCCTTACTGGGGATGGATTCCCGTTCATAGGGCTAACACCTCTGCTGCGGCGATGATGCGGTTCATGGACTCCTGCGGGCTCAAAGCGGTGGCGCGCAGATGGTCGATGGCCTCGCGGTAACCGGCCACCTCGTCCGGCTTCTCCAGGTACTCCGAGCGGGTCAGCAACTCGAGGTGCACGACGAGGGGCACCGTCCGGTCGCCGATCTCGAACAGGACGAACGGGCTGTCGGCTCCCATGTAGGCTCCGGCGCTGTACGGGATCACCTGGACCGTGACGTGCGGCAGGTGGGCGAGCTCCACGACCTTCGCCAGTTGTTCCCTCAGCACCTTCGTGCCGCCGATCTGCCGGTGGAGCACGGCCTCGTCGACGAAGGTCCAGTACCGCGGCGGGTCGGAGCGGTGCAGGAGCCGTTGCCGCTGCATGCGCGCCTCCACGCGGCGCTCCCGGTAGTCGTCCCCGATGCGGGGGAGCATCCCGGCGATGAGCGCCCGGGCGTAATCCTCCGTCTGCAGCAGGCCGGGGACGTACGCCGTCTGGAACTCGGTGATCGCCACCGCCGCGGACTCGAGGTCGGCGTAGGTGTATATGGCGTCGTCGCCGAGATCGCCCCACTGCTGGCGCAGGCCGGGTTCGCGCGCCTCGCGCGCCCAGGTCATCAGTTGGTTGAGGACGCTCTCGTCGGTGACTCCGTAGATGCCGCACAGGTCGCGGACGTCGCGCTGGCTGACGCCTCGCTGGGCCGTCTCTATGCGACTGATCTTCGCGGGGCTGCAGAGAAGGCGTTCGGCCACCTGTTCCACGGTCATGCCGGAGCCATGGCGCATCTCTCGGAGGCGGTTCGCTAGCTGGCGCCGGCGAAGTGTCACGTTCGTCCCGGCCATACGCGGTCACCTTTGCCCGTGAAGCTTCGAGACCTGCAGGTTAACATGCTGACGGCATGTACCGCTGGAAAACGACAGATGGCAATTGCCAAATGTAGGTTGCCACCGGCAAAGGACGGGTACTGAACGAGACATAAGCCTCAACGTGGCGGCTCCCCCAGCCGGTTCCCGGAAGGAGGCGATGTCTCAGGGCCATTGGGTCTCGGCCCCTCCAAAACGCCGCTGGGCCGATGGTGGCACATCGACCCAGCGAGAAGACCACCCGACCTGCTGCACAGCAAGGGATGACCCATGCACTTTAACAACAAGGGCGTCCGTAATCGTCCCCGGACGGGATTACGGATGCGCATCGTCGCCCGGCTCTGGAGAATCAGTGAGGCCGCGTTCGCCGAGGTGGACGCCTTCGCCTGGGTTCAGGGCTGGCAGATCACCCGGACGTGGCACACCCACACATACCGCGACAGGCGGTTCGACGCGCTGATCTCCTGCCGGGCCTGCGCCGCGACCGGGCGCAGCCCGACCGACCGGCCGTGCGAGGAGTGCCGGGGCACCGGGCGGGTGAACCTCATGGAACCCCCGATCACGCGGCGTCCCGAGCAGCCTTCGGGAGGCCGCCCATGAGGCGCATGCTCCGGCGCAACGGCAACCTCGTCCTGCGGGTCCTCGAGAGCGAGCTGGCCCCCGTGGCCAGGCCGGGGCCGTTCGTCCTGCTGTGGCGGTGGCGCTACGAGGCCGCGCTCCTGGCGGGCGGGCCGGCGGTCGTCGTCCTCGCCGTACGGACGGTGGGGTGGGCACCCACGATCGCGGCGGGGGCCGTGACGGTCCTCGCCGTGGTCGTCTGGCCACAGGCCCGGCGGGAGGTGGAGGGGCGCTTCTGGTGCGTCGTCACCCCCCACCGGGTGCGGAAGGCGTGCGCCGAGGCCATGATCGTCACCCGCCGGGGGAAGCTTCCGATGATCCTGTGGACCAGGCCCGAGCCGTTCGGCGAGCGGCTGTGGGTCTGGTGCCGGGCGGGGATCAGCCCGGGCGACCTCCAGCAGGCGCACGACGTCATCGCCGCGGCCTGCTGGCTGGCGAAGGGCGTCCGCGTCCTCCGCCATCCCCGCCGCGCCTCGCTCGTGATCGTCGACGTGATCCGGCGGGACGAGCACCCGGCGCCGGAGGAGCCGGCGCCGGGGGACACCTGGGAGCGGTCCTCCACGTGGTTCTGGCGGCAGTGAGTGGCGGTGAACGGTCAGGCCGGCGGCCTGTCGGCGGCGGGGACGGTGGACAGCTCGACCGTGCAGAAGGCGCAGCGGCGGGCGTCGACGGGGATGTCGCTGAGGCACTCGGGGCACGTCTTCTCCGTGGCCTCCTTCTTGCTGTCGAACATGCTGAGGACCCGGGTCATGGGGAGCACGACCAGCCAGTAGACGACGGCGGCCACGATGGCGAACGACAGCAGGTGGTTGACGAAGTCGCCGTACTTGAAGACCGAGCCGTTCAGGGTGAACCTGTAGCTCGAGAAGTCCGGCTGGCGGCCACCGGTGATGGCGCCTATGAGGGGGGTGATGAGGTCGCCGACCAGGGCCTGGATGAGGCCGCTGAAGGTGGCGCCGACGACCACGGCGACGGCGAGCTCCACGAGGTTGCCGCGCAAGAGGAACTTCTTGAATCCGCTCATGGGGCAACGACCTATCCCGTTTGACCCCGCCTATGCAAGGGGGTGTTCACACCCGGGGGAGGGCTTGACGCGCGGAGTCGGGGAGCCTACGGTCTGGCTGCAAAAGTAAAGTTTCCTAATTATCCCCCGAGCAGCTAGGGGTGCCGTCGTGACCCGACGCCTCACCGCCGTCCTCGCCTCGGCGGCGCTGATCACCCTCTCGTGCGCCCAGCCCTCGACCGCCGCGGAGGGGCCGCCGCAGACGCGGGCGTCCGCCGTGAACGTTCCCGGACTGGTGCCCGAGCCCGTCTCCGTGCAGGCCGCCGGCGGGACGTACGAGATCACCGCGGCCACGCGGATCGTCGTGCCGACCGGGGACGGCTTCCGGGCGGCTTCCGGGCTGGCGGCCGTGCTGCGCCGGTCGACCGGGTTCCCGCTGCCGATCGTCAGGAGCGGAACCGGCATCGTGCTCGACGCGGGCGGCGGCGTGGGGCACGGCGACGAGGGGTACCGCCTGACCGTCTCCACGGACGGCGTCCTGATCAGGGCGGACTCGGGGGAGGGGCTCTTCCGGGGCGTGCAGACCCTCCGCCAGCTGCTGCCCGCCGCCGTGGAGAGCCGGACGCGGCAGCCGGGGCCGTGGAAGGTCGCCGGCGTCGAGATCGAGGACTACCCCCGCTTCGCCTACCGGGGCGCGATGCTGGACGTGGCCCGCCACTTCTTCGACGTCGGCGAGGTAAAGCGGTACATCGACCTCGCGGTCGCCTACAAGGTCAACGTGCTCCACCTGCACCTGAGCGACGACCAGGGCTGGCGGATCGCGATCAAGAGCTGGCCCCGCCTGACGACGGTCGGCGGGCGGACGGCCGTCGACGGGGACCCGGGCGGCTACTACACGCTGGCCGAGTACAAGGACATCGTGCGGTACGCCCGGGAGCGGTACGTCACCGTGGTGCCCGAGATCGACACGCCCGGCCACACCAACGCCGCGCTGGCGTCGTACGCGAAGCTGAACTGCGACGGCAAGGCGAGGAAGCCGTACACGGGGACGGACGTCGGCTTCAGCTCCCTGTGCACGGGCAAGGAGATCACCTACCGGTTCCTCGGCGACGTCGTCGGGGAGCTGGCGAAGATCACGCCCGGGCCGTACATCGACCTCGGCGGCGACGAGGCGCAGAGCACGCAGCACGCTGACTACGTCGCGTTCGTCGACCGGGTCCAGAAGATCGTGCACAGGTACGGCAAGAGCCTGATGGGCTGGGAGGAGATCGCCGGGGCCCACGTGAGCCCCGATTCGGTGGCCGAGCACTGGAACCCGGTCACCGGCACCCAGGAGGGCACGGAGAACGCCCGCGAGGCGGCCGCGAAGGGCGTGAAGCTGGTGATGGCGCCGGCCGACCACGCGTACCTGGACATGAAGTACACCGCCTCGACGCCGCTCGGTCAGGACTGGGCAGGGCTGGTCGAGGCGCGCGACTCCTACGACTGGGACCCGGCCCGGCTGATCACCGGCGTGGGGGAGGACGACGTCCTCGGGGTCGAGGCGCCGATCTGGACGGAGACCCTGCGCAAGCCGGCGGACCTGGAGTTCATGGCCTACCCCCGGCTGCCCGGCATCGCCGAGATCGGCTGGTCGCCCGCGTCGAGTCACTCCTGGGCCGACTACCGCACCCGCGTCGCCGCCCAGGGCCCGCGCTGGACCGCCGCCTCGGTGGACTTCTACCGGTCGCCCCAGATCCCGTTCTGAGCGCCGGAGCCCGCCCCGGTACGGCGTGCCGTACCGGGGTCGGCGCATGCCGTGACCTGCGCGAAGGGCGGAAAATTGGGCCTTGACCGGGGTGCCGGGTGCCACTTCCATTGCTCTAGTTAGGAATCTTTCCTAACTCGCATCGGATCACGCCGGCCCCACGCCCTCGCAGACAGGCGCGACGGGGCCCGGCAGAGAGGGCATATGGTGACACCTCGCACCCTCCGACGGCCCCTGGTCCTGCTGGCCTCGCTCGCCGCGCTGGCCGGCGTCCACCTCGTCGCCCTCGCCGGGCCCGCCGCGGCGGCCACCCGGTACGAGGCCGAGAACGCCACGATCTCCCAGGGCGTGGTGGAGTCGAACCACACCGGCTTCTCCGGGACCGGGTTCGTCAACGGCGACAACGTCGCCGGCAGCTACACGCAGTTCACCTTCACGGCGGCGAGCGCGGGCACGGCGACGCTCGTCCTCCGGTACGCCAACGGGACCGGGGCGGCCCGCACGGCGGACGTCGCGGTCGACGGCACGGTCGTGGCGGCCGGCCGCTCGTTCGCGGCCACGGCCGACTGGGACACCTGGGCGAGCGCGACGTTCACGGCCGACGTGGCCGCGGGCTCCCACACGCTCCGGGTCACCGCGACCGGCGCCGGCGGCAACCCGAACCTCGACTACCTGGACGTCACGGTGGCCGCTCCCTCCGCGGTGTACCAGGCGGAGAACGCGACGCTGTCGCAGGCCGACGTGGCCACCAACCACACGGGCTACACGGGCGGCGGGTTCGTCGACTACGTGAACACGACCGGCGGCTACATCGAGTGGAACGTCACCGCGGCCTCGGCGGGCGCCGCCACGGTGACCCTGCGGTACGCCAACGGGACGTCGATCGACCGGCCGTTAGCGCTCACGGTCAACGGCGCGGCGGCGGGCACCCGGTCCTACCCGGCGACGGCGAACTGGGACACCTGGGCCGACGACGCGTTCACGGTGAACCTGGCCGCCGGGGCGAACACGATCAGGGCCACGGCGACCACGGCCAACGGCGGCCCGAACGTCGACAAGATCACGATCTCGGCGGCCGGCGGCGGCGACACCCAGCCGCCCACGACGCCGGGCACCCCGTCGTGCGGCTCGATCACCACCACCGGCCTGACCCTGAGCTGGGGCGCCTCCACCGACAACGTGGGCGTGGTGGCGTACGACATCTACAACGACGGCAACAAGCTCGCCGAGGCGCCGGGCAGCCAGACCTCGACGGCGCTGACGGGTCTCACGCCGAACACCCAGTACCGCCTGTCGGTCTTCGGCCGCGACGCCGCCGGCAACGTGTCGATCGGCAGCCAGACCGTCGCCTGCACCACCCTGGCCGCCACGGACGGCCAGGCGCCCACCGCGCCCTCCGGGCTGACCGCTTCGAACGTGACGGCCAACAGCGTCAGGCTGGCGTGGACGGGGTCCACCGACAACGTGGGGGTCACCTCCTACGAGGTGCGCAGCGGCGACTCGGTCTACGCGACCGTCACCGGCACGCCGCCGGCGGCCTCGGCGACCGTCACCGGGCTCGCCTGCGCCTCGCCGTACACGCTGGCCGTGGTGGCCCTGGACGCGGCGGGCAACGTCTCCGCGGCGAGCAACGCGGTCAGCTTCACGACCTCGGCCTGCGGGAGCTCGGACGGCGGCGTGCCGTCGAGCGTCAGCACGATCTCCTCGGGCTGGACGATCCCATGGGGGCTGTACTGGATGCCCGACGGGCAGTCGGCGCTGGCCACCGAGCGGGACGACAAGGTGACCTCGGGACAGTTCAAGGTCTTCAAGGTCTCGCTCACCGGCGCGCGGACCCAGGTCGGCACCGTGCCCAACGTCGTGACGACCGGGGGCGAGGGCGGCCTGCTCGGCGTGGCCGTCGACCCGAACTGGGCCTCCAACCACTACGTGTACTTCTTCCACACGGCCTCGGAGGGCAACCGGATCGTCCGGATGACCTACAACGGCACCTCGCTGAGCGGCTACACGATCCTGGTCCAGGGGATCAAGAAGAACAAGTACCACAACGGCGGCCGGCTGGCCTTCGGCCCCGACGGCTATCTGTACGCCTCCACCGGCGACGCCCAGACGTCGAGCCTCGCGCAGGACACGACCTCGCTGAACGGCAAGATCCTGCGGATGAGGACCGACGGCACCCCGGCGCCGGGCAACCCGTTCGGGACCCTCGTCTACAGCTACGGCCACCGCAACCCGCAGGGGCTGGCCTTCGACCGCAACGGCCGCCTGTGGGAGGCCGAGTTCGGCAACAGCCAGTACGACGAGCTCAACCTGATCAAGCCGGGCGCCGACTACGGATGGCCGACCTGTGAGGGCACCTGCGGCGTCTCCGGCATGACCAACCCCAAGAAGACCTGGCCGGTCGACCAGGCCTCGCCCAGCGGCATCGCCATCGTCCGCAACGTGATCTACATGGCGGCGCTGCGCGGCGAGCGGCTCTGGCGCATCCCGATCAGCGGCGACACCGAGAACGTCGGCACGGCGACGGCCTACTACGTCGGCACCTACGGGCGCCTGCGGACCGTCGTCAAGGTCCCCGGCGCCGACCAGCTGTGGCTGACCACGACCAACTGCGACAACAACGGCAACGCGGCGAACGGGTCCGACAAGGTCTTCCGGATCTCGATCACCTGACGCGGCCGCCCCCGGTCCCGGCACGCCTGGCCGTACGGGACCGGGGGCCCGCACGTACGCCCCGGTTCTCACGCGTGCACGGAGCTCTTCGCGGGGGAGACGGGATGACACACGGGCGCTGCCGCCGGTTCCCCGGCGGCAGCGTAACAATGTTTCGGTAGCGCGTCTGGGAGCGCTCCCACTATCATGTGCCGCTCGCCTGGGCCAGGGCCGTCTCCACCTTCGTGAGGGCCGCTTCCAGCTCCTGCTTCAGCAGCGCGGGGAGCCGTCCCTCGCCGTAGCGCACCGTCAGCTTGTCCCGGACCGCGGCGACGCCCTCACCGTTCGCGACCGCGTTGCGCAGCACCTGCTTCAGGTCGAGCGCCACGTCCTCGTCGATGTCGTGCGTGGCCTCCGCGCCGTCCACCAGGGTGGCGAAGCGGGTGAGCGCCGCGTCCAGGGCGACCGGCGCCGGCGCCGTGGCCAGCGGCAACGTCGAGACGTCCGGCCTGCGGGCCGTGGAGGGCGCCTTCGCCGCCACGCCGCGCCGCTCATGGCGGATCCCGCGGGTGGGATGAGGGGTGGGCGCCCCGGACGCGTAGCCGGACGAGGAACCGGAGCCCGTGCCGGGCTCGGCGACCGCCTCGACCCGGGGGACGTCCGGAGTGATCACAGGCTGCGCCGTCTCGGCGATGGGCGACGGGCTGGGCAGCGCGACGGCGCGGTTCCCGCCCAGGTCACCGGCGTGCTGGGCGAACCACAGCAGGGCGCCGATGGCGACCGCGCCGACGGCGGCGGCCCCCCACCCGGCCCCGCGCGGCCCGGGCGGCCGCCCGCCCGACGAGAGCGCCGCCGCGACCGCCCGCGCGCTCGGCCGGTCGGCCGGGTCGGTGGCCAGGCAGCGGCGGCAGACGTCGGCCACCTCCTGCGGGAGGCCGGGCACCCCCTGCGGGCTGGGTGGGGGACCCTCGCGCCGGGCCGCCTCGATCGCCTCCCAGGTGGTCTCCGGGTACGGCGGGGCGCCGGTCAGCATCTCGAACAGCAGCACGCCGAGGGCGTACACGTCCACGGCCGGGTCCGCGGTCGTCCCCTTGAGCCGTTCAGGGGCGACGTACGGCGGGGTGCCGAAGTCGGCCACCACCTGGTCGTCCGCGTCGCCGGTGAACGCGGCGATCCCGAAGTCGAGCAGTTTGGGGCCGTCGGCGGCCAGCAGGACGTTCTCCGGCGTCACGTCGCGGTGGACGATGCCGCGGTCGTGGGCCGCCGCGAGGACCTCGGCCACCCCGGCCGCGATGGCCACCGCCTCGGGCCACGGCAACGGCCCCTGCACGATCCGGTCCGCCAGGGGCCGGCCTTCCAGCAGGCGCATCACCACGAACGCCGCGAGCCTGCCGCCGTGGGTGACGGTCTCGCCGTAGTCGTACACCTCGATGGCGTCGGGATGGATGAGCCGGGCGGTGGCCCTGGCCTCCCGGCGGATCAGCTCCCGGCCGGGGTTCTCGTCGTCGAGGGAGCCGTCCAGGACCTTGATCGCGACCATCCGCTGGAGCGCCTGGTCGAAGGCGCGCCAGATGACCGACATCCCACCCGTCGCGATCCGCTCCTTGAGCTGATAGCGACGGGTCAGGACGTCGCCTTCTTTGAGCTCAGGCCGATTCACGAACCACCAGTTCCGTGGGCAGCACGGGATTGCCCTTGGGCTTGTCCTCGTCGCCCAGCGCCATGAGCAGCAGACGGGCGGCGAGGGTCGCCATCTCCTCCACGGGCTGGCGGACCGTGGTCAACGACGGCGAGGTGTGCCGGGCGACCGGGGCGTCGTCGTAGCCGATCACGGCCACGTCGTCGGGCACCTTGCGGCCGGCGCGCCGCAGCGTCTGCATGGCCCCGGCCGCCATCACGTCCGACGCCGCGAACACGGCGTCGAGGTGCGGCGCCCGCTGGAGCAGCCACTGCATGGCGTGCGCTCCCGACGCGTGGGTGAAGTCGCCGTACGCCACCGGCATGTCGAGCACGCCGGCGTCGCGGAGCGTCTGCCGGAAGCCCTCCAGCCGGTCGCGGGCGGCCGGCAGCGTGGGCGGCCCGGCGATCGTCGCGATGGCCCTGCGGTTGTTGAGCAGCAGGTGCTCGGCCGCCTGCCGGCCTCCGTCGACGTTGTCCATGTCGACGAACGGCAGGTCGATGCCGTCCGGCGGCCGGCCGGCGCAGCGCACCGGTATGCCGGACGCGGCCAGCGTGACCGCGAGCGGGTGCCGGGCCCGCGCGCCGACCAGGAGGACGGCGTCCGCGGCGCCCGCGACCAGCGGCGGGGCGGCGATCGAGGCGGTGGCGGGGGTCGCCGTCATCAGGACCAGCGGGACCCCGTGACTCGCGAGGACCTCCTCGCAGGCCGACAGCAGTCGCGCGTAGAAGGGCTCGCTGAACAGGCGTGGACTGTGCTCGCAGACGACGGCCGCGATGATCTGCTCGGCCCGCCTGCCGGCCGAGCCCCGGGGGGCCCGGCGCCGGACGTAGCCCAGGCGCGACATCGCGTCGTGGACCTGCCGGCGGGTCGATGTGGTCACGCGTACCGAGCCGGTCAGGACCCGGGAAGCTGTTGCCGGGGAGACGCCGGCTGCGGCGGCTACCTCTGCGAGGGTGGGAAGATCGGCCATCCGGTCTCCTCGGCCCGAAGTTTCACACGGCTTGGGAGCGCTCCCAAGCGAAAGTATCACTGTTTCGCTCGTGTCAACAGAGGTTTCCTCGGTGTGAAACCTTTCGTAGAGTTTCATGGCCCAAGCGCACGGTTGGAGGCTAGAGCACGTCTCCCGCGCAGCGGAACCAGAACCCTAGATTTAATAGGTGAATAATCCCATTATGTCGGGAAATAGCTTGTTTTTCCGGTGTGATCGCTATCATCCGGGCCCGGAGTGAGGGCCGCCTCCGGCACGCGGCGCGGCGGTAGGGTCCTGGTCTGAGGGATCACCCGGAGAGCGGGCGCACCGTCTCCGACCTGCGGTCCCTCGGTACGGGCAGCCGATCCGACGGCCGGCCCCGCCCGTTCCCGCTCGGCTCGAACGTGCTCGGTCTCGGGGGTTCCCGGCCGCGCCGGGGCCTTCCCCCGCAAGAACCGGAAAGGCGCAACAAGTGACGAAACCCCTCCGCCGGACCCTTCCGACCGGTGTGACGAGCACGTTAACCGGCGTGCTCGCGATCGCCCTGCTGGCCGGCTGCGGCGGCTCGGACGGGAAGGACGCCGCCGCCCCTCCGGCGTCCCCTTCGACCGCCGTCTCCGTCGCTCCCTCGGAGGCCGTGACGTCCCCCGTCCAGGAGACGCCGGTCCAGGAGACGCCGGCGCCCGGCGCCACGACTCCCGGCGCGGCGGCTCCCGAGACGCCGGCCGCCGGATACAACGCCGCGGACGTCTCGTTCGCCCGGATGGTGATCCCCCACCACCTCCAGGCCATCGACATGGCGACGCTCGCGCAGACGCACGCGATGGACCCCTGGATCAGGGACCTGGCGTCCCGGGTCATCGACGCGCAGGACCCCGAGATCCGCACGCTCAAGGGGTGGCTCGACAAGTGGGGGGAGGAGCCGCTGCCGCGCGACCACCGGATGCCGGGGATGCAGTCGCCCGCGGAGATCGCGGCGCTCGCCAAGGCGTCGGGCAGCGCGTTCGACAAGATGTTCGTCACGATGATGATCGAGCACCACGGCGGGGCGATCCGGCTCGCCGACACCGAGCAGGCCCGCGGTGTGTACGCGGACGCCAAGCAGATGGCCGCCTCGATCTCGGCCACGCAGGCCGCCGAGGTGAAGGAGATGCGCTCCTACCTCGCCAAGCTCAAGTGAGCGAGGGCCGGGATCAGTTCTCGTAGGTGTCCAGGCGCGGCGGCAGGGCGTTCCAGGTGCAGAACGCGGACGACTCGTGGGGCGCCTGGAGGAAGGCGACCCTGAGCCAGCTGTCCGTCTCCCAGACCCTGACCTCGTAGCCGTCGTTCGGCGTCGCGGTCACCACCCGGCAGTCCCTGGCGGTGACCGCGATCGTCGCCCGGCCGCCCTTGAGCGTGAAGGTGTGCAGAGTCTCGCCGCTCGCGGCCGCCTTCGCGGTGGGCGGGGCGGCCGTACGGGACGGGCGCGGAGTCACCGTGGGCCGCGCGCTCCTGGCGGGAGAGGGGGACGGGCGGCCGCCCGGGCGCGCGGACGGCGTCGGGCGGACCGGAGGCGGGGACGGGGACGGGGGCTCGCCCGCGGGCTCCTCCGTCGCCCGGTCCGCGGCCGGAGTCCCGATGGCCGTGACCCCGGCGCCTGAAGGGCTCGCCGCGGCGACGGCGACGAGCGGGGCGAGGGGCGCCTCGTCGAGCACCGCGCTGCGCAGCACGTCGCGCACGCCCAGCCACGAGACGCCGACGGCGAGCGCGGTCGCCCCGCACCAGGCGAGTGTGTAGCCGAGAGCCCGTTTCATCGGCCGCTCACTCTAGTGGCCCCCGTGGTCATCCGCCGGGGACATCGGCGGACAAAGCTTCCTTGCCCCGGCAAAGCGGTACGAGCCGTGGTGCGTCCGTGTACGTTTCTGGGCCATGGCGACCGTTCTGCTGGTGGAGGACGACGAGTTCGTCCGTTCCGCGATCATCCGCGACCTGACCGGCCGGAGCCATGTCGTCCGCAGCGCGGGCCGCGCGCTCGACGCGCTGCGGGAGGTCGCGCATGCGGCTCCCGACGTGGTCGTGCTCGACCTCGGGCTGCCCGACCTCGACGGCGCGGAGGCGCTCAAGATGCTGCGGGCGATCTCCGACGTGCCGGTGATCGTGGCCACGGCCCGGGACGACGAGGCCGAGATCGTCCGGCTGCTTCGGGACGGCGCGGACGACTACCTGGTCAAACCGTTCTCCGGCGACCACCTGAACGCCCGGCTGGAGGCCGTGCTGCGCAGGGCCAGGGCGGCGGCGCCGTCACGGGTCGTCCGGGTGGGCGGCCTCGTCGTCGACGCGGACCGCAGGGAGGCCCGCCTCGACGGGACCGCGCTCGATCTCACCCGGCGGGAGTTCGACCTGCTCGCCTACCTGTGCGCCCGGCCGGACCGGGTGGTCTCCCGCAAGGAGCTGCTGACCGAGGTGTGGCGGCAGTCGTACGGCGACGACCAGACGATCGACGTCCACCTGTCGTGGCTGCGCCGCAAGCTGGGGGAGAGCGCGTCGCGGCCCCGCTACCTGCACACCGTCCGGGGGGTCGGCGTCCGGCTCACCGCTCCCGCGGCGCCGTGACCGCCGTACGCCGCGCGCGGCGGCCGGGCGGGGAGAGCCGGGGCGGGCCGTGAGGCGGAGCCTGGCCCTGGTGGCGGTGGCGGTCACCGCGATGGTGGCGCTGGCCTTCCTCATCCCGCTGGCCGTGGCCGTGAAGGAGATCGCGGAGACCCGGGCGCTCGCGGACGCCGAGCGGCAGGCGGGCACGATCGTCCCCGCCCTCGTCGTGACCGACGACGCCGTCGCGCTCGAGCGCGCGCTGGCCAGCACGCCCGCCGGGACCGACCGCATCGCCGTCCACCTGCCGGGCGGCGCCACCGTCGGCTCGTCGCGGGTCTCGCCGGCCGACGTGGCCGGGGCGTGGGAGCGCTCGCGGACCGTGCCGGTGCGCGACGGGTACGTGCTGCTCAGGCCGGTGGCCCTGGAGGGGTCGCGCCGCGCCGTGGTCGAGGTGTACGCCCCGGGGGACGCCGCCTCCCGTGGCGTCACCACCTCCTGGGCGGTGCTGACCGGTGTGGCGCTCACCCTGGTCGCGGGCTCGGTCGTGGTGGCCGACCGGCTGGGGGCGAGGGTCGTACGGGCCGCGCGGCGGCTTGGCGACGCGGCCGCGTCGCTCGGAGCGGGCGACCTGAGCGTGCGCATCAGGCCCGACGGCCCGCCGGAGCTGGTGGCGGCGGGCAGGGCCTTCAACACGATGGCCGACCAGGTGGCCGGGCTGCTCGCGGCGGAACGGGAGCTGGCCGCCGACCTGTCCCACCGCCTGCGCACGCCGCTGACGGCGCTGCGGCTCAACCTCGGCGGGGGGACGGGGCCGGAGGCCGAGGAGCGGCGGCTCGCGATCGACCGGCTGGAGCGGGCGGTCGACGAGATCATCGAGGCGGCCCGGCGGCCGTCCCGGCCGGCGCAGGCCCGCTGCGACGCGGCCGAGGTGCTGCGGGAGCGGCTGTCGTTCTGGTCGGCGCTGGCGGAGGACCAGGACCGGCCCTGGCAGCTGGTGGGAGCCGAGGCGCCCAGCCCCGTGCCGGTGGCCGCGGCAGAGCTGGGGGCGGCCGTCGACGTGCTGCTCGGCAACGTGTTCCGGCACACCCCGCACGGGGCGGCCTTCCGCGTCACCCTGCACCGGGGGGCCGGCATGGTGGGCGTCCTCGTCGCCGACGCCGGGCCGGGCATCGCCGACCCCGAGGGCGCGCTGAGGCGCGGGCACAGCGGCGCGGGCTCGACGGGGCTCGGCCTGGACATCGCCCGCCGCCTCGCCGAGTCGACCGGCGGCGGCGTGCGCATCGAGCCCTCCTCGCTCGGCGGCACGGGGGTCGGACTCTGGCTGAGGACAGACGGCCGAGCCGCCGCCCCGCGCGGCGGCCTGCTGCGGCGCCGCCGGGCCGGGCGCCGGCACGCCGGCCTCTGACGCCGGAGGGTCATGCCTCCCCGGGCGGATACGCTCGCGGGAGACGCGGACGAGGGAGACGTGGTGGAGTTCCGGCTTCTCGGACCGGTGACCGTCCTCGACGAGGAGGGAACGCCGCTCGACGCCGGGCCGTCCCAGCAGCGCGCAGTGCTGGCGCTGTGCCTGCTCGCCGCGCCGCGCCCGGTCAGCACGGCGGCCGTCATCGGCGCGCTGTGGCCCGGTGGCGCCCCGGGCGGCGCCGTCACCACCGTCCAGGCGTACGTGTCGAAGCTGCGCCGGGTCCTCGAACCCGGGCGGACCCGCAGGAGCGCGTCGTCCGTGCTGGTCAGCAGGCCGGGCGGGTACGCGATGGAGATCCCGGCCGGCGCGCTCGACCTGACCAGGGCGACCGCCCGGCTCGCCGAGGGCAGGCGGCTGCTGACTGCGGGCGACCACGCCGGCGGCTCCCGTGAGCTGCGGCTGGCCCTCAGCGAGTGGCGGGGAGAGCCGCTGACCGGGTTCGAAGGCGAGGCGTGGGCCCGCGACGAGATCACCCACCTCACCGAGCTGCGGCTGACGATCCTGGAGGACGCGGCCGAGGCGGACCTCGCGCGCGGGCTCGGCCCGGAGCTCGTGCCCGAGCTCGCCCGGCTCACCGGCGCCCACCCGCTGCGCGAGCGCCTGGGCCGCCTGCACGCCCACGCGCTCTATCAGGCCGGGCGGCAGGCCGAGGCGCTGGCGTTCCTGGCGGAGGGCCGCCGCGTGCTCGTGACGGAGCTGGGGCTCGACCCCGATCCCCGCTCCCGCGACCTCGAACGGCGGATCCTCGCGCAGGACCCCTCGCTCACGCCCCGGGCCCCCGCCGCGCCCATGGGGGCGGACGGCCGTCTGGTCGGACGCGCGGCCGAGCACGAGGTGCTGCGCCGGGCGGCCGGGGCGGGGGAGGACCGGATGGTCCTGCTCGCCGGGGAGCCCGGCATCGGCAAGACGGCCCTCGCCGAGGAGGCGGCCCGCCTGGCGCCCCGCTCCGCGACCGGCCGCTGCTGGGACGGCCCGGGCGCGCCGCCCTTCTGGCCCTGGGCCCAGGCCGTACGGCGGCTCACCGGGCGGCGGGGCGAGCTGGCCGAGATGCTGGGGGCGAAGGGGGAGTTCGCCCTGTACGACGCGTTCGCCCGGCTGATGGGCGACGTCGGCCGGGTCCTGGTCGTGCTCGACGACATCCAGTGGGCCGACCCGTCGTCGCTCCGGCTGCTGGAGTTCCTGGCCACGACCCGTCCGTGTCCGGGGCTGACCGTGGTCGCGACGTACCGGGACACCGAGGTGGGCGCCCCGCTGGCGCGGACCCTCGGCACGCTCGTCCGGCTCCCGCAGGTCGAGCGGGTGACGCTGGGCGGCCTGGGGGAGGACGACGTCGCCGAGTACCTGCGCAGGGCGGGCGCCGACGCCGCGCGGGCGGCGGAGGTGGCCAGGCGGACCGGCGGCAACCCGTTCTTCCTCGGCGAGGTCGCCCACCTGGGGGAGGACGCGCCCGGCGCGGTCGCCGACGTGGTCGCGGCCCGGGTGGCGGCGCTGCCGCCGGGCGCCTCCGAGGTCCTGGCGGCCGCCGCGCTGCTCGGCCGCGAGGCGGGCCTGGACGTCCTGCTCGACGTGGCCGGCGTGCCGCGCGACGCGGCGCTCGACGTGCTCGACGCCGCGGTCCGGGCACGGCTGCTCGTCGAGCGCGACCTGGTGTACCGGTTCGCCCACGACATCGTGCGCGAGGCCCTGCGCGACGGCCTCCCGCCGCTGGGCCGGCGCAGGGTCCACGCGCGGATCGCCGCCGCGCTCGAACGGCGCGGCACCCATCCCGCGGAGCTGGCCCACCACTACCGCGAGGGGCTGCCGGTCTCCGGCACGCCGGAGGTGGCGATCGCCTGCGCGCGCCGGGCCGCCGCCCACGCGACCACCCAGTTCGCCCACGAGGACGCCGCGGGGCACCTGCGGGAGGCCGTCGCGCTCGTCGACCGGCTCTCCCCGGCGGACCCGGCGCTCCACTGCGACCTGCTGCTGGACCTGGCCGACGCGCTGTCGGCGGCCGGGTCGACGGGCCGGGCGCACGCCGCGCTGGAGGAGGCGGCCGGGATCGCCGCGCGCCTCGGCGACGACGAGCGGCTCGCCCGCGCCGCCCTCGGCCGCTCCGATCCGCTCTCCTGGGCGGGGTACGAGGAGTGGGCGGCGGGCGGCTCCCTCGCCGCCGGGATCGAGGCGGCCCTGCGGGCCCAGCGGGACGACCGCTCGCCCTGGCGGGCTCAGCTCCTCGCCGCCTCCGCGGTCACCGGCTACTTCTCCCGTCCCGTCGAGGAGAGCGTCGCCCTCGCGTCCGAGGCCGTACGACTGGCCCGGCGGCGCGGCGACGACCGGGCGCTGCTGCGCGGGCTCAGCGCGTACGAGATCCTGTCGCGCGGCGTGGCAGGGCACGCCGAGCGGCAGGCCGCGATCGACGAGATGGCCGAGGTCGCGGCGCGCACGGGCGACCTGGTCGCCGAGTGGCTGGCGCGGGAGGCGGAGTACTTCGAGCTGGTCAAGCAGGGCGAGACGGTGGCGGCCGACCCCCTCCTGGAGTGGCTGGCGGACACGGCCCGCAGGGTGCGGCAGCCCGCCCTGCTCAGCCTCGCGGCCTGGCTGTCCGCCGTCCGGGCCTACCTGGGCGGCGACCTCGACCGGGCGCTCGCGGAGGCCGCGGAGTCGGCCCGGGTCCATCCCGAGGGCGGCCTCGGGCGCGACGACGCCGAGCTGCGCGCCCGCGTCTTCCGCTGCGTGGTCGCACGGGCGCGCGGCGACGCGGCGCGGGCGCTCGACCTGGCCGGCCGGGCGCTGGAGGACCGCCCCGGCCAGCCGGGCTGGCGGGTGCTGCGCTGCGCCGCACTGCTCGACCTCGGCAGGCTCGCGGAGGCCGCGGAGGCGTTCGCCGGGCTGGCCCGCGACGGCTTCGCCGACGTGGAGGGCGACCTGGCGTACCGGTTCATCCCCGACGTGCTCAGCGAGGTCTGCCTCTCCCTGGCGTCCGCGGATCCGGCGGTCCGCGCCGCCGTGGACGTCGGAAGGGCGGCCAGGGACCTCCGGGACCGGCTGGCGCCGAACGCGGGACGGCTGCTCGGGTGGTCGGTGGCCGATCTGTGCCTCGGCCGCCTGGCGCTGGCCCTCGGCGAGCGGGAGGAGGCGGCCGCCCGCCTGCGGTCGGCCCTCGGCTTCGTCCGCCGGTCCGGCGCGCTCGTGTACGAGCGGGCCGTCCTCGACCTGCTCGCCGGACCATAACCAGCAAAACCTACTTGCTTTACATGGAATACCGGGTTAGCGTCGGTCCCATGACGCCATCCGAGGGGCTCACCCGGCGCGGCCACGTGGACTTCTGCCGCGTGGCCAGCGCCCTGTGTCGCACCGCCTGATCCCCGCTCTCCCCTTCGTACGGCGAGGCCGTACTGGACGACAAAGGAAAGGCGCTCAAGACATGTCCGATGACCTGCACATCTCTCCTGTCGCCGGCCGCATCGGGGCGACCGTCTCCGGCGTGAAGCTCGGAGGCGACCTGGACGGGGCCACCCTGAAGGAGATCAGGAACGCGCTGCTCCGGTACAAGGTGATCTTCTTCCGGGGGCAGGACCACCTCGACGCCGAGGGGCAGGTGGCCTTCGCCGGGCTGCTCGGCCCGCTCACGACGGCGCACCCGACCGTGCCCTCGCTCGACGGGCACCGCAACATCCTCGACCTCGACTACCGCAGCGGCCAGAAGGTGGACCGCTGGCACACCGACGTCACGTTCGTTGACCGGCCGCCGCAGGCGTCGGTGCTGCGCGCGATCGAGGTGCCGTCCGCCGGGGGCGACACCCTGTGGGCCAACACCGTGGCCGCCTACCTCGACCTTCCGGCCGAGCTGCGCGAGCTGGTGGAACGGCTGCGTGCGGTGCACACCAACGCCTACGACTACGCCCGCATCGCGTTCGCCGACGACCCGGAGCGGGCGAAGGCGCACGCCGAGGTCTTCGCCTCCACCGTGTACGAGACCGAGCACCCGGTCGTCCGGGTCCACCCCGAGACGGGGGAGCGGTCGATCCTGCTCGGCGACTTCGCGCGGCGGATCGCCGGCCACCCCTCCGACGTGTCGGAGGCGGTCATCCGGCTGATCCAGCAGCAGGTGACCAAGGTCGAGAACACGGTCCGCTGGCACTGGGCGCCCGGCGACGTCGCGGTCTGGGACAACCGGGCGACCCAGCACCGGGTGATCCACGACTTCGGCGCCCAGCCGCGGCGGCTGCAGCGCGTGACCGTCGCCGGGGACGTTCCGGTGGGCGTCGACGGGCGCCCCTCGACCGTCCTGCGCGGAGACGCCGCGGAGTATTCCGAGGTCGCGGCCTGATTTCGGGGAGATCACAGGGGTGAACGCCCATTTGCGGCGTTCACCCCTTTCCAATACCCGCAGTTAACGTGGCGGGACTGTCGAAGGCTTTTCTGGGCAGGCACGATGTCTTGTGAACCACTGTCACCTACACGATCTTGTGAGCGGGCACCCTGGGAGGGGGCTCGGCAGCGAGCGCGACCATAGAGCCGGTGGGCGCCGGGACCTTCCCGTGTGGACCGCCGAGCCAGAGGGCGAGGAGGTCCCGTGAGGGAGATCTGGCCGGGGGACTCCTATCCCCTCGGAGCGACCTACGACGGCGCCGGCACCAACTTCGCGCTGTTCAGCGAGGTGGCCGAGCGCGTCGAGCTGTGCCTGTTCGACGACCACGGCAACGAGGAGCGGGTGGCGCTCACCGAGGTCGACGGCTTCGTCTGGCACTGCTACCTGCCCGGGGTGGGGCCCGGCCAGCGGTACGGCTACCGCGTCCACGGGCCGTACTCCCCGGGCGAGGGGCTGCGGTGCAACCCCAGCAAGCTGCTGCTCGACCCGTATGCCAAGGCGGTCGACGGCGCGGTCCAGTGGGACCAGGCCGTGTACGGCTACCGCTTCGGCGAGCCGGACAGCCGCGACGACAGTGACTCCGCGCCGTACGTCCCGCGGTCCATCGTGGTCAACCCGTTCTTCGGCTGGGGGCACGACCGGCCGCCGGCGACGCCGTACCACGACACGGTGATCTACGAGGCCCACGTGCGGGGCCTGACGATCAATCACCCGAGGATCCCGGAGCGGATCCGGGGCACCTACGCGGCGCTCGGCCACCCGGAGATCATCGACCACCTGACGAGCCTCGGCGTGACGGCGATCGAGCTCATGCCGGTGCACCAGTTCGTCACCGACCACATGCTGGAGAAGCGGGGGCTGTCGAACTACTGGGGCTACAACACCATCGGCTTCTTCGCGCCGCACAACGCGTACGCCAGCTCGCAGGAGCGCGGCGGGCAGGTGCTGGAATTCAAGGCGATGGTCAAGGCCCTCCACGAGGCCGGCATCGAGGTGATCCTCGACGTGGTCTACAACCACACGGCCGAGGGCAACCATCTGGGCCCGACCCTGTCCATGCGGGGCATCGACAACGCCAACTACTACCGGCTCGTCGAGGACGACCGCCGCTACTACATGGACACCACGGGCACCGGCAACAGCCTGCAGATGCGCAGCCCGCACTCGCTGCAGCTGATCATGGACTCGCTGCGCTACTGGGTGCGCGACATGCACGTGGACGGCTTCCGCTTCGACCTGGCCGCCTCGCTGGCGCGCGAGCTGCACGAGGTCGACCGGCTGAGCGCGTTCTTCGACCTCGTTCAGCAGGACCCGGTCCTGTCGCAGGTCAAGCTCATCGCCGAGCCGTGGGACGTCGGCCCCGGCGGCTACCAGGTCGGCAACTTCCCGGCCCGCTGGACCGAGTGGAACGGCCGCTACCGCGACACGATCCGCGACCTGTGGCGGGGCGAGCCGGCCGCGCTGCCCGAGTTCGCCTCGCGGCTGACCGGGTCGAGCGACCTCTACCAGGACGACAGCCGGCGCCCGGCCGCGTCGATCAACTTCGTCACCTGCCACGACGGGTTCACCCTGCAGGACCTCGTGTCGTACAACGACAAGCACAACGAGGCGAACGGCGAGGACAACCGCGACGGCGCCGACGACAACCGCTCCTGGAACTGCGGGGTCGAGGGCCCGGCCACCGGGCCGGTGGCCCAGCTGCGCGAGCGGCAGAAGCGCAACTTCCTGACCACGCTGTTCCTGTCGCAGGGCGTGCCGATGCTGTCCCACGGCGACGAGATCAGCCGCACCCAGGGCGGCAACAACAACTCGTACTGCCAGGACAACGACATCAGCTGGGTGGACTGGTCGGCGATCTTCGACGAGGGCGACGGCTCGGTGGACGACGCCGAGGTCAGGGAGAAGCGGCAGCTGCTCGAGTTCACCCGGCGGCTCGCCCGGCTGCGCCGCGACCACCCGGTCTTCCGCCGCCGCCGCTTCTTCTACGGCAGGCCGGTGCGGGGCTCGCACGACCAGCTCAGCGACATCGCGTGGCTCACGCCCTCCGGGACGGAGATGGCGGACGCCGACTGGCACAACGGGTACGCCAAGGCGCTCGCGGTGTTCCTGAACGGCGCCGCGATCACCGAGCCCGACCGCCGCGGCAGGCGGATCAGCGACGACTCGTTCCTGCTGCTGTTCAACGCGCACCACGAGGTGATCAAATTCACCGTGCCCAAGGACTACGGCGAGATGTGGGCGACCGAGCTGGACACGGCCACGCCGATGCCGGGCGAGTCGCGCGTGTGCCGGGCCGGCGAGGGCGTGCCGGTCGCCGGCCGCTCGGTCCGGGTCCTGCGCCGCGTCGAGTGACCCCGGGCGCCGGTTGTCCACAGGGCGGCCGATCTCGGTCGGGCGTCCGATGAAAGGCACGTAGCCTGGGCGGAGGTCCTGTCCCGCCGCGCTTTCCGGTGCGCGGGCGGGGCCGCCGGCCAGTCGACTCGAAGGGCGGTTCCGTGACATCCACCTACCGTGTCCAGCTCACGCCGGACTTCGGCTTCGCGGAGGCCGCCGACCTCGTGGACTACCTGCGGGAGCTCGGGGCCGGCCGTCTCTACCTGTCGCCGATCCTGCAGGCCGTCCGCGAGTCGCGGCACGGCTACGACGTCGTCGACCACGCCCGGATCCGCGACGAGTTCGGCGGCGAGGAGGGGCTGCGGGCGCTGGCCGCACGGGGGATGCCGCTGATCTCCGACATCGTGCCCAACCACATGACGGTCCCGCTGCCGGAGTCGGAGAACGTCCAGCTCTGGTCGGCCCTGCGCGACGGACCCGAGTCGCCGCACGCCCGCTGGTTCGACTTCCAGTGGCCGGTGGCGCTCCCCGTGCTCGGCGACGAGCCGGGCGGCCTCGTGGTCGACGGGGAGGTCCTGCGCTACTACGACCACGAGTTCCCCATCCGCCCGGGCACCGGGCACCTGCCGCTGCCGGAGCTGCTGGAGGCCCAGCACTACCGGCTGGTCAACTGGCGGGAGAGCCCGGGATACCGCCGGTTCTTCGACGTGTCGTCGCTGATGGGCCTGCGCGTGGAGGACCCGGAGGTGTTCCAGGCCACCCACGCCGTGACCTTCCGCCTCATCGACGACGGGGTCATCGAGGGCCTGCGGGTCGACCACCCCGACGGCCTGGCCGACCCCCGCGGCTACCTGCGGCGGCTGCGTCCCCACGTGCCCGGGCCGCTGTGGGTGGAGAAGATCCTCATCGACGACGAGCGGCTCCCGTCCGACTGGCCGTGCGACGGCACGACGGGATACGACGCGCTCAACATGATCACCCGGCTGCTCGTCGACCCGTCCTCGCGCGAACGGCTGATCGAGACGTTCGCCCGCCACACCGGCGTGCGGGACGGCTACGAGGACGTGCGGCACGAGTCGAAGAAGCACGTCATCGAGCTGTTCTTCCGCGGCGAGGTCGACCGGCTGACCGCGGACCTCGGCGACCCCGGCCTGCGCGACGCCGTCGCCGAGCTGCTGGCCGCCATGCCCGTCTACCGGGCGTACGTCAACCCGGGGGAGCAGCCGCCGGAGGAGTCGGTGCGGCTGATCCAGGAGGCCGCCCGCGAGGCGGCGGCGCGCACCGACCCCGACGCCGTCGCCAAGACCGCCAACCTCGTCCTGTACGGCCCGCCCGAGGCGGTGACGAGGTTCCAGCAGACCTGCGGGCCGGTGATGGCCAAGGGCGTGGAGGACACGGCGCTCTACCGCTGGTATCCGCTGGCCTGCCTCAACGAGGTGGGCGGTGAGCCCGACCGGTTCGGGGTGACGCCGGACGAGTTCCACGCCTTCGCCGCCGGGCTCCCGCCCCGGACGATGACCACGCTGTCCACCCACGACACCAAGCGCTCGGAGGACGTCCGGGCCCGCCTCGCCGTCCTGTCGGAGATGCCGGAGGAGTGGGCGCTCGCCGTCGACTCCTGGGCGGCGTCGGTGTCCTTCGACCCCCGGCTCGACTACCTCGCCTGGCAGTCGCTCATGGCGGCCTGGCCCATCTCGGTCGAGCGTTTCACCGACTACCTCCTCAAGGGGGCCCGCGAGGCCAAGACCACGATCTCCTGGATGAACCCCGACCCGGCCTACGAGGACGGCGTCAGGGAGTTCGCCCGCCGGGCGATCGAGGTGTGCGGCTACTCCGTGGCCTCGTTCACCGAGGTGGTGGACCGGTACGCCCGGGTCAACTCGCTGGGCCAGAAGGTCGTCCAGCTGCTGATGCCGGGCGTGCCCGACGTCTACCAGGGCAACGAGATCACCGACTTCTCCCTGGTGGACCCCGACAACCGGCGGCCCGTCGACTTCGAGCGGCGGCGCCGGCTGCTGGCCGCCCCCGACGACAGCTGGGACGGCCAGAAGCTGCTCGTCACCACCACCGCCCTCAAGCTGCGGCAGCGGTTCGACCCGGAGGCGGCGTACACGCCGATCGAGGCGGGGGAGCACGCGATCGCCTTCGCCCGCGGCGACCGGGCGGTCGCGGTGGCGACCCGGCTGCCGGTCGGGCTGGAGCGGCGCGGCGGCTGGGGGAGCGAGACCCTCGCGCTGCCGCCCGGCCGCTGGCGCGACCTGCTGACCGGGGCGGAGCACACCGGCCGGATCCCCATGGCCCACCTGCTGTCCCGTTACCCCATCGCGATCCTAGAAGGGTGAATATCGCCGCACATCAGGGAAAGTCGGTGGTGCACGGCTACGGCAGGGGGAGTGAGCATGTTCGAGGTCTGGGCGCCCCAGGCGACGCGCGTCGAGGTCGAGTACAGGGGCGACCGGCACGACATGACCTCGGGTGAGGGCGGCTGGTGGACCGCCCCCGGCGACGAGCACGGCCTCGACTACGCCTTCTACGTCGACGGCGACGGTCCGTTCCCCGACCCCCGCACCCGGCAGCAGCCGTACGGCGTGAACGGGCCGAGCCGGGTCCACGACCACGGCCGGTACACCTGGGGCGACCAGGACTGGCACGGCCGCGACCTGCGGGGTTCGGTCATCTACGAGCTGCACGTCGGCACCTTCAGCCCGGAGGGCACGTTCCGCGGGGCGGCCAAGAAGCTCGACCACCTGGTCGACCTGGGCGTCGATTTCGTGGAGATCATGCCGGTCGCTCCGGTGCCCGGCACCCGCAACTGGGGCTACGACGGCGTCGACCTCTACGCGGTGTTCGAGGAGTACGGCGGCCCCGACGGGCTGAAGAGCTTCGTCGACACCTGCCACCAGGCGGGCCTCGGGGTGATCCTCGACGTCGTCTACAACCACCTCGGCCCCTCCGGCAACTACCTGGCCAAGTTCGGGCCGTACTTCCACGACGCGAAGGGGTCCTACTGGGGCGACGCGGTCAACCTCGACGGCCCCGGCTCGGACGGCGTGCGGCGCTACTTCATCGAGAACGCGCTGCAGTGGCTGCGCGACTACCACGTCGACGGGCTGCGGATCGACGCCGTGCACGCGCTGCACGACAAGCGCGCCGTCCACTTCCTGGAGGAGCTGTCGGCCGAGGTCGACGCACTGTCCGCGATCGTCGGCCGGCCGCTCACGCTGATCGCCGAGTCCGACCTCAACGACCCCCGCATGGTCACCCCTCGCGAGGCGGGCGGCCTCGGCATGCACGCGAGCTGGAACGACGACGTCCACCACGCGATCCACGCCGCAGTCACCGGCGAGACCCAGGCCTACTACTGCGACTTCGGGGCACTGTCGGCCCTGGCCAAGGTGCTCACCTCGGCGTACTTCCACGACGGGACCTACTCCAGCTTCCGTGGGCGCAGCCATGGCCGGCCGGCGACGGGCGTCCCGGGCTACCGGTTCGTCTGCTGCGTGCAGAACCACGACCAGATCGGCAACCGGCCCGAGGGCGACCGGATGGAGCCCGAGCACCTCTGGGTCGCCGCCGGCCTGCTGCTGACCTCGCCGTTCACGCCGATGCTGTTCATGGGCGAGGAGTGGGGCGCGAGCACGCCGTTCTACTTCTTCACCGACCACTTCGAGCCGCATCTGGCCGAGGGTGAGGGCGAGCGGCGCCGGAAGGAGTTCGAGGGCTTCGGCTACGACTGGAAGGCCCCCGAGCCGGGCGACGAGGAGACGTTCCTGCGCTCCAAGCTCGACTGGAACGAGCTGTCGGAGGACGGCCACGCCTCGCTGCTCGGCTGGTACCGCGACCTGATCGCGCTGCGCAAGTCGCACCCCGACCTCGCCGATCCCCGACTCGACCGGGTCGGGGTCCGCGTCGACGAGGACCGCCACTTCATCGTGGTGGAGCGCGGCTCGCTGCGGGTCGTCGCCAACGTCGGCTCCCTCCCCGTCCCCGTACGGCTCTCGCCGGGCGCCACCCGGATCGTCCTCGCCTCCGACGAGGCCGTCCGCACGATCGACGGCGACGTCTACCTGCCCGCTCAGTCCCTCGCGATCGTCCAGGTGTGACCGGAGCCGTTCCGGAGCCCCGCTCGCCCCGTCATGCCGTCAGCGGTTTATCCGCGAAAGCGGGAGAAGAGGCGGGTATGTAGCTCTTTGGGGTAATTCATCGTGCCGGTCAGGGGAAGGAGCCCGGCGATGACATCACTCCGCCACCTGCGTGAGTGCCTCGGCGAACTCGATGAGCTGGAACGCAGCATCAAGCGCGGCATCGACACCATGTCGGGCCGGCTGTACCGGGCCATCGACTGGCAGCGGCGGTTCGAGGCCGACGTGTCCCACGAGCTGCGCACGCCCATCGCGGGGCTGCGGGCCCAGCTGGAGGAGGCCCGCCTGCATCCGGGCGAGATCGACGTGGACGACCTGCTCGAACGGGCGCTCGGCGACGTGGAACGACTGCAGTCACTGGTCGACGACCTCTACCTGCTGGCCCAGCTCCAGGCCGCCGCCCAGCCGGCCGAGCCGGTCCTGCTGGACCTGGGCGAGCTGGTCCGGACCGAGCTGGCCCGGCGCGCCGACCGGCTCGACGTCAAGGTGCACGCCGAGCCGGGAGTGCTGGTGCGAGGCATGGTCGCGAGGCTCCGGCGGATGATCTCGGAGCTGCTCGACAACGCGCAGCGGCACGCGAGGACCCTCGTGCTCGTCCGTGTCTGCCCCACCGGCGCGGCGGCGCAGCTCGTCGTGGCCGACGACGGGGACGGCATCGGCGAGGCGGACCGGGAGCGGATCTTCGACCGCTTCACCCGCCTGGACGCCGCCCGGTCCCGCGAGCGCGGCGGGACCGGGCTCGGCCTGGCGATCGTGCGCAACATCGTGTACGGCCACGAGGGCGACGTGCACGTGGAGCGGTCGGCGGCGGGCGGGGCGGCCTTCGTGGTCCGGCTGCCGCGAGCCTGACCGGTCATCTGCGGGGGCGGTCCTCGTCCCGTACGCGCTCCTCGCGGGAGACGGCGAGGGTGCCGAGGAGCGCGAGGGCGTCGGCCGAGGGGGATGCGGGCTCGGCCTGGTACACGATGAGCTGCTGTCCGGGGGAGCTGTTGACCGCGAACGCCTCGTAGTGGAGGTCGAGGTCGCCGACCTCGGGGTGGCGGAAGGCCTTGGCCTCGGAGGTCTTGCAGGTGAGGTCGTGGCGGCCCCACAGGCGCCGGAACGCGCTGCTCTTCATCGACAGCTCGCCCACGAGCGCCGTGAGGCGGGGATCGTCGGGCATCCGCGCGGCCGGCGGGCGCAGGGCGGCCACCACGGATTGCGCGGCGCGCTCCCAGTCGCGGTAGAAGTCGTGGGCCGCGGGGTCGAGGAACACCATCCGGGCCAGGTTGTCGGCCTCGGCGAAGCAGCCCAGGAGCATGGCGGCCAGCCGGTTGCGGGCCAGGATGTCGTACGCGTGCCCGAGGACGAAGGCCGGGTGACGTCCCAGGTCGTCCATGAGCCGCAGCAGATGGGGGCTCACCCGCTCGCCGCGCGGTCGCACGTTCCGCGTGAGGGACCGGGCCAGCATCTCCAGCTTCGCCCGCGACGGCTCGTCGAACCGGAGCGCGTGGGCCACGGCCCGCAGCGCCTCGGGCGAGGGGTTGCGCTCCCGTCCCTGCTCCAGTCTCGTGTAGTAGCCGGTGCTCAGCCCGGCCCGCATAGCCACCTCCTCGCGCCGCAGGCCCCTCACCTGGCGGCGACCCTGGGAGACGATGCCGTACTGCTCCGGCTTGGCGAGCGCGCGCCGCTCCCGCAGGAACGCGCCCAGCGCATTCTCGCCACCGGCAACGTCCGGATTCTCCATGAATCCGAGGGTAAAGCGGTCAACTTGGTTGAAGGGGTCGGGAGGGAGGGTGCGCTTCACCCAGGATGCGTACCGGTTTTCCACAGAACGCGGTTCGGCCGGGAGGGGCCAGGAGCCGGAGAGGCACTCTGGGGCCTCCAGCGAACGGAGGAGGCGCGCATGAAGATCAGCTACTCGGTTCCGGCGGAGACGACGTCCGTGTTCGTCGTGGCCGCGGACCGCACACCCACGGAGCTGTCGTCCATCGTCCCGTGGCGGATGGGACGGGCGCACCGGCGCCGCGCCATGGACGCGCTCGGCACGTCCCGGCTGGAGATCGAGGCGTACCGGCAGGGCCGGTCGCCCTGGCGCGGGACGGACCTGCCCGCCGGTCCACATGAACAGGTCCGCAGGTCCCGCTACCACGTCGTGGTGTCGAGCACCGCCCCCGTGACCGAGCAACCCGAGGCGGCACAGGCGGCCAGGGCGGCCGCCCGCGGGGTCGCCGAAGCCTATGGCGGGGTGATCGTCGATCCCCTGACGGCAGCCGTGGTGGACCACTGTCCCGACTGCCCGGGGGAGCGGCAGGAGTTCCGGATCGGCGACGACTGGCTCGGCTGGGCCGTGGACGTCGACGAGAGCCGCTCGGGCGCCGCCTGCGACCCGCTCGGCGCCGGCGTGTGCACGTGCCTGCGGGTGTCGAGCCGGGGCCTGAGCCGGTTCGGTCTCCCGGAGGTCGTCCTGGACGGCGGGCCCTGCCCGCACAGCCTGTGCGCCGTCTCGACCCTGCTCCCCGTCGCCGAGCACCTGCTTTCCGGCCATCTGGCCTGGCTCGCCCGCGAACCGCACGCCCTCCTCCGGACGATCGACCGGCGGATCCGGATGGCCGGCCGCGAGGTGGCCGAGGTCGCCGGGTCGCCCGATCCGGCGGGCGACCCGTTCCTGGTGCGGCTCACACCCGCCGCGGCCGGCCGCGCCTGCTTGAGAGTCGGTCTCCCCGCGGACGGCACAACGGGCGACCGCCCGCACCACACACCCGGCCTCCTCGCCGCCTGACGGACCTTCGGAGCGGACGAAAGGGGCCGAGGTGATCGCGCTGATCTGGTCGGGTCTCGGGCGGGGCGGTGGTCAGATCGGCGGGACGGGGCGCGGCTCCTCGGCCGCCCGGCGTTCGAACTCCTCTCGCGCCGCCATGATCTCCGAGACGTGGTCCTCCGACCAGCGCCGGATCCCCTCCATGAGGGTGACGAGGCTGTGGCCGAGGTCTGTCAGGGCGTACTCGACACGGGGCGGGATGGTGGGGTACACGGTGCGGATCACCATGCCGTCGCGTTCGAGGGCGCGCAGGGTCTGCGTCAGGCTCTTCTGCGTGATGCCGTCGAGGCGGCGCCGCAGGGCGCCGAAGCGCACCGGCCCGTCCTGGAGGGCGTCGACCAGCAGGCACGTCCACTTGTTGGCGATGGCGTCCAGGACCTTCCGCGACGCGCACTCCCTCAGGTACGCGTCGGCCGCTCCCCGGGCTCTCAGCCGTGGCATGGTTTCCATGAGGTACCTATACAACCAAAAGGTGGCTTCTTTCGATTAGATACCGGAATCGCGCACGATTGACGCCGGGACAGTTCCCTCACTCGAGGAGTACGAGATGCGAGCCATCACGCAGTCCGCCTTCGGCGACCCCTCCGTGCTGCGGGCGGAGGAGACGGACCGGCCCGAGCCCGGCCCCGGGCAGGTTCTGCTCAGAGTCGGGGCCGCCGGCTACAACCCGGTGGACGCCGTGGTGCGGTCCGGCTACTACCCGCTGCTCGGCGACCCGCCGTTCGTCCTGGGCTGGGACGCCGCGGGCACGATCGAGGAGACGGGCGCAGGCGTGTCGGCCTTCGCCCCAGGCGACGAGGTCCTGGGCCTGCTGGCCTATCCGGCCGAGGCGGGCGCCTACGCCGAGTACGCGGTCGCCTCGGCCGACGAGATCGTCCGCAGGCCTGCGGGCCTGACCGTCGAGCAGGCGGGAGCGCTCCCGCTGGCGGGCCTCACCGCCTGGCAGGCGCTCGTCGGGATCGCCCGGCTGGAGGAGGGGCAGCGCGTGCTCATCCACCGGGCCGCCGGGGGCGTCGGCCACCTGGCGGTCCAGATCGCCAAGGCGCGCGGCGCCCACGTCATCGGCACCGCCAGTGCGGCCAAGCACGACTTCCTCCGCGGCCTCGGCGCCGACGAGCTGATCGACTACACGACGGCCGACTTCGTCTCGGAGACCGGCCCGGTGGACGTGGTGTTCGACCTGGTCGGCGGGGAGTACGGCGAGCGGTCGGCCCGGGTGCTGAGGCCCGGCGGCCTGCTCGTGGGCGCGCTCCCCGCCAATCTCGGGATCACGCCCGAGGACGCCGCGGAGCGGGGAGTGCGGGTGGAGGCCGTCAGCGTCCGGCCGTCGGCCGCGGACCTCGCCCAGCTCACCGCCCTCGTCGAGGCCGGGCGGCTCACCGTCCACGTCGACCAGGTGATCCCGCTCGACGAGGTCGCCAAGGCGCACGAGCTGGGCGCGACCGGGCACGTGACCGGAAAGATCGTTCTCGTGCCCTGACACCCCTCCCGGACATGGGGAACGTTCCGGGCGGGCCGTGCGTCTGCAGATTGTGACCGACTTCGCCGCGATCGACGATGAGATCCGTCAGGCCCGCGACCGGGCCCGCCGCCGGGACCAGCTGACCCGGCAACGCGTCACCCTGCTGGGGCAGATCGACGAGGTCGGGAACCTCCTCGTCGGGCTGGAACGCCAGCTGGCCAAGGAGGACAGGGACGTCGTGAAGCTGGAGCAGGGCGGCTTCTCGGCCTTCCTGTCCGGGCTGACCGGGAACAAGGAGGAGAGGCTGGCCAGGGAGCGGGCGGAGGCGGCGGCCGCGCGGCAGCGCGTGGCCGGTCAGCGGTCCCGCCTGGAGTGGCTCACCTCCGACCTCCGGACCACCGACCAGGAACTCGCCGCGCTGGGCGCCCCGCAGCACGAGCTGGAGGTGCTGCTGGCCCGCAAGGAGCGGATGCTGGTCGAGTCGGGCGACCCCCGGGGCCGCGACCTGGCCGACCTCGCCGCCCGCCTCGCCGACACGACGGCCGACCTGCGCGAGCACCAGGAGGCCCACCAGGCCGGCATGGCCGCCAGCCAGGCGGTCGGCTACGTCCTGCGGCATCTGGGCAGCGCCCGGGGCGCCTCGACGTTCGACATGTTCGGTGCCGGAGGCGGTTTCGCGGACATGGTGGAGCACGGCCACCTGCGGCAGGCGGACGAGGCGGCCTGGCACGCCCAGCGCGAGCTCGACCGGTTCTCCCGGGAGCTGGCCGACATCGGGGTGGCCGCCTCCCCGCAGCTGCCGAAGGTGGACACCCGCTGGTTCGCGGACGTCTTCTTCGACAACATCATCACCGACGCCCTGAAGCACCAGCGGATCGCGCGCACCGCCGAGGCGGTCCGCGAGGTCGCCGAATGGGTCGGCGGCATGGTCAACCAGCTCGGCGCCCGCTGCGCGGACCTCTCCCGCCGGCAGGAACAGCTCGCCCAGCGGCGCGAGCAGCTGCTGAGCTCGTGACGGAACCGAGGATCATCGGGTTTGGTGTCCGGAAACGCCCCTCTCCGCCGGTCCGGGACGAATATGATCCGGGCATGGCGGACCGTGATCCCCCTCGGGGCATAGACGTCTCTACGCCCAACGCCGCCCGCATCTACGACTACATGCTGGGCGGGAAGGACAACTTCGCCGCCGACCGCGAGGCGGCGGAGAAGATCCTCACGATGTTCCCCGAGTCGCGCGACGGGGTGCGGCACAACCGTCGCTTCCTTGGGCAGACGGTCCGTCATCTGGCGGGGGAGACGGGCATCCGCCAGTTCCTGGACATCGGGGCGGGCCTGCCCACGCAGGACAACGTGCACGAGGCCGCCCGGTCCGTGAACCCCGCCGCCCGCACCGTCTACGTGGACAACGACCCCGTGGTGTGCGTGCACGGACGCGCGATCCTGGCCGGCTCACCGGGCGTCGCCGTGCTGGAGGGCGACCTCCGCGAGCCTGAGAAGATCGTCTCGGAGGCGGCGGCGACGGGGCTGGTCGACTGGGCGGAGCCGGTCGCCGTCCTCCTCGTGGCGGTGCTCCACTTCCTGCCCGATCCGTACGAGCAGGTCGCCCTGCTGCGCGACGCGATGGCCCCGGGCAGCCACCTCGTCATCACCCACATGACGCGCACCGAGCAGCGGGCCCTCGACACCGAGCAGGTCCAGGACGTCTACGCCGCGAGTTCGTCGAACCTCTTCCCCCGTACGGTCGCCGAGGTCGCCGGGTTCTTCGGCGACTTCGAGATGATCGACCAGAGCGGGTTCATCGAGCCGGCCCTGCAGCGGAAGTTCGCGGTCCTCGGGATGTCGGGCGTGGGGCGCAAGACCGCTCCTTGACGCGAGCGCTACCCCAGGCCCACGCCCTCGTTCAGAGCGCGACCCCGCATGGCACGGCCCGCGGGTCCACTACCAGCGCGCGCGGCCCCGTGCGGTACGCCCCGCGGGTCCACTCCCTCCGGCGCACGCGGCCCCGCGCGGTATGCCGCACGGGGCCGTGAGCAGACGCCGCGGACGCGTGCCGGCGACGGAGGAGGCCGCCCCGGCACGCGTCCGGACGAGGTACGCGGGGGGAAGGGTCAGGCGAGGTGGCCAGGGCCGTCGTGATCGTGATCGTGATCGTGGCCGTCCTCGTCCTCGTCGAGGACGCCGTCGGACGGCTCGACGCCCAGCATGGCCTCCCGGGGCTCCACCTCGGTCACGTGCTCGACCAGGCCCAGCACGTGGTCGGGCTCGATGAGCCACTGCAGCGCAGCGGCTCCGGTCTCATCGGAGTTGACCAGCTCGATCTGCTCCTGGCGCTCGGCGTCGTCCAGTTCGGTCTGGGGGTCCCGGATCTCGCTCAGCGCCGCCGCCTGCAGCGCGCCGACATCGAGGACCTCGACCACCAGGTCGACGGTGAGGCGGAGATAGCGAGCCGTGTCCGTTCCATCGCTCATGGTGGTGATCCTATCGGCAGCCATCAGGGCAGTTTCCACTCGACGGGAGCCGCGCCCTGCTGCTCCAGAAGCTGGTTGGCGCGGCTGAACGGCCGGGAGCCGAAGAAGCCGCTGCGCGCCGACAGCGGGCTCGGGTGGGCCGACTCGATGCACGGCACCTGGCCGAGCATGGGCCGAAGGTTGCGGGCGTCGCGGCCCCACAGGATCGCCACGAGCGGACCGCCGCGGGCGACCAGCGCCGTGATGGCCTGCTCGGTGACCTCCTCCCAACCCTTGCCCCGGTGGGAGGCGGGCTTGCCCGGCATGACCGTCAGCACCCTGTTGAGCAGCAGGACGCCCTGCTCCGTCCAGGGGGTGAGATCGCCGTTGGACGGCGGGGGATAGCCGAGGTCGGCCATGTACTCCTTGAAGATGTTCACCAGGCTGCCCGGCAGCGGGCGGACGTCGGGGGCGACCGAGAAGCTCAGGCCCACCGGATGCCCGGGTGTGGGGTAGGGGTCTTGGCCCACGATCAGCACCCGTACGTCGGACAGCGGCTGCTGGAACGCGCGCAGGACGTTCGGGCCGGCCGGGAGGTACTGCCGGCCCTCGGCGATCTCCTGCCGGAGGAAGTCGCCCATCGCGGCGATCCGCTCCGCGACGGGGGCGAGGGCCTCGGCCCATCCGGCTTCGACGACTTCGTGCAACGGACGTCCTGCCATGGTCGCGCACTCTATCGGCTTTTCCAGTGTCGCACGGCGTCGCTCACGAAAAGATCGGATGCCCGCCTACCCCCGTGAAGGCGGGCATCCGACGCCTCATCCCCGGAACCCCCTGAGGTTGCCGATCTCGGGACAATGCGGGTTCCAGCCGTACACAATGGGGCCTAGTCCGGATGCGCGCTTATTCCCCCGTGAAGCGCGCATCCGGACACCATTCAGGCGCTCCTACTTGACCGAGCCCGCGAGCAGGCCCTGGACGAAGTACCGCTGGAAGGCGAAGAACAGCACCAGCGGGATGATCAGCGACAGGAAGGCTCCTGGCGCGAGGATGTCCACGTTGGTGCCGAACTGCCGCATCTGGGATTGCAGGGCCTTGGTCATCGGCTGGTTGTCGGTGTCGGCGAAGACCAGCGCGACGAGCAGGTCGTTCCAGACCCACAGGAACTGGAAGATCCCGAGCGACGCGATCGCCGGCTTGGCCAGGGGGAACACGACGGTCGCGAAGATCCGCCACTCCGGGGCGCCGTCCATCCGCGCCGCCTCCAGCAGCTCACGCGGGATGCCCACGAAGAAGTTGCGGAGCAGGAAGATCGCGAACGGCAGGCCGAAGGCCACATGGAAGAGGACCACGCCCAAAATCGAGCCGAAGATCCCGAGGAACCCGTAGAGCTTGGCGATCGGGATCAGCGCGATCTGCACCGGGACCACGAGCAGGGCGATGACCACGAGGAAGACCGCGTCCCTGCCCGGGAACTCGATCCACGCGAACGCGTACGCCGCCATCGCCGCGATGCCGATCACCAGCAGCGTCGCGGGCACCGTGATCAGCACGGTGTTCCAGAACGACTGTCCGAACCCCGACGCCAGCAGGTTCGAGTAGTTCTTGAAGGTGATCTCCGCCGGCTTCGTGAGCAGCGTCCACCAGCCCGTGGAGTTGTTCGCCGTCTCGCTGCGCAGCGACACGATGAGCAGCCCGAGCGTGGGGACCAGCCAGAAGACGGCGACCAGGACCAGGAAGACCTGGACGACCCCGCCGCCCAGGCGGTCCATGATCCTGCCCGCGACGCCGCGCTGGATCGCCATCGCGTGCCGCGGCTGCTCGGCCACGGTCGTCGTCATGACTCGTCCCTCCTGAACCGGCGGATGTTGAAGATCATGAACGGCACCACCAGCAGCAGAAGGAAGATGGACAGGGCGCTGCCGAGGCCCTGGTTGCCGCCGCCGCCGAACGACACCCGCCACATCTCCAGGGCGATGACGTTCGCCTGCGGCTGCACCGAGCCGGGCGCGATGATGAAGACCAGGTCGAAGACCTTCAGCACGTTGATGACCATCGTGACGAAGACCACGAGCAGGACCGGCGCGAGCAGCGGCACGGTGATCCGGCGGAACACCTGCCACTCGGTGGCGCCGTCGATCCTCGCGGCCTCAAGCGCGTCCCGGGGGATCGCCGACAGGCCGGCCGCGATCAGCACCATGGCGAACCCGGCCCACACCCAGATGTACGCCCCGATGATCGCGGGCGTGATCAGCGCCGGGCCGAGCCAGGTCACGCCGTTGAACGGCGCCGTGAAGTTCGACTGCGGCAGCCGGATGACATAGGACCCGGCGGGCAGGCCGGAGAAGCGGAAGGTGCCGTCGTCGGCGGTCTCGGTGGTCGCCTTGACCGTGCTGCCGGAGACGGCCTCGACCGTGATCCCGGCGAGTCCCTTCTCCTGCGGGTCGACCTGGTTCAGCGTGCCGCCGCCGCCGCGTACGACGTCGAGCCAGACCGTGCCGCCGATGCCGTCGGCCGGGGCCGCCTTGGCGGGGGCGGCGTCCTTGACCACGTCCTGGCTGAGGCCGACGAGCGGGATCAGCACCGGACGCCCGGGCTGGGCCTGCTGCTTGGCCACCACCGCGCCGCCCTGGACGGTGGCGGGCGCCTGGTCGTTCTCGCGCGGCCGGGCCCCGGGGTAGCCGGTGCTGGAGGAGAACGTGTCGTGCACGGTGGTGATGATCGCGTTGGCCACGCCCTTGTCGGGGTCCTGCTCGTAGACGAGGCGGAAGATGACCCCGGCCGCGAGCAGGGACACCGCCATCGGCATGAACAGGACGAGCTTGAACGCGGTCGCCCAGCGGATGCGCTCGGTCAGCACGGCGAAGATCAGGCCGAGCGCGGTGACGACGACCGGCGCCACCACGACCCAGATGACGTTGTTCCTGATCGTGGTCAGCGTCGAGGAGTCGGTGAAGATCGACCCGTAGTTGCCGAGCCCGACGAAGCGGCTGCCGCTCGCGTCGAACAGGCTCCGGACGAGGGAGTAGACGAGCGGGTAGATCATCCACGCGGCCAGCAGGAGGACCGCGGGGAGCAGGAACATCACCGCCAGCCGCGGCGACGGGCCGAGGCGCGGGGGAGCCGCGCCCTCGGCCGGGACCGCGGCCGTCGCGGAGGCCGCGGCGGCCACGGGGGCGGTGACGCCGGCGGGAGGGGTTTCACGCGGACCGGGGGGTTCCCCGGCGGCGTCGCCGCCGCCGGGGGCCTGCGGGCCGTCCAACCGTTCGGTCACGGCCGTCCTTCCTTACTTCTCGAAGGCCTTCGCGGCGTCCGCCTCGAGCTTCTGCTGGGCGCCCTTCACGTCGGTGGGGGTGCGGAGGAAGTCCTGCAGGTCCTTCCACTCGCCCTTGCCGTCGGTGCCGCCGAAGGCGCTGGGCGCGAGGTCGGACATGTCGTAGCGCACCGACTCGCCGGCCGAGATGATCGTCTGCGCGAGCTGCTTGGTCAGGTCGTCCGGGTAGTTGTCGGGGGAGACGTTGCGGTTGGGGGACAGGTAGCCCGGCTGCTTGGCCCAGACCTCGCCGCCCTCCTTGGAGGCCAGGTACTCCAGGAGGGCCTGCGCGCCCTTGGAGTCCTTCATCACCACGGCGACGTCACCGCCGAGGATGACGGGGGCCGTGTCGCCCACCTTCGGGAACGGCATGATCTTCGCCTCCTCGCCGACCTTCGCGCCGGACTGCGGCACGGAGGCGGCGACGAAGTCGGCCTCGATGACCATGGCGGCCTTCTTCTGGCCGTACACCTGGGTGACGCAGGTCGGGAAGTCGGTCTGCAACGCGCCGGAGGGGCCGCCGAGGATGAACTCCTTCTTGCCGACGACCTGGGCCATCTTCTGCAGCGCCGTGGTGACCGAGGCGTCCGTCCAGGGGATCTCGTGCTTGGACAGCTTGTCGTAGTTGTCCGGCCCGGCGGAGGAGAGGTAGATGTTCTCGAACAGGTCGGTGAGCGTCCAGCCGGAGGCCGCGCACAGCGCGAACGGCGTGGTGCCGGAGTCCGACAGCGTCTGCGCGGTCTTGCTGACCAGGTCGTCCCACGTCGTCGCCGGCTGTGCGCCGGCGTCGTCGAAGGCCGACTGGCGGTACCAGATGAGCGACTTGTGCGCCGCCTTCACCAGCACGCCGTACACCTGGCCCTTGGCCGAGCCGAGCTCCTTCCAGTACGGGGTGTAGTTCTGGTCGATCTGCGCCTGCACCTGCGACGACAGCGGCTTGAGCGCGCCCTGGTCGGCGTACTGCTGGACGAGGCCCGGCTGGGGCAGGATCGCGACGTCCGGCGGGTTGCCGCCCTCGATGCGGGGGCCGAGGTAGGCGCCGGTGTCCTCGCCGGTGGAGGCGTAGGTGACGCTGGCGCCCGTCTTGGCCTCGAACGCCTTGAGCACCTTCTCGAAGTTGGCCTGCTCGTCGCCGGTCCACTTGGCCGCGACCTCGATCTTCACGCCGGCGAGCGGCTTGGCGCCTCCGGCGGCGGGGGCGCTGCTCGACCCGGCCTGGGTGCCCCCGCCGGACGAGGTGCCGCATGCCGCGGCCGCGACGCCGAGAAGAGCCACCGCGATGGGGAGTTTCCGCATATCTATCCTCCGGGCTGGATCACCTCGCCGAGCTGCTGCTTCAGATCGGCGACGGTCTCGTCTACTGGCTTGCTGAGGTTGAGCGCGCCGGACACGGCGCTGGAGATCACCAGGCTGACCTGGTTGTAGTCGGCCGTGACCGGCCGTGGCCGCGCCGAGAGGATGGCCTCCTTCAGCACGGGCAGATAGGGGAACCGCTTGATCAGGGCCGGGTCGTCGTACAGCTCGGCCCAGACCGGCGGGAAGGAGCCCTCGGTCAGCACCAGCCGCTGGTTGTCCCGGCCGGTGAAGTAGCGGATGAAGTCGAGGGCCGACTTCTGCCGCTTGGAGAAGGCGCTGATGGCGAGGTTCAGCCCGCCGAGCGAGCTGGACCCGGGGCCGTTCAGGCCGGGCAGGCGGGTGACCGCGAACCTGCCGGCCAGGGGGGAGTGGGTGGCCGGGCCGTACGCGTGCGGCCAGTTGCGGGCGAAGACCAGCCGGCCCTCCTGAAAGGCCAGGCGCGACTCCTCCTCCTTGTACGTCAGGGCCTCCCTGGGGATCCACCCGTCCCTGACGCCGCCGACGAGGAAGTCGAGCGCGGTCCGCGCTGTGCCGAGGTCCATGGTCACCCGGCGGGCGTCGGGGCTGATGATCGACCCGCCCGCCGACTGCACGGCCTCGGCGAAGTTCACGGTCAGTCCCTCGTACGGGAGGAACTGTCCGGCGTAGCCGCCGATCTTGTACTTCGCGCTCAGCCGCGTGGCCTCGTCGCGCAGCTCCGCCCACGTCCTGGGCGGCTTCATGTGCTCCTTCTTGAGGATGTCGGAGCGGTAGTAGAGCAGCCCCGCGTTGCTGAGGTACGGCGCGGCCCACAGCTTGTCGCGGTAGATCGCCGTGTCGGCGACCCCTTTGAGCAGCTTGTCGAGCGGGAACAGGCTGCGGTCGAGCGGCACGATCCAGCCGGCGTCGGCGAACTCGGCCGTCCAGACCACGTCGAGCCCGAGCACGTCGTACACGTCGCTGTGCGCCTGGAGGTTGGCCACCATCTGGGCGCGCTGCTCGTCGGCGGCCTCGGGGAGCTCCAGGAGGGTCACCCGTTCGGACGGGTGGGCCCGGTTCCACCGGTCGAGCAGCGGTCCGAGGTAGGCCGTGGTGTCCCGGCCGATCGCGAGCGTGATCGGGCCGGTCCCGCCCGTGCCGGGGGAGGGGGCCCCGCCGGTGTCCGCCATGCCCGAGCACCCGGCCACCAGCAGGGCGGCCAGCGCGGCGACGGCTCGGCGAACCACATGGCCTCCGTATTAAGTGCCGGTTACATACGTGTTAGGTAGGTGCATGCATGTTATGCATAGCGATAATGTGAGCGTCAACGGATGAGCCGGTAACGCTCCGGTAACCGCTTCGAGGCAGGGGGTGGGCGCGTGCGGCAGCCGCTGCTGGCGCTCCTTGCGAAGGAACCTGCCCACGGGTACGAGCTCAAACAGGCGCTGGAGACCATCTTCGGCAGCGCGTACCCGTCGCCCAACATCGGCCAGATCTACGTCACGCTGGGACGACTGGAGAAGGACGGCTTCGTCAGGTCGGTCGACGTCGAGCAGTCGAACCGGCCCAACAAGAAGGTCTACTACATCACGGCCTCCGGCCGGGAGGCGCTGGAGACCTGGGTCGACGAGCCCACCGAGGGCCCGCGGGTGCGCGACGAGTTCTTCATGAAGCTCGTGCTCGCCCCGATGACGGGCCTGTCGGACCGGATGGCCCTGGTCAATCGGCAGCGCCGCCACTACCTGGGGCTGATGCGCGACCTCGGCGAGCTCGCCGAGCGCACCGACCCCGGCAACCGGGTGGCCCTGCTCCTCATCGAGGGGGCCATGCTGCACCTGCAGGCCGACCTCGACTGGCTGGAGCGCTGCCAGGAGGAGCTTCCCTGACGGCCCGGGCGTGGGCGACACGCGGGGCGGGTATCCCCCGGGGGTAGCCGTCGCCAGTCGCAGGGTGCCCCATGCCGCAGCCGTCCGCCCGTGATTACGACCGCATGCTCGAGCTCGCCTCGGCGCTCCTCCAGTCCCCCGAGCCGAAGGCCGCGTGGACCCTGATCGGCCGGCAGCTGCTCGGCCCGCTCGTGCGCGGCGACGTGTTCACCCGCGTCGACGTCGACTACACGCGGTCGGCCGGACGGATGCTCGACATCGAGCCGGAGCCCGCGGCCCGGCAGACGCCTCCCGGGTCCGACGTGCACCGGACGATAATCGCCGAGCATCCGCTCGCGGTGCACTACGGCAGGACCGGCACGCTCGCGCCGCTGCGCGTGAGCGACCTGATGCCGTCGCGCGCCTGGCGGCGCACGGTCGCGTGCGCCACGATGCGGGAGGTGTTCGGGACCACTCACGCCCTCGGCGTTCCGCTGCGGAGCCGGCCCTTCCGCGGACTGTCCGTCCAGCTCGCGGGCGGCGACTTCTCCGAGAGGGACCTGGCGGTGGTCCGGCGGCTTCAGCCCCTGCTGGTCGCGCTCGACCGCCACGAGCGCCATCTCGCGCGCTGGCGCGACGTCTCCGGAGGCCCCGACACGGCCGACGCGGTCGCCGGCCTTCGGATCACCCCGCGGGAGCTGGTGGTCCTGACCGCGATGGCCGACGGTCTCACGGCCGCCGGCATCGCCCGCCGCCTGAACATCGCGGTCCGGACGGTCGGCAAGCACCAGGAGAACCTCTACCGGAAGCTCCGGGCCTCCGACCGCCTCGGCGCCGTGCTCACCGCCCAGCGTCTGGGGATCCTGCCGGTCCCGCGGTCCGGGGAGGGCGGGGACGCCGGACCGCGGGGATGAGGCGGGTCAGACCGCGGGGGTGAACTCCACGAGGAGCCGTTCGGGCGCGCGGGTGAAGACCCCGGTGTCCACCGGGGTGAAGCCGGGGGCCAGGCGCAGGTCGGGGGCGACGTCGAGCAGCCGGCCGACGCCGACGTTCACCTCGGCGCGGGCGAGCTGGGCCCCGACGCAGAAGTGCCGTCCGAGGGCGAAGGCGGTGTGGTTGGCCCCGGCCGTGAACGCGCGGGCCACGTCGAGGTCGGTGCGGAAGAGGTCGAACTCGTCCGGCCGGTCGTAGCGGGCGGGGTCCCGGTTGGCGGCGGCGAGCAGGCAGGTGACCGTGCTGCCGGCGGGGATCGTCCCCCCGCTCAGCTCGACGTCCGCGTCGGGCTGGCGCATCACCATCTGGACCACCGGGGAGTACCGCATCGTCTCGGCGAACGCCCGGTCGATCAGGGACCGGTCGGCGCGCACGGCGGCGAGCTGGCCGGGGTGGTCGAGCAGGTTGCGCACGAGGCACGTGATCGCCTTGTCGGTCGTCTCGCCGCCCGCGGCCAGCAGGAGGCTCACGAACGACTTGATCTCCTCGTCGCTCATCCGTACACCGTCGATCTCGGCCGTGCAGAGGGTGGACAGCAGGTCGTCGCCCGGTTCCGCCCGGCGCCGCTCGACGATGGGAAGGACGTGGGCCTCCAGCTCCTCCTTGGTTCTCAGTCCCGCCTCGGCCACCTCGGGGTCCTGGGCGAGGTTGGAGATGAAGGCGACGATGGCGGTGTACCACCGGTGGAACAGCTCGTGGTCGCCGGGCGGCAGGCCCAGCATGTCGACGATCACCCTGATCGGGAACCGGGTCGAGAAGCCCTCGACGAGGTCGACCCGGCCGTCGGCGGCGAACGCCCCGATCAGCTCGTCGCCGACGCGCTCGATGACGGGCATGAACCGGTCGGCCAGGGCGCGTCCGCGGAAGGCCGGCGTCACGAGGGCGCGTTTGGCCGCGTGCTCGCGGCCGTCCATCTGCAGGATCGTCCGGCCGTGCACCGGTTCGAGCTGCCAGTCGTAGTTCCTGTTCGTGAAGACCGGGTCCTTGAGGGCGCGCTCCACGTCGGCGTACCGGCTGATGACGTGGCTTCGCGTCGCCTCGTGCCACAGCAGCGGGAAGTCCGAGCGCAGCACCTCGTACGCGGGATAGGGGTCGGCGGCGAACTCGGGGGAGAGGATGTCCGGAGCGCCGGCGGCGTCACTGGCCACGGGGCGGGCTCCCTTCCGGGGCGTTGACGAGGGGGAGGACGGGCCGGGCGCCCGGCCCGTCCTCCGTGACCGTAAGATCCGGCGACCCCGGCGGGATATGCGGAAAACTACGTAGGACGCCCGTCGCCGCCGTTCCGCGGACGCTTGCGGAGATTCCGGTGAGCTGCGAGCATGCGGGCGTGACCGGGCGCTCAGGACCAACCGCATGACGGGGACGCCTGTGGTGCGAGCGGTCAACCTGGTCAAGATCTACCAGACCGGGGGCCTGCCGGTGCCCGCCGTACGCGGGGTGGACCTCACCGTCCAGCCGGGGGAGTTCGTCGCCATCATGGGCCCGTCCGGGTCGGGGAAGTCGACGCTCGTCCACATGCTCGGCGGTCTCGACGTCCGCACGAGCGGGGAGATCTGGCTCGACGGCAAACGGGCCGACACGCTCTCCGAGAGCGGCTGGGCCGTGCTGCGCCGGCAGAAGGTCGGCTTCGTCTTCCAGTTCTTCAACCTGGTCGCCAACATGACGGTCGCCGACAACGTGGAGCTTCCCGCCCTGCTCGGCGGCGCGTCCCCCAAGCACGCCAGGGAGCGGCGGGAGTACCTGCTCGGCGAGCTGAGCCTGACCGACCGCGCCGGGGCGTCCCCCGCCCAGTTGTCGGGCGGGGAGCAGCAGCGGGTGGCCCTCGCCCGGGCCCTGGCCAACCAGCCCCGCCTGCTGCTCGCCGACGAGCCGACCGGCAACCTCGACAGCCGCAACACCAGGGACGTCCTGCGCCTGCTGGGCCGGGTGCACGGCCAGGGGCAGACGATCGTGCTGGTCACCCACGACGCCCGGGTCGCCAGCATGGCCGACCGGGTGGTCAGCCTGCTCGACGGGCAGATCGTCGACGACGGCGCCATCGGCAGGACGCGGCGGCGCCCCGGCGGCACCGCGGGCGACGTGGTGGAACTGCGTGGCTGACCACCGTGACTGACCACCGTGGGACGGCCGGCGACCATGGGGAGGAGCGCCGGCCGGCCGCGACCACGCCGCGGGGGCGGTCCGTGACCGGCGCCTGGCACGGCGCCGCGGGCAGGTGGGTACGGGCCGACCTGCGGGCCCGCAGGGGTCAGGCCGCCCTCACGATCATGGCGGTGGCCGGGATCGTCACCGCGCTGATCGTCGCGGCCACGCTGCTGGAGGACGGCACCAACCCCTGGCGCGGCCTGTTCGAGCGCAGCCACGGCGCGCATATCTGGCTGCACACCAAGGACGTGCCCGACGTGACCGCGCTCAGGGCCCTGAACGGTGTGACCGACGTGGCCGGGCCGTACCGCAGCGCGCCGGCGACGCTCGTCGACCACGGCCGCCGGGTGCCGATCGCCCTGCAGGAGACCCCGGCGGCGTTCCCGCCCGTCGCACGGCCGCTGCTGCGCGAGGGCCGATGGCTCGACGCCCGCCGGCCGGACGCGGTGGTGGTCGAGCGGTCGTTCGCCCGGGCGCTCGGGCTGCGGCCCGGCAGCCCGTTCACCGTCACCGGCCTGAACGGCGCGACCCACACGCTGACCGTCGCCGGGCTCGCCGAGAGCGGCGACCAAGGCTTCTACCCGGAGTGGACGCCCGGCCTCGCCTGGACCCTGGGCCAGACCCTCACCCTGGTGGAGCCGGCGCAGGGCCGCACCGAGATGGTCACCGGTCTCCGCCTGGCCGACGCCGCCACGACCGACCTGGTCGTGCAGCGGGCCGTCTTCACGCTGCGCAACCAGGTCCAGCGGGTGAGCACCTGGCGGGAGGTGCGGGCGTCGATGGAGCTGGACAACCGGCTGCTCGGCCTGCTGCTCGCGCTGTTCGGCGTCGCCGGCCTGGTCGCCGCCGCGCTGGCCCTCGCCAACGCCGCCGGCGGCCGGGTGCTCACGCAGTTGCGCGACATCGCCACGCTGAAGTCGCTCGGCTTCACCCGCGGCCAAGTCACCCGGATGCTCGTCGCCGAGCACGGCACCCTGGGCCTGGTCGGCATCGTCCTCGGCCTCGTCGCCGCGCGGCTGATCACGGCCACGGCGCTGTCGGAGACCGTGGCCGTCCCGCTGTCGCCCGGCCCGCTCGCGGCGATCGCCGCCGGCACGGCCGCGATGGTGCTGGTCGCGGTGTGGCTGCCCGCCTGGCGGGGCGGGCGCACCCCGCCGATCCCCGCCGCCCCCGCGGCGCCGCCGCGCGGCCACCTGTCCCGGCTGGCCCGGGTCGCCCTGCTCGTACGGCTCCCGCCCGCGCTCGTGCTCGGGGCGCGGGACGCCTTCACCCGGCGGACGCCCGCGCTGCTCACGATCTGCGGCGTGGCCATCCCGATGATGATGATCACGATCGGGCTGGGGTGCTGGGCGACGCTGGACGACTTCGCCCGCCACCCCGAGAGCGTCGGCCAGGCCGCCGCCCTGTCCGTACGGCCGGGGAACCTCACGGCCGTGGAGGCGCACGACCGGGCGATGGCCGACCCCGACGTGGTCGCGGCCTACCCCGGGGTGGAGTTGGACGCGCTCGTGCCGTGGCAGACGCGGACCGTGCGGGCCAGGGCGCTCGGGACGTCCACCGAGCCGTACCCGTTCCCCGTGGCCGAGGGCCGGATGTTCCGCGACGCGGGCGAGGCGGTGGCCGGGCAGGGGCTGCTCGACCTGCTCGGCGTGCGCATCGGCGACCGGGTGCGGATGACGATCGGCGGCACCCCGCTCATCGTCCAGATCGTCGGCCGGGTGATCGAGCCCGAGCAGGACGGCGAGGTCCTGTCGGTCGGCATCGACAGCCTGGCGGCCAAGGACGCGGTGCCGCCGCAGTTCTACGCCCTGGCGCTGCGTTCGGGCGCCGACCCGGCCCAGGTGCGGGCCCGGCTGCAGGCCCAGGGCCTGGAGGTCTCCCAGGCGGTGAACCCGGCCGACCGGCTCTCGGTCATCCGGGTGATCATCGTGGCGCTCGTGGTCGTGCTGGCGTTGATCGGCTTGGCCAACCTGCTGACGGCGATCGCGCTGGGGCTGCGCGACCACGTGCTCGACCTGGCCGTGCTCAAGGCCATGGGTCTCACGCCCCGCCAGGTCATGGCGACGCTCGTCACCGGGACCGGGCTGCTCGTCACGGCGGGGGCGCTGCTCGGCGCCTCGGCCGGGGCGTTCTGGTCGAGGAGCCTGATCGACATGGAGGGCCGCGGCAGCGGGGTGGGCGCCGGGATCGGCCGGGCCCCGACCCCCGGCATGTTCGCCGCCGCCGTCCTGGTCGCGGTCGGGGCCGCGCTGCTGGTCGCGCTGATCCCGGCCCGGCGGGCGGCGCGGGCTCAGGTCCCGGTCACCGCCCGCTGAGCCGGGCCGGTCACTGGATCGACAGCCAGTAGAACCCGTGTGCGGGCAGCGTCAGCAGGTACGGCATGTCGCCGATCGCCGGGAACGGCACGCCGCCGCGGCACTCGACCGGGGTCATCCCGCTGAAGCGGCGCAGGTCGAGCTCGACCGGCTGGGCGAAGCGCGAGAGGTTGTTCACGCACAGCACCCGGTCGTCGTCCTCCTCGCGGATGAACGCGAGCACGCTCGGGTTCGGCGTCCACAGCTCGGTGTAGCTGCCGGTGCCGAAGATCGGGTGCTCCCGCCGGATCTGCAGCATCCGCCGGGTGAAGTGCAGCAGCGACGACTCGCTCTTCGACTGCGCCTCGACGTTGACCGACTGGTAGCCGTACACCGGGTCCATCACCACGGGCAGGTACAGCCGTCCGGGGTCGGCCTCGGAGAAGCCGGCGTTGCGGTCGGGGCTCCACTGCATCGGCGTCCGGACCGCGTCGCGGTCGTCCAGCCAGATGTTGTCGCCCATGCCGATCTCGTCGCCGTAGTACATGACGGGGGAGCCCGGCATGCTCAGCAGCAGGGCGGTGAACAGCTCGATCTGGTCCCTGTCGTTCTCCAGCAGGGGCGCCAGGCGCCGCCGGATGCCGAGGTAGGCCCGCATGCGCGGGTCCTTGGCGTACTCGGCGTGCATGTAGTCGCGCTCCTCCTCCGTCACGGTCTCGAGCGTGAGCTCGTCGTGGTTGCGGAGGAAGATGCCCCACTGAGCCGACTCGGGCAGCTTCGGCGTGCGCGACATGATCTCGGAGATCGGCTCGCGGCTCTGCCGGCGCACCGCCATGAAGATGCGCGGCATCAGCGGGAAGTGGAACGCCATGTGGCACTCGTCGCCGCCCACGGTGGGGTCGCCGAAGTACTCGACCACGTCCTCGGGCCACCCGTTGGCCTCGGCCAGCAGCACCCGGTCGGGGTAGAGGCGGTCCACCTCGGCGCGGATGCGCTTGAGGTAGTCGTGCGTCTCGGGCAGGCCGGCGCACGAGGTGCCCTCCCGCTCGAACAGGTACGGCACGGCGTCGAGCCGGAAGCCGTCCACGCCCAGGTCGAGCCAGAACCGGATGACCTCCATCATCGCGTCCTGGACGGCCGGGTTGTCGTAGTTGAGGTCGGGCTGGTGGTGGAAGAACCGGTGCCAGTAGTACTGGCCGCGCACCGAGTCGTACGTCCAGTTCGACTCCTCGGCGCCCACGAAGATCACAGGGGCCCCGGAGTAGGTGCTGGGGTCGTCGGTCCACACGTAGAAGTCGCCGTACGGGCCCTCGGGGTCCTCCCGGGACGCCTGGAACCACGGGTGCCGGTCACTGGTGTGGTTCATCACGAGGTCGGTGATGATGCGCAGGCCGCGCTCGTGCGCCGCCTCGATCGTCTTGACGAAGTCGCCCAGGTCGCCGAACTCGGGGAGGATCTTGAGGTAGTCGGCGATGTCGTAGCCGCCGTCGCGCAGCGGGGACTCGTACAGCGGCAGGAGCCACAGGCAGTCGACGCCCAGCCACTTCAGGTAGTCCATCTTCTCGATCAGCCCGCGCAGGTCGCCGGTGCCGTCGCCGTTGGAGTCCTTGAAGCCCCGGACCAGCACCTCGTAGAAGACGGCGCGCTTGTACCAGCGCGGGTCCTGCGGTGTGAATTCTGTGATCTCCTGGACGCCGCCCGGTGCCGAGGGAACCGGGTCAGGGCAGGGCGCAGCAGCGTTCATCTGGTCTCGCTTGGAAAGGAGGGGCGCGTTGTCAGGTCACACCCGAGCTTCGACGCTCACGCCATGGTGTTTGGCCTCTATTTGACCGAAAATACCACTTGAGCAGGGCTGACCGAAAACCCTGACCTACTCCTGACATGCGTTTTTTGCCTGTTTTTGAATGATCACGCGCTGCTATCTCACGGGCGCGGCGGCGGTCTGTGCGGCCCAGGGCGGCGTGAGTCCATCCAGCGTGTCCTCGTAGTCGGACAGCCACGCCCCGAAGACCACGAGCCCGCGCAGCCAGAACCGCGAGTTCCACGACCCGAACGCGGTCAGCGCGTCCGGTCCGGCCGCGACCGCGTCGAGCATCTGAGGCGACATCAGGCCGGGGACCGAGGCGGCCTTCACCAGCATCCGGTGGTTCCACTCCCGGGCGACCGGGCCGTTCGACCGCAGTGGCACGCGGCGGTGCGGGAGCGCGCCGTTCGTCGAGGGCAGCGCGGCGACCCGCGGGTCGGCGGCGCGCAGGATCTCCCGGTAGAACCGGCCGCCCTCCTTGCGGTCGACCGGTACCGACAGGGCGGCGTCGAAGAACTCCGGGTGCAGGAACGGGAAGACCGGGGTGGCCTCAGGGCCGACGAGGTTGACGGGCGAACGGGCGATGCCCCGCACCGTGCGGGTGTGCAGGACGCTCAGCGGAAGCTCGGCCCGGTGCCCGTGGAGGGCCGAGGTGGCGGCGTCGAAGGCCGACCTCACCTGGTCGTCCATCCACGAGGAGGCGGCCTCGCCCAGCACCGGGATGTGGGCGTCGCCGGTGGCCAGTGAGGCCAGCAGGGCCTCCCGCCGCGAGGCGCCCGACCCGGCGCCCACGGCGTCCGAGCTGATCAGGAAGTTCTTCATCAGGGGGCCGCCGGCCAGGCCGTCCACCACGGGCCGCCCCGCGGCGTGGACCTCCCTGGCGAAGGGGGAGTACCACGCGTGGTGGCTGGTCAGGTACTCCAGCCGCCGGGCCGCCCACAGCGCCTCGTCGGGGAACCGCGCCGGGTCCTGCGGGACGATCCGGTGCGGTATCCCCAGCTCGCGCGTGATGTAGCGGGCGAAGTCGATGTCGTTGTCGAGGCCGTCGTCCGGGCTCGTCGTCCAGGACTCCACGTCCATCCCCCGGGCCACGGCCACACTGGCCAGCAGCCGGGAGTCGTACCCGCCGCTCACCGGCACCAGCACCCGGTCGTACGGCTTCAGCGCCTCGTGCAGGAGGGCGACCAGGTCGCCGCCGGTGACGCCGCGGTCGACCGGCTCCTCGCGCACCCACCGGGGGGCCCGCCTGTCGACCCTGAGCCTGCGGCCGTCCCGCGACCAGGTCAGCGCCGTGGCGCCGGGCAGCCGCCTGACCTCGCGGTACGGCGTGTCCTCCAGCAGCGGGTAGGTCAGCTTCAGGATGGCCGCCCAGGCCGCCCAGTTCACCTCGTACGGCCTGCGGGCCAGCGCGAGCAGCGGCTCGATCAGGCTCGAGAAGTAGACGGCGTCGCCGTCGGACAGGTAGTAGACGTCGACCAGGCCGAAGCCCCCCGTGTGCAGGGTCACCGCGCCGGGGTCGACGACGAGGCCGGGCGCCTCGCAGGTCTCCGCGACCGCCAGCCAGCCGCCGGCCGCCGTCGCGCCCTCCGGCCGCCGCTCCCCCCAGGCGTACGCGACCTCCTCTGCGTCCTCCTCCGCGCGGTACGGCCGGAGCGGCGCCGAGGCGAGCAGGGCCACGTCCGGGCCATCGTGGACCGGCCGCACGGCGGGCCCCGACCGGGCCAGCAGGCCGAGCCTCGCCGGGTCGAACGGCCCGATGGCGCCGCACACGTACGGCCTGGCCTCGAAACGCGGCCACTCACCCTTGCGCACAGTCTCGCCCTCCCTCGAACGCCGCCGCCGAGTCTACGGACACCGCCGCCCCGGGGCCGCACCCGTTCGCGACCGGACCTCCCCGGCCGGTCCGGAACGGCGGACGGCCGTACCGGGGACAACGGATCGGCGCGGGTTTCGTCGGCCGTTTCCCATGGATCTCATGACATGTGAGCGGCTGTTTCTCCGGCCGTTGACCGGGTGTCCCGGCCCGTTTAGCGTGATCGGCGATCAAGGTGTGGAATCGCCTCTCCCTCCGCCCCCCAGGAGGTTCCATGCGAACCGTGTCGCCCGGAAGGCGCCCGGACAGGGCGCGCGCCAGGGGCCGGCGCCGCTTCAGGACGATGCCGGTCGTCCTGCGCGCGCTCGTGGCCGCCGTCGTGATGCTGGTCGTCTTCCCCGGCGTCGCCCACGCCGACCCGCCGGCCGCTCTCGACTGGGCGGCCCCGTGGCCGGACCGCGTCTACGAGCCGGGCTTCGACTACGACGGGGACGGCTGCTACCCCACGCCGGCCATCGGGCCTGACGGGACGATCGCCCCCGGCCTCAACCCGACCGGCGCCCTGAACGGCCACTGCCACGACCCGTGGGACCTGGACAACACCAACGCCTATTCGCGCGTCAAGTGCAACAACGGCTGGTGCGCGTACATGTACGCCCTCTATTTCGAGAAGGACCAGGCCGTCGCGGGAAGCGGTATCGGAGGGCACCGCCACGACTGGGAGCACGTGGTGGTGTGGGTGCAGGGCGACTGGGGCATGTACGTGTCCGCGTCCGCCCACGGCCAGTACCAGATCCGCGCGAGAAACGACATTCCCTGGGACGAGACCGGGAAGCACCCGCTGATCATCTATCACAAGGACGGCATCGGGACGCACTGTTTCCGCTTCGCCGGTTTCGGCGAGCAACCGGAGAACGACAAGGGGTGGTGGCAGTGGCCGCCCCTGATCGGCTGGGACGGCTACCCGCCGGGTCTGCGCGACCGGCTGATGAACGCCGACTTCGGCGCCGCCCAGCTCGGGATCCGCGACAGCTGGTTCGCCGGCGAGCTGGCCAAGGCCAAGCCCGCCGCGATCCCCTTCGACCCGTACGCCTGACGGTCCACCGGACTGGAGACGAATGCGCCGCGTCCGTACGGACGTCAGACCTGCCAGAGGGCGCTCACGGGGACGGCGCGCATGCGGGGGCCGAAGGGAAGGGTCTGGGCGCCCGTGTAGAGGACGACGCCGGCGAGGAAGTCGTCTCCCAGGCGGGCGGCGAGATGCCGCAGGCCGCGGAAGTCGTCCGGCCTGACGGTCGAGGAGGCCTTCACCTCGAGGCCGACGACCTGTCCTCGCCGGTTCTCCAGCACCGCGTCCACCTCGACCTTGTCCTTGGTCCGGTAGTGGAAGAGCTCGGCGCGCTCGTCCGACCACGTCAGCTGGCGGGCGAGCTCCATCAGGACGAAGCCTTCGAGGAGCGGTCCGAAGGGGCTCTCGGGGCGGACGAGGGACCTGGCGTCCGTCCCGAGGAGGTTCGCGGCCACGCCCGAGTCGACGAAGGCCACCTTGGAAGTGCCGACGGCGCGGTTGCCGAGGTTCCGGGAGTACGCCGGGACCCGTTTGATGAGGAAGACCTCTTCGAGCAGGCCGAGGTACCGATTGACGGTGGCGGCCGACAGCCCGATCGCGGCGCCGAGCGAGCTCCCCACCAGCAACTGGCCCGACCGGGCGGCGACGGAGCGCACCAGCGCGCGCATCTCGGCCGTCCGCTCGATCTCCGACAACCGGCTCACGTCCCGGGCGACCAGGTCCGAGACATAGGAATCGAGGAAGCGCTCGCGTCTGCGAGGGGTGGTCCGGGCCACGGCCTCGGGGAACCCGCCGCGGACGACCCGTTCGGCGTAGTCGGCGCGCGACAGCGCGGACGTGTGGCGCAGCTCGGCGCCCTCGGCGAAGATCGCGTCCACGAACCGGTCGGGGGATCCGTCGATCTCCCCCTGCGCGAACGGCCACAGCTCGATCGTCTCCATGCGGCCGGGCAGGGCGTCGGGCAGGGCCCGCAGGCCCAGCACGCGCGCGGACCCGGTCAGCAGGTAACGCCCCGGCCTCGGGTCGGTGTCGACCTGCTCCTTGATGGCCAGCATCAGCTCGGGCACGCGCTGGATCTCGTCGATCACCATGAGATCGGGAAACGCCACGAAGCCCGCCGGGTCCTCCAGCGCGGCCTGCCGCACGGCCGGGGCGTCGAGGGTGCGCCACTCCGCCGTCCGCTCCCCGGCGAGCAGGCGGACAAGCGTGCTCTTGCCGCTCTGCCGGGCCCCGTTGACCAGGACGACGCGGGTGTCGCTCAGTGCGTCCGCCGCAGGCTTCAGCGCGTGCCTGGGGACCACTCTGCCTAGAGGGGTCTGCGAGACGCTTTTCACCAGCTCAGCATGACAGGCACGCTGCCGTCCGTGAAGCGCCGGCCGCTCGTCTGCTGACGATTTGGTCGCAGGCCGCCTGATTGAGTGGTCGCACCCCTGCTGACGAATCGGTCGCATCGCCGATAAGGGGACGGCCGCTCGGCCCCGTGGCGGATGGGACGGACGAGGTGTGGCCTCTGCCTGAGATGGATCAGGGTGATCTGCGAATATTGTGACTCTCGTCCTTTCGGCCTACCGCGCGGAGTTACCCCCATGAGTGAGCGAAGCGAGCTGGCTGCCCTTCGGCAGGCGCTGGCCCGGGCCGTCGAGCAGGCGTCGGGGGCCGCGGAGCTCGCCCGCCTGCTGACCGAGCACCGGCGGCGGCTGGACGAGGCGGCCCGGTCGGAGGCGGAGGCGCTGACGCGGCTGCGGGAGGTCGAGGCCCGGCTGAAGACGGTCGAGCGCCAGAACGCCCAGCTCGCCAAGAACCTGGCCGAGCAGCGGTACCAGACCGAGGTCGCCAACTGGCGCCTGGCGTCGGTGCAGGAGAGCCGCTGGATCAAGCTCGGCGACGCGCTGCACACCAAGAACCCCGGGGCGGTGGCGAAGACGCTCAAGGCGCCCGTCAGGAAGCCCCCCGCGCCCAAGCGGTCGGAGTTCACGCCGGAGGTCCCCGCGGTGCGGGAGGCGGCCCCCGCGCCGGCCCAGGCCGACCCCCGCGCGCCGCAGGTCTCCGCGCCCATGGCCGAGGGCTTCATGGTGCCGAAGGGCCCGCTGGCGCGGCCGTACCTGACCGTCGCCGGCGTGGTCGACCGGCAGACCGAGGCGCTGCTGCGCTACGAGTGGCGGCTGGTGACCAACTTCGGGCCCGACAACTGGGAGGGCATGCTCGACCAGCAGCAGCCGCACGTGCTGCTCGTCGAGTCCGTGCGCCCCGGGCCGCGGCAGGGCAACGGAGGACGCTGGCTGGAGGCCCTGGCAGGGGAGACGCGGGCGCTGCGCGACCTGGTCGAGGGCTGCCGCAAGCGGGGGATCAAGACGGTCTTCTGGCACTCGGGCGGCCCGGTGTCGCGGGCGGTCCCCGCGGCCGAGCACTTCGAGTACGTCCTGACCACGAACGAGGCCCGCGCCCGCGAGTGGCGGGCGGCCCTGCGGCACGACCGCGTGGGCGTGCTGCCGCACGCCATCCAGCCGCGGGTGCACAACCCGGTGCCGGCGGCCGGCGGCCGCAACGGCGAGGTGGTGACGCTCGGGACGGTCTCCCCGCCGCCCGCCCCCCAGCCGGGCCCCGGCGGCGAGGCCGCGCCGAACCGTCCCTGGACGGCCCTCGCCGGGCAGGGCGACGACAAGACGTCGTACGACGACCTGCTGACGGCCTACCGGCGGCCGGCCCTGGTGATCGCGGCCGCCGACGCCGACCCCCGGGTGATCGGGGAGGTCGCCGCCTGCGGCACTCCGGTGCTCCAGGTGCGCGCGGGCGCGAAGGGCGAGGAGATCGTCGCCGCCGCCGAGATCCTCATGGCCGACCCTGAGCGCCTCGCGCGGGAGGCGCACCTCGCGTGGCGGGCCCGCACCGCCGTCACCCCGCTGTTCGACCCGATCCTCGACGTGCTCGGCGTCCCGAGCGTGCGCAACTCCGGCGCGATCACGGCGATCGGCGCCGTCGCCGGCCCGGCGGAGCTCGACCACCTGCTCGCGCAGATCGTCCGGCAGGTCCACCGGCCGGGACAGCTCGTCGTCGTCGCGGACGGCGTGGACGCCGGGCTGGTCGAGAAGACCGCGCGGCAGGCGCTCCCCGAGCTGGACGTCGTGGTGCGCGCGGCGGACGAGCCGATCACCCGGGGCGCGGGGCTCGACCGGGCGCTGCGGCTCGCCGACGGCGACCACGTGGCCGTCCTCGACTCCCGCGACCTGTACGGCGAGCACTACCTGGCCGATCTGGTGCGGCACTTCGACTCGACCGACGCCGAGGTGCTGGGGAAGGCCTCGTTCTACGCCCACCTGCCGACGACCGGCACGACGCTGCTGCGCCAGCCGGGGGCCGAGCACCGGTTCCTGCCGGAGGTCGCCGGGGGCACCCTGCTCGCGCGCCGCCAGACCCTGACCGATCTGGGCTTCGCCGACGTCTCCGAGGAGTGGGGCGAGGTCGTGATGCGTCAGTGCCGTACGGACGGCGTCCGCGTCTACTCGGCCGACCGGTTCTCCTACGTGTGCGTCCGCGACTCGGCCGAGGGCGCCCTGCTCGCCTCGTCGCGGCTGGAGGGCTACCTGCCCGCCGAGCCGCTCGCCCTGCTCTGACGGCCCGCCCTGCCCTGACGGCTCGCCCTGCTCCGGCGGGCCTCGCCCTGCTCACTAGGGTGGGCGTGTGACGCCCGCCCGCCTCACCCTGCTCCTGGGCGCGCCGCCCGTGCCCCGGGGATCGTGGGCGGAGGAGGCGGTGCTCGCCTCCGCGGCCGCGCTCCGGACCACGGCCGGGCGCGGCGCCGTCCGGGCCGCGGCCGAGCCTGACGTCGTACGGACCCCGGCCGAGCCCGGCGCCGTCCGGGCCGCGGCCGAGCCTGACGTCGTACGGACCCCGGCCGAGCCCGGCGCCGTACGGGATGCGGCGGAGAGGGCGGAGCGGATCGCGGGACGCCTGCGCGGGGAGGACGGAGTCGCGGAGGTGCGCGTCGGGCGGGACGGCTTCCTGTCGATCGTGCTGGCCGAGCCGGGCGAGATCGTCCGCGAGATCGTGGAGGGGCGGCCGGAGGACGCCGGAGCGCCCACGGCGCCGGTGGTCGCGCCCAGCGCCTGGCCCGACGCCCCGCTCACCTGGGACAACCCCGGCTTCGTCGTGCGGTACGCCCACGCCAGGGCCGTCGCCGTCCAGCGGTGGGCCGCCGACCTCGGCGTGCCGGCCGCCGGCTTCCGGCCCGGGCTTCTCACCGACCCGGGGGAGCGGGCCGTCCTGCGGCTGCTGGCCGAGCTGCCCGGCCGTGCGGCGAGCCGCGAGCCGGCCTGGGCCCTGTACGCCGAGCGGCTCGCGCTGGCCTACCACGACGCGCACGAGCGCGCCCCGGCCGTCCCGAGCGGGGACCGGCCGGCCGGGCAGGTCCACACGGCGAGGACATGGCTGGCGGCGGCCGTACGCGACGTCCTGCGCGCCCTGATCGGCCCGGGGCTGCCCGACAGGGTGTGAATCGCCCCGGGCGTCCGTCTCGCCACGTGGGCGGCTGTCTCATGAGGGGGGCGGGGTCGGATAGCCTCGTTCGGGTGAGTCGATTCGCCCACCCTGCCGGCGACATGCACGCCGCCTCCGCCATCGTCGCCGTGACCGGCGGCGCGACGCCCGAGGAGCGTCCGCCGCACACGCCCGCCGACCTGAACGCGCTCGAACCGGCGATCTGGCCCAGGACGTCCGGCCGGATCGAGGGGGCCGTGACGATCGGCGGCGTCGATGTCAGGGACCTCGCGAAGGAGTACGGCACGCCTCTGTACGTCGTCGACGAGGAGGACTTCCGCTCCCGCTGCCGCGACTACCGTACGGCGTTCCACGACGGCGAGGTCCACTACGCGGGCAAGGCGTTCCTGTGCCGCGAGGTGGCCCGCTGGATCGACCAGGAGGGCCTCGGCCTCGACGTGTGCAGCGCCGGGGAGCTGGCCGTGGCGCTGAGCGTCGGCTTCCCGCCGGCCCGCATGACGCTGCACGGCAACAACAAGTCGCTCACGGAGCTGGAGAAGGCCGTCGAGGTCGGCGTCGGGCACATCGTCGTCGACTCCTACGAGGAGATCGCCCGCCTCGGCTACCTGGCCGAGCGGCACGGCGTCCGGCCGAAGGTCATGATCCGCGTCACGGTGGGCGTCGAGGCGCACACCCACGAGTTCATCGCGACGGCCCACGACGACCAGAAGTTCGGCCTGTCGCTGAGCAGCGGGGCCGCCGCCGAGGCCGTGCGGCGGATCCTCGCGCTCCCGCAGCTGGAGCTGGTCGGCCTCCACTCGCACATCGGGTCGCAGATCACCGACACCGCCGGCTTCGAGGTCGCGGCGCGGCGCCTCGCCCGGCTGCTCGTCCAGATCAAGGAGGAGCACGGCGTCGTGCTCCCCGAGCTCGACCTCGGCGGCGGGTACGGCATCCCGTACGTCGCGGGCGACGAGGCGCCCGACATCAAGGTCATCGCGGACGGCCTGCGCGAGATCGTGACCAAGGTCTGCGAGTCGGCCGGCCTCCCCGTGCCGCATCTCACGGTGGAGCCGGGCCGCGCGATCGCCGGCCTCGCCGGGATCACGGTCTACGAGGCGGGCACCGTCAAGGACGTCGAGGGCCTGCGCACCTACGTCAGCGTCGACGGCGGCATGAGCGACAACATCCGCACCGCCCTGTACGGCGCGGACTACACGGCCGTGCTGGCCTCCCGCGACAGCGACGCCCGGCCGATGCTGTCCCGTCTGGTCGGCAAGCACTGCGAGAGCGGCGACATGGTGGTGCGCGATCTGTGGCTGCCCGCCGACCTCGTCCCCGGCGACCTGATCGCCGTGGCCGGCACCGGCGCCTACTGCCGCTCGCTGGCCAACAACTACAACTACCTGCCCAAGCCCGCCGTGGTGGCGGTGTCCAAGGGGCGGGCGCGGGTGATCGTCCGCAGGGAGACCGAGGAAGACCTGCTCAGGGGGCAGCTGTGAGCCGTCCTGGGCGCGAGCGTGTCCATGTCCCAAGCGAGGAGGGGTCGTGAGCAAACCTGCGCTCAAGGTGGCGCTGCTGGGCTGCGGCGTCGTCGGGTCGCAGGTCGTCCGGCTGCTCGACGAGCAGGCCGACGACCTGGCCGCCCGCATCGGCGCGCCGCTGGAGCTCGCGGGCGTCGCCGTCCGGAGACTGGGGCGCAGGCGTGACACGGAGATCGACCCGGCGCTGCTCACGACCGACGCCGAGGGGCTGGTGAGCCGCGACGACCTGGACATCGTCGTCGAGGTGATCGGCGGCATCGAGCCCGCGCGCTCGCTGATCCTCACCGCGATGTCGCGCGGCACGTCGGTCGTCACGGCCAACAAGGCGCTGCTCGCCGAGGACGGCGCGACCATCCACCGGGCCGCCCGCGAGAACGGCGCCGACCTGTACTTCGAGGCGAGCGTCGCCGGCGCGATCCCGCTGCTGCGCCCGCTCCGCGAGTCGATGGCCGGCGACCGGGTACGGCGGGTGCTCGGCATCGTCAACGGCACGACCAACTACATCCTCGACAAGATGGACTCCACGGGCGCCTCGTTCGGCGACGCCCTGGAGGAGGCCCAGGCCCTCGGGTACGCCGAGGCCGACCCGACCGCCGACGTCGAGGGCTTCGACGCCGCCGCGAAGGCCGCGATCCTCGCCGGGATCGCGTTCCACAGCCGGGTGACGGCGGCCGACGTGCACCGCGAGGGGATCACGGAGATCACCGCCGCCGACGTGGCCTCCGCCAAGGGCATGGGCTACGTCATCAAGCTGCTGGCCATCTGCGCCCGCTCCGACGACGGCCGGTCGGTCGGGGTCCGGGTCCACCCGGCCATGATCCCGAGGTCCCACCCGCTGGCCGGGGTCCGGGAGGCGTACAACGCCGTGTTCGTCGAGGCCGAGTCGGCCGGGCGGCTGATGTTCTACGGCGCGGGCGCGGGCGGCGCCCCGACGGCCTCGGCCGTCCTCGGGGACATCGTGGCCGTGGCGCGCAACCGCCTCGCCGGCACCCGCGGCCCCGAGGAGTCGACCTACGCCGACCTCAAGGTCCACCCGATGGGCGACACGGTCACCCGCTACCACGTGTCGGTCGACGTGGCCGACAAGCCCGGCGTCCTGGCCCGGGTGGCCGACATCTTCGCCCGGCACGACGTGTCGATCCAGACGGTGCGGCAGGAGGGGCGCGGGGACGACGCCCAGCTCGTGCTGGTCACCCACCGGGCGAGCGACGCCGCGCTGTCGGCCACGATCAAGGACCTTCGCGACCTCGACATCGTCAGGGCCGTCGCCAGCGTCATGCGCGTGGAGGGCGACGACACCCCCTGACGACACGCCCTTGACGATACCCCTGACCGCACCCCCTTACGGCACCCCTGACGCGCCTCTGACATGCCGTGTCACGATCGCCGTGATCGCAGCGACCGCGTTCCGTTATGAGGCATGAGGGCGGCACCGCACCAAGCTTTAGTAAAGTGCTGCCCCATGCCCCCTATGACGCTCCTCAAGAGCCTTGTGCCGATCTGTGCCGCCGCTGCGACGCTGGCCGCCGGGCTCATGACGCCCGCCGCCCAGGCGAGCGCGCGCGACGCCTCGGCCGTCTCCGCGGGGGCGCGGGCCGCCTCGATCCGCGCGGAGGCCGGGCGGGCCCGCCCGGCGCAGGCCGCGCCGAAGAAGAAGGCGGTCAGGAGGCCCACCGTCGTCCTCACCTTCGACGACGGGACGGCCGACCACGCGAAGGTCGCGAAGATGCTGTCGGCCCGGGGCCTGAAGGGAACGTTCTACATCAACAGCGCCCGCTTCGGGCTGCCTGGCTACCTGTCGCTGACCGACGCGAAGGCGATCGCCAAGGCGGGCCACGAGATCGGCGGTCACACCCTTCACCACGTCCACCTGCCGCTCCAGCCCGAGGACGTCCAGCAGGCGGAGATCTGCGACGACAGGCGGACGCTGCTCGACCTCGGCTTCAAGGTCAGGTCGTTCGCCTACCCCTTCGGCGAGTACGACGAGTCGAGCCGGCGCATCGCGATGTCCTGCGGCTACACGACCGCCCGCGGCGTGTACGGCCTCCGGCGGCCCGTCGGCTGCAACACCTGCCCTCTCACCGAGAAGCTCCCGCCGGCCCACCCCGACTTCGTGCGGACGACCTCCCTGACGGGCATGGCGCGCACGGCCCGCAACTTCGAGGGCTTCGTCACCCGGGCCAAGGGCCGGGACGGTCTGCTGATCTTCGTCTTCCACCACATCAGGGACCACGCCACGGACGCGTACTCCACCAGGCCGAAGGAGCTGACGGCGTTCCTCGACTGGGTCGCCAAGCAGAAGAAGGCCGGGACGATCGTGGTCAAGCCGCTGGGCGACGCGATCGGCGGCCCTGTGCGGCCCTTCCCCGCGGACGCCTAGCCCCCGGGCGCTGACTCAGGGTTTTACCAGAATCGTGTGATAACTGTTCAGGACGTTCAACGGGCCGTGCACGACCGGGAGGGAGCGGGGTCGCCATGACGACGGACGTCTGCTCGCCGCTCGGGTTCGTCCGCTCGCCGTCCGCGGGCACCGCGGTCCTGTCGTGGCCGGGCGGCCGGCCCGAGGTCGACGGCAGGCCCCTGACGCTCCCGCCCGCCGCCGAGGAGATCGCGTCCCTGCGCCCGGCGCGGGCGCTGCGCGTGGAGTGGCCGTCCGCACCCGACGGGCGCGCCCTGGCGCTCGTGACCGATCTCGCCGCCGCGGGCGTCCCGCTCACCGCGGATACCGCCCCGGCGTGGGCGCGGGAGGCCGACCCGGAGCTGACCGGCCTCGTCGAGAGCTGGGCCCCGCGGACCGGTGAGGACGTGCCCGCGTCCGTGGCCGATCTGCGGCGCGAGGAGCACAGCGTCCGCCTGCGCAGGCACGCCCTGCGCCGGCGCGGCCTCGTCCCCGGCACGCCGCGGGTCTCGGTCGTGATGGCGACGCGCCGGCCCCACCTGCTGCCCTCCGCGCTCACCCAGATCGCGCGGCAGCGCGGCGTGGACCTCGACCTGGTCCTGGCCCTGCACGGCTTCCCCCTGTCCCGCGTACGGCAGGCGGTCGACGCCTTCCCCCTGCCGGTCACCGTGCTGGAGGCCGACGCCGCGACGCCGTTCGGCGAGGTGCTGAACCAGGCGGCCGCGCGGGCGGAGGCGGGCCTGCTGGCCAAGTGGGACGACGACGACTGGTACGGCCCCGAGCACCTGAGCGACCTGCTGCTGGCCCGGGCCTACACGGGCGCCGGCGTCGTCGGCATGGCCCAGGAGTTCTTCTACCTCGAACCGCTCAAGGTCACGGTCCGCCGGACCGACTACACGAGCGAGGTGTGGACCGACCACGTCGCCGGCGGCACGATGCTCGTCGACCGGGCGCTGTTCGACGAGGTCCGCGGCTTCGGCCCGCACGCCAGGGGCGAGGACGCGCACCTGCTGCGCGCCGTCGTCGCGAGCGGCGCCGGCGTCTACCGGACGCACGGACTGGGGTACGTGCTGCGGCGCTCGCTGGGCGCGGATCACACGTGGCAGCTGCCGCTGGCCCACTTCCTGAGAGTCGCGGCATACCAGTGGCGGGGGTTCCGGCCGAGTGTGATCCTGGAAGCGCCATGACGCCACGCATCCGGAGAAACGACTACACGGTCCTCAATCCGCCCGCGCTGGGAGCGTCGTGGACGCCCCGCCTCCGGGTGAGCGTGATCGTGCCCGCGTACGGCGGCCAGGACAAGCTCGACCTGACGCTCGCCGGCCTGGCCGTCCAGACGTACCCGTCCGACCTGCTCGACGTGATCGTGGTGGACAACGGCAGCGTCCCGCCGCTCCGCCTGCCCGAGATCCGGCCGCACCGCACCCGGCTGATCGTCTGCCCGGTCCCCGGGCGGGCCAACGCGCGCAACGCGGGCCTGGCCGCGGCCACCGGCGACGTCATCCACTGGATGGACTCCGACATCGTGCCCGAGCGCGAGGAGGTGGAGGCGCACATGCGCTGGCACCACCTCGCGCCGTACCTGTCGGTCACCTCCTACCTCCGCTTCACCACCGCCCCGCTCCCGGCGGCCTCCGATGTGGCCCGGGCGGACGACCTGGCCAAGTTCTTCGAACCGGCCGAGCCGCACACGTGGATCGAGGAGCTCGTCGAGCGGTCGCAGGGCCTCACCCGGACCAGCAGGCCGTTCAGCATCCACATCGGCGGCGCGGCGTCGTTCAGCGCGAAGCTCCTGGAGCGTGCCGGGCCGATGGACCCGGAGATGATCCTCGGCCAGGACACCGAGATGGGGTACCGGCTCGCCCAGGCCGGCGGCGTGTTCATCCCCGATCCCCAGGCGCGGGCCTACCACCTCGGGCCGTCCATGCGCATGCGCGACTCCGAGTCGATCAACCGGGTCAGCCACGCGCTCGTGACCGGCCGCATCCCCACCTACCGGTGGCTGCGCACGCACCCGCGCCGGCAGTGGAAGGTTCCCGCGCTGGAGGTCGTCGTCGACGCGGCCGCCGGGGGGTACGACGACGTCCGCGGCTCCGTCGACGCCGTCCTCGCCGGGACGCTGACGGACCTGGAGGTCCTGCTCACCGGTCCGTGGGACGCGATCAACCCGGAGCAGCGCACCCCGCTCACCGACCCCCGCCTCGACCTGTCGCTGCTGCGCGCCCACTACGCCCACGAGGGCCGCGTACGGCTGGTCGCGGAGGCGCCGGACACGGTCGCGCCGTTCCGGCTGCGCCTGCCCGCCGGGTGGGCGCCCGGCGAGGACAGCCTGGCCCGGCTGCTCGCGCTGGCCCGCAACGAGACGCTCGGGCTGGTCAGCGTCCTGCTGGACGAGGACAGCGAGGACGTCGTCGTCGCCCGTCTGGAACGCACCGAGGCCTTCGCCCGCGCCGACATGCTCGTGGCGGAGGGCGAGGACGTCGACGACGCGGTCGACGAGATCTTCGGGACGTTCTGGGTCGACGGCGAGACCTACGGGTTCGTCCGCCGGTCCGACGCCGGTCCGTTCATGAGCGTGCGAGACGCGTACAAGGCCAGGATCGAGGCCCAGGCCGAGGTCGAGCGCCTCACCAAGGAGGTCGAGCGGCTCCGCGGCCAGGTCGACAGGTGGCGCGGCGAGGCCGCCCGCTGGCGCAAGTCGGCCGTCGAGTTCCGCCGCGAGATCGGCGGCCTCCGGCGGGAGATCTCGGCGCTGCGCCGGGAGCAGGGCCTCAAGGGCCTGGCCAGGGGACTGGCCCGGCCCTTCACGTTCAAGAGGTCCTGAGCCCGCCCGGTTCGGGGCTGCGGCGGGTGGCCGCTCGCCCGAGGCCGCGGGTGCGGCGGCGGCTCAGGAGCGGCGGAACAGGCCGCGCCGTCCGCGCCGTTCCGGTTCCGGCGCCTGCCCGGTCCCGCCCCCGTCGGCGTCGTTCCGACCGCCCGCAGCCCGGTTCGCCGCGCCGTTCCGGTCGGCGGGCGCCCGGCCCTCCGCGCCGTTCGCCCGATCGCCCGCCCGGCCCTCCGCGCCGCCCGTACGGGGACGGTCGCCCGTCGCGGCGCCCGGGGCCGCCGGCCGGTCCCCGGAGGCGGCGGCGCGGGCCGGGCCGTCCTTCCGGGAGGCGCGGAAGTCGCCGGGCGCGGCCCTGCGGACGCCGTGCGTCTGCGCGATCACGTCCTCGGACGCCTCGCCCGGCCGGGCCAGCAGGCGCGCCCGGGCCGCCGCCTCGGTGCGCTCCAGGAGGGCCGTGCGCCCGTCGGAGTCCTCCGCCACCAGCAGTCCCAGCCGCTCCTCGGCCATGGCCGCCGTCATGCGGGCGAGGGCGTCGCCCGACGGGGCGAGGGCGAGCGGCGCCGTGTAGCGGAACGGGACCGGCGCGGCGGTCGGCGCCGCCTCCTCGGCGAAGCGGACCCGCCCGTCGGGCCCGTAGACGTCCCGGACGAGTGCGAGGTCGAACTCCGGCGTCCCCGGGGCGGGCCGCACCCCGTCCAGCGCCGTCCAGGGCGCCAGGAGCGTGACCGCGACGTCGGACGGCGCGCCGCCCAGCACCCCGTCCACCGCGGCCCGGATCTCCGCCTCGCCGGCGCCGGCCACGTCCAGCACGACCTCGACGTACGGCACGAGCCAGCGCCGGGCCGGGTTCTTGCGCAGGTCGCGGCGGAGCGGCACCTTGTGGGCCAGGTGGGTCTCCACGAGCCGTACGACGGCCTCCCGGTGCTCGCCCCGCTGCGCGGGAAGGCCGAGGTGGACGGCCCGCGCCTCCATGTCCGGCACGAACACGGCCCCCGCCTGGGCCAGCCGGTACGCGAACTCGGTGTCCTGGCCGCGGACCACGTCCGGGTCGAACCCGCGCACCTCGTCGAGCAGCGCGCGCCGCAGGGACACGGTGGGCCCGGTGCAGACCTGGTAGGGGTTGCGGCTGGCCCGCAGGCCGTCGAGCCGGCGGATCGTCTCCTCCGTCGAGCTGGACACCAGGTCGCCGGGCGGGAAGAGCGCGTCGAGCGTGCCGGTCACGACCGCCTCGTGGACCGCCTCCGGCGTCGGCAGGGGACCGTCGGCGAACTTCTTCCCGCCGATCGTCACCACGTAGTCGGTGAGGTGGTGCCAGCGGAACAGGGCCTCCAGGTGCTCCCGGTCGATCACCATGTCCGCGTCCAGCCGCTGCACGATCTCGCCCTCGGCGGCGGCGATGCCGGCGTTCACGGCGTGTCCGGCGCCCCACCCGCCGGACGGGCTGACGATGAGCCGGGTGTTCGGGGGACGCAGGGCGGGCAGCCGCAGGGGCGGGTCGCTGAGGTCGTCGACGACGACGACCTCGGTGAGCGACGACGGGTACGTCTGGGCGGCCAGCGCCGCGAGCGTCAGGTCGAGCGCCCGCTGGCGGCCGTGGGCGGGGATGACGACGGTCGCCGTCAGGGAGGGGGTCCATGCCCCCAGGGGTGCGGGCGTGAGCGGGGAGTGGTCGTTGTGCCGGATCCTCGGCCGGCTCGCCCCTCCCGCGGAACCGCCCGTCACACTGACCGTCACGTTGCCGCTCCTCAACCGTCGACGCGGGTGCAAGAACCGGCCAACCCTAGCGAAAGATTCCGGGAGATGACCGCAGAGGATGCCCAAAATGTCCAGCTGATGGACATCGGATCCCGCATTTCAAGCGGTTGGCCGTAGACTCGGTGCCCTGCAGCCTGGTGACACGCGCGACGCGCGCGTGGGAGGAGCGATCATGTTCAGGGCTTGGCGTGGTCTCATCGAGGAGTACCGTGACCGCCTCCCGGTCTCCGCGACGACGCCCGTGGTGACCCTGCTCGAGGGCGGCACGCCACTCGTGCCCGCCAGGCGCGTCTCCCAGCTCACGGGCTGCGAGGTGTTCCTCAAGGTCGAGGGGCTCAACCCGACCGGCAGCTTCAAGGACCGCGGCATGACCGTGGCCATCAGCAAGGCCGTGGAGGACGGCGCCAAGGCCGTCATCTGCGCGTCCACCGGCAACACCAGCGCCTCGGCCGCCGCCTACGCCGTACGGGCCGGGCTGGCCTGCGCCGTCCTGGTGCCACGCGGCAAGATCGCGATGGGCAAGCTGGCGCAGGCGCTGGTCCACGGCGCGAAGCTGCTCCAGGTCGAGGGGTCGTTCGACGACTGCCTGGAGATGACCAGGAAGCTCGCGGAGAACTACCCCATCGCGCTCGTCAACTCCGTCAACCCGCATCGGCTGCAGGGCCAGAAGACGGCGGCGTTCGAGATCGTCGACGCGCTCGGCGACGCCCCCGACGTCCACTGCATCCCGGTCGGCAACGCCGGCAACATCTCCGCGTACTGGATGGGCTACAGGGAGTACGCCGACGACGGGGTGGCCACCCGGCGGCCCCGCATGCTCGGCTTCCAGGCGAGCGGGGCCGCGCCCCTGGTGGGCGGGTCCCCGGTCACCCATCCGCAGACGATCGCGACGGCGATCCGCATCGGCAACCCGGCGTCCTGGCGGCTCGCGGAGGCCGCCCGCGACGAGTCCGGCGGCGCCATCCAGGCCGTGACCGACCGCCAGATCGCCGCCGCGTACCGGTTGCTCGCGCAGGAGGAGGGCGTCTTCGTCGAGCTCGCCTCGGCCGCGAGCGTGGCCGGCCTGCTCCAGGCGCACGAGCAGGGACTGGTGGAGCAGGGGCTGCGCGTGGTCTGCACGGTCACCGGCAACGGCCTGAAGGACCCCGACTGGGCCATCTCCGGGGCCCCCGCCCCTGTGACGATCCCGGTCGACGCCTACGCGGCAGCCTCCGCCCTCGAACTGGCCTGACGGCGGCCCCGCCGCACTCCCCGTGACCGCGCGCCGGGGTGCCCCGGCCGACGACCGTGAAGTCAGGTGACCGATGACGCACAGTGACGGCGTTCTCGTCCGTGTGCCCGCGACCAGCGCCAACCTCGGCCCCGGCTTCGACAGCCTCGGCCTCGCGCTCGACTTCCACGACGAGGTGGAGGCCGCCCTGCTCGACGTGCCGGAGGTGCGGATCGAGATCGAGGGCGAGGGCGCGGGCGAGCTCGACCCGGGCGAGGGCCATCTGATCGTCCGCACGATGCGCGCCGCGTTCGAGCGGATGGGCGCGCCGCAGCCGGCCGGGATCGCGCTGCGCTGCCGCAACCGGATCCCGCACGCCCGGGGCCTCGGCTCGTCGTCCGCGGCCATCTGCGCCGGCATCCTCGCCGCCCGCGCCCTCGCGTCCGGCGGCGCCGTCCCCATGGGCGACGAGGAGGCGTTCGCGCTCGCGACGGAGATCGAGGGACACCCCGACAACGTGGCGCCGTGCCTCGCCGGCGGTCTCACCATCGCGTGGACGCACCGCTCCGGAGCAGCGAGTATGGTGAAACTGACGCCACACGAGGACGTCCGGCCGGTCGTTCTGGTACCGGGGTTCCGGCTGTCCACGGAGGAGGCGCGGGGGCTGCTGCCGAAGGACGTACCGCATTCCGACGCGGCGGCCAACGCGGGACGGGCGGCGCTGCTCGTCGCGGCTCTCACGCAGAGACCGGAACCCGATCTCCTGCTCGCCGCGACGGAGGACCGTCTGCACCAGGACTACCGCGCCCCCGCCATGCCGCGGACCGCCGACCTGGTACGACGTCTGCGGACGGCGGGCGTCGCCGCAGTCGTCTCGGGGGCCGGTCCCACGGTTCTCGCGTTCGCCACGCGGGACACCGAGGATTTGATCGCACCAGAAGTGGGTAATGACTGGCACATCCAGCCAATGAACGTCGACCCGCTTGGTGCGTACGTTCGGTTTCCCGAGACACGCTGATGTTTCTTCGACCTTCAGGGAATAGCTGTGCGCGCTGGTGATGTTAGGCTGATAGCCGCACCAGGTGCCCCCGTGTTGGGTGCGTGCTTGTCATTCGCACATCGCTGCTCTTCGCTTCGCGTCGTCCGACGCGGGCAAGGCGATTTCCCCGAAACCGTTACCTCCAGTCCTTCCATCCCCGGATGGCGCGGCGGGAGGCGGCGTTCTCGGCGACATGCGCGTTCGAACCACCAAGACATCTGGTCGGTGGCGGCAATCCGGGGGTTGTCCCCCGGGCACCTACCGCTCGCGGATCCCGAGGGTCATCGACACATGAGATTCGCGAAGCCCGACCCGGTCTGTCCCGCCGGGTCGCATCACCGGGACGCCTGGACGCACGATTCCGGCGCCCGACCCCTGGGAAGGACCCTTAGTTGAGCGACACCACCGAACTCCTCTCCGACGGCCAGGCCGCCGGCGACACCCCCACTTCCGCCCCGGCCCGACCGCGTCGTCGCTCCGGCACCGGCCTCGCCGGCATGGTGCTTCCCGAGCTTCAGGCGATGGCCACCAGCCTTGGCATCACCGGGACCGGGCGGATGCGGAAGAGCCAGCTCATCGCGGCGATCCAGGAGAAGCAGGGCGGCGTGGCCGAGGCCCCCGCCGAGCCGAAGACGGCCGCCGCGGCCCCCGCCGTCGCGGAGCGCCCCGCCCGTGGCCGCAGGGAACGTTCCCGCGCCACGGCCGCCGCGAGCGCGCCCGCCATCGAGCAGACCGTCGCCGCCGAGCCCGCTCCGATCCGGGAGGAGCGCCCGTCGATCGAGGCCGCGGCGCCCGCCGCCGCAGCGCCGGCCGTCACGGAGGCCCCGGTCGTCACCGACCAGCAGGGCGACGCCGGCCAGGGCGACAGCCGCGCCGACGGCCGTCCCGAGCGCGGCGACCGCCGCGAGCGGCGCACCCGCGGGGAGCGCGGCGACAGGGGAGAGCGCCGCGACCGCGCCGACCAGCGCGCGGCCGACCCGGGCGACGGCCAGGGCCGTCAGCAGGGCCGCGGCGACAACAGGTCCGACGGGCGTCCCGACAATCGCGGCGACCGCGACAACCGGGGCGACCGCGGCGACGGCCGCGCCGACAACCGGCCGGACAACCGCACCGACGGCAAGGGCGGCGACCAGCAGGGCGACGACGCCCGCGGCCGCCGCGGCCGGTTCCGCGAGCGCAACCGCCGCGGCCGCGACCGCTTCGACAGCAACGAGCCCGTGATCGGCGAGGACGACGTCCTCATCCCGATCGCCGGCATCCTCGACATCCTCGACAACTACGCGTTCGTCCGGACCAGCGGCTACCTGCCGGGCTCCAACGACGTCTACGTCTCGCTCGCGCAGATCCGCCGCAACGGCCTGCGCAAGGGCGACGTCATCACCGGCGCCGTCCGGCAGCCGAGGGACGGCGAGCGGCGCGAGAAGTTCAACGCCCTCGTCCGCCTCGACACGGTCAACGGCATGGACCCGGAGCAGGCTCGTCAGCGGCCCGACTTCAACAAGCTCACGCCGCTCTACCCGCAGGAGCGCCTGCGCCTGGAGACCGAGCCGAACGTCCTGACCACGCGGATCATCGACCTCGTCTCGCCGATCGGCAAGGGGCAGCGCGGCCTCATCGTGTCGCCGCCCAAGGCCGGCAAGACGATGGTGCTGCAGGCCATCGCCAACGCGATCACCCGCAACAACCCCGAGTGCCACCTGATGGTCGTCCTCGTCGACGAGCGTCCTGAAGAGGTCACCGACATGCAGCGGTCGGTCAAGGGCGAGGTCATCCACTCGACCTTCGACCGCCCGGCCGAGGACCACACCACCGTCGCGGAGCTCGCCATCGAGCGGGCCAAGCGCCTGGTGGAGCTGGGCCACGACGTGGTCGTCCTGCTCGACTCGATCACCCGCCTCGGCCGCGCGTACAACCTCGCGGCGCCCGCGAGCGGCCGCATCCTGTCCGGTGGTGTCGACTCGACCGCGCTCTACCCGCCGAAGCGGTTCTTCGGCGCCGCGCGCAACATCGAGAACGGCGGCTCGCTGACGATCCTGGCCACCGCCCTGGTCGAGACCGGCTCGAAGATGGACGAGGTCATCTTCGAGGAGTTCAAGGGCACCGGCAACATGGAGCTCAAGCTCAACCGCTCCCTGGCCGACAAGCGCATCTTCCCCGCGGTGGACGTCGACGCGTCCGGCACCCGCAAGGAGGAGATCCTGATGGCCAAGGAGGAGCTGTCCATCGTGTGGAAGCTCCGCCGCGTCCTCCACGCCCTCGACATGCAGCAGGCGCTGGAGCTCCTTCTCGAGAAGATGAAGGAGACGAAGTCCAACGCGGAGTTCCTGCTCCAGGTCCAGAAGACGACGGTCAGCAGCGACCGCGACTAGTCGTCCTCGTTCACGCCGAAGCCCCGGACGGTCCGCCGCCCGGGGCTTCGGCGCGTACGGGGACGCGTTTCGGGTTAGCCCCACCTGCGGGACGGCCGTTCGCCCCATTCACCCCGGCCCGAAGTGTTGGCAGTCTTGTCCCGAGCCGTCACGCCGTACGGAAGCGAGGGAACGGTGACGATGACCGCCGAGACGGCGTCCCCCGACCGGCCGGCCCCCGAGCCGGACGACCGCCCGCTGCGCGAACGGGTGCCGCTCGGCCCCAAGGGCCCGATCGGGGTCGCCCTCGACCCGATGACCTGGCGGGCCGTGCCGTACCTGTTCCTCAGCCTGTTCCTCGGCCTCGCGTGGCTCGCCGTCCTGTCGGTCGCCGTGCCCGTGTCGGTCGCGATGGTCGTCGTGTGGGTGGGGCTCCCGCTGATCGTCGTCACGATCCTGATGTGGCGCGGCGCGGCCATGCTCGAACGGCGGATCCTGCGCCTGGCCTTCGGCGTGCGGATCCCCGACCCGTACCGGAGGCGGCCGGAGGGAGGGTTCGTCCGCCACCTCGACTGGTTGTTCGGCGACCCCGCGACCTGGAAGGACCTCGGCTACCTGCTCCTGCTGACGCCGCTCGGGGCGCTGGAGTTCTTCGTCTCGCTGCTGCTGTGGACGAGCGGCCTCGCCCTGCTGTCCGGCCCGCTCGTCACGGCCCTCGGCTGGCGGACGACGATGGGCGTCCGGCTGGGGTACGGCTCGGTCGCCGAGTCGGTGCCCTGGGCGCTCGTCGGCGCGGCGATCCTGGTGGTCGCCCTCTACGCCGTGCGGGGCATGACGTGGCTGCACACCATGCTCGCGAACCTGCTGCTCGGCGTGGACGAGCAGGACCATCTGCGGGCCCAGACGGAGTACCTGCGGGCCAGCAGGGCCCGGGGCGTGCACACCGCCGAGACCGAACGGCGGCGGATCGAGCGCGACCTGCACGACGGCGCGCAGCAGCGGCTGCTGGCGGTGGCCCTCGACCTGGGCCGGGCCCGCGCCAAGTTCGACGAGGACCCCGAGGCGGCCCGCGACCTGCTGGCCAGCGCGCACGCCGGCACCAAGGAGGCCATCGCCGAGCTGCGCGACCTCGCCCGCGGGATCTACCCCGCCATCCTCACCGACCGGGGGCTCGACGCCGCGCTGTCCTCGCTCGCGGCGCGGGCGCCCGTACGCGTCGAGCTGTCCGTGGAGATCGCCGAACGGCCGCCCCCGGCCGTGGAGAGCATCGCGTACTTCATCGTGTCCGAGACGCTGACCAACATGGCCAAGCACTCCCGCGCCTCCGAGGCGTCGGTGTCGGTCCGCAGGGAGGGCGTCCAGATCGTGGTGGAGGTCGCCGACAACGGCGTGGGCGGCGCGAGAGCCGTACCGGGCGGGGGACTGGCCGGGCTCGCCGACCGCGCCGCCACGATCGACGGGGTCCTGATCGTCGACAGTCCGCCCGGCGGTCCCACCCGTATTCGCGCCTCGCTGCCCTGCACGTGGTAGGACGGGCTCCCGCCGACCTAGGGTGTGGCGCATGCGCGTAGCGATCGCGGAGGACTCCGTACTGCTCAGGGAGGGCATGGCCCGGCTCCTGGCCGACGGCGGGATCGAGACGGTCGCCGCGGTCGGGGACGGCCCCGCCCTGGTCGCCGCGGTCGCCGAGCACGCCCCTGACCTCGCGATCGTGGACGTGCGCATGCCGCCGACGCACACCGACGAGGGGCTGCGCGCGGCCATCGAGGTGCGCGCCCGCCGTCCCGGCTTCCCGATCCTCGTGCTGTCGCAGTACGTGGAGGAGCGGTACGCGACCGACCTGCTCGGGGGAGGGGCCGCCGCCGTCGGCTACCTGCTGAAGGAGCGGGTCGCGGACGTCTCCGACTTCCTCGACGCGGTCCGCCGGGTGGCGGCCGGGGGGACGGTCATCGACCCCGACGTCGTCGTGCAGCTGCTGAGCCGCCGCCGGGCCGGGCTCGACACGCTCAGCGTCCGCGAGCGGCAGGTGCTGTCGCTGATGGCGGAGGGCCGGTCGAACGCCGCGATCGCGTCCGGGCTCGTCGTCAGCGAGGGTGCGGTGGAGAAGCACATCACGGCGATCTTCGTGAAGCTCGGCCTCGACCCCGCGCCCGACGCCCACCGGCGGGTCCTCGCCGTCCTCGCCTACCTCGGCCGTCGCTGACCCGCTCGCCGGCACGACAAAGGCCCGCGCGGATCGCTCCGCGCGGGCCTTCGGGTGCGTCGTCTGTACGGCTTGCGCCAGGGGTTGGTGGGGCGAGCCGCACAGCTCCGCTACTTGACGTCCACGAACTTCTTGTTCGAGAGCGAGCGGTAGGTGTTGCTCGTGGCGGATGCCGTGGTCCGCCAGTAACCGTCGTACTTCGGCTTCACACTCTTGCTGTACTTACCGGTGGAAGTGGCGTGGACGGTGCTCACGAACTTCCACGTCTTGGTGCCCTTCTTCATGAAGTACAGCCTGAGGGTCTTCTTCGACCAGGCCTTCGTACCCCGGTAGACCTTGCCGTACAGCTTCGTGGTCTTGCCCTTCTTCACCTTCGCCGGGGAGGCGTACAGGGTGATCTTGGACTTGGCCATGGAGCTGCTCTTCTTGACCTGGAAGCCCCGGACGAAGCTGTACTTCTTGGTGCCCCGCTGGACGGTGATCTTCAGCTGCCAGTCGCCGGCCGTGGTGCTGTAGTCGAAGGACGTCGAGTCGTGGTAGGAGTCGTCGGCCTCGAGACCCGTGGTCAGCGCGTAGTAGTCGTCGCTGTCCTCGGACTCCAGCCGGACGTCGGTGACCTTCTCGTCGCCGTACTTCTCCAGCTTGAAGGCGGCGTAGACGTCCACATCCTTGCCCGACTTCAGGTACACCGGGTCCGGGTCGACGTTGGCGCCCGTGACCCGGGTCGCCGCGGCGACGGCAAGGGTGGTCCAGTTGCTGTACGTCGGGGTGGCACCGGAGGCGGCGTCGCCCTGGGTGATGCCGATCTGGTACTTCCAGTCCCCGGGCTTGTCGCTGGACGCGACGGGGATGTAACCCGAGACGTCAGCCTTGTTGTCACTCGGAACGCTGCTGACTGTACCGAGCTGAGTGGGGATCTCCGCCGTGTGCGCGGACGAGTCGGTCTCGTCGACCTTCAAGTAGCGCACGGTCACCTTCGCCGGGTGGTCCTTGTCGGCGTAGGCGCCGGACACGTGCACCTTAAAGGTGATCTTGTCGCTGCCGGTGGGCGGGATGAACTTGTCCACGAAATCGACGCCACTGGCAGAGGCGTCGGCGTACGCGGGGGAAGCTACGGTGATGGCCGCTCCTGCGGCAAAGACAGCCGCCCCCGTCGCGGCCGCCAAGGCGAGCCGCAAGCCCTTCCTCATGGTTACCCCTAACATTGGTAAAATTGAGGGAAAAGTCGGGTTTGAACACCGGAGCCTAGTGGGGCGGGTGTGACTAGTCCACTTGCCTGTAAACGTTCGCCCGATTTGTGTGGAGTTCCGCTAACGTTCGTCTCTTCTGGGCTGCGGGACCTGGCCGCTGTCCACACCGGGGAATAGGGCGTGGCCGGGGAAGGTTGCAGGATCTGGCACACTGGTAGCCGAACCGCAGCGGTACCGGTTCCCGCAGGCGCGTCAGGGTGTGCCGACGCGCCGAGGCCCTTCGAGCCGACAAGCGACCCGGCGACCGCACCGAGCGTTAGGACTGAGACATGAAGCCCGACATCCACCCGGAGTACGTGGTCACCGAGGTGACCTGCACCTGCGGGAACACCTTCACCACGCGCAGCACCGCCAAGAACGGCGTGATCCACGCCGACGTGTGCTCCGCCTGCCACCCGTTCTACACGGGCAAGCAGAAGATCCTCGACACCGGTGGCCGGGTGGCGCGCTTCGAGGCGCGTTTCGGCAAGAAGGCCCAGAGCAAGTAGCTCCTCCGCGACGCCGGCCCGGCGGCGCCCCTCGGTTCAGAGGCGGCGTTCCCGGGTCGGCGTTCTTGGTGATTGCGGCCTGTTTCCGAGGATCATGAGATAAGGAGCTCGCGGTGAACCTCGACGAGATCATGAGCGAGTACGCCGACCTGGAACTGCGGCTCGCCGACCCCGCGGTGCACGCCGACCAGTCCAGGGCGCGGGCGTACGGCAAGCGGTACGCCGTGCTCACGCCCATCGTCGCGACCTACCGCGAGCTTGAGTCCGTACGGCAGGACCTGGCGACCGCGCGCGAGCTCGCGTCGGAGGACGCGGCGTTCGCCGAGGAGGCGGCCGACCTGGAGAGCCGGATCCCGGCCCTGGAGGAGCGGCTCACGCACCTGCTCGTCCCGCGCGACCCGAACGACGACAAGGACATCATCATGGAGATCAAGGCGGGTGAGGGCGGCCAGGAGTCGGCCCTGTTCGCCGGTGACCTCCTGCGGATGTACCTCAGGTACGCCGAGCGGGCCGGCTACAAGACCGAGATCATCGACGCCCAGCACTCCGACCTGGGCGGCTACAAGGACGTCACGGTCGCGATCAAGGGCAAGGAGGGCGCCTGGTCGCGGCTCAAGTTCGAGGGCGGCGTCCACCGGGTGCAGCGGGTCCCCGTGACCGAGTCGCAGGGCCGCATCCACACCTCGGCGGCCGGCGTGCTCGTCTACCCCGAGGCCGAGGACGTCGACGTCCAGATCGACCCGAACGACCTGCGGATCGACGTGTTCCGGTCGAGCGGCCCCGGCGGCCAGAGCGTCAACACGACCGACTCGGCCGTGCGGATCACGCACCTGCCGACCGGCGTCGTCGTCTCCTGCCAGAACGAGAAGAGCCAGCTCCAGAACAAGGAGTCGGCGCTGCGCATCCTGCGCGCGCGGCTGCTCGTGATGGCGCAGGAGGAGGCCGACGCCGCCGCGATGGCCGAGCGCAAGTCGCAGGTGCGGACGGTCGACCGCTCCGAGCGCGTCCGGACCTACAACTTCCCGGAGAACCGCATCTCCGATCACCGGGTCGGTTACAAGGCCTACAACCTCGACCAAGTCCTGGACGGCGATCTCGACGCGGTGATACAGGCTTTGCTCGACGCCGAACTCGCGGAGAAGCTCGCCGCCCACACGTGAGCCGGCGAGCCGGCCACCCGGCCGTACGCCCCCGAGAGCTCAGCCCGCAGGACCACCGACAAGCGACCGCGACCGCCGTAAGAGACCGATGACCTTCCTGCTCGACGAGATCGCCCACGCGACCGCCCGGCTGGCCGAGGCGGGCGTGCCGTCGCCGCGCACCGACGCCGAGGAGATCGCGGCGTTCGTGCACGGCGTGGCCCGGTCGCGGCTCCACATGGTGAAGGACGCCGATTTCGACGCCCGCTTCTGGGAGGGGATCGCCCGCCGGGAGGCGCGCGAGCCGCTCCAGCACATCACCGGGCGCGCCTACTTCCGCTACCTGTCGCTGGAGGTCGGCCCCGGCGTCTTCGTGCCGCGGCCCGAGACCGAGGTCGTCGCCGGCTGGGCCATCGACCGGCTCCGCGAGATGGACGTCGCTCAGCCCGTGGTCGTCGACCTCGGCACCGGCTCGGGCGCCATCGCGCTGTCGATCGCCCAGGAGGTCGCCCTCGCCCAGGTGCACGCCGTGGAGATCGACCCCGTCGCCTACAGCTGGGCCAGGCGCAACATCCTCGAACACGGCCAGGGCCGCACGTCCCTCCACCCCGAGGACCTCGCCGATTGCCTCCCCGAGCTGAACGGCCGCGTCGATCTCGTGATCTCCAACCCGCCGTACATCCCGCCGGGCGCGATCCCGCGCGACCCCGAGGTGCGCGACTACGATCCGTCGCGCGCGTTGTACGGGTCGGGGGAGGACGGGCTCGACGAGGTCAGGGCCGTCGAACGGACGGCCAGGCGGCTGCTGCGGCCCGGGGGCTTCGTCGCCGTCGAGCACGCCGACCAGCAGGGGAACGCCGTCTACTGGCTGTTCTCCGAGGACAGGGGCTGGCGCGACGCGCGTCTGCGGCAGGACCTGACCGGCCGGGACCGGTACGTCACCGCCCGCCTCGACCAGGACTGACCGCCCGAGGCTGTTTCCGACGGCCGGATGCCCGGCGACGCGTGCGGGCCGCGCGGGAGGCCGTGGAAGGATGAGGCTGTGAGCCAACGGTATGACTGCGCCGACCACGACCAGCGGACCGCGGGGCTGGCCGAGGCCGCCTCCGCCGTACGCCGGGGCGACCTGGTCGTGATCCCCACCGACACGGTGTACGGGATCGGCGCCGACGCGTTCACCCACTCGGCCGTGAACGCCCTGCTGGAGGCCAAGGGCCGCGGCAGGGAGACGCCCGTCCCCGTGCTCGTCGGCACCGTCAGGGCCGCCAACGCGCTCGTGGAGAGCCTCGGGACATACGGCCAGGACCTCGTCGACGCCTTCTGGCCCGGGCCGCTCACGCTCGTCCTGAAGGCCAACCGGTCGTTGTCGTGGGACCTCGGCGAGAGCAAGGGCACGGTCGCGATCCGCATGCCGCTGCACCCCGTGGCGCTCGACCTGCTGAAGGAGACCGGCCCGATGGCCGTCTCCAGCGCCAACCGGTCCGGCGCCCCAGCGGCGACGACCGTCGACGAGGCCCAGGAGCAGCTGGGCGACTCGGTGTCCGTCTACCTCGACGCGGGCCCGTGCACCGACAACGCGCCGTCCACGATCGTCGACCTCACGACGGCGGTCCCGCGGGTCCTGCGCAAGGGCGCGATCCCCGTCGACAAGCTCCGCGGCGTCGTGGGGTACCTGGCCACCGAGGACTAGCCGGCCGTCCCCGTTCCCACGGGTCGGGGGCAGGGCACATTCATGCCGTCTGGCTATCGGGCTTCTCGAAGGCTGTCGCCCCAGCTACCGTGAAGTGCGCCGATATCTCTGTGGAGGCGCGCCCAATGGCCAAGCTCGACGGGATGGATCCGAAGCTCGTCCGCGAGTTGCTGTCGGAGGTCCAGCACGCCGCGAGGCAGATGGACATGATCGAGGCCCGCGTCACGCAGCTCACCCGTGGAGCCGGGGTCGCCGTCCACGCCACCCATCGGCCGTCCCAGGTGGCGGACGCCTGCACGACCATGGTCAAGGACGTCGACCGCCGCCTCGTTCTCCTGGAGAAGAAGGAGAAGCAGCAGGGCGGCGGCACGGCGCCGACGGGCAAGACGTCCACGTTCTCTCCGGAGCAGGACACCACCCGGCCCCCGGACGATCCCGCCCCCAAGGCTTCGGACCACAAGCCCGACCACAAGGCCGACGCGGACGGGAAGACCGGCGGGAAGGCCGATGGCGCGTCCGCGTCGCAGGGGTCGTCCGCGCACAAGCCGGAACACAAGCCCGAGCACAAGCCGGAGGCGCACCACGCCTCGACCGCGCAGCAGAAGAACGACGCCCCCAAGCCGGAGTCGTCCTCGCACGACCCGGTCCACAAGACCCACGGGGCCACCGACGGCGGCCACGCGACCTCCGGCGGCACCCACGGTGTGGCCGAGGGGACCCTCGCCGACCGCACGCGCGGCACCGTAGAGGGCACGCTGGCGGAAGTCCCCCGCCACGACACCCACACCGGCACCCACACCGGCACCTCGAACGGCACCGCCACCGGTTCCACCGATACAGGTTCGGCCACCGGCACGGGCTCGGCCACCGGCACCGGCCAGCCCTCCGGGACCGCGACCGGCACCGGCACCTCCGACGGCGGCGCCGGCACGGGCCAGCCCGGGGGCGCCGGAGCCGCTGCGGGCGGGACCGGAACCGGCACGGGCGGCGATGCGGCAGGCACCGCCACCGGCGACGGCACGGCGAACGGCACGGGGACCGGGACCGGGCATGCGTCCGACGGTTCGGCGACAGGCGGCACAGGCACCGGGACGGGCCAGCCGACCGACAACGGCACCGGGACAGGCGACGGCACCGCGACAGGCACGGGTCAGCCGACCGACAACGGCACCGCGACAGGCGACGGCGCAGCGACGGGCTCGTCCAACGGACATGCGGCGTCGGACGGCTCGGCGCCGCTCGGCGACCAGCCGTCGAACGGGCGGGACGACTCACAGATCATCGACACGCCGGGGAAGGACCACCCCGACGACATCGACCAGAGGGCCGGACGTCAGGTGATCGTGGTCGACGGCGTGAAGGTCGTCAGCACCCCGCTCAACCAGCCCAGCGCCGACTACATCGCCGATCTGAACCAGCACATGCAGGACATCCAGCCGATCGACATGCCGACCGTGCACGCACACGCGGGCAGTGCGGGCGGAGGCGCGACGGGTCCCCATCCCGACGGACCGCCCGGATACGTCGAGCCGCTCGAACCCGGCCATCCAGTCGCCGACCACCCCTCCACATCCGGAAGCGGAACGGGCACAGGCACAGGCACAGGCACGCACACCGGTACCTCAACCGGCACCGCCACCGGCACCGCCACCGGCACCGCTACAGGCACTGCTACGGGCACCGGCGCCCATTCCGGCGAGGCCGCGACGGGCTCGCACTCCGGCGCCGCGACAGGGACGGGCACGGGGACGGGCGCCGGATCCCCTGCCGGCCTCGCCCCGGAGGATCCCGAGGGCGCCTACGTCGGCACGCCGGAGGACAACCTCACCGAGGATCCGTACGCCACGGGCAACGCCGACGCCGTGCCGGGCACCCCTGAGCACCATGCGCCGTTCCACGCCTCGCACACCGCCTCAACCACCAGTGGTCACCCGGTGGACACCGGCGCCTCGGCGAACGGCACGTCCAACGGCACGTCAAACGGGGCCGCCGCACACGCCGGCACGAACGGCACCGGCGGGTACGCCGGGGACGCCCCCGCCGACCAGGGGGACAGCCCGCGCTCGGACCAGAACGGCGGGGGAGCGGTACCCGATCCGCGGGCGCTCGCGGCGGCCCAGCCGGGCGACGTCCTCACCTATCCCGCCCGGCACGACGGCGACGCGGTGCTGCGGATGCTCGTCGACCACCATCGGGAGATCGAGCCCGTCGACATGCCGAGCGTCAGCGTGCCGAAGGGCGAGTGGGGCACCGGCCAGTGGGTGCCGAGGGACATCGGGCCGGACGGACCGTCCGGCAGCGTCGATCCCGGCGAGCCCGACGCCCCGATCCCGCCGCCGGGAGGCTGAGCGTGAACGCCCCCCACGAACCCGTAGCGGTCGCGGACGCCCGTACCGCCGCGCCCCACGGGACGACAGGCCCCGGTTTCGGGCCGCCTCTAAATCGACCGGCCGAGATCTGCGAGGTGCGATCGTGACGTACGTCGACCCGCCGGCGCCGACGCCGCTGCAGCCGGGCGAGACGCCGCCCGCGCCGTCCGGCACCGACCTGCTGACGCCGGGCGGGCAGCCGACGGGCTGGGTGTTCAACCCCGAGTACCAGAGGCTCGTCGATCTCTGGCTCCAGGTCGTCCCGCTGATGGACCAGCTCACCCGCTCGCTCGACAAGCCGCACGAGCAGGCGAAGAGCAAGGACGTCTGGGACGCGCCGGTCGCCGGGCGCTACGTGCAGGACCTGGCCGAGTATCGGGCCCGGCTGGGGATGTACCGGCAGGCGGTGCTCACGGCGATCAGCGATCAGGCGGCGGACACGCCTCGCTGGGTGCCGAGCCGCACCGGCGCGCCGCACGCGTTCTCCTGATCGGACGGAGATTCGGGCACGCCGTACGACCGAAACCACGGCGCTCCCGAGGCGGAAGAGCGGGAACGTCCGGGCGTCCGCCACCCCGCGGGCGCCGGCGGAACGTCGCGCGGATCCGGCCCGGCGCCCCCGGTGCCGCCCATCCGTGCCCGAAATGGAGGAGATCAGGTCCGTCGTCCTGCAGGCCACGGGGCAGCTGAGTGCGATAGCGTCGGTTCTCGAACGGGTAAAGGGGCTGACCGCGACGCATCCGGCATATCCCCGCGAGGAATAGGGCGGTCTGTGCTGTTTTCCCGTCACAACAGGCTTGCCTATCCAGGAAACTAGGTCCGTGCGGGAATATCTGCTCTTGGCACTCGTGGCGGCAACGGTGACGTACCTGCTGGTGCCGCCGGTCAGGGCCTTCGCGCTGCGCATCGGCGCGGCCCCGGAGGTGCGGGAGCGGGACGTGCACAAGGTGCCGACCCCCCGGCTGGGCGGGCTCGCGATGTTCGGCGGGCTGGTCGCCGGCATCATCACGGCGACGCACCTGCCGTACGTGGGCGGGGCCTTCGGCAACGGGCAGAGCGGGCAGACCGCGTTCGCCATCCTCTCGGCGGCCACCCTCATCGTGGTGACCGGCTTCCTGGACGACTGGCTGGGGATGGACGCCCTCGTCAAGCTGGGCGGCCAGGTCGCCGCGGGCGGCCTGCTGGTCTACTTCGGGATGTACCTGCCGTTCCTGCCGCTGCCGCAGTTCATGGGCGGCGCGACCGGCCTCGACAGCACCCTGCGCACCGTCATCACGATCCTGATCGTCGTCGTCGTGATCAACGCGGTGAACTTCGTGGACGGCCTCGACGGCCTGGCCGCCGGCATCGTGGGCATCGCCGCCATGGCGACCTTCGCGTACTCCATCGCGCTGTCGCAGACGAGCAACGGTTCGCGCATCAACGTGACGGCGGCCATCGCCGCCATCCTCATAGGGATGTGTCTGGGCTTCCTCCCTCACAACTTCAACCCAGCCAAGATCTTCATGGGCGACACCGGCGCCATGCTCATCGGGCTGCTGCTGGCCACCTCGCTCATCACCATCACGTCGTCGGTCGAGCCGAGCGCCGTGAAGATCAACAAGTTCCCCGTCATCCTGCCGCTCGTGCTGCCGATCGCCGTCATGATCCTGCCGCTGGCCGACCTGATCATGGCCGTCGTCCGCCGCACCTCGGCCGGCTTGTCGCCGTTCGCCCCCGACCGCGGCCACCTGCACCACCGCCTGCTCGACATCGGCCACTCGCACCGGCGCAGCGTCCTGATCATGTACGCGTGGACGTTCCTGTTCGCCTTCACGATCGTCGGCCTGTCGATCGGGGGCGTGCCGCTGATCCTCTTCCCGCTCACGGTCCTGCTCGCGGTGGCGGTGCTGGTCATGATGGCGCTGCCCCGCTGGCGCTCCCGGCGGGACGCCCTCCGCTACCGGAAGGTCGGCGCGCACGCGGCCGGACGCCCGGCATCCGGCCCCGGCTCCGCCGAACCGGGGGCGACGGAGGCCGAGGCCACCGACGTGATCCCCGCGGTGCCCACCATGTCCCAGCCGTCCCCGGCCTCTCCCGGGCCGGCCGCGCGCCCGCCGGCCGCCCGTCACCCGTACGCCGACCAGCCCGTGTGGCCGGGCGCCCCCGCCCAGCCGGGTCAGCCGGGCCGGCCCGATCAGGCCGGTCACCCTGGTCAGAGCGGCCAGGACGAGCAGTTCGGCACACCCGGCCACCCCGTCCTCCCCTCGCCCTCGCTGCCTCCCGAGCAGCGCCGGGGGGACGCGGCAACCCGTCAGCCCACCCGAAACGGCAGGTAAAGGTCGCACTCCGGAGCTTGTGATAGCTTTCACTAGCAGGGGTGAGGACGACGCCGCCCCCTGAGGTAGCAATCGCTCGCTTGACAATCGACTATGGAGTATCGATGCAGGCCAACGACGTGCGCGTGCTGAAGGGCGCCGCCGTGCCGACCCTCGTTGTCGGTCTCGTCGCGGTGATCGTCGCGGCGGTGCTGAGCGGAGCCGGGGGTGCGCTGGGCGCCGGCATCGGCGTCGTCCTGGTGGCCGCCTTCTTCACCGTGAGCCTCGTGGTGGTGTCCTGGGCCGGCCGGATCTCGCCGATGGCGATGATGACCGCCGCGGTCGTCGGATACATCGTCAAAGTGCTCGCGATCATGGCCGCGCTGAACGCCTTCGACGGGACCACCGTGTTCGACTCCAGGGTGTTCGCCCTGGCGACGATCCTGTGCACGCTGACGTGGACCGTCGGCGAGATGCGCGGGTTCATGAAGCTCAAGCTGCTGTACGTCGAGCCCGACGCCGAGGTCCCCGGACGGGGACGGTGACGCCGGGGCACGCGGGGCAGCCCGATATGACTAGTCCGCATGGCTCCTGCTATCGTCGTGCTCGCGATGAGCGAACAGGAGCGCAGGCCCGAGACCGACGGCCGCGACTTCGCCGACGCCGCCTGGTCCGTCCCGAGCTATCTGCTGTCAGGGATTCTGGTGTGGGGCGGCCTCGGCTGGTTGCTGAGCCGGTGGACCGGCGTGTATGCGTTCATCCCCATAGGCGTAATTGTTGGGGTCGTACTGGCGGGCTACCTCGTCTATTGGAAGTACTGCCGCTGAGAACCGGCCCGGTTCCCACGCTCTTCTATTGATCGATCACTCTGAAGGGAACGCCCGTGCGCGAGCGTAGCGAACGGACGAACAAGCACATGCTTCGGGCATTCGGCCCCGAGCGGGTAGGCGAGGTGACCAGGTGACCCCCCTTGTGCTCGTCGCCGAGGACAACTTCCAGGCGCCGGGGCCGTCCATCTTCGATTTCCCGCCCCTGTACGACGGCGCGCCGGCCTGGCTGACCAAGCCCGTGGTGTTCGCCCTGATTGGCGCCATCCTGGTCTGCGCGCTCGCGTGGAGCGCCTTCGCCAATCCCAAGCTCGTGCCCCGGGGAATGCAGAACATCGGCGAGATGGGCTACCAGTTCGTCCGTGACCAGGTCGCCCGCCCCTTTCTCGGCAAGGACGCCGAGCGGTGGATGCCGATGCTCCTCAGCATGTTCTTCCTCATCCTGTTGTGGAACCTCTTCGGCGTCGTCCCGCTGATCCAGATTCCGGTGCCCTCGCACATCGCCTTCGCGATCGTGTTCGCGGTCACGGTCTACGTGATCAAGATCTACCTCGGCATCAAGCACCAGGGGCTGGGCGGCTACTTCAAGAACATGATGTTCCCGCCGGGACTGCCGAAGCCGATCTACATCCTGTTGTCCCCGCTGGAGCTCGTGTCGAACCTGATCCTGGCGCCGTTCACGCACGCTGTCCGGCTCTTCGCGAACATGTTCGCGGGCCACATGATCCTGGCGTTCTTCAGCGCCGTCGGTTTCTGGTTCCTCTTCGAGAAGCTGACGCCTCTCGGCTCGGGACTCGGCGTGGTCGGCGTGATCATGGCGATCGTGATGACCGGCTTCGAGATGTTCATCCAGTTCCTGCAGGCGTTCCTCTTCACGCTGCTCGCCGCCATGTACATCGGCGGCTCGCTCCACCCCGAGCACTGAGCACCGCAGAGCATCGAGTCCCCACTGACGTAGACCAGACCGGTGAAGCACTCACCGGCCAACCAGTAAAGGAATCAAGCAATGAGCGTTCTCGCTGAGGTCTCCGGCAACGTCACCGCCATCGGTTACGGCCTTGCCGCCATCGGCCCCGGCATCGGCGTGGGAATCATCTTCGGTCAGGGCGTGCAGGCCATCGCCCGCCAGCCGGAGGCGTACGGGCTCATCCGCCAGAACATGCTCCTCGGCTTCGTTCTCACCGAGGCGCTGGCCCTCATCGGCCTCGTCGCACCGTTCATCTTCCAAGGCATCAAGTAAGACGACCATAAGGAAGGCTGCACCCCATGACTCTGGCAGCTACGGTCCTGGCGGCCGAGGGAGCGGAGAACCCGCTCATCCCGCACGCCTACGAACTGGTCGTCGGCAGCTTCGCCTTCCTCGTCGTCTTCATTGTCGTCGGAAAGATCCTCACCCCGCGCATCCAGAAGACGCTGGCCGAGCGGACCGAGGCTATCGAGGGCGGCATCAAGAAGGCCGAGGACGCCCAGGCCGAAGCCCAGCGCACTCTGGAGCAGTACCGCGCCCAGCTCGCGGAGGCCCGCCAGGAGGCGGCCCGCCTGCGTGAGGAGGCGCGCGAGCAGGGCGCGCAGATCAAGGCGGAGCTCCGCGAGGAGGCCCAGGCCGAGGCCCGGCGCATCGTCGAGGCGGCCCACACGCAGATCGAGGCCGACCGCCAGCAGGCGCTGGCCCAGCTGCGGAACGAGATCGGCCGGCTGTCGACCGAGCTCGCCTCCCGCATCGTCGGCGAGTCCCTGGAGGACGAGGCCCGCCAGCGGCGCATCGTCGACAGGTTCCTCGACGAGATCGAGGCCCGGCCGGAGGCGGTCCGCTGATGCGCGGCCTGAGCAGGACGGCGATGTCCGAGGTCGAGCAGCGGTTCAACGCCGTCGCGGCGTCGGCGGATCTCGGCACCCTCGCCGACGACCTCTTCGCCGTCGCCGATCTGTTGGACCGGGAGCACGGGCTGCGGCGGGGTCTGTCCGACCCCGCCCGGCCCGCCGACCAGAAGGAGCAGGTCCTCCGCGGGCTGCTCGACGGCCGGATCTCGGCCGCCGCGATCGAGATCGCGGCCACCGCGGTCCGGGCGACCTGGTCCCGCGCCGGTGACCTCCCCGACGCCCTCGAGCGCGTGGGCGTCATGGCCGCGGCCGCCGAGGCAGAGTCCGACGGCCGCCTCGACGACGTCGAGGACGAGCTGTTCCGGTTCGGCCGCATCCTGGCCGCCAACCCCGCCCTGCGCCGTGTCCTGAGCGACGCCGCGATCCCCGGGGAGCGCAAGCGGGAGCTGCTCGCCGCGCTTCTCGACGGCAGGGCGGCCCCCACCACGATCCGCCTCGTGACGCAGGTCGTCGTGCACCCCAGAGGACGTAGCCTTGAGACGGCCCTGGAGGAGTACGGCTGGATCGTGGCCCGGGCGCGCGAGCGCCTCGTGGGCGTCGTGCGGAGCGCGGTTCCGCTGGGCGAGGAGCAGAAGCAGCGGCTCGCGGCCTGGCTGCGAGCCACCTACGGGCGAGACGTCCACCTGAACGTCGAGGTGGACCCGAGGGTGCTCGGTGGTTTCTCCGTGCGGGTGGGGGACGACTACATCGACACCACGATCGCCGGACGTATCGAAGAAGTCCGCCGCCGGTTGGCCGGCTGAAGGCGAATAGGGAGACAGAGAAGAGATGGCGGAGCTTACGATCCGGCCGGACGAGATCCGGGAGGCGCTTGAGCGCTTCGTCCAGGCGTACGAGCCGGAAGGTGCCGCGCGCGAGGAGATCGGGACCGTCGTCGACGCCGGCGACGGCATCGCCCATGTCTCCGGCCTGCCCTCGACGATGGCCAACGAGCTGATCGAGTTCGAGAACGGCACGCGCGGCCTCGCGCTGAACCTGGACGTGCGCGAGATCGGCACGGTCGTCCTCGGCGACTTCAGCGGCATCGAGGAGGGGCAGCGGGTCCGGCGCACCGGCGAGGTCCTGTCGGTCCCCGTCGGCGACGACTTCCTCGGCCGCGTGATCGACCCCCTCGGCAACCCCCTGGACGGCAAGGGCGCGATCGAGGCCGAGGCCCGCCGCGCGCTCGAGCTGCAGGCCCCCTCCGTGGTCCAGCGCCAGCCGGTGAAGGAGCCGCTGCAGACCGGCCTCAAGGCGATCGACGCCATGACGCCGATCGGCCGCGGCCAGCGCCAGCTGATCATCGGCGACCGCGGCACCGGCAAGACCGCGATCGCGGTGGACACCATCCTCAACCAGAAGGAGAACTGGCTCTCCGGCGACCCCACGCGTCAGGTGCGCTGCATCTACGTCGCCGTCGGCCAGAAGGGCTCCACGATCGCGCAGGTGCGCGGCCGTCTGGAGGAGGCCGGCGCGATGGAGTACACCACCATCGTCGCCGCCCCGGCCTCCGACCCGGCGGGTTACAAGTACATCGCCCCCTACACCGGCTCCGCCCTCGGGCAGCACTGGATGTACCAGGGCAAGCACGTCCTGATCGTCTTCGACGACCTGACCAAGCAGGCCGACGCCTACCGCGCCGTGTCCCTGCTGCTGCGCCGCCCGCCGGGCCGCGAGGCCTTCCCGGGCGACGTGTTCTACCTGCACTCCCGCCTGCTGGAGCGCTGCGCCAAGCTGTCGAACGAGATGGGCGCCGGCTCGATGACCGGTCTGCCGATCATCGAGACCAAGGGCAACGACGTCTCGGCGTTCATCCCGACCAACGTCATCTCGATCACCGACGGCCAGTGCTTCCTGGAGACCGACCTGTTCAACGCCGGCGTCCGCCCGGCGATCAACGTCGGCATCTCGGTGTCCCGCGTCGGCGGCTCGGCGCAGATCAAGGCCATGAAGAAGGTGGCCGGCACGCTGCGTCTGTCGCTGTCGCAGTACCGCGACCTGGAGGCCTTCGCGGCCTTCGCCTCCGACCTGGACGCGGCCTCCCGCGCCCAGCTGGAGCGCGGCGCCCGCCTGGTCGAGCTGCTCAAGCAGCCGCAGTACAGCCCCTTCCCCGTGGAGAAGCAGGTCGTGTCGGTGTGGGCCGGCACCACCGGCGAGCTCGACGACGTCCCGATCGAGGACATCCGGCGCTTCGAGGCCGAGTTCCTCGACTACCTGCAGAGCACGCAGAAGGGCGTCTTCGACAGCATCCGCGAGACCAGGGACCTGTCGGACGACACGGTGACCGCCCTCAAGGACGCCGTCACGGAGTTCAAGAAGGGCTTCACCACCTCCAGCGGCGAGCTGCTGGTCAGGGACGAGCCGGTGGAGGCGCTCGACGCCGCCGAGGTCGGCCAGGAGAAGGTCGTCAGGCACGTCCGCAAGACCGAGGCGAAGTAACGCATGGGTGCCCAGCTGAGACTGCTGCGGCGGCGGATCAGGTCGGTCAAGTCCACCGCGAAGATCACCCGCGCGCAGGAGCTGATCGCCTCGTCGCGCATCGTCAAGGCGCAGCAGCGGATGCAGGCGGCCGTGCCGTACGAGCGTGAGATCACACACGCGGTGTCGGCCGTCCTGTCGAACACGGCGAGCGTCGACCACCCGCTGACCGTGGCCAAGGAGCAGCCGGCCACGGCGGGCGTCCTGATCGTCACCAGCGACCGCGGCTTCGCGGGCGGCTACAACGCCAACGTGCTGCGCGAGGCGGAGGCGCTCAAGGGTCACCTGACCGAGCGCGGCCTGGCCGTCCGGCCGTACGTCGTCGGACGCAAGGGCCTCACCTGGCACAAGTTCCGCGGCCGGGAGCTGTTCGGCGAGTGGGACGGCTTCTCCGACAACCCGTCGTACGCGCACGCCAAGGACATCGCCGGCGCGCTGATCGACTCGTTCAAGGAAGAGGACGGGATCGACGAGATCCACGTCGTCTCCACCGGGTTCGTCTCCATGCTGACCCAGAACGTGATCGTCAGGCGGATCCTGCCGCTCGAGGTCGAGGAGGCGCCGGAGCCGGCGGACGGCCCCATGCCGTACTACGAGTTCGAGCCGGCCGCGGGCGAGGTCCTCGACGCGCTGCTGCCGCGCTACATCGAGTCGCGCATCTACAACGCGCTGCTGCAGGCGGCCGCGTCGGAGCACGCCGCGCGGCGGCGGGCCATGAAGTCGGCCACGGACAACGCCAACGAGCTCATCGGCGTGTTCACCCGGCAGATGAACCAGGCTCGCCAGGCCGAGATCACCCAGGAAATCAGCGAGATCGTCGGTGGCGCCAACGCGCTGGCTGACGCCGCAGCGGGGAAAGAGTGAAATGACCGCACAGACTGTTGAGACCAACGTGGGCCGCGTGGCCCGCGTCACCGGTCCGGTCGTCGACGTGGAGTTCCCCGTCGAGGCCATGCCGGACATCTACAACGCGCTCACCGTCGACGTCACGCTCGGCGGGGAGACCAAGACCCTGACCCTCGAGGTCGCCCAGCACCTCGGCGACAACATCGTCCGGGCCATCTCCATGCAGCCCACCGACGGCGTCGTCCGCGGCGCGGCCGTCAGCGACAGCGGCGCCGCGATCTCGGTGCCGGTCGGCGACGCGGTCAAGGGCCACGTGTGGAACGCCCTGGGCGAGCCGCTCGACGCGCCGAAGGCGTCCATCGAGGTCAACGAGCGCTGGCCGATCCACCGGCCGGCCCCGGCCTTCGACCAGCTCGAGGCCCGCACCGAGATGCTGCCCACCGGCATCAAGGTCATCGACCTGCTCACGCCGTACGTGAAGGGCGGCAAGATCGGCCTGTTCGGCGGCGCGGGCGTCGGCAAGACCGTTCTGATCCAGGAGATGATCCGCCGCGTCGCGCTGAAGTTCTCGGGCACCTCGGTGTTCGCGGGCGTCGGCGAGCGCACCCGTGAGGGCAACGACCTGTGGCTGGAGATGGAGGAGGCGGACGTCCTCAAGGACACCGCGCTCGTCTTCGGCCAGATGGACGAGCCCCCGGGCACCCGTCTGCGGGTGGCGCTGTCGGCTCTGACGATGGCGGAGTACTTCCGCGACGTGCAGAAGCAGGACGTGCTGCTGTTCATCGACAACATCTTCCGCTTCACCCAGGCGGGCTCGGAGGTGTCCACGCTGCTCGGCCGCATGCCGTCCGCCGTGGGTTACCAGCCGACCCTCGCCGACGAGATGGGCGTGCTCCAGGAGCGCATCACCTCGACCCGCGGACACTCGATCACCTCCATGCAGGCGATCTACGTCCCCGCGGACGACATCACCGACCCGGCCCCGCACAACGCGTTCGCGCACCTCGACGCGCAGACCGTTCTGTCCCGGCCGATCTCGGAGAAGGGCATCTACCCCGCGGTGGACCCGCTCGACTCCTCCTCGCGGATCCTCGACCCGCAGATCATCGGTGACGAGCACTACGCGGTCGCCCAGGAGACCAAGCGGATCCTGCAGAAGTACAAGGAACTGCAGGACATCATCGCCATCCTGGGCATCGACGAGCTCTCCGAAGAGGACAAGGTCACCGTTCAGCGGGCGCGCCGCATCGAGCGGTTCCTGTCGCACCCGATGTACGCGGCCGAGGCCTTCACGGGCCAGCCGGGCGAGTTCGTCCCGCTCGACGAGACGATCGCGTCCTTCAAGGGTCTGTGCGCCGGCGAGTACGACCACCTGCCCGAGCAGGCGTTCTTCATGGTCGGCGGCATCGAGCAGGCCATCGCGAAGGCCAAGGAACTCGAGCGCTGAGGCCCGTCTCGACGTCCCGTACGGCCCCGCGCATCTGACGCGGGCCGTACGGGCGTCCCGGGCGTCTCCTTGGAAGGGGAGCTGAGAAGTGGCAAAGCTTCGCGTGGGCGTGGTGTCGCCGGAGCGCGAGATCTGGACCGGCGAGGCCGACATGGTCATTGCCAAGACCGTGGACGGCGAGATCGGTATTATGCCGGGACACGCTCCTGTTCTCGGTGTCCTCGTCGAGGGCGGGGTGCTGCGCGTCAAGCGCGGTGCCGAGGCCGACCTCGTGGCCGCGGTCCACGGCGGGTTCATCTCCGTCGCCGACAACGACGTGTCGATCCTGGCGGAGGCGGCCGAGCTCGGCTCCGAGGTCGACGTCGCCGCGGCGAAGGACGCGCTGCAGCGTGCTCAGGCCTCGATCGAGGCCGACCAGGAGGACGCGGACGCGCGGCTGGAGGCCAAGCGTGCGGCGGCCCGGCTGCGTGCGGCCGGCGAAGAGGTCTGACTCTCGACAAGGAGGGCGGCGATGGCGGCGCTTGACATACTCGCGGGCGTCGTCGCCCTGGCCGCGTTCCTCGTGGTGCGCGGAGTCGCCCTGGCCCGGAGCCGGGGCACGGTCGTCTGTCGCGTACGAGACGGCCATGGAGGCTGGAAGAGCGGGGTCGCCCGCTACGTAGGGGGAGAGCTCCACTGGATCCCCTTTCTGGGACTGCGACTGAGGCCGCGCCACGCGATCGCGAGGCGCGGCCTCACCGTTTCCAGCCGCAGAATGCTGGGGATCGACGAGGGCCCCGCCGGCTACTGGACCGTCGTCTGCTCCGCCGAGCGCGGCCCGCTGTCCCTCGCGATGAGCGAGGACGCCCTCACCGGCTTCCTCGCCTGGCTCGAATCCGCCCCGCCCAGCGCCCACCTCGACGCCGCCTAGGCCTGTATCGAAGTTTCAGCAAACGGCAGTTGATCGACGGGATCCGCTGGCGCGTGCGCGTAGGGGCGCCCTGGCGCGACGTGCCCGCCTGTTACGGATCCTGGCCGGCGGTGTACGCCCTGGCCGGCCCGGCGGCCGATTTCGGCGTCCCACCCGGGAAGCCCATGTGCCCGGGAGGCGCCGGGACTTACCGTGCCGGCCCTGCGGACCGGCACGCCGTCGTCCCGGGCAGGCCGCGTCGTCGCAGGGTAGGGCCCCGGATGGCATCCCGTGCGTCCCGTATGACCGGCATGTCGTTGCCTGCTCCCGACCGGCGTGCAAAGCTCCAGCGACCTTCACCGCCGGACGCATTCCGCGTCCGCCTCTCCCCGGAGTTTCTGCGTGAACTTCAGCCGCCCTCGCCGCTGGGCGAGTCTCGTGACGGCGACCGTGGTCGCCGTCACCACCGCCGTCGTCGGCGTCGCCTCCCCGGCGTTCGCCGAGCCACACGCCGACGCCAAGCAGTGCGACAACAACAGCGGTATCTACTACCAATCCATCGGGTCTCCCTACGGGAGCCAGGAGATCTACGGCACGAAGCCGCGGCTCTACTCGGCCGGCAACAACGCGTCCATTTACGGTGAGGCGTACCTCAAGGCCGGTGACTACCTCAGCATCGACCGCACGAACGACATCGTGCCGCTGTCGTCCGACATCCATTATCGCCAGTACACGACGTCGGAGCTGGCCGGGAAACTCGGCGGCGACTTCACCTGGCACTATTGTGAGAAGATCACGCCGGATGGCCTCGTGGAGTACGACCGTGCCCCATTCGACGGCTGGTACTACACCCGGTCGATCGACGGTGCCCATCGAGGCGTCCGGCTGTGCATCACCCGGCCGAGCGTCTCGGACAAGGCGGTCTGCGTCGGCGAGAACACCAGCCCGGGAGGGTGGTACGTCGACAACGACGACGATTCGAATGACTGGTTCTACATTCCGCCTGGCTCGACCACCCCGGACGAGCCGGACCCTCCGTCCACCAGCACCAGCTCGCTGGTCGCGTTCCAGGCGAATACCGGCTTCCTGTTCACCCGGGACGCCAACGGCGCGATGGTCGACACCCGGTACGGCATGATGCGCGGCACCAGCCCGGCCACGTCGAACGGACAGGTGGCGTTCCAGGCCAACACCGGTTTCCTGTTCACCCGGGCGACCAACGGGGCGATGCACGACACCCAGCTCGGGATGATGGCCGGGACCAGCCCGTCCATCTCCGGCGGGCAGATCGCCTTCCAGGCCAACACCAGTCTGCTGTTCACTCGGAACATGTCCACCGGCAAGACGGTCGATCTGCGCCTGGGCTTGATGGCCGGCACCAGCCCGTCGATCGCCGGTGACACCGGCAGCTGGCGGATCGCCTTCCAGGCCAACGACGGCTTCCTCTACTACCGGGACTCCGGCGGCGCCACGGTGAACACCGGCTTCGGCATGATGCGCGGCACCAGCCCGTCGATCGCGAAACTGTCCGACGGCCGCTACGTGATCGCCTTCCAGGCCAACACCGGTCTGCTGTGGGTCCTGAACAGCAACGGCACGGGCACAGATCTACGCCTGGGCCTCATGACCGACACCAGCCCCGCGATCTCGGCGTCGGGCACCTCCTGGACGATCGCGTTCCAGGCCAACACCGGCTTCCTCTTCACCCGCAACAGTGCCGGCAGCACGGTCGACACCCGGTACGGGATGATGGCGCACACCAGCCCCTCGATCCGCGGGTCCCGGATCGTGTTCCAGGCCAATGACGGCTTCCTCTACTACCGCGACGGCACCTCGGCCGCCGTCAACACCGCGTACGGCATGATGGCCGGAACGAACCCGGCAGCCTGAGAGAGAAGCCGCCGCCCAGACGGGGCGGCGGCTTCCTGGCGAA
>NZ_BOOC01000010.1 GCF_016863035.1 Microbispora corallina
CGGGCGAGGCAAGTGTTACCGCGTGGCGCCGGGTTTCCAGAGGATCTCCTGGCCGGCTGACGCGATCCGGCACAGGATGAACATGAGGTCGGACAGGCGGTTGAGGTAGGTCGCCGTCACCGGGTTCACGTCGTCGTGGGCCTCCAGCGCCGCCCAGGCCGACCGCTCTGCCCGCCGTACGATGGTGCGGGCGAGATGGAGGAACGCCGTCGCCGGGGCGCCGCCGGGGAGGATGAAGCTGCGCAGCGGCGTGAGGGCGGCGTTGAAGAGGTCGCACTGCTCCTCAAGCCAGGCGACGTACGTCTCCTCGATCCGCAGCGGCGGGTACTCGGGGTCCTCCACGACCGGGGTGCACAGGTCCGCGCCGACGTCGAAGAGCTCGTTCTGCACGCGCGCCAGGACGGCCGTCACGTCCTCGGGCAGCCCGCCGGCGGCGAGGGCGACCCCGATGGCGGCGTTGGCCTCCTCGACGTCGGCGTACGCCGCCAGCCGGGCGTCGGTCTTGCGCGTGCGGCTCATGTCGCCGAGAGCGGTCGTGCCGTCGTCGCCGGTCTTTGTGTAGATCTTCGACAGCACGACCGGCTTGTCGTTGTCAGCTCGGGTCATGCGCTCAGCGTAGCCACCGGCCCGGCTCCGCCCGCGCCGTCACCGCTCACGGCGGAGTGCGCGAACGGTCCGGGTCATGTGGCGAAGGTGCGGCGGAAGATGTGCACGGACGCGTCGATCAGTTCGTCGATCGGCGGCGCCGGGTCGGCAAGCACCCACTCGATGAGCAACTCGGTGATGGCCCCGATGAGGCCGAGCGCCAGCAGGTGCAGGTCGATGGGGAGCGTGTTGGGAAGCTCCTGCACCGAGCTCTCGATGATCTTCGTGAACGCGCTCACCGCGTTCTGCCGGGCGCCGCTGAGCACGTCTCCCGCCCGCCGGACCTCCAGGTGCATGATGCGTGCCCGCCGCACGTCCTTGGTGACGAAGCGGACGTACTCCCCGATGCCGGCCACGATCCGGTCGTCGAGGGTGGGCGGGGCGCTGTCGATGGCGCCGTTCACCGCGTCGAGCGTCTCGTCCACGCAGCGCTCGTACACGGCTCGCATGAGGTCCTCGCGACTGGAGAAGCACTCGTAGAAGGCGCGGTTGGAGATGCGGGCCGTGGAGCAGAGCCGCTCGATCGTGGTGGCGTGGAAGCCGGGATGGGCGAAGAGGGTGTAGGCCGCCGACACCAACCTTTCTCGACGGTCGGCCAGCCTTTCCGCGGCCGACATCCCCCGGTAATCCCGTCCCACCACTTTTCACCTCACGTTGTCATGGCCCCCCCAGAACTCACCATTATGAACGCAAGATCCTTTATGCGGAAGTGCCGTGAAATCAGCAGCTCCCGGTCATGCCAAAGACGCTGGTCAGCTTGACAGCCCCGTCAAGTATGTTTCAAATTGAGCGCAGTTACTCCACCCGGTCTGTGCAATTGCATTTGCATGTGATTCGGCAAGAGCAGGTGGTAAGCCCCTCAACGAGGGTCACAGCAGACCCCGGTCGAGGGCCGTGGTGACGGCCGCCGTCCGGTCGGAGACGCCCAGCTTGCCGAAGATCCGCAGCAGGTGGGTCTTCACCGTGGTCTCGCTGATGAACAGCTCCCTGCCGATCTCGGCGTTGGTCAGTCCCCGCGCGACCAGGGCGAGCACCTCGGTCTCGCGCCTGGACAGCGACCCGCCGGGAGGCGTCCGCAGCCGTGTCACGAGCCGGGTCGCGACCGAGGGGGACAGCACGGTCTCGCCGCGCACCGCCGCCGCCACCGCCGTGAGCAGGTCGGCGCGGGAGGTGTCCTTGAGCAGGTAGCCGGCGGCGCCCGCCTCCACGGCGCGGATGATGTCCTGGTCGTTCTCGTACGTCGTCAGCACGATCACCCGGGCGTCCGGGTGGCCGGCCAGGATCCGTGTGGTCGCGCTCACGCCGTCGCCGCCCGGCATGCGCAGATCCATCAGCACGACGTCGGGCCGCAACGCCGCCGCCCGGGCCACGGCCTCGTCGCCCGAGCCGGCCTCCCCGGCGACCGCGACCCCGTCGGCCGACTCCAGCATGCCGCGCAGCCCCTCCCGTACGACGGGATGGTCGTCCACGATCAGCACCCGGATCACGGCGGCGTCTTCCATCTCGTTCCTCGCCGTGCTCATGGGGCGGCCGGCAGCGTCACGGTCAGCGTGGTGCCGTCGCCCGGGGCGCTGTCCACGCCGAGCGAGCCGCCCTCCTGCTCCACCCGGGTGCGCATGGCCCGCAGGCCGAACCCGTGGGCCGTCCCGGCGTCGAACCCGCCCCCGTCGTCGCGCACCCCCATCCGCACATCCGCCTCGCCGTACGCGAGCGAGACCGTCACGGACGACGCGCCGGCATGCCTGCGGACGTTCGCGAGGCCCTCCTGGGCGGCCCGGACCAGCACGACCTCGACGTTCGGGGGAAGCGGCCGGGACCGCCCCGACGTGGTGAACGCCGCCTCGACGCCGAGTTCCTCGCCGAGCCGCGCGGTGACCCGGCGCAGCGCCTCCTCAAGCGTCGAGCCGTCCAGCGGGGGCGGGCTGAGCGCGGCGATCAGGGCCCGGGCCTCGGCCAGGTTCTCCCGGGCCGTCTGGACGGCGAGGCCGAGGTGCCGTGTGGGGTCGGGCTGCGCCTGGGCGGCCTGGATCAGCATGATGATGCTGGTCAGACCCTGGGCCAGGGTGTCGTGGATCTCGCCGGCAAGCCGTTCCCGCTCGGCCAGCGCGCCCCGCTCGGCGTACAGCCGGGCCGCCTCCGCCCGGCTGGCCTCGAGTTCGGCGATGAGCTGGGCGCGTTCGGCGCTCTGGGCGATGATCCGGGAGATCCACGGCCCGAAGACCAGCGTGAACGTCAGGACGACCGCGGCCGACGCGCCGAACAGCAGGACGCGGGCCGGCCCGGCCCCGGGCGCGGTCAGGAACCGGATCGCCGGTGCGACGTTGAGCACGATCACGGCCCCGGCGGCCGTCCGGGTGCCGAGCGTCATGAACGCCTGCGGGCACAGGGCGAACAGCGCGAACGACGCGGACGGGCTCAGCACGGTCGCCGGTACGAACGTGACGAGGACGACGGCCCAGTAGGCGAGGGCACGCCGCCCGCCGTCCTCGTCCTCGAGGATCGCGGGCCGTCCCAGCAGCACGTACGCGACCACGTCGACGACGAGCAGCGCGACGCTCACGCCGCGGGTGACCGGCGAAGGGCCGTCGCCGACGACCACGAAGAGCACAGCCACCGCCACGGAGAGGCCGAACAGCACCTCCCAGCCCCGGAGGGCCTCCCACGCGTGCGGCCCCGGCGTCGCCGGGCCGGCGGCGTCCTGGGACCGGCACTCGCCGGCGGTCGTGACCCCGGTCATCCGTCCCGCCGGCCCTTCCACCGGAACGTGGTCAGGCACAGGACCAGGCCGCCGACCAGCCAGGCCGCCAGGACCAGGGCGACCCGGTCCAGCTCGTACGACTTGGCCAGCTCCAGGGAGGCCCCCGCGTCCCCCAGGAACACGGACCGGAAGCCCTGGCACATCCACTTGAGGGGGAACAGGGACGCCACGTTGATCAGCCAGGGCGGCATCTGGGTGAACGGGATGAACACCCCCGAGATGAACTGCAGCACCACGAACGGCATGCTGATCACGGCGGCCGCGCTCTTGGCCGAACGGGGCAGGCTGCTCGCGGCGACGCCGAGCAGGGCCGAGGCCGACACGCCGAGCACGAACACCCAGGCGAAGGTGAGCCAGCCGGAGACCTCGCCGGGCAGCTTCAGGTCGTACAGCGCCACCCCGATGGCGAGCAGGATCGCGACCTCGAGGAACGCGATCACCAGGACGTTGACCACCTTGCCGATGAAGTAGGCCGCGCGGGGCATGGGCGTGCCGGCGAGCCGCTTGAGCGTGCCGTCGTCGCGGTCGCCGGCGATGCCGATCCCGAGGCTCTGGAACCCCGCTCCCATCACGCCGGCGCCGATGAGCCCGGCCGTGTAGAGCTGGGAGAACGTGATGCCGGTGCCCGCGAGGCCGCCGGAGAAGATCGAGCCGAACAGCACGAGGAGGATGATCGGGAAGGAGAACGTGAAGACGACGGCGTCCTTCTCCCGGAAGAACATCTTCGTCTCGACGGCGCCGCGGGCAAGGCCGAGCGCGAGCGTCGACGGCATGCGGGCGGGGGCGGCCGCCGGGGCGACGGCCTGGGCGATGTCGGTCATGGGGGTGTGCTCCGCTGGTCAGGAGGGGTGCTCGATGAGCCGGAGGTAGACGTCCTCCAGCGTGGGACGGGTGACCGACAGGCCGGGGACCTCGCCGCCGTACCGCCGGCCGAGCTCGGCAACGGTCGCGGTCGGGGTGTCGGTCTCGACCGTGCCCTCCGACCACGCGACGCGGGCCTTGGCGGTGGCCCGGCCGCCCAGCGTGGCGGGGTCGCCGAGGGCGACGACCTGGCCGCGCGCGACGACCGCGACCCGGTCGGCCAGTGTCTCGGCCTCCTCCAGGTAGTGGGTGGTGAGCACGATCGTGGTGCCGTCGTGGGCCAGGTTCTCGATGAGGTCCCAGAACTGCCGCCGGGCCTCCGGGTCGAACCCGGTGGTGGGCTCGTCGAGGAACAGCAGCTCGGGCCGCCCGACCAGGCCGAGCGCGACGTCGACGCGCCGCCGCTGGCCGCCGGACAGCTGGCGGACCCGCTTGCCCGCGCTCTCCGTGAGGCCCACCTGGGCGATCACCTCGTCCGCGTCGCGCGGCGAGGGGTAGTAGCGCGCGAAGTGCCGCACGGTCTCGCGGACGGTCAGCTCGGCCGCGTCGTTGGCGGTCTGCAGGACGATCCCGATGCGCGAACGCCACTCCCGGGTGGGCCGGGCCGGATCGGCGCCGAGCACCGAGACCTCCCCGGAGTCGCGCGAGCGGTAACCCTCCAGGATCTCGACCGTGGTGGACTTGCCCGCGCCGTTGGGCCCGAGGATGGCGAACACCTCTCCCTGCTCGATGTCCAGGTCGAGACCGGCGACCGCCTGGACGTCGCCGTACCGCTTCGTCAGCCCGCGGACGTGAATGGCCTGTTTCATGCCTCAAGGGTCCACGGTTGCCGGCCCCCGTGGCACCCCCGACCGGATGAACGCCGTGTCCTCCGAACGATGGACACGCGATCGGGACCTAGAAGAGCGTGGGGTTCTCCGGCTCGATGCCGCGCAGGGCGTCGTAGTCGAGCGTGACGCACTCGATGCCGCGGTCGGCGGCGAGCACCCGGGCCTGCGGCTTGATCTCCTGAGCCGCGAAGATGCCCTTGACGGGGGAGAGCCGGGGGTCGCGGTTGAGCAGCTCCAGGTAGCGCGTCAGCTGCTCGACGCCGTCGATGTCGCCGCGCCGCTTGATCTCGACGGCCACCGTCCCGCCGAGGTGGTCGCGGCACAGGATGTCCACCGGCCCGATGGCCGTCATGTACTCCCGGCGCACCAGGCTCCAGCCGTCGCCCAGCGTGGTGATGTGCTCGGCCAGGAGCTCCTGGAGGTGGGCCTCCACGCCGTCCTTGATGAGCCCGGGGTCGACGCCCAGCTCGTGGCTGGAGTCGTGGAGGACCTCGTCGATCGTCAGCACCAGCTTCTCGCCGGTCTTGCCGTGGACGACCGACCAGGTGATCGCGCCGTCGATCGTCTCCTCGCGGACCTTGCACGGCGGGTTCATCCAGTTCAGCGGCTTGAACGCCCGGTCGTCGGCATGGATCGACACAGAGCCGTCCGCCTTCATCAGGATGAGCCGGGGCGCCATCGGGAGATGGGCCGTCAGCCTCCCCACGTAATCCACGCTGCACCGCGCGATGACCAGCCGCATGGGGCAAGGCTAGCCGGTCCCGATCGCCAGAGAGGCCCCCATGGCGTGGGACCCCCACAGGTCGATCAACTCGGCCATGCGCGCCACCGCCGTCGTCCGTGTCGTGCGACGACGGTGGTGGCCAGGGTCAGGACGTCCTTCCGGGCTTCCCGGTCAGTGCTCCTCCGCCGGATCGAACTGGAACAGGCGGTAGTGGGAGATGGTCCTGAACCCGATCCGCTCGTAGACTGGCCGGCCCTCCGCGCTCGCCTGGAGCGTGGCGACGTCCAGACCGGCTGACCGTGCGACCCGCAGCGACTCCAGCGTGAGGGCCGTCGCCACGCCACGGCGCCGGTAGTTCTCATCGGTGGCGATGCAGTAGAGCGCCGCGACGTCCCCGCTCAGCGACACGACCGCCGTCCCGACGGTCTTCCCGTCGAGGACGCCGGCGAGATGGATCAGCTCAGGATCCCGCGACAGGTACTCCATGTGACGCTCGGCCATCGCGTCGGCGGCGTCCCGCGGGAAGCCGAGCGGCCCGGCGTACGCGTTCACCAGGTCCCGCATGCCCGGCCGGTCGGTGACGTGCCGGATCGTCAGGCCTTGGGGAATCGGCAGTTCCACCACGTCGGTGAGGTCCGCCGCCATGACGGGCATCTGGCTGATCTGTTCGGCGCCGTGAGCGACGAGGTGATCGGCCACCTTCTCGTCGCTGTCGCCTCCGACCCACCACGCCCACGACGACCCGGCCAGCCGCTGCTTCGCCTCGGTGACCGCCTCGTCGAACGGGTGGTTCCGCACATGCATGACTCCGTTGAAGAGCACGTGCGGGATGTCCGAACGGTAGATCGACGGGTCGGCGTCAGGATCGTCGCCGGCCCAACCGGTCCAGAACCGCCGGTTCGCGGCCAGCTGGGGCTCTAGGTCATCGATGGAGTGTCGTGTCATGCCAACGTGACGCGGGCCGGAGGCACGAAAGTTCGATCCCATGCCCGTTCACCCCGAGTGATCTGAGTCACACACACGTGCCGGGCGCGGAGCATGGAAGAGACGCACCGACTGGATCCGGCCCTCCGACTCTCTGAGCAGCCAGGTAGCCGCGGGAGGACAGTGGTCCGGGTCCTCCGGGGGGTTGACGAACTGGTTCTCCCAGACGGTGATGTCAGGGCCCGCGACGACGTTCGTCACGCGGTATCGGACGCCGTCGGCGTAGTCGGAGGCGAAGGCCTCGAACAGCGAGGAGAGACCGATCCGCCGGTCGCCCTTCGGCCAGATGATCTCGGCGTAGGGCGACCACCGCCCGCCGAAGAACGCCTGCGGCGTGGCGGACGGGACCGACGACAGCAGCGCGATCGCCTCCTCACGGCGTTCGGCCGTCAGCGCTCCGACGTCGCGATGCCGCCCGGCGACCGTTTCGGGTAGTGCCTCGGCGAGCCGCCTCCGTGCCTCGCTGAGGCGGCTCCGCACCGTTCCCACCGGGACGCCACACGCACGCGCGATCTCCTGATAGGAGTTCATCCGCGTGAAGTACCGCAGAATCGCGGCATCACGCAGGGCCGGGGTCAGCCCCATCAAGCCGTCCCAGATCCAGTCGCGCGTCGCGTGACGCTCGATGATCTCAGCGGGATCGTCGGCACAGGCCATCAGGGCCGAGTCGTCGGGAAGACCCACGGGAACCGGCAGCCTGGTCCGAAGCCGGACGATGCAGTTGTTGCGGACGATCGCCTTGAGCCAGGGCCCGGCCGCGGCGGGGTCACGCAGGTCCGTCAGCCGGGCCATGGCCGTGATGGCGGCGTCCTGGCAGACGTCCTCGGCATCGGCGCCGTTTCCGAGGATTCGGTAGGCGACGGCGTACATCCCGGCGTAATGAATCGTGAGTAGGAGTCCGAGGCTTTGCAGATCACCTTGCTGTGCCGCACGGGCTAGATCGATCTGAGCATGTGCAGCGGCTTCCGACCGCTTTCGTCCCGACGACATGGCGTGAAATCTAGCAGCGCTCACCGCATGGTCTGCCCTGGGCGGAAGACGATGGCGCCGAGCCCGGCCTGACCTCAATCCCGATCGAATTCGATGAGCCCATATAGCGCGGACTTTCTCGGCAGCCCGTGCCGGCGGGAGGGGCCGCGGGGGACGGACTCCAGCTCGGCCAGGGCGGCCTCGTGCTCCTTCATCGCCCTGATGGCGGCGTTCGCGCCGGCGCCTCCCGGCTTCATGCCGACAGGTACGTCTTCAGGAATTCCGCTCCCAGAATTTCATGTATCGGCTTTTCGCCTCGGCGGCCTTGGCGGAGGAAGAGGTCTCCGGCGAATCGTCGGGGAGTTTCCGTATGGCCGAACCGAGTAATACCTCTCAGTGCACGGGCGGAAAATCACGCCGACGAACCGGTCGTTTCCATCAGGATGAGCCAGGGCGCCAACCCCACCGGGGGTGGGGCGGCCCGGCGGCACTCTGGGAGACTGGCTGCCATGACGCGGACGTTTGAGACGGTCGGAGTCGTCGGACTCGGCACGATGGGCGCCGGCATCGCCGAGGTGTTCGCCCGCGCCGGGCTCCGCGTGATCGGGGTCGAGGCCGACGAGGCGGCCCTGTCCCGCGGGCGGGGGCACCTGGAGGGCTCGACGGGCAGGGCCGTGGCCCGGGGCCGGATGACCGCCGAGGAGCAGGCCGCCCTCCTCGGCCGGATCGCGTTCACGACCAGCCGGGACGACCTGGCGGGCGCCGACCTCGTGGTCGAGGCGATCCCCGAGGTGATGGAGTTCAAGCGGGGCCTGTTCGCCGACCTCGACCGCATCTGCAAGCCGTCGGCCGTCCTCGCCACCAACACCTCCTCGCTGTCGGTCACCGCCATCGCCGCCACCACGTCACGGCCGGCGCAGGTGATCGGCATGCACTTCTTCAACCCCGCCCCGGTCATGCGGCTGGTCGAGGTGGTCCGCACGGTGGTGACCGAGGACGGGCTGCCGGACGAGATCGCCGGCCTGGCCCGCCGGCTCGGCAAGACGCCCGTCACGGTCGGCGACCGGGCCGGGTTCGTGGTCAACCGGCTGCTGCTGAGCTACCTCAACCACGCGTGCGCGCTGCTGGAGACGGGGCTCGCGAGCCGGGACGACATCGACGCCGCCATGCGCCTCGGCGTCGGGCTGCCGATGGGCCCGTTCACGCTGCTCGACCTGATCGGCCTGGACACCTCCTACGAGGTGTGCGAGGTGCTGTTCCGGGAGAGCCGCGAGCGCCGCCACGCGCCCGCGCCGATCCTGCGCGAGCTGGTCACCGCGGGCCTGCTGGGCCGCAAGACCGGACGCGGCTTTCACTCCCACGACCGGGACGCCCCGGAGACGGCCGGCGAGCCCGGAGGCAGGCCCGAGATCTCCCTGGTCGGCCTGGTGGGCGGCGGCCCGGACGCCGCGACCGTCCTGGAGGCCCTGGAGGCGGCCGGCTTCAAGGCCGCGGTGGCCGAGCCCGGGGACCTCACCCCGGTCGCCGAGGCCGACGTCGTGGTCGCCCTGTCGGACACCCCCGTCGTCGAGCTCGCCGTACGGCTTCCGCGTCCCGAGCGGCTCGTCGGCCTGCACCTCGTGGGGGAGCGGGTGGCCGAGGTGGCCGCCACCGTCGTCACCTCGCGGGAGGCGGCCGAGACCGTACGCGACCTGGTGCGGATGATCGGACGGACCCCCGTGCGGTGCGGAGACCGGGCCGGGTTCGTGGTGAACGCCCTGCTCTACCCCTACCTGAACGACGCGGTCCGGATGCTGGAGGCCGGGTACGCGTCGGCCGCCGACATCGACGCCGCGATGCGGCTCGGGTGCGGCTACCCCGCCGGGCCGTTCGAGATGCTCGACGCCATCGGGATCGAGCGGGTCAGGGACGGCCTGCGGGCGCTGTACGCCGAGTATCGCGAGCCCTCCTTCGCGCCCGCGCCGCTCCTCGACCAGCTCGTCACCGCGGGCGTGCCGGGCATCCGGGCGCACGTGGGCTGACCGGTCCTGGAAGAATGTGCGCCGGTCGCCCGTTCTGCCTGACATGAGCCCCCCGGAAGGACCGCTGTCGTGAGCCCTCGCCGCGCCCGGCGCCTCGACCCGTTCGAGCGCCCGGACGGCCGCGGAGCCGCGCGGCCGGTCACGTCCGTGCCCGGCGTGGACCGCGTGGAGAGCGCGCCCGACGGCGACTGGGTGGTGCGCAACGTCGCGGGCGCCGCGCTGGGCAAGAGCTACCGCTGCCCGGGCTGCGAACAGGAGATCCGGCAGGGCCTGCCGCACGTGGTGAGCTGGCCCGCGTGGCCGGGCGGCGAGGAGGAGCGGCGCCACTGGCACACGGCCTGCTGGCGGAACCGGGCCAACCGCGGCCCCGGGCGCAGCCGCTACTGACACATGACGACGAGGGGTTCTGTGGGAATGGACATCAGGGCGTCCACGGTGCTGGCGGCCCGGCGCGAGGACATCGAGCTGCACACCTCCGACGGGCTGACGCTGGTCGGCGAGCTGGCGCTGCCCGAGAGCAGGCCGCCCGTCGCCACCCTGGTCTGCCTCCACCCGCTTCCCACGCACGGCGGCATGATGGACAGCCACGTGCTGCGTAAGGCGTCGTACCGGCTGCCGGCCCTGGCCGACCTCGCCGTGCTCCGCTTCAACACGCGTGGCACGACCTCCGAGCGCGGCACCTCTCAGGGGGCCTTCGACGAGGGCGAGGGGGAGCGGTGGGACGTCGCCGCGGCCCTGGAGTATGCCGACTTCGACGACCTGCCGCGCCCCTGGCTCGTCGGCTGGTCCTTCGGCACCGAGCTGGCGCTGCGGTGGGGGCGCGACCCGCTCGTGGAGGGCGCGATCCTGCTGTCGCCCCCGCTGCGCCGGGCGACCGACGCCGACCTCGACGCCTGGGCCGCGTTCGGTCGGCCGCTGGTGGCCCTGGTGCCGGAGTTCGACGACTACCTGCGCCCCGAGGAGGCCGTCCGGCGGTTCTCGCGGGTGCCGCAGGCCGAGATCGTGGGCGTCGAGGGGGCCAAGCACCTGTGGGTGGGCGAGCCGTACGTGCGGATCGTCCTCGACGAGATCGTCAAGCGGGTCAACCCGGCGGCCGCTCCGCTGCCCACCGCGGTCTGATTCCCCGGCGGCCGGTGAGATCCCGGTTCGGTGACGAACCGAGGGGGGCGGCCGGGTGCGCGTTACCGTGACCTGATGCGGCTCTACTCGCGATCGGCCGGAAGCGGCCTGCCCGTCGTTTTGCTCCACGCGTTCCCCCTCTCCTCGGCCATGTGGCTCGCGCAGCGGGAGGCGCTGGCCCCCGTCTGCCGCGTGATCACGCCCGACCTGCGTGGTTTCGGCGGGTCGCGGCTGGGGGACGACGAGCCGTCGATCGACGCGATGGCCGACGATGTGGCGCAGCTGCTCGACGAGGAGGGCGTCGAGCGCGCGGTCGTGGGCGGCCAGTCGCTGGGCGGGTACGTGACGATGGCGCTGTGCCGCCGCCACCCCGGCCGGGTGGGGGCGGTGATCCTCGCCGACACCAAGGCCGCGGCCGACACCGAGACCGCCAAGGCCAACCGGGAGCGGATCGCCGAGGCCGTGCTGCGGGACGGCACCGGGATCCTCGTGGACGAGAACATGCCGGCCATGCTGGGCGCCACCACCAGGGAGCGCAGGGGGATGGTCGTCGGCCGGGTGCGCGCCCTGATCCAGGCGGCGCCACCGGCGGCCGTGGCCTGGGCGCAGCGGGCGATGGCCGCCCGCCCCGACTCGTTCGGCACCCTCCGGTCCCTGGGCGTCCCGGCCCTGGTCGTCGTCGGCGACGAGGACGGGCTGACCCCGCCGGCGGACGCCGAGGCCATGGTGGAGGCCATCCCCCAGGCGACGCTCGCCGTGATCGAGAAGGCGGGCCACCTGTCGGCCATCGAGCAGCCCGAGGCGTTCAACCGGGTCGTGGCGGAGTTCGTGAAGACCCTCGCGTAGCCCTGAACGTTTCACCCGCTGACCTGGGAAGAGGCGGCCGCCGGGCGATCTCGCGTTGACGCGGCCGAGGTGGCGGATCACCATCGCGGCGAGAGGCGCCGGGGCGGCCCGGGGCCGGTTCCGAGCGCCCAGCCGAGGTGAGCCGTACATGAGACCGCGCACGCCGATGACCGTGACGGGGATCGTCAGCGCCGCCCTCCTGGCGGGCGCCGCCCCCGCCCTCGGAGCCGTGAAAGCCGTCGACGCCGTGGCGCCGCACGCGCCGGCCGCGGTCCACGCGGGGATCGCGGCGGCGGACGTGTCGCCGCCGTCCCGGCCGTCCGGGCTGCGGGCCTGCCCGCCTCCGGTGCCGTCGGGCGGCACGACGGGCTACGTGGGCCTGTGCTGGACCGCGTCGTCCGACGACGTGGGCGTCGCGGGCTACGACGTCTACCAACTGGGCTCGGACGGCTTCCAGAAGGTGGCGAGCGTCACCTCGGCCACCGCCATCCTGAGCGGGCTGCGGCCCGCCCGCGACTACACGTACTACGTCGTCGCGCGGGACGCGGCGGGCAACGTCAGCCCGCCGTCCTCGCTCATCACCACGGTCGCGGTGGCGGGCCCGTACGTCAGTCCCACGCCCATCCCGGGCGACACCACCCCGCCGTCGGCGCCCACCGGGCTGCGCGATTACTGCGTGGCCGACCTGGAGGGCGTGAGCTTCTGCTGGAACGCCTCCACGGACGACGTCGGGGTGGCCCGGTACGACGTGTACCGGCAGACCGACACCGCGTGGACGAGGGTGGGCACGCGCACGTCCACCTGGTTCTACGAGCAGGGACTCGTCGTCGGCCGGTCGTACACCTACGTGGTGGTGGCCGAGGACGCGGCCGGCAACGTCAGCGCGCCGTCGGCGCCGCTCGTGGCGGTGGCCCACCAGGGGTACCCGACCGCCAGCCCCACACCGACTCCGACGCCCACGCCGACGCCCTCGCCGACGCCCACACCCACTCCGACGCCGTCACCGACGCCCTCGCCGTCCCCGGCGACGTGCGCGGTGTCGTACGGCGTCTGGTCCTGGAACGGCGGGTTCAGCGCGAGCGTGACGATCGGCAACACCGGCACGGCCCCGATCGACGGGTGGACCCTGCGCTTCACGTTCCCCGACGCGGGGCAGCGGCTGGTGAACGGCTGGTCGGCTGCCTGGTCGCAGTCGGGATCCGCCGTCTCGGCCACCGACCTGCGCTGGAACGCCGTGATCAAGCCCGGCGCGTCGGTCCTGATCGGCTTCAACGGAGCCTTCACCGGGGCCAACCCCAGCCCCTCCGCCTTCACGCTCAACGGCCGTCCCTGCACGAAGGCCTGAGGCGCCCCCACGAGGACGCGCACGCGAAGCGGGGCCCGGCGAACCGCCGGGCCCCGCTCGATAGCCGTCGTGAGACTCCCCGATGTGCGCCAGTGGCTACTCCTGCCACCACTCCGCGTCGTCGTCGCTCTTGACCGGGGCGGGCTCGACCGGAGCGGCGGACACGACGGGCTTCTCGGCGACCGGCGGCGCCGCCGACAGGGCCGGCTTCTGCGGGGCGGCGGTGACCGGAGCGGGCTCCGGCTCCATCCCCGGCAGGGCGGCGCCGCCGAGCAGCTGACGCAGCTGGGCGAGGTGGCTGGTGATGCTGTCGCGCTGGCGGGTGAGCTCGTCCACCTGGCGCTGCATGGCGGTGCGGGTGCGCTCGGCCTCGCTCTTGGCGTCGCTCACGATGGAGTCGGCGCTCGACTTGGCCTCGGCGACCAGCTGGTCGGCGTTCTTCCGCGCGTTCGCGAGCAGCTGCTTGGCGTGGGTGTCGGCCTCGCGCCGGGTCTGCTCCGCCTGCTGGGTGGCCTTCGCGGCCCGCTGCTCGGCGGTGGCGGCCCGCTGCTCCGCCTCGGCGACCAGCTTCTGCGTGTTGGCCTGGGCGGTGGCGTGCCGCTCGGCCTCCTGCCGCTCGGCCTCCTCGCGGCGGGCGGCGAGCTGGATCTCGAACTCGGCCTCGTCCTGGGCCCGCTTGGCCTCGGACTCCTCCAGGATCCGCTGCGCCTGCGCGCGCATCTCGTCCGCCTGACGCTTGGCGGTGGTGAGCACCTCGTCGCGCTCGCGCTTGGTGGAGGCCCGCAGCTGGGCGACCTCGCGCTCGGTCGTGGTGCGCAGCTTGGCGATCTCCCGCTCGGCGTCCGCCCGCTTCTCGGCGACCTCGTGGTCGGCGGTGGCGCGGATCTTGGCGACCTCGCGCTCGGTGGTGGCGGTCAGCTCGTCGGCCTCGCGACGCGCGGTCGACCGGATCTCCTCGGCGTCCCGCTCGGCGCTGCTGCGCAGCTCCTCGGCCTCCCGCGTCGCGAGGGCCCGCTTCTCGGCCGCCTCGTTCTCCGCGGCGGCGCGCAGGTCGGCCGCGTCGACCTTGGCCGCGGCGCGGATCTCGTTCGCCTCGGACCTGGCCGCCTGCACCAGCTCGGTGGCCTGCTCCTCCGCCAGACGCAGCAGCTGCTCGATGCGGGCGCCGAGACCCGAGTACGTCGGCCGCTCCTGCTCCTGCAGCTGGCGCTGGGAGTCCGACAGGTCCCGCTGGAGCGCGGTGACCTGCTCCTTGGCCTGACGCAGTTCGGTGTCGAGCGTCTTCAGGTGGTCGTGGACCTGGTGCCGGTCATAGCCCCGGAGCACCACGTCGAATTCGCGAGAAGGGGCGTCCTCGAAGAAGTTGTTTAGCTGGGCGTCGATGTCGGACTGCATGAGGCTCGATCCTGGTTGTCGAGACGGCTACAGGGGGGCCGGACGGGGGGTCAGACTTCCGAGGCGGGGAGCCGAAATGGCGCCCACGTCCGGTGGTACGCCAGCGTACTCCGGTACTGCCGCGTTGGAGGCCCCCTCCGACTTTCTGCGCGACTTGTTACGTATGAACCTTTCTTGCGTTCGGGATCAGCGCCTGGGGGTCTCCACGAGCTCCGTGAGAACCCCTCCCACGTCCTTCGGATGCAGGAACGCGATCGACGCGCCCATGGATCCGTGCCGGGGCCGCTCGTCGATCAGACGCACGCCCTTGGCCCCGATCTCCTCCAGGGCCTTGGTGACGTCCGTCACGCCGTACCCGACATGATGCACGCCCTCGCCCCTCTTGGCGAGGAACCTGCCCACCGCGGTGTCGGGGTGGAGGGGCTCAAGGAGCTGGACGTACGACCCCCCCTGGGCGCCGTCGGCGACGTGCAGCATGGCCTCGCGGACGCCCTGCTCCTCGTTCACCTCGCGGCTCACGACGGTCAGGCCGAACACCGACTCGTAGAACTCGATCTTCTCTTCCAGGCTGTGACAGGCGATTCCGACATGGTCGATCCGGAGAAGCACTGTCGTCTCCCTTTCCCTTGCGCTGACATACGGCCGGGCGGGGGCGCCGGGCTACTCATGGGTATGGTGGCACCGTCGCCCTGATCTCGTGATGGAGGCCCCCAATGTCTGGTTCCGTCATCGTCGCCGGAGCGCGCACGCCCATCGGACGGCTGCTGGGGTCGCTCGCCGACCTGCCGGCCGTCGACCTCGGCGGCATCGCCATCGAGGCGGCCCTGTCCCGCGCCGGCGTGTCGCCCCACCAGGTCCAGTACGTGATCATGGGGCAGGTCCTCCAGGCGGGGGCGGGCCAGATCCCCTCGCGCCAGGCGGCCGTCAAGGCGGGCATCCCGATGACGGTCCCCTCGCTCACGATCAACAAGGTCTGCCTGTCGGGCCTCGACGCCATCGCGCTCGCCGACCAGCTCATCCGAGCCGGGGAGTTCGACATCGTCGTCGCGGGCGGCATGGAGTCGATGACGAACGCGCCCCACCTGCTGCCCGGCCTGCGCAAGGGCGTGAAGTACGGCAACGCGGGCGTCCTCGACTCGATGGCCCTCGACGGCCTCACCGACGCGTTCGACCAGATCGCGATGGGGGAGTCCACCGAGCGGCACAACGCCCGCCTCGGCCTCACCCGCGAGGAGCAGGACGCGTTCTCCGCCCGGTCCCACCAGCTCGCCGCCCAGGCGACCAAGAACGGGCTGTTCGACGACGAGATCGTCCCCGTGCCGCTGCCCCAGCGGAAGGGCGACCCGATCCCGTTCACGGCCGACGAGGGCATCCGTCCCGACACCACGGCCGAGGCGCTCGCCAGGCTGCGCCCGGCGTTCACGAAGGACGGCACGATCACGGCCGGGTCCGCCTCGCAGATCTCGGACGGCGCGGTGGCCGTGGTCGTCATGTCCCGGGCCAAGGCCGAGGAGCTGGGCCTGGAGTGGCTCGCCGAGATCGGCGCGCACGGCAACGTGGCCGGTCCGGACAACTCCCTGCAGTCGCAGCCCGCCAACGCCATCAAGCAGGCGCTCGGCAAGCAGGGCCTCACCGTCGACGACCTCGACCTGTTGGAGATCAACGAGGCGTTCGCCCAGGTCGTGCTGCAGTCGGCCAAGGAGCTTGGCGTCGGGCTCGACAAGGTCAACGTCAACGGCGGCGGCATCGCCCTCGGCCACCCGATCGGCGCGTCCGGCGCCCGGATCGTGCTGACGCTCGCGCACGAGCTGCGCCGCCGCGGCGGCGGGCTGGGCGCGGCGGGCCTGTGCGGCGGCGGCGGGCAGGGCGACGCCCTGATCATCCGGGTCCCGTCCCGCGCGTCGTGAGCCGGCGAGGGGGGCGCGCGTGAGCGAGCAGACCGCGGCGACCCGGGCCCGGACCGCGCCGGACCTGGGGGAGCTCGTCGAGCAGGCGCGGCAGGGCCGTCCGCGGGCCGTGGCCCGGCTGATCTCGCTCGTCGAGAACGCCGCCGGATCGGCGGTCCCGTCCGCGCCGCTGCGCGCCGTCATGGCGGCGCTCGCCACCGGCGCCCGCCGGCCGTACGCGGCCCGGGTCATCGGGCTGACCGGCTCGCCCGGCGTGGGCAAGTCGACGGCCACCGGCATGCTGATCCGGGCGTTCCGCCGCAGGGGCGCCCGGGTGGGCGTGCTCGCCGTGGACCCGTCGAGCCCGTTCACCGGAGGCGCCCTGCTGGGCGACCGGGTCCGCATGCAGGAGCACGCGACCGACCCCGGCGTCTACATCCGCAGCATGTCCAGCCGGGGACACCTGGGCGGGCTGGCCTGGGCCACCCCCCAGGCCCTCCGGGTGCTCGACGCGGCCGGGTGCGACGTCGTCCTCGTCGAGACCGTCGGGGTCGGGCAGGCCGAGGTGGACGTGGCCCGGCTCGCCGACACGACCGTCGTCCTGGTCGCGCCCGGGATGGGCGACGAGGTCCAGGCGGCCAAGGCGGGGATCCTGGAGGTCGCCGACGTCTTCGTGGTCAACAAGGCCGACCGCGACGGCGCGCAGTCGGCCGTACGGGAGCTGCGGTCGATGGCGGGCCTCGTGGACGCCCCCTGGCGGCCCCCGATCGTCCCGACGGTCGCGGCGCGGGGCGAGGGCGCCGACGACCTCATGGCCGCGCTCGACAAGCACCAGGCGTACCTGGAGGAGTCGGGCGAGGCGGAGCGCCGCCGCCTGGCCCGCGCGCGCGACGAGATCGAGGCCGTCGCGCTCGCCGCGCTGCGCTCCCGGTTCGCGAACCTGCACGGTGACCGGCTCGACGCGCTCGCCGCCCGCCTGGTCGCGGGGGAGACCGACCCCTACGCCGCCGCAGACGACCTCATCGCCGCCCTGGCCTGACCCCCGGCCCCGTACGGCTCTCGCGTCCCGGCGGCCGACGGGCCGGGACACGTCAGGGCTCGTCCTCGTACTTGACGATCACCGTGGTGAAGCCGAGGGACTTCAGCATGCCCTCCAGCATGGCCTTGGTGTTCTGGTCGGCCCGGTTGCGCAGGTCGCTGGCGGTGGCCGCCTCCCCGATCTTCCGCTCGGCCAGCAGGTAGAGCTCCTGCTGGTTCTGCGGCGACGACGACAGCAGGTCGGAGATGCGGTCGAAGATCCCGCGCTGCTGCGCGAACACGTACGACCGTTTGTTGTCGAGGTTGGGCTTCTCCAGCTGGGCGTGCGGGATCCGCACGGTGACCGTCTTGCGGTCGGCGGAGACCGTGATGGCGTCCTTGGGCAGCGAGGAGAAGTCGACGTAGGCGTCCACATTGCCCGCGCCCACGAACAGGGTCCTGGAGCCCTTGATGGCGTCGGGCAGGAATTTGGCGTCCTTCTCGAGGTCGACCACGACCTGGAAGTTGCCGGTCGCGGCCTCGAATCGGCTCAGGTTCTGCATCGACTGCAGCAGCACCGGGCCGCTCCGGTCGATCGTCTGCTCGCCCAGCGGGTTGAGCCACGACAGGGTCAGCCGCGCGCCCACCAGCAGGAGGAGGGCGACGAGCAGCAGCCCGGCGAGCCAGCGCCACGCGCGCCGGCCGGGTCGCGGGGAGCCCTCCGCGGGGGCTGACGCGGGGAGGGCACTCGTCTGACGGTCCACGGAAATGAATCTTCCCGTGAATGTCGCGATCTCACCTTTCCATCCCGTCCACGGGGAGAAGTTCCGGCGGCACGAGGCCGGGCTCGGCCGGCGGCGGCGACGCGGACCGGGTGGGGACCTGCCGGGAGACGCCGGATCCGGCGCCGGTCCCGCCCCTGCCGCCGGTTCCGGTCCCGGCCTTGGCGGCGCCGGTCCCGGCCTTGGCCGCCGTGCCGGTTCCCGCCTTGCCGCCGGCGCCGGTGCCGCTGCCGGTGGCGCTGCCGGCCCCGGCCTTGGCGGCGGTGGGCGTCCTGGCGCCGGACGCGGCGCCGGTCCTGGCGTTGGACGCGGCGGGCGTCGCGCCCGCCGCCGAGCCGGTCGAGCCGTTCGAGCCGGAAGAGCCGGCAGAGCCGGACGGGCCGGACGACGGCCGGTCACCGTGCCGGTGCCAGCCCCAGTGAGGGTGGCGGTATCGGGGGTCCCGGTTGAAGCGCGGACGGTGCGGGAAGCGGTGCCCCCACGGGCGCATGCTCGCGTACGGACTGCCCGACTGGGAGGGGAGGCCGGACGAGGGCGCGGAGGACGGATCGTCCGAGGACCCCGGGGTCGGCTCGGGTGACTGCCCGCCGGGTGTGGTCGGCTGCCCGGGCGAACCGGGGGGTCCCGACGTTCCGGGCGTACCCGGCGTGCCGGGAGCGCCGCTCGGGATCCCAGGAACGCTGGGCGACCCCGGCCCGCTCGGCGGCCGGCCCGGGACGGACGGCGGCCGGGCGGGCGACGTCGCCGGCCTGACCGTGTACGGCGGCGTGGGGGCGACCGGATAGGCGCCCGGCGAGTACGCGGCGGCGGGGTTGACGGGGTAGCCGGTGATGCCCGGGTCGCTCCGCCGGGAGCCGCCGCCGAAGTGCCTGCTCTGCAGCCCGCAGGAGACGAAGTCGGAGTAGAACATGCGCAGCCAGTCGTGCCGCTGGGCCTCGGTGAGCTCGGAGAACCACAGGGCGGCGATCCGGTGCTCGGCGAGCGGGCCCGGCGGGAGCGGGTTGCCGCGCAGCCACGCCACCACGATCGCCCGGTAGCCCGCGGCGACCCGGCCCGGGCACGGCCGGGCCAGCCGGTCGAGGAACTCGGTGGCCGCCCGCTGCGCGAAGCCGGTGCCCAGGTCGTCGAGGTGGATGACCACCACCCCGGGCGGGGCGGGGGCGTCGTCCCCCGGCGCGCGCTGCTCGACCCGCCGGAACTCGGCGGGGGTGCCGGCCAGCCGGAGGGCGAGCGGGGTGAACACCTCGGCCAGGTCCGGCAGCCCGCCGCGCAACGTGGGGCGCACGCACACGCTGATCGGCCACTCCTGGCAGCTGTACACGATGCGCTCGCTGGCGGCCATCGTCCGCGGCTCGGCCACCAGGCGGGCCGCGCCGGTGCCCGCCGCCAGCACGGCGGTCGCGGCCGCCGCGAGCGCCAGGACGCGGCGGGTGACCAGCGCCACCCACCCGAGCAGCAGCGCCGCGCTCAGGCCCAGCAGCCACAGCGTCTGGTTGGCGAAGGCCGTCTCGCTGACCCCCGCGAACAGGTCGTACGGCTCCCGCGTCGTGGGCGCCAGCCGGACGGCCCACGCCGAGCGGTCGGCGAGCAGGGTGAACAGGCCGTAGGTCCCGGCCCCGGCCAGGACGGGGGTCACGGCGAAGGGCAGCAGCCAGCCGGCGATCCAGCCGACCACGACGTACAGCGCCAGCCCGGCCACGGACATCGCCAGCCCGCCCGGCATGAGGGGGCCCGACTGGCCGGTCAGCGCGGCGCGCAGCCCGAGCAGCGCGACGGTCGCGCCGAACGACCCCGTGACGAGCGCGAGGATCGCCAGCGGCGCCGTGGCGGCCCGCCACGGCGTCAGCGCGTGCCCGCGCTCGGCCCGCCGCCTGCGCGTCGCGACCCACGCCGCGAACGCCGCGGCCACCGGGCCGGTCAGCCGCAGCGAGCCGATGACGCCCAGCACGATGTCGTCCCAGTCCATGAAGCCAGGAATGAGGACGCTCCACGCGGCGACGAGCCCGAGCGCGAGCAGCACGGTCACCACGACGACCGTGCCCTGCCTCAGCTCCCCACGTGGACCGCCCCTGTGGTCACCCACAGCCCGGCGCGGCCCCCGGCCACGCCGTCATCGGCGTCCGGCGCGCATGCGGCGCCGGGACAGCGGTGCTGCCCATCGAGAAAACCCCCCGTGTCTGTGTGAGTGGCCGGCGTCGGACCGCGCCCTTCCCCGTGACGCCTGTCCGCCGGACGAGCTCGTCCCGCCTGCGGTTAGCAGACGCGACTCCCCGTGCCGCCGGGTTTGCCGCCGCCTCACCTTTCGACGTGGCAACCATAACGGAGCGTGACCCTGAGGGAGGGAGTTCTGGGGTCAAGGAATGAATCCGGTTACGCTACGTGCGCCGGTCGATCACTCCCGGGGCCGCGCTACCGTATATCGCTGTGTCCGTCCCGCCCAGTTCAGACCATGTGCCCGCCGGCGGCGCCAGGCCGCTCAAGCTGCCGTTCGACCCGATCGAACGGGCGGCCGCGACCTGGCGCGAGACCTTCGGGCCGTCGTCGGCCATGGCCGCCGTCACCTCGATCATGCGGGCCCACCAGATCCTGATCGCCCAGCTCGACGGGCTGCTGAAGCCGTACGACCTGACCTTCGCCCGGTACGAGGCGCTGGTGCTGCTCACCTTCAGCAGGACGGGCGCGCTGCCGCTGTCGAAGATCGGCGAACGGCTCATGGTGCACCCGACCAGCGTCACCAACACCGTCGACCGCCTGGAGCGGGCCGGCCTCGTGCGCCGGATGCGCAACCCGAGGGACGGCCGCGGCGTGCTCGCCGAGATCACCGACGAGGGCCGTGACGTCGTCCGCCGGGCCACGGGCGACCTGATGGGCGCCGGCTTCTGCATGGGGATGTACGAAGAGGACGAGCTGGGGGACATGTTCGACCTGCTGAAGACCCTGCGCGTATCCGCGGGCGACTTCAGCGTCTGAGACGGCGGACGGCCGCCGCGCCAGGTGCGCGGCGGCCGTCCCGGGACGCGGACGGGGTCAGCGTCCGACGGCCCGCAGGGCGTCGACGATGCCCCTGCCGTAGAAGCCGTTGTTCTGCGGCGTCCCCTCGCAGGTGTGCGTGGCGGTCACCGTGGTGCCGTTCGGCAGGTGGCGGACGTAGGTGTAGGCGGGCGGGTTCGGGCAGGGCGTCGGGGTCGCCGTGCCCTTGAGGACGCCCTCGACGACGTCCGGGTCGAGCGTCAGGCCGCCGTGGACGTGGTCGCGGTGGCCGTACCGGCTGACGATCAGCGCCGCGACGCCGGCAGCGCGCGGCGAGGCCATCGAGGTGCCCTGCAGGTACTGGTAGTAGCCGCAGGTCGAGCCCTTGCAGTCCTTCACGACGTACGGCACTGTCGGGTCGCCGTTGGCGTCGATCTCACCGTTGGCGACGGCCAGCGCCTTGGGATAGGCCGCGAGCGTGGCCTTGGTGATGTCCCGCGTTTGGTCGGGCGTGTCGTAGACGTCGCCGCCGGGGGACGCGACGTCGATGTAGCCGTTGCCGTAGTCGGAGTAGTACGCCTTACGGGTGCTGATGCCGGTGGAGGAGACGGAGATGACGTGCTCGCCCTCGCTCGGCATCGAGACGCAGCTCGCCGGGATGGTCCGGCTGCGGGGCTGCTGGCCGGCGAAGGCGGCGAAGTCCGGGCTGGAGGCGTCGACGATGGTCTTGGTGTAGTCGGTCGCCCCGTTTCCGGCCGCGGAGACCAGTGTGACGCCGTGCCGGTGGGCGTAGTCCAGCGCCCGCTGCACGGCGGCGATGATCGTCCGCTGGTCCTGCTGCTCCTGCGGCGAGTCGGCGGGGTTGTCGGTGCAGTTGAACAGCCAGGGGTCGACGTAGTAGCTCATGTTCACCACGTCGACGCCGATGTTCCCGGCGTAGGTCAGGGCGTCCACGGTCGGCTGGAGGAAGAAGTAGCCGGAGTCCTGGCCCGCCCGAAGGTTCACCAGCGTCACCTTCGGCGCCACGCCCGCGATGCCGAGACGGTTGATCGGGGAGGCGATCGAGGAGGCGACGTGGGTGCCGTGGCCGTCCTCGTCCACGTCGTTCGGGTCGGTGCAGGAGCCGTCGGGGTCGCTCTCACAGGGGCCGTCGATGACGGTGCCGTTGGCGTCGGCGGGCAGGTCGACGGTGAAGTTGCGGCTGAGCCGCCGGTCGAAGTTCGGCGCGATGTCGGGGTGCGAGCCGTCGATGCCGGTGTCGAGGACGCCGACCAGGACTCCCTTGTCGCCGGGCTCGTACGCGTGGGCCTTGTCGGCGTGGATCTGCTTCATGTCCCACTGCAGGTCCGCGAGCGGCTCGTCCTTGGCGCCGCGCCGCCACGTGGCGGGCGACGCGCCGTCCCGGCCCTCCTTCTCGACGGCCCTGCTCCTGGCCTGGGCGGCCTGCGCAGCGGCCCGCGCGGCCGTCGCGGACGCCTTGGCCTCGGGCGGCACGCTGCCGATCACCCGGTTGCGGGCCACTCCCTCGATGGCGGCGGAGCCGCGGAGGGCGTCGGCGAAGCCGGCGTCGCCCGTCCTGACCGTGGCCAGTCCGACATCGGTGTTGACCGTGACGACGCTGCCGCCCGCGGCCTCGATCGCCTTCTGGGCGTCCGCGGGGGCGGCGCCCTCCTTGTAGAGCACCAGGTACTCGGTCTGCTCTGCCGAGCCGGCGGCCGTGGGGACGGCCTGCGCCGGCGCCGTCAGGGCCGCCGCGATCATCGCCGCGGTCGCGGCGACGACTGTCACGCGCTTCACATCCACCTCCGTGTGGATTCTCGGGGGGCGTTGCCCATCGTTGAAGAGATCGGGGGTCTGTCATAGATCCGTAAGAATTCGCGACCAACGTGTGACATGAGCGCGACGCGGGCGAGGTTCCGGAGGGGAGGCCTGGTGGCAGGAAACTACTAGGACGTCCTAGTATTTTCTCGACGACCACATCAGCGGAGGGGCGCATGGAACCGGAACCCACGAGCGCGGCGGCCATCGAGGCGGGCAGGGCGCGCTGGCAGGCGCGCCACGACGCGGCGTACAAGCGGGCGCGCGAGTTCCGGACCCTGTCCGGCCTGGACGTCGACCCGGTCTACGGGCCGCCCGGCGACGACCCCCGGTTCGAGCGCATCGGCTGGCCCGGCGAGTTCCCCTTCACCCGCGGCCTGTACGCCACCGGGTACCGGGGCCGGCCGTGGACCATCCGCCAGTTCGCCGGCTTCGGCAACGCCCGGCAGACCAACGAGCGGTACAAGATGATCCTGGGTGCGGGCGGCGGCGGCCTGTCGGTGGCCTTCGACATGCCGACGCTGATGGGCCGCGACTCCGACGACCCCCGCTCGCTCGGCGAGGTCGGCCACTGCGGGGTCGCGATCGACTCGGCCCTCGACATGGACCTGCTGTTCGACGGCATCCCGCTCGGCGAGGTCACCACCTCCATGACCATCAGCGGGCCCGCCGTGCCGATCTTCTGCATGTACGTCGTGGCCGCCGAGCGGCAGGGTGTTCCGGTCGGGCGGCTCAACGGGACGCTCCAGACCGACATCTTCAAGGAGTACATCGCCCAGAAGGAGTGGCTGTTCGCCCCCGAGCCGCACCTGCGGCTGATCGGCGACCTCATGGAGTTCTGCGCGGCGGAGATCCCCGCGTACAAGCCGCTGTCGGTCTCCGGCTACCACATCCGCGAGGCCGGGGCCACGGCCGCCCAGGAGCTCGCCTTCACGCTGGCCGACGGCTTCGGGTACGTCGAGCTGGGCCTGTCGCGCGGCCTCGACGTGGACGTGTTCGCGCCGGGCCTGTCGTTCTTCTTCGACGCGCACATCGACTTCTTCGAGGAGATCGCCAAGTTCCGCGCCGCCCGGCGCATCTGGGCCCGGTGGATGCGCGACGTGTACGGCGCCCGCACCGAGAAGGCCCAGTGGCTGCGCTTCCACACGCAGACGGCGGGGGTCTCGCTCACCGCCCAGCAGCCGGACAACAACATCGTCCGCACCGCGATCGAGGCGCTGGCGGCCGTGCTCGGCGGCACCAACTCCCTGCACACCAACGCGCTGGACGAGGTGCTCGCGCTGCCGTCGGAGAAGGCCGCCGAGATCGCCCTCAGGACGCAGCAGGTGATCATGGAGGAGACCGAGGTCGTCAACGTGGTCGACCCGCTCGGCGGCTCCTGGTACGTCGAGGCGCTGACCGACCGGCTGGAGGCCGAGGCGGAGAGGATCTTCGCGAGGATCAGGGAGATGGGCCGCGGCGACATGACGTCCGGCATCCTGCGCGGCATCGAGGACGGCTGGTTCATGTCGGAGATCGCCGAGTCGGCCTTCGATTACCAGCGCAAGCTGGAGAAGGGCGACAAGAAGATCGTCGGCGTGAACTGCCACACCTCGACCGTCGAGGAGCCGCTGGAGATCCTGCGGATCAGCCACGAGGTCGAGCTGGAGCAGCGCCGGGTGCTCGCCGGGCGCCGCGCCGCCCGCGACCAGGTGGCGGTGGACACCGCCCTGGCCGCGCTGGCGGCCGCCGCCCGGACCGGCGAGAACATGATCCCGCCCATGCTCGACGCCGTGCGCGCCGAGGCCACCCTCGGCGAGATCTGCGACGTGCTGCGCGCGGAGTGGGGCACCTACACCGAGCCCGCGCGGTTCTGACCGCCGTCAGGCACTCAGCGGGGCCGGGAAACCGGCCGGTCCAGGGCCCTGTCCGCCGAACCGCGGGCGGCGTCCGGAGGAACGGACGTCGAAGGAGGCGGGGATGGCACGGATCAGCCGCGAGGGTACGGCAGGATTGGGGGTATGGCAGCGGAGTTCTCTCGACCTGGATCGCTCTACGGCGCCGTGGACCTCGGCGCGCGCAAGCAGGCACTCGAAGCGCAGGCGCGGCGCGAGGCCGCCGGTCCCGCCGGGGCCGCCGAAGCGGACGTCGTCGACGTCACCTCGGCCACGTTCAACGCCGAGGTGGTGGAGCGCTCGCTGAGCGTTCCGGTGATCGTCGAGGCGACGGTGACCCGGGCCGAGCAGGTCCGCCAGTTCAGCGCCGTCCTGGAGAAGCTGGCCGCGGAGGCCGCCGGGGCGTGGGTCCTCGCCCGCGTCGACGTGGAGGCCGATCCCCAGCTCGCCCAGGCCCTGCGCATGCGGGCCGTGCCCACCGTCTACCTGGCCGTCCAGGGCCAGCTCATGCCCCTGTTCGAGGGGCCGCTGCCGGAGTCCCAGCTCCGGCAGGCCCTGGCGCAGGTCTTCGAGCAGCTCGGCATCGAGCTGGGCGCGCCGGCCGAGGCGGAGGCCCCGGACGAGCCGCCGCTCGACCCCGACCTCGCCGAGGCGGAGCGGGCCATGGACAAGGGCGACCTCGACGCCGCCGCGGCGGCCTTCGAGCGCCTGCTGGCCCGCTCGCCCGGCGACGAGGGCGCGAAAATCGGCCTGGCCGGGGTCGGGCTGTTCCGGCGCATCCAGGACCTCGACGCCGCCGACGTGCTCCGGCGGGCCGCCGAGGACCCGGCCGACCTCGACCTCCAGACGCAGGCCGCCGACCTGGAGATGGTGAACGGCCAGGTGGACGAGGCGTTCGACCGGCTCATCCGGCTCATCCGGCAGACGAGGGGCGCCGACAGGGACAAGGTGCGCCTCCACCTGCTCAACCTCTTCGAGGCGCTGCCCGCCGACGACCCGTCGGTGTCCAAGGCGCGCCGGGCCCTGGCGAACGCGCTGTTCTGAGCCCACTCGTACAAACCCAGATGTAGGGGCATAAAGGGGACGTGCAGGTCGTCACCCTCTCCGCGACGTACGGCACGGGCGGGAGCGTCATCGGCCCGGCGGTCGCCGAGCGGCTCGGCGTGCCGTTCCTCGACCGGGCGATCCCGGGCGCGGTCGCGCAGGACCTCGGGGTCACGCTGGAGGAGGCCCTGGCCCACGACGACCGCGCCGAGAGGGGGCTCGCCCGGCTGCTCCTGGGGATGACCCGGCTGCCCAGCGTGACGTGGGGCGGCGTGGAGGCCCACCTGCCCCCGTCGGCGCCGCTGACGCCGGAGGAGTTCACCCAGCGGACCGAGCAGGTCATCAGGGAGACCGCCCGGACGACCGGAGGGGTCTTCCTGGGGAGGGCCGGCGCCGTCGTGCTCGCCGACCATCCCGGGGCCCTGCACGTGCGCCTCGACGGGCCGCTGCGGCGGCGCGTGCTGCAGACGGCCGCCTTCTCCGGCGTCGACGAGCGCGAGGCCCGGCGGGTCGTCTGCGCCAACGACCGGGCCCGGGCGGCGTACGTGCGGCAGTTCTACCGGGCCGACCCGGCCGACCCCGGCCTCTACCATCTGGTGCTGGACAGCACCGTCGTCCCGGTCCCGACGTGCGTGGAGCTGATCGTGACCGCGTCGCTCTCTTTGGGCTGAATCACCCGGTCGGGGATGGCACGATGGATACACCCACGGAGCCGTCGAGCCGGGCGCGTGAGCGTGGCCCCGAGTGGCCCGCGCGGGAGCAGCCGGGTGAGCGCGGCCGGACATACCCCGCAAAGGAGCGGATGAACGTGGCCACCGTGCCCAGCGTTTCCTACTCGATCACCGTCCGTCTCGAGGTGCCCGCGGGGGGCAAGGCCGTCAGCCTGCTCACCCACGCGGTGGAGAACGCGGGCGGCGTGGTGACCGCCCTCGACGTCACCAACGCCGGCCACGAGAAGCTCAGGATCGACGTGACCTGCGCCGCCAAGGACGCCGACCACGTCCAGGCCATCGTCGACAGCCTCGGCGCGGTGGAGGGCGTGGCCATCCACAAGGTGTCCGACCGGACGTTCCTCATGCACCTCGGCGGCAAGATCGAGATGCAGTCGAAGGTCCCGCTGCGCAACCGCGACGAGCTGTCCATGGCGTACACGCCGGGTGTGGCCCGGGTGAGCCTCGCCATCGCGCGCAACCCGGAGGACGCGCGCCGCCTCACGATCAAGCGCAACTCGGTCGCGGTCGTGACCGACGGGTCGGCCGTCCTCGGGCTCGGCAACATCGGCCCGGCCGCCGCCCTGCCGGTGATGGAGGGCAAGGCCGCCCTGTTCAAGCGGTTCGCCGGCATCGACGCGTGGCCGATCTGCCTCGACACCCAGGACGTCGACGAGATCGTCCGCACCGTGCAGCTGATCGCGCCCGGCTTCGGCGGCATCAACCTGGAGGACATCTCCGCGCCCCGCTGCTTCGAGGTCGAGCGGCGGCTGCGCGACCTGCTCGACATCCCGGTCTTCCACGACGACCAGCACGGCACCGCGATCTGCGTGCTCGCGGCGCTGACGAACGCGCTGAAGGTGGTGGGCAAACGCCTGCCCGACGTGCGGATCGCGATGGCCGGGGCCGGCGCCGCCGGCACCGCCGTCCTGCGCCTGCTGCTCGCCGCCGGGGCACGCAACATCATCGTCTGCGACTACCTCGGCTCCGTGCACCTCGGCCGCGACGACCTCGACACGTCGCTCCGGTGGATCGCCGAGCACACGAACGGCGAGGGGTACGGCGGCGACCTGCGCGGCGCGGTCAAGGGCGCGGACGTCTTCATCGGCGTGTCCGCGCCGGGGATCCTGACCGGCGACGACGTCGCGACCATGGCCGAGGGCGCCGTGGTGTTCGCGCTGGCCAACCCCGAGCCGGAGGTGTCGCCCGACGACGCGAGGGAGCACGCCGCGGTGGTGGCGACCGGCCGGTCCGACTACCCCAACCAGATCAACAACGTGCTCGCCTTCCCCGGCGTCTTCCGCGGCCTGCTGGACGCGCAGGCGACCGAGGTCAGCCAGGAGATGCTGCTCGCCGCGGCCAAGGCCCTCGCGGCGGTCGTGAGCCGCGAGGAGCTCGGGCCCAACTACATCATCCCGAGCGTCTTCCACCCCGACGTGGCCAACGCGGTCGCGGCGGCGGTGCGGGAGTCGGCCGGGGGACGGCCCCGCGGCTTCACCGAGGCCTGATCCACGTCACGTTCCGTAACCATTTCAGACCGGTCGGTAATAGACGGCGGGCAAATAGGGGGTGACGTACCCGATTCGCCATTCCTCCCTCATCATGGGAAGTATGGCGGAAGCGATCTACGTCGGCGGGTTGCTCGTAGCGACGCCACTGCTCGACGACCCCAACTTCCGGCGTAGCGTCGTGCTCGTCCTGGAGCACGACGAGGACGGCGGCACCCTGGGCGTGGTCCTCAACCGGCCCAGTGAGATCTCGGTGACCCAGGTCCTGCCCTCGTGGGACTCCCTGGTCACCGGCCCCCCGGTGCTGTTCGAGGGCGGCCCGGTCCAGACCGACAGCGCGCTCGCCCTCGCCGTCGTGCTCAGCGGCGAGGAGCCGCTGGGCTGGCGGCGGCTGCAGGGCAGGGCGGCGGTCTCCCGCCTCGGCACGGTGGACCTCGACGCGCCCCCGGAGATCCTCGCGGGGGAGATCTCCCAGATGCGGATCTTCGCGGGCTACGCCGGCTGGACGGCCGGGCAGCTCGAGAACGAGCTGCGCGAGGGCGCCTGGTACGTGGTCGACTCCGAGCCGGGGGACACCTTCCACTCCGATCCCGAGACGCTGTGGCGCACCGTGCTGCGGCGCCAGCAGGGCGACCTCGCGCTGGTCGCCACGTTCCCCGACGACCCCATGCTCAACTAGCGGAGCGGGTCCGGCGCGCGTGGAGGCGTGCGCCGTGCGGATGTTGGGGGCCGGGCGCGGTCCCGCGCCCGGCCACCGGTCCCCGATCCTGCTCAGGCCGCCGTGCAGGAGGGCGACGGCACGCCGTTCGAGCCGTTCCACGACCCGAGGAATCCGAAGGTCGTGCTCGCGCCCGCGCCGAGCGAGCCGTTGTAGCTCACGTTCCCGGCGGTCACGGCCGAGCCGCTCGTCGTCACCGACGCGTTCCACGACTGGGTGACCGTCTGGCCGTTCGCGAACGTCCAGGTGACCGTCCACCCGCCGATGGCGGCGTTGCCGGCCTTGACCGCGACCTCACCCTGGAAGCCGCCGCCCCACTGGTTGACGACCTTGTACGTCGCCGTGCACCCCTTGGAGCCCGGGGACGGCGAGGGGCTGGTCGAGGGGCTGGGCGACGGACTGGGCGACGGACTGGGGGAGAGGCTGGGGGAGAGGCTGGGGGAGAGGCTGGGGGAGAGGCTGGGGGAGGGGCTGGGCGACTGCGGAGGGTTCCCGCTGTAGACCGTCGCCTCCTTCGCGGTCGCCTTGATGCCGTTGGCGCCGTTGAACAGCCGCTGTCCCCACGAGGTGAGCTGGCTGACGGTGAAGTTCGTCACCTGGTCGAGGTACTCGACGCCGCCGCCGTTGCCGCTCCACGACCAGCCGAGGTAGCCGATGCCCCGCGACTGGGCCTGCGCCATGATCGTGTCCTCGTCCGGGTCGCCGTCGGAGTGCATGTAGCCGAACTCGCCCACGACGAGCGGGAGTCCCGCGGTCTGGAACGCCTGCATGTAGTCGGTGACCTCGGCCGCCGTGTCGTACACGCCGTACATGTGGATGGAGAAGACGGTGTTCCTCTGGGGGTCGGCGTTGAACACCGCGGCGGCGTTGTCGCGCATCGTGAAGCTCCAGTCCTGGCCCCAGTTCGGCGCGTCGACCATGATCAGGTGCTGGAAGCCGTTGCTGCGCAGCCGGCTGATCGCGTTGCTGGTCGCGGCGGTCCAGCCGGAGGTGTTCGTGTTGCCGTACGGCTCGTTGCCGATGTCGATGACGACGTAGTTCTCCTGGCCGGCCAGCACGCTCTTGAGGCCGAGCCAGTAGGTCACCGCCTGGTCCAGCGTGTAGGCCGCGCCGTCCTCGCCGTAACCGGTGGTGTCGTGGTCCTCCAGAACGCAGATTAACCGGTTCTGCTTGCACAGGGAGATGACGTTGGCGACATCGCTCGCCGTGTTCGCCGTCCAGCGGCCGCCGCTCAGCACGACGCGGACCGTGTTGGCGCCGAGCGACTTGATGTTCGCGAAGGAGCCTGTCTGCGAGGGGAACCACGTGTGCGCGTGGCTGGTGCCCCGCATGACGAACGTGCTGCCGTTGGCCTCGAGGATCTTCGTGCCGCTGACGTGGAGGCCGGTGGCCGCCTGGGCGGTCCGCGTCAGGGCGGTCACCGACATCAGGAGGGCGAGGATGGCCGTGCCCACGGCGATGATTCGTGTTCTCATGCTCTACCTCGGGTGGGGGGATCGGCGCGCGTCCGGGCGCCGCACGCACGATAGGCAGGGCGGAGCGAGGCCGTACAGGACGCGGGCCGGCGCGCGGCCGAGGCGGCCCCGGCGCCTGCTGAACCGGTTCGGTTGGGCAGGTGCCGGGACCAGCGGGATCCCCGCAGACGCGGTCCTTCGCGGGGTCGCGTCACCCGGGCGGGACGGGTGAAACGTTCACCCGGGCCCGCGGCCCCTCATGTGGCCGGGGACGGCCGGGGGACGGTCGCCGCGGCCGTCTCGGGGGTGCCGGTGGCGGCGGGCTCCAGCCGGTCCCAGCCCGGGCGCAGGGACGCCGCGGCCAGATCCAGCAGGTCCTCGAACCGCTGCACGATCAGGCGCGGATCCTGGCACCCGCCGTAGCAGACGATGCCCATCGAGGCGAACAGCGACACGACGAACTGGGCGCGCAGGTCGTCCGGGCCGGCCCCCATCCGGCGGGAGACCTCGGCCACCATCTGCCGTTCGTTGTCCATCATCAGCCGCAACTGTCCCGCGAGCAGGGCGGGCGTGGCCTGGATGAGCTCCTGGAGCCGCAGGAAACGGGTTGCCTCGGCCGGCTCGAGCCCCCGTAGGATGCCGAGCACCGCGCGCATGGCCTCGGTGAGCGCGGTGAAGGGGGGCTCGTCCGCGGGGCGCGCGGCCAGTTCGGCGATGAAGACCTCGTGCTGGTCGGCCAGGAGCGACAGCGCGGCCTCCTCCTTCGAGGCGAAGTACCGGAAGAACGTCCTGGTCGAGACATCCACCTCCGCCGCGATCCGGTCGACCGTCGTCGCCTCGTAGCCCTGGGCCAGGAAGAGGTCGACAGCCGCGTCGATCAGGGCGGTCCTCGTCCGGTGCTTCTTGCGCTCGCGAAGACCCATGGCCGTCACCTCCTGGAAATTCGGGGTTCACACACTGCCAGATGTCACCGTATGTCGGATAAAAGGATTTGTCATCTGTCATCGACTGACATAAATTACGACGCGTTGACGAGGTCAAAGGGGGGAACCATCCATGGCTCAGGCTGTCGCCGTAGACGCCGAAGCGCCGCCGGGACAAGGGCTCGGCCGTCCGTGGCTCACGCTGCTCGCCGTCTCGCTCGGCGTCATCATGGTCATGCTCGACGGCACGGTCGTCGCGATCGCGAACCCGGTGATCGGGGTCGATCTCCACGCGTCGCTGTCGGACCTGCAGTGGATCACCAGCGGCTACCTGCTCGCGCTGGCGGTCTTCCTGATCACCGCCGGAAAGCTCGGCGACCTGTTCGGCCACAAGATGGTCTTCCTGATCGGCGTCGCCGGGTTCGCCCTGAGCTCGCTCGCCATCGGCCTGACCTCGTCGGTCGGCATGCTGATCGCCCTCCGGGTACTGCAGGGCCTGTTCGGCGCGCTGCTGCAGCCCGCCGCGCTCGCGCTGCTGCGGTCGGCCTTCCCCGGCGAGAGGCTGAACATGGCGATGGGGGCGTGGGGCGCCATCATCGGCCTGTCGAGCGCTGCCGGCCCGATCGTGGGCGGCCTGCTCGTGGAGAACGTGAGCTGGCAGTCGGTCTTCTTCATCAACGTGCCGGTCGGCGCGGCGGCCCTGATCTTCGGCCTGCTGGTCCTCAAGGAGAACAGGGCGAAGACGCTGTCGAGGGTCGACTGGCTGGGCGTGCTGCTGCTGTCGCTCACGATGTTCGCGCTGGTGTGGGCCATCATCAAGGCGCCGGAGTGGGGCTGGGGCGACGCCCGGACGATCGGCTTCCTGGCCGCCGCGGTGGTCGTCGGGGGCGTGTTCCTGTTCTGGCAGGCGCGCGTGCGTGAGCCGCTGCTCCCGCTCAGCCTGTTCCGCAACGTCTCGGTCTCCATCGGCACGGCGCTGATGATCCTCATGGCGTTCTCGATGTTCGGCGCCATGTTCTTCCTGACGTTCTTCTTCCAGGGCGTCCACGGGCTCAAGCCGCTGGACTCCGGTCTGCGGATGCTCCCGATGAGCGCCGGCATGATCGTCGCGTCCCCCATCGCGGGCGTCCTCATCGGGAAGCTCGGCGCGCGGATCACCATCGCGGGCGGCATGGTGATCACCGCGGTCGCGATGTTCCTGATGTCGCGGCTCGGCGTCGACGCTTCGTTCGTCGACAGCGGGATCCCGTTCGCTCTGCTGGCGTTCGGCCTGTCGCCGGTGTTCGTCGGCGCGACCGAGATCATCGTGGGCAACGCCCCCGAGGAGCTGAGCGGCGTCGCCGGCGGCGTGCAGAACTCGGCGATGCAGGTGGGCGGCGCCCTCGGCACCGCCGTCCTCGGCGCGATCGTGTCGGCCCGGGTGGCGAGCGTGTTCCCCGGACACCTCGGCCCGGCGGCCGCCGCGATCCCGCCGGCCCAGATGGAGGGACTCAAGAGCCTGGCCGCCGTCGGCATGGCCCCTCCCGGGCTCACCGGGCCCGCGGCGAAGGTCATCGCCGACGCGTCGCACCTGTCGTTCATGGACGGCCTTCACCTCGGGTTCGTCGTGAGCACGATCGTGGCCGTGGTCGCCGCGATCCTCGCCCTGTTCGTGCGCGCCGGCCGCAAGACCGAGGGCGCGGCGGTCCACATCGGCTGATCCCGCACCCGTCCGTACGGCTCCCGCTCACCCGCGGGAGCCGTACGTGTGCGAAGGGGTCAGTAGACTCGGTGACCGTGAGCAGCACGAAGATTCTTCCCGAGAGCGACACCACGCCGAGGCTGTCGCACGGCGACGGCGACCACGAGCGCTTCTCGCACTACGCCGACAAGAACAAGATCACGGAGAGCTACGTGACCGGCAACCCGGTCCGGGCCCTGTGCGGCAAGGTGTGGGTGCCCAGCCGGGACCCGAAGAAGTACCCGGTGTGCCCCGAGTGCAAGGAGATCTACGAGGGTCTGCCCAAGGGCGAACCGTCCGGCGACTGAGTGTCGGTCCGGGCCGGGCACCCCGCGGACGGCTAACGTCAGGCTCCTGACCAGCCGTATCGGGGGAACGAATGGCCCGGCGCTCGATCGCCGTCTTCTTCGCATGCCTGTGCGCCTGTGGCGCGCTGTCCGGCCGGGCCGACGCCTCGGCCCGTCCGGGGGCCGCCGGGGCGCACGCCCAGGGGGTGACCGGGGCCGAGCGCGTCGTCGCGTCCGCGCGCGGTCGCGGCGGACGGGCGGCCCGCCTGTCCGCCTGCGCCGCCCCGACGCGGCATCCCGGCGCCGAGGAGCTCACCCACGCCCTGGAGCCGCGTGACCCGGGCCCCGCCGAGGTCGCCCGGATGGACGCGGACCTGCGGCGCCGGCTCAGCGGATCGGCGACCACGGACGCCGCCCACCGCGACCCCGACGCCGTCCGGGAGATCCGGGTGCCGGTGTGGGTGCACATCATCAGGGACGGCTCCCTCGGGCTCCCCGACACCTCCGTTCCCCGCCAGATCGCCATCCTCAACCAGGCGTACGGCGGGAGGTTCGGCGGCGTGGACACCGGCGTGCGGTACACGCTCGCGGGCGTGACGCACACGGCCAACCGGGCGTGGTTTCGCGACCCGCTCGGCAACGAGGCCGCGATGAAGGAGAAGCTCCACGTCGGCGGCCCCGAGACGCTCAACCTGTACGTCGCGCAGTTGGGCGAGCTGGTGCTCGGCTACGCCACCTACCCGTACTGGTACAAGGACGAGCCCCTCCTGGACGGCGTCGTGATCGACTGGCGCAGCGTCCCCGGCGGGCCGCTCCGGCAGTTCGACCGGGGCTTCACGGCCGTCCACGAGATCGGCCACTGGCTGGGGCTGCTGCACACCTTCGAGAACGGCTGCAAGGCGCCCGGCGACTCCGTGGCCGACACCCCCGCCGAGGCGTATCCCACGACCGGCTGCCCGGCGAAGAAGGACAGCTGCCCCGCCTCCGGCGGGGACCCCACGCACAACTTCATGGACTACGGCCAGGACCGGTGCATGCGGGAGTTCACGGCCGGGCAGGCCGTGCGGATCCGGCAGATGTGGGACGCCTACCGCCGCCCGAGCCCCGCGGCCGCCGCCATCGCATCGTCCGCCGACGCCTCGTCCACCGCCGCTTCGTCCACCGTCCCGGCCGCGGTCGCCCCGCCCGCGCTCGCTCCCGCAGCCATGGCTCCGCCCGCGGTGGCTCCGCTCGCCCCGGTCGGTCACGCGGCGAGTACTTCGGCAGCCCTTGCTCACTCGGCGGGTGCTCCGCGCGCGGTCGCGCCGGCTGCGGTCGCTCCGCCCGCCTTCGCTCCGCCCGCCCTCGACGCCCCCGACGCCGCCGTCGCCCAGCCTGTAGCTCCTGGCCTGTAGCTGCGGTGCCTTCCGCCGCGCGGGGCCGCGGTGCCTCAGGGCACGCGGGCCCTGGTGCCGGTTTTTCGCGACGCCGGGTCCTCCGCCGCGTGCGGGCTGGGGCTGCACTTCGCCGCGGTGGGCGGTGACGGGTTCCGGGCGGCTGCGGGGGCCGTTGACGTCGCGGCGCGCGTATGAGTAACTCCTCAGCAGCGCTCATGCCCCCCATGGGCGGCTCCGGGAGGCTTCGTGGACGATCAGTGGACCCGCCGGGTCTGGCCGCCTGAGGGGCACGGGGAGCCGGCCCCGCAGGAGGAGGACCTGCCGCCCTCGGCCCGCTGGTACGGCACGCCCGCCCCGCCGCCTCGCCGGATGCCGCGCTGGCTCCAGCGCCTGCTCGTCGCGGCGGCCGCTCTGGTGGCCGCCGGGGCCGTGATCGGCGCGGTCACCGTGACGATCCTCGGCCGTGCCGAGAGCGCGCCGCCGCCCGTGGTGAGCGACCCGCTCGCGGGCGTGTCCTACACGCTGCCGCCCGGCTGGAGCGAGGGGGTGGTCGCGCCCGTCACCGGGTTCACGTCGGTCGCGGCGCACGGCGACCTGGCCACCGTGATGGCCCGGCCGGGGGACCGGGTGGACCCGCCCAACCTGCGCTCGGCCGTCATCGACCTCGGCGACCTCTACACGAGCCTGCTGCTCCACGGCGACACGGTCGAGGTGGTGGACGACCATGCGGTCACCGTCAACGGCCGTCCCGGCCACACCCGTGCCGTACGGGCCGCCTACCGCGACGTGGTCAACGAGCCGGCCTTCATGCGGGTGACGCTGCTCACCCGCCCGGACGGCGGCAGCACGGTCATGCTCGGGCTCGCACATCCCGACGATCCCCGGTCCCGCGCGGACATCGAGGCCGTGATGGCCGCCGCCCACTGAGCCCGCCCGCTGAGGCCTTCCTCCGGGGCGCCGGCCCGCAGGGACCTTCCGTACCCGCCGGCCCGGGGTTCGGACGCCTCCCGCCGGGTGGTGGCCCCGGCACATCACCATGCCGTGACTCGGTAACGCCCGGCCCTGAGGCGCCGGCCGGATGCGGCGAATTTGCGAAATGGGAAGCGAGTGGCTTTCGTGCCGACGGCACGGCATCGAGTGGAAATCGGCCACCGTGCTCGCCGTGCAATACGCGTGAATCGTCCCGGTCATTCCAGGCGAGAATCCGCCGAACGCCCTTGAAGAGAGTCGATGCCCTGACGTCGGGAAAGATGAGCATTATGCGGTCGCCCTTTTCGATAGGCGGAGCATCTGTTTGCCGTCACCCAATACGTGCCTCGCTGCCCAGCTTTTCCTCGACAGGTAACTTCGGGGACGCATCGCTAACGCGGTGACCCGGAAAGACCAACTCTCATATGGGGGGAATCAATTGATTTCTCGTAGGAGCAGCTCGGCCTCAGGCGCGCGTGGCGCCGTTCGCCTGCTGACGTTGGGCGCCGTTGCCGCGGTGGCCTCTGCAACTGTCGGACTGTCGGGCTCGATGGCGGCCGACGCCGCCACCGCGACGACGAAGGCCGTTCCCGGCGACCACAAGGTGAACGGGCCGGCCCAGGACCGGCAGGCGGAGAACCGGCCGGCCCTCGACTCGACCCTCGTCCGGGGCGTCGTCTTCACGGTCTCGGCGAACTACGGCGTCCCGTACGTCAACGACCCGCGCAGCACGCCGACCCGCTGGCAGAACCTGCGCCGGGTGCCCGGCAGCCAGGGCGCCTACGTGACCAACATCACGGCGACGGAGGACGCGAGGTCCACGACCCTCGCGCCCGCGCTGCGGATCACGGCCCGGACCTCCGACAGCCACATCTTCTACACCGTCTGCACCGTCACCTCGGCGCTGCCGACCACGGGTGCCCTGCCCTGCACCACGTGGGCGCCGCTCCCGGCCTGACGACTCCGCCGAACGGATGACGCCCTGGGCGGATCGCGTCCCCGGGCCTGACGGCTCCGGGGGCGGTCCGCCCTCGCGCGTCCGGTGGGCGGCGTAGAACAAGGGGTGAATCCGGGCCAGGATCGCGATCGGTCGGCATGTCTTGTCGGTGGGTCGGGCTACTCTGAGGTCACTGTGAGGGAGCGAACCGATAGAGGCAGCAGTGTTCCGACGAGCTCGGGGAGGCGTTGTTGAGCGTTTCGGCCGCGTCCCATCTGTCCCCCTCCTATCCCGACCGAGCCGCCTGGGGCACCGCGCCCAAGCTCCGCGCGTGGCAGCAGGAGGCGTACGACCTCTACGTCCAGCGTGAGCCCCGCGACTTCCTGACCGTCGCCACCCCCGGCGCCGGCAAGACCACGTACGCCCTGCGGATCGCGAGCGAGCTGCTCAGCCGGGGCGTCATCCGGGCGGTGACCATCGTCACCCCCACCGAGCACCTCAAGCGCCAGTGGGCCGACGCGGCCGCCAGGGTCGGCATCGGCATCGACCCCGAGTTCAAGAACAGCCAGGGCGCGACCTCGCGCGACTACACCGGCGTCGCCGTCACCTACGCCCAGGTCGCCATGCATCCGGCGCTCCACCGGGCCCGCACCGAGGCCCGCAAGACCCTGGTGATCTTCGACGAGATCCACCACGCGGGCGACGCGAAGTCCTGGGGCGACGGCGTGCGCGAGGCGTTCGAGCCGGCCACGCGGCGGCTCGCCCTCACCGGCACGCCGTTCCGGTCCGACGACAGCCCGATCCCGTTCGTCTCCTACGTCGAGGACGGCGACGGCGCGCTGCGCAGCGTCTCCGACTACTCGTACGGGTACGGCCCGGCCCTGGCCGACGGCGTTGTGCGGCCGGTCATCTTCCTGGCCTACTCGGGGGAGATGAAGTGGCGCACCAGGGCCGGCGACGAGATCACCGCGACCCTCGGCACCCCGCTCACGAAGGACCAGCTCTCCCAGGCCTGGCGGGCGGCCCTCGATCCGAAGGGCGACTGGATCCGGCAGGTCATCCACGCGGCCGACCGGCGTCTCACCGAGGTGCGCCGCGGCATGCCCGACGCGGGCGGCCTGGTCATCGCCTCCGACCACGAGTCGGCCCGCGCCTACGCGCGGCACATCCGGGCGGTGACCGGGCAGGGAGCGCACGTCGTGCTCTCCGACGACCCGGGCGCGTCCAAGAAGATCAAGGACTTCGCGGCCTCCGACGACCGGTGGCTGGTCGCGGTGCGGATGGTCTCCGAGGGCGTCGACATTCCCCGGCTGGCCGTCGGCGTCTACGCGACGAGCACCTCGACGCCGCTGTTCTTCGCCCAGGCCGTCGGCCGGTTCGTCCGCGCCCGCAAGCGCGGCGAGACCGCGTCGGTGTTCCTGCCGTCGGTCCCCATCCTGATGGGCCTGGCGGGCGAGATGGAGGCCGAGCGCGACCACGTCCTCGGCCGCCGGCGCGACGAGGACGGGCTCGACGACCTGCTCCTGGAGCAGGCCCAGCAGGAGAAGAAGCAGCCCGACGCGCTGGGCGACGAGCTGCCCTTCCAGACGCTGGAGGCGTCGGCCACCTTCGACCGGGTGCTGTTCGACGGCGGCGAGTTCGGCACGGCCGCCGAGCCGGGGTCCCCGGAGGAGGAGGACTTCATCGGCCTGCCCGGGCTCCTCGAGCCCGACCAGGTGGCGTCGCTGCTGCGCAAGCGCCAGGCCGACCAGCAGGCCGCTCGGCGCAAGACCAAACCCGACCAGGCTCCGCAGCCGCTCGCCCCGCACGAGCAGATCCACGAACTGCGCAAGGAGCTGAACGGCCTCGTCGGCGCGTGGAACCACCGTACCGGCCAGCCGCACGGTGTGATCCACGCGGAGCTGCGCCGTTCCTGCGGCGGCCCGCCCATCGCGCAGGCCACCGCCGAGCAGGTCCGTGAGCGGATCGCGATGATCCGCAAGTGGGCCACCCAGCGCCGCTGACCCGGCCCCCGCTCGCCGTAACCGCCGGACCGCCGGTCGGCCGGGGCGGCCGGGGCTCACGTCAAGCGCGGTGGCGCTGGGGGATACGGCGCCCGGTGTGGCCGTTGATCGCGACATAGCGGCGGTGGTGCCGGATGGGCTGGGTGAGGCGCAGGTCGAGCGAGGCCGTTCCGCCGTTCACGTGCACCGGCACGGTCTGCAGGCCCTCGTGGTGGCGGCTCGGCGTGCCCTCGTGCAGCCACAGCCGCAGCCGTCCCCCGTCGTGGTGCAGCGCGACCGCCGCCGTGTCGCACTCGGCGAACGAGGCCGGCCAGTAGAGCGTGATGCCGTGCAGGACCCGGCCGCGCAGCGACAGCCGTACGGCCTCGGGGGCGAGCATCCGCGAGGCGCAGTCGTCGCCTGCCGAGGGCCGGGCGGCCGCCCCCGGCGGGAGCGGAAGCACCGGCAGGGCGCCCGGCGCCCCCGCACGGGCCGCGGGGCGCGGAGTGAGCACGGCCTCCCGGGTGAGCGGCTCCTCGATGAAGCCGTAGGCCATCGTGGCCGCCTGCAGGCCCGTCAGCGTGACCCCCGCGAGCACGCGGAGCGACGCGGCGCGGTGCCGCCCGAACAGGAGCCAGACGCAGACGGGGGTCAGGACGAGCCAGGAGAGTCCGAGCAGGATCGCGAGCATCGGGCCGCCAATCGACGAGGAGCTGTCGCTCTAGGTAATACACCCGTGACGCTGCGTGGTGAAGTCATTGACCGCCCCGCCGCTCCCGCGTCGGCGAATCTCCCCGGCGCCCGCGACCCTCGGAAAGGCCGTCAGGACCGGACGACGGGCGTCCCCACGAGCTCCACCCCGGCTCCCGACAGCTGGGTGAGCGCGGCGTCCGTGGTGGGCCGGGCCACCCCGGCCGTCAGGTCGAGCAGGATCCGTACGCCGAAGCCCTCGCGGGCCGCGTCCAGGGCGGTCGCCCGCACGCAGTGGTCGGTGGCGATGCCGACGACGTCGAGGGCCTCGACGCCGCGCTCCCGCAGCCATGCGGCGAGCCCGGTGCCGCCGGCCGTGGCGCCCTCGAAGCCGCTGTACGCCGCCTGGCGCTCGCCCTTGCTGAAGACCTCCTCGACCTTCGCGGTGTCGAACGCCGGGTGGAACTCGGCCCCCGGCGTCCCCACGACGCAGTGGGCGGGCCAGGTGTCCACGTAGTCGGGCTCGGCGGCGAAGTGGGCGCCCGGGTCGACGTGGTAGTCGCGGGTGGCCACCACGTGGTCGTACCGGTGGGCGGCGACGTGGCGGCTGATCGCCGCGGCGACCTCGGAGCCGCCGCCGACCGGGAGGCTGCCGCCCTCGCAGAAGTCGTTCTGCACGTCGACGACGACGAGCGCTGTCTTCATGGGATCACCTCGCGATCGCGAGAGACCGGCGTCGTCCTCAAGCGCCGGTCTCCCGCGATCAATTGAAGATAGTAGGGACTGCGGGGTCTCCAGGGGAGAGGCTGCACGCTTCGAGCGGCAACTCCTCCAGCGTCGCGCGGTGCCGCTCCCGGGCCGCGCCGAGCGGTTCGCGGCCGACGACCTCGCCCTCGCGGACCAGTTCGGCCAGCAGCGGACGGTCCCGGCCCTCGATGGGGGCGCCGGTGACGATCTCACCGATGGCCGTGCCGCCGCTGGTCCGGCGGTAGGCCCACTTGCGGCCGCCCCTGCTCGGCTTGCCCACCGACCGCTTGGCGACGGGCAGCATCTCGCCGCCGGGACCCTCCCGGGCCACCAGCTTGTACACGAGGCTGGCCGTCGGGTGGCCAGAGCCGGTGGACAGGGCCGTCCCCACCCCGTACGCGTCGACGGGGGCGGCCGTGAGCGCCGCGATGGCGAACTCGTCCAGGTCGCCGGTCACGACGATCTTGGTGTGGTCGGCGCCGTACCCGTCGAGCTGCTTGCGCACGTCCACGGCGGCGGCCGCGAGGTCGCCGGAGTCGATGCGCACGGCGCCGAGGTCGGCCCCGGCCAGCTCGACGGCGGTGCGGACGGCCTTGGCCACGTCGTAGGTGTCGACGAGCAGGGTGGTGCCGAGCCCCAGCGAGTCGAGCTGGGCCCGGAACGCCTCCTCCTCCGAGTCGTGGAGCAGCACGAACGCGTGGGCCGCCGTGCCCGCCGTGGGAACGCCGTACAGGCGCCCGGCCATCAGGTTGGACGTGGAGGAGAAGCCGCACAGGTACGCGGCCCGGGCGGCGGCGACGGCGGCGCTCTCGTGGGTGCGGCGGGAGCCCATCTCGATCAGCGGCCGGTCGCCCGCGGCGCGGACCATCCGGGAGGCGGCGGCCGCGATGGCGCAGTCGTGGTTGAAGATCGACAGGATGACGGTCTCCAGGAGCACGGCCTCGGCGAAGGTGCCCTCCACCACCATGATCGGCGAGCCCGGGAAGAACGCCTCACCCTCGCGATAGCCGTACACATTTCCGGAAAACCGGTAATCGGCGAGAAACGCCAGAGTCCGCTCGTCGACGATCCGGGCCGCCCGGAGAAACTCCAGATCGTCGTCCCGGAAGCGGAACCCCTCCAGCGCGTCGAGGACGCGGGCGGTCCCGGCCACCACGCCGTACCGCCTCCCACCCGGCAGCCTGCGGGCGAACACCTCGAAGACGGCGCGGCGGTTCGCCGCCCCGCTGGCGAGGGCGCCCTGGAGCATCGTCAGCTCGTACTGATCGGTCAGCAGCGCGGTCCCGATGGTCGTTGGCACGTGTCGAAGACTACGACCGCGGTGGTGCAGGATGGTTACGTGGGTAGCACCGCTCCAGCCGAGGTTGAGCGTCCCGCGTCGGACGTGCGTCCCGACCTGCCCTGGCTCACGATCGTGTGGAACGACCCGGTCAACCTCATGTCGTACGTCACCTACGTGTTCCAGACGGTCTTCGGGTACTCCCGCGAGAAGGCCGAGAAGCTGATGCTGGACGTCCACCACAAGGGCAAGGCCGTGGTCGCCAGCGGCACCCGCGAGGAGATGGAGCGCGACGTGCAGATCCTCCACTCCTACGGGCTGTGGGCCACCGTCCAGCGGGACTCGTAGGCCGCGGGCCGAGGAGGGGCATGAGCACCGGTTTCAAGGCGACGCGCGACGGCGTCTCCATCCACCTCGACCCGGGTGAGGTGTCGATCCTGCGGTCGCTGGTGTCGCAGATCCTGGGCCTGGTCGAGCCGGGCTCGACGGGCGACGACCCGCTGGAGCGCGCTCTCGGCATCGGCTCGGCCGCCGCGCCCGCCGACCCCGTGCTCGCCCGGCTGTTCCCCTCGGCGTACGCCGACGACGAGGAGGCGGCCGACGAGTTCCGGCGCTACACGGAGGCGACGCTCCGCGACGGGAAGCGGGCCGACGCGGCCACCCTGCTGGAGACGGCGGCGCCCGGCAGGCTGCACCTCACGTCCGAGCAGGGGCAGGCGTGGCTGCGGGCCATCAACGACGTGCGGCTCGCGCTGGGCGTCCGGCTGGAGGTCACCGAGGAGATCCACGAGGAGATCGCGGCGATGTCCGAGGACGACCCCCGCTATCCGGCGCTGGTGACCTACGACTGGCTGACCTACCTGCAGGACACCCTGGTCCGCGCGCTTTGGTAGTTTGCCCGCATGCTGACGATCTCACGCGAGCTGGTCGACAGGATCGTGGCCCACGCCCGGGCCGACCACCCCGACGAGGCGTGCGGCGTGGTCGCCGGTCCGGCCGGCTCCGACCGGCCCGAGCGGTTCGTCCCCATGGAGAACGCCGAGCGGTCGCCCACGTTCTACCGCTTCGACTCGATGGAGCAGTTCCGCGTGTGGCGTGAGATGGACGACCGGGACGAGGTGCCGGTGGTCATCTACCACTCCCACACGGCGACCGAGGCCTACCCCTCGCGGACCGACGTCAGCTACGCCTCCGAGCCGGACGCCCACTACGTCCTGGTGTCCACGGCCTCCGACGACCCGCAGTTCCGGTCCTTCCGCATCGTCGAGGGCGTCGTCACCGAGGAGGACGTCAAGATCGTGGAAGCGTACGGCTAGACTGGCGGCATGCCCATGGATGACGCCCGCCGCGTGTCGTCTCCGGCTGTGCCGCGTCGCCGGGTGCGCCCCGGATCTCCTGTTCGGCCGTGCCTGTTCGCGCACACGCCGTCCGTCGTCGTGTACGACTGTCGCTGAGCGTTCCGCGCCGGAATCCACACCCACCTGACCATGTTCCAATCAGGTGGACGCCCACCAGTGACGACAAATGATCAAGGAGATTGAGCCGCGATGGCCATCGAGGTCCGCATTCCGACCATCCTCCGCACCTACACCGATGGCGCCAAGGCGGTCGACGCCACGGGATCCACCCTCGAAGAGCTGATCGGCGACCTGGAGTCGCGCCACCCCGGTCTGAAGGACCGGCTGGTGGACGGGGGCGCCCTGCGCCGCTTCGTGAACGTCTATCTCAACGACGAGGACGTCCGTTTCCTCGGCGGCCTGGAGACTCCCGTCTCGGACGGCGACACGGTGACCGTGCTGCCGGCCGTCGCGGGCGGAGCCCGCTAGATGCGCTTCGACTCGTTGATCGACTCGGTCGGCCGGACCCCTCTGGTCGGCCTGCCCCGGCTGTCGCCGTCCGGCGACGTGCGGATCTGGGCCAAGCTGGAGGACCGGAACCCGACCGGGTCGATCAAGGACCGTCCCGCGCTGTGGATGGTCGAGCAGGCCGAGAAGGACGGGCTGCTCACGCCCGGCTGCACGATCCTGGAGCCGACGTCCGGCAACACCGGCATCTCGCTGGCCATGTCGGCCCGCCTCAAGGGGTACCGGCTGATCTGCGTCATGCCGGAGAACACCTCGGAGGAGCGCCGCCAGCTGCTGCGCATGTGGGGCGCGGAGATCATCTCCTCGCCCGCGGCGGGCGGGTCGAACGAGGCCGTCCGGGTCGCCAAGGGCCTGGCCGCCGAGCACCCTGACTGGGTGATGCTCTACCAGTACGGCAACCCGGCCAACTGGCGGTCCCACTACGAGTCCACCGGCCCGGAGATCCTCGAGGACCTGCCGACCGTGACCCACTTCGTCGCCGGCCTCGGCACGACGGGGACGCTCATGGGGGTCGGCCGCTACCTGCGCGAGCACGTCCCCGACGTGAAGATCGTCGCGGCGGAGCCCCGCTACGGCGAGCTGGTGTACGGCCTGCGCAACGTCGACGAGGGCTTCGTCCCCGAGCTGTACGACGAGTCGGTGCTGACCACCCGCTACTCGGTCACCTCCGCCGACGCCCTGCGGCGCACCCGCGAGCTGCTGGCCACCGAGGGCATCTTCGCGGGCATCTCGACCGGCTGCGCCCTGCACGCGGCGCTCGGCATGGCCCGCAAGGCCGTCGAGGCGGGAGAGCGGGCCGACATCGTGTTCGTCGTCGCCGACGGCGGCTGGAAGTACCTGTCCACCGGCGCCTACGAGGGCACGCTCGGCGAGGCCGAAGACCGCCTCGAGGGCCAGCTCTGGGCGTAGGTCGTCTTTCGCGGACCATGGGCGGGGCGGCCTCCGCCGGACACTCCCCCGACTCCCTTCGGGGGTCCCCGGTTCTTGCGCCGTTCCGGCCCAACCGCGGAGCGGCGGGCCGGACGGTGGCCTACGATGTGCAGTGATCTTGCAGAAGCGTGTGTGCAGCGCGCGGACCAGCGCCGCCACTCGTCGTGGTCGTGGTTTCGGCGCGCGATCCCACGCCCACGGGCGGCGCCGCCCAGGTCCGCTCGCCACGTGCTTCTGCAAGATCACCAGGGTTGTGCTCAGTCGAAGACGACGCGGAGGGCGAAGGTCGTCTCGGTGGGGGTCTGCCGGCCGCTGAGCCCGACGGCCCGCAGCGCCTGGACGTCGGCCCGCTCGCCCTCGGGCAGGCCGTTCAGGTAGAGCTTCTCGGCCTTGTCGAGGTCGGCGTAGACCGCATAGGTGGCGTTCGCGGCGTCCGGCACGGCCAGGCGGAAGGTCTCGTCGTCGCCCAGCGCGCCCTTCTGCGCCAGCCTGCCGGCGTACTCCTGGGAGCTCGCCACCACCACAGTGCCGTCACCGGAGCTCCGTGCGAGCTGGACGGGCTCGCCGGAGTCGGCGAGGAACTTCTCCAGCTTGTCCAGCACCTGCCCGGCCTTGTCCGGGTCGGTCGCGAGTACGGCGCCCACGTTCGGCTGGTCGCCGTCGAGGCCCTGCTCGTCCACGGCGACGGTGAGGCTCGTGCCGAGCAGCGTCACCAGGTCGTCCGGGAGCGCCAGGCCGTACTGCTGCTTCGCCTGCTCCACGAAGCGGGTGAAGGACTCGCCCTCCGCGCCGGAGCGGGCCGTCTCCTCGATGGCGGGCCACTGCCGTCCGAGGATGTCGCCGAGCCCGGAGAACGCGGCCGCGCCCACGGTCGAGGCGGGCAGCTCGCCGATCCGGACGGGCCGAGCCGACCCCGTCGTCAGGGTGCCGCCGCGGGCGACGCCCGCGAGCTCGGCGTAGCTCCCGTCGAAGCGGAGGGCGCCCGCGAGGCGCGCGCCGCGCAGGGGCTGGAGCGCCGCGCTGGACTCCTGTCCCGCGGCCGACGCGACCTTCTCCAGGTCGGCCCAGAAGGACAGCACGCCCTGCTCGCCGAGGGCCTTCATGTCGCCGTCGAAGCCCGGGTCGCGCGACAGCGGGGCGGCCGCCGCGTAGGCGTCGGCCTGCCGCTGGGTGGGGGCGAGCAGCGCGTAGCCGTCGCGGAACGCGAGGCCGGCGTGGTCCGCGCCCAGCTTGGCCAGCCCCGAGCGGGCCGCCGCCTCGTCCTTCACCTGGACGGCCAGCGCGACGTCCGGCTCGCCGCCCTTCCCGCGCTGGGGGAGCACGGCGAGGCCGATCCGGTCGCCAAGCCACGGCTCGACGTCCCGCGCGTAGTCGACCGACGCCAGGTCCTGCTCGCCCTGTCGCAGGGCCTCGAACACGGCCTTCCTGGGGTCGTCGCCGGTGAACGAGTCCCGCGTGGCGGAGAACTTGCGGGCGATCTGGAAGAGCGCCACCTTCTGCCCGGCCGACGGGTCGAGGTCGAGGCGGACGTAGGCGATCGCGCCGCCCGGCAGGACGTCCTGCGGCTGGCTGCCGCCCCCGCTGAGCCGGGACATCGCCCACACGCCGCCGCCGGACAGCAGGCCCACGACCACAGCCGCCACGATCGCGACGATCCAGCCGCGGCCCTTACGACGAGGAGCGGCCGGGGGCGGCGCGGCCGGGCCGGGGACCGTGCCGTACCCGATCTCCTCGGGCTCGTCCCACTGGGGCAGCCGCCGGGTGTGCCCGGCGTCCTGCGGCGCTCCGGCGGAGGGGCCGGCGGGCCGGAAGGCCCGGGGCGTCCGGTAGGCGACGGTCCGGTCCAGGTCCTGGTCGTCCGGGAAGGGGTACCCGGAGGTCGTGTCGGAGGGCATGGCTCACTCGCTAGGGGGAGTCGTCGGTGGTCGCCCCGACCGTAGGCCGGGACGCTAGCGAGTCGCTTGCATCACACTTGACCGCCCTCGGGGGGCCGGTGGGAGCCGCCACGCTACAGTAATGAACAGAACAACATTCGGGAAAAGAGCGAGGGGTGCCGTGACGAAGTTCGACGAGGCAACGCAGGCGATCCGCGTCGACGACACGACCTATGACGTGTGCCTCGACGACGCCTACTCCATCGGCGGCCCCCTGAACGGCGGATACCTGCTGGCCACCGTCCTGCGGGCGGTCGTGGACTCCTCGCCGCACGCGCACCCCGTCTCGACGAGCGCCCAGTTCCTGCGGGCCCCCGCCCCCGGCCCGGCCAGGGTCGAGGTCGAGACGCTCAAGGCGGGGCGGACCGCCGCCATGAGCCGGGCCCGGCTGGTCAGGGACGGCGTGCCGTACATCGAGACGCTGGTCACCACGGCCACCCTCGACGCGGAGGCCGAGCCGTTCTGGTCGGACACGCCGTCGGCGCCGATGCCGGCCTCGGACGGCTGCGTGCGGCTGCCGGACCCGAAGCCCGAGTCGAACATGAACTTCAACGCCCAGGTGGAGCTGCTGTTCGACCCCCCGACGATCGGATGGCTCTCGGGCGAGCCGACGGGCAGGCCCGAGTCGCGGGCGTACTTCCGGATGGCCGAGCCGCAGGACCCCGACCCGTACGTCCTGGCGCTCGCGGTGGACGCGCTGCCGCCCGTCGTGTTCTCGGCCGGGGGACGCGGGTGGGCCCCGACGGTCGAGCTGACCTGGCATCTGCGGGCGCTGCCCGCGCCCGGGTGGCTGACGCTCATCGGCGGCGGGCGGCTCGTCAGCGACGGCTGGTTCGACGAGGAGGTCGAGGTGTGGGACGCGGCCGGCCGCCTGGTCGCCCAGTCACGCCAGCTCGCCCGGGTGGGCAGGGGCTGAGAGTTTCCCGCCGTGTGAGGATTCTTACCGTGATCGGTTCCGGGCGGTCCCCTAACCTTGGGAACCGTGCCGGACAACAGCGGGGCCATCGGGATCTTCGACAGCGGGGTGGGCGGCCTGACCGTCGCCCGGGCCATCATCGACCAGCTGCCCCATGAATCGATCTTCTACGTGGCCGACACGGCGCGTCAGCCGTACGGGCCGAAGACCATAGCCGAGCTCCGCGCGTACGCGCTGGAGGTGATGGACCACCTCGTCGAGCACGACGTGAAGATGCTGGTCATCGCCTGCAACAGCGCCAGTTCCGCGGTGCTGAGGGACGCCAGGGAGCGGTACGACGTCCCGGTCGTCGAGGTGATCCAGCCCGCCGCCCGCCGGGCCGCCCAGGCGACCAGGAACGGCAGGGTCGGCGTGATCGGCACGCGGGCCACCGTCGAGTCGATGGCCTACCACGACGCGTTCGCCGCCGCCCCGCAGATCGAGCTCGTCACGGTCGCCGCTCCGCTGCTCGTCGACTTCGTCGAGCGCGGCGAGACGATGAGCGACGAGCTCATCGAGGTCATCCGGGGCTACCTCAAGCCGATCCAGGACGCCGGCTGCGACACGCTCGTCCTCGGGTGCACCCATTACCCCCTGCTGACCGGCGCCCTGTCATACGTCGCCGGAGACGGGGTAACGCTCGTGTCCAGCGCGGAGGAGACCGCCAAGGACGTCTACCGGATCCTGCTCGACCGGGGGCTGTCCAACGGCGAGGCCCACCCGGTGCACCGCTTCCGCGCCACGGGCGACACGGCCCTGTTCGAAGAGCTGGGGCAGCGGTTCCTCGGGCCCGAGATCCAGTCCGTGGAGCCCGCGCCGGTGGGCGTCCGCCCCGGCGAGGCCGGCTTTGGGAGGTCGCGATGAAGGTGACGATCATCGGGTGCTCGGGCAGCTTCCCCGGCCCCGACAGCCCCTCCTCCTGTTATCTCCTGGAGGCCGAGGGCTTCCGGCTGCTGGTCGACTTCGGCAACGGCGCGCTCGGGGCGCTCCAGCGGCACCTCGGCCTGTACGACGTCGACGCGATCCTGCTGTCCCACCTGCACGCCGACCACTGCCTCGACCTGTGCGCCTACCACGTCGTACGGACCTACACGCCGCGGGGCCCGCTGCCGAGGGTGCCGGTGCACGCCCCCGGAGGGGCCGCCAGGCGGCTCAACGCGGCGTACGGCATGCCGGACGAGCCGGTCCTGGAGAGCTCCTTCGACTTCGTCCGCCTGTCGGCCGGCACCCGGCACATCGGCCCGTTCGAGGTCACGGCCGCGCCGATGAACCACCCCGTCGAGACGTACGGCGTCCGCGTCTCCCACGGGGGCCGCTCGGTGGCGTACTCCGCCGACACGGGCGAGTCCGCCGAACTGGTGAAGCTGGCCCACGAGGCCGACCTGCTGCTGTGCGAGGCGTCCTTCCTCGACGGGCCGTCGCTGACCCCCGGCCTCCATCTGACCGGCCGGCAGGCGGCCGAGCACGCGGCGCGGGCCGGGGTGGGCACGCTGGTCCTCACGCACCTCGTCCCCTGGCACGACCCGCGCCGCGTCCTGGAGGAGGCGGCGGACGGCGGGTTCGGCGGCCGGATGGAGTTGGCGCGGAGCGGGGCCGTCTATGACCTAGGGTGACCACTATGGCTCGTATCGACGGTCGCCTGCCCGACCAGCTTCGTCCTGTGACAATCACCCGTGACTGGCTCGCCCACGCCGAGGGATCGGTGCTGGTCGAGTTCGGCGGGACGAAGGTGCTGTGCGCCGCGACCGTCGAGACCGGCGTCCCCCGCTGGCGCAAGGGAAGCGGGCTCGGCTGGGTCACCGCCGAGTACGCCATGCTGCCCCGCTCCACGAACACCCGCAGTGACCGCGAGTCGGTCCGCGGCAAGATCGGCGGGCGCACCCATGAGATCTCCCGGCTGATCGGCCGGTCCCTGCGGGCCTGCGTGGACTACAAGGCCCTGGGGGAGAACTCGATCCTCCTCGACTGCGACGTCCTGCAGGCCGACGGCGGCACCCGGACGGCCGCGATCACCGGCGCGTACGTCGCGCTCGCCGACGCCGTGGCCTGGATGCGCAAGCGGCGGATGTGCCCGGGCGACCCCCTGGTCGACTCGGTGGCGGCCGTCTCCGTCGGCATCGTCGGCTCCGAGCCCCTGCTCGACCTCGACTACAGCGAGGACGTCAAGGCCGAGACCGACATGAACGTGGTGATGACCGGCCGGGGCGAGTTCGTCGAGGTCCAGGGCACGGCCGAGGGCGCGCCGTTCGACCGGGCCGTGCTCGACGGCCTGCTCGACCTGGCCGCCGCGGGCTGCGCCGAGCTCACCCGGGTGCAGGCCGAGGTCCTGGGAGTGCCGGCATGACCAGGGTGGTCCTGGCCACGCGCAACGCCGGGAAGATCGTCGAGCTGCGCCGGATCCTGGCCGAGGCCGGGGTGCCGGTCGACCTGGTCGGGCTCGAGGAGTTCCCGCACATCGGAGAGGTCGCCGAGACCGGTCTCACCTTCGCAGAGAACTCCCTGCTCAAGGCGCACGCCGTCGCGTCCGCCAGCGGCCTGCCCGCCGTGGCCGACGACTCGGGGCTCTGCGTCGACGCGCTGAACGGCATGCCGGGGATCTTCTCGGCCCGCTGGTCCGGCAGCCACGGCGACGACAAGGCCAACCTCGACCTGCTGCTCGCGCAGGTCGGCGACGTGCCGGACGGCCGCCGGCAGGCCCACTTCGCGTGCACGGCCGCGCTCGCCCTGCCGTCCGGGGAGGAGCACGTGGTCGAGGGCTTCGTCCACGGGGTGCTCATCCGCGAGCCTCGGGGGAGCAACGGGTTCGGGTACGACCCGATCTTCGTGCCGGACGGCGAGACCCGCACGACGGCCGAGATGTCGGCCGAGGAGAAGGACGCCATCAGCCACCGCGGCAAGGCCTTCCGCGCCCTCGCCCTGATCATGGGCAGGGTCCTCGCCTGACCGGCGGACGGCCCCGCCTCGGTCGCGTAATCGGCCCGTAAGACCTCGGCCGGCGGCCGGGCGTAGCGTTCGACGTGTGAACGCACAACCCTTCCGCGTGCCCGCGTGGGCGGCGGCCCTGGCGGGTGTGGCCGCCGGAGCGGTGGCGCTGGGCACGTCCCAGCTCGTCGCCGGGCTGACCAACCCGGAGGCGTCCCCGGTGGTCGCCGTCGGGGACGCCGTGGTCGACGCCACCCCCGCCGGCCTCAAGGAATGGGCCATCCGGACGTTCGGCTCGTCCGACAAGCTCGCGCTGATCGGCGGCATCCTCGTCGTGCTCGCGCTCGTCGCCGCCGGGCTCGGCCTGCTCGCCCGCCGCCGGATCCGGTACGGCACGGGCGGTCTCGCCGTGTTCGCGCTCGTCGGCGCCGTGGCGGCGGTCACCCGCCCCGACTCGGGGGCGCTCGACGTGCTGCCGTCCGTCCTGGGGGCCGCGGCGGGCGCGTGGGCGCTCACGCGGCTGTTCCGCCGCGCCGAACCCGAGGTGCGGGAGTGGGACCGGCTCGCCGCGCCCGCCGACACGACCGCCTGGACGTCGCCCTTCGCCGAGCCCGTACGGGCGGGCGCCGACGCGGCCACCCTCGCCGACACGGGAGGCGGGCCCGTCCGCACCGCGCCGGCCGGGACGTCGGACTCCGGCGGCGAGGCGGAGGGGACGGCGGCGGAGAGGCCGCCCGTCATGCGAGCGGGCGGCGAGCCCTACGCGTTCGACCGGCGGCGGCTGCTGACCGGCGTGGCGGTGACCGTCGGCGTCGCCGGTGCGGCGGGGCTGGGCGGGCGGCTGCTGTCCGGCTTCCGGGACGTCGACCTGGCCCGCCGGGACGTCGCCCGGACGCTGCCACGCGCCGCGGTCCCGGCCCGGCCCATCCCCGCGGGGGCCGATTTCCGGATACCCGGCCTGTCGCCGTTCGTCACGCCCAACACCGACTTCTACCGTGTCGACACGGCCCTCGTCGTGCCCTCGGTCGACCCGGCGGCCTGGACGCTGAAGATCCACGGCCTGGTGGACCGGCCCGTCGAACTGACCTTCGCGGAGCTCCTCAAGCGGCCTCTCGTCGAGGCCGACGTCACCCTCACCTGCGTGTCCAACGACGTCGGCGGGCCGTACATCGGCAACGCCCGCTGGCTCGGCGCCCGCCTGGCCGACGTGCTGCGCGAGGCCGGCATCCGCCGCGACGCCGACATGCTGCTCAGCGTCTCCCAGGACGGCTGGACCTGCGGCACCCCGGTCGACATCGTCATGGACGGCCGCGACGCCCTGCTCGCCGTCGCCATGAACGGCGAGGTGCTCCCGGCGGCCCACGGATTCCCCGTGCGCCAGGTCGTCCCCGGCCTGTACGGGTACGTCTCCGCGACCAAGTGGGTCACCGAGATCAAGGTCACCCGGTTCGACAGCGACGAGGCCTACTGGACCCCGCGCGGCTGGTCGGCCAAGGGGCCGATCAAGACCGAGTCGAGGATCGACGTGCCCAGGGACGGGGACGACGTCTCGGGCGGCCGCACCACGATCGCGGGCGTCGCATGGGCCCAGCACCGGGGGGTCGCGGCGGTCGAGGTGCAGGTCGACGGCGGGCCGTGGCGTCAGGCGACGCTGGCGGACGTCCCCGGGCCGGACACCTGGCGGCAGTGGTCGATCCAACAGGACCTCCCGAAGGGCCGGCACACCATTTCCGTACGGGCGACGGACGTGACCGGCTACACCCAGACCCCTGTGGAGGCGCCGCCCGCCCCCGATGGAGCCACCGGATACCACTCGATCGTGGTCCAGGTTCGCTGACCGCCCATCGACGGCCATTTCCGGGCGAACCACGGGGCCGTACGTCTGGAGTTGGAAAAACCCGCCGTAGCGTCCGCCGGGCCGCCTCTAGCATCGGCACCCTGATGTGCGCGAGGGAGGGGGCCACAGCGCGTGAACCAGGAAAGGGCCCGACGGCACGCCAGGTGGCGGTTGCCGTCGGGCGTGTACAACCCCGTCGTGACGGCGGACGGCCGCCGGTGGCGCGACTACGAGCAGGCCGCCGAGGCGCCGGCTCCGTCGCTCGAGGACAGGCGGATGGAGCTTCTCGTCCCGGCCCTGACGAACGGCGCGCAGGCCTTGGGCGTCGCCGTCGCGCACGGCCGGGGAAACGGCGTGACCGGCGGGAACGGCACGTCACCGGCGGCGGTCGGGGGGAACGCCGCCGGAGACGCCCACGACGCCTCGGGTGACCGTTCGGACGCTGATCCGGATGCTGTCTCGGGTGCCGTGGAGCAGACGGACCGGGTCCCGGAGGAGACCTCGGCGGTGTCCGGGGACGAGGAGCCGGACGCCCCTGGAGAGGCTCCGGCGGCCGCCGGGTTACCCATGTCTCGGGCTGGCGAGGCGCAGGCCTGCGCCTCCGAGCCGGGAGAACCGGGAGAGCGATACGAGCCCGGCGAGACGACGCCCCCGGCCGAGGCGTGCCCGGACCTCGCGGTGCCCGGCGCGCTCGGCGCCGAAGAGACCGTGCGGGACGCCGCCACGCCCGCGCCGGTTCCGTCGCAGAGCTCAGAGGGCCACCGCGATTCCGGCCTGGCGGACGAGCGGCCCGGTCTCGCCGCTCCCGGCGCAGACGCCGCGCACGGCTTCGGCGAGCCCGGTCCCACGCCGATGGCGGGAGATGGCCGGACCTGTGACGCTGCGGACGGTCGTGGCGAGCCGGGTCCCGTGCCGATGGCGGAAGATGGCCAGACGGGTGACGCCGCGGACGGCGGTGGCGCGGTCGAGCGGTCCGAGGCCGTGGACGCGGGCGATCCGGACGGTGACGAAGAGCCCGACCTGGACGAGCACGACCGGACCGGGTCGGACGTTCCCGTTGATGCTCTGGGCGAGTCCGCCGAAGGGCAGGGCGCCGCCGCGTATGACGCCCTCGCCCCGGTCGGCGACGGTGACGGCGCCGGTGCCGCCGTTCCTGTCTCGGCCCGGCGGGCCGGGCAATCCGCGGCGGAGGCCGCGATCGCCACGGCGTACCCCCTTGAGAGCGTGCGGCCCGCCGACGAGTTCCCGCTCTCCGGCCTCGCCGTGCCGCCCCGCCAGGCGGTGCAACCGGACGGGGTAGAGCCGGACGTGATGGCCCGGGCCCGCCTTGCGGCACGGGTGCGGCAGCCGGAGGAGGCGGAGGAGAGCACCGCTGTGCGGGCGGAGACGCCGACCGATCCGCTGCCGTACCCCCTGGCCGCCCCGGTGGCCGCGGACCACCGGGAGCCCGGGTTCGCGGCACCGCCTCACGGGCCCGCGCCCACGGCGGACCCCGACCTCCCGGCCCGCGTCGCCCACCAGCCGAGCCAGAGCGTGCGGCGCACGCCGGTGGCGGACGCGGTCCGCGCGTTCAAGGCCGAGGCGATGGCCGCGGCCTACGACGACACGGCCGACGCAGCCGACGCAGCCGCCGAGGACGCGACTCAGGACGTGGTCGCCGCGAACCCCGACGGGTCGGCCGGTGGAGGGACGGCCGTTCCTCACGGGCCGGAGGCCGGCACCGATCGCCTCCCGGGCGGGCGCATGGGCGACCTGATGGCCGACCTGCTGGGGAGCCCGGCACGGCCCGAACCGAGATCGGCGCACCCCGAGCTGACGGCCAGGCCGCTGCCCGGCCTGAACGGCGACCCGCTGGCGGACGCCCTGGCCGCGAAGCTGTTCACACAGGTCGAGGGCCTGTGGACGACCGCCTTCGACGAGGCGGAGCGTGACTGGCTCGACCGGTCGTCCCGCCCGCCGAGGCTGGAGCACACCCGCCCGTACGGCAGGCCGGGAGGGCTCGCCGAGCCCGACCCGGAGACGCGGCAGAGCCTCGTCCAGGCCGTGAGCGGACGCTTCCCCGACCCCCGGGGCACGTGGATCAGGCTGATCAACGCCGAGGGGCCGTCGGAGGACCCGTTCAGGTCGAACAACGCCGTCGACTGCGCCCTGTCCGTCATGTCCACCTGGCACGGCGAGCCGGTGGTCGCGGCGCGGCGGCTGCCGGAGTTCGACCCGAACGGACGGCCGCTGCTGACCGGCGAGACGGGCGGGGTGACCCGGGCCGAGGAGTGGCTGGGGCAGCGCTTCGAGTACGTGGGGCACGGCCGCCGCGCCTACGTGGCCATCGCGCAGCGGCTGATCTTCGGCGGGCACGGCGCCGCCGCCGTCCTCATCACCCGCTGGCCAGGCGGCGGCAGCCACGCCTGGAACGCCGTCAACTGCCGGGGCGAGGTGCTCTGGATCGACGCGCAGCGCGGGCACATGGCCCTCGAACCGCCGTACGAGGACGTGACCGGGGTGTTCGCGGTGGTCATCGACCGCCAAGGCCAGCGGCTCTGACCCCGGCGCACGGAAGGGGCGGGCCGGTCGGCCCACCCCTTCCGTCGTCGGTCCCGCCGGCCCCAGCTACCCGGCCGCCATGGGAGCGGGACTTCTCAGGCGCTCGCCAGCGAGCCCACGATGGAGGCGCGGGCGGCCCTGCGGGCGGGCAGCACGGCGGCCAGCACGCCGGCCAGGGCGGACGCGACGATGAACAGCAGGATCTGCGTCACGGGCAGCCGGAAGCTGATGTCGTCCCTGAGGGTCTGCGTGGCGGCCCAGCCGTACACCGTCCCGAGCACGACGCCGACGAGCGCCCCGACGAGCCCGAGCACGAGCGCCTCGACCGACAGCATGCCCCGCAACTGCGGCCGGGTCAGCCCGAGGGCGCGCAGCAGCGCCGACTCCCGGGTCCGTTCGTGGACCGACAGCGACAGGGTGTTCGCGATGCCGAGCAGCGAGATGACGATCGCGAGCCCGAGCAGCCCGGTGACGATCATCAGCATGCTGTCGAAGGCGCCCTCGAACTGGCTGCGGATCTCCGTCGTGCTGCCCACCTTGACCGCGGGGTAGGCCCTGGTGGCGTCGTCCACGACCCTGTGCGCGGTCTCCGCGGGAACGCCGTCCTTGCGGTCGACGAGGATCTGCGCGTCGTCAACGGCGCCGAAGTACCGCTGGAAGTCCTGCTCCGGCACGGTCACCGAGGGCAGCAGGGACAGGTCGGATGACAGCACCGCCACCACCCGCGCCTTCGCCTCGCCCTTGCTCCCTCCGATCGTGACGGTGTCGCCGACGCCGACGCCGAGGTTCTTGGCGGTCGACTCGTTCAGGGCGACCTGGCCGTGTCCGAAGCCGTCGAGGGTGCCCGAGGTCGCCTGCAGCTTGACGGCCGTGCCGAGCGACGACTGCGTCACGGTCCCGATCTGGTCCTCGTCGCCGTTCAGCGTGCCGTCCTTCGCGCGGAACTCCGTCACCGACGCCAGCTCCGGCCGGGCGCGCAGCGCGTCCGCCACCGACCGCGGCACCGTGCCCGACTGGGCGGCGACCAGGTAGTCGGCCGGGAACTGCCGGTCCAGCTCGTCGCCCACCGTCGCCCGTACGGTCGCGGTCAGCACGGACATGAACGTCATCAGCGTGACGCCGATGGTCAGCGCGACCGTCGTGGTCGCCGCCCGCTTGGGGTTGCGGCGCGAGTTGTCCACGGCGAGCCGTCCCGGCACCCCGAACAACCGCCCCGGCAGCCACCCCGCCAGGCCGCTCAACGGTCTGACCAGCACCGGGCCGAGGATCAGTACGGCGAAGAACACGAGCACGCCGCCCGCCATGACGACCATGAGCCCGGTCTCGCCCGGCGGCATGAGCACGGCCGCCGCGGTGAGCCCGGCTCCGGCGAGGCCGAACAGGGCGGCGAACACGACCCGGACGACGCCGGCGCGGAACGTGTGCTCCTCGACCTGGGTGCGCAGCGCCGCGATCGGCGGCACCCTGGTCGCCGTACGGGCCGGCAGCAGCGCCGCGCCCACGGTGACGAGGATCCCCGTGGCGAGCCCGATGACGATCGTCTGAGGGGTGAGACGGGCGGTCCCGCCCGGCAGGTCGGTGCCGAGCCGGCCGATGACGAGGATGGCCGCCGCCCCGAGCCCGAGCCCGATGAGCAGCCCGGCGACCGACGAGATCAGCCCGACGACGGCCGACTCCAGCACGATCGAGCCGAACACCTGCCGCCTGGTCGCCCCGATGCAGCGCAGCAGGGCCATCTCCCGCATCCGCTGGGCCACCAGGATGTTGAACGTGTTGTAGATGACGAGGGCGGCCACGAGCAGCGCCACCACGCCGAACAGCAGCAGCCCCACCGTCAGGAACCGGGTGTCCGTCCCCGCCCGCTGGGCCAGCTGGTCGGCCCGCTGCCTGCCGGTCTTCACATCGGCCGACGGCCCGACGGCCGAGGCGACCACGTCGCGCAGCCGCTCGGGCGACGGGCCCGCCGTGACCGCGTCGATCTCCCGGTAGCCCTTCTCGCCCGTCATGCGGCGAGCGGCCGCGGCGGTGAAGTCCACCGCGCCCCGGTACGCGAGGTCCTGGTCGACGCCCACGTCGAACAGCCCGACGAGCCGGAACTCATGCCGCGCGTTCTCGTGGTCGAGCACGGAGATCGTGCCGCCCACGGAGAACCCCTGGGCCTTCGCCGTGTTCCGGTCGAGCACGGCCTCGTCGTCGGAGGCGGGCGCCCGGCCCGCCGTCACCGTGAGCCGTCCCGCGGGAATCGACACACCGGCGGTGGGGACGTCGCCCACGGCCTTGCCGTCCCTGCCGATCAGGGCGGCGGCGCCGGCGACGACGGGCTGCGCGTCCCGCACCCCCGGCACCTTCCGTACGGCCGCCAGAACGCTCTCCCGCAGCGCGTCGTCCTTCGCCAGGACGACCACGTCGACCTTGTCGGCGTCCGCGGCGAACTTCTGCGAGAAGCCCGCCTGCAGGGTGTCCGTCAGCACGAACGTGCCGGCGATGAAGCCGACCCCCAGCGTGATCGCCAGTGAGGTCAGCAGCAGGCGCAGCTTGTGCGCCAGGAGCCCGGCGAGAGTGGTCCTGAACACGGCTCAGGCCTCCAGTGCCACGAGCGTGTCGAGGACGCCCTGCGGCGTCGGCCGCTCCAGCTCGCTCACCAGCAGCCCGTCCCGCAGGAACACCACCCGGTCGGCGTACGACGCGGCGACCGGGTCGTGGGTGACCATCACGATGGTCTGCCCGAGCTCGCGCACCGAACGGCGGAGGAACGACAGCACCTCGGCGCCGCTGCGGGAGTCGAGGTTGCCCGTGGGCTCGTCCGCGAAGATGACCTGGGGCTTGCTGATGAGCGCCCGCGCCACCGCCACCCGCTGCTGCTGGCCGCCCGACAGCTCGCTCGGCCGGTGCCTGAGGCGGTCGCGCAGGCCCACCGTCTCGATCACCCGGTCGAACAGGGCCTGGTCGGCCTGCCGCCCGGCGATCTCCAGCGGAAGCCGGATGTTCTGCTCGGCCGTGAGCGTCGGCAACAGGTTGAACGCCTGGAAGACGAACCCGACGCGCTCACGCCGCAGCATCGTGAGCTGCTTGTCGCCGAGGCCGGTGATCTCGACGTCGCCGATGCGGACCTCGCCGTCCGTCACCGAGTCGAGCCCCGCGAGGCAGTGCATCAGCGTCGACTTGCCCGACCCGGACGGGCCCATGATGGCCGTGAACGCCTGGGAGGCGAAGCCGACGTCGATCCCGCGCAGGGCGTGCACCGCCGCGTCGCCCTCGCCGTACACCTTGGTGAGTCCTCGCGCGACAACTGCGGTGCGGACATCGGTTGCTGTGGTCATGAGATCACGCTAGGGGCGCGATCTCCGCGTTTCCTCGGCCTGCCGGACGGGCTTCGGCTGCCCCTCCCGGAGGGCGTCGCGAGCCGTGTGCGACTTCTGAGGTACGCGTCCGTCAGCCGTGAGGACGATCGGGCGTCACGACACCCGTCTCGTACGCGTACACGACCACCTGGGCCCGGTCGCGCAGCCCCAGCTTGGCCAGGATGCGTCCGAGGTGGGTCTTCACGGTCGCCTCGGCGAGGTGGAGCCGCGCCGCGATCTCACTGTTCGACAGGCCCCGGGCCACGTGGTAGAGCACCTCCCGCTCGCGCGCCGTCAGCAGCCCCGCGTCCCGCGTGCGCGCGTCGCCCTCCGGCAGGAGCACAGCGAAGCGGTCGAGCAGCCGCCGCGTCGTGCTCGGAGCCACCACGGCGTCCCCCGAATGCACCGACCGGATGGCGGTCACCAGCTCCGCCGGCGGCACGTCCTTGAGCAGGAACCCCGACGCCCCCGCCTTGATGGCCGCGAAGGCGTACTCGTCCAGGTCGAACGTCGTCAGGATGAGGACCCGCGGGCCGCCCGGGGTCGCGCAGATGAGCCGGGCCGCCTCCACGCCGTCCATCCGGGGCATACGGACGTCCATGAGCACCACGTCGGCCTCCAGCGTCCGCAGCGTCTCGACGGCCGCCCGGCCGTCGGCCGCCTCGCCGACGACCTCGATGTCCGGCTGCGCCCCCAGGACCATCCGGAACCCCGTCCGCACCAGCTCCTGGTCGTCGACCAGCATGACCCGGATCACCGCCACCTCACCGACACCTCACCGCCACGCCGCCTCCTCGCACCCGCGACACCGTACGGCGGCTCACGCGGCCACGCCGACCGGGATCCGCGCCACCACCTGGAACCCGCCGCCCGGGGAGGGCGCCGCCTCGACCACGCCGCCGTACATCGCGACCCGCTCCCGCATGCCGATGAGCCCGTGGCCCCCCTCGAGACGGGGCGCGGCCGCGCCCCGGCCGTCGTCCCGGATCCGCAGCTCGACCTGGCCGCCCGCGAACCGCACGTCCACCCGCGCCCGCGCGCCGGGCCCGCCGTGCTTCAGCGTGTTCGTCAGGGCCTCCTGCACAATGCGGTAGATCGCCAGCTGCTCGCCCTCCGGCAGGTCGCGCGGCGTCCCCGACACCGCGAACTCGATCGGCAGCCCCGACTCCGTGACCTGCTTCACCAGCTCCGCGAGCTGCGCCACCCCCGGCTGGGGGGCGTACTCCTCGGCCGGGCTCCCGGCGTCCTGCCGCAGCACCCCCACCAGCCGCCGCATCTCCGTCAGCGCCTGCCGCCCCGTCGCCGAGATCGCGTGCAACGCCCGGCGCGTCTGGTCGGGGTCGGTGTCCATCGCGTACGCCGCCCCGTCGGCCTGCACCACCATCACGCTGACGTTGTGCGCCACCACGTCGTGCAACTCCCGCGCGATGCGGGCCCGCTCCGCCGAGGCCGCGATCCGCGCCTGCTGGTCGCGCTCCCGCTCGGCCCGCTCCGCCCGCTCGACCAGGCTCTCGACGTACCGGCGGCGGGTGTTGACGTAGATCCCGGCGATCCAGATGGCGACGACGAACACCGACAACGACGGGAGCGCCCGCAGCGTGTCCCCCCACCAGCGCACGACGGCCAGCAGCAGCCCGAACTCGGCGACCAGCCCCGCCGCGACCGCCCAGCGCGGCGTGCACCGTGTGGCCACGGCGTACATCGCGATCAGCACGGCGAGGTCCCCAGGCACGATCTGGATGTCGGCCACCCACTGCCCGAAGCACAGCAGCGCGACGACCGCGAACACCTCGCGCGGATACCGGCGCCGCCACAGCAGGGGAACCATGAGCACGAACGACAGCAGCAGGATGCCCGACCTGCCGAGGTGCACCGGCGACCCCGGTGAGGAGAACGCCGACGCCGACAGCAGGCAGATCAGCGCCACCGGCGACACGGTGAGCGCGTCCACCAGGGCGCTGTGGTGCGCACCCCAGGCGCGCAGTCTGCCGAACACGCCTACAACCATACGTATCGGCTGCTCAGCGCTGGTCAGCCTTGCGGCGGATCCCCTTGTACGACTCAGGTCGCAGGTTCGGCCCCGTTTACGCCGTCCTTACGGATCTCGGCGCATTCTTACTGGCGGGGGTGCTTCGCTGGATCGGGGTAAAGGGAGATCTGTGATGGCGGATCACGACGCAGGGCCGCGCGGCGCCGAGGACGAGTCGCGCGGCCCGGAGCCTGGGGAGACTCCGGCGTCGTCCGCCGCCCCCCACGACCCCGCCGCCGAGCCCACTGCTCCGACCTCCGCCGCCCACCCGGCCGACCCGGCCGAGGCCGCCGGATCGGCCGATGAGGCGCACGGCCACGGGACGGGCACCACGGCCTACACGACCTCCGCGCCATCAGGCGCACCCGCACCAGGTCCCGCCGCCGAGGCCGCAGGACCGGCCGATGAGGCGCACGGGCAGGGGACGGGCACCACGGCTTACACGACCCCCGCGCCGGCAGCGGGATCGGCCGCTCATCCGCAGGCAGCGGCCGGCGGAGCGGCAGGCGCACCCGGGGTCGCCGACGCGCGCTTCGCCACCGGACCCGGCGGCCCGGCTCACACCTACGGCCCGGGACCCGGGGGCGGCTACGCCTACGGCCCGGGCGGCGCCGGGTGGAACGCGCCCGGATGGGGCGCCCCGCCGCCGGCGCAGCCCCCTACCGCCCTCTCCCGCGCCCTGCCGCCGCCGGGCCGCCGAGGGCCGTTCGTCGCGGTCGGCCTGGCCGGGCTGCTCATCGGCGTCCTGCTGGGCGGCGGCGCCGTGGCCGCCGGCACCGCCCTGTGGCACCGCGCCCACGACCACTACTACCGCGTGAGCTGGGAGGAGCGGGGCCCCGGCCAGAAGGGCGCCCCGTTCGGTCGCCGCTTCGGGCCGGGGATGCCGGGGATGCCGGGGGGGCCAGGGGGGCCGGGGCAGCGCGACGGCGGACTTCCCCGGTTCTGCCAGCGGACCCCCACCGGCTTCCGCTGCGACATGCCCGGCCCCGGCGCGACCTCCTCGGCCCCGCCGGCTCCGCCGGTCCCGTCCGCTCCGCCCGCCCCGCCGACGCCGCCGGTCCCGCCGCAGCCGTCCCCGACCTCGTAGCCGGCGCCGCACTTCAGCGACTCGCCGCACGCTCCCGAGCGCGCCGCGACACCACCACGGCGACCGCGGCGTACACCGCGACGTAGGCCGCGGCGAGCAGCAGAGCCGAGCCGCGGAAGCCCAGCGGTCCGCCCTCGCCCACCGGCCCGCCGACTACCCAGCCGACGGCCAGCGAGAAGCCCGCCCACCACGGCAGCACCTTGGCGAGCAGCAGCGCGACGGCGAACAGCACCACGCCGACCAGCGACACGAGCATCGACAGCAGGTACAGCGGGCCGAGCGACTCGGCGTCGGCGCTGAACAGCGACGCCACGAGCGGCGGGACGAAGCCGATCGTGCCGGCCGTCGTCAGGATCAGGGCGAGCGTGCCGAGCCTGCCGTCCCGGCCCTCGTGCAGCGAGTGGATCGCCGCGACCGACACCAGCAGGGCGCCGATCAGCGGGAACCCGTCCACCGTGAACGCGTAGTCGGCGACGTCGACGATCCGGTCGTGCTCGGGGACGGTCGTGAACAGATCCAGCAGGGCGAGCACAGCGGCCGCCGCCGCGCCGGTGAGGAGCCCGATCCGGGCCAGCAGATACGGCCGTGGGCCGGAGGCAGGGGCGTGCGTCTGTGCGGTCATCGTCGAACTCTCCTCGTCGTAGGGGGATGACCCGCATGACGCTAGGAGCGCACGGCATCCCCGTCGTCCGGCCACGCGGGGAGATCCGGGTCCGCCCGTCGTGCGAGCCGGAAATCCGACCGGGGTGGGACGACGCCCGGGACCGGCGTCGCCTATCGTGCGGGCGATGAGCATGTTCCCGAGGCCGATCTCCGCGCCCTCCGGACCGCCGTCCGGCGCGGTTCGCGGGCGGTTCGCCTCGGCGCTGTCCGCGTTCCCGCCCGCCTCCGTGGACGCCGACCTGCTCCTGGGGGCCGCGATCGCGGCGGCGATGGCCGTCGTCGCGGCGTTCGACGGACCGGAGGGGCTCAGCGGCCGCGTCGGCGCCGTGATCGCGGCGCTCGGCCTGCTCATCCTGGCCCGGCGCCGACGAAGCCCCCTCACCACCGTCGCCGTCGTGGTGACGGTCGCGCTCGTCGAGGCCGCCGCGGTCCCGCACGGCAACCCCGGCCCGGTGTTCCTCGCCCTGATGGTGGCCGCCTACTCGCTCGGCGCTCACGCCGCGACCTGGTCGCTCGTGGGCGGCATGGCTCTCGCCTCCGCCGGGGTGGCGGCCGCGCAGTACCTGACCCCTTCGCAGGGGTACGCGCACGCGACCGCGGACGCGTTCCTGATCGTCCTGCTGGTCGTGGCGCCGGCCTCGGTCGGTGGGATCGTGGGCGCCCGCCGGCGGCTGGCACACCGTCTCGACGCCGGCGGTGAACGGCTGCGCGCCGGCCGCGACGACCGGATAGCCGCCGAGCTCGCCCGGGAACGCGAGGGCATCCTCGCCGCGCTGGCGGTCCTGCTCGCCGGCCTGGACGACGCCAGGAGGCACGCGGCCGTCGACGGACTGGCCGACGTCCGCGCGCTGGAGAGCCTCGGCCGCGACATGCTGACCAGGCTGCGGGCTCTGGTGGGCGGCCTGCGGGAAAGGGACGAGGGCGGCGGCAAGGAGCCCGTCCAGCCGGTCGCCCTGCTGCGCGCGCAGGTGCGGCAGGCCCTCGCCCTCACGGACCTGTCCGACGACGTCGGACAGGTCCGGCTCACCCGCTGGGCCGTGCTCCGCCCCTACCGGCTGGACGCGGTGCTGGCCGTCCTCGCCGGATGCGTGCTCGCCGGGCTCGTGGCGCCCGAACTCGCCGGCGGCCCTCCCGGCCTCGCCCAACGGACCGCACACACGCTCCTCGCGTCGGGCATCGCCGTGCCGCTCGCCTGGGCCCGCCGGCGGCCCGTGACCTCGGCCGCCGTGTGCTCCGCCTTCGCCGCGGCCTACACCTGGGCGACCGCCTCACCCGACCCGCTGGCCGGTCTCCCGCCGTCGGCCGTCCTCATCGTGTCGCCGTTGCTGGCCGGGGCGAGCCGCCCGCTCGGGAGGGCGTTCGCGGGCCTGGCCGTCTGCCTCGCGGGCGGGATCGCCGTCAGCGTCGTGAGCCGCGCCGGGACCGTCACCGCCCCGGAGGCCGCCGGCGCGCTCGCCGTGCTGGTGGGCTGCTGGGGCGCGGGATGGGTGCTGCGCGACGCGACCGAGGTGCTCGCCGCGCGGGCGCAGGCGGCGATCGCCGCGGGTGAGGAGCATCGCGAGCACGCCCGCGCCGCGCTGGCCGAGCAGCGCGCCCGTCTCGCCAGGGAGATGCACGACGCGGCGGGCCACATGATGACCGTCATCGTCCTGCAGGCCACCGCCGCGCGCCGCGTCTGGGACGCCGATCCTGCCCTCGCGGCCGAGCACGTCGACGTCCTGCGCCGGACCGTCGCGGACGCCCTCGACGAGCTCCGGCCCCTTGTGCTCTCGCTGGCGCTCGCGGACGGACGCGCGGCGATCGGGCTCGCAGGCCTCCCCACGCTCGTGGACCGCGCGAGGACCTGCGGCCTGAGAGTAGAGCTCACCATCGACCCCAGCCCCAGCACCAGCCCCAGCACCAGCCCCAGCACCAGCCCCAGCACCAGCCCCAGCCCCGGCCCCGACCCCGGCTCGGGCCCCGGCCCGCGGGTGGACCCCGCGGGCGGCCCGGGCGCCGGCTCGGACCCGGGCCCGCGCAGCGGCGCCGCCCCCGGTGGGGGTGACGGCGAGGAGGCACGCGTGGCCGCGGCGCCGCCTCCCGCCCCGGTCCCAGCTCCGTCTCTCGCGTCGGCTCCCTACCCGGCCCCGGCTGGGCCTTCCGCGCCGGCGGCGCCTCTCGCCCCGGCTCCGGCTGTGGCGCCGCTACCCCGCGCCGTCGACGCGGCGGTGTACCGACTCACCCAGGAGGCGCTGACCAACGTCGCCCGGCATGCCCCCGGAGCGTACGTGCGCGTCCGGATCGTCCGAGCCGAACGCCGTCTGTCGCTCGACGTCACGAACGGCCCACCGGCGTACCGGCCCGCCGCCGTCACGCACGGCGGACACGGTCTCACCGGCATGGCCGAGCGGGTCGCGGCCTGCGGCGGCACGTTCCGGGCCGCCCCCCGCCCCGACGGAGGCTTCCACGTCTCCGCGTCGATCCCGTTGGAGGCGTCGTCGTGACGATCCGCGTTCTGCTCGCCGACGACCAGACACTCGTGCTTGCGGGGCTGCGCACCATCCTGTCGGCCGAACCGGACATGGAGGTCGTCGGCCAGGCCCGCGACGGACAGGAGGCCGTGACGCTCGCCCGCGACCTCGACCCCGACGTCGTGCTGATGGACATCCGCATGCCCCGGCTGGACGGGCTTGCCGCCGCACGGACGATCCTCGCCGGCGGCTCCCGCACCCGCGTCGTCATGCTCACCACCTTCGACCTGGACGAGTACGTGTACGAGGCGCTCCGCGACGGGGCCAGCGGGTTCCTCGTGAAGGACCTCCCGGACGAGCAGCTCGTGAGCGGGATCCGGACGGTGGCCCGGGGCGACACCCTGCTCGCCCCCTCGGTGACGCGCCGCCTCATCGAGGTGTACACGCGGCGGGCCCCCGCCCAGGCCTCCCTGCCGCCGGGGGTGCGGGCGCTGACACCGCGCGAGGTCGAGGTGTGGCGGCTCGTGGCCCGCGGGCTGTCGAACACCGAGATCGCCTCGGAGTTGTTCGTCGGCGAGGCCACGGTGAAGACCCACGTGTCACGGATCATGGCCAAGCTCGGCGCCCGTGACCGCGTCCAGGCGGTGGTCCTCGCCTATCAGCACGGCCTCGCGTGACTCCGGCCCGATGCCCCGGGCGACACCAGCGCCAGGACCTCAACCGGGAGTGCGGTCACTCCTGCTCGGTCTGGGCGCGGAGGAGGGCGATGGCCCGGCGGATGGCCGCGGCCCGCGATTTCGCTCCCTCCGCCGCCACGAATCTCTCCAGAAAGGCGAGGTCGTCCGCGCCCGAACATGAGATTCAATTCACGGGCGGCGTGCGATTCTCGCTATAAATGACGCCGTTTTCACCGGAAGAATTCGAGTGGGGCCGGTGGGATTCGAACCCACACTGTACGGCACCTAAAGCCGCGGTCTCTGCCGTTGGACTACGGCCCCTTGTCGTTTTCCTTTGCCCGCGAAATTCTCCGTCTGAGAATGGCAATTAGGGCAGAGGAAACGTAGATTCTCTTTTCTGTTGTCGAGCCAGTTCCCGTTGATATGGTCGATGTGCAACGTGAGCGGTCGGCCCTGCCAAGTGGCGCCTATCCTACAGTCTGCGCAGTGGTAGGGGACTCCCACTTCCCGCAGAGCTCGTCTGAGCTTGGTGGGCTTCTCGCGAGGCGATCCCGGCGCCATGACGACGAGCACGTCCTCCGGAAGGTGGCGCCGAGGTGAGCGCCTTCCCCGCTGATGCGCCTGTCCCAGGAAGTGGGAGGTGTCGATGTCGAAGTGCTTGAGGCGGCGGCTGATGTGGGCGTGGGTGCCGCCGGACCAGGGGATGCCGAGATAGCGCAGCACATCGGCGATGCTGCTGGACACGGCCGCGGCCTCGGCCAGAAGTTCGGGGGTGTACGTGTACTTCCGCACGCAGGGGAATGTATCTCCCGCCACCGACAGTTTCCGCGACCGCGACAATGCCCATATATCAGGAAACGCCGAGTTCCTTCGTCAGGCGGGCGACGTGACCGGTGGCCTTCACGTTGTAGAGCGCCTTTTCGACCTTGCCGTCGGCGTCGATGACGAAGGTCGACCGGATGACGCCCATCACGGTCTTGCCGTAGTTGGTCTTCTCCCCGTACACGCCGTACGCCTTGTGCACGTCGAGGCCGGTGTCCGACAGCAGCGGGAACGTCAGCGCGTCGCGCTCCCGGAACCGGCGCAGCTTGTCCGGCGCGTCCTTGGACACCCCGAGCACGACGAAGCCCCGCGTCGTGAGCGCGCCGAGGTTGTCGCGGAAGTCGCAGGCCTGCTTGGTGCAGCCGGGGGTCATGGCGGCGGGGTAGAAGTACAGGATGACCCGCTTGCCGCGGAACGACTCGAGCGACACCTCCTGGCCGTCGGCGTCGGTAAGGGTGAAGTCCGGCGCGGCGTCGCCCGGCTCGAGCTTGCTCATGACGTCCTCCTGGGAAGGTGACCCGCGGCGTTGGGCGGGCAAGCGTCCACCAAACTACCGGCTCGGCCGCTGTGCGGGACGCCCGTCCGACCTGGCAGACTGATCACACACGAATACCACAGGAGGGGGATCGCATGGCGGACACCGATCCCGAGGCGCTGGAGCGCGAGATCGAGCGGACGCGGGCGGAGCTGGCCCGCACGGTCGACGCCATCGCGGACCGGGTGAGCCCCAAGCGCGTCGCCGAGCGCGGGGTGGCCAGGCTCAAGGCCAACGCGGAGGAGTTCGTCTCCTCGATCGGGGACTTCGTGGGCGTGGGACGTCCCGCTCCGTACGCCGAGGACGCCGAGGAGGACGGCGAGGCCCGCGACGAATACCCGCCGCCGAACCTCGCGCCGCTGCTCATCGGGGTCGGCGCGGTCGTCGTGATCGGCGCCGCCATCGTGCTGCTGCGCCGCCGCGGCCGCTGACCGCCGTCCGCCCGTGACCCACGGCCGGGCAGTGGGACGAGCGCGCGACCTCACTGTCGAGCGGCGGGACGAGCGCGCGGCCTCACTGTCGAGCGGCGGGACGAGCGCGCGGCGCGGCCTCGATGAGCCGCGGGGCGCCGGGAGGGGCGGTCAGAGGAACGCCTTCCCCTCGCCCCGGTACGTCGGGACCTCGTCCACCACGCGGTCGCCTTCGACGAGGTGGAGGGTGGCGAAGTGCTCGCAGAGCTCGCCGGCCTTGGCGTGGCGGAACCAGACGCGGTCGCCCACGCGGAGGTCCTCGGCGGCCTGGCCGAGCAGGGGCGTCTGGACCTCGCCCGCGCCCTCGTTCGCGTCGTAGCGGAGGCCGGCCGGCAGGTACGGCTGGGGTAGCCGGGCCGGCCCGGGCGGGCCGGAGGCGTGGTAGCCGCCGCCCAGGACGGTGGCCACGGTGGGGGACGGCTTGCGCACGACCGGCAGGGCGAACAGCGCCGCCGGGTGCCCGGAGAAGTTCCGGTAGAAGTCGAACAGCCTGGGGTGGAACAGTCCCGAGCCGGCCGCGACCTCGGTGATCACCCGTTCCGCGGCGGTCTTCTCGATGCTGCCGGTGCCGCCGCCGTTGACGAACTCCAGGTCGGTCACCTGCCGGACGGCCCGGACGACGCGGCCCCGGCGGACGATGAGCTCGCGGCGCGACCGGTCCTGCATCCAGCGGATCGCGCGGCCGTACGGCCCGGGGACGTTGTCGCCCACGCCCGCGATCTGGGCCTCGTACGACATGAGCCCGACGAGCCGGAACGCGGGTCGTCTCACCACGTCGGCGGCGAAGCCTGCGGCCTGGTCCGGCTCGCGGACGGGTGAGCGCAGGGCGCCCGCGCGGAACCTGCCGGCCAGCGTCACGAACGCGGCGTCGATGTCCAGGCAGATACGGACGGGCCGCGGCAGGCCGAGGCCCTCGATGAGGTCCAGGTGCTCGGGGGAGTCGACCATGACGGTGATCTCGCGGGCGGCGGTGTCGTCCGAGCCGAGGGCCCGCAGGGCGTCCGCGTCGACGGTGGGGTAGGCCACGAGGACGTCGCGCAGCCCGGTGGAGACCAGCCAGAGGGCCTCGGGCAGCGTGAACGCCATCACGCCGGCGAAGCCGTTCATGGCGAGGACGCGTTCGAGGATGGGGCGGCAGCGGATCGACTTGCTGGCGACGCGGATCGGCTTGCGACCGGCCCGCCGCGTCATGTCGGCGGCGTTGGCGCGCAGGGCGTCCATGTCGAGGACGGCGAAGGGGGGCCGCAGGCCCGCGGTGGCCGTGTCGAGACGCTGTCGGTCGTCCATGGCGGCAGCCTAATACGAGCACTCCAGATATATGAGCCGTGTTCACGTTAACGACGTGACGGCAAAGTCTGCGGCTGCTCACACCCATGATCGAGCAAGAGCGCGGGTGAGCGCCGCCGCCCGCCGCGTCGGGGTGTACCCATGGGCAGGTGACTACCGAGCGGACCAGGCGCGGTGTTCGGGAGGGGTGAGCGGCTGATGAGCGTCGTGCAGGAGATCCTGGCGGGCTCGACGGCCGTCCATGTCCAGGAGGAGCGCAGGCCGCCCCGGCGTGACGGGGTGCGCGCCCTGCGGCCGGGACGCCGGCCCGCCGCCGTGGCGGTGTCCGCCGCGCTGGCGCTCACGGGCTGGGCGGCGACCGTCGAGGCCATCGCCTCCATGATGGACAGGCCGATCATGTGGCCGGCCGTGCGCCGCCTGCTCGCCACGACCTACGCCCATCCGGCCGTGCCCGCCGTCGCCGTCGCGATGATCCTCGCGGGCGCCGGGCTGGTCGCGCTGGCCGTGGTCCCGGGACGGCCCCGGCTCGTGCCGATCGCGGCGGACGACCCGCTGCTCGTCATCGGGCTGACCCGCGCGGGCCTGCGCCGGACGCTCTCCGCGGCGGCCCGGGACGTCGAGGGCGTGCGGAGGGCGCAGGTGCGCATCCTGCGCGGCCGGATCGAGGTCACCGTGGTCACCGGGACGCAGCGGGTCGGGGACCTGCTGCGCGAGGTCGGCGCGGCGGTGGGGGACCGGTTGTCCGGGCTCGGTGCGCAGGGCCGCTACGAGGTGGTCGTGCGTCTGCGCGGCAGGAGGGCCTGACCGTGTACCGCCATCTGGGGAACCGCGCCGGAATCGGCCTGGCCGGCCTGGCCCTGCTCGCCGGCGGGGTCTACGCGCTGGACGCCCGCGGCGACCGGCCCGGTGCGAGGATCGCCGACCTCGGCTTCCTGACCCGCCACTCGTGGGCGACGCCGCTGGCCGCCGGCGCCGCCATCCTGATCGCCCTGGCCGCGACGCGGTGGCTCATGGCGGCGCTCGGCTGGGGCCGGTACGGCAGCCGTACGGGCGCCGGGATCGCCATGCTCGGCGTGGCGATGAAGGGCGTCGAGGGCATCGGGAGGATCCAGGTCAGGGTCGTGCGGGGGCGCCGGCTGCGGATGTCGCTGTCGCTCGACCCGTCGTCCGACCTGCACGAGGTGATCCGGCGGCTGGACGACACGGCCGTCTCACGCGTCCGCCGCGCGGTGGACGGCGGTGAGCTTCCGGCCCTGGTCCGGCTGCACGTCCGCCGCCGCTGACCGCCACGGGGGCGGCACGGCCCGGGATCCGAGGGCGAGCCCGGCGGCCAGACAGGCGAGGGGCACGACCGGCACGACGTACCGGTGGTCGAAGGCGGCGATCAGCGGCGGCAGCAGGAGCAGCGTCGCGGCGAACGCCCAGGGGAGCAGCGCCGCCCAGCGCCGGGCCGCCACCCCGCCGAGCCCGATGAGCAGGATCGCGGCCAGGAGCGGTCCGCGCAGGAAGCCCACCTCCTGGTAGGCCCGCAGCCAGCCGGCGTACGGCTGGACGACCTGAGTGGCCCCGGACGAGCCCTGGTAGGCCGCGGTGAGCTGGGTGGCCGTCCGTCCCGCCGAGGCGACCTTGGGGCTGAACGGCTTGACCGAGGCGGGGAAGACGTACGCGCTCTGCGGCCCGGGGGAGGGGTAGACGCGGCGGTCCCATTCGAAGGCCCACAGGGCGTCGTGCAGGCCGGTCAGCAGGAAGTCGACCGGCTGGCGGCGGATCGCGAGGGAGGCGAACTCTCCGGCCAGTCGCTCACGGTCGGCGCCGGCCTTCTGGATGGGCGACCGGGCGTCCCAGATGTACGCCGGGGCGGCCAGCCTCGGCCCCGATGGGCACAGGACGGCCAGCTCGCGGGGCGGTCGCATCGTCCCGCAGTCGGCGAACGTCATGGTCCGCGACCACAGCCACATGCTGCTGCCGCCCATGCCGTACGACCCGTAGGCGCTGTGGAACCAGACGGCGTACCCGCCGAGCACCGCCGCGGCGGCGAGCAGCCCGGCGAGCGCGGCCCGCCACCCCGGCCAGGCGAGCAGCAGGGCGACGGCGATCAGCGGCAGCCCGATCGTGCGGGTGACGGTGGCGAGCGCGAGCAGCAGCAGGGCCGCCAGCACGGTCCACGGCGCGGGCCTGGGCCGCCACAGGAGCAGGGTCACGGCCGCGACCACCAGCGCCGTGAACAGCAGGTCGGCCATGACGAGGTGTTCGAGCTGGACCTGGTGGACGTCCAGCAGCACCGGCGCCGCCGCGAGCGCCGCGCCCCACCCGGGCAGCCGCGTACGGCGGCGCAGCAGCGCGTACACGCAGGTCGCGATGGCGAGTCCCAGCAGGTGCTGCACGACGGCGACGGCGGCCAGGCTGTGCAGCGGGCTCAGCGCCCACAGGAACACCGAGTAGCCCGAGGGCCGCGACTCCAGCGGGCGCAGGTCGAGGCCCGAGCTGAGATAGGCGAAGGAGTCGGCCCAGAACCACAGGGCCGGCCGGTACCCGAGCACGGCGAGGGCGCGCAGCACCACGCCCAGGGCCAGCACGAGCAGGAACACCCGGTGCGAGCGCAGCTTCACGACACCTCCAGACCGGCCGGGGACCCGGCCAGCCTAGAGGTCAGCACTCGATGACGTTGACGGCCAGTCCGCCGCGCGAGGTCTCCTTGTACTTGTCCAGCATGTCCCTGCCGGTGTCGCGCATGGTCTTGATGGCCTTGTCGAGCGACACGAAGTGGCGGCCGTCGCCGCGCAGCGCGATCCGGGCCGCCGCGATCGCCTTAATGGAGGCCACCGCGTTCCGCTCGATGCAGGGGATCTGGACCAGTCCGCCGATGGGGTCGCAGGTGAGGCCGAGGTTGTGCTCGATCCCGATCTCGGCGGCGTTCTCCACCTGCTCGGGGGTGCCGCCCAGCGCCTCGGTGAGGCCGGCGGCCGCCATCGAGCAGGCCGAGCCGACCTCGCCCTGGCAGCCGACCTCGGCGCCGGATATCGAGGCGTTCTCCTTGAACAGCACGCCGATGGCCCCCGCGGTGAGCAGGAAGCGGACGACGCCGTCCTCGTCGGCAGCCGGGAGGAACCGCATGTAGTACGACAACACCGCCGGGATGATCCCGGCGGCGCCGTTGGTCGGGGCCGTCACGATGCGGCCCCCGGCGGCGTTCTCCTCGTTCACGGCCAGGGCGAACAGCGTCACCCAGTCCATCGCCTGGAGCGGGTCCCTGCCGTCGGACTCGCTCTGCAGCCTGCGGAACAGCTGGTTGGCCCGGCGGCGCACCTTCAGCCCGCCCGGCAGGACGCCCTCGCGGGTGCTGCCTCGCCGCACGCACTCGGCCATCACCGACCACAGGCGCAGCAGCCCCTCGCGGATCTCCTCCGCGGTGCGGCCGAAGGCCTTCTCGTTCTCCAGCATGAGCCCGGAGATCGACAGGCCGGTGTCGGCGCACCGCGCGAGCAGCTCGGCGGCCGTCGTGAAGGGGTACGGCAGGACGGTGTCGTCGGGCTTGATCCGGTCGGCGCCGGTCGCGTTCTCGTCGACGACGAAGCCGCCGCCGACCGAGTAGTAGACCTTCTCCCGTAGCGGGGTCCCGTCGGCGTACGCGGTGAACCGCATGCCGTTGGGGTGGTGGGGAAGGGAGATCTTGCGCTCGAAGACCAGGTCCTCGCCGACGACGAAGGGGATCTCGTGGAGGCCGTACAGGCGGACGGTCCCGAGGGAGCGCATCTGGGCGAGCCGGTCGTCGACGGTGTCGACGTCGACGAGCTCGGGCTTCTCGCCGGACAGGCCGAGCAGGACGGCCTTGTCGCTGCCGTGGCCCTTGCCCGTCAGCCCGAGCGAGCCGTACAGGATCGCCTCGACCCGGGTGACCTTCTCCAGCAGCCCGTCCTCGTGCAGGCCGCGGGCGAACTTGTGCGCCGCCGCCATCGGGCCGCCCGTGTGCGAGCTGGACGGCCCGATGCCCACCTTGAACAGGTCGAAGACGCTGATCGCCATTGATCAATGCCTTTCGGGGGGCGGTGTCAGGACTCGGCGGCGGTCAGCGCGCCGTACTCGGCCGCCGACAGCAGGTCGTCCGGCTCCTCCTCGATGCGCACGCGGAACAGCCAGCCCTCGCCGTACGGGTCGGAGTTGACCAGCGACGGGTCGTCGACGACGGCCGCGTTCGTCTCCACGATCTCCCCGCCGACGGGCGCGAAGATGTCGCTCACCGACTTGGTCGACTCGACCTCGCCGACCGCGTCACCGGCCGCCACGGTGGACCCCACCTCGGGCACCTGCACGTAGACCACGTCGCCGAGCTGCTCAGCCGCGAAGGCGGTGACGCCGACGGTGACCGTCAGGCCGTCGTCGAGCCCCGCCACCCACTCGTGCTCCTTGGTGTAGCTCAGCTCGTCGGGAATGCTGCTCACTTGGTCCTCCTGTAAAAAGGCAGGTCAACGATGTCGACCGGTTCCTGGCTGCCGCGGATGTCGACCGTCAGGCCGCCGGCGTCGGCCGCGTCCGCGGCCACGTACGCGATCGCGACGGGCTTGCCGAGCGACTGCGACGGCGCGCCGCTGGTGACCTCCCCGACGACCTCGCCGTCGCGGGTGACGGGGTAGCCGTGCCGCGGCACCCGGCGGCCGCGGGCGACCAGGCCGACCAGACGGCGGGCCGGCTCGCTCTCGGCGGCCTGGGCCAGCGCGGCCCTGCCGACGAAGTCGCCCGGCTTGTCGAACCGGACCACCCGGCCGAGGCCCGCGTCGAACGGCGTCGTGCCCGCGCCGAGCTCGTTGCCGTACAGCGGCATGCCGGCCTCCAGGCGCAGCGTGTCGCGGGCGGACAGTCCCGCCGGGACGAGTCCCAGCTCCGACCCCGCGTCCGACAGCGCGTTCCACAGCGGCACGGCGTCATCATTGCGTACGAACAGCTCGAACCCGTCCTCGCCGGTGTACCCCGTACGGGCGATCAGCGCCTGCGCCCCGGCGACCGTGGCGGGCAGGATGGCGTAGTACTTGAGGCCGTCCAGGTCGGCGTCGGTCAGCGAGCCCAGGATCTCGGCGCTGCGCGGGCCCTGCACCGCGACCAGCGCGTACGCGTCGGACCGGTCCTCCACCCGGGCGTCGTACGCCCCGGAGCGCGCGGCCAGCTCCCCGGCGACCGCGGCGTAGTTGGAGGCGTTGGCGACGACCATGAACTCCTCGTCGCCCAGGCGGTAGACGATGAGGTCGTCGAGGATGCCGCCCTCCTCGTCCACGATCATCGTGTAGCGGGCGCGGCCGGGGGTCAGCGCGCTCAGATGACCGACCAGGGCGTGGTCGAGCGCCTCGCCCGCCTGGGGGCCGGTCACGAAGATCTCGCCCATGTGGGACAGGTCGAACAGCCCCGCGGCCGTCCGCACGGCGTTGTGCTCGGCCGACTCGCTGCCGTACCGCAGGGGCATCTGCCAGCCGGCGAAGTCGGTCAGGGTCGCGCCAAGGCTTTCGTGGACCCCGCGGAGCGGGGTGGATCGGGACATGATCGCACCTCGGAAAGGACGGATGAGAGCATCCTCCCCCTCTGTCATGGGTGCCTGAGAGCTTCGTCCGATCTTTGCCGGACTTTCACCTTCGGCGAGGCCTGGGCGGCCTTCTTTCCAGAGGACACCTGGCCCGCACGGTCCTTTGCCTTGAGAGGTTCGCGGGGAGGGCTTGCTCCTTCAGGGGTCCTGACCGGCTGCCAGGACGCTCTCCCGCACGGGATCACTGGTGTCGTGCCAGCCTAACGGCTCACGCCCATCCCCGTCACCCGCCGGCGCTCAGCGCCCGACCGGCCCGGTACGCGCATTTCGTGGGGGATCGAGGCACAGATGACAGCCCGCACCAGCCGGCTCAAATAGTCACGACCAAGGGATCGGCGGCGAGGATGCGGTGGTGGAGGGCCTGAGTGGCGGGGGCGGGTTCCACTCCCGTCTGCTCGACGAGGCGGTGCCGGAGGCGCTGGTAAGCGATCGAGGCGTCGTGCGAGCGGCCGGACCTGTACAGGGCCAGCATGAGCTGCCGGTGGGAACGCTCGCGCAGCGGATGCCGGCTCGTCCACTCGCCGAGCGTGCCGACGATCTCGTGGTGGTAGCCAAGTGCCAGTCGTACATCGAACAGGTCCTCGGTCACAGAACGGCGGTCCTCGTCGAGCCGGTCGCCCCAGGCGACCAGCTCGTGGTCCGTCCCATGTCGAACAGGGCGTCACCCCGCCAGAGCCGCAACGCCTGGTCGAAATGGTTCTCCTCTTCGAAGAGGTTCCCATTCCTTTGGGCGATTCTCCCCTCGGCGGCGAGGTCGCCGAAGACCGCGGCGTCTAGACCATCTCTAGAAATATTCAGACGATAACCGGTGCCCACGGTCTCAATAGGCGCCAGGGCGGTGCCGGCTTATTGAGCATGCTTGCGCGGATAGTGTGGTACGAGTGCTACATCTAGACGAATCGGGTATTAAATTGTGGGGTAATGGGTCCTGGTATCAACGATGGACCGTTATTCCGAAACGCGGTCACGTTCATCGTGTATTGCTGAATATCAACAATGGAGAGGCTGTGTGCCCATAGAGTCGGGGGCGTAGTCAGTGTTATCCTCCCGACACGGCCGACCGGATCACCGACTCCGGATACGCCTACGACGCCTTCGGCCGGCCGACGGCCCTTGCGGCGGCGTCCACGGCGAACGGTGGGGCGGTCACGGCGGGCTACTACGCGGGCGACATGGTCAAGACCCTCACCCAGGGTTCGACGACCAAGACCTTCACCCTCGACCCGCTCGGTCGCGTCCGCCAGACCACCTCATCGGCTGGCGCCCAGACCAATCGCTATGCCTCTGGTGGCGACTCCCCGGCCTGGATCAACGAAGCCAATGGCACCTGGACGCGCAATGTCACGGCGTTCACCGGCCTGGCGGCGACCCAGACCAGCGACGGCACACTCACCCCCCAACTCACCAACCTGCACGGGGACGTGGTTGCCACCTGCGCCGATAGCAGTAGCGCCACGGGAGTGGACAGCTACGCCGAACAAACCGAATATGGGCTGGATCGAGCTATCAACACCAGCGACCGCTACGAATGGCTGGGAGGCGCCCAACGAGCCAGCGACACCGTCGCCGACATCATCCTCATGGGCGCCCGCCTCTACAACCCCACTACAGGCCGATTCCTCCAGACCGACCCGGTTGTAGGAGGCAACGCCAACGCTTACGACTATGTCTTCGCCGACCCGATCAATGGGATCGACTTGAGCGGGAACTGTTTCTGGGACCTCTGCATCGCCGAAGGTATCGGCCTGGTGGAATTGGGGATAATTGTTGTTGGAGCGGTCACTGCGTATGTGGCCGGTCGACAAGTTATGCAGTACTGCCGGCGCAATGGTTGCTCCCTCCGATTCCCCCATGCGCACGCGATTGACGTTCCCTTCCTCAATCCCAAGGCAGAGTCTGCGAGGAGATACAAGAACACAAAGTATATCGTCTATCGGATTGCTACCATCGGCACCGACCGAATCTGGAAGTACGGGATCAGCCGAGTCAGCGCCAGTCGTCCGAAGAGTCAGCTCGGAGAGTGTCAGAGCTGGTTCAAACAGAAATGCGGGTTCATCATCATGGCCAGGGTTACGGGGTGGTACTCAGCCCGTCTACTGTAAGCGGGCCTGATCTGGAACTATGTCACCAAGTATGGCTACTGCCCACCCGGTCAATGGGAAAGCTGCCGCTGATCCTCCGATAGGATGAAATGGGCTGAATCGACACGTGATGCCGCCGTTGGCATTTTTTCCGGCGGCGGCGCGATCGTCGGAGATCTCTGATCGGGACAAGGGTAAAATGAGTGAATATTTGAGCAGAGAGCAATTTTCATCTCTTGCTCGCGCAACGAAAGTGAGTAATCGCGTCATTGCGGCCGGTGACCCCCGAACAGACGCCGACATCCTGCGGCGACTTGCCGATGACGATTCTCCGACAGTTCGCAGAGCCTTGGCAAGCAGGGCCGTCGCGCCGGTCGGAGTCTTGCGCAAGCTCGCGGAGGACCCTGATCGAAGAACCCGTCGGATTCTGGTGGAAAACCCGATATGTCCGCCGGGTGCATTGGTCGATCTCGTCAACGACCCCGATCGCTACATTCGCTGGACCATCCCTGATCGCCCCGGCGCCACCGAGGAGGTCCACCTCGCCATCTGTTCGTCGTCCGATGTTGATCTTCGGTGCCTACTTGCGGAACGGCCTGATTTGGACGGCGCTGTAACAACGCGCCTTGTATCCGACTCTTCTCCCATCGTTCGATCGGCTCTGGCTGCACATACCACAGACACGACCGTCCTTGCCGCTCTTGTCGGCGATGCCCACGTCAAGGTTCGCGCGGGCGCCGCGCAGAATCCCCTGACGAGATCCGAGCAGCGCCTGCGCCTCGCCAGAGACACGGCTCCTGCCGTCCGTTTCACCCTGATCCAGTCCGTCCCTCTCGACGACGAGATCGTACAAATTCTTTTGGTTGATCCCTGCGCTGAGGTGAGGTGGTGGCTGGCGACCATGCCGTCCACACCGAGATGGGCCCTCGAGATCTTGAGGAACGATTCGGACGTGAAAGTCGCCACACAGGCCCAAGCCACTCTTGCCCACCATGAAGTTCCGCCCGTTCGGCTTGGCGAAGCCGAACGCGGAGGCGTCCTGACCTAGCCTCGGGCTTCGGCGCCTTAGCTGTCTCTTCAAGGAGTGCGCCGTGGGCCGCCGAGAATTCGAGTGGACCCTCACAAAACTCGCCATCGTAGGCGTCGTGTGCTTCATCGTCGGGTCCGTGATCGGGGCGCGAGTAAACTTAGGCAGTGCGTTCTCTCAGGTCATCACTCTTCGTGTGATCGCGATATGTGACATGCGAAACAGGTTCGTCGACGACAAGGGACTGATCATTGACCGAACAGGCGCGTACATGGAGCTTCCGCCGCAGAATTCTCCCGATCGCGAGCGTTCTACTGGCAGGATCACCGCTGGTGGTAGCTGCCCTGGGTGACGGATCGGGCCGGCTGGGAAATGGCTGGGTGGGCCTCTGGTGCAACGTCTTGACGGGCGATGTATGCACAGGGTTATCGGGTACCCTAATCTCCATTATGTTCGTCGAGCAGCTCACGATCCTCGGCGTTCCCGCATTGCTCGCCGCTTTCCAACTCCTCTATCACGCGCGTGCCGCACCCGGTGTGTGTCGGTCGGTAATCCGTGTCGCGGCCATTTGGCTGATCGCGTGGTCGGTGCTTGGGTTTGCTCTGATGGCGACGTCCGCCATCCAGCCGACCGGGCTCGATTCACTTCCGGTGGCGATATGTTCGTCGCTGTACTTGGGCTCGGGCGTAACGGCACTCGTCTCCTTGGTCCGAAACCGGGACTCGGATGACGCCGTTGCGAAGTGAGAGGCGCCGGCGGCCGTGCAGGTGCAGACGATGACGGTCGGCGTGTGCCCATGGGTCAGAGGTGGCGGTGCCACATCGTCGACTGCCTCATTAGCGGTAGATGTTGTGGTAGCCGACGGCCAGCCAGGTGATGAGGAGCTCGCCTGAACCGTCGTCCTCGACCGTGAAGGTGAACAGAGCTCGCCCGTCCGGGGACGCGAAGCTCCATGTCAGCGAATAGACGTCATCTATTTTGTGGATGCGTAACCGGCGTGGCCACGGGGCCTTGCCGAGGTGGGCGCCCCGCTCCAATGCGGGGATGAAATGCTCGAACACCACCTGCTGGAAGAGCTTGCGATGCTCGGCCGGGAGTCTGCGGAAATCGACGTCGAACTGAGCGGTGCGGCGGTATCTCACCGCTCGGTCTCCAGGTCGGCGAACATGTCGTCCATCGACTCGAACGTCCTGGTGCGGCCCTCCGCCACATCATCCTTCGCCTTCGCGAGCTTCTCCTGCCACTCAGGTGTGTAAAACCACGCGTCCTCCTCGGGAATGATCCGGGCGAGACGACGGCCGTCCCTGGTGAGGATCGTGTGCACGTGCCCGTAGACCGCCTGGTTGACGAGTTCGGCGAGGTCCTTGCGGGCCTGGGTGGTGCTGACCTCCTGCACCGTGTACGGCGGAGGCGGAAAGTCTGGGGCGGTTTCGTTCATGTACCTAGCGTACGCCTTGTACGTCAGGGCAGCCCCGCATGTTTCTCAGGCGGCGGCCCGGATGAGGGCGTCGAAGAGCGGGCCGTCCTCGTCGGCTTCGGGGTGCCACTGGACGGCCAGCGCGAAAGGCGCGCCGATGACCTCGACGGCCTCGATCGTGCCGTCGTCGGAGCGGGCGGTCACCTCCAGGCCGTCGGCCAGCCGGTCGATCGCCTGGTGGTGGTAGTGCGCCGGGGTCAGGTCGGAGTCGCCGTAGATCGTGGCTAACGGGGGCGAGAGCCGTACAGGGATGCGGCCGAACGTGCCGGGGGCGGGGGAGTGGTCCATGCTCCCGACCACGTCGGGCAGGTGCTGGTGGAGCGTGCCGCCCAGGGCCACGTTGAGCACCTGGAGACCCCGGCAGATCCCCAGGAACGGCAGGCCGGCCCGTAAAGCCGCCGCCATCAGCCCAAATTCGGCCTCATCCCGAAATTTCCGGACGTATCCGGTCTGGGGGGCCGCCACACGGCCGTACCGGGCGGGGTCGATATCGCCCCCGCCCGCGATGATCAGCCCGTCCAGCCGCCCCACCAGGGACGACGGGTCCCCGGCGGGTGGCAGGATGACCGGCTGGCCGCCGGCCCGCGTGATGTGCTCGACGTACATGTACGGCAGCAGCGCCGCCGGCATGTCCCACACGGTGAACTTCGCCGGCTCCACATAGCACGTGACGCCGATGACGGGACGGGCCATCACAACCCCTTACAGCGGCGTGACGTACGCGCCGGAGATGCCTCCGTCGACGAGGAACTCCGAGGCGGTGATGAACGACGCGTCGTCGGAGGCCAGGAACGCGACCGCCGCGGCGATCTCCTCGGCGCGGGCGAAGCGGCCGATCGGCACGTGGACGAGGCGGCGCTGGGCGCGCTCAGGGTCCTTGGCGAACAGCTCCCGCAGCAGCGGGGTGTCGACCGGGCCGGGGCACAGGGCGTTCACCCGGATGCCCTCGCGGGCGAACTGGACGCCCAGCTCGCGGCTCATCGCCAGCACGCCGCCCTTCGAGGCGGTGTACGAGATCTGCGAGGTGGCCGAGCCCATGACCGCCACGAACGACGCGGTGTTGATGATCGAGCCCTTGCCCTGCCGCTGCATGTACGGGATCGCGTGCTTGCAGCACAGGTACACGCTGGTGAGGTTGACCTCCTGCACCCGCCGCCACGCGTCCAGCCCCGTCGAGAGGATCGAGTCGTCGTCCGGGGGCGAGATGCCGGCGTTGTTGAACGCGATGTCCACGCTGCCGTAGGCCTCGAACGCCTCCCGGTACATCCGCGAGACGTCGGCCTCCTGAGCCACGTCGACCTGGACGAACAGGCCGCCGACCTCGTCGGCCGCCTTGGTCCCGGCGACCTCGTCGAGGTCCGCGACCACGACCTTGGCGCCCTCCTCGGCGAACCGGCGGGCGGTGGCCAGCCCGATGCCGCTGCCCGCGCCCGTGATGACGGCGACGCGGTCCTGCAAACGCTGCATGTGTCTACTCCGTGGAAATGAAGACGTTCTTGGTCTCGGTGAAGGCGGCCAGCGCGTCGGGGCCGAGCTCCCGTCCCAGGCCCGACTGCTTGAACCCGCCGAACGGGGTCCAGTAGCGGACGCTGGAGTGGGAGTTCACGGACAGGTTGCCCGCCTCGACGGCCCGGGCCACCCGCAGCGCCCGGCCGACGTCCCGGGTCCAGATCGACCCCGAGAGGCCGTAGAGCGTGTCGTTGGCGATCCGCACGGCGTCGGCCTCGTCGTCGAACGGGACGACCGCGACCACCGGCCCGAAGATCTCCTCGGTGAACGCCCGCCGGAACGAGTCCGAGGACGACCCCGCCAGCACCGTCGGCGGGAACCAGTAGCCGGCGCCGGCCGGGCACGAGCCGGTGACGTACGGCTCCAGGTCTCCGACGTACGAGGCCACCCGCTCCCGGTGCTCGGCGCTGATCAGCGGGCCCATCTGGGAGGCCGGGTCGTTCGGGTCGCCGACCGTCACCTCTCGTACGGCCTCGGCCAGCCGCAGAAGGAAGTCGTCGTAGACGGAACGCTCCACCAGGATGCGCGAGCGGGCGCAGCAGTCCTGGCCGGAGTTGTCGAACACGGCCATGGGCGCCGACTCCGCGGCCCTGGCCAGGTCGGAGTCGGCGAACACGATGTTGGCGCTCTTGCCGCCCAGTTCCAGCGTCACGCGCTTGACCTGCTCGGCGGCCTTCGCGCCGATCAGTTTCCCGACCTCGGTCGACCCCGTGAAGACGATCTTCCGGACGTCCGGGTGCTCGACGAGCCGCGCCCCGGCGACCTCGCCCTCGCCCGGGACGACCTGGAGGACGCCCTCGGGGATGCCGGCCTCCAGGGCCAGCTCGGCGAGGCGCAGCGCGGTCAGCGGCGTCCACTCGGCGGGCTTGACGATCACGGTGTTCCCGGCGGCGAGGGCCGGGGCGACCCCCCAGGTCATGATGACCATGGGGAAGTTCCACGGCACGATGATCCCGACCACGCCCAGCGGCTCGGAGAACGTGACGTCGATGCCGCCCGCGACCGGGATCTGCTTGCCGTGGTCGCGCTCGGGCGCGCCGGCGTAGTAGTTCAGCACGTCGCGGACGTTGCCGGCCTCCCAGCGGGCGTTGCCCACGGTGTGGCCGGCGTTTGCGATCTCCAGCCGGGCCAGCTCCTCCGCGTGGTCCTCCACGAGGGCGGCGAAGCGCCGCAGCAGCCGGGCCCGGTCGCCGGGCGCGACGGCCCGCCAGGCCGGGAAGGCCCGCCGTGCCCGTTCGACCGCGCGGTCCACCTCGGCCGCGTCGGCCATCTCGACCTCGGCGATCACGTCCTCGGTCGCCGGATTGACAATCTTCACAGCCGTTCGAACCCCCGATAGAGCTCCCAGTCGGTGACCGCCGCGTCGAAGGCGGCCAGCTCGACCTTCGCGTTGTTGGCGTAGTGCTCGACGACGTCCTTGCCGAAGGCGTCCTCGGCCGTCCGCGAGCCCTCCCACAGGGCCAGCGCGTCGCGCAGCGTGCTCGGTACGCGCTCGGCGTCGCTGTCGTAGGCGTTCCCCGTGAACGCGTCCTCCAGCGTCATCTCCTCGTCGATTCCGCGCAGGCCGGCCGCGATCATCCCGGCGACCGCGAGGTACGGGTTGACGTCGCCGCCCGGCACCCGGTTCTCCACGCGGAGGGAGGAGCCGTGGCCGCCGACCAGGCGCAGCGAGCAGGTCCGGTTGTCGACGCCCCACTTCACGGCGGTGGGGGCGAAGCTGCCGGCCACGTACCTCTTGTAGGAGTTGACGTTGGGGGCGTAGAGCAGGGTCAGCTCGCGCATCGCCGCGAGCTGCCCGGCCACGAATCGCCGGCCGGTCTCCGACAGCCCGTGAGGGCCCGCCATCACCGGCTCGCCCGACTCGTCGCGGAGGGAGATGTGGATGTGGCAGGAGTTGCCCTCGCGCTGGTTCGGCTTGGCCATGAACGTGATCGACCGGCCCTCCTGGGCGGCGATCTCCTTGGCGCCGTTCTTGTAGATGACGTGGTTGTCGCACGTCGTGAGCGCGTCGGCGTACCGGAAGGCGATCTCGTGCTGGCCGAGGTTGCACTCGCCCTTGGCCGACTCGACGTACAGGCCGGCGCCCTCCATGCCGAGCCTGATCTTGCGCAGCAGCGGCTCGATGCGCGCGGTGCCGAGCAGCGAGTAGTCCACGTTGTAGAGGTTGGCCGGGGTCAGGTCGCGGTAGCCCCGCCGCCAGGCGTCCTCGTAGTCGTTGTTGTAGACGCAGAACTCGAGCTCGGTGCCGACGTACGCGGTCCAGCCGCGCTCGGCGAGCCGGGCGACCTGCCGGCGCAGGATCTGCCGGGGGGAGGGGACGACGTCCGAGCCGTCCTCCCACACGAGGTCGGCCAGCAGCATGACCGTGCCCTCGTGCCACGGCACGCGGCGCAGCGTGGACAGGTCGGGCTTCATGACGAAGTCGCCGTAGCCGCGCTCCCAGGACGACATGGCGTAGCCGTCCACCGTGTTCATGTCGACGTCGACGGCGAGGAGGTAGTTGCACCCCTCGGCGGCGTGGTTCAGCACCTCCTCCAGGAAGTACCGCGCCGACAGGCGCTTGCCCTGCAGCCGTCCCTGCATGTCGGTGACCGCGAGCAGGACGGTGTCCACCCGGCCCGCATCGACGTCGCCGCGAAGCTGCTCAACGCTGAGCACGGCGCCTCCCGTCCAAAAGTCTGGAACCAGACCATTGAAGGGCATGCAAGCACCAGCTCCGCCCCTTAGTCAACAATGGGATTTGGTCTAACCTCGGCGCAGGGGCGCGGGGAATCCGCCGGGGACCGGACGCGTGGGCGGAGGGACGGTACGGGATGGACGGCGCCGCCGGGGTCACCGGGGCGGTCTCGCTGCTGCGGCCGGTCAGGGCCGGCAACGCGTTCGAGGAGACGGTCGAGCGCCTGCTGCAGGCGATCAAACTGGGCGTCGTGGGCCACGGCGACAAGCTCCCACCCGAGCGGGAGCTCGCGGCGCGGCTGGGCATCAGCCGGGTCACGCTTCGGGAGGCGATCCGCGCGCTGCAGGAGGCCGGCTATCTCGACGTGCGGCGGGGCCGGTACGGGGGCGCCTTCGTCGTCTACCGGCCGCCGAGCCCGAGGAAGGGCGACCTGCGCCGGGCCGTCAACGAGATGGGCGAGTCGGACCTGGAGGACGCGCTGACGTTCCGGATGGCTGTGGAGTGCGGCGCGGCCCAGGTCCTGGCCGGCTCGCGGCTCGGCCCGCGGCAGCGGGAGACGCTGAACGCCCGCCTGTCCGCGGTGAACGACGCGGCCCCGGCCGACTACCGCCGGATGGACATCGCGTTCCACCTCGCCATCGCGGAGCTGACCGGCTCGCCGCTGCTGGCCGGCGCCTGCGCCGACGCCCGCCTGAGGGTGACCGACCTGCTCAACGCCATCCCCGTGCTGCGTCCCAACATCGAGCACGCGGCCGCTCAGCACGCCGCCATCGTCGAGGCGATCCTCGACGGCGACCCCGAGGCGGCCCGGCGCGCCGTGGCCGAGCATCTGGAGGGGACCGCCGCGCTGCTGCGCGGTTTCCTCGCCTGAGCGCCGCAGTGGTCGAACCGGGCCGTAGCATCAAGGACCGGGGACCTCTTCATGTCTGACTGGTTTCATGAACGCATCGTCGACACGCATCGGCTGCCGCTGTTCTGCTTCTTCGTGGCGCTGATCGTCGCGTTTCTCTGCACCCGGGTGAACGTGCGGCTGATCCGGGCGCGGGCGCGGTGGTTCGGCAACGTGAACGTCGGCGAGACGCACATCCACCACGTCGTGTTCGGCGTGGTGCTGATGCTGCTCGGGGGCGTCGCGGGACTGGTGCTGTCCGGGGTGTCGACGGGGTGGTACTCCTTCACGGCCGCCGTCTTCGGGGTCGGCTCGGCCCTCGTGCTGGACGAGTTCGCGCTGATCCTGCACCTGCGGGACGTGTACTGGCAGGAGGAGGGCCGCACCTCGGTCGACGCGGTCTTCGTCGCGCTCGCGGCCACCGGCCTGCTGCTGCTCGGCATGCGCCCGCTCGGCTGGGACGGGCAGCCCACCGGGGGCCGCTGGACGGCCGTGGCGTTCCTCGTGGTCAACCTGGTCTTCGCCGTCGTCACGCTGCTCAAGGGCAAGATCTGGAGCGGCATCGCGGGGCTGTTCTTCCCGCCGTGCCTGTACGTCGGGGCGGTCCGGCTGGCGAGGCCCGGCTCGCCGTGGGCCCGCTGGTACTACTCGGAGGTCGCCCGGCGGCCCAAGCCGAGGCGGATGGCCAGGGCCGTGCACCGCGAGGAGCGCTGGCGCCGCCCGGTCATCCGGGTCAAGATCGCCGTCCAGGAGTTCGTCTCGGGGCGGCACGACCTGCCCGCCCCGCAGCCCCGGGCGTACCGGCGGCGGCAGGGCGCGCCCCGCCACCCGCGGCTCGCGGCCGCCCGGGTGGAGCGGCGCTGGAGGTCCCACCGGTCCCGGATCCGCTGAGAACCTCGCCGCCTCCCGCCGCGTCCAACCCGGTGGCCGGAAGGAGGCTGGTGCGGGGTGACGGGGAGGCTGCGTCCGGAGGATCCGGAGCGGTTGGGGGAGTACTGGCTCGCCGGGCGGCTGGGCGCCGGCGGCCAGGGGGTCGTGTACGAGGCGTACGACGGCGAGGGCCGCCGGGTGGCGGTCAAGGTGCTGCACGGCGGCGCGGCGGCCGACCCCGAGACGAGGGAGCGGCTCGGCAGGGAGGCGGCGGCGGCGCGGCGGGTCGCGTCGTTCTGCACCGCCCGGGTCGTCGCCGCCGACCTCGACGGCCCCCGGCCGTACCTCGTCAGCGAGTACGTCGAGGGGCCGAGCCTGCGCCGCGCGGTGACCGAGGGGCGCCCGTTCGCCGGGGACGACCTGCACCGGCTGGCGACCGCGGTCGCGACGGCGCTGACGGCCGTGCACGAGGCGGGCGTGGTGCACCGCGACCTCAAGCCCGACAACGTGCTGCTGGGCCCGGACGGCCCCCGAGTGATCGACTTCGGGATCGCCCGGACCCTGGAGATGTCGCTGACGACCGCGGGCCTGGTCGCCGGCACGCCGACGTACATGGCGCCGGAGGTGTTCACCGGGCAGCGGGCCGGCGCCCCGGCGGACGTGTTCGCCTGGGGCGGGATCGTCCTGTTCGCCGCCACCGGGCGGGATCCGTTCACGGCGGAGAGCCTGGGCGGGGTCATGCACCGCGTGCTGTCGGCCGACCCGGACCTGTCCGCGCTCCCCGAGGGTCTGCGGCCGCTGGTGGGCGCGGCCCTGGCCAAGGACCCCGTGGCCCGTCCCTCAGCTCGCGACCTGCTCATGGCCCTCATCAGCGGCGGCTCGGCGGTCGAGGTGGGCCGCCTGCTGGCCGAGGGGACCAGGGCGGCTAGCGGTGTGGAGGCCCCGGCCGGGAACGACCCGGCGCTGGGCCTGCTCGCCGAGGAGGCGTACGGGTCGCTCGGCGACCGCGAGCGGGACCTGGTGCCCCAGATCTTCCTGCGCCTGGTGGCGGTCTCCCCCGACGGGGAACTCGGCACCCGGCGGATGCCCGTGGACGAGGCGGCGCCCGAGGCGGAGCCGGTCCTTCGGGCCTTCGCCTACGTGCTGGGCAGGAGCGACCGGGAGGTCTCCCTCGCCCGCCCGGCCGTGCTGCGGGCCTGGCCCCGGCTGCGGGCGTGGGTCGCGGACGAGTGGGACGGCCTGCCGGTCCACGCGGGGATCCGCGGCCAGGCCCGGCAGTGGGACGACCACGGACGCCGCGACGGCGACCTGCTGCAGGGGAGCCGACTGGACGCGGCCCTGGGCTGGGCCGCCGCCGGACGGCGCCACCTGCGGCTCAACCCGCTCGAACGGGACTTACTCGACGCGTCCGCGGCGCTGACCCGCCGCCGTGCGCGGCGGCGCCGCCTCCTCACGGCGGCGCTGGCCGTCCTGCTCGCGCTGTCGCTGGCCGGCGGCGGCCTGGCGGCGTACCAGGGCGGCCGGATCGCGGAGCAACGCGACAGGATCGGCGAGCAGCGCGACCAGATCACCGCGCAGCGCGACCAGGCGCTCGGCCGGGAGCTGGCCTTCGTCTCGGGGACGCTGCGCACGACCGATCCCGTGGCCGCGATGCTGCTCAGCGTCGCCGCCTGGCGGCTCGCGCCGGGGGCGGAGGCGAGGTCCGGCCTCCTGTCCTCGCTCTACCAGCCGGAGGTGGCCGCCTTCCGGCCGTGGCGGGACGACGGCCTGCAGGCGCTGAGCGGCGACGGCCGCCGGCTCGTCAGCGCGTCCGACGGGGAGATACGGCTCTACGACGTGCCCGGGCAACGGGAGATCCGGCGGTTCCCGGCGCCGGAGCTCCACGGCGGCCCCCTGTTCGACGTCGCGCTGAGCCCCGGGGCGCGGTCGGTCGCCGTGGTGACGGGGAGCCGGGTGGTGGTCTGGGATCTGGCGACCGGCCGCCGCCGTGCGGAGTTGAGCCTTCCCGGCGCGAGCGCCCAGGGCGAGGTCGACTTCGGGGACGGCGAGTCGGCGCTCGGCGTCCTGGAGGACGGCAACGGCTTCGTCTGGGGCCTGAAGACCGGCGGGACGTACGGCCGCGGCGCGGAGGGCGGCTGGCCCGACGCGGTGCCCGCCGTGTCGCGGTCCGGCCGGCTGGCCGCGGTCGCGGCGGGAGGGGTGACCGTGTGGCGGCTTCCGGGGCGGGTCCGGGAGCCGGGCCCGGGCCGGGCGTGCCCGCGCGACGCCGAGCGCGCCGCGTTCAGCCCCGACGGCCGCGTCCTGGCGTGCGCCGGGCGGAGGCTCGCGTTCGTCGCCGCGGACACCGGCCGGCTGCTCGGCGCGGTCACGGCTGGCGGCCCGGGTGTGGGCGGTGGGCTGCGGTTCAGCCCCGACGGGCGGTTCCTGGTGGAGTTCGCCGGCCACGGCGTCCGCGTGTGGCGGGTGCGGGACCGGCGGCAGGTCTTCGCCTACCAGGCGGAGGACGACGTGCTCGACGCCCGCCTCGACCCGGACGGCCGGACGCTGCGGTGCCTGCTCGCCGACGGCGTGGTCGGCGTGGACATCGCCCCCCGGGCCGTCCCGGCGCGGCCCTCGCCGGGGATCTTCGACACGAGGATGAGCCCGGACGGCCGGTGGCTGGCCGTGGAGGCCGAGGAGGACGCTCCGGTCCGGTTGTGGGACGCGGCGCGGGGCGTGTTCGCCGGCCCGCTGCCCGGATCGGACGGCTGGGCGCCCGCGGACTTCGACCGCGCGGGGCGGACGGTGGTGCTGAAGGACCTGCCCGGCGAGAGGCTGCGGGCCTGGGACGCGCGCACGCGCGCGCCGCTGTGGGCCCACCGGGTGCCCGCGGGCCTCATGGTGGACGGCACCGCCTTCACCCCGGACGGGCGGCTGTTCGCCGCGGCGCTGGTCCGCGACGACAACGGCCGCGGTCCCGACCGGGCCCGGCTGGCCGAGTGGGACGCCCGTACGGGACGGCAGGTGCGGGACGTGCCCCTCGCCCACGCGCTGGGCGCGATCGCCTTCGCCCCGGACGGCCGGACGATCGTCGCCGGCGGCGAGACCGTCGACGCGGTCACCGGCAGGACGATCTGGTCGGGCTTCACCGCGTCACCGGCCTTCGCGGCCGGCCCCACCGGCCTGATCGCCGTGGGAGGCCCGACGGGACGGGTCTTCCTGTGGGACGCCCGGACCCGGTCTCCGGCGCCGCCGGTGCTCCACGGCACGGCGGAGGCGGTCCAGTCGCTCGCGTTCGACGCCGGAGGCGAGACCCTCGCCACCGTGGGCGAGAGCGGGACCGTCCAGCTGTGGGACGTGCGGGCCGGCCGGCGTCTCGGCCCCGCGCTGCGGCTTGCCGCCGACGGCGCCCCGGCCGTGACGTTCGCGCCCGGCGGCGACCGGCTCTTCGTCACCTTCCAGGATGGGGACCTGTTCCGCCTGCCCGCCGGCGGCGACGCGGTGGCCGCGGCGGTGTGCGCGCGGGCCGGGCGGACGCTGACGGTGGGGGAGTGGCGGCGGCGCCTGCCCGGGGTTCCGTATCAGGACGTCTGCCGCCGGTGACCACCGTAGGCATTTCGCCGGGTTCTGTGGGTATTTCTCCTGTTGTAGTCGGTCCGGGGTGGGAGGGGCGGGATGGAGTCACGGGAGCGGTTCCTGTTCCAGAAGATGGCGGCCCAGCTGAAACGGGAGGCGGCCCGCCTGACGGGCGACCGGCTCATGGCGGCCGAGGCCCGTACGGAGGAGGCCGAGGCGCGCCTGTGCCTCACGTGGCACGACATCCTCGACACCACCTGGGAGATCCGCATGCTCTACGGCGTGAGAGGCTAGGACCGTCCTGACCTTCCGCCACCGAAAGGCCACGTAGTGGAGCCGTCCCCGTTCCACCTGCGCCTGATCGACGACGCGCGGCCCGTGCTCGACCGGTACGGCCTGCTGCTCGCGGGCGGCTACGCGCTGCGCGCCCACGGCTGCGTCGACCGCCCGGTCGACGACCTGACGTTCGTGACCGAGGACGAGACGCCGCTGCCCGAGGTGGCGGCGGCCGTCGCGGGCGCCTACGAGGGCAGGGGACTGACGGCCGAGGTGTGCGAGACGGCGCCGCGGGCGGCCCGCGTCGTGGTGACCGACGAGATCAGCGGCCAGGCCGGCGAGGTCACCCTGCTCCGCGAGCCCCTCCGCGACCGGCCCGCCGACCTGGGGCCCTGCCGGGTCGCCGGCCTCGACGACGCCGTGGGGCTCAAGGTCCGCGCGCTGCACAACCGCGGGCTGCCCCGCGACTTCGCTGATGTCGCCTCCGTCGCCGGGCTGTACCCCTTCCGCCTGCTGGAGCAGCTGGGCGCGGCGCACGAGGACGACTGGAGCGCCGAGGACCTCGTCCAGCGGCTGGAGACCGTCGACCTCCTCGCCGACGAGGCGTTCGCCGCCTACGGCCTCGACGAGGAGCGGATCGCCGCCGTCCGCCGGTTCGCCTACGCCTGGGTCGAGGACATCAAGCTCCGCCGGGTCGAGGACGGCGACGCCGAGTTCGACCTCGACGTGCCCGAGATCGACTGACCCCGCCCCCTCCACCACCCCTTCGCCGTCCGGTCACATCCGCCCGCCTTCCATCCTGTCCCGGTGGTCAACCAAGGTTGACACGCGATCTATCGTGAACCTACATTGATCGCGCCGAGGTTCGCGGACAGGGGGATTCATGGGCACAGGGGGACGCGACGGCCTGCCGGCCGGGCGAAGGCCGTGGCGGCTGCTGCTCGACCAGGTGCGGCCGCACCGTCGGATGCTGCTGCTCGGCGGCGCGCTGAGCCTGGTGGGCAGCGCCGCCGGGCTCTCGATGCCGCTCCTGGCCAAGCGGGTGATCGACGCGTTCGGAACCGGCGCCCAGCTGGTGGGGCCGGTGCTCGGCCTGTCGGTCGCGGTCCTGGTGGGCGCGCTGATCTCGGCCGGTGGCCGGTTCCTCCTGGAGCGGATGGGCGAGAACATCGTGCTCGCCTCACGCCGGACGCTCGTGGACCGCATGCTGCGGCTCCGGGTGGCCGACGTGGACCGGCTCAAGCCCGGCGACCTGCTCTCCCGGGTCAGCTCCGACACCACCCTCCTGCGGGCCGTGTGCACGGAGTCGCTGGCCGGCCTCGTGGGCGCGGCGTTCATGTTCCTCGGCGCCGTCGTGATGATGGCGCTCATGGACGGCCTGCTGCTTTTGGTCACGCTGGCCGTGGTCGCCGCGGTCGCCCTGATGGGCACGACGATCGCCCCCCGCATCCGGAAGGCGTCCCTGCAGGCGCAGGTCGCGCTGGGGGAGATGGGCTCCACGCTCGACCGGGCCCTCCAGGCGTTCCGCACGGTCAAGGCCAGCGGCGCGGAGGGGCGCGAGATCGCGGCCGTGGGCGAGGCCGCCGCCGTGGCGCGCGACCGCGGCGTGACGGCCGCCGCGTGGACCTCGGTCGCCGGGATCGGCGCCTGGATGTCGATCCAGCTCGCCTTCCTCGCGGTGCTCGGGGTGGGCGGCGCCCGGGTGGCGTCGGGCGCGATGGCGATCTCGTCGCTGATCGCCTTCCTCCTCTACCTCTTCTACCTGGTCTCCCCGATCGGCCAGCTGATCCAGAGCATCACCCAGATCCAGAACGGGCTGGCCGCGATCACCCGCATCCAGGAGATCACCGAGCTGCCCACCGAGCCGGCGGCGGAGCCGGCCGCCGCCGGGTCCCACGATCCGGTCGGCGTGGCGTTCGACGGGGTCGTCTTCCGGTACGGCGACGACCGGCCGGTCGTGCACGACGACGTGTCGTTCGAGGTGTCCGCCGGCGGGATGACGGCCCTGGTCGGCCCGTCCGGGGCGGGCAAGTCCACGGTGTTCGGCCTGATCGAGCGCTTCTACGAGCCCCAGGCCGGCACGATCGCCATCGGCGGGCGCGACGTCCGCGACTGGCCGCTCGGAGAGCTGCGCGCCGCGCTCGGGTACGTGGAGCAGGACGCCCCCGTCCTCGCCGGGACGTTCCAGGAGAACCTCGTCTTCGGGGCGCCGGAGGCGACGGACGAGGAGATCGCCCGTGCCCTCGCCCGTACGCGCCTGGACGACCTGGTGGCGCGGCTGCCCGAGGGGCTGGAGACGCCGGTCGGCCACCGGGGCATCCTGCTGTCGGGCGGGGAGCGGCAGCGGGTGGCCATCGCGCGGGCGCTGCTGCGCCGGCCGCGGCTGCTGCTGCTCGACGAGGCGACCTCCCAGCTGGACGCGGTCAACGAGATGCGGCTGCGCGAGGTGGTGGCCGAGGTGGCGCGGGAGACGACGGTCCTGGTGATCGCCCACCGGCTGTCCACGGTGACGGGGGCCGACCGGATCATCGTGATGGAGGCGGGCCGGGTGCGGGCGTCGGGCACGCACCACGAGCTGGTCGACGCCGACGAGCTGTACCGGGAGCTGGCCGCCACGCAGTTCCTCGTCGGCTCCTGAGGCTGCCGCAGGGCAAAGCCGTGAGCAGGCTTTACGCCCCCGGACGGCTGTCGCGACCGGAAACCGGGAACCCCGCAAGGTGCGTAACCTCTCCTTCACCACCGCCCGGTCCCGGGTCGAGCGCGCGTGCGGGCGCGTCCGGGGACGGGCAGAAGGGCGGGGCGTCCCGGTTTCGCCGGGACGCCCCGGCCGGTCCCGCCGGGCGCGGGCTCAGCGCGTGAGGTCGCGCATGTCCGCAGGGTCCGGCCGAGCACGACGGCCGGGCGGCTCGCCGGGCTCGCGGCCGGCCGTTCCAGCACTCCGGCGCGGACCTCGGCGATCATGCCGAACCCCACCACCAGCGATCCAGGTCCACGAGCGGCGCCGCGATCCCCACCGGCCGCGCGTCCGGTACGTCGTGCAGAGGCCGCGACCCGTCGATCATCGTCACCGGTCCTCGCAGGGGTCAGGGCAGCTCGTCCCGCTCGACCAGGCCGGCGGCCGGAACGGGATCGTCAACCGGGCCTTGGCGGGAGGAGAGCCGCGGCACGGCCTAAGGTGAGGACCATGTCCGAACGACCGAGGGCGCTCGTCACGGGCGCCTCCCGAGGGGTCGGGGCCGCCGTCGCCCGGGCCCTCGCCCCCACGCACGACCTCCTGCTCGGCGGGCGGGACGGCACGGTCCTCGACGCGCTGTGCGAAGAACTGCCGGGCTCCCGTCCCTGGGCGGTGGAGCTGACCGAGGTCACCGAGGCCGACGTCGAGGGGATCGACCGGCTCGACCTGCTCGTGCACAGCGCCGGCGTCGTCAGGCTCGGCCACCTCGCCGACACCCCGGCCGAGGTGTGGCGGCGGACGCTGGAGGTGAACGTCGTCGCGGTGGCCGAGCTCACCCGGCTGCTGCTCCCCGCCCTGCGGGCGGCGCGGGGCCACGTGGTGCTGATCAACTCGGGGGCCGGGCTGCGGGCCAACCCCAACTGGGGGTCGTACGCCGCCAGCAAGTTCGCCCTGCGGGCCTTCGCCGACGTGCTGCGGGAGGAGGAGCACGCGAACGGGCTCCGGGTCACCACGGTCTACCCCGGGCGCGTGGACACCGACATGCAGCGCGATGTCCGCGCCCAGGAGGGCGGGCCGTACGAGCCGGGCCGGTACCTCGACGCGGACTCGGTCGCGCGCGCCGTGCTGGCCGCCGTGACCGCGACCCCCGACGCCCACGTCACCGAGATCACCGTGCGTCCCGCGGCGGGTCCCACGCGATGAGCGCCGCCGTGACCTACTGGTGCGAGATGGCGTGGCTGCCGCCGGGCGAGGCCGTGGAGAGCGTGGCGATCGAGGTGGAGGGGCGGCGGCTGGGCGAGATCCGGCCCGGGGTCCCCGCCCCGCCGGGCGCCGTGCGGCTCGCCGGGCTGACCCTGCCCGGCCTCGCCGACTGCCACTCGCACGCCTTCCACCGCGCCCTCCGGGGGCACACCCAGACCGAGCGGGGCAGCTTCTGGACCTGGCGCAGGCAGATGTACGGCGTGGCCGCGGCCCTCGACCCGGACGCCTACCTCAGGCTGGCCACCGCCGTCTTCGCCGAGATGTCGCTGGCGGGGATCACCTGCGTCGGGGAGTTCCACTACCTGCACCACGGCCCCGGCGGCGTGCCGTACGCCGACGCGAACGCCATGGGCCACGCGCTCGTCGAGGCCGCCCGGCGGGCCGGGCTGCGGATGGCGCTGATCGACACGTGCTACCTCACCGGCGGCATCGGGGACGCCCTGCAGGGCACCCAGCTCCGGTTCGGGGACGGGGACGCCGACCGCTGGGCCGTACGGGCCGAGGACCTGGCCGCGGCCTACGAGGGCGCCGAGGACGTGGAGATCGGCGCGGCCATCCACTCGGTGCGCGCGGTCCCGCCGGAGCAGATGCACGTGCCGGTCGAGTTCGCCCACCGGCACGCCGGGCCGCTGCACGCCCACGTCTCCGAGCAGCGGGCCGAGAACGAGGCCTGCGTCGAGGCGTACGCCGCCACGCCCGTCCAGGTGCTGCACGAGCACGGCGCTCTCGGGCCGCGTTCGACGGCCGTGCACGCGACCCACCTGTCCGACGTGGACGTGGCCCTGCTCGGCGGCTCGACGACGTACGTGTGCATGTGCCCCACGACCGAGCGCGACCTGGCCGACGGCATCGGCCCGGCCCGCAGGCTCCTCGACGCCGGCGCCCCGATCACGCTGGGCAGCGACAGCCACGCGATCGTCGACCTGTTCGAGGAGGCCCGGGCCGTCGAGCTCGACGAGCGGCTGGCCACCGGCGAGCGCGGCCACTGGCGGGCGGCGGAGCTCCTGCACGCCGCGACCGCCGCCGGCCACGCCTCGCTCGGCTTCCCCGACGCCGGCTGCCTGGTCCCGGGGGCGTGGGCCGACCTCGTGTCGGTCCGCCTCGACTCGGTCCGCACGGCCGGGGCGACGAGAGGCTCGGCCGCCGAGGCGGTGGTCTTCTCGGCCGCGGCGGCGGACGTGCACACGGTCGTCTCCGGCGGCCGCAGGGTGGTGACCGACGGGCGGCACGTGCTCGGCGACGTCGGCGGCCTCCTGCGTGACGCCGTGGCGCTGGTGCGCGATTAGGGGTCGTGGCCCCAGACTGAGGGGTTTGCGCCGCGCGCGCGTTGGCGAGGATCAGAAAGCGTGGGGTCGAGCGGCATGACATCAACGGTTTTCGTCGGCATCGGGCTGCTGTTCACGGCCGACCCGGAGCGTGAGGAGCTGGAGGACGCCGCTCTGCTGGCCGAGGACGGCGTCGTCCGCTGGATCGGGCCCTCCGCCCACGCGCCGGAGGCCGACGAGCGGGTCGACGTGGAGGGCCGCGCCGTCATCCCGGGCTTCGTCGACAGCCACGCGCACCTGGTGTTCGCCGGCGACCGCACCGCCGAGTTCGCGGCCCGCATGGCGGGAGTGCCCTACTCGGCCGGCGGCATCCGCACCACGGTCGAGGCCACCCGCTCGGCCAGCGTCCCCGAGCTGGTGCACAACACGGCGACGCTGGTCTCCGAGATGGCCGTCCAGGGCACCACCACGTTCGAGATCAAGAGCGGGTACGGCCTGACGGTCGAGGCCGAGCGGCGCAGCCTGGAGATCGCCGGCCAGTTCACCGCCGAGACCACGTTCCTGGGCGCCCACGTGGTGCCGCAGGGGACCACGGCCGACGACTACGTCCGCGTGGTGACCGGGCCGATGCTGGACGCCTGCGCGCCGTACGCCCGGTGGGTCGACGTGTTCTGCGAGCGCGGCGCGTTCGACGAGGAGCAGAGCAGGGAGGTGCTGGCGGCGGGGATCAAGGCGGGCCTGCGGGCGCGGGTCCACGCCAACCAGCTCGGGCCGGGGCCCGGCGTCCGGCTCGCCTGCGAGATGGGGGCGGCCTCGGCCGACCACTGCACCCACCTGACCGACCGGGACGTGTCCGATCTCGCCGACAGCGGGGTGGTGGCCACGCTGCTGCCGGGGGCCGAGTTCTCCACCCGCTCGCCGTACCCGGACGCGCGGCGGCTGCTCGACGCCGGGGTGAACGTGGCGCTCGCCACCGACTGCAACCCGGGGTCGTCGTTCACCACCTCGATGCCGTTCTGCGTCGCCCTCGCCGTACGGGAGATGGGGATGACGCCGCGTGAGGCCGTGCGGGCGGCGACGCTGGGCGGGGCGCGGGCGCTGCGCCGCCACGACGTGGGCATCCTGCGCGTGGGCGCCAGGGCGGATCTGGCCGTCCTGGAGGCGCCGTCGTACGTCCACCTCGCCTACCGGCCGGGAGTGCCACTGGTGGCGCAGGTCTGGCAGTCAGGCCGCCGCCTCGTTTGAGTCGCCCCCAGAGGGGTAGTCCGGCATTTTCCAGCCGCGCATCCTCCTTCAGGAGGAACCGGAAACCATTCTGCGGTCGTATTAGTTTAGGGAATCTTTGCCCTGGACGGACCGTTGATCGAGTCAGGATCGGTGAATCCGGAAGCCCGTGCAGAGCGGGGCGCGCGGGCTCGGGGGAACCGGTTCCGACACAACGTGCATAACGCCGCGCGGAACGAGGTGCCATCGGATGGCGACGGGGAATCGGACGCAGGATCAGCACGTCTCTGACCGGGACCTGCTGGGGACCTATCTGGCCGAGATCGGCCGGATCCCCCTTCTGACGGCCGAGCAGGAGGTGGAGCTCGCCAAGCGGATCGAGGCGGGCCTGTTCGCCGAGCACCTGCTCGACGGCGGGCGGCCGGAGCCGAAGGTCTCGGACGCGGCCGACGAGGAGCTCGAGCGCATCGCGATCTCCGGGCGGCGGGCGAAGGACGAGTTCATCCAGGCCAACCTGCGCCTGGTGGTGGCGGTGGCCCGGAAGTACTCGGGGCGGGGGATGCCGCTGATCGACCTCGTCCAGGAGGGCAACCTGGGCCTGGTGCGCGCGGTGGAGAAGTTCGACTACCGGCGGGGGTACAAGTTCTCGACCTACGCCACCTGGTGGATCCGCCAGTCGGTGGGCCGCTCGATCCACGAGCAGGCGCGGCCGGTGCGCCTGCCCACCCACGCCGGTGAGCAGATGACGCGGCTGATGCGGGTGCGCAGGGACATGCTGGCCGAGTTCGACGCCGAGCCGACCGACGCCGATCTGGCCGAGGTGCTCGACCTGCCCATCGAGCGGGTGCAGGAGCTGCGCCGCTGGGCCTCCGACCCGGTCTCCCTCCAGCTCGGCGTGGGCGACGAGGACGAGACCGAGCTGGGCGACATGATCGCGGACGAGACCTGGGCCGACCCGGAGCAGCAGGCCATGGCGACCCTCGACAAGGAGCGCCTGGAGGAGTGGCTGACCGGCCTGGAGGGCCAGATCCGCGAGATGTTGCGCTGGCGCTACGGCCTGGTGGACGGGCGTGAACACACCCTCACCGAGGTGGGGGAGCGGTACGGCATCGGCCGCGACCGGGCCCGCCGCCTGGAGCGCGACGCCCTCGTGCGGCTGCGGAAGATGGCGAGCGCCGCCGCCTGATCACCCGCCGGCCGCCGGGCGGAAGAATCACGGGAAACATTGTTCACAGACGCGCACCTCTCCGGGGTGCGCGTTTCTGTGTTCTTGAACGGCCCGAAACGCGGATGAAACATCACCGTGCCGAGTTTCACACATGCGAAACACGCAGAGTCGCGACCTGAAACGGCGGAAGAACACGCTGTCGCCAACGTCAGTGCGCCAGCCGGTCGACCCCCGCGCACGGCGACAGCTCCGGGCCCGCGGAGAGTCGCCGTGAACCGGGGCCACCCCCCGGACGAAGCCACTGCGGGAGCGATAACCGGCCACACGCCAATTGTAAGGAGGGCCGCGTCGGTGAAGATCGATACCGGCACCACCGCCTGGATGATCACGGCAACCGCGCTCGTGCTGCTGATGACTCCGGGCCTCGCGTTCTTCTACGGGGGCATGACCAGGGCGAAGAGCGTCCTGAACATGATGATGATGTCGTTCGTCAGCATCATCACGGTAACCATCGCATGGGTTCTGTACGGGCACACCATCGCCTTCACGACGTTCGGCGACGCCGACAGCTTCACCAACAAGCTCATCGGCGGTTTCGACGCCGTGGGGCTGCAGAGCCTGGTGGACACCGCGACCAAGGACGACGGCACCGGCATGCCGAGCCTCGTGTTCTCGGCGTTCCAGCTCACCTTCGCCATCATCACCGTGGCCCTCATCAGCGGTGCGATCGCCGACCGGGCGAAGTTCGGGGCGTGGGTGGTCTTCTCCGTGGTGTGGGCGACGCTGGTGTACTTCCCCGTGGCGCACTGGGTGTGGGGCGGCGGCTGGCTGGCCGGCCTCGGCATCGAGGACTTCGCGGGCGGCACGGTCGTCCACGTGAACGCCGGTGCCGCGGGTCTCGCACTGGCGCTGGTCCTCGGCAAGCGCTCCGGCTGGCGCAAGGACCCGATGCGCCCGCACAACCTGACGCTGGTCCTGCTCGGCGTCGGCCTCCTGTGGTTCGGCTGGTTCGGCTTCAACGCCGGCTCCGAGCTCGCGGTCGACGGCACCGCCGGCCTCGCGTTCATGAACACCCAGGTCGCCACGGCCGCCGCGGCCGGCGCCTGGATCCTCGTCGAGAAGCTCCGCGACGGGCACTCGACCACGCTCGGCGTCGCCTCCGGCGCGGTCGCCGGCCTCGTGGCCATCACCCCCGCCTGCGGCTTCGTCGACCCCTGGGCCGCCGTGGTCCTGGGCGCCCTCGCCGGCGCGGTCTGCGCGTACGCGGTGGGCCTCAAGTACCGCGTCGGCTTCGACGACTCCCTCGACGTGGTCGGCGTCCACCTGGTCGGCGGCGCGCTCGGCGCGGTCTCCCTCGGCATCATCGCCCGGTACCCCTTCGCCGACGGCCAGAACAAGGGCCTCATCTACGCGGGCCCGATCTCCCAGCTCGGCGTCCAGATCCTCGGCCCGGTCGCGGTCGGCCTGTACTCCTTCGTGATGGCCTACGTGATCGGTAAGATCATCGACAAGACCATCGGCTTCCGCGTCACCCAGGAGGACGAGGTCACCGGCATCGACATCACCACCCACGCCGAGACCGGATACGACCTCGGCACCATCCACTCCTCCGGGGTGGCCTCCGTCAACGGGCCCGTCCCGGCTGAGGCGAAGAAGGTCGACGCATGAAACTCATCACCGCAGTGATCAAGCCGTTCAAGCTCGACGACGTCAAAGCGGCGCTGGAGCAGTTCGGGATCAAGGGCATGACCGTCTCCGAGGCGAGCGGGTACGGCCGGCAGCGCGGCCACACCGAGGTCTACCGCGGCGCCGAGTACCAGGTCGACCTGGTGCCCAAGGTCCGGGTCGAGGTGCTGGCCGAGGAGGACGACGCCGAGGACGTCATCGACGTCATCGTCAAGGCCGCCCAGACCGGCAAGATCGGCGACGGCAAGGTGTGGTCCGTCCCGGTGGACGCCGTGGTCCGGGTCCGCACGGGGGAGCGCGGGCCGGAGGCCCTGTAACCGGATGATGAGAGGGGAAGCTCGCTCGTTCGCCGCGGCCCGCAAGGACCGGGCCGCGGACATCGACCGGTGGCTCACCGATCTGTTCCGCACGGCGGCCACCGGGCCTTACGCCCGTGACGGACTGAGCGGATCGGGGGCCACGGGCTTCCCGGAGGAGCGCGGCTCCGCGGGTCCCAACGGGATCGGCGGGGTCGCCCTCGTCGCCGTGGGCAGCCTGGGGCGGGGAGAGCTCGCCCCGGGCAGCGACCTCGACCTGGTCCTCCTCCACAACGGCCGGGACGACGTGGCCCGGATCGCCGACCGCATCTGGTACCCCATCTGGGACTCCGGGGTCGGCCTGGACCACTCGGTCCGCACCGTCGACGAGGCGGTGAAGGTGGCCAGGGAGGACCTCAAGGCCGTCCTCGGGCTCATCCAGGCGCGGCACGTCGTCGGCGACCCGGAGCTCACGCGGGCCGTCCGCGAGGCCGTGCTCGCCGAGTGGCGGGCCGACTCGCGGCGCAGGCTGGCCGAGCTGCGCGCGGCCGCCGACAAGCGGGCGGAGGCCGGCGGGGAGCTGGCCTTCCTTCTCGAACCCGACCTCAAGGACTCCAGGGGCGGCATCCGCGACGTGCAGGCCATGCAGGCCGTCGCCGCCGCGTGGGTCGCCTCCGCGCCCGGCCCGCGCGTCCGGGAGGCGTACGAGCTGCTGCTGGACATCCGGCACGGCCTGCACCTGGTCACCGCGCGCGGCACCGACCGCCTCGTCCTGCAGGAGCAGGACGCCGTCGCCGGCACGCTCGGCATGCTGGACGCCGAGGCGCTGATGCGCCGTCTCGCCGAGGCGGGCCGCACGATCTCCCACTCCTTCGACGCCACCTGGCGCACGGTCGACCGGCTCCTGACCGGTCCCGCGCCCCGCGGGAGGCGGCCCCTCGCCGACGGCGTGGTCGAGCACGGCGGCGAGGTCGTGCTGGCCCGCGGAGTGAACCCCCGCACCGACCCGACGCTGGTCCTGCGCGCCGCCGCGGCCGCCGCGGAGGCGGGCCTGCCGCTCGCCCCGGCCACCGTGTCGGCGCTCGCCGCCCAGTCGCCGCCGCTGCCCGTCCCGTGGCCGCCGGAGGCCAGAGCCGCGCTCGTCGCCCTGCTGGGCGCCGGCCGGGCCGCCGTGCCCGTGTGGGAGGAGCTGGACCAGGCGGGCTTCCTCGTGCGGCTCATCCCCGACTGGGAGCGCGTACGGCACCGCCCCCAGCGCAACCCGGTCCACCGGTACACGGTCGACCGGCATCTGATCGAGACCGCCGCCGGCGCCGCCTCCTTCACCCGCGAGGTCTCCCGGCCCGACCTGCTGCTGATCTCCGCGCTGCTGCACGACATCGGCAAGGGATGGCCCGGCGACCACTCCACGACCGGCGAGATCGTCGCGCGCGACATCGGGACCCGGATCGGCCTTCCCCCCGCGGACGTCGAGGTGCTCGCCACCGTGGTCCGCCACCACCTCCTGCTGCCCGAGACCGCGACCCGCCGCGACCTGGACGACCCGGTCACGATCGCCAGGGTCGCCGAGGCCGTCGGGTCGCGGGAGGTCCTCGAACTGCTGGCCGCGCTCGCCGTGTGCGACGGGCACGCCACCGGGCCGGCGGCCTGGAACTCCTGGAAGGCGTCCCTCGTCTCCGACCTGGTGCGCCGGGTGCGCTCCGTGCTGTCCGGCACGCCGCCCGTCCCCGCGCCGGTCCTGTCGGAGGAGCAGGCCGCGCTCGCCCGGCACGGCGGCGGCGCGGTGCGGGTCAACGGCACGGCCGTCACCGTGGTCGCGCCCGACCGTCCCGGCCTGCTGTGGCGGGCGGCGGGAGTCCTGGCCGCGCACCGGATGGTCGTGCGCTCGGCCTCGGCCGCCTCGGCCGGCGCGACCGCGGTCATCGAGTTCGCCGTCGTCCCCGAGTACGGCACGCCGCCGGACCCCGCCACGCTGGAGGCCGACCTGCGCCTGGTCCTGGCCGGCCGCCTCGACATCGAGCAGCGCCTGGCCCGGCGGGCCAGGTCCGTGCGCCCGCCCCGGGTGCCGGTCGCCCCGCCCCGAGTCACCCTGGTGGACGACGCGTCCACCACCGCCACGGTGGTGGAGGTGCGCGCCCACGACCGTCCGGGACTCCTGTGGCGTATCGGACGGGCGTTCGGGGAGTGCGGCCTTGACGTACGAGCGGCGCGAGTGGAGACTCTGGGCGCAGAAGCGGTGGATGTCTTCTATGTGGCGGATCGTACTGGCCGCCCGATCACCGACGAGCAACAGCGTCTCCAGGTACGGGAGCACGTCCTCGCTGCTCTGCGATGAGTCGGGCGACGATCCTCTTACCTCTTGGTAACAATTAAGGTGCTGCGACAGGGGTAGGGCCGCAGGCCGTCGTGACCTTGTGGTCGAATTGTCCCCGCTTATATAGCTGTGTCACTTCATGCTGTCCAGACGCGTGAAGGCGAGCCGAAAGATGGCGGGGCCGGTGAGCATGGAGCAGTCGAATACCGATAACCGCAGGCGGAAGAGGCGTCTCTCGCCGCGGAACTGGCGGGTGCCCACCCGGTTGACCGCCCTGATCGTGGCCCCCACGCTGGTCGCGGTGCTACTCGCGAGTATCCGGGTCGTCGGCTCGATCGACAGCCTGAACGGTTACCAGCGGACCAGGTCGGCGGCGGAGTACTCCCTCCACCTGAGGGACCTGGCCGAGCAGCTCGGGCTGGAGCGCGACCTCTTCGTGTGGGGCGGCAACCGCCAGCGCAAGTTCAACATCGACGGGCAGACCGAGGTGACCCGCAACCAGCAGCGGGCGACGGTCGACCCGCTGGTCGAGCAGGTGAAGGCCGACCTCAGGAACATCGACGAGGGCTTCGGGGCGCGCGCGGTCGAGCAGGCCCAGCAGGCCGAGAGCCGCATCGAGAGCCTGCGCGGCATCCGGGCGAACGGCGCCCCCGAGGACTACAGCGCGATCATCGCGAACCTCCTGCGCCTGCAGGACGAGCTCAGCAACACCAACGAGGACGCCGAGATCGTCGGCAACGAGCGGGCCCTCGCGGGTCTCGCCCACGCCAAGGAGGAGGTCGCCCTCCAGCGCTCGATGCTCACGCGCGAGCTGCTGGAGCGCAACGAGCAGTTCACCACCGTCGAGCTGCAGGACTTCCTGGCCTCCCAGTCACGCCAGACGGGCTATCTGGCCACGTTCTACACCGAGGCGCCGCCGGCCGAGAGCAGCCGGCTGGTGACCCTGTTCGGCGACAAGGACGTGGTCAACAGCGAGCTGACCAAGTCGTGGGCGCTGACCCTCGGTCTGCAGAACCAGTCGCTGAGCAGCTACCGGGGCCGGGACAAGACGGCCCAGGGGTGGTTCCAGGACAGCACGAAGTCCATCGAGCAGATGCACACCGTCGAGCAGCGGGTGTCGGGCTTCGTGCTCGACCGGGCCCGCGAGCTGCAGTCGGCCGAGCAGCGCAACGCCCTCATCGCCGGCGCGCTCATCCTGGCCCTGCTGCTGCTCGTCCTGGCGACCACCGTGCTCATCGCCCGCTCGATGGTGTCGCCGCTGCGCCGCCTGCGGGCCGAGGCGCTCGACATCGCGGGAAGGCGGCTGCCCGACGTGGTGCGCAAGATGCGCGAGTCGGACGACCCCTCCCGCGAGGCCCAGGTGCAGCCGATCTCCGTCGGCACCGAGGACGAGATCGGTGAAGTGGCGCAGGCGTTCGACGAGGTCCACGCCCAGGCCGTGCGCCTGGCGGCCGAGGAGTCCCGCCTGCGCGCCAACGTCAACGCGATGTTCGTGAACCTGTCGCGCCGTACGCAGACGCTGGTGGAACGGCAGATCTCGCTGATCGACGGCCTGGAGCGGGGCGAGGAGGACGGCGGCCGCCTGTCCGACCTGTTCAAGCTCGACCACCTGGCCACCCGCATGCGCCGCAACAGTGAGAACCTCCTGGTCCTCGCCGGCCACGAGCCGCCGCGCAAGCGGAGCCAGCCCGCCCGCCTCGTGGACGTCGTCCGCGCGTCGCTGTCGGAGGTCGAGGACTACGAGCGGGTCGTGGTCCGCGTGCACCGGGGCATCGCCCTGGCGGGCCACGCGGCCAACGACGTGGTCCACCTGCTCGCGGAGCTGGTGGAGAACGCCATCGCGTTCTCCCCGCGCAACACCAAGGTCGTGGTGTCCAGCAGCCCGGTCGAGGGCGGCGCGGTCATGCTCGGCGTGACGGACGCCGGCATCGGCATGTCGCCCGAGGAGATGGCGGAGATCAACCGCCGCCTCGCCGAGCCGCCGACGATCGACGTGTCGGTGTCCCGGCGGATGGGCCTGTTCGTGGTCGGCCGCCTGGCACTGCGCCACGGCATCCGCGTCCAGCTCCGCCGCGGTGACGTCGCCGGCGTCATCGCCATGGTGCTGTTCCCCGCCCAGCTCGTCTCCAGCGCCGACCAGGCCGTCGCCGGGGCGGGAGGCCTGGGCGGCGCCCAGACGACCGGCAACCTGGCGGTACGGCAGGCCTTCGCCGACCCCGGCCCCGGCGCCGGCTTCGAACCGTGGAGCGGCGGCCCCCGCGTCCCCGGCGCCAACGGGCTGCCGTCGCGGCGGGCGCCCCTCGAGAACGGCGCCTCCCCGGGCTTCGGGACCGGTCCGCTGGCTCCCGAGGCCCCGCAGGCCCCCGCTTTCGGTACGGGCCCGCTGGCTCCCGAGGCGCCCGCTTTCGGGACCGGTCCCATCACGCCCGAGGCTCCGGCCGCGCCCGCCTTCGGGACCGGCCCCCTGCCGTCCGAGGTCACCCCGGCCCCGGCGTTCGGGACGGGCCCGCTGCCCCGCCCGGGCGGGAACGGTCCGGCCGCGGGCCTCGGGAACGGCGCGGGCGAGCCCGGCCGCGGCGCCTTCGCGCCGTTCTCCGCGCCCCCGAGGGAGGCTCCGCCGCCCCCGCGTGAGCCGCTCGGCTTCCCGTCGTTCGCCGAGACGGCCGACCCGTCCAGGAGCCCGTCGGCCTTCACCGAGCACTCCGGCGCCTTCCCCGTGGGGGACCCGGGCTCGGTGACCGGGCCGCTGCCCAAGGTCGAGGACTCCCCGCTGGAGCACGGGGACGAGTACCTGCCGATCTTCGCCTCCGTCGAGTCGGCCTGGTTCCGCCGTCCCACGTCGGACGCGAACGGCGCGGGCGCCGGAGCGGGCACGGACACGGGAGCGTTCGCCGTCCCGAGGGCCTCGGCGGCCGGACCGGGCAACGGGATCCCCGGCCCCGGCGGCAACGCCGCGGCGCCCGCGCCGGGCATGCCGTCACGGCACGGCGCGGACCCCGATCCCGCGACGACGGGACCGGTGGTGCTCCCGCCGGACAGCGGATGGCGCTCCCGGGCCGACAGCGGCTACCAGGCGGCGGCCAGTGCCCGGGACCCCCTGCTGGGCGGCGTCACGTCGGCGGGTCTGCCCAAGCGCACACCCAAGGCCAACCTGGTTCCGGGCTCGATCGGGGCGGACGCCCCGGCCGCGTCCGCCCCGCGCCCGCCGATCTCGGCCGACGCGGTGCGCAGCCGCCTTTCCAGCTTCCAGCAGGGTGTACGGCGGGGCAGGGCCCAAGCGGCCGAGGGCTTCGCCGAAGGGTCGGGAAATGAGGAGGAGGGCTCGTGACTGAGCTGAGCGTGGAAGCACGCAGGTTCGACTGGCTGATCACCGAGTTCGTCGGCAGCACGCCCGGCGTCGCGCACGCGGTGGTGGTGTCGTCGGACGGCCTGCGGCTGGCCCAATCTGACGGGTTCCCGCCGGACCGTGCCGACCAGCTCGCCGCGGTCGCCGCCGGCCTTCTCAGCCTCACCGTCGGCGCCTCGCGGGTGTTCGAGGGCGGCTCGGTGACCCAGACGGTCGTCGAGATGCAGCGGGGCCTGCTGCTGGTCATGGCGATCAGCGACGGCTCCTGCCTGGCCGTCCTGGCCGCGCCCGACTGCGACATGGGCCTGGTGGCCTACCAGATGACCCTGCTCGTCGAGCGGGCCGGTCAGGTGCTCACCCCGGCGCTGCGCGCCGAGCTCCAGACGTCACGCCGATGACGGCCGCGGGAGAGGGGCATGCGCGCGGGTGACGGAACAGAGGACGAGCCTCTGTTCCGTCCGTACGCTGTCACCGGCGGGCGTTCCGAGCCGCGTTACCACATGGCGATGGAAACCCTCGTATCATCGGTGACCTTGAAGAGCGATGACTACTCCCTGCTCACTCCAGAGCAGGAATCGATCATGATGCTATGTCGTTCCGTACGATCGGTCGCGGAGGTCTCGGCGCTGCTCCGGGTCCCCCTCGGCGTGGCCCGCGTGCTCATCGCCGACATGGCCGACGAGGGTCTGGTGCGCCTGCACATGCCTCAGCTGAACCAGGGGCAGCCAGACCTCAACCTGCTCGAAAGGGTGCTCAGTGGACTACGCAGGCTCTAGTCGTGGTCTGACCTCGACGAAGATCGTCGTGGCGGGTGGGTTCGGCGTCGGCAAGACGACCTTCGTCGGGGCCGTCTCCGAGATCCTTCCTCTGACGACGGAAGCCGTGATGACCGACGCCAGCGCGGGCATCGACGACCTCGGCCTCACTCCGAACAAGACGACGACCACCGTCGCCATGGACTTCGGCCGGCTCTCGCTGGACCAGGACCTGATCCTGTACCTGTTCGGGACGCCGGGCCAGCACCGCTTCTGGTTCATGTGGGACGACCTGGTCCGCGGCGCGATCGGGGCGGTCGTGCTCGTCGACAGCCGCAGGCTCGCCGACTGCTTCCCGGCGATCGACTACTTCGAGGAGGCCCAGCTGCCGTTCCTCGTCGCGATGAACGGCTGGGACGGACAGTTCCTCCACTCGGAGGACGAGGTGCGCGAGGCGCTGTCGCTGCCCGCGCAGGTGCCGATCGTGCGCACCGACGCCCGTTCGCGCGAGGCCGTCAAGACGACGCTCATCAGCCTCGTCGAGTACGTCCTGACGGTCCGGGCGGCGTACGGCCGGGCCTACTAGGACGACCGGGACGACCCGGACGACGGGGGCGGCGCCTGCGGGGCGCCGCCCCTCATTCATGCGCCGGATGCCTTGCCCTTGCTCACAGGGCACAATTTGGTAATGATGGCGACCTGATATTTAAGTAATTAACGTCATACCCATGCCTTTCTAGGCTATTTGTGCACGGGTGTTCGGTTGGCCTCCCTGGTGTGGGTGTGCTGCAATTACCCTCGCCTGCAGGACGTCTCTTCTGTCACGAGAGCCACGCCCGTGATGAGACACTCCCCCTGTGCGCAGTTACGGCGAGAGGTTGCGAAGCCTGTGAGGACACTAGACCCCCGGACTGACGAGAGCCCCGGGACAGGGGTTGCGGCTGAGCAGGAGCCAGACGAGGGAAGCCGGTTCCTCCTGCGCAACTGGCGGGTGCGCTCCCGGCTCGTGGCCCTGATCCTCATCCCGACCGTCGCGGCCCTGCTGCTCGGCGGGCTGCGGGTGGCGACCTCCGTCAGCACCGCCGCCGACTACCAGCAGATCAACGACCTGGCGCGGCTCGTGGACGGCGTCGCCGGCCTGACGCACGAGTTACAGGCCGAGCGGGACCGGGCGGCGTGGAACGCGACGATCGGCCGGCCGCAGAAGGCCACCGCCGCCGTCGTGGCCCAGATCGCCCTCGTCGACAAGGCCGCCGCCAGTGTCCGCTCGCTCGCCACGAGCGTCCGCTCGAACGTCGGCAGCCGGGCGGGCGACGAGGTCGAGCACATCCTGGGCAAGCTCGACAGCCTCGAGCCCCTGCGCCAGCAGGCCGTGCAGCGCGGCACCCTGCTGCCGAGCGCGGTGCTGGAACAGTACTCCCTCGTCATCGAGGACCTGCTGGCCCTGCAGGACGAGCTCGCCAAGGGCACGCTGGACGACCAGCTCGCCGCCATGTCCGTGACGCTGTCGGCGCTCGCCAAGGCCAAGGAGGCCGCCTCCGACCAGCGCGGCATCCTCACCACGGTCCTCCCGAACGGCCGATTCGAGCAGGCCCAGCTGCAGGACTTCCTCGGCGCCCTGTCCGCACAGGACCGCGAGCTGCGCACCTTCCGCAAGAACGCCACCCGCGACGAGCGGACCGACTACGACACCACCGTCTCCGGCGGCAAGGTCGACCAGGCCGAGTTCCTGCGCACGCTCGTCCTCGACCGTGCCAACGCGGGCTTCCCCCTCAACAACCCGCACCTCGACCTCACCTCGCGCGACGACACCCGTGAGTGGTACGACGCGATGTCGCAGCCGATCAACCGGATGCGCACGGTCGAGGCGAAGCTCACCTCCGCCATCGTGGCCCGCAGCCAGACGCTGAAGGACGACGAGCAGCAGCGCGCGATCGTCATCGCGGTCGCGGTCGCCCTCCTGCTGATCGCGGTCCTCGTCATCACCACCGGCGTCGCCCGGTCGCTGGTCCGGCCGCTGCGCCGGCTGCGCAGCGAGGCGCTGGAGATCGCGGGTCACCGTCTCCCCGACACCGTCCAGCGGCTCCGCGAGGCGGGCGACGGGTCGGAGACGCCGGCCATCGCGCCGATCGGCGTGGTCGCCCGCGACGAGATCGGGGAAGTGGCGCGGGCCTTCGACGAGGTCCACCGCGAGGCGGTGCGGCTGGCGGGCGACGAGGCCCGGCTGCGCAGCAACGTCAACGCGATGTTCGTGAACCTGTCGCGCCGCACGCAGACCCTCGTGGAACGGCAGCTGTCCCTGATCGACGGGCTGGAGCAGGGCGAGCAGGACGAGCAGCGGCTCGGGAACCTGTTCAAGCTCGACCACCTGGCGACCCGCATGCGCCGCAACAGTGAGAACCTCCTGGTCCTCGCCGGCCAGGAGGCCGCGCGGCGCTGGGGCCAGCCGGTCCCGATCGTCGACGTCGTCCGCGCGTCGCTCTCGGAGGTCGAGGGCTACGAGCGGGTGAACCTCCAGGTGCAGCCCGGCGTGGCGGTCGTCGGCCAGTCGGTCAACGACGTCGTCCACCTCGTCGCGGAGCTGGTCGAGAACGCCATCTCGTTCTCCCCCCGCGAGACGAAGGTCACGGTGTCGAGCAACCGCATCGACGGCGGCGGCCTGATCATCTCGGTGAGCGACCAGGGCATCGGCATGACGGCCGAGGAACTGGGACAGACGAACTACCGGCTCGCCAACCCGCCCGTCGTGGACGTGTCGGTGTCCCGCCGCATGGGCCTGTTCGTGGTCGGCCGCCTGGCGCTGCGCCACGGCATCCGGGTGCAGCTGCGCCAGCAGGACTCCGGCGGCCTGACCGCCATGGTCCTGCTCCCCGAGGCCCTGCTGGCCCAGAGCGGTCCGGCGTTCCCCGGGGTCCCCGGGATGCCGCAGCCGGAGCCGGCCGGCTCGATGCCGTCGATGGGCGCCGGCCCGCAGTTCGGGACGCCGGCCGGGATGCCCGCGTTCGGGGCCCCGGCCCTCGCCAGCCCGACGCCGTTCGAGCCCGCCGCGCGCACACCGGTGTTCGGCTCGGACGCTCCCGGCGTGGGCACCCCGGGCGCCGACCCGTTCGAGCGGGGCCCGTTCGAGACGTTCCCCCGCGAGCCGGTGGGCTTCGAGCAGGACCCGTTCGCCCGCAACCCCTTCGGAGGCGGCGCGCCAGGCGAGTCCGACCCCTTCGCCCGCAACCCGTTCGACTCCGGCTCGTTCGACTCCGGCCCGTTCGACAGGTCGCCGTTCGACCCGGCACCCAAGCAGGAGCAGCGCGGCTTCGACACCGGGCCGTTCGAGCGCAACGCGTTCGAGAAGCCGTCCTTCGACCAGCCGCCCGCCGAAGGCGGGGCCTTCGGCAGGACGCCGTTCGACAGCGGCGCGTTCGACAAGAGCACGTTCGAGAAGACCACGTTCGACAACGACCCCTTCGAGACGACGACGTTCGACGCGAGCCCCTTCGACACCAACCCCTTCGACCGCGGACGGATCGGGGAAGCCCCGGTCGACACGCCATGGCCCGGGCACCTGCCCCCTCCGGGGAGCACGTCCTGGCCGGGCGGGAGCCAGGGCGACGGCGGGTGGCCGGGGCGCTCGGGACGCGGCCCGTTCGACGGTGACGACAACACCGGTCCGCTGCCCGTCGTGCGCACCTCGCCGCTGGAGGCCGAGGAGGAGTTCTTGCCGATCTTCGCGGCGGTGGAGTCCGACTGGTTCAGGAAGGTCGACGGACCGGCGGAAAAGAGCGAGTCCGACGGCGAGGCGCAGCCGGAGGCCAGGACCTGGTCGTCGCCGGCGGACGCGGGCTGGCAGGCCGCCAAGGCGGCCGCGGAGCCCACACTCGGCGGGGTCACGTCCTCCGGCCTGCCCAAGCGCGTGCCGAAGGCCAACCTGGTGCCCGGCTCGGCGACCGCCGGGGCTCCCTCTGGGGAGCCGGTCGCCGCCGCGCCGCCCGTTGCGCCGCCGCCCGTGCTCTCACCGGAGCGCGTGCGCAACCGCCTCTCCAGCTTCCAGCAGGGCGTCCGGCAGGGCCGGGCGGTGGCCCGCGGGGAGGCGGACGAGAACCAGGGATATCCGGGGGCGGCGCCCCTGGGCGACCCACGTGCCCAGGACACCGAGAAGGAGGACACATGAGGGAAATGAGCCAGGCCGCGCGCGGCATCAACTGGTTGATCACGGACTTCGTGAACAACGTGCCGGGCGTGGCGCACACGGTGGTGGTGTCCTCGGACGGGTTGCCGCTGGCGTACTCGGACGGGTTTCCGAAGGATCGGGCGGATCAGCTGGCGGCGGTGGCGGCGGGGTTGATCAGTCTGACGCAGGGGGCGTCCCGGGTGTTCGAGGGCGGTCCGGTGACGCAGACGGTTGTGGAGATGCAGCGGGGGCTGTTGCTGATCATGTCGATCAGCGACGGCTCGTGCCTGGCCGTCCTGGCGTCGGCGGACTCGGACATGGGACTGGTGGCCTACCAGATGACGTTGCTCGTCGAGCGGGCCGGGCAGGTGCTGACGCCCGCCGTCCGCGCCGAGCTCCAGGCGTCCCACCCGCGGTGACCGGCCCCCCGCCGGCGGCCGCCGGCGGTCCGGGCACGACATGGGGCACAGGGCGGGGGAGACGGCCCGGAAGCGGGACGGCCTCGGGGCCGCTGACTTCCGGAGCGAGCACGAGCAGGTCAGGAGGACGGCGTGGCAGGCGGCGGCTGGAACGGTGAGCCCTACCCGCCGGTGGACGACGCCCACCGGTACTACGGCGGCACGAACCCGGTGCCCGCACCCCCCGCCGCACAGGCGGAGCAGAGCTCCCTGGTGCGGCCGTACGCCGTCACCGGTGGGCGGACGGCGCCCCGGATGCAGCTCGCCATGGAGGCACTCGTGTCCTCCGCGACCTCGGTCCACCAGGACCTTTCCATCCTCACCCCGGAACGTCAGGCGATCTGCTCGTTGTGT
>NZ_BOOC01000011.1 GCF_016863035.1 Microbispora corallina
CCTAGGTGTCATGTACAACAGGCACTACCTGGAGGTCCTCGGGCGACGAGGCCCCGGCTGAGGGGTCAGGGGGCCGGGGTCAGGAGGTCGCGGGCCGCCATCAGGGCGAAGCCCAGCAGGTTCAGCCCGCGCCAGGTCGCCGGGGAGGCCGCCCGTTCGTCGCCGGCGGCCAGGCCGATGCCCCAGACGCGGTCGTACGGGCTGGCCTCGACCAGGACCCGGTTCCGGGTGGTGAGCAGATACTCGCGCAGGCCGGCGTCCTGGCCGAACTTGGCGACGTTGCCGCGGACCACGATGTCGAAGCGGCGGGCCTGCCACACGTCCTCGTCGAAGCCGCGTACGGCGCGGCCGAGCGTCTTGGCCTCGCCGGGGTGGCCGGCCGCGAGGACCCGCTCGGCGGTGGCGTCGTCCCCGAACAGCCACGCCTTGTGCGCCATCATGTAGTGCTCGGCCGAGGCGAAGGCGCGGCCGTCCTCGGAGAAGGCGGCCGGCCACCACTGGGACAGGCACCCGGGGCCGACGCCGCCGTCGCGGGCCGGCTGGTGGCCCCAGAAGTACAGGTAGCGGAGGGCGTGGCCCGCCTGTTCCGCCGTAATCGCCTCGTCCACGCTGCGGAGCGCCGGCGGGACCACATGATCGGACACGCTCCCACCGTGCCACAGGAGGGCCGGGGCGCACCAACCGGTTTCCGGGGCGGGGTCAGATCGAGGAGAGGCCGAGCTCGACCGGCTCGGTGATGACGTCGACCAGGGCGCCGTTGCGGAAGACCGTGATGGGCAGCCGCCGGCCGATGGCCTCGGCGAACAGCAGCCGCTGAAGGCCCTGGGCGTCGCCCACCGGCTCGCCCCCGGCCGTCAGCACCAGGTCGTTCACCCGCAGGCCCGCCTTCGCCGCCGGCGAGCCGGGCACGACCTCGACCACCCGCAGCGCGTTCCGCCGGCCCTCGCGCTCCTGGAGCGCCGGCGGCAGCGGCGCCGGGGCGGTCACCAGGCCCAGGTAGGCGCGCCGGACCCGTCCCTCGTTCATCAGCGTGGCGATGATCGAACGCGTCGTCGTGTTGATCGGCACCGCCAGCCCGAGCCCGACGCCCGCGACGGCGGTGTTGATCCCCACAACCCGGCCCTCCGCGTCGGCGAGCGCGCCTCCCGAGTTGCCCGGGTTGAGCGCGGCGTCGGTCTGGATGACGTCCTCGATGAGGCGCGTGGCGGAGCCGATCCGGGCGGGCAGCGACCGTCCCAGGGCGGAGACGACGCCGGCCGTGACGGACCCGGCGAGGCCGAGCGGGTTGCCGACGGCCACGACGAGCTGCCCCACGACGAGGCCGTCGCTGTCGCCGAGGACCGCGGGCGGGGGAGTGGCGCCGAGCGCCCGGACCACGGCGAGGTCCGACAGCGGGTCGGAGCCGACGACGGAGAAGTCGGCCGACGTGCCGTCGGAGAAGGCCGCCGTGCCGCGCGTGGCCTCGCCCACGACGTGCGCGTTGGTGAGGAGGAACCCGTCGGCCGTGAAGACGACCGCCGACCCGCTTCCCCTGCGGGTCCTGAGGGCGGCGACCTTCGGCGTGAGCTCGGCCGCGACCGAGGACACGATGTGGGAGTACGCGTCGAGCGCCATGAAGCCTCCCTACGAGAATGCTTACTTGATTACATCGCAAGCACGGCCGAAGGGAAAGGTATTCCGCCGCCCACTATCCTGAGGCGGCGGACGTGCGTACGGGGGAGGGCGGAGCACGATGAGCGACCTCGTACGCGTCGGCCTGGCGGGGCTGGGGATCATCGCCCGGACCCACCTCGACGTGCTGGCCGAGCGCGCCGACGTGTCCCTGGAGTTCACGGCCGACCCCGGGCGGGCCGGGCCGCCGGACTTCCGCGGGTCCACGCCGCCGCACTACGGCGACCTCGCCGAGGCCCTCGCCGCGCACGACCCGGACCTGGTCGTGATCGCCACCCCGACGGCGACCCACGCGGACCTGACCGTACGGGCCCTCACGACGTCCACCGCCCGGGTGCTCGTGGAGAAGCCACTCGTCCACGACCTCGCGTCCCTCGACCGGCTGCGGGCGCTGGACGAGACCGCCGGGGTCCGCGGCCGCGTCTTCACCGCGCACCACTTCGCGTTCTCCCCCGAGGTGCGCTGGGCCGAGCGCCAGATCGCCGAGCACCCCGAGTGGGGTCCGATCACGAGCATCACCTCGGCGTTCCACGACCCGTACGTCCAGCGGGGCGAGCAGGCCTTCGCCTCGTACGGCTCGGCCTGGACGGACTCCGGGGTGAACCAGCTCAGCATGCTCGCCCGCTTCGTCGACCTCGCCGGGCTCAGCTCCGCGTACGACCTGGACGGCGGCGCGAGCGCCTGGTGCACGTGCGAGTACCGGTCCCGGGGCGAGCGGGGCACGGCCCGGCTGCGCACGAGCTGGCTCACCGGATCCAGCAGCAAGGAGACCGTCCTCGTCCTGGGCCGTTCCGGGGTGGAGGTCTGGATGGACCACACGGCGATGACCGGCTTCGCCGCGCGCGGCCGCGACCTGCTCGCCTCCCACGGCGACGACGGCCGGACCCCGCGGAAGGTCGCCCACTACCGGCCGCTGTACGAGAGCCTGCTCTCCGGCCGTCCCGACCCCGTGCTCGGCTTCGACACCACGGCGACCCTCATCGCGCTCCACCACTCCGCCGCCTGAGCCCCCGCGACGACGCGGACTCGGCGGGCGGCAGGAGGCTTGGCGGGCCTGATCTACTCCGGCCGGCGGGCGGTCATCGTGGCGGCCGCCCGGTCCGGCTCCCAGTGGGCGCGCAGCGACGTGATCAGTCCTCCGGCGTCGACGGTGTAGACGATCACGCAGTCCACGGTCATGGCCGCTCCGCCGCCGAACAGGACGGTGATCGCGGTGACGTTGGCGCAGCAGGGCCCGTTGGCGAAGGAGTCCGTGACGCGGAAGCGGAACCCCCGGGCCGCCGCCATGTTCGCGTCCCAGAACCTCCCGATCCCGTCGCGCCCCCGGTGCCCCGCCCCGTCCGGGTCGAGCATCGAGGGGCCGACGGGGTCCTCCACCAGGGCGTCCGGGGCGAACAGGGCGAGCCAGTCGTCCCGGCGTCCCTCGGCGACCGCGGACATGGACAGCCGCGCCGCCCGCCGCGCCGGGTGGTCGGCGTCGGGCGCGAGCCACGTGACGGCGGCGGTCATACCCGGACTGTAACGCGTTCTAGTCCTGGGTCAAGGGGAGACCCTGGCGATCACCGACTCCGCGAAGCGCTCCAGCAGTTCGATCTTGCGGGCCAGCGGCTGGGTGTCCGGTCCCTTGGCGTACGGCCACCGGAAGCCCACGATCAGGTCGGTCACGCCCTTGTCCGCCAGCCGCCGCACCCCGTCCACGCTGTACGCGTCGGGCGAGATCGCGTGGATCTCGAACGGCCGGCCGGCCGTGCCCTCCTCGGCGCGCAGGGCCGCCAGCCGGGCGAGCAGGGCGTCCAGCTCCGCCGGGTCGCCTCCCCCGTGCATCCACCCGTCGCCCATCCGGGCGGCCCGGCGCAGCGCCGCGTCGCTGTGCCCGCCCACGAGGATCGGGATCGGCTCGGTGGGCACCGGCGACATCTTCACCGGCGGCAGGTCGTAGAACTCGCCGTGGTACTCGAAGTAGCCGCCGCCCGTCAGCCCGCGGACCACCTCGATGGCCTCGTCCATCCGCCTGCCGCGCCGCGGCCAGGGGACGCCCATCGCCGCGAAGTCCTCCGGCCACGGGCTCAGGCCGACCCCGAGCGCCAGCCGGTTGCCGGTCAGGTACGCGATCGAGGCGGCCTGCTTGGCCACCAGCACGGGCGGCCGCACCGGCAGCTTGAGCACGAACGGCGTGAACCGGATCGTGGAGGTCACCGCCCCCATGGCCGCGATCAGGACGAACGTCTCGACGAAGCTCTTGTCCTCCAGGAACTCCCGGTCGCCGTCCGGTGTGTACGGGTAGCTCGTGCCGGAGTCCTTCGGGTAGACGAGGGAGTCGGCCACGCTGAAGCCCGCGTAGCCCGCCGCCTCGGCGGCCCGAGCCAGAGGGATGTGGTACGCCGGGTCCGTCATGGCCTCGGCATAGGTGAACCGCATCCTCCGAGCGTACGAGAACCTGTTCTACCCGCAAGGCCCGTTCCGGCCAAGTGGGACACGTACCGCCGGATGCTGCGATCCTTCTCCGAGAGGAGGTGCGCGCGATGGCGAGGTTCACGTCCCACGCCGAGGCCGTCGACGAGGATCACTGGGCGACGCGGGCGTTCCGGGACGGCTCGATCCCCAGGCTGCCCGGCCGGCTCCTCGGCGACGTCCTGCGCGAGACCGGCGGGGTCTACGAGCTCACGCTTCCGCTCACGGACCGCTTCCGAGGGATGCTCACCAGGGCGGCCGCGTTCAGCGAGGCCAACAGGCACCTTTTGCGGGTGGCCGGACAGACCACGGTGGTGATCTCCCTGGAGCACCTCCGCGGTCTCGACCCGGCCGTAACCAGGGTCATGTGCGGCTGCCGGATCGAGTTCGACGACGAGGACGAGGCGCGGGCCGTCAGCCCCCCGGACGGCGATCCGCCGCTCGGCGGCGGAGCCTGCCGGCCGCGGTAGGGGCGCCCCGCAAGGCCCGTTCCGGCCACGTGGGACAACGGAGGCGGTCAGGCCGGGTGGAAGACGGGGACCGCCTCGCCCCCCTCCGGGTGTTCGAACCCGGCGCGGACGCGCAGCCCGGCGGACACCTCCTCCGGTGCGACGCCGGTGAGCTGGGCCTGGAGCCACGGCCCCTCGTCGAGCTCGACGACGGCGACGACCGTCCGCGGGGCGGCCTCGCCGTCGGCCGGGCGGCCGTGCACCACCGCCCAGGTGATCACGGTTCCGGCGCCCGCCGACGGCGCCCACTCCTGCTCGGGCGTCCCGCAGTGGGCGCAGGCGCGGGCCTGCGGCGCGCTGAAGCCGCCGCACGACGCGCACCGCCGGACGAGCAGCTCGCCACGAGCGGCGCCGTCGAAGAAGGCGGCGGCGGCGGCGTCGCGGTGGACGATTCCCACGGGCATCCGGGCTGCTCCTAACGCGCGTGCGGGCTGAGGACGAGGGTGGAGTGGTGGTCGAGGACGCCGCCGTTCCCGCTCACCAGGACGACGTCGTTCCTGGCCGCCTGGCGGTCGCCGCCCTGGCCGCGGGCCTGGACGACGGCCTCCGACAGCGGCGTCATGCCCCACATGTAGTAGGAGGACAGCTGGCCGCCTCCGGTGTTCACGGCGAGTGAGCCCTCCGGGCCGAGCACGCCGCTCGTCACGAAGTCGCCGCCCTCGCCCTTGGCGCAGAAGCCGTAGTCCTCCAGGCTGACCAGCACGGTGTAGGTGTAGCAGTCGTACAGCTCCGCCACCCCGACGTCGGACAGCGTCACCCCGGCCATCTTCAGCGCCGCGGGCCCGGAGATCGCCGCCCCGCTGACGAGGCCGAACTCGCTGCCGCGCCCCATGACGTGACCCGGATGGGCCTGCCCCCACCCGAGCACGTGGACCGGGGGCTGCCGCAGGTGGACGGCCCGGTCGGCCGAGGTCACGATCACGGCGACGCCGCCGTTGCTCACCAGGCAGCAGTCCAGCAGGTGGAACGGCTCGGTGATCCACCGGGAGGCCTGGTGGTCGGCGAGGGTGATCGGCTCGCGCAGCTGGGCCAGCGGGTTCCGCGCCGCCCAGGCCCGCTGGGCCACCGCGATCGCGCCGAACTGCTCGCTGGTCGTGCCGTACGTCGTCATGTGCCGGCGGGCGGCCAGCGCGTACATCGTGGTGGCGCTGGAGATGCCCGACGCGGCGGCCAGCCCCTGCCAGCCCTTCGGCGCCCGGCCCGCCGACGCGTACGCGGACCCGCCCGGGCTCCTCTCCTTGAGCGGCGCGTCGGCGAAGACGCAGGCCACGGCGTCGGCCATGCCGCAGGAGACGGCCATCGACGCGTACTGCACCATGGCGCCCGCCGAGGACCCGTACGCCTGGACCTCCGACAGCAGCCGCAGGTCGCGCAGCCCGAGGTCGCGCTGCAGGCCGAGCCCCACGTCGCGGCTGAGCCCGGTGTTGGTCAGCAGGCCGTCCACCTCGGCGAGGTCCAGCCCGGCGTCGGCGGCGGCCAGCCGCACGGCCTCGGCCGCGAATTCGGGAGCGCTGCGGCCGTAGACCTTGCCCAGCTCCGTGATGCCGAGCCCCGCGATGACCGGTGCGCGGTTCATCGTGCCCTCCCGTTCCCCGTCGTCGTGCCGGTCCTCGTGATCGTCGTGACCCTCGTCGGCGTCGCCGTCAGGGTCATCGTGCCCGCCGCGCCGGCGCTCACGTGTCCGGAACGGCGACGTGCCGCGGGACGAGGCCGCCGGCGGGGGAGCCGGCGGCCTCGGGCTCACGGTCAGCGGGCGTCGCCGACCTGGACGGTCTCCTTGTCGTAGTTCTTCCCGTTGCCGTCCGGCTTGTAGTTCTTCTCGACGTTGCCCGCGATGTCCACCGAGAACCAGTGCACCTCGGTGGTCCTGTCCACGGTGATCTTCTGGGCGCCCTCCCGCATGCCGGCGGCGGCCAGCTTGGGCGAGCTCAGCGTCGGCCGGCTGCCGTCGAGCGTGTAGTACACGTTCGCCGGCTCGTCGGTGGAGAAGGTGAACGTGGCCGAGGTGGCGGTCGTGCCGGTCACCTCGAGGCGCGAGTCGGGGCGGTCGTGGTCGTCCGCGTAGGTTCGGGCGACCTCCAGGATGGCGATCTGCCCGTTGGCGAACTCCATCGCCTCCTCGTGGCCCTCGCTGAACGGCGGCTGGAAGCCGACCGCCTGGTACTGCTTGGTGGCCGGGTCGTAGACGTCGGCGCCGACCTCGAAGTCCCAGCCGATGATGCCCCGGTTGTACCAGTGCTCGTCGGCGCTGTTGCCGGCCGCCGAGTAGAGCACGTCCGTCACCGGGCCGGTGCGCCCGGGCCAGATGGCCGTGCCGCGCCACGCCTGGACGGCGGACAGGATGTGGCCGGAGGCGTCCCAGAAGTAGTTCTCGGTGCCGAAGTCGGCCCGCGGCAGCACCTCGCGCCCGGCGGTCTTGTACGCCCCCGGGGGCCACATGAAGTAGCCGCCGTAGGAGTGCGTGTTCATGGCGAACTTGATGTTGCGGAACGTGTCGGTCAGCCACACCTCGTTGCGGGTCTCCGGCTCCGACAGCTCGGCCGGGCCGCCGAAGGTGTCGCTCGTGCAGCTCGTCGACGCGCCGGTGTAGCCGTCGAACACCGAGCCCACGGTGAAGTTGCGGTTGAGGTCGACGCCCCACGAGTTGCGCCGCGCCGGGTCGCCGTTCGCCGCGGGGCAGTAGTTCGTCATGTTGCGGCGCTGCATGTTGTAGTCGTACATCGAGTAGTGGCCGCCGTCGGGGTTCACGGTCGGCAGGATGAAGATGTCGAGGTTGTCGACGAGCTTGCGGGTGGCGGCGTCCGTGTCGTAGTTGCGCAGCAGCCGCTCCGCGGTCTCCACGCAGGTGATCGGGGTCACCCACTCGCGGGCGTGCTCCTGGCAGTACAGGAAGACGCCCGTCCTGGAGCCGTCCCGGTGCTTGCCGATCCGCAGGACCTTCATCTGGAACGGCTGCCGCGACACCGTGGCCGGCGCCTTGAGGTTGTCGGTGAGGCTCGTCGCGGGGGCCTCGGCCACCACCCCGGCCCCGGCGTTGCCGCGGTAGGTGGCGGCGCTCAGCAGGGCCGACGCGGCGGAGTCCCCGTTGAGCGCGGCCACGACCTGGGCGGCGGTGCTCACGATCGCGCCGGACGCGTCGGTGGCCAGGCTGACCGTCACGGCCTTGCCGTTCACCGCGACCGACAGCGGAGCCGAGGCCGTGGACGGGCGCGCCAGCGCCACGCTGACCTCGTTGCCGCCCTCGGCGCCGTACGCCTTGGAGGTCACGTAGAACGTGCTCGCGGCGGCCGTGCCGAACTGCGCCTGCGCCGCCCGGCGGTAGCCGTTCGTCTTGTACGGCAGGTCGACGATCTGGGAGATCGCGGGGAACTCCTTGGCCAGCGCCGTGATCCGGCCGGTGACCTCCGTCGGGTCCATGTAGTGGTCCACGAAGTCCTGCACGTAGTGCGCGCCGGGGGCCTTGCGCGGCTCGCCGAGCCACTTCGTCACCGGGACGGTGACCGAGCCGCCCCGGCTGCTGGTCACGGTGACCTTCGCCGGGGTCTGGTCGACCGGCAGCGGCGTGTTGAAGCGGTGGTACATGTACTGCCCGGCGTCGGTGAAGCGCGACATCGTCGCCGTGCCGCCCGAGCCGGGAGCCGTGCCGGGGCCGCTGTCCCAGGTGGCGGTGAGCACGGTCTCCGCGTCGGTCGCGCTCGTCTTCACCTCCACGGACAGGAAGCGCCGGCCGTCGAGGCTGGTGAACCACTCCGCGCGCAGCGGGGTCAGCGTGTCGGTCTCCGCCGCGTCCGCGGACGCCGACGCGAGGGCCTGCCTCCGCTCGGCCGTGTTGGCGGCGTAGTCGCTCTGGTCGGAGATCGCGTCCCGGACGTCGAAGCCCTTGTCCCGCAGGTCGCGGGTCTCCTCGGGGCTCAGCACGGCGTGCACCTCGATGCCGCCGTCCACCGGCTTGGTGTACTCGGCCAGGTCGACCCCGAGCGCGGCGAGCCGGTCCACGGCGGCCTGGTCGGGGACGACGACCCGCATGAGGGCCACGCCGTTCTGGGCGGTGCTGGACGGTCGGTCGGGGGCGATCTCGCTCGGTTGCGGAGAAGGGGCGGCGAGCACCGGAAGGGCGTTCAGGGTGATCGCCAGCGGCAGCGCGAGGACCGCCGCCAGGCGCCTGGCTCTTCTGGGAGAGCTCCTCATCGAGTTTCCTCCAGTCGGCGTGCCCGGCCGGGCGGGGGAGGTCGACCGGCCGTTGATCACGCGAGTTGGAGGCAGTGTCAATCAGCGCCAAATGATCGTCAAGGCCTCATACCACCTGATTTCGGGATCTTTCAGTTACATCCTGATCTAGACGCCTTCAGAGGGATTTTGCGCACGACCGTCACGGGGGGCGGCCGTGTGTCATCCCGGGGAGAGCGCTGCGGCGATCCGCTCGGCGACCTCCCGCCAGTGGGCGAGCATGAGTTCCCGCTCGGACGCGCTCGCCAGCCGATCCTGGTGGATGCCGATCGTCGTGCCCGTCGCCGCGGGCGACACCGTGATCTGCAGCGTGGAGTCGTGCGTCCAGTCCGGCGGACGCCAGGTGAGGCGCACGCGGACCCGCTCGGTGCGGCTGCGCAGCTCCCCGCGCACGCCGTGGCCGGTGACGTAGGCGTCGCCCTTGCGCGTGCCCAGTTCGGCGGCGCCCAGCCACAGCGCCAGTCCATCGCCCAGGAGGTAGTCCCAGACGGCGTCGAGCGGGACCGGGACCGTTCGGCGCACGCCGAGCTCCCATCCCGCGTCCTTGGTGAGACCCGGTGTGGCGGACATGTAACCAGTAATACCGGTTTCACCGGGGGGCGGCAAGGGGCGAGCGCGTCATCACAGGTGAGGGCATGTCCGGGTGAGATCGGACAGGAGGTCAGGGCGGCCTTTTCCCTTACATGTTGATCTCTGTTCGACCACCGGACCCCCATATACCGTCGCGCTCGTCACCCCCCGTGCACTAGGGACGGACGGCCGGGCGGCCGTCCGCCAGGGTAGGAAGAGCCATGGCACGCACGCCGTTGTTCGCCGCACTCCGTCACCTCGTCGACCAGGCCGCGCCGGACGCGGCGCCCGCACCGTCGCCCACACCGTCGTCCGCAGCGTCCGGGCCGGCCGTCTCCCGCCGCACCCTGATGAAGGCGGCCGGCGCGGCGGCCGGCCTCGGCGCCACCGCCGCGTACGGCCTCACCGCTCCCGTCCGCGCCCGCGCGGCGCAGCCGCGGATCGTCGTCATCGGAGCCGGCCTCGCCGGGCTCACCGCCGCGTACCGGCTGAGGCAGGCCGGCTACACTGCGACCGTCTACGAGGCCGCCGACCGGGTCGGCGGGCGCTGCTGGAGCGACCGGGGCACGTTCGCGTCCGGCCAGGTCGTGGAGCACGGGGGCGAGCTCATCGACCAGGGCCACACGGCGCTGCTCCAGCTCACCCAGGAGCTCGGCCTCACCACACAGAACCTGCTCGCCGCCGAGCCCAGCGGCTCCGAGCCCGTCTTCCACTTCGACGGCGCCCGCTACGACTACGACACCGCCAAGGCCGACCTGAAGGGCATCTGGCAGCAGTTGCACGACGACGCGTCGGCGGCGAGCTACCCCACCCTCTACTCCGGCTACACCCAGCGCGGCTACGAACTCGACCACATGTCGGTGCGCGACTGGATCGACGCGTACGTCCCGGGAGGGTCCGGCTCGCGCCTCGGTCAGCTCCTCGACGTCGCGTACAACATCGAGTACGGCGCGGAGACCACGCGGCAGTCGTCGCTGAACCTCATCTACCTGCTGGCCTACCAGGGGCCCGGAAACATCCGGATGTTCGGGAAGTCGAACGAGAAGTACCACGTGACGGGCGGCAACGACCAGGTCGCCCAGCGGCTGGCGGCCGCCCTCCCCGGCCAGGTCGCGCTGGGCACGGCGCTGCGCGCGCTCGCCGACCGCGGTGACGGCACCTGGGCGGTCACCGCGGGAACGCCCGGGGCGGCGAAGTCCACAACCGTCGTCGCCGACCACGTCGTGTTGGCGCTGCCCTTCTCGCTGCTGCGCGACGTCGACCTCGCCGGCGCCCGGTTCCCCGCCCGCAAGGCCGCGGCGATCGCCGGGTCCCTGATGGGCACCAACTCCAAGCTGCACCTCCAGTTCAGCCGGCGGCTGTGGAACGAGATCGGGTCCAACGGGGAGACGTACGCCGACACGGGCTACCAGAACACCTGGGACGTCACGCGCGGGCAGAGCGGCACGGAGGGAATCCTGGTCAACTACACCGGCGGCGCGATCGGCGCGGACTTTGGAACGCTCCGGCCCGCCCAGTACGCCACGAGGTTCCTCGGCCAGTTCGAACCGGTCGTGCCCGGGATCGGCGCGCTCTGGAACGGGCGGGTTTTGCTGAACCACTGGGCGTCGTACCCGTGGACCCGCGGCTCCTACTCCTACTGGGGCGTGGGCCAGTACACCACGGTCGTCGGCGTGGAGCGCGAGGCCGTCGGCACCTGTCACTTCGCCGGCGAGCACACCTCTGTCGACTTCCAGGGATACCTCAACGGCGCCGTCGAGTCGGGCCAGCGCGCCGCCGCGGAGATCATCGCCGCCCTGCGGTGACGCGTGGATCCCGGGCGCGGCCGGCATGGTTCCGGCCGCGCCCGGCCGCGGCACCGCTCACCGCGGTCCGGTCTCCCGGGACCGCGGGGCGCGCCCTCTCGGGGGGGCGCACGACCGCCTCCGCGGGTCATGGGCGTGCAAGGTTTTGGTTCGGCTATGCCCTGGTCGGGTCTCGGCAATGGGCTCGTGGGCTTCCCCTTGCATAGGCTTTGACCTGTTCATTTGCCCCAAAATGGACGGATGGAGGGAGGGTGCGCCGTGAGAGGCCCCTTGTCATCACTCCTGCCGCGCTCGATCCGCGCCCGCTTCACCATCGCCGCGGCGGCGCTCGCGCTGGTGGCCCTCACCGTGATCGGAGCCGGGGTCGACTACTCGATCCGGAACATGATCGAGGATCACATCTACAAGGAGACGGGCCGCGTCGCCACCGACTGGATCGCCTCGATGCGGCCCGACCGCATCCCGCCTCCGATCACCACCCCGCGTATCGACCTCCTCCAGCTCGTCGACTCCCGTCAGCACGTCGTGGCCGCCAGCGCGGCCGCGGCGGGCAGGCCCCCGCTGAGCACGCTGCTGCCCCCCACGGACGACCGCATCCAGAGCGGGACGCGGTGTTCCCCCGGAACCGGATGCCTCATGCTCACGGCCGTCCGGATCTTCCCCCAGGAGGTCGGCCTGCTGTGGGGCGGCGAGACCCACGTGGTCTACGCGGCCATGCGGCAGCCACCGGTCCTGGCGACGCGCGAGCTCGAGCTCGTGACCGCGGGGCTCGTCCTGGTCGGCGTCGGCCTGGTGGCGCTCACGACCTGGCTCCTGGTGGGCCGCACGCTGCGGCCCGTCGCCGCCATCCGGTCGAGGATCGCCGAGATCACCGTCAGCGACCTGAGCCTGCGGGTGCCCGAGCCGCGCTCCGACGACGAGATCGGCCAGCTCGCCCGCACCGCCAACCGGACCCTCGCCCAGCTGGAGGAGTCCGTCGCCTACCAGCGGCACTTCGCCTCGATGGTCTCCCACGAGCTCAAGAACCCCGTCGCCGGCCTCCAGACCCAGCTGGAGGAGGCCCTGCTGTACCCCGGCCAGGTCGACCGCGACGAGACGATCAGGTCGGCGCTGTCCACCGCCACCCGGCTGCGCGCGATCATCGACGACATGCTGGTCTTCGCCCGGGTCCGCAACGTGTCGCCGGAGGGGCCGGCCCCCGTCGACCTGACCCGGCTCGTACGGGACGAGGTGGTCGCCCGGGCGACGGGGGTGCCGGTGCGGGCCGACGCGGAACCCGGCGTCCGGGTGCTCGGCAACCACATCCAGCTCGCCGCCGTGGTGAGCAACCTGATGGTCAACGCGCAGCGGCACGCGGCCACGTCCGTCGAGGTCACGGTACGGAGGTCGGGCGGCCACGCCGTCGTGGCCGTGACCGACGACGGCGACGGCATCGCGCTACGCGACCGGGAGCGCGTGTTCGAGCCGTTCGTGCGGCTGCAGGACGGACGCCGCCGGGACCCGAAGGGCAGCGGGCTCGGCCTGGCCATCAGCCGCGCGATCGCCCTGGCCCACGACGGCACCCTGACGATCGAGGACTCCCCGCGGGGCGCCCGCTTCGTCCTGCGGCTCCCGCTGTTCGACGCCGGCCCGCCGCCCCGGGCGGAGGGGGCTCCCGAGGGCCTGGAGGGGCGCGACGGCGACAGCGGGCGGCGCGGCCCCGCCCGCGAGGCGGTGCGGACGACGTGAGGGCCGCCGCCGCGCGAGAGCGCGCCGCGGGCGGTTCCCGCGCCGCGCGGAGGGCATCACCGCCTACGGGAGCGGCGACCGCGCCGGGAACGGCCGGACGGCCCGCCCGCTCCGACGCGAGCGTGGTGGACGTGGCACGACCGGGCCCCGACGACCTCGCCCGGGCCGTACGGGCCGCGGGCGTCCGCGACGAGCGCCTGATCGAGGCGGTCCGCGCCACGCCCCGGGCGGGGTTCGTGGCGGCGGGCCAGGCGGCACGGGCGTACGAGGACGTGCCGCTGCCCATCGGCCACGGGCAGGTCACCACGCAGCCCTCGCTGTCCGCCCGGATGATCGAGGGGCTCGCGCTCACCGGACGCGAGCACGTGCTGGAGGTCGGCACCGGGCTCGGCTTCCAGACCGCGCTGCTCGCCCGGCTGGCCGGCGGCGTGGTGAGCGTCGACCTGTGGCCCGATCTCGTCACCCGGGCGCGGCGCAACCTCGCCCGGCGGGGCATCGGCAACGTCGAGGTGCTCGTGGGGGACGGCGGCCAGGGGGCGCCGGAGCGCGCGCCGTACGACGCGGTGCTGGTGTCGGCCGCGTTCCCCACCGTCCCCGCGCCGCTCGTCGGGGTGCTGCGGCCCGGCGGCCGCCTGGTGCAGCCCATCGGGACCGGCGGCCAGGAGGAGGTCGTCCTGTTCGAACGCACCGTCATCGGGCTGGAGCCCCGGGAGGTGCTGAGCCTGGCGCGGTTCGTCCGCCTCCACGGCCGGTACGGCTACCCCTCCTGAGGCGCGGACGCGCGTACGGGCGGAGGCGGCCGGGGCCGGTGCGGTCGTCACCGGCGTCCGTCCAGGCCGGACGGCAGGGCGCGGGCTTCACGGACGCCGTGATGGGGAGAAAACCCGGAGTGTTCGTCGGCCGATCCACACAGGCGGGGTGGTCGCCGTGTACCAGCAGGTCCTCGATCCCGTCGCCCACTCGCTCGCCTGGAGCTCAGTTGTCGCGGCGCTGCCGCTGCTCCTGCTGTTCGTGCTGCTCGGGCTGGTGCGCCTGACTGCGTGGGTCGCCGCGCTGGTGTCGCTCGCGCTCGCCCTCCTGGTCGCCGTCGCGGTGTACGGCATGCCCGCCGGGCAGGCGCTGCTGGCCGGGACCGAGGGCGCGGCGTTCGGGTTCTTCCCGATTCTCTGGATCGTCGTCAACGCGATCTGGGTGTTCGAGATGACGGTCGAGACCGGGCACTTCGACGTGCTGCGGCGCTCGTTCGCCCGGGTGAGCGACGACCGGCGGATCCAGGCGATCATCATCGCGTTCTCGTTCGGCGCGCTCCTCGAGGCCCTCGCCGGCTTCGGGACGCCGGTGGCGGTGACCTCGGTCATGCTGATCGCCCTGGGTTTCCAGCCGCTCCGGGCCGCCGTGCTCGCGCTCAGCGCCAACACGGCCCCCGTGGCGTTCGGGGCCATGGCCACGCCGATCATCACGCTGGGCAAGGTGACGGGCATCCCGAGCGACACCCTCGGGGCCATGGCCGGCAGGCAGACCCCCGTCCTCGCGGTGTTCGTGCCGCTGGCGCTCGTCGTGATCGCGGACGGCCCGCGCGGCCTGAGGGAGACGTGGCCGGTGGCGCTGACGTGCGGGCTGGTCTTCGCCGTCGCGCAGTACGCCACCTCCAACTTCGTCTCGGTGCCGCTCTCCGACGTGGTCGCGTCCCTCCTGTCGGCGGCCGCCGTGGTCGCCCTGGTCCGGGTGACCGGTTCACGCCCGGCCCCCGCCGGGCCCGCAGTGATCGCGGGCGGCGCGGCCGACGAGCCCACCGCTGAGTTCACGGGAGGCGTCACCCGCCCCGACTCGCGGGCCGAGGTGATCCGGGCCTACGCCCCCTACGCGATCATCGTCGCCGTCTTCGTCGTCTGCCAGATCCCCCCGGTCAGGAGCCTCCTCGACCGCGCGACGAGCATCGTGAGGTGGCCCGGGCTCCACCTGCTCGGCGTGAAGGGCGAACCGCTGTCGCCGGCGTCGTTCACGCTCAACCTCCTCACCACCCCCGGGACGCAGATGCTCGCCGCGGGGCTGCTTACGATGCTCGCGCTCCGGCGCACGCCGGCCCGCGCCGTCAGGGCGTACGGAGCGACGCTCCACCGGCTGCGGTGGGCGATCGTCACGGTGATGGCGGTGCTGGCGCTGGCCTTCGTGATGAACGCCTCGGGGCAGACCACCACGCTCGGCGCCTGGATGGCCGGCGCGGGCGACGTTTTCGCGCTGCTGTCGCCGATCGTCGGCTGGCTCGGGGTGGCGGTGACCGGCTCCGACACCTCGTCCAACTCGCTGTTCGGCGCGCTGCAGGTGGCCGCCGCCAGGGAGGCGGGGCTCAGCCCGACCCTGCTGGCCGCCGCGAACAGCTCGGGCGGCGTGCTCGGCAAGATGATCTCCCCGCAGAACCTCGCGATCGCGGCCGCGGCCGTCGGCCTGCACGGCAGGGAGGGGGACATCTTCCGGCGCGTCATCGGCTGGAGCCTGGCATTCCTGGTCGCCCTCTGCGTGCTTTCCGGGCTCCAGGCCTCCCCGGTCCTGTCCTGGATGGTCCCCTGACTCGGACCTGATGCCCTGCTGGGGTATGTTATGGTCGCACCGGTGCATACCCCCTATGGGTAAATATCTGGCAAAGGAGTGAGACGGGATGACCATCGCCGCCTACACCGTCACGGGCATGACCTGCGGACACTGCGTGAGCTCCGTGAAGGAGGACGTCGGGGAGGTGCCGGGCGTCACCGGCGTGGAGGTCGACCTGGCCACGGGCCTGGTCACCGTGCGGAGCGGCGAACCCGTCGACCCGGCTCTGATCGCGGCGGCGGTCCGCGAGGCCGGGTACGAGGTGGCCGGGTACGAGGTGGCCGGGTACGAGGTGGCCGGGTACGAGACGGCCGGGACTGGGACGGCCGGGACTGGGACGGCCGGGGCGCCGTGAGCGCCGCGACCAGAACCGCGGTGTACGCCCTCGGCCTCGGCGTCGCGTTCGCGGCCGCGTTCGGCGCCGGCAGGGCCGTCGGGGACGCCGACGGCCTCGGCCCGGCGCCGGCCCCGACCGGCCACGCGGCCTCGGGGGGCATGAGCATGCCGGGTGGAGTGCCCGGGCACGGCGCCGACGGCGACGCGGCCTCCGGGGGCATGAGCATGCCCGGTGGTGTCGTCGGGCACGGCGCCGCCGGCCACCAGGCCCACGAGAGCGCCCTCCCGGAGGGGCTCCAGATCTCGCAGGACGGCTACACGCTGCGGCCGACGACCACGACCCTCGAGCCCGGCCGGGAGACGGAGTTCACCTTCCGCGTCATCGGGCCCGACGGCGCACCGGTGACGCGCTACCGCACCGAACACGGCAAGAAGCTCCACTTCATCGTCGTGAGCCGGGATCTCGGCACGTTCCGGCACGTCCACCCCGCCCTCGACGGCTCGGGCCTGTGGTCGGTCCGGCTGACGCCGCCGTCGGCCGGGCCGTACCGCGCCTTCGCCGACTTCGCCCCGGAGGGGCACGACCCGCTGACCCTGGGCGTCGACCTCCAGGCCCCCGGCGGCTACACCCCGCGTCCGCTGCCGGCCCCGTCCCGTACGGCGACGGTCGACGGCTACACGGTCACGCTCGTCGGCGCGCTCACGCCGGGGAGGGCCGCCCCGCTCACGGCCACCGTCACCCGGGCCGGGCGGCCCGTCACCGACCTCCAGCCCTATCTGGAGGCGTACGGCCACCTGGTCGCCCTGCGCGCCGGGGACCTGGCCTACCTGCACGTGCATCCCCAGGGCGCCCCGGGCGACGGGGTGACCCCGGCCGGGCCGGCGATCACCTTCCACGCGCAGGTCCCCAGCGGGGGCGCGTACCGGCTGTTCCTCGACTTCCGGCACGGCGGGTCCGTCCACACGGCCGCCTTCACGGTGACCGCGGACGGGACGGACGGCTGAGCGCCGGAAGAAGAGGCGGGCGGCCTTGGGGAAGAGATGACCGTTTCCTGGCCGCCCTCTGGCCATGATCTCCGGCGACCGGGTACGGAGGGATCGAGCACTGTGGGAAGAGGTGACGAATCATGGTGCGATCAGGTCTCAACCGTCCCGACGTGATGGAGCTGCGGCAGACGTACGACCGAGTGGGGTCGGCCGCGCCCGCGCAGGTCATGGATGGACTCACCTGCCTCGCGGGCCTGTATCTGGCCATCTCGCCGTGGGTCGTGGGGTTCACCGGGTTCCGGAGCCTGCTCGTCAACAACCTGATCGTCGGCCTGGCCGTCGCGGCGCTCGCCCTCGGGTACGCGTCCGCGTTCGGCCGCACGTACGGCGTGAGCTGGGTGACGCCGTTGCTGGGCATCTGGACGATCGTCGCGCCCTGGGTGATCAGGGGGCAGCCGGCGACGACCGCGACGATCTGGAACAACGTGGTCACCGGGGCCGTCATCCTCGTGCTCGGCGCGGGCGCGATGGCTATGGCCCTGCGGCACCGGATGCCCGCGCGCGCGCCACGGGCGACCGGGGAGACGCACCCCGGCGAGTGGTGACGCCGAGCCCGGCAGCCGGGCGTCGCCCCGTCACCCCGGAGATCCGGGCGTGAGCTTTCGGCGGCCTCATAGGGGCGACCGGGACCGGACGCCGTGACCGTCACGATCCTGGTCGCCCTCGCCGGGGCGGCGCTGCTGGGCGTCGGGTTCGTGGCCCAGCAGCACGCCGCCTACACCGAGCCGCTCAGACGGATGCTGCACCTCAGCCTGCTGGCCGACCTGATCCACAAGCGGTTGTGGCTGGGCGGCCTGGCGGCCATGGTCGGCGGTCAGGTGCTGGGCGCGCTGGCCCTGCGGGAGGCCGACGTCACGCGCGTCGAGCCGCTGCTGGCCACCAACCTGCTGTTCGCGCTGGGGACGGCGGCCGTCGTGTACCAGGAGCGCCTGGGCCCGGGGGAGTGGCTGGGCGCCATTTTGGTGAGCGGCGGCGTGGCCGGGTTCCTGCTGTCGGCGCAGCCGCACGGGGGAGGGCTGCCGGGTCCCGCCTCCCTGGTGTGGTTCGGCGTGCTGGCCGTGCTGGCGGTGGCCGCGGTGCTGGTCGCGGTGGCCTTGCGGGTCGCCCTGCAGACCAAGGCGATGCTGCTGGCAGCGGCGGCCGGAGTGCTGTACGGGCTGCAGGACGTGCTGACCCGGGGGTCCCTGCTGTCGCTCAGGGAGGGGCCGGCGGCGCTGTTCACGACCTGGCAGCCGTATCTTGTGCCGCTGATCGCGGCGGCCGGGATCCTGCTGAACCAGAGCGCGTTCGACGCGGCCCCGCTGCGGATCTCGCTGCCCGCGACCACCGCGGCCGAGCCGATCACCGGCATCGTGCTCGGCGTGGCGATCCTCGGCGAGCGGCTGCGCGTCGCCCCCGACGCCCTGGCCGGCGAGGTCCTCGGCCTGATCGCGCTCGTGGCCGGCATCGTGGTCCTCGGCAGGTCGCCGTTCCTGGCAAAGTCGGAACAGGGCCGGTCCGAGCGGCCCGACCCCGAGCGGCGGTAACTCTTCCGGCCCGGCCGCGGCGGCGTCCCCGGCCCGGCCGCGGCGGCGATCAGCGGGTGGGCGGGGCGAACTCGGGCTGGTCGATCAGGCGCAGCCAGCTCCCGTCCGGCTGGCGGCGGACGACCTGGGCCCGGGCGCCCGCCCCGTCCTTCGGCGGGGTCGAGGTGAGGGCGATGTCCCCGTGGACCAGCGTGGGCAGCGGCTCCTCCGGCTCGAACCGGGGCCGGTCGGCCAGCACCTTCTCCCACAGCGCGCGGATGGCCTCGCGGCCCACGGTCCGGGAGCCCGGCGGGTAGGCCAGCACCGCGTCCTCCTCGTAGAGCGCGGCCACCCCCGCCGCGTCCCCGGCGTTCGACCGCTCGACGAACAGGCGGGTGATGTCCTCGGGCCGCCAGGCCTTCTCGTGTTCCGTCATGGGTTCCTCCTCGGTGGGATCTCGTCCACGACCCACCCTGGTCGACCGACGTCCAGAAGTCCAACAGATGGTTCTGATGGGAACTAGAATCAGCAGTTATGGAACTGCGGCAGCTCGAGTACTTCGTGGCGGTGGCGGAGGAGCGCAGCTTCACCCGTGCGGCCCAGCGGGTGCACATCAGCCAGTCGGGCGTGAGCGCCCAGATCCGGCACCTGGAGCGCGAGCTCGGCGCCGAGCTGTTCGACCGGTCGGCGCGCACGGCCACGCTCACGGTCGCGGGCAAGGCCGCCCTGGAGCACGCCCGCGCCGCGCTGGCCGCGGCCGGCGCCCTCGCCCAGTCGGTGGGAGAGGTGACCGGCCTCATCCGGGGACGGCTGACCGTCGGGATGGTCGTCGGCTGCACGATCACGCCGCTGTTCGACGCCCTGGCCGCGTTCCACCGGGCCCATCCCGGCGTGGAGATCGCGCTGACGGAGGACAACTCCGACCGGCTCGTCGAGGCCGTGCGCGCCGGGACGGCCGACCTCGCCCTGGTGGGGACGGCGGCGGCACCGGAGGGGCTGGAGGCGCTGACGATCGTCAGCGAGCGGCTCGTCGCGGCGGCTCCCCCGGGGCATCCGCTGGCCGCGGTGGATCGGGTGACCCTGCCCGACCTGCTGGACCACCCGCTCGTGTGCATGCCGCGCGGCACCGGGCTGCGGGCCGTGCTCGACCGGGCATGCGAGGCGCGGGGGCTGCGGCCGGTGGTCGCCCTGGAGGCCGGCGCCGCGGACGCCGTCGCCGACCTCGCCGCCCGGGGCCTCGCCGTCGCCGTCCTCAGCGAGTCGATGGCCTCCCTCCACCGCGACCGGCTCACCACGTCCCTGATCGAGGACGTCGAGACGCCCGCCCTGCTCGCCCTGGTCTGGCGCAGCCCCTCCGGGCCGGCCGTGCGGGCGTTCCTCGGACACGCGCGGAGGGCGTTCGCCGGGCCGGGCGGACCGCCGGCTCCCCAGGTGACGGCGGCTACGGGCGGGTGACGTACAGGCGGGTCGTGGTGCCGCCGGCGTGGTCGTGCCAGCGCACCAGGTCGGCCAGCTCGTTGACCAGGACCAGGCCGTGGCCGCGCTCGTGGGACCGCTCGGGCGGGACGCGCCCGGCCAGCGGGTCGCGGATGTGGCCGGTGTCGTCGATCTGGCAGACCAGCGCGCCGGGCTCGGCCCAGACGGTGAGCGTGCCCCCGGACCCGGTGTGCTCGACGGCGTTGGCCGCCAGCTCGTTGACCGCCATCAGGACCTCGGCCACCCGCTTGGGGGCGAGGCCGGCGGCGCCGGCGTGCCGGGCGAGGGACGCGCGCAGCGGCGCCAGGTCCGTGAGGCTCGCGAAGCCCTCCCGGTGGGCGCCGGGGGGCGGCGGCGGGAGGGGCCGGTCGAACAGGGCGGCGGCCTCCGCCGGGTCGGTGTAGTCCGGGCTCTCCCAGCTCGCTGTGCCGTCCGACATGATCGGATGCGTCCGGTGGGAGTCGCGCACGGCGTCCGGGTCGAGCCCGGTGGTGTCGTACGGGCACAGGATGGCGGCGTCGCGCCCGGCGAAGGCCGCGTTGATGAGCGCCTCGTGCGCCGCGCAGGCGGGGTACTCGACCGCGCTCCGACCGGGCCAGATCGGCTCGCCGATGATCCACACCCGGCGGCCCGCGTTCCGGCGGGCGAAGTCGAGCAGCACGCGGGGGATGATCCGCCCGGGGTTGCGGCCGGCGACCGCCATGTCGGCGAAGCGGACCTCCGCGGCCCGGTCGCCCAGACGCTCCCTGATCAGGCTCCCGTTGCCGCCGGGGACGGCGACCAGGACAGGGTCGCCCGCCTCCAGTCCCCGCCGGGCGAACGCCGCGCACCCCTCGGCGTAGTCGCCGGGCGCGGAGTACAGCAGGCCGATGTGCTCGAACGGGTCCGCCTCGGGAAGGGCGGGCGACGCCCCGGCGCTCACGCGACCCTCCCGTCCGCCGTGGCCGCCTCTTCGTCCGGCTGGTCGAGGAAGGCCAGGAGGTCGACCAGGAAGGGGCCCGAGCCCTCCAGCCGCATGCGGCCGCCGGAGGACGTGACGGCGCTCGCGAGCGCCCGGGCGGCGCCGAGGTCCGCGAAGGTCAGCCCGGACACGTCGACGACGACCGGATCGTTCCCGGTGGGCACGTCCTCGACCAGGTGGCGGAGGACGGTCGCGAGCGCGTCGCGGTTGGTCATGTCGGCCTCGCCGCTCAGCGACAGCCCCGTGGAGGTCCGGCGCATGCGCAGCAGCGGCCGCCACTCGTCGCCGGATCCGGCGTCCGCCTGCGCCGTGCCGGGGTGGGCCATGCCGACGCGTTCCAGCTCCCTGGCCGTGAACAGCCGCCGGTCGTAGCAGCACAGGGCGAGCGCCTCGCCCTGGGAGAAGATGCGGTTGGCCTGGGCCTCGTACCACGCCAGGCGGTCGATGCCGGGGATCGGCCGCACGGTCCATCCCATGTCGGCCGCCACCCGCAGCCCGGCGTACCCCTGCCGCCGCGCCTCCTCCACGGCCGTCGTCCACCCCCGCAGCGCCTGCTCCGGGTCGAAGGCGCCCCGGGCCAGGTAGGACTCGTCGGCCGTGCTCACGACCAGGCGGCCGGAGCGCCGGGCGTCGTCCGCGTCCACGCCGTACGTCTCGACGGCGGCCAGGAACGCCGCCGGCAGGAAGGTGTCGGTGAGGTACAGCACCTTCTGGTCCTGGGCCAGTCCGGCACGGACAAAACGGGCCAAAGCCTCCAGGTGCCGCTCGTGGTCGTCGAAGGTCCAGCAGACGTGGTCGCCGAGGGAGAGCGCGTCGACTGTGGTGGGATCTGCCATCAAGAGCTTCCCGCTACTAGGCGAACGGCGGCGGCGACGGTCGCGGCGGCCTGAGCCCGATGATAGCCGCGGGGGGTTTCAGCGGGAGTAGTGCTCGACGACCAACTGCTCGTCGACGGGGACGGCGATCTCCTCGCGCGCGGGCCGCCGCAGCAGCGTGAAGCGCAGGTCGCCGTGGTTCACGTCGAGGTAGGGGGCGATCCGGTCGTCGGCGTACACGCCCTCCGACGCGGCCACGAAGGGCTGCATCCGGCGCGATCTGTCCCGGACGCCGACCGACTGCCCCGGCCGCACCAGGTAGCTGGGAATGTCGAGCGTGCGGCCGTCGACCGTGATGTGGCCGTGGTTCACGTACTGCCGGGCGGCGTAGATCGAGGGCGCGAGGCCGGCTCTCAGCACGAGCGACGCGAGGCGGGTCTCCAGGAGCGTGAGCAGTTCCTCGCCCGACCGTCCCGGGCGGCGCACGGCCAGGTCCCAGTAGCGCCGCAGCTGGCGTTCCGACACGTCGTAGTACCAGCGGAGCTTCTGCTTCTCCAGCAGGCGCACGCCGTAATCGCCGGTCTTGCGCCGGTCGGTCGCCCGGCCGTGCTGGCCGGGCGGGTAGGGCCGGGCCTCGAAGTACCTGACCGCCTTGCGGGTCAGGGGGACGCCCGCCCGCCGGGACAGCCGCACCTTCGGTCCGGTGTAGCGCATGGTTCCGCCTTTCCAAGTGAGGTCATCCTTATTAAGGTAAGGCTAACCTAACTAACCCTGAGGCTCAAGGAGCGCCATGCAGCACCCCGTCACGGCACCGCCCGTACCCGAGCGCGTGCGGACCCTCGCCGCCCTCGCGGCGCCGACCCACGTATCCGTCGCCGGCAGCGGCATCCCCGCGTCCGCCGCCCGCGGCGGGGTCGACGCCACTGGCCGCCCCGTGCTGCTGGTCGGGCCCGCCGAGGTCCTGCACGGCCTCCCCCCGGAGACGCTCGTCACCGTCGACCTCACCGCCGTCCGCGCGTACGGCGGGGTGGAGCGGCCGAGAGGGCTGCTCAAGGTGCGGGGGTGGACGCAGCCGGTGCCGGCGGCCGAGGCGCGCGCCACCGCCGTCGCGATCGCCGAGAGGTGCCCCGACGAGGATCTGTTCGCGGTCGTCGAGGGCGGCGGGCCGGAGCTCGTCCGGGTGGACGTGTGCCAGGTGGTCTACCTGACCGGCGGGGAGTCCGGCGTCCTCGACGCCGAGGACTACCTCGCCGCGACCCCCGACCCGCTGCTCGGCGCGGCGGAGCGGATGGTGCGCCACGTGAACGAGGCCCACCGCGACCGGCTGGCCGGGACCGTCGCGCGGCTGACCGGTGAGCCGGTGGGCGACGCGTGGCTGTGGGAGCTCGACCGGTACGGCGCCACCGTCCGGATGGGAGAGGACGGCCTGGTCCGGGTCCCCTGGCCCGCCCTCGCCGCCACCCCCGCGGCCCTCGAACGGGCGCTCGCGTGCCTGCTGTGCCCCTCCTGACCGCCTTCGGCGGGGGTCGGAACCTGAATAAAGGAGACAATAGAGGAGAATGCGGACATCGCCTCTGAAAGGTCGTGGTCGCGATGACCGTCAGGGCCAAAGCGCTCATCACCCTCTATCCGCCGGACGAGGGCGGCCTCGCCCACGAGCTGCCCTTCCGCACGCAGTCCCTCGTGATCTGCGCGCACACGGCGCGGGAGGGCAGGGAGCTCGACCGGCCGTTCCAGGCGGCCATCACGGCGGACGACGAGGAGCCCCTGGTCCCCGGTGAGCGGCTGCACGTGGTCACCATCGCGACCAACGACGACGACGCGGTCGACTACCTGCGGCCCGGCCTGCGCTTCCGCCTGTGGTGCGGCCACGACGTCGGGAGCGGCATCGTCTCCCGCCGCGTGATCTGACGCCCCCGCCCCGGGCGCGAACCGCCCCGGCGATCGTGTCGTCCAACCTCGTGTCCACGACACGAGGAGGCACCGGATGGTCACCAGGCGGGGAGCGCTGGCCGGAGGGCTGGGCGCGCTCGGGGCGCTCGCCCTGACGGGCGGCGCGGGCGCGGCGCTGGTCGAGGCGGAGGTGCTGCCGGGGAAGGTCTGGCTCGACCGCACCCTGGGCCGCTGCGGGAGGCTCCCGTCCGCGCCGCCGGCCCCCGGCGTCCTGCGGACCCGCACGTTCGCCTCCCGCCGGCGCGGGACGGACGTCACCGTCGTGACCGTGCTGCCCGCGGGGGTCCCGTCGGTGCGGGGCCTGGGCGTCGCCGTGGCGCTGCACGGTTACGGCGCCACCGCCTCGTCGGTGGTGGGTTCCCTCGCGCTCGACCACTACCTGACCGAGGCCGTGGCCCGCGGCGGCGTCCCGCCGTACGCGCTGGTCGCGGTGGACGGCGGCGCCGCCGGGTACTGGCACCGCCGGGCGAACGGGGACGACCCGCTCGCGATGATCCGCGCCGAGATCCTGCCGTGGCTGCGCGGGCAGGGCGCGCTCACCGGCCGCGTCGGCGTCATCGGCTGGTCCATGGGCGGGTACGGCGCCCTGCTGCTGGCCCAGACGCTCGCGGGCGGCGGCGGGCCGCGGGCGGCCGCCGTCGTGGCGTCCTCACCGGCCCTGTTCTCCGGGTACGCCGACGCCCGCGCGGCCAACCGGCTGGCGTTCGACGACGCCGCCGACTTCGCCCGCAACGACGTGTTCGCCCGGCTGGACGCGCTCGGCGGCGTGCCCGTGCGGGTCGACTGCGGGGCAAGCGACCCGTTCGCCCCGATGGCGCGCCGCCTGCTGGAACGCCTCCGGCCCGAGGGCGGCATGGGCGAGGGCTGCCACGACTACGCGTTCTGGCGCGGCCGCCTCCCCGCCCAGCTCGCCTTCCTCGGCCGGCACCTCGCCGCCTGAGCCCGTGATCCGGTGTGGCGTGATCCGGCGCGGCGTGATCCGGCGCCGGCGGGGCGCGCGCCGGATCACGCCTCCGGTCACAGCGTCGTCAGGTGGACGTGGCCGTCCGTGCCGTTGACGGCGGCCGATACCCGGCCGTCGGGCGCGGCGGCCGCGCCGAGCGCGCCGGTGAAGGTGTCACCGGCCCAGCTCGCCGGCTGGTACCAGCCGCCCCACTGCCCGTCCGCGAAGTCGCGCCGCCAGAGCTTGTAGTCGGCGGCCCGGGCGAACAGCGACATCCCGGCGGGGGTCGCGGTCACCGTGGGGCTGCCGCTGATCGTGCCGTCGCCCGGCCGCCACCCGTCCCACCGGCCGCCGGACAGCGTGCGCAGGTAGAGGTGGTCGTCGTTGCCGCGGACGGCCAGCTCGACGCCGCCGTCGGGCCGCGCCGCCGCGGACGGCCGGCCGTAGACCACGCCGCCGGCGGGGGAGCCGAGGTCGGCCCAGCCCGACGTGCCGGTGCGGTAGCTCACCCGCCCGTCGGGGCCGGTGACGAACACGGTCCAGGAGTCGGGGCTCCGCCAGGCGACCGCCGGTCCGTCGGCGGCGGTCCCGCCCCAGCTGTGCCAGCGGCCCCACTTCCCGCCCGTGTACGTCCGCTGCCACACGGCACTGTCGGTCCCCCGTACGAACAGGTCGAGCCGATTGCGGCGGGCGACGACGGCGGGCTGCCCGAGGATCGCGTCGCCGACCGGGCCGCCCAGCCTGGTCCACTGCCGCGACCAGGCGCCGCCGGTGGAGCGCTGCTCGTAGAGGGCGCCGTCGCCGCCCCGGACGAACGCGACGGCGTGGGTCGCGTCCTGCCAGGCGAACGCCGGGCTGGCCGTGGCGTCGCCGCCGAGGTCCGTCCCGAGGACCGACTCCGCTCCGGCCAGCGTGAGCAGGACGACGCCGTGCCGCGGCACCGTGGTCGTGTAGGAGGTCGTGAAGGTCCCGGCGTCCTGGCGCTCCCAGAGGCGGCGCACCCGGACCGGGCCGCCGAGGCCGGCGTCGGAGAAGTTCAGGGTCATGGACGCGTCGGACTCCGACGCGTTCAGCAGGGCGACCGCCCGCGTGCCGCGCGCCGACAGGCGCTTGCTCCACACCTCCAGGCCGTCGCCGGGCGACGCCACCCGGACGCCCTGGATCCCGAGCGGGTCGCGGTCGACCGCGATGACCTCGGGGTTGGACAGCATCTGCGTGGTGGCCGCGTCGAACGCGGTGACGTCGGTGCCGATGACGAGCGGGGCCGCCATGATGGCGAACATGCCGAACTGGGCGCGCCCCTCCTCGAACGTCAGGCCGTGGCCGGGCAGCAGGTAGTCGGGGTCGTTGTAGTGGCCGGGGCCGTTCGCCTCGGGATGGTAGGAGTTGACGCCGATCGTCCGCCGGAAGTACGCCCACTCGTTGCCGTCGCTGTCGAAGAAGGCGCTGTCGGTCCCGGTGCGCCACGAGTCGGCGATCGTCGCGCCGAAGCTGTAGGAGTGGACGGCCGTGCGCTCGACCGGGTAGTTCCCCCAGTCGGTGGTGACGGGGTTGCAGATGTTGAGGATCATCCGGCCCGCGACGGCCTGGCTGACCTGCCGGTACGTCGTCGCGGGGTCGAGCCCGGCGGCCACGCCGCACAGGAAGTCGACCTTCACGGCGTCGAAGCCCCACGACACGAACCGGTCGGCGTCCTGCTGGTAGTGGCCGCCGCTGGAGACGCCGCAGCTGCCCGGGATGTCCGGCCCGGCGTCGGTGTAGATGCCGGCCTTGAGGCCGAGCGCGTGCAAGTAGCCGGTGAGCTGCCGCAGGCCGTTGGTCTCCGCGTCGGCCGGCCGCGCCGGGTCGAAGCGCCACCGCTCGGGGTCGTAGCGCAGGTCGCCCCGCGCGTCGCGGCCCATGGAGTGGGACACGGGGTCGCCGCCCGACTGGTCCGCGGCGAGGTTCCACCCGCCGTCGATCCAGACGATCGTGTACCCGGCCGCGGCGAGCCCGCTGTCCACCAGGTGGCGGGCGACCCTCTTGATCGCCTGCGCGCCCAGGTACTTGTCCGGGTCGCTGGTGTACGGCAGGAACCCGCCGTAGTAGGTGTTCCAGCCCATGTACGGCACGGGGGCCAGGCCGCTGTCGTAGTAGGCGGGGGCGCCCTGGTCGGCTCCCTGGTCCGCGGCGGCCGCCGTCGTCGTGACGAGGAGTGCCGCGACGACGACGGAGAGTATCGCCGCCAGGCCGCGTGGTCGTCGGGTCATGTGGGTGAACCTCCGGGGGGAAGGGTCAGCCGATGGCGAAGCGGCTCGCGGGCCGGCCGGGCGCGACCCCGTCCACCGCGTACACCGCGCCCGCGCCGGGCGGCGCCGGGTCGAGGCCGTACGCGGCCGACGTGACGAGCAGACGGCCGCCGGCGAGGCAGACGCTGGTCGGCTGGGGGGTGGGCAGCGGGACGACGCGGACGAGACGGCCGTCCGGGGCGTAGCGGTGGACGGCCGACCCGCCCCACACCGCGACCCACAGGTGACCCTCGTCGTCCACCGTCATCCCGTCCGGATCGCCGTCCGCGATCGTGGCGAAGACGGACGGCTCGCCGAGGTCGCCGGTGTCCGGGTCGACCGGGTGACGGTCGATCCGGCCAGCGGCGCTGTCGGCGAGGTACATGGTGCGGCCGTCGGCGGTGAACGCCGGGCCGTTCGGGATCGTCAGGCCGGTCCTGACGACGGTGACGGAGAGATCGGGACCGACCCGGTACAGCGCCCCGGCCCCGCGCGCCGCGTCGTACGCCATGGACCCGGCCCAGAAGCGGCCGGCGGGGTCGCAGACGCCGTCGTTCATGCGCGAGGTGGGGGGCAGCGGCCGCGCGATCCAGTCGAGCGCGCCGGACGCCTCGTCGAGCAGGGCGAACCCCTGCCCGGCGGCGGCCAGCCAGCGGCCGGGAGCGCCGGCCAGCGGGGCGACGGCGCCGAGCGGCGTCCCCACCGTGGCCAGGACCTCGGCCGGGCCGGGACGGTCGGCCGGGGCGGCGAGCAGCCGCCCGGCGAGGATGTCGACGAAGACGAGCCGCCCGTCGACCCACCGGGCGCCCTCGCCGAGCTCACAGGAGGTCGGGCTCCAGACGTTCACGTGTTCCTCACCTCGTCAGCGCAGGGTGGAGCCGGGCGGGGAGTCGAGCAGGGCGAGCTCGGCGCGGGTGGGCAGGCCCTCCCAGTCGCCCTCGGAGGCCACGGCGAAGGCTCCCGTCGTCACGGCGCGGTCCAGCCGGCCGGCGAGGTCGAGGGAGTCGAGCAGTCCGGACAGGTAGCCGGCCACGAAGGCGTCGCCGGCCCCGACGACGTCCCGCACGCCGACCCGCCGCGCCGGCGCGTGCGCCGACCCCGAGCGGGTGTGCGCGTCTGCGCCGTCGGCGCCCCGCTTGACGACGACCTCGGCCACGCCGGCGTCCAGGAGGGCCTCGACGCGGTCGCGCTCGGTGGCCGCGGAGGCGGGCGCGACCAGGTCCAGCTCGTCGTCCGAGGCGACGACCACGTCCAGCAGCCGCGCCAGCGGGCGCAGTTCGCCGGCCGCCCGCTCCCGGTCCCACAGCCGTGAGCGGTGGTTGACGTCCAGGCAGACCCGGACGCCGGGGGTGGCGGCCGCGGCCTCGACCGCGGCCCTAACGGCCGCGGCCGGACCCGGGCCGAGCGCGGGCGTGATACCCGTGACGTGCAGGATCCTCGGCGCGGGGGTGAGCGCGGGCAGGACGTCGGCGGGCGACAGGAACGACGCCGCCGACCCGGAGCGGTGGTAGATCACCCGGGTGACGTCGCCCACCCGGCGCTCCCGGAGCATCAGCCCGGTCGGCCCCCGGTCGTCCGTCCGCACGTGGGAGACGTCGACGCCCTCGGCCCGGAGGGTGCGCACGACGAGCGCCCCCGTCTCGTCGTCTCCGACGAGCCCGGTCCACCGCACGGTGTGACCCAGCCGGGCGAGGCCGATGGCCACGGTGGACTCGGCGCCCGCGGCCGACAGGCGCAAGGCGCCGCCCAGCCGGATCGGGTCGGCCGCCCGCAGGGCGGCCATCGTCTCCCCGAAGGTCGCGACGTCGGTCACGGCGTCTCCCCGGTCACAGCGCCTCCCGGAAGGCCGCGGCGCGGGACCTGAGCGCGTCGAGGCTCCCGCCGGCCGCCGCGTCGCCCACCAGGGGTGAGCCGACGCCGACCGCCACGGCCCCCGCCCGCAGGTAGGCCACCGCGTCCTCGGCCGACACCCCGCCCACCGGCACGAACGGCACGGCGGGGAAGGGGTCGCGCAGCGCGCGCAGGTACGGCACGCCGCCGAGGGACGCGGGGAACAGCTTGACCGCGGTCGCCCCCGCGGCGAGCGCGGCCACGACCTCGGTCGGCGTGAGGGCGCCCGCCAGGACGGGGAGGCCGAGCGCGTGCCCGGCGGCCACCGCCTCGCTCACGGCGGGCGTGACGAGGTAGGCGGCGCCCGCGTCGGCCGCGCGCCGGGCGTCGTCGGCGGTGAGGACCGTCCCGGCCCCCAGGAGGGCGGCGTCGCCCAGCTTCCGGCGGGCGCGGGCGATCACCGACAGCGCGCCGGGGGTCACCAGGGAGACCTCGACCAGGTCGACGCCCTCCTCCGCCAGCGTCGTCACGGCGCGCAGCGCCGCCTCGGGGTCGGCGCCGCGCACGATGGCCAGCAGCCGCCGCTCGGCCAGGGTCTCCAGGAACCGCTCGCCCTCAGTCATCGTCCATCCGTTCCGCGGCCAGGACCAGCCGCCAGGTCAGCTCGCCGGAGGCGGGGACCGCGGCGGCGTCGCCGGGACCCGCCTCCGCGAGGTCGAACACCGCGCCGAGCATGGGCTCCACGCCCAGGCTCCGGTACGGCGCGTGGGCGGGGAACCCGCCGAGGTTGCGCCAGAGCGCGGTGGAGACCGGGACCTCCGGCGGCGCCTCCACGCGCAGGACGAGGGCGTCGGCGCCGTCGACGACCCGGACCGCCGGGCAGCGGATCACCGCGCCGACGGCCGTCCCGTCGTCCGGCCCGAGCCGGTCGAGCGGGAGATCGAGCGGCGTCGGCCACACGCCCTCCAGGAAGGGGGCGCCGTCCGGCCACGGTCGGCCGATCAGCGGCGCGGCCTCGGGGAAGACCCGAACGGCGGCGCCCGCGGGCGCCTCCAGCCTCGCCTCCGCCCCCAGGTGGAGCAGCGCGTGCGCGGCCCAGACGAAGCGGTACCCGGGGTCGGCGGACAGCCGGTAGGCCGCGACCAGCGCGCCGCCCTCCTCGCCCACCTCGCGCGTCAGCTCGAACTCGTCGCAGGTGACGACCGCCGCGGCGGGGGAGCCCGACCAGGGCCGGCTCCAGGCGTCGCCGTGGTCGGGCAGGCCGCGCACGGTGGGGACGCACTCCTCCAGGCCCCCCGCGTCCACGAAGCCGGAACCGGGGACGACGCCCGTCCGGGCGGGGTCGGGGCGGGACCACAGCCACTCGCGGCCGCCCCCGCTGAGCGAGGTCCACCGGCCGCCGCGCGCCAGGTCCATGCGGGCGGCGAGCGGGACCGGGGTCACCACTCCGCCAGCCCGCCGTCGTCGTGCCGCCAGACGGGGTTGCGCCAGGCGTGCCCCGTGCGGTCCGCCCGCCGTACCGCGGCCTCGTCGACCTCCACGCCCAGCCCCGGGGCCTGCGAACGGGAGGCGTACCCGTCGACGAAGCGGAACACCTCGGGGTCGAGCACGTAGTCGAGCAGGTCGGCGCCCTCGTTGTAGTGGATGCCGATCGAGTGCTCCTGGATCAGGAAGTTCGGCGTGGCGAAGGCGACCTGGAGGCTGGCGGCGAGCGCTATCGGGCCGAGCGGGCAGTGCGGGGCCAGCTTCGCGTCCCACACCTCGGCGAGGGCGGCGATCCTGCGGGTCTCGGAGATGCCGCACGCGTGCGACAGGTCCGGCTGCACGACCGCGACCCCGGCCTCCAGCGGCTGCCGGAAGTCCCACCGGGAGTACAGCCGCTCGCCGGTGGCGATCGGCACGCTGCTGGCCGTCACGACGTCACGCAGCAGGTGGGGCCGGTCGGGCAGGACCGGCTCCTCGGCGAACATCGGCTGCAGCCCGGCGATGAGGGGCAGGATCCGCCGGGCGTCGGCCGCGCTGGTCCGGCCGTGGAAGTCGACGGCCACGTCGCGGGCCGGCCCGAGGACGTCCCTGGCCAGCGCCACCCGTTCGACCACCGCGCCGATGTCGGCCGCGGTCGCGAGCGCGGGCATGCGCCCGGCCGCGTTCATCTTGACCGCGGTGAAGCCGGCGTCCACCCGGGCGGCGATGCTCTCGGCCAGCTCGCCGGGGTCGTCGCCGCCGACCCACGCGTACATGCGGACCCGGTCGCGGACCGGGCCGCCGAGCAGCGCGTGCACGGGAGCGCCGTACGTCTTGCCCGCGATGTCCCACAGCGCCTGGTCGAGGCCGGCCAGGGCGCTCGACAGCACCGGCCCGCCACGGTAGAAGCCGCCGTTGGCCAGGACCTGCCAGTGGTCCTCCACGCGCAGCGGATCCTGTCCGATCAGGTACTCCGCCATGATGCCGACGGCCGACCGCACCGCCTCGGCGCGGCCCTCCACCACCGGCTCGCCCCAGCCGATCAGCCCCTCGTCGGTCTCCACCCGGCAGAACAGCCAGCGTGGAGGCACGAGGAACGTCTCGACCTTGACGATCTTCATTGTCGCCCCCGGTTCTTGATCTCCTGCTCGTCCTTGGCCGCCTGCTCCAGCAGGGCCCGCATCGCCCGTTCGGCCCCGTCGGCGTCCGCGGCGCGCACGGCGTCGAGCACGGCCCGGTGGGGAGGCAGGAAGTCGTCCTGGTGGCCTTCGCCGTGGACGAGCAGGTCGCGGGCCCGCAGCCCGACCTCGATGATGTACTCCATGCGGATCAGCAGCTCGTTGTGCGACGCCTCCAGCAACTGGCGGTGGAAGGCGAGGTCCGCCTCGACGATCTCCTTCGCGCCCGCGTCCGGACCGACCGCGTCGAGCGTGGCCGTGAGCCGCGCGACGTCCTCGTCCGTACGGCGGGCCGCGGCCAGCCGGGCGCCCGCCGGCTCGACGATGATCCGCACCTCGTAGAGGTCGTCGAGCATCCCCGACCCCGCCGGGTCCTCGAACTGCCAGCGCAGCAGGTCGGGATCGAGCAGGCTCCACTCGGAACGAGGCCGGACGAACGTGCCGCGCTTGGGCCGGGCGTCCACGAGTCCCTTGGCCGCGAGCACCTTGAGCGCCTCACGCACGACCGTCTTGCTGACGTCGTAGGTGATCTCCAGCGCGTCCAGGTCGAGGGTGGCGCCCGGCGCCTCCTGGCCCGTGATGATCCGCCTGCCGATCGCCTCGACGACCTGCCCGTGTACGCCGCGGCCCGGATAGACGCTCAATTTCGCCGTCCTCGTGGTCGGGAATTTGTGATCATGCGGAATCTTTCACCGCCGTCCACCCGCCGTCCACCAGCAGGCACGCCCCGGTGATGTAGGAGCTCTCCTCGGAGGCGAGGAAGGCGACCGCGGCGGCCACCTCCTCCGGCCGTCCGAGGCGCCCGGCTGCGGTGCCGGCCGCGCTGCGGCGGCGGTCCTCCTCGCCGATGCCGTCCCAGGCGGGCGTGAGGATCGGGCCGGGGAGCACGGCGTTGACGCGCACCCGGGGGCCGTACTCGACCGCGAGCTGGCGGCCGAGTGAGACGAGCCCGCCCTTGGCGGCGGCGTACGCCGGATGCCCGGGCAGCCCCGCGAGGGCGTGGACGGAGGAGCTCAGCACGACCGAGCCCGCCCCCCGCTCGGGGAACCCGGCTTCCAGAAGGCCCATGCACGCGCGCACGGCGAGGTAGGCCGCCTTGAGGTTGACGGCGATCTGGCGGTCCCAGTCGTCCTCGGCGAGCTCGTGGGCCGGGGCCCGGACGACCACGCTGGCGTTGGAGTGCAGCACGTCGAGCCGGCCGAACTCCGCCCGGGCCAGAGCCTCGACGCGTTCCCACGTGGCGGCCGCGGACACGTCGCCGGTGACGCCCAGCGCCTCGCAGCGGCCGGTCGCCGGGTCCGTCACGTCGACCGCGATCACGTGCGCGCCCTCGGCCAGGAAGCGGTCGACGACCGCGGCCCCGATCCCGGACGCGGCGCCGGTCACCACGGCCACCCTGCCGGTCAGCGATTCCCGTCCCATCCCCTACTCCCTGTCCAGCACGATGACGGCCGCGTCGGCGGCGTCGTCCGGCAGCGGGACCAGGCCGGCCGCCGCCAGGGCCGCCCCGCCGTGTCGCCCGCCGTCTCGTCTGCCCTGTCCACCGCCGTGTCCACCGCTGTGTGCACCGCCGTCGTCCCTTCGCCGGTACGCCGCCGCGGGGTCCACGCCGCGGAGCCGGACGCGGACGGGGCGCCCGGTGTGGGTGCCCGACCCGCGGGCCGGTCCTGTGCGCCAGGCCAGCAGGACCACGGTGTCCTCCAGCGCGTACTCGACCGCGTACACCGGCAGGGACGGGTCGCCGTGCCGGTGGACCTCGCCGTCCCGGATGACGTGCCTGATCGACCTGTACAGGGCGACCCACCGGGCGGCCTCGGCCCGCTCCGCCTCCCCCCACGCCCCGATGTCGGCGCCGATGCCGAGGGCGCCGGACATCGCCACGGCGAACCGGAAGGCGAGGCTCCGCGGCGCGGTGTCGAACAGGCCGGGGTCGTCGGTCACCCACGAGCTCATCAGGTGGGGCGCGTAGCCGTGCAGGAAGCCGTCCTGGACGGCGAGGCGGTCGAGCGGGCCGGTGTTGTCGCTCGGCCACAGCACGTCGCAACGGGCCGCGGTGGCCAGGTCGACCCGTCCGCCGCCCGCCGCGCAGCCCTCGACGACCACGTGCGGGTGGTCGCGGCGGAGCCGCTCCAGGATCCGGTGGAAGTTCGCGACGTGCCGCCCGTCGCGGTCGGGCCCCGGCCCGCGTTCGGTCATCGGGCGGTTCATGTCCCACTTCAGGTAGGTGATGTCGTAGCGCCGGAGCAGGCCGTCGACGGTCTCCCACACCCAGGCGGCGGCGTCGTCGCGGCCGAGGTCGAGCACGTACTGGTTGCGGATCGTCGTCATCGGCCGCCCCGGGATCCGGTAGACCCAGTCCGGGTGCTCCGCGAACAGGCGCGACCGGGGACTCACGCCCTCCGGCTCGATCCACAGGCCGAACCCGAGACCGAGCGCCCGCACCCCGGCGACGAACTCGGCGAACCCGCCGGGGAACTTCGCCGGGTCCGGCTCCCAGTCGCCGAGCCCCCCGCGGTCGTCGTCCCGGCCGGTGAACCATCCGTCGTCCACCACGAACGTCTCGACCCCGATGGCGGCGGCGGTCCTCGCCAGCTCCAGCTGCCGATCGGCCCGTACGTCGAACCCGGTGGCGAACCACGAGTTGTAGACGACGGGCGGGGTGACAGGACGGCGGAGCGTCCGCTGATAGGCGTGCCAGGCCCGGGCGACGCCCTGCAGGCCGTCCCCGCTGTACAGCCCGCACGCGGGAGGCGTGGCGAGCGTCTCGCCGGGGGCCAGCACGATCGCCGCCTCGTTCGGCAGCCGGCCGAGGCCGACCCTGGTCGTCCCGGCGGCCGCGTCGGCGTCCACGTCGATCGTCCACGACCCGCTCCAGGCCAGCGCGGCGCTCCAGGTCGGTCCGTCGGGCTCGGCGAGGGGCTGCACGGCGACCCAGGGGGAGTGCGACAGCCCGGTCAGGCCGAGGCGGCTCTCCAGCGTGAACCGGCCGTGGCGCAGCTCGACCCGGCCGGCCTGGAACTCCTGGGCCCAGCGTCCGTGCAGGTGGTGCACCAGGGCGCCGCCGGGGGTCGGGACCGTGAAGCCGGCCGACCGGACGCGCTCCAGCCGGAGCGGGGTGTCGCCCTGGTTGCCGATCTCGGCCCACCGCTCGACGACGTCGTGGCCGGGATGGACGCGGTAGCAGAGGGTGGCGGTGAGCCGCTGCAGGTCGTCGGCGAAGTGGACGCGCAGCTCGGTCCCGCCGTCCTTGTCCGTCAGCTCGTCGCCCGTGTGCTGCCAGACCGTTCCGCGCAGGCCCTCCCCGCCGGGGGCGGGCCGTTCGGCGACCAGGTCGAGCTGCGCGAAGTGCCGCACGCCCAGCGGCGCGTACTCGCAGGCCGCGGCGTCCGCGGGCGTCGAGTACGGCGTGGGCCCGGCGTACTCCAGAGGGCCGGGGACCGGGGGGTCGTCGAGGGCCGGGCCCCAGTAGGCGAGCTCGGCCCAGCCGCCGCCCGGTGCCAGGCGCACCTGGTAGACGGTCGTGGCGGTGCGCAGCGTCCACCGGGTGCCCGCGGCCGGCCCGGCCGGGCCGGTCGTCGTGTCGGTCATCGGGAGGATCCGATCAGCAGGCCGGAGATGAAGTAGCGCTGGAAGCGCAGGAACACGACCACCGTCGGGACGGCCGCGACGACCGTGGCGGCGGCGATGACGTTCCACGAGGAGAAGTACTGCCCCTGCATGCCGAGGATGGCCGGGGTCACCGGCAGCTTGGTCTCGTCGCGCAGGAGCGTGATGGCCCACAGCAGGTCGTTGAACGTCCACGTGAAGGCGAGCGACCCCAGGGCGGCCATCGCCGGCTTGGTCAGCGGGAGCACGATGCGCAGGTAGACGCCGGCGGCGGAGGCGCCGTCGATCCTGGCGGCCTGGGTGACCTCCTGCGGGATGCCCCGCATGAAGCCGTGCAGCACGAACGTGTAGAAGCCGAGCCCGACCGCGGTCAGCACCACGATCATGCCGATGCGGCTGTCGAACACGCCGAACCGCTCGGTCAGCTTCAGCACCGGGATCAGCAGCAACTGGGCGGGCAGCAGGTTGCCGGCCAGCATGAGCAGCAGCAGCGTCCTGCGGAACGGGATGCGGTACCTGGCCAGGCCGTACGCCGCCATCGAGGCGAGGACGAGCGTCGCGACGACGACGGGAACCGTGATGAGCAGGCTGTTGCCGACCGCCCGCAGCTCACCGTTGGCGAGGGCCTGCCCGTACGGCTCGAGGGTGAGGCCCGCGGGCAGGCTCGCCAGCCCCTTCGCGGCGAGGTCGTCGAACGTGCGCAGCGAGGTGACCAGGACCAGCGCGAGCGGGAGCAGCCACAGCGCGGCCAGCAGGCCCATCCCGCCGTGGAACAGCCAGGGCCTGAGCCGGGCGTTCGCGGTTCTCATGCGGCCTCCTCATCGCGCAGGCTCCGGACCAGGTAGACGACGATGGTGGCCACGGTCAGCAGGAAGATCACGACGGCGAGGGCCGAGCCGTAGCCGAGCTGGGAGCCCAGCACCCCGGTGGAGAACTGATAGGTGCTCAGCAGCTCCGAGGAGTGGTACGGCCCGCCCTTCGTCAGCGCCCAGACGATGTCGAACGAGCGCAGGGCGTCGATCACGGTCACCGCGAGGACGACCGTGCTGACCGGGCGCAGCTGCGGGAGCGTGATGTGCCGGAACCGCGCGAGCGCGCCCGCGCCGTCGGTCTTGGCCGCCTCGTGCAGCAGCGGGTCCACCGTCTTCAGCCCGGCCAGGAACAGCACCATGATGTAGCCCACCTGGCGCCACAGCGCGGGCACGATGAGGGCGTACAGGGCCGTGTCCGGGTCGCCGAGCCAGATCCGCGCCTGGTCCTTCAGCCCGACCGCGGTGAGCAGGCCGTTGACCACGCCGTCCGGCTGGTAGATCATCCGCCAGACCAGCGCGGAGACCACCATGGAGAACACCACCGGCAGGAAGAACACGGCCCGGTAGATCCCGATCCCCCGTCGCGGCCGGTCGAGCAGCAGCGCCAGTCCCAGCCCGCCCAGCACCGACAGCCCGCCGAACAGCACCAGCCAGACGACGGTGTTGCGGAGCGCCGTCCGGAACGTCTCGTCGGACCACATCCGGGTGTAGTTGCCGAGCCCGACGAACACCGGCGGCGAGATGCCGTCCCAGCGGGTCAGGGAGATGTAGACGCTGTTCAGCGCCGGCCAGAAGGTCCAGAACATCTCGACGGCGAACGGCACGAGCACGAACGCGAGGAGGACGGCCGCCTCACGCGACCCCCTCCGGCCGCCCCGGGACGGGGCGCCGGTGCCGCGGGAGCCGCGTGAGACGGCCTCGGGGAGGGCGGTCATGGTCAGTTACCGCGCGCCTTGGCGGAGTCGTCCTGCCACTGGGCGAGGATGCCGGCGGCGTCCCCGGGCTTGTCGATGAACTTCACCAGGGCCGTCGTGAGCGCGTTGAGCTGGTCGTCGTTGGAGTCGCGGTTGAAGAACTGCGTCACGTCGGCCGCGGCCGCCACCATCGCCCGGCCCTTCTCCAGCAACGGCGTGGAGTAGGGGGACTTCGCCTGGCTGTTGGCCGGGATGACCGTGTTCTGCGAGATCTTCAGGTAGAGCTCCTGCGCCGCCGGCGTCGCCGCGTACTTCAGGAACGCCAGCGCGCCGTCAGGGTCGGCGCTGCGGGCGCTCGCGATGAACCCGTCCAGCGGCGCCTCCTCGGCCACCGGGACGGCCGGGTCGACGATGGGGAACTGGAAGAAGCTGATGTCGGCCTTCACGTCGTCCGGCATCGAGTCGGCGAGGAAGGGGCCGCACAGGAACATCGCGTCCTTGCCCTGCTGCCACTTCGCCGAGCCCTCCTGGAAGGACAGGCCCTTGCCCGCCGGGTCGAGGTACGGCAGCACCTCCCGCCAGACGTCCAGGACCTTGGCCACCCGGGGATCGGTGTAGCTCTCCTGGCCGGCCAGCAGGGCGCGGTGGAAGGTCGCGCCGTTGATCCGGAGGTTGAGGTAGTCGAACCACGACGCGGTGAGCCACGCGGCGTCGGCCAGCGGCAGGGCGAGCGGGCTGACGCCCTTGCCCTGCAGCGTCTTGCAGAGGGCGACGAACTCGTCCCAGGTCTTCGGCTCGGACACGCCCCACTTCTCGAACTGGGACGTCCGGTAGAACATGCCCCACCAGTAGTAGTTGGTCGGGATGAAGATCTTCTTGCCCGAGGCGTCCGCGGACAGCTTCGCGAACTGGTCGCTGTATCCCTGCGCGGGGAACGCGGAGGTCGCGTCGAGCAGGAGCCCCTGCTTGGCGAAGTTGCTCGCGATCTCCCCGGCGAACCAGGTCAGCACGTCGGGCGGCGTCGAGAGCGTGAGGTCGGCGCGGATCTGCTGCTGGAAGGCCGCCGCCTCCATCGTGTTCAGCGTCGGCTTGTACTGCGGGTTGGCCTTCACGAACTCGTCGAGCAGCGCCTGCATCGCCTTGCGGCTCTTGTCGCTGGTCTCGCGGGACTTCAGCAGCAGGGCCTTCGACGAGCCCGATCCGGTGGCGGCCGGTGCGGCCGGGGTGCTCGTCGCGCACGCGCTCAGCGCCGACGCGAGGCCGAGCGCTCCGACGCCGGACAGGAAGCCGCGGCGGCTCACAGTGGGGTGATTCAAGGGTGGCCTCCGGTGGGACCAGGGGGTAAGGGGCGGCCAAGCCGAAGCACACCCTCGCACCCCCGGCCGCGCGTCGTCAATAACTATTCATAAGAAATGAAAATTGAGCCCTCAGGAGTGTGGGGGGCCAGGCCGAGGCGCCGGGGGGTGGCAGGGAGAGCGGGAAATGGGAGAAGGTCGGGTGTGGCCGCACAGACCCACCAGGAGCGCGGGCCCGCCTCGCCGGCCTGCTGCCGTGCCGTGCCGTACCGACCCGACGAGGAGTTCCCCGCGTGACCAGCACCACCGTCTTCCGTGACGCCCGCGACCTGCTGCTCGGCCTGTACGGCGACTACGACCGGGCGCTCGCCTCGTTCTCCTGGCCGTCCTTCGGGGAGTCGTTCAACTGGGCCACCGACTGGTTCGACGCCATCGCCCGGGGCAACGACCGCACCGCTCTGTGGATCGTGGAGGAGGACGGCTCCGAGCGCCGGTACTCGTTCGACGAGATGGCCCGCCGCTCGGACCAGGTGGCCACCTGGCTGGAGTCGAACGGCGTCGGCAAGGGCGACCACGTGCTGATGATGCTCGGCAACCAGGTCGAGCTGTGGGAGTCGATGCTGGCCGTGATGAAGCTCGGCGCGGTCATCATGCCCGCGACCACGGCGCTCGGCGGCGCCGACCTCGCCGACCGCGTCGTGCGGGGCGGGGCCCGGCACGTGATCGCCAACGCCGCCGACACCGCCAAGTTCGCGGCCATCGAGGGCGACTACGGCCGCGTCTGCGTGGGCGGCGCGGCCGGCGGCTGGCTGCGGTACGCCGACGCCTACGAGGTGGCCGGGCCGCGGAGCTTCGAGGCCCGCACGCGGCCCGGCGACCCGCTGCTCCTCTACTTCACCTCGGGCACGACCAGCCGGCCCAAGCTCGTGGGCCACACGCAGGTGTCCTATCCGGTGGGCCACCTGACCACCATGTACTTCATCGGGCTGCGCCCCGGCGACGTGCACCTCAACATCAGCTCGCCCGGCTGGGCCAAGCACGCCTGGAGCTGCTTCTTCGCGCCGTGGAACGCCGAGGCCACGGTGTTCGTGTACAACTACTCCCGCTTCGACGCCGCCGCCCTGCTGGGCCGGATGCGGCAGGCCGGGATCACCACGTTCTGCGCTCCGCCGACCGTGTGGCGCATGCTGATCCAGGCCGACCTGTCCGGCGGGCCGGGGACGCTGCGCGAGGCCGTCGCCGCGGGCGAGCCGCTGAACCCCGAGGTGATCGCGCGGGTCCAGGAGGCCTGGGGGCTGACCGTCCGCGACGGCTACGGCCAGACGGAGACGACCGCTCTGGTGGCCAACACGCCGGGCGCGCCGCTCACGCCCGGCTCGATGGGCCGTCCGCTGCCCGGCGTGCCCGTCGTGATCGTCGACCCGGTGACCGGACGCCGCGGCGACGAGGGGGAGATCTGCCTCGACCTCGCCGCGCGGCCGGCCAACCTCATGACGGGCTACCTCGGCGACCCGGCGCGGCACGAGGAGGTCATGGCGGACGGGCTGTACCACACCGGCGACGTGGCGGTCCGGGACGCCGACGGCCACATCACGTTCGTCGGGCGGACCGACGACGTGTTCAAGGCGTCCGACTACAAGATCTCGCCGTTCGAGCTGGAGAGCGTGCTCATCGAGCACCCGGCCGTGGCCGAGGCGGCCGTCGTGCCGGCCCCCGACCCGATCCGCCTCGCCGTCCCCAAGGCGTACGTGGTGCTGGCGGCGGGCTGGGAGCCCGGACGGGAGACGGCGGCGGCGATCCTGCGGCACGCGAGGGAGAACCTCGCGCCCTACCAGCGGGTACGCCGGATCGAGTTCGCCGACCTGCCCAAGACGATCTCCGGCAAGATTCGCCGGGTGGAGCTGCGGGCCCGCGAGAACGACGTGGCCGGCGCGGGCGGCTCGCCCGAGGGGGAGTGGCGCGACGACCAGTTCCCCGAGCTGCGCGGCTGACCCGCCCGGCTGACCCGCCCGGCCCGACCCGCGAATGAGCCCGACCCGCGAATGAGCCCGGCCCGCGAATGAGCCCTGCCCGCGAAACAGCCCTGCCCGCGAAACAGCCCTGCCCGCGAAACAGCCCTGCCCGGCCGTGGGCGACCCCGCCGCGGACCCGTGGTCGCGGCCTGACAGGCTTGTCCTCCAGGGCGCGATCGCGGGGGAGGACGTGACGATGACGCAGCAGGTGCCTGACGGGGGACCCGGGCGGCCGCCGGTGCCGCAGCCGGTGCTGAGCCCGCTGACCACCGCGGCGGTCTTCCTGGTCGTCACCGTCGACGCCGGCGGCGAGCCGATCGCGCGGGAGCTGCTGACCGACCTGCCGGCGCTCCAGCGGTCCGTGGGCTTCCGGGTGCCCGAGGGCAGGCTGAGCTGCGTGGCCGGCATCGGCTCGGCCGCCTGGTACCGGCTGTTCGCCGGGCCGCGCCCGGCCGAGCTGCACGAGTTCCGCGAGCTGCGGGGGCCCGTCCACCACGCGGTGTCCACGCCCGGCGACCTGCTCTTCCACATCCGGGCCACGCGGCTCGACCTGTGCTTCGAGCTGGCCTCGCAGATCATGGATCGGCTCCGCGGCGCGGTCGTCGTGAGGGACGAGGTCCAGGGCTTCGTGTACTTCGACATGCGCGACCTGCTCGGCTTCGTCGACGGGACGGAGAACCCGGTCGGCCCGGTCGCCGACGAGGCCGTCCTCATCGGCGGGGAGGACCCGGAGTTCGCCGGCGGCAGCTACGTGATCGTGCAGAAGTACCTGCACGACCTCCAGGCGTGGAACGCCCTGACCGTCGAGGAGCAGGAGAAGGTGATCGGGCGGACGAAGCTGTCCGACATCGAGCTGGACGACGACGTCAAGCCCGCCGACTCGCACGTCGCGCTGACCACGATCACCGACCCCGACGGGACGGAACGGCGGATCCTGCGCGACAACATGCCGTTCGGCAACGTGGGCAGGGGCGAGTTCGGCACCTACTTCATCGGGTACGCCCGCACGCCGCAGGTCACCGAGACGATGCTGGAGAACATGTTCCTGGGCGACCCGCCCGGCACCACCGACAGGATCCTCGACTTCTCCACCCCGGTGACCGGGACGCTGTTCTTCGTCCCCACCGTCGACTTCCTCGACGACCTTCCCGACCCTCCGGGCGCCGGCGGCACGGCCGGGGCCGGTACGACCACCGATGCCCCGGCCCGGCGCGACGGGTCTCTCGGCATCGGCGACCTGAAGAGGAGCACCTCGCAATGAACAACCTGCACCGCGAGCTGGCGCCCATCTCGGATGCGGCGTGGGCCGACCTCGAGGAGGAGGCGCGGCGCACGTTCAAGCGGCACGTGGCCGGCCGCCGCGTGGTCGACGTCCCCGAGCCGGCCGGTCTCGCGCTGTCCGCCGTCTCCACCGGCCACCTCGACTCCGTGGAGCCGCCCGCCCCCGGCGTCGTCGCCCACACCCGCCGCTCGCAGCCGATTCTTGAGCTGCGGGTGCCGTTCACGGTCGACCGCCGGCAGGTGGACGACGTCGAGCGGGGCGCCAAGGACGCCGACTGGCAGCCGGTGAAGGACGCCGCCAAGCGGATCGCGTTCGCCGAGGACCGGGCGGTGTTCGAGGGGTACGCCGCGGCGGGCATCGCCGGAATCCGCGACGGCTCCTCGAACCCCGTCGTGCCGCTCCCGGCCGAGGCGGGCGACTACCCCGACGCCATCAGCCAGGCCGTCTCCGCCCTGCGCCTGGCCGGAGTCGGCGGGCCCTATGACCTCGTCCTCAGCGCCGCCGCCTACACGGCCGTGAACGAGACCAGCGTGTACGGCTACCCCGTCCACGAGCACATCGCCCGGCTGCTCAGCGGGAAGATCATCTGGGCGCCGGCCATCGACGGCGCCTTCCTGGTGTCCAGCCGCGGCGGCGACTTCGAGCTGTGCATCGGCCAGGACCTGTCGATCGGCTACCTGTCCCACGACGCCGGCAGCGTGGAGCTGTACTTCCAGGAGACGCTGACCTTCCTCGTGCACACGTCCGAGGCCGCCGTCGCCCTGACGCCCACCCCGGCCGCCGCGGGCTGACCGGGCCGGGAGGCTCAGACCCCGGGGACCCGGGCGCGGGCGTGGACGGACAGGTGCGAGGGGCGCAGCGCGTCCGACCTGTCCCACAGCGCCGGGTCGACGCTGTCGCGCTGGCCCGAGTGCCGGACGACCTCCAGGCCGTGCTCGCGGAGCAGGGACGACATCTCCTCCGGGCTGAGGAACGTCAGCCAGGGCTCGCCGCGTTCCGCCGCCACCGGCGCGACGGCCTCGACGTACGCCTGGCCGGCGGCGTCGCGCAGCCCCTCGGGGAGCATGTAGTCCAGGACGATCTCCGTGCCCGGGGCGAGGCCGGCCACCGTGTCGAGGGTCCGCCCGATGGCCTCCCGGGTCAGGTACATCGTGACGCCCAGCCAGCCCACGAGGGCCGGAACGGCGGGGTCGAACCCGCCGGCGACCAGGGCGTCCAGCGGCGACCCCGCCTCGAGGTCCACGGGGACGAACGCCAGCGAGGGCGGCACCGGCACGCCGGCCGCCTCCAGCAGGCCGCGCTTCCACCGCTGGCTCGACGGGTGGTCGACCTCGAACACCCGGACGCGCCCCGCGAGCGGCGACCGGTAGGCGAAGGTGTCCAGGCCCGCGCCGAGGATCACGTACTGGGCGAACCCGCCCTCCTCCAGGAGGTCCTCCGTGTAGCGGCTCCGCGTCACCACCGCCGCTCGCGCGCCCACGAGCACCGGGTGCGTGCCCTTCGCGCGGTGGTAGCCCACCAGCGTCTCGGCCAGGTCGCCCAGCAGCCGGTACGCCAAAGTGTCGCGGAAGATGAGGGGCTCGTCGTCGACGATCAGGTGCGCCGCGCGGGCGGCCGCCGCGGTCATCGCGGTCTGGCTCGGCTCTCCATTGCTGTCCATGCCGGAGAAAATATCTTACCTAAACGCAATCATATCAGCGGCATAAATCTTTTCGATTTCCGGTGAATCACATTTTCATTTCTCTCATTTCGTGAGGCCGAGCACCATGGGGGCCAGCCGGGCGCGGTGCCAGGCCGCGTCCCCGAACAGCTCGGCCGCCGCGTGGGCGCGCTTGAGGTGCAGGTGGGCCTCGTGCTCCCAGGTGAAGCCGATCCCGCCGTGGAGCTGGACGGTCTCCGCGGCCGCCGCGCGGTACGCCTCCGAGCAGTACGCCTGGGCGGCCGCGGCCCGCACCTCCAGGCCGGGCGCCTCCTCGGCCAGCGCGCGGGCGGCGTCGTCGCCCAGCGACCCGGCCGACTCGACGAGCACGTAGAGGTCGGCCAGCCGGTGCTTGACGGCCTGGAAGGACCCGATCGGCCGGCCGAACTGCCGCCGGTTCGTCACGTGCGTCAGCGTCATCTCCAGGCACCGCCGCGCGCCGCCCACCTGCTCCGCGGCGAGCGCGGCCGCCGCCACCGCGAGCAGCCGGCCGAGCACCCGCTCCCCGTCGGCGGAGAGGAGCCGCGCCGGGGCCCCGTCCAGGCGGACGCGGGCCTGCGGCCGGGTGCGGTCGAGGGGGGCCAGCGGCTCGACCCGCACTCCGGGGGCCGCCGGCTCGACGGCGTAAACGGCCAGGTCCCCGCCGTCCGTCCGGGCCGGGACCACGAGCAGGCCGGCCGCCTCGCCGTCGAGCACGTGCTCCTTCACCCCCGTCAGCCGGCCGCCCTCGGCGCGGCACCGAACGGCGGCCGGGTCCCAGGAGCCGCCCTCCGCCCAGGCGAGCGCGCCGACGAGGGCGCCGTCCGCCAGCGTGGGCAGCCACTCCGTCACCCCGCACGCGAGCAGGGCCTGCGTGGCGAGCACGGCCGAGCCGAGGTACGGCAGGGGGGTCAGCGCCCGACCCAGCTCCTCGCACACGACGAGGGCCTCGGCCAGGGTCGCGCCGGCCCCGCCGTGCTCCTCCGGCACCGCGAGCCCGAACGCCCCCACCTGCCCGGCCAGCAATCGCCAGGCCGCCTCGTCGTACGGCGCGGGGGCGTCGGGGGCGGGGCGCGGCGCGGGGGCGCGCCCCAGCACGGCCCGCACCGTCCGGCGCAGTTCCTCCCGCTCCTCGGTCACCCGGTCCCTCCGACGTCGGCGATGCGAGGGTAGGGCGGCCCCGGCGTGCGCGCCCGCCCCCTCCCGCTCTCCGGGAGTGATCGGGCCTCTTTCCTTCCACCAAGCGTTTGGTAGGGTCCCGGGGTGTGGAGCCGGACGAGGCCTTCCGCGCCGAGGTGCGGGCGTGGCTGGAGGACAACCTGACCGGAGAGTTCGCGAACGCCCGCGGGCTCGGCGGGCCCGGCCGCGAGCACGAGGCGTTCGGCCTGAGGCTGGCGTGGGAGCGGCACATGGCCGCGGCCGGCTGGACCTGCGTCGGCTGGCCCGAGCGCCACGGAGGGCGCGGCGCGAGCGTGGAGCGGCAGGTGGCCTTCCACGAGGAGTACGCGCTCGCCGACGCCCCCGCCCGTGTCAACCACATCGGCGAGAACCTGCTCGGCCCGACGCTCATCGCGTACGGCACGCGGGAGCAGCGGAGTCGGTTCCTGCCGGAGATCGCGGCCGTGCGGGAGCTGTGGTGCCAGGGGTACTCGGAGCCCGACGCCGGATCCGACCTGGCCGGCGTGCGGACCAGGGCCCGGCTCGACGGCGGCCGGTGGCGGATCGACGGGCAGAAGGTGTGGACCTCGCTCGCGCTGGAGGCCGACTGGTGCTTCGCGCTCTGCCGCACCGAGCCGGGCTCGGCCCGCAGCCGCGGCCTGTCGTTCCTGCTCGTGCCGATGCGGCAGGACGGGGTGGAGGTGCGGCCCATCACCCAGATCACCGGCACCTCGGAGTTCAACGAGGTGTTCTTCGACGGCGCGGTGACCGACGCCGCCAACATCGTGGGGGCCCCGGGCGACGGCTGGCGGATCGCGACGGCCACCCTCGGCTTCGAGCGCGGGGTGGCGACGCTGGGCCAGCAGGTCGGGTTCCGCAGGGAGTTCGAGGGCGTGGTGCGGCTGGCCCGGCGGACCGGGGCCGTCGACGACCCGCTGCTGCGCGACCGGCTCGTCCGGGCGTGGATCGGCCTGCAGGTCCTCCGTCTGAACGCGGTCCGCACGATGGCCGGCGTCGCCGCGGGCGCGCCCGGGCCCGAGTCGTCCATATCCAAGATCTCGTGGGCCACCTGGCACCAGGAGCTGGGCGAGCTGGCCATGGACGTGCTGGGCGCGGCGGGCACGGTCGCCGAGGGCCCGCCGTACGAGCTGGGGGAGTGGCAGCGGCTCTTCCTGTTCTCCCGGGCGGACACCATCTACGCGGGTTCGAACGAGATCCAGCGGCAGATCATCGCCGAACGGGTGCTCGGGCTGCCGAGGGAGCCGCGCGGCTGAGAACCCCTGGAGCGAGACCGCGGGCGGCCCTTCCCGAAGACGGCTCCCGTTGTTAGATTCCAGAACGAGAATTGATTTCAATTCTGGTGGGAGGGTGCGATGGCCGCCGTCAGCCCGTCGCCGGAGCCGGCCGCCCCCGAGCGGGGCGACCTGCCGCCGTCCATGGTGGAGCGGATGACCCTGATCATGGACGCGTTCCCGGGCCGGTCGACCCGGCTCACGCTGGAGGACGTGGCCCGCCGCACACACCTGCCGCGGTCGACGGCGCACCGGATCCTCGACCAGCTCGTCCGCCTGCGCTGGCTGGAGCACACGTCGTTCGGCTACAGCCTGGGACAGCGCGCGCTCGGCCTCGGGGGCCGCGACGGCGGGTACGGCGAGATCCGCGAGGCCGCCGCCCCCCTGCTGCACGGCCTGCAGATGCGCACCGGGATGGTCGTCCACCTGGCCGTGCTCGACACGGCCGACGTCTTCTACCTCGACAAGGTGGGCGGGCGGTTCGCGCTGTCGGTGCCCTCGCGGGTGGGCGGCCGGGCGCCGGCCCACTGCACCGCCCTCGGCAAGTCGATGCTCGCCTGGCTGGCGCCCGAGCGGGTGGACGCCCTGGTCGGCGGCTCGCTCAGCCGGCTCACCGACCGCACCATCGGCGAGCTCGGCGTGCTCCACCAGGAGCTCGACCGCATCCGGCGGCGGCACGGGGTCGCGTACGAGCGGGGGGAGTGCTTCCCCGGCATCGCGTGCGTCGCGGCCGCGGTCCGCGGCAGGGAGGGGCCGGTGGCGAGCATCTCCCTCGTGGGCGACGCGCGGACGCCGCTGGAGCGGGTCGCGCCGCTTGTGGCCGACGCGGCGCGCCAGGTCGCGCTCGACCTGTTCCCCGACGCGGAGGGCGCCCGGCGCGCTCGGTTCGTGCGGCCGGTCCTGGACGGCGCCTGGTCGGCCGAGACCATGAACCGGCTCCTCGCCGCCGGTCAGAACGGCGACTGGCTCTAGCCCGGGCGCGGTCAGCCCCAGTGTCAGCCCCCACGGTGAGCGCCGGAGTCAGCCCCAGTGGTCGCCCCAGCCCCAGAGGCCGGCCGCCTGGGGCTCGCCGGGGTCCACGCCGAACCGCCCCCCGTAGAAGATCATCGGCCGTCGCTCGCCGTCGCCCGCCTCCAGCAGCACCACCCGGCCGACGACCACGTCGTGGTCCCCGGCGGGGTGCACGTCCTCGATCTCGGCGTGCACCCGCAGCAGCACGCCGCGCAGCGCGGGGACGCCCCACGGGGAGGGGTCCCACTCCAGCCCGTCGTACTTCCTGCCGGTGCTCGACCCGAACCGGGCGCACATCTCGACCTGGTCCTCGCCCAGCACGTTGACGCAGAACCGGCCCGACCTCCTGATCCTCGGCCAGGCGCGCCCGCCTCTGTCGGCGCAGAACAGCACGAGCGGAGGGTCGAGGGACACCGAGGCGAAGGCCTGGCAGGCGAACCCCACCGGCTCCCCGTCGTCGCTGCCGGTTACCACGGTCACCCCGCTGGCGAACAGCCCCATCGCCCGGCGGAACTCCGGCGGCCCCGGCGCGGCCGCCGGCCGGGCCGCCGTACGGACGGGATCGGCCGTCATGGGCTCACCTCACCTCGGCTCAGCTCGGCTCTGCGGGTCGCGCGGGCCCGGACGTCCGCGGGTCCCGCGACCGGCCTCCGACGCTAGGCGCCCCGCCGGCCGCCCGGCCCGCCCGGTCCCGTTGAGTGGGCCCCGGTGAGTGAGCCCCGTCGAGCGGACCCGTCCCGCTGATCGGGAGGCCGCCGCCGCCCGGCCCGCCGCTTGGCTACGGTCCGACGAGCCGGCACTCCTTCAGGACGGGGGCGGACGATGACGACGCGGCCCACGCACGACTCGACGGCGCGCGAGCTCGCGACCGGCACGGGCGTGCTGCGCTACCACGAGGCGGGCGACGGCCCCCCGCTGCTGTTCCTGCACGGCTCCGGGCCCGGCGTCACCGGCTGGCGCAACTTCGGCGGCAACCTGCCTGCCTTCGCCGAGCACTTCCGCTGCCTGATCCTGGAGTTCCCCGGGTTCGGGGTGAGCGACCCGGTGGACGGCCACCCGATGGCCGCGGCCCCCGCCGCGGTGCTCCGCCTCCTCGACGGGCTCGGGCTCCACCAGGTCGACGTGGTCGGCAACTCGATGGGCGGCATCGTCGCCGCCCAGGTGGCGGCCGCCCATCCCGAGCGGATCCGGCGGCTGGTCACGGTGGGCGGGATCGGGGTCGGCCTCTTCAGCCCCTCGCCGGGCGAGGGGATCACCCTGCTGACGGAGTTCGCCGAACGGCCCAGCCGGGAGGCGCTCGTCCGGTGGCTCCACTCCATGGTGTACGACCCGGCCCTCGTCACCGAGGAGCTCGTAGAGGAGCGCTGGGCCCAGGCCACCGACGAGGCCGCCCTCGCGAGCGCCCGCAGGATGTACGGCAGGGCCGCGGTCGCCGCCCGGGCCGCCGCCGCCGCGGCCTCCGACCGGCCGCCGTACTGGGCGACGCTGCACCGGATCCAGGCGCCGACGCTGATCACGTGGGGCCGCGACGACCGGGTCAGCCCGCTCGACATGGCCATCGTGCCGATGCGCACGATCCCCGGCGCCGAGCTGCACGTGTTCCCCGACTGCGGGCACTGGGTGATGATCGAGCAGAGGGCCGCCTGGGAGAGCGTCGTGCTCGCGTTCCTGACCAGGAAGGACCCGGCATGACCGAGACCCCGTGGGACGAGGAGTTCGACTTCGTCGTGGTGGGAAGCGGGGGCGGCGGCATGGCGGCGGCGCTCACCGCCGCCGACGCGGGCCTCACGGCGGTCGTGCTGGAGAAGGGCAAGAGGTTCGGCGGCAGCACCGCCATCTCGGGGGGCGGGATCTGGATCCCCGGCAATCCGGCGCTGCGCGCGAGCGGGGTCCACGACGACCCGCGGGAGGTGCGGCGCTACCTCGACCTGATCACGGGTGGCCGGGTGCCCGCCGCGCGGCTCGACGCGTTCGTGGACAACGGCCCCGCCGCGATGGAGGTGCTGTGCCGCAGCAGGTGGATGCGCTTCCTCTGGACGAAGGGCTACCCCGACTACCATCCGGAGCTGGAGGGCGGCAGCCCGATGGGCCGCTCGATCGAGGCGGCGCCGTTCGACACCCGGGCGCTGGGCCCGGACGAGCGCCACCAGCGCCCGAACGGCATGGCGGGCCCGCTGGGCCTGTGGATCACGGCGAAGGACTACCACGACCTGGCGATGGCCAGGCGCACCTGGCGGGGCCGCTGGGCCACGGTCGTGTCGGCGTGGCGGGTCTCGTCCAACCTCATCCGCCGACGCCACATGTCCACGGGCGGCCGGGCGCTGGTCGCGCGGCTGCGGATGGCGCTCAGGGACGCCGGCGTCCCCGTGTGGCTGCGCACCGCCATGACCGACCTCGTCCTCGACGACGGCGGCCGGGTCCGCGGCGTCGCCGCCGAGCGCGAGGGGCGGACGCTGCGGATCCGCGGCAGGCTCGGGGTGCTGCTCGCCACCGGGGGCTTCGACCACAACCCGGCGCTGCGGGCCGCCCACCTGCCGGAGGGCGGGCGGGCCGACTTCAGCATGGGCGCGCGGGAGAACACCGGCGACGGCATCCTCGCGGGCGAGCGGGCCGGCGCCGCCCTCGATCTGATGGACGACGCCTGGTGGATGCCCGCCGTCCGGCACCCGGCGGGGGCCACCATCCCGCTCGTGTCGGAGCGGTGCATCCCGCCGTCGATCATCGTGTCCGGGGACGGCAGGAGGTTCGCCAACGAGTCGTCGCCGTACGTGAACTTCGTGCACGACCAGCTCGCGGGCGGCCACGTGCCGGCCTGGGTCGTCATGGACGCCAAGGCGCGCGCCCGCTACCCCTTCGCGCGGCTCCTGCCCGGCGCGCCCGTGCCGGACGAGTTCTACGCCGCGGGGCTCGCCTTCCGCGCGGACACGCTGGCGGAGCTGGCCGCCCTGATCGGCGTCCCGCCGGCGGCGCTGGAGGAGACGGTCGAGCGGTTCAACGGCTTCGCCAGGGCCGGCCGCGACGAGGACTTCGGCCGGGGCGACAGCGCGTACGACCGCTACTACGGCGATCCCACGCTGCCGAACCCGAACCTCGACGTCATCGACCGCCCGCCGTTCCACGCCTTCCGGCTGGAGGTCGGCGACCTCGGCACCAAGGGAGGCCTCGTCTGCGACGAGCACAGCCGCGTCCTGCGCGCCGACGGCTCGGCCATCGAGGGACTGTACGCCACCGGGAACACCTCGGCCTCGGTCATGGGCAACGAGTACGCCGGTCCCGGCGCGACCATCGGGCCGTCCATCGTCTTCGGGTACGTCGCCGCCCGCCACGTGGCCGCGCGGGCCCGGGAGCGGGCCGCCGAGCGGCCGGCCTGACCGGCGTCCCGGGAGGCGGCCGTGCGGGGTCCGTACAAGGTGCGCGTCGCCGGCGTGGTCGCCGAGACGGCGGACGCCCGCTCGTTCGTGCTCGAACCCGCGGCCGGCGACCGGGAGGCGTTCCGCTACCGGCCCGGCCAGTTCCTCACCCTCCGGGTGCCCCTCGGCCCCGGCCTCGCGCGCTGCTACTCCCTCAGCAGCTCGCCGCACTGCGACGAGCCGTTGAAGGTGACGGTGAAGCGCGCGGGGCCCGGGTCGAGCTGGCTGTGCGACACCGTGGCGGAGGGAGACGTGCTGGAGGTCCTGCGGCCCGCGGGCGCCTTCACCCCGGGCTCGCTCGACGCGGACCTCCTGCTGCTCGCCGCGGGCAGCGGCATCACCCCGGTCATGTCGATCGTGAAGTCGTGCCTCGCGGCCGGGACGGGCTCACTGGTGCTCGTGTACGCCAACCGCGACGAGCGCTCGGTCATCTTCCGCGACGAGCTGGCGGCCCTGGCCGGCCGGCACGGGGAGCGGCTGAGCGTGGTCCACTGGCTGGAGTCGGTGCAGGGGCTGCCGAGCGCGGCGGGCCTGACGGCGCTGGCCCGCCCGTACGCCGGCCGGGAGGCGTTCGTCTGCGGCCCCGAGCCGTTCATGGATGTGGCGACCGGGGTGCTCGCCGGGCTCGGCGCGCCGCGCGTGCGGCTGGAGCGGTTCACCACCCTGGAGGGCGACCCGTTCGCCGCGCCGCCCCACGAGGAGCCGGACAGTGAGCCGGACGGGGAGCCCGCCGGGGCGGCCGAGGTCGAGGTGGTGCTCGACGGCGAGACCACGACCCTGCCCTGGCCCAGGAACCGGCGTCTCCTCGACGTGCTCCTCGCGGCCGGGCTGGACGCGCCGTACTCCTGTCGCGAGGGCTCCTGCGCGGCGTGCGCCTGCGTGCTCGTCGAGGGCGAGGCGGCGATGGAGCGCAACCAGGTGCTCGACCGGCGGGACGTGGCCGACGGCCTGCTGCTCGCCTGCCAGGCGCTCCCGGTCAGCGAGCGGGTCAGGGTCACCTACGACGGCTGACCCCCGCCTCCGCGGACGGCTCCCACTCAGCGGGAGGCCCGGCGCGCGGGGCCGGGGCCACTGGGAGCGTGGAGCCGAGCGGAGGAGGTCCGGATGCTGGAGGAGGCGCGGCGGGCGGCCGTGCTGGAGGAGGCGGCCGGCCGGCTGCGGGCCGCCGAGCGCGACCGCGCGCCGATCGAGCCGCTGACCGCGGCCGAGCCCGGCCTCGGCGCCGGCGAGGCGTACGAGATCCAGCTCATCAACATCCGGCGCCGCCTCGCCGCGGGCGCCCGGGTGCTCGGGCACAAGGTCGGCCTGTCGTCCCCCGTCATGCAGCGGATGATGGGCGTGGACGAGCCCGACTACGGCCACCTGCTCGACACGATGCTGCTGCGGGAGGACGTGCCCGTCCCGGCGGCGGCGTACTGCCATCCCCGCGTCGAGGTGGAGGTCGGCTACGTCCTCGGGGCGAGCCTGCCCGGCGAGGGCTGCACCGAGGCCGACGTGCTCGCCGCCACCGAGTACGTCGTGCCGAGCATCGAGCTGATCGACAGCCGGATCAGGGACTGGCGGATCGCCCTCGCCGACACGATCGCCGACAACGCGTCGTCGGCGGGTGTCGTCCTCGGCGCGGCCCGCGTGCGGCCGGACGCCCTCGACCTCGCCGGCATCGAGGCCGTCCTGCGCCGCAACGGCGAGGAGGCCGCGCGGGGGAACACCAGCGCGGTGCTGGGGAACCCGACGACCGCGGTGGCCTGGCTCGCCGGGAAGGTGGCGGCGTTCGGCGTGAAGCTGGAGGCCGGGCACCTGATCCTCCCCGGGTCCTGCACCCGGGCCGTGGACGTCCGGCCGGGGGACGTCTTCCACGCCGAGTTCGCCGGGCTCGGCTCCGTGACCGCGCGATTCGAGTGAGGGGACCACAGGTGGGCAAGGCGACCGCGGCCATCGTCGGCTCGGGGAACATCGGCACCGACCTGATGTGCAAGCTGCTGCGCTCCGACCTCGTCGAGCCGCGCTGGATGGCCGGGGCCGACCCGGAGAGCCCGGGACTCGCCCGGGCCGCGGCGGCCGGGCTGGCCGTCTCCGCCGGGGGCGCCGACTGGCTGCTCGGGCTGGACGAGCGTCCCGACATCGTCTTCGAGGCCACCTCGGCGCGGGTGCACCGGGAGAACGCGCCGCGCTACGCCGCGCTCGGCATCCGGGCCGTCGACCTCACCCCGGCCGTGCTCGGGCCGCCGGTCGTGCCCGCGGTCAACCTCGGCGCCCACCTCGACGAGCCGAACGTCAGCCTCGTCAGCTGCGGCGGCCAGGCCACGATCCCGATGGTGCACGCCGTCTCCCGGGTGACCGAGGTCGCGTACGCCGAGATCGTCGCCAGCGTCGCCTCGCCGTCGGCGGGCCCGGGGACGCGGGCCAACATCGACGAGTTCACCCTCACCACGAGCCGCGGCCTGGAGACGGTCGGCGGAGCGGGCCGGGGCAAGGCCATCATCATCCTCAACCCGGCGGAGCCGCCCATGATCATGCGGGACACCGTGTTCTGCTCGATCCCCGCGGACGCCGACCGGGCGGCGATCGCGGCCTCGATCAAGGAGGTGGCCGCCGCCGTCGCGGCGTACGTGCCGGGCTACCGGCTGCGCGCCGAGCCGCAGTTCGACGAGCCGTCGGCCGCGACCGGCGGCGCGGCCCGCGTGGCCGTGCTGCTGGAGGTCGAGGGGGCCGGCGACTTCCTGCCGCCGTACGCGGGCAACCTCGACATCATGACGGCCGCCGCCGCCCGGGTCGGGGAGGGCTTCGCCCGCCGCCTGCTCGCCGCCCGATGACAGGAGACCCACCCATGCCCCACAGCGCCGGCCTCGACGTACGGGTCACCGACTCCTCCCTGCGGGACGGGTCGCACGCCAAGCGGCACCGCTTCACCGCCGAGGACGTGCGGGCCGTCGTCGCCGCCCTCGACGACGCCGGCGTCCCCGTCGTCGAGGTCGCCCACGGCGACGGGCTCGGCGGCTCGTCGTTCACGTACGGCTTCAGCCACACACCCGAGCAGACCCTCATCAGGACGGCCGTCGAGACCGCGAAGCGGGCGAGGATCGCCTTCCTCATGCTCCCCGGCGTCGGCGTCCGGGACGACATCCGGGAGGCCGCAGGCAACGGCGCGTCCGTCTGCCGGATCGCCACCCACTGCACCGAGGCGGACATCGCGGTCCAGCACTTCGGACTGGCCCGGGACCTCGGCCTGGAGACCGTCGGGTTCCTCATGATGGCCCACAGCAGCCCGCCCGAGGCCCTCGCCCGGCAGGCCCGGATCATGGCCGACGCCGGCTGCCAGTGCGTGTACGTCGTCGACTCGGCGGGTGCGCTCGTCATGGACCAGGTCGGCGACCGGGTCGCCGCGCTCGTGGCCGAGCTCGGCGGCGACGCCCAGGTCGGCTTCCACGGCCACGAGAACCTCGGGCTCGGCGTGGCCAACTCCGTCATCGCGGTCCGGGCCGGCGCCCTGCAGATCGACGGCTCGACCCGACGGTTCGGCGCGGGGGCGGGCAACACCCCCGTCGAGGCGTTCGCCGCGGTCGCCGACCGGCTCGGCATCCGCACCGGCATCGACGTCGTGAAGATCATCGACGCCGCCGAGGACGTGGTCCGCCCGATCATGGACGGCGAGTGCCTGCTCGACCGCATGGCCCTCACCATGGGCTACGCCGGCGTCTACTCCAGCTTCCTGCGGCACGCCGAGAGGCAGGCCGCCAGGTACGGCGTGTCCGGCGTCGAGATCCTCGTCGAGGCCGGGCGGCGCAAGCTCGTCGGCGGCCAGGAGGACCAGCTCATCGAGATCGCCGTCGAACTGGCGGGGAGGTGACGGCGCCCATGGCGCACGAGGTGCTCGACGCGATCGGCAGGCGGGCGGAGGAGATCCGGGCGCTCGGGCCGGTGAACGAGACGCTCGGCCGGCTCGACGACCAGGCGGCCAAGGTCCTGCGGGAGTCGGGGGCCGTCCGGCTGCTGCAGCCCGCGGCGTACGGCGGCTTCGAGGCCCACCCCCGGGAGTTCGCCGAGGCCGTCATGGCCCTGGCCGCCCTGGACGGCTCGACCGGGTGGGTCGCCGGCATCGTCGGGGTGCATCCGTGGGAGATGGCGTTCGCCGACCCCCGGGTCCGGGAGGAGGTCTGGGGCGGCAACCGGGACACGTGGGTCGCCTCGCCGTACGCGCCGATGGGCGTGGCCCGGCCGGTCGACGGCGGCTACGTGTTCACCGGCCGCTGGCAGTTCTCGTCCGGGACCGACCACTGCGACTGGATCTTCCTCGGCGGCCTGCTCGGCGACGCCGAGGGGCGGCCGGTCCAGCCGGCGACCTCCCTGCACCTGATCCTCCCGAGGTCCGACTACGAGATCGTGGAGGACTCCTGGGACGTGGTCGGCCTGCGCGGGACGGGCAGCAAGGACATCGCGGTGGCGGGGGCGTTCGTCCCCGGCTACCGGGTCATCCCGTTCGCGAAGGTCGCCGACGGGACGGCCGCGCGGGAGGCGGGGCTCACCAACCCGCTCTACCACGTGCCGTTCTCCTGCGCCTTCCCCCTCGGCATCACCGCGGCGGTCGTCGGCATCGCCGAGGGCGCCCTCGCGCACCACCTGGCCTACCAGCGCGACCGGGTGCAGATCACCGGCACCCGTGCCGCGGACGACCCGTACGCGCTGTACGCGATCAGCGAGGCGGCCGCCGAGATCGGCGCGGCGCGGGCGGCGCTGCTCGACAACGCCTGCCGCATGTACGACGCGGTGGCGGCCGGGCGGGAGGTCACGTTCGAGGAGCGGGCCGTGGGCCGCCGCACGCAGGTGCGGGCCGCCTGGCGGGCGGTCCGGGCCGTCGACGAGATCATGGCCCGGTCGGGGGGCAACGCGATGCGGTCCGCCAACCCCATCCAGCGGTTCTGGCGGGACGCCCACATGGGGCTCGCGCACGCCATCCACGTGCCCGGCGCGGTGTTCCACATCGCCGCGTCCGCGCAGCTCGGGATGGACCCGCCGCCCGGCGCCGGACGCGCCATGATCTGACGCCCGCCGGTCCGGCCGTCGCCGCGGCTAGGGGAGCGTGCCGTCCCAGACGGTGACGACGACCTTGCCGCGGGCCCGGCCCTCCTCCTGGTACCGCACGGCCTCCGGGATCTCCTCGAACCGATGGCACCGGTCGACGACCGGCCTGACCAGGCCGTCCTCGATGAGCCCGGTCAACGTGGCGAGGTTGCGCCCGTTCTCCGCGCAGCCGATCACGTCCGCCGTCACCGTCCTGCGGGACGCGAACGGCGCGGTGGCGAGCGCCGCGGCGATGCGGCCGACGGGCTGCACCCACCGGCCACCCGGCCCGCCGACCAGGACGTGCGTCCCCCCGCGGGCCAGCGCCCGCCGGCACGTCCGCAGGGAGCGGCCGCCCCAGATGTCGATCAGCAGGTCGTGCCGCCGTCCCGACCCGGTGACGTCCTCGCGGGTGTAGTCGACCACCTCGTCCGCGCCGATCGACCGGACCAGGTCCGCGTTGCGCCCGCTGCACACGCCGGTGACCTTGGCGCCGAACGCCTTGGCGAGCTGGACGGCGAACGTGCCGACGCCTCCCGACGCCCCGTCGACGAGCACGCTCTGGCCCGCCTCGATCCGTCCCCGGTCGCGCAGAGCCAGCAGGGCGGTGTTCGCCGCCAGCGGGACCGCCGCCGCCTCCTCGAACGAGAGGTTCCGCGGCTTGCGCGCCAGCTCGCTCTCCGGGACGCACACGTACTCGCCGAAGCCGCCCTGCTTCGGCATGGCGTACACCTCGTCGCCGGGCCGGAACCCCGTCACGTCCGCGCCGACCTCCTCCACCCGGCCGGCGACGTCGGCGCCCAGGACGCGGAGCCTCGGCGCGCGCACGCCGACGGTGCCGCCCATCAGCCGTGCGACGTACGGCTGCCCCCGCATGAGGTGCCAGTCGTAGGGCTGGACGGAGGTGGCGCGCACCCGGACCAGGACCTCGTCGCGGCGGGGCACGGGCGTGGGCACCTCCGTGAGCTCCAGGACATCCGGTGAGCCGTACGAGCGCAAGACGAACGCCTTCATCACGTTCCTCCCGATCCGGTGGGGGCCGATGGAGCAGGAGCGTAAAAGGCGGGACCGGCGGGCTCATCGGCCGAAAGTACGCCCGTTTGCCGGTCGATCGGCCGGTGCGGGTCCGGCCCTCTTCCCGATGAGCCGGGGCCGGGCCGCGCGCCACGATCGGGGCATGACCGACGAGAGCGCCGTGCGGCGCCTCCCCCGAACGCGGCCTGCCGTCCCGCCGCACCCGAAGGGCTCCCGAGCCCGGTTCGTGCCCGCCGCGCTGATCGCGCTCGGCGCCGTGCCCGTCGCGGCCGGGGCCTTCCGCCTGACCCAGCTCGCCGGCGGCGCCGCCGTCACGCCGGACAACGCGCGGTTCTTCGCCGTGCCGCTGCCCGTGGTGCTGCACATCGTCGGCGCCTCCCTCTACACCGTGGCGGGCGCCTTCCAGTTCGCCCCCGGCTTCCGCCGCCGCAGGCCCGGCTGGCACCGCGTAGCCGGGCGGGTCCTGGTGCCGTGCGGGCTCACGGCGGCGCTCAGCGGCCTGTGGATGGCCGTCTACTATCCCCGCCCGGTGGGCGACGGCGACCTGACCGAGGTGTTCCGGCTCGTGTTCGGCACGGCCATGGCCGTGTCCCTCGTCCTCGGCCTCGTCGCGATCCTGCGGCGCGACGTCCGCCGGCACCGCGCGTGGATGATGCGCGGCTACGCGATCGGGCAGGGGGCGGGCACGCAGGCGCTGACCCAGCTGCCCTGGATCCTGGTCGCCGGCCTGCCCGGCGAGACCACCCGGGCGTTCCTCATGGCCGCCGCCTGGATGCTCAACCTCGCCGTGGCCGAGTGGGTCATCCGGAGGCCTTGACGCGGTTGGTCTCGTACGCCCACATCGCGATCTCGACCCGGTTGCGGGCGCCGAGCTTGGCCATGAGGCTCGCGATGTGGGTCTTGACCGTGCTCAGCGAGATGTGCAGCTCGTCGGCGATCTCGCTGTTGGTCCGCCCGCGGGCGACGGTGAGCAGGATCTCCTCCTCCCGGTACGTCAGCGCCTCGACCGGGTGGGCCGGGGGCGCGGCAGGTCCGGTGCGGGCGAAGGCCCCGAGCAGCCGCGCGGTGACGCTGGGCGCGATGAGCGCGTCGCCCTCCGCCGCGGCGTGGACGGCCTGGGAGAGCATCTGCGCCCCGGCGTTCTTGAGCAGGAAGCCACGGGCGCCCGCCCGCAGGGCGGCGTAGACGTACTCGTCGAGGTCGAACGTCGTGATGACGACCACGGCGAGGGGGTCGGGCACGCCGGGCCCCGCGAGGAGCCGGGTGGCCTCGATGCCGTCGAGACCGGGCATGCGGATGTCGAACAGGCAGACGTCGGGCCGCAGTCGGCGGGCGAGCTCCACCGCCCGCCGCCCGTCGGGGGCCTGGCCCACGACCTCGATGTCCGGCTGGGCGTCGAGGATCATCGCGAGCCCGGTGCGGACGATCTCCTGGTCGTCGGCGACGAGCACCCGGACGCTCATGGGGCGCCCCCGGTCAGCGGCAGCTCGGCGCTGACGGTCCAGCCCCGCTGCGGGTCCGGGCCGGCCACGCAGGTGCCGCCCAGCAGCCCGGCGCGCTCGACCATGCCGGCGATGCCGTACCCCGGCGCCCCGGCCGGGCGGATGAGGCCGCCGTCCCCGTCGTCGCTCACGCGCAGCCGCACCGACCTCTCGCCGGCGCTGACCCGAACCTCGATGTGGGTGGCGTGCCGCGCGTGCCGGATCGCGTTGGTGACCGACTCCTGGGCGATGCGGTAGACCGCCGCGCCGACCGCCGGAGGCAGCCGGTCGAGGTCGCCCGCGATCTCCACGTCGACCGGCGGGCCTGAGTGGCCGTCGTTCGCCAGCTCCCCGAGGTCGGCGATCTGCCGGCCGGGCGTCAGCTCCGCGGGCTCGTTTTTGCGCAGCACGCGGACCATGGCGCGCATCTCGTCCAGGGCGCGCGCGGCCTCCGCCTCGATCACCCGCAGCGCCTCCACCGCCGAGTCCGGCCGGGACGCCGACGTGGCGAGGCCCGCCTGCGCGCGCACGGCCATGGCCGAAACGTGGTGGGCGACCGTGTCGTGCAGGTCGCGGGCGAGCTGCTCCCGTTCGAGCAGCTTGATCCGGTCGAGCTCGCGCATCCGCTCCCCGGCCCGGTACCGGAACGCCCCGCCGAGGGCGGTGGACGCGAACAGCACGGCGAACGGGCCGATCACGTCGCCGGCGGTGGCGTGGTCGACCGTCACCGACAGGCAGACCGCGGCGAGCATGAGCGCCGTCCCCGTCACCACGTCGCGCCCCGACCCCCAGCGGAACAACGCGTACGGCAGGAGCAGCATGAACGCGAGGGTGTAGTTGCCCAGCGGGCCGCCGCCCAGCAGGAGCGGGACGAGGCCGGTGACGACGAAGCAGATCGCGACCATGAGCAGGGGCCGCGTCCGGCGCCACAGCAGCATGGGCACGAGCGCGGCGGTCACGGCCGTCGAGACCGTCCGCCAGGGGAGATCCGGCCGCAGGACCCCTTCGAGGATCGCGAGCGGCACGAGAACGCCCACGAGCGCCCAGTCACGCCACACCCGCCGCGGCGGGTGCGGGGGAGGCGGCTCGTTCCACACGGAGCGAAGAAGGCCCGGCACGACACGATGGTACGAAACCCCCGCCCCTGTGACGCCGCCCGCTCACGCCGGGACGAGACGGGCGTCCCGCCGGAGCCGGCACCTTGACGAGGACGGGGGCGTCCCTCTGGGTCCGGTGCGGGACTCTCACTGAGCGGGAGGCCGCGGGCGTCCGCCTCCGCGCCCGTGCGACCGTTCTCGGCGGGCGGAAGATGGGACGGACGACTGTGACGCAGATCCGCGGCCTCGGCTACCTGAAGATCCAGACGCGCGACCTCCCCCGCTGGCGCGACCTCGTCCTCGACGGGCTCGGGTTCGCCGAGGGATCGGGACCCGACCCGGACGGCCTCTACCTGCGCATGGACGAGCGACGGGCCCGGCTCGCCGTGCTGCCCGGCGACGCGGACCGGGTGCTCGCCGTGGGCTGGGAGGTCCGCGACCAGTTCGCCCTGGCCGCCGTGGGCCGTACGGTCGAGGCGTCGGGCACGCCGGTGAAGGTGCTGTCGGAGGCCGAGGCCGCCGAGCGCGACGCCGAGCAGGTCATCGCCTTCGCCGACCCCGCCGGCACCCCGGTCGAGGTCTTCTTCGGGCCCGTCCTCGACCACCGCCCGGTCCTGACCGGGAGGGGGCAGCGGTTCGTCACGGGCGTCCAGGGGATGGGCCACGTCGTCCTGCCCGCCCCCGCGATCGACGAGACCGTGGCCTTCTACACCGAGGTGCTGGGGTTCCTGCCGCGCGGCGCGTTCCGGCCCGCGGCCGGCCGGGGACGGGCGCCGCGCGTGCGCTTCCTCGGCGTGAACCGCCGCCACCACAGCCTGGCCGTCTGCCCGGCGCCCCGGGGCGGGGACCCGGGCCTGGTGCACCTGATGGTGGAGGTCGACACCCTCGACGCCGTGGGCATGGCCTACGACCGGGTCCGCGGCCTGGGGTTCTCCATCTCCTCGACGCTCGGACGGCACACCAACGACAAGATGGTCTCCTTCTACGTCCGCGCCCCCGGCGGCTGGGACATCGAGTACGGCACCGACGGCGCCCTCGTCGACGAGGCCTACTACACGGCCGAGGAGATCACGAGCGACAGCTACTGGGGTCACGACTGGTCCGGCTCCGAGCCGCTGGCCGCGTTCTCCCCGCGCCCGTGACCGCCGGCCCTCCCACCCTGCCTGACGTCCCCCCGGGCGAGCCGGTCGCGGCCCCCCGGCGGTTCGACCACGAGTGCGACGTGCTCGTCGTGGGCTTCGGATGCGCCGGCGCGGCGGCGGCGTACGAGGCGGCGGCCGCCGGAGCCCGCGTGATCGTGCTGGAGCGGGCGGACGCCCCCGGCGGCACCTCCGCGCTGTCCGGCGGCGAGATCTACCTCGGCGGCGGCACCCCCGTGCAGAAGGCGTGCGGCTTCGACGACACGCCGGGCGACATGTTCGCCTACCTGCGGGCCGCGCTCGGCCCGCACGCCGACGAGGAGAAGCTGCGCCTGTACTGCGACGGCAGCCTGGAGCACTTCCGCTGGCTGACCGACCGGGGGGTGACGTTCACCGAGCGGCTGTACGGCGAGCCCTGCTGGATGCCGCCGACCGGCGACGGCCTGATGTGGCTGGGGGAGAACGCCTGGCCGTACCGGACCCTCGCCCGCCCCGCGCCGCGCGGCCACCGCCCGCCCGCGCCGGGCTTCGCCGGGCGGCTGCTCATGGACGCCCTCGTGTCCGCCGCGACGTCGGCGGGCGCGGCCTGCCACACCGGCACGAAGGCCGTGAACCTGGCGCTGGACGTCGGCGGGCGGGTGATCGGCGTCCTGGCCACCCGGTACGGCGAGCGCGTGGCCTACCGCGCCCGCCGCGGCGTCGTGCTCGCGACCGGCGGCTTCGCCGACTCCGACGAGATGCTGGAGCAGCACGCTCCCGCGCTGCTCGGTCACGCCCGGCTGACGTCGGGCGGCGACGACGGCGGCGGCATCCGGATGGCGGCGGCCCTCGGGGCGGCCACCCGGCGCATGTCGTCCGTCGAGGTCGCGCTGGCCGTGGTGCCCGGCGTCGTCGTGCGCGGCATGCTGGTCAACGCCGCCGGCCAGCGGTTCCTCAACGAGGACGTGTACCCCGGCCTGCTGAGCTCCGCGGCCGTGCTGCGGCAGCCCGCGCCGCTGTGGGCGGTCGTGGACGAGGAGGGCTACGAGGCCGTGCCCGAGCCCGAGCGCTGGGGCGTCCGCCCCCGGCACATCGCCGGGACGGTCGCGGAGCTGGAGTCCGCGCTCGGCATGCCGGCGGGGGCGCTCGCCGCCACCGTCGAGCTGTACAACCGGCACGCCGCGGGTGGCGAGGACCCCCTCTTCCACAAGGACGCCCGGTGGCTCAGGCCGCTGGCGCCGCCGTTCGCCGCCCTGGACCCCCGGGACGGGTTCTGGTCGGCCGGCCGGGGGACCGGGGTGTCCGGCTTCACCCTGGGCGGGCTGCGCACCACCCCGGACGGCGCCGTCCTGCGCCATTCAGGACGGCCGATCGGCGGGCTGTACGCCGCGGGCCGGACCACGGCCGGGCTGCACGGCGAGGGGTACGTCAGCGGGACGTCGCTGGGCGACGGCACGTTCTTCGGCCGGAGAGCCGGCCGGGCGGCGGCAGTGGAGGGCCGATGAACCGTTTCGAGGACAAGCGGGCGCTGGTGACCGGCGCCGGGTCGGGCATCGGCCGGGCGACGGCGGCGCGGCTGGTGGCCGAGGGGGCCACGGTGTTCGCGGTGGACAAGGACGAGGCCGGGCTGGCCGCCACCGGCGAGATCGTGGACGACCCCAAGCGCCTCCTCGCGCACGTGGCCGACCTGTCGTCGGAGGAGGGCGCGGCCGGGGCCGCGGCGGCCGCCGTCGCCGCGCTCGGCCGGATCGACGCCCTGGTCAACGTGGCGGGGTTCCTGCGGACCACCCCGGTCGCCACGCTCCGGCTCGACGACTACCGCGACCTGCTCGCGGTCAACCTGTTCGCCCCCGTCACGCTGGTGCGCGAGCTGCTGCCGCACATCCCGGAGGGCACCGGGGTGATCGTGAACGTCACCTCCACGGCCGCGACCCGGGCGCACCCCGGCATGACGGGCTACGCCGCGTCGAAGGGCGCCCTGCTGGCGTTCTCGATCAGCCTGGCCGCCGAGCTCGCGCCGCGCCGCATCCGGGTCGTCCCGGTCTCGCCCGGCGGCGTCGCGACGCCGCTCACCCGCGACAGGCAGACCTTCGCCGGCATCGACGTCCGGTGGTTCGCCCGCATCCACCCGCTGTGGGGCGCGCAGGGCAGGCCGGAGGACGTGGCCGGGGCGATCGCCTTCGCCGCCTCGTCCGACGGGGCGTACCTGAACGGCGTCGAGCTGCGCGTCGACGGGGGCTCGCACAGCTGACGCCGGCCCGTCAGGGGTCGGGGACGACGAGGGCGCCGTCGAGCGCCGCCCTCGTGATCGACGCGCGCAGGGCCTCGCAGCCGAGGAACAGCCCGCCGTCCTGGCCGCCGGGCGCCGCGCGGCGCTCGGCGCAGGCGGCCGCGGCGGCGGCGGTCCACTGCACGCTGGTCTGCTGCCAGCTCGCCTTGCGCGCCTCGACGCCCGCGCCGCACCGGTCGCAGCGCACCGGGCGCATGCCGGGACCGTCGGCCAGGCGGTCGTCCCTCCGGACCGTCATGCCGGCCGGCCCGCGGCCGCCCTGCGGGCGATGTTCGCCTCGACCTCGGCCTGCCACGCCTCGGTCGTCCGGGAGGTGTCCAGCTCGAACTCGAACCGCTCCACCATCTCGGGCCGGACGTCCGCCACGTCGACGTAGAACTGCTCGTACCAGCGGCGCAGCTGGTAGACCGGGCCGTCCTCCTCGCACAGCAGCGGGTTGTCGATGCGGGTCTTGCTCTTCCAGATCCGCACGTCCTGCTCGAAGCCCATCGCGATGAAGGCGGCGAGCTTGGTGGCCGTCTCGTCCGCCGCCGTGCCCTCCATGCCCTCCCCGCGCCGCACGATGATGCCGGACTGCAGCACGAACGAGTTCGCGTCGATCGGGTAGTGGCAGTTGATCAGCACGCACTCGACGTCCATCGTGTCGTAGTGGTACGTCAGGTCGTCGATCATGAAGGACGGCCCGTGGTAGGAGGCGACGGACGAGTTGCCGGTCATGACCCGGCCGCCCTCCCCGGCCTTCGGCGGCCGGACGTCGGGCCGCCGCACGCCCTTCATCACCTGCGTCGCCACGTGCCCCTCGAAGATGTTCTTGAAGTACGTCGGGAACGAGTAGTGCACGTAGAAGAAGTGCGCCATGTCGACCACGTTGTCGATGACCTCGCGGCAGTTGGCGTGGACGACGGTCTCGCCCCACACCCAGTCGGTCCAGTCGTCGCGGGTGGCGCCCTCGATCCGGGGGATCGCGACCTCCGGCGGCGGCGGGTTGCCCTCGGGGTCGTTCCACACCAGGAGCAGGCCGTCCTGGTCGAGGGTCGTCCACGACGCCGTACGGGCCCGCAGCGGGACCCGGCGCGCGTACGGGATCCTCTTGCAGCGGCCGTCGCCGCCCCACCGCCAGTCGTGGAACGGGCAGGCGATCTCGTCGCCCTTGACCGTGCCCTCGGCGAGGTTGCCGCCCATGTGGCGGCAGTAGGCGTCGAGGACGTTGAGCCGGCCGTCGCCGCTCTCGAACACCACGAGCCGCTGCCCGAAGGCGTCCACCGCGTGCGGGCGGCCGTCCCGGAACCGCTCCGACAGCCCCAGGCAGTGCCACCCCCGGGCGAACCGCGTGGGCGCCGCCTCCGCCCCGATGGCGCGGACTCCGCCGCGCTCCGCATCGACCGCAGTCACCTCGACCCGTCCCTTCGCAGGCGCGTTCCCTCCGGCGCAACGGTAGGCCGGTCGGTCCGGCCGGGGACCGCGAGTCCCGGTGGCCGGGATGCCTCCGGCGGCGGCGGGCCCTCCCGGCGCACCATCGGTCCCGGGCGGGGAACGGCGGCCGCCGGCCCCCGGGAGGCGCACCCCCGAGGACCCGAGGACCGAGGAACGGAGCGGCCCCACGATGAGCGACGACGTCCTGGAGCGCGTCCGGAGGCTGCTGCCCGCCATCGCGGAGCGGGCCGCGCTCGCCGACGAGAGCGCCCGGGTGCCCGCCGAGTCGATCGGGGAGCTCGCCGCCGCGGGGGTCTTCCGGATGCTCCAGCCCAAGAGGTACGGCGGCGCGGAGAGCGACCCTGTGGCGTTCTTCGAGGCGGTGCGGGAGATCTCCGGCGTCTGCGGCTCGACCGGCTGGGTGGCATCGGTGCTCGGCGTGCATCCCTGGCACGTCGCGCTGTTCGCGGAGGACGCCCAGGACGAGGTCTGGGGCGGCGACCCCGGCGCGCTCGTCTCGTCCTCCTACGCCCCGGCGGGACGGCTGGCCCCGGCCGAGGGGGGCTGGGAGCTGTCGGGCCGGTGGCGGTTCTCCTCCGGCTGCGAGCACGCGTCGTGGGCGCTGGTGGGCGCCCTCGTCGTCGGCGCCAGGGGCCGCCCGGTGGACTTCATGACCGTGCTGGTCCCGCGCGCCGACTACCGCATCGAGGACGTCTGGGACGTCATCGGCCTGCGCGGCACGGCCAGCAACGACATCGTCGTCGAGCGCGCGTTCGTGCCGGACCACCGGGTCGTGCGCAACTACGACCAGGCCCATCTGCGCGGCCCCGGCCAGAAGGTCAACCCGGGCCCGCTCTACCGGATGCCGTTCGCGACGGTCTTCACGACCGCCATCACCGCTCCCGTGATCGGGGCCGTGGCCGGGTGCTACCGGTCGTACATCTCCGCCATGCGCGAGCGCGTGCGGCTCAGCCTCGGCGGCGGCCGGTTCGCGGAGGACCAGTTCGCCCAGGTGGCGGTGGCCCGGGCGGCCTCCGAGATCGACGCGGCGATCCTGCAGACCGACCGCAACGTGCGCGAGGTGTACGAGCACGCCGTACGGGGCGACCGGATCCCGATGGAGCTGCGGCTGCGGGTGCGCCGCGACCAGGTGCGCGGGACCGAGCGGGCCCTTTCGGCCATCGACATCCTCTTCAAGACGGCCGGGGGGAACTCGCTGAGCCGGGGCAACCCGATCGAACGGGCCTGGCGGGACGCGCACGCGGGCAGCGTGCACGTCGCCAACGACGTCGAGCGGGCCCTCGCGATGTACGGCAGGGGCGAGTTCGGCCTGACGGTCGAGGACAACCTCGTGTGAGGCGGACGTGGTCCCGGCCACCGGTATCGGGCCTCGCGGGCCGCCCCGGGCCCGTGTGTATCGTCGTGGAGACGCGCAACGACCAGGGGGGACAGTGCCGAGAATCGCCGAGGCGAGGTCGCCGGCCGAGCCCAGCTCGCCGGAGCAGCGGGCCCGGCACCTGCGCATCCTCAGGGCCGCCGCGCGCATGGGGGCCGAGAAGGGGCTCGAGCGGGTCCAGATGCACGACGTGGCCAAGGAGGCCGGTGTGGCCATCGCCACGCTCTACCGGTACTTCCCCTCGAAGATCCACCTGTTCACCGCGGTGATGGCCGAGCAGATCGACCGGTTCAGGGAGGGCGCGCCCCGCCCGCGGCCCGGCACCGCTCCCGAGGACGCGGTCTCCGATCTGATGGTGCGGGCCAGCCGCGAGCTGGTGCGCCGCCCCGCCCTGGCGGTCGCCATGATCCAGTCGATGAGCGCGGCCCACGCCGCCTCGGTGGCCGACGCGATCAGGATCGACGCCACCTTCAGCGGCATCGTGCTGGACACGCTCGGCATCGAGACCCCCACCGCGCAGGACCTGACCCTCGTGCGGCTGCTCCTGCAGTGCTGGTACGGCCTGCTGCAGTCGAGCCTGAACGGCCGGGTCCCGATCGAGGACGCCGAGGACGACATCCGCACGGCGTGCCGCCTCCTGCTCGCGCCCCGCTCGAACGCCGTCCCCGGCTGACGCTCACCCGTCCTGCGCGGCGTTGGGCACGCCCGTCACCTCCAGGGCGGCGTTGGGGACGCCTGTCGTGTCGAGGGCGGCCACCGCGTGCGCGGCGTACCCGCGCCGGGGGTCGCGCCCGCCGAAGTACGGCGTGAGCAGCGTGTCGATCTCCGCGACGTCGAACGCCCCGCCCTCGGCCCGGAAGGTCCGCTCCACGGCGGGCGCGGCCATCAGCGCCACCAGGTCGGCGTACACGACGAACACCTGGCCGGTGATCCGCGCCGAGGCGGGGGAGGCGAGGTAGCTCACGAACGTGGCGACCCGCTCGGGGGCCAGGGCGTCCAGCCCCCCGGAGGAGCCCGCAGAGCCGCCGGAGGACCCGGGGGAGACGGGCGCGGGGCTCTCGCCGAACACGCCGGCCGTCATGGCCGTGCGCGCCCGCGGGCAGATGGCGTTGGCCGTCACGCCGTACTTCGCGGTGCTCTGGGCGGTCGCGAGCGTCAGCGCGACGATCCCCGCCTTGGCGGCGGCGTAGTTCGCCTGGCCGGGCGAGCCGAACAGGAACGCCTCGGACGACGTGTTGACGATCCGGCCGTACACGGGCCCGCCGGCGGCCTTGCTCGCCCCCCGCCAGTACGCGGTCGCGGCGCGGGACAGCGCGGCGTGTCCCTTGAGGTGGACGCGGACGACCGTGTCCCAGTCGTCCTCGCCCAGGTTGAACACCATCCGGTCGCGGAGCACGCCCGCGTTGTTCACCACGACGTCGAGCCGGCCGAACGTGTCGACGGCGGCCCGGACGAGCAGGTCGCCGGTGGCCCAGTCGCCGACGTCCCCGGTCACGGCGACCGCCGTGCCGCCCAGCTTCCCGATCTCGGCCGCGACCTCGTCCGCCGCCGGGCCCACGTCGTTCACGACGACGCTCGCGCCGCGCGCGGCCAGCGCCAGCGCCTCCGCGCGGCCGATGCCGCCGCCCGCGCCGGTCACGATCGCCGCCCTGCCGTCCAGGCCGGTGTGTCCGCTCATCGGCTCGCTCCCCGTTCCCATGGTCCGGAACGGTGAAACTAGTACGGGCGGCCCGTCCGGGTCAGCGCGTGTCCCGGTGAGCGGGGTCGCCCAGCGCGCGCAGCACCTCGGGACGCACCACCTTGCCGGTCGCGTTACGGGGCAGCGGCTCGGTCGTGAGGTGCCACCGCGACGGGACCTTGTAGTACGCGAGCGCCTCCGCGGCGTACGCCCGCAGGTCGCCCTCGCCGACCGGGCGGCCGGGGGCGGTCACCACCACCGCGGCGACCTCCTGGCCGAGGTCGGGATGGGGGACGCCGACGACCGCGCACTCCAGCACGCCCCGGTGCTCGCCCAGCACGGCCTCCACCTCGGCCGGGTAGACGTTCTCGCCCCCGCGCAGGATGAGGTCGGTCCTGCGGGTGGTCAGCCGCAGCCGCCCCTGCCCGTCGAGCGTCCCGATGTCGCCGGTGCGCAGCCACCGGCCGGCGTCGAGGGCCCGGGCCGAGGCCTCGGGGTCGTCCCAGTAGCCGAGCATCGTGTACGGGCCGCGGGCGCAGATCTCGCCCTCCTCGCCCGGCGGCAGCGCCCTGCCCTCGGGGTCGCGGATCTCCACCCGCACGGCCGGGATCGGCCGGCCGACGGTGTCCGGAGCCTCGGCGAGGTCGGCCGGCGAGGCGACCGTGATGCCCGTGCACGACTCGGTCAGGCCGTAGCTGTCCACGAGCGCGCGCCGGGCGGCCGGGAGCGCCCGCCGCAGCCGCTCCTTGAACGCGGGCGAGGACGGCGCCGACGCCAGCGAGAACGCGGTCAGCGACGACAGGTCGTACGACGACAGGTCGCCGCGCTCGGCCAGACGGTGGGCCATGGTGGGCACGGCTCCCCAGTTCGTCACCCGCTCGCGCTCGATCAGGCCCAGCACCGCGTCCACGTCGAAGGCGCCCTGGTGCATGACGACCGCGCCGCCCGTGGCCAGGCGCGGCACGGCGAGGTTGTGCAGGCCCGCGATGTGGAACAGCGGCAGCGCCAGCAGGTGGCGGCGGTCGGCCGGCTCCAGCGGGTCGCCCAGGGCTCGGGCGAGCGCGTCGTTCAGCCGGTGGTACTCCACGACCGACGTGAGGTTGCGGTGGGAGTGGACAGCCCCCTTCGGCCGCCCGGACGTCCCGCTCGTGTAGAGGATGACGGCCGGGTCGTCCTCCCCGGCGTCGTGCACCCGCAGCGGCGCCCCCTCGTGCCGCCGCGCCAGGCGCGGCAGGTCCTCCTCGATCGTGAGAACCCGCGCGGCCCCGGACGACCGCTCCGCCCGTTCGGCGTCGGCCACCACGACCGCCGGCGTCGTGTGGTCCAGCGCGTACCCGACCTCGCGCCGGGACCACCAGGCGTTGTATCCGACCGCCACCGCGCCCGCCGCCACCGCCGCCCAGAACGCGGCGATCCACTCGGGGGAGTTGGCCGCGTTGACTGCCACGCGGTCGCCGGGCCGCACCCCGAAGTCGTCGCGCAGGGCCGCCGCGAGCGACGCGACCAGCGCGGCGTGCCCGGCGAAGCTGAGCCGCTCCGACGCCGTGACGACGTAGTCGCGCTCGCCGTACGCGGCCGACCGGGCCAGGATCTCGCCCAGGTTCCGGTGGCGGCGCCGGAAGGACGGCGTCCGGGCGCCGAGCACGTCCTCCTCGGCGATCTCGAACTCCCCGCCGGGCCCGGTCAGGCGGGCCACGACCGCGGCCGCCGCCCTCGCCGCCGCCGCGGGATCCGTGGACGTGGCCATCGCGCCCCTCCCGTCTCCACCGGGGGCCCATTCTCGGCCGCGACGCCCGCGGCGCGGCGGCGTCTCCCGGTGATCGGGACGGCCCCCGCCCGGCCGCGGGCTCCCGGTGAGCGGGACGTCCCTACCACGTCGCGCCCGCCGTGCCGATCATGGCCGTCACCGCACCGCTCGCCAGGGGAGACCGATGGGAACGCTCGCCTCGAAGGCCGCGATCGTGACCGGCGCAGGCCAGGGCGTGGGGCAGGGCATCGCGCTCGCCCTCGCCGCCGAGGGCGCGGACGTCGCCGTCCTCGGCCGCACCATGCGGAAACTGGAGACGACGTGCGGCATGATCCGCGACCGGGGCGGCCGGGCCGAGCCGTTCCTGTGCGACGTCGCCGACACCGACGCGGTGCCCGCCGTGGTCGAGGAGGTCGCGGCCCGTCTCGGCGGCGTGGACGTGCTGGTCAACAACGCCTACTCCGGGGCGTTCGGGCCGCTGCTGTCGATGAGCGACGCCGACTTCCGCCGGGGCTTCCTCAGCGGCCCGTTCGCGGCGTTCGCGTTCATGAAGGCCTGTCACCCGCACATGAAGGCCCGGGGCGGCGGCAGCATCGTCAACCTCGTGACCTCGGCCATGGTCCGCTGGGACCCCAGCACGTACGGCGCCTACGCCGCGGCGAAGCAGGCGCTGCGCTCGCTGACCCGGACGGCCGCGGCGGAGTGGGGCAGGGACGGCATCCGGGCCAACTGCGTCGCCCCCCACGCGCTGTCGCCGTCGCTGAGGCGGTGGGCCGAGGCCGACCCGGCGCGGGCCGAGGAGTTCCGCAGGACGATCCCCCTCGGGTACGTCGGCGACTGCGAGGAGGACATCGGGCGGGCCGTGGTCGCGCTGGTCGGCCCCGATCTGAGGTACCTGACCGGCGCCACCGTCCCGCTGGACGGCGGCCAGGCGAACTTCGGCTGAGCGGAGGCGGCGTGGACCTGCGGGAGACCCCGGACCAGCGGCGCCTGCGCGCCGAGCTCCGCGCGTACTTCGCGGACCTGCTCCCCGAGGAGGAGCGGCGGCGGGCGGGCGAGGCGGGGGTGGGCGGCGACCGGTTCCGGGAGATCGTCCGCAGGCTCGGCGCGGACGGCTGGCTCGGGCTCGGCTGGCCGGTCGAGTACGGCGGCCGGGGACGCTCCCTGGAGGACCAGTACGTGTTCTTCGACGAGGTGCAGCGGGCCGGCCTGCCGTTCCCGTTCGTCACCGTCAACACCGTCGGCCCGACGCTGATGAGCCACGGCACCGAGGAGCAGAGGCGGCGGTTCCTGCCCGGGATCCTCGCCGGGGAGATCGTCTTCGCGATCGGCTACACCGAGCCCGGCGCCGGCACCGACCTGGCGTCCCTGACCACCCGCGCCGTCCGGGAGGGGGACGAGTTCGTGGTCGACGGCGCGAAGATCTTCACGAGCGGCGCGAACACCGCCGACTACGTCTGGCTCGCCTGCCGGACCGACCCCGGCGCCCCGCGGCACCGCGGCATCTCGATCCTCATCGTCCCCACCGGCGCTCCCGGCTTCTCCTGGAGCCCCATCAGGACGGTGGGCGGCACGGTCGTGACCGCCACGTACTACAGCGGCGTGCGGGTGCCCGCCCGCGACGTGGTCGGCGAGGTGAACGGCGGCTGGCGGCTCATCACCACCCAGCTCAACCACGAGCGCGTCGGCCTCGCGGCGCTCGGCGGCCGCATGATCGAGCTGTGGGAGGGCGTGCTGGACTGGGCCGCCGGCGACGGCCGGCTCGACCTGCCCTGGGTCCGGCGCGAGCTCGCCCTCTGCCACGTCCGGCTGGAGGCCATGCGGCTGCTCAACTGGAAGATGGCCGGCGCGGCCGCCCGGGGCGAGCTGACCGGCGCCGACGCCGCGGCGGCCAAGGTCTACGGCACCGAGACGCACATCCACGTGCAGCGGGCCCTGACCGGCGTGCTCGGGGCCGCCGGGCGGATCCGCCCCGAGTCTCCGGGGGCCGTGCTGGGCGGGCAGATCGAGCAGCTGTCCCGGCAGGGCGTCGTGAACACGTTCGGCGGCGGGGTGAACGAGGTCCTCCGCGACATGATCGCCACCCAGGGGCTCGGCCTGCCCCGGACGGAGAGGTGACCGTGGACTTCACGCTCGGCGAGGAGCTGGAGGCGGTGCGCGACCTGGCCCGGAAGGTCTTCGCCGGCCACACCCGGCCGGAACGGCTCGACGCGGTGGACGCCTCGGCGGACCGGATCGACGCCGACCTGTGGGCCGACCTGGGCAGGACGGGCCTGCTCGGCGTCGCGCTCCCCGTACGGCATGGCGGCGCCGGGCTCGGCCCGGCCGGCCTGTGCGTGCTGCTGGAGGAGCAGGGACGCCGGGTCGCGCCGGCGCCGGTGTGGCCCGCCGTCGTGGGGGCGCTCGCGGTGGCCGGCCACGGCGACGAGGAGCAGCGGCGCGGCCTGCTGCCCGCCCTCGCGGACGGCTCGTCGCGGCTCACCGTGGCGCTGGAGGAGTTCGGCCCGGACGACCCTGGCTCGCCCGCCTGCCGCGCCGAGCGCGACGGCGGCCGGTGGCGGCTCACCGGGACCAAGGCCGTCGTCCCGGCGCCGTCCGGGGCCGGCCACGTGCTGGTCTCGGCCCGTACGGACGCGGGCCCCGGGCTCTTCCTGGTCGCGTCCGGCGCGGAGGGCGCGGCGTGGGAGCGGGCCGAGACCACGACCCGCGACCTGGCGGGCACCCTCGTCCTGGCCGGGGCTCCGGCCGCCGCGGTCGGCGTCCCGGGAGGCGAGGCGCTCGCCCGGGCCCTGGACGTCGCGTCGGTCGCGCTGGCGGCGCTCCAGCTCGGCGTGGCCGAGGGCGCGCTCGACCACGCGGTCGCCCATGTGCGCGAGCGGGTGCAGTTCGGCCGTCCGCTGGGGGCGTTCCAGGCCGTGCGGCACCAGGTCGCGGACTGCTACATCGAGATCGAGGCCCTGCGGGCGTGCCTGTGGCAGGCCGTGTGCGCGCTGGAGGAGGGGGACGCGGACGCGGCCGTCCTCGTGGCCAGGTGGTGGGCCGACGAGGCCGGGCCCGGCGTCGTGCACCGCGTGCAGCACCTCCACGGCGGCTCGGGCGTCGACGTCTCCCACCCCGTGCACCGCCACCTCCTGTGGGGCAGACAGATCGCCGGCACCCTCGGCGGGGCCGCCGCCGGGCTCGACCGCCTCGGCGCCGTGCTCGCCGCCCGCGCGCGGACCGCTCACGGCGGGAGCGGGCCGCGCGGGGAGCGGCCGTGAGAGGGCCGGCCGCCCGGATCACTCCGGCGGCGGGCGCGTCACCAGGTGGCGGGCCGGGCGGGGGCGGCCACCCGGTCAGCCCGGTCAGCCCGGCGGGCGCGTCACCAGATAGCGGGCCGGCACCTCGCCCCCGCCGTGCACGGCCAGGTCCGCTCCCGTGACGTACGACGCGAGGTCGCTCGCGAGGAACAGGCACGCGTCCGCCACGTCGCCGGGAGCGGCGAGCCGTCCCAGGGGGACGACCCCGGCGACCGCGGCGCCGCCGTCCTCGCCGTACACGCCGGCCGCCGCCTCGGTGAGGACGAGGCCTGTCGTGATGTGGTTGACCCGCACCCGGGGCGCCCATTCCAGGGCCAGCGCCCGGGTCAGCGCGAGCAGCCCCGCCTTGGCGGCGGAGTAGGCGGCGACACCCGGCTGCGGATCGTGGGCGGCGACGCTGCCGATGTTGACGATCGAGCCGCCGCCCTCCTGGGCCTGCATGATCCTGTTGGCCGGCTGGGCCACGTAGAAGGGCGCCAGCAGGTTGAGGGCGACGATCCTCTCGACGAACCGGGGGGAGACGGCCGCCGCGTCGGCGGAGGGGGACCCGCCCGCGTTGTTCACCAGCACGTCGAGCCGCCCGAGACGGGCGGCCGCCGCCTCCACCAGCCCGGCCGCCGCGGCCGCGTCCCGGATGTCGGCCGCGGCGAACCCGGCCGTCCTGCCGCCCGCGCTCGGGAGCGCGGCCGGCTCGGTCCGTCCGCCGACCACCACCTCGGCGCCCGCCGCGAGGAGCCGCTCGGCGATCGCGAACCCGATGCCCCGGGTGCCCCCGGTGACGAGCGCCGCGCGCCCGGTGAGGTCGATGCCCATCCCGCTCCCTCCGACGGCCGGCCCCAGGGAGGGTAGGGGCCGGCGGCCCGGCACCGGGCGCGCCGTACCGATGACCGGGACCCGCCCGGGCGCCCGGCCGCCGTACGGCGGCACCATGGCCGGACCGTCACGCACCCCCGGCCGCAGGCAGGCAGCGATGAGCGAGATCGACGCACCGACGATTCCGGCCGCCCTGGACCGCGCCGCGCGGGACTTCCCCCACGTCGAGGCCGTCGTGGACGGGCCGGTACGGCTGACCTTCGGCGAGCTGCGGGACCGGGTCCGCGCGGTGGCGCGGGCCTTCGCCGCCCTCGGCGTCGGCCGGGGGGACCCGGTCGCGATCTGGGCGCCGAACGGCGTCCGCTGGGTGCTGACCGCGCTCGGGGCCCTCGGCGCGGGGGCCGTGCTGGTGCCGCTCAACACCCGGTACAAGGGGGACGAGGCCCACTGGCCCCTCGCCCGGAGCGGGGCGGGCGTGCTGTTCGTCGAGGACGGCTTCCTCGGCAACGGCTACCTGGCGATGCTCGGCGCCGGCACCGGGGAGGGGCCCGCGCAGGCACCTCGGGCGCCGGGGCTGCCGGCCCTCCGGACGGTCGTCACGTACGACGAGGTGGAGGGCCCGGGTGTGATCGGCTGGACCCGGTTCCTGGAGGGCGCGCACGCCGTGCCTGAGGACGAGGCGCGCTCCCGGTGGAGCTCGGTGACCGGGGACGACGTGGCCGACGTGCTGTTCACCTCGGGCACCACCGGCAGGTCGAAGGGGGTGATGTGCACCCACGCGCAGGACGTGCGGACCTACGAGGCGTGGTGCGACCGGACCGGTCTGCGCCGCGGCGACCGCTACCTCGTGGTCAACCCGTTCTTCCACTGCTTCGGCTACAAGGCGGGCATCCTCGCCTGCCTGCTGCGCGGGGCCACGATGGTCCTGCAGACGGTGTTCGACGCGGGTGAGACCCTGCGGCTCGTCGAGGCCGAGAGGATCACCGTCCTGCCCGGGCCGCCCACGGTCTACGTCTCCCTGCTCGACGCGCCCGCCCGCGACCGTCACGACCTGTCCTCGCTGCGGCTCGCGGTGACCGGCGCCGCCGTCGTGCCGATCGAGCTCGTCCGGCGTCTGCGGTCGGAGCTGTTCCCGCAGGTCGTCACGGCGTACGGGCTGACCGAGGCCTGCGGGACGGTCACGTCCTGCTCGGTCGGGGACGACGACGCGACCGTGGCCGCCACCTCAGGACGCCCGATCGACGGCGTGGAGGTCGCCGTGGTCGACGGCCGCGGCGCGCCGGTCCCGCCGGGGGAGGACGGCGAGATCCTCGTCCGCGGCCACAACGTCATGAAGGGCTATCTCGGCGACGAGGAGGCGACGGCCGCGGCCGTGCGGGACGGCTGGCTCGCCACCGGCGACCGCGGCCGCCTCGACGCGCGCGGCCACCTCACCGTGACCGGCCGGTCCACCGACATGTTCACCGTCGGCGGGTTCAACGTGTACCCGGCGGAGGTGGAGCACGTGCTCGCCGGGCACGAGGCGGTCGCCGAGGCCGTCGTGGTGGGAATCCCCGACCGGCGGCTCGGCGAGGTGGGACGGGCCTACGTGCGGGTCCGCCCCGGCGCCGCGGCGACGTCCGAGGACCTCATCGCGCACTGCCGGAGCAGGCTCGCCAACTTCAAGGTGCCCCGCGAGGTCGTCTTCGTCGCGGACCTGCCCCGCAACGCGGCCGGCAAGGTCGTCCGCTCCCGCCTCCCCTGACCGCCCGCCGAGAACCGCCCGCGCCGCCCCGAACCCGTGGTCGCGCCGGAACGACCCGGGCCTTCGCGGAGGCCTTCTGTTAGCGTGTTTCTAACAAATGTTTGGTGGAAAGGTGGCCCATGGGTATCTCCGCCGTCGTCCACTCCGGGGGTGTCGTCGAGGTCGTCGTGGACGTGCCCCCGGTCAACGCCCTCGCCGTACGGGACTGGTTCGAGCTGGCGGGGGCCGTGCGCGAGGCGGGGCGGGACCCGGCGACCCGGGCCGTCGTGCTGCGCGCCGAGGGGCGGGGCTTCAACGCGGGCGTGGACATCAAGGAGATCCGCGACGACGCCGGCTTCGAGGCGCTGGTGGGCGCCAACCGCGGCTGCCACGCCGCGTTCGGGGCCGTCTACGAGTGCGAGGTGCCGGTGATCGCGGCGGTGCACGGCTTCTGCCTGGGCGGCGGCGTCGGGCTGGCCGGCAACGCCGACATCGTGGTGGCCGCCGACGACGCCTACTTCGGGCTGCCCGAGGTCGACCGGGGGGCGCTGGGCGCGGCCACCCACCTGGCCCGGCTCGTCCCCGGGCACCTCGCCCGCGCGATGGTGTACACGTGCCGCACCGTGACCGCGGCCGAGCTCCACGCCCACGGGTCGGTCCTTGAGGTGGTCCCGCCCGGCCGGTTGCGGGCGGCCGCGCTCGCGGTCGCCGAGGCCGTCGCCGCCAAGGATCCGTACGTCGTGCGCAGGGCCAAGGAGGCGCTGAACGGCATCGACCCGGTCGACGTGCACCGCAGCTACCGCTTCGAGCAGGGCCTCACGTACGAGCTCACCCTCATGGGCGCGGGCGGACGCCTGCGCGACGCGTTCGCGGCGGGGGAGGGGTAGCCGCCCGATGGACAAGGTGACGAGCGTGGAGGAGGTCGTCTCCTCGCTGGAGGACGGCATGACGGTCGGCGTCGGCGGCTGGGGCTCCCGGCGCAAGCCGATGGCGCTGGTCCGCGCGCTGTGCCGGTCCGGCCTGCGGGACCTCACGGTCGTCTCGTGCGGCGGGCCGGACGTGGGCCTGCTGTGCGCCGCGGGCGCCGTCCGCCGGGTGGTCGCCCCGTTCGTGACGCTCGACTCGATCCCCCTGGAGCCGCACTTCCGGGCCGCCCGGCAGCGGGGGGCCGTGGAGTTCACCGAGTACGACGAGGGCATGTTCATGTTCGGGCTGCTCGCGGCGGCCCACCGGCTGCCGTTCCTGCCCACGCGGGCCGGGCTCGGCTCCGACGTCCTGCGGGCCGGCTCCGGCCTCGCCACCGTCCGCTCGCCGTACGGCGAGGGGGAGGACCTGGTCGCCGTGCCCGCGCTGACGCTCGACGTGGCGCTGGTGCACCTCGACCGGGCCGACACCCGGGGGAACGGGCAGTACCTGGGCCCGGATCCGTACCTCGACGACCTGTTCGTCAAGGCGGCCGCCCGGGCGTACGTGTCGGCGGAGCGGGTGGTCGCGCCGGGCGCGCTGCCGGGCCCGCCGCAGACGCTGCTGGTCAGCCGGATGCACGTGACCGGCGTGGTCGAGACCCCGAACGGCGGCCACTTCACCGACTGCGGCCCCGACCGAGCGCGGGACGAGGCGTTCCAGCGGCACTACGCGTCGTGCGCGGCGGACGAACGGGCCTGGGCGGGCTTCGCCGGCCGCTTCCTGTCGGGAAGCGAGGCCGCCTACCAGCGCGAGGTGCGCCGCTGGCACGAGGAGGGGGCGTGACGGCGGGGGAGGCCACGCGGGCCGAGGTGTGCGTCGTGGCCTGCGCCGAGGCGTGGCGGGGGGACGGCGAGATCCTCGCCGCGGCCATGGGCACCTGCTCGGTCCTCGGCGCGCGCCTCGCCCGGCTGACGTTCGAGCCCGGGCTGCTCACCACCGACGGCGGCGCGCTGCTCACAGCGGAGGCCGTCCCCCTGGGCGCGCCCGCGGGGGACGTCGAGGGCTGGCTGCCGTTCCGCGACCACCTGTGGCTGGTGCTGAACGGCCGCCGGCACGTGATGATGGGCGCCTCGCAGATCGACCGGTACGGCGGCACCAACATCTCCGCCATCGGCGACCCGGCCCGGCCCGCCGCCCAGCTCCTCGGCATGCGCGGCGCCCCGGGCAACACGGTCTGCGGGCCGACCAGCTACTGGATCCCCCGGCACTCGCCCCGAGTCTTCGTGCCGGAGGTGGACGTCGTCTCGGGAGTCGGCGGCGACCGGGCGGCGGCGCTGGGGCCGTCCGGCCGCTTCCACGAGCTGCGCCGGGTGGTGACCGACCTCGCGGTGCTCGACTTCGGCGGCCCGGAGGGGGCGATGCGGCTGGTCTCGGTCCACCCGGGCGTGGAGCCGGACCGGGTGGTCGCGGCGACGGGATTCCCGCTCGCGATAGGCGGCGACGTGGCGGTCACCCGGCTCCCGACGGCGGAGGAGCTCCGCCTGATCCGCGACGTCCTCGACCCGGGCGCCCTGCGCGACCGCGAGGTCCGCGGGCCGTGATCGACCAGGTGTTCCGCACGCCGCTGACCCGGCTCGCCGGGGTCCGCCACCCCGTCGTGCAGACCGGGATGGGATGGGTGGCCGGGCCGCGGCTGGTGTCGGCCGTGGCCGAGGCGGGCGGCCTCGGCATCCTCGCGTCGGCCACCATGTCCCTCGACGGGCTCGCCGCGGCCGTCGCCGAGGTGCGGCGGCGCACCTCCGCGCCGTTCGGGGTGAACCTGCGGGCCGACGCGGCGGACGCCGACGCCCGGGCCGGGCTGCTCATCCGCGAGGGGGTGAAGGTCGCCTCGTTCGCCCTGGCCCCCCGCCGCGACCTGATCGACCGGCTGAAGGAGGCCGGCGTGGTCGTGATCCCCACCGTGGGGGCACGGCGGCACGCGGAGAAGGTCGCCGCGTGGGGCGCCGACGCCGTCATGGTCCAGGGCGGCGAGGGCGGCGGCCACACCGGGCCCCTCGCCACCACGCTGCTGCTGCCCCAGGTGGTGGACGCCGTCGGGGTCCCCGTCATCGCCGCCGGCGGCTTCTTCGACGGGCGGGGGCTCGCCGCCGCCCTGTCGTACGGCGCGGCCGGCGTCGCCATGGGCACCCGCTTCCTGCTGACCGCCGACAGCCCGGTCCCCGACGCGGTGAAGGCCGTCTACCTCGGCGCGTCGGAGACCGTCGTCACCCGGCGGGTGGACGGGACGCCGCACCGGGTCCTGCGCACACCGCTGGTGGACGCGCTGGAGCGCTCGGGCCGGCTTGCCGGGCTGGCCAGGGCGCTCCGCAACGCCCACCGCTTCCGCGGGATCTCCGGGATGTCGTGGCCCGCCCTCGTCAGGGACGGGCGGGCCATGCGGCGTGCCCGGCGGCTCGGCTGGGCCGAGGTCCTGATGGCCGCCAACACCCCGATGCTGCTCAGGTCGGCCATGGTGGACGGCCGCCCCGACCTCGGCGTGATGGCCGCGGGACAGGTGGTCGCCCTGCTCGGCGACCTGCCCACCTGCGAGGAGCTCATCGACCGCGTCGTCGCCGACGCCGCCGCCGTCCTGCGCCGCCTGTCGGCCCGCCTCGACGACGACGGCGCTCAGTCCGCGGAATGAGCGCGGCCCTTGCCGGCCGCTCTACTCCTGCTTCCGGCCGGCCGCTGCGACGACGACGGCCAGGGCCTCGGCGATGGCGGCCTCGGCGGGCCCCTTCCGGACACCGAGGCCGGACAGCACGCCGGCGCCGTCCTCCTGCTCCAGCAGGGCGAGCAGGATGTGCTCGGTCCCGATGTAGTTGTGCCCGAGGCGCAGGGCCTCCCGGAACGTCAGGTCCAGCAGCTTGCGCGCCTGGCCGTCGTACGGGACGAGCTCGGGCACCTCGCCGGCCGGCTCCGGCAGCGCGGCGGCCGCGGCCCGCCGTACGTCCTCCAGCGTCACGCCCTGGGCGGTGATCGCGGCGGCGGCGAGGGCCTCGGGCTCGCTGAGCAGCCCGAGGACGATGTGCTCGGGCCGGATCTCGGCATTGCCGGCGGCGCGGGCCTCGGTCTGGGCCGCCATCACGACGTTGCGGGCCCGCTGCGTGTAGCGGGTGAAGCCCTGGCCCGGGTCGAACGTCAGGGGCTCGGCGGAGCCCTTCGGGACGAAGCGCTTCTGGGCCGCCTGCTTGCTGACGCCCATGCTCCTGCCGATGTCGGTCCAGGACGCGCCGGAGCGGCGTGCCTGGTCCACGAAGTGCCCGATGAGGTGGTCGGCGACCTCGCCGAGGTGCTCGGCCGCCATGACCGCGTCCGTGAGCTGGTCGAGCGCGTCCGTGTGGACCCTCTTGATGGCCTGGATCAGGTCGTCCAGGCGGACCGGGACGTCCATGGGTTGTGGGTTCGACATGCGTCAACCATAGGTTGACGATGGGGCGATCGTCAACCTGGGGTTGACGATAGTGCGGCCAGCACCCGGGCCCGATGCCCGGCGGGCGCACCCCAGGCCTGCCGCAGCGCCGTGGCCTTGCGGATCCACAGGCTCAGGTCGTACTCGTCGGTGTAGCCCATCGCCCCGTGTATCTGCAGCGCCGCCCGGGCCGCCGCGTACGCCGCGTCCGAGGCGGCCGCCTTCGCCGCGGAGACGTCCCTCGGGAAGCTCGCCATGCCGTACGTGAGGGCGGCGCCGTGCACCAGCGGCCGGGCGTACTCCAGGCCGACGAGGACGTCCGCCAGCCGGTGCTTGACCGCCTGGAACTCGCCGATGGGCCGCCCGAACTGCCGGCGCGACCGCGCGTGGGCGACCGTGGCCTCCAGCAGCCGGTGACCCAGCCCGACCAACTGGGCGGCGCAGGACAGCGCCCCCGTGTCATACGCGCGGGCGGCCGCGGCGCGGACCGCGGGCCCGCTCGCGAGCACGGTCCCGGCGGCCACGGGGAACAGGCGCCGCGCGGGGTCCAGCGACGCGAGCGGCACTCCCGGCTCACCCCGGCACAGCCGGTCGCCGTCGACCGCGAGCGTGAGGTCCGCCGCGTCCGCGTCCAGGGCGTGCGGGACGACGGGGGCGAGCGCCAGCGTGACGACGGCCGTGCCGTCCGCGACACGGGGCAGCCACGCGGCGGCCGGCCCGGCGTCGCCGAGGGCGTCGAGGAGGACGGCCGCGGCGACCGTCTCCACGTACGGCCCGGGCGCGGCGTGGCGGCCGAGCTCGTGGAAGGCCGTGACCAGCTCGACCGGGAGCGGCCCGGCGCCGCCGTGTCGTGGGGAGACGGCCAGCGCGGGGACCCCGGCCTCGGCGAGGGCGCGCCACAGCGCGAGCCCGGGCCCGGGGGTCCCGGCCGCCCAGGCGCGGATCGTCTCGGGCCGGCCGGACCGGGAGAGCACCGCGTCCACCGTCTCCCCGAACATCCGCTGCTCCGCGTCCAGGACGAACCTCATCCGCGCCTCACCCGGGCCCTCCTTCCGGCGTCACCCGCCGGGCGGCGCTTCGCGCTGATCCCCCGCCCTGTTCCGGCGTCACCCGCCGCGCGGCGCTCCGCGGGGATGCCGCGCCTCACCCCTGCCTCCCGCCCCCGCCCCCGCCCCCGCCCCCGCCCCCGCCCGCGTCGGCGGGGCGGGGAAGGCCGAGGACGCGTTCGGCGACGATCGTGCGCTGGATCTCGTTGGTCCCGGCGTAGACGGGCCCGGCGAGGGCGAAGACGTACCCCTCCAGCCACGGGCCGGCGAGCTCGCCGCCGGGGCCGAGGAGGTCGAGCGCGGTCTCGTGCAGCGCGAGGTCCAGCTCCGACCAGAAGATCTTGTTGATGCTCGCGGCGGCCCCCGGGTCCTCGGCCCGGGAGACCGTCTCGTACCCCTTGAGCCGGTACGCGCGGGCCCGGATCCAGGCGTCCGCGACCCGGTCCGCCGTCGCGGTGTCGGACGGGTCGCCGCGCTCGCGCCACAGGGACACCAGCCGGTCGGCGGCGGCCGTGAACCGCCCGGGGCTGCGCAGGGCCAGCCCCCGCTCGCTGCCCGCCGTGCTCATGGCGACCCGCCACCCGTCCCCGGGCGCGCCGACGACGTCGCGGTCGGGCACGAAGACCCGGTCGAGGAACAGCTCGGCGAAGGCCGGCTTGCCGTCCAGGCGGCCGATCGGGCGGCGGGTGACGCCCTCGGCGTCCAGGCAGAACATCGCGTACGTCAGCCCGCGGTGCCGCCCGGCCCCGGGATCGGAGCGGAACAGGCCGAAGCCCCGGTCGGCGAACGCCGCACGGGAGCTCCACGTCTTCTGGCCGTCGAGCAGCCAGCCGCCGTCGCACCGCGTCGCGGTGGCCCGTACGGCGGCCAGGTCGCTGCCCGCCCCGGGCTCCGACCACGCCTGGGCCCACACGACCTCGCCCGAGGCCATAGCCGGCAGCACGCGGTCGAGCTGTTCGGGCGTCCCGTGCCGGAACAACGTGGGCGCGAGCAGGTTGACGCCGTTCTGGCTCACCCTGGCCGGCGCGCCGGCCGCCCAGTACTCCTCCTCGAAGACCAGCCACTCCAGTGGGGTGGCGTCCCGGCCGCCGTACCGCGCGGGCCAGGAGACCACCGACAGGCCCGCGTCGTGCAGGGTGCGCTCCCAGGCGCGGTGGGCGGCGAAGCCCTCGGCGGTCTCCAGGGAGGGCGGCGGGACGGCCGGAACGTGCTCCCGCAGCCACGCGCGCACCTCCGCCCGGAACGGCTCGGCCTCCGACAGATCAAGATCCATCGGCCGCCGCCCGCATGCTCCGGGCGTCCATGCCGCCCAGCGGGTCGGCCCCCGTCTCCGCGTTGTGCGCGTGCGCGAGGTGGTGCAGCCCGAAGGCCGAGTCCATGCCTGCGTGCATGCCCTGCAGGTCCTCGGCCTGGTTGACGGCCTTCTTGGCCAGCGCGAGGCCGAGGCGCGGCATGGCGGCGATCCGCCCGGCCAGCGCCAGCGTCTCCGCCTCCAGGTCGGCCCGCGGCACGACCCGGTTCACCATCCCCACCTCGTACGCCCGCCGGGCCGGCATCCGGTCGCCGGTGAACAGCAGCTCCTTGGCCACCCGGGGCGGCATGACCCACGGGTGCGCGAAGTATTCGACGCCGGGGATGCCCATCCGCACCACCGGGTCGGCGAAGAACGCGTCCTCGGAGGCCACGATCAGGTCGCACACCCAGGCGAGCATCAGCCCTCCCGCGACGCAGGCGCCCTGCACCATCGCGATCATCGGCTTGGGCAGCTCCCGCCACCGGCGGCACATCCCGAGGTACACCTCGGACTCCCGGGCGAGCCTGCTCTCCGCGCCCTGCTTGCCGACGTGGTCCCACCACAGCCCGGCCCTGCGCTCGAACGTGACGCCGGCGTCGCGGCCGGGCGTGCCGATGTCGTGCCCCGCCGAGAAGTGCGGGCCCTCCCCGCCCAGCACGACCACCCGTACGTCGTCGTCGGCCGCGGCCCGGTAGAAGGCCTCGTCCAGCGCGTACGTCATGGCCGAGTTCTGCGCGTTGCGGTACTCGGGGCGGTCCATGGTCACGACCGCCACCGGCCCGCGCCGCGCGTACCGCACGACGGACATGGCGACCCTCTCATTGTTTCTAACAATCGTTTGGTAGAGTAACTCATCGAGGGTCCGTCGAGGAGGGCCGCCCCGCGGCCGGTTTGGAGGAGCCGGGTCATGCGCCCGTCCTATGTCCCGGGGCACGGCCTGCTCCGCGGCCGGGTGGCCGTGGTCACCGCCGCCGCGGGCACCGGCATCGGCGGCGCCTGCGCCCGCCGCCTGCTGGAGGAGGGCGCGCGGGTGCTGATCAGCGACGCCCACGAACGGCGGCTGGCCGACGCCCTCGCCGCGCTGGAGAAGGAGTTCGGCCCGGGGACGGTCGCCGCGGCGCCGTGCGACGTGACCCGCGAGGACCAGGTCCAGGGGATGTTCGCGGCGGCCGAGGACCGCTTCGGCCCGGTCGACGTGGCGGTCAACAACGCCGGCCTCGGCGGTACGGTGAACCTCGTCGACATGACCGACGAGCAGTGGAGCCGCGTGCTGGACGTGACCCTCAACGGCACGATGCGCTGCACACGGGCCGCGCTCGCGCGCATGCAGCCCCGCGGGCGCGGGGTCGTCGTCAACAACGCGTCGGTGCTCGGGTGGCGAGCCCAGGAGGGCCAGGCGCACTACGCGGCGGCCAAGGCCGGCGTCATGGCGCTGACCCGGTGCGCCGCCCTCGAGGCCGCGCCGTACGGCGTGCGGGTCAACGCGGTCGCGCCCTCGCTGGCCATGCACCCCCACCTGGTGAAGGCGACCTCGGCCGGGACGCTGGCCGAGCTCACCGCCCGGGAGGCGTTCGGGCGGGCGGCCGAGCCGTGGGAGGTCGCCAACGTCGTCGTGTTCCTCGCCAGCGACTACTCCTCGTACATGACCGGGGAGACCGTCTCGGTCTCCGGCCAGCATCCCTGAAAGGTCCGCCCGTCCATGAGCCCACGACGCCGCGACTCGGAGAGCGCCGCCGCCGCCCGCGCCGAGCGGAGGGCGGAGCTGCTCGGCGCCGCCGCGAAGGTGTTCGCGTCCCGGGGGTACGCCGCCACCACGGTCCGGGAGGTGGCCGACGCCGCCGGCATGCTCGGCGGCAGCCTCTACTACCACTTCGACTCGAAGGAGTCGATGGTCGACGAGATCCTCTCGACGTTCCTCACCGACATGTGGGCGGCCTACGACCGCGTCCTCGCGTCCGACCTGAGCGCCCGGGAGACCTTCCAGGCGCTGGTCGCCGAGTCGTTCCGGTGCATCGACCGCTACCGCGAGGCCGTCGTCATCTACCAGAACGAGTCGAAGCTGCTGGGCGAGAGCCCGCGCTTCGCCTATCTGGCCGAGTCGCAGCGCCGATTCCGCGAGATGTGGCTGTCGGTGCTCGACCGGGGCGTGATGGACGGCGTCTTCCGCGCCGACCTCGACACGGGGCTGCTCTACCGGTTCGTGCGCGACACCGTCTGGGTGGCCGCGAGCTGGTACCGCAGCGACGGGCGCCTGCCCGCGGGCGAGATCGCCCGGCAGTACGTCGCGATGGTCCTGGAGGGGATCCTGAAGGACTGAGGAGGTCCGATGGCCGCGACGCCCGAGGCCTACATCGCCGGCGCCGTGCGCACGCCCGTGGGCAGGCGCGGCGGGGGGCTGTCCCTGGTCCACCCCGCGGACCTCGGCGCCCACGTGCTGGCCGCGCTCGTGGAGCGCACGGGGATCGACCCGGCGGCCGTGGACGACGTCGTCTTCGGCTGCGTCGACGCCGTCGGGCCCCAGGCCGGGGACGTCGCCCGCACCTGCTGGCTCGCGGCCGGGCTGCCCGAGGAGGTGCCCGGCGTCACGGTCGACCGGCAGTGCGGGTCGTCGCAGCAGGCCGTCCACTTCGCGGCGCAGGCCGTCATGTCCGGCACCGCCGACCTCGTGGTGGCGGGCGGCGTGCAGAACATGTCGCAGATCCCCATCGCGTACGCCTCGCTCGGCGCGGCCGAGTCCCTGGGGCTCACCGAGGGTCCCTTCGCGGGCTCGCGCGGGTGGCGGGCGCGGTACGGCGAGCAGGAGGTGTCCCAGTTCCGGGGGGCCGAGATGATCGCCGATCGGTGGGGGATCACACGGGCCGCGATGGAGGAGTTCGCCTACGCCTCGCACGTCCGGGCCGTCCGGGCGGCCGGCGAGGGGCGGTTCGCCCGGGAGATCGCGCCGCTGGAGGGCGTGACGGCCGACGAGGGGCCGCGACCCGACACCTCGCCGGAGAAGATGGCGGCGCTGCGGCCGCTCGTCGAGGGCGGCCGCCTCACGGCCGCGGTCGCCTCGCAGATCTCCGACGGCGCGGCGGCCCTGCTGGTGGCGTCCGGACGGGCGCTGCGGACCCACGGGCTGACGCCCCGCGCCCGGATCCACCACCTGTCCGCCCGGGGGGAGGACCCCGTCCGCATGCTGTCGGCCCCCATCCCCGCGACCGCGTACGCGCTGAAGAAGGCGGGCATGACGATCGGGGACCTCGACCACGTGGAAATCAACGAGGCGTTCGCCTCCGTGGTGCTGGCGTGGCTGAAGGAGTTCGACGTCGACCCGGGACTGGTCAACCCCAACGGCGGGGCCATCGCGCTCGGCCACCCCCTCGGCGCGACCGGGGCCCGCCTGATGACCACCATGCTCCACGAACTGGAGCGCACCGGCGGCCGCTACGGCCTGCAGACGATGTGCGAGGGCGGCGGCCAGGCCAACGTGACGATCCTCGAACGCCTCTGACCGCGTCACCCGTCGCGGTCCCGGTCGTGGTTCCGGTCGCGGTCAGGCCCCCACGAGCCGCCGTACGGCCTCGACGACGGCCGCGCGGTGCCCGGCCGCCTCTTCCGCGCGGAAGCCGGGCGGGACGTGGGGGCTGGCGGGCGTCCACGCGCTCGCGAGGGCGAGGACGAAGACCAGCAGGTCCTCGGGGGCGAAGTCCCCTGACCGCGGCCGCGCGGCCTGGGCGAGGGCCTCGGTCTTGCGCCGCATCGAGTCGCTCAGGCCCTCCGGCGCGCGGCCGGTGCCCGCGCGCTCCAGGCGGTGCCAGGTGGCCAGCCTGAGCTGGTGGGGGTGGCCGAGGAGGTAGTCGAACAGCCGTCCCGCGTAGCCCGGCAGGTCGTCCGGCGTGAACGGCACCTCGTCGAGCAGGCGGGTGACGTGGGCGTCCATCACCGCGTCGAACAGCCCGTCCTTGTTGCCGAAGTACGTGTAGATCAGCGCCTTGTTGGCCTTCGCCGCGGCGCCGATGCGGTCGACCCTGGCCCCCGCGATCCCGTGGGCCGCGAACTCGTCGGTCGCCGCCCGGAGCAGGCGCGCCCTGGTCGCGTCGGGATCGCGGGTCCTCCCGCGCTCGTCGTCCGGCATGCGATCAGCATAACCAACTAACTGTTCATTTGCTTGCCGTCGGCGTCGTGGGCTAGCGTGCTAGCTAAACAACCAGTTATTTAGGAGGCGGACATGGCGACGACCTGGCTGATCACCGGCACTTCCCGGGGGCTCGGGCACGAGCTGGCGAAGGCGGTCCTGGAGCAGGGCGACCGGCTCGTGGCGACGGCCCGCCGTCCGGAGCGGCTCGGCGATCTCGTACGGGCGTACGGCGACCGGGTCAGGACCGTCGCCCTCGACGTCACCGACGCCGCCGCCGCGCGGGCGGCCGTCGCGACGGCGGTCGAGGAGTTCGGCGGACTCGACGTGGTCGTGAACAACGCCGGCTACGCCGACTCCGCGCCCATCGAGGAGACCTCGGAGGAGGACCTGCGCGCGCAGTTCGAGACGGACTTCTTCGGGCTGGTGAACGTGACGAAGGCCGCGCTTCCGGTGCTGCGCGAGCGGCGTTCCGGCACGTTCGTGCAGGTCTCCTCGGTCGGCGGCCGCGTGGGCGGCACGCCGGGGATGGGCGCCTACCAGGCCGCGAAGTTCGCCGTGGAGGGCTTCTCCGAGGTGCTCGCCAACGAGGTGCGCCCGCTGGGCATCAGGGTCCTGATCGTCGAGCCGGGGGCGTTCCGCACCGACTGGCAGGGGTCGTCGATGCGGAGGCCGGCCGTGGGCCCCGACTACGAGGAGACGGTCGGCGCCATGAACCGCTACCGGGACGCCTCCGACGGCCGCCAGCCCGGAGACCCGGCCCGCGCCGCGCGGATCATCACCCAGGTGGTCGGCATGGAGGACGCGCCGCTGCGCCTGCTGCTCGGCAGCGACGCCGTGGAGGCCGCGGCCCGCTCGTCGGCGTCCCGGGCGGAGGAGGCCGAGCGGTGGGCCTGGCTCAGCAGGTCAGCCGACTACCCGCTGGAGCAGCCGTCCCGGGCCTGACCGGCCGTGCGATCAGGGGGCGGCGACGTGGCGGACGGCGGCGACGAGAGCGGCGTTGGGCAGCCCCTTGAGCAGGTAGGCGCTCACGCCCGCGTCGCGCATCTCGCTCATCGACCGGGCGTCGGTGTGGGCGGAGAACGCCATGATCCGCGTGCCGGGGCAGCGCCGCCGGATCTCGCGGGCCGCCCGAGCGCCGCCGCCTCCGGGCATCCGCACGTCGAGGATGGCGACGGCCGGCGCGTGCAGCACGGCGAGGGCGATGGCCTCGTCGGCGTCGGCCGCCTCCGCCACCACGGACAGGTCGGGCTCGGCCTCCAGCACCTCGCGGAGAACCTCGCGGATGATCGGCTCGTCGTCGCCGATCAGGACGGTCAGTGGGCCGGCCCCGGCGGTCACGGCAGCGGGTCCTCCTCTCCGTACCTGAGCGCGGGCAGCCAGAACTCGACGCTGGTGCCGCCGCCGGGCCTGCGCCGCACGCCCCACCAGCCGCCGGCCGTCTCCGCCCGCTCGCGCATCTCGATGAGGCCGAAGTGGCCGGGCCGGGTCACCCCGTCGGCGGCCTCGCCGATCCCGATCCCGTCGTCCGACACCCGGACGAGGACGCCGTGGTCGACCGACGTCAGCGACACGGCCACGCTCTGGGCCTGGGCGTGCTTCTGGACGTTGGCCAGCGCCTCCTGGCAGATCCGGAAGACGGTGATGGCGGTCTCGCGGGGCGGCTCCCGGTCCAGGTGGTGCTGCAGCGTGTACGCGAGGCCCGCCCCCGGGGTGATCTCGTCCAGGTAGCTGGTCAGGCCCTCCACCAGGCCGTTCTGGTCGATGCCCGGCGGGCGCAGGCGGAAGGTCAGGTCACGCAGCCGGCCGATGGCGGCGGCGACGGCCTCGTCGAGACGGGTGACGGGCGCCGCGTGCTCCGCGGGCAGCCGGGAGGCCAGCAGTTGCAGGCGCATGCCGACGGCGACCATGGACTGGATGGTGTCGTCGTGCACGTCCCAGGCGATGCGGCGGCGCTCCAGCTCCTGTGCCCTGACCAGGTGGGCCACCAGCCTGCCGCGCTCGTCGAGGGCGCGCTCGACCGTGCGGCGCTCGGTCATGTCCCGGGTGACCTTGCCGAAGCCGCGCAGGGTGCCGTCCTCGTCGAACAGGGCGGTGATGACGACGTTGGCCCAGAAGCGGGTGCCGTCCTTGCGGACCCGCCAGCCCTCGTCCTCCAGCCGTCCCTCGGCGGTGGCGGTCCGCAGCTCGCGGTTGGGCTTGCCCGCGGCCTTGTCCTCCGGCGGGTAGAAGACGGAGAAGTGGCGCCCGATGATCTCCTCGGCGGCGTACCCCTTGATGCGCTCCGCGCCCGCGTTCCAGCTCACGACCCGGCCCGTGGGGTCGAGCATGAAGATCGCGTAGTCGAGGACGCCGTGCACCAGCAGGCGGAAGCGCTCCTCGCTCTCGCGCAGCGCCTGCTCGGCCATGCGGCGCTCGGTCGCGTCGCGGACGACCTCGCCGAAGCCGCGCAGGGTGCCGTCCGCGTCGTACAGGGCGGTGATGACGGAGTTGGCCCAGAAGCGGGTGCCGTCCTTGCGGACCCGCCAGCCCTCGTCCTCGACCCGTCCCTCCGCGACGGCGACCTCCAGTTCACGGCCCGGCCTGCCCTCGGCCGTGTCCTCCGGGAGGTAGAAGACGGAGAAGTGGCGCCCGATGATCTCCTCGGCGGCGTACCCCGCGATGCGCTCGGCACCCGCGTTCCAGCTCACGACGCGGCCTGTGGGGTCGAGCATGAAGATCGCGTAATCGATGACCTTGTCGACCAGCAGCCGCAGATCCCGAGGATCGTAGGACGCGTACGCGGGGGGTTCCTGGCCGGCTGACAGGGGATCGGGCATACCACAGCTTCGCACGTACGGCCACGCCTCCGCGTGCCGGAGCCCACGGGAGACGGCGAAGCCGGCCGAGGCGGCCGGGCTCGGCACGGTGACGGGGCCGGGCGGAGTGGCCGAGTCCGGTTCGGAGATGCGGCGGCGCGGAGTGGCGGGGCGGGGCCGGATGGCGATGCCGGGCCGGAGCGCGGGGCGGGGCATGCCGGGCGTCAGGCGATGGCGGGGTCGTGGCCGCCGACGACGACGGTGAGGTAGGCCTCGAGCTCGCACCACACGACCTTCCCCCGCTGCAGCGGGGACACCCCCCAGCCGGAGCAGAGCCTTCGTACGACGTCGAGCCCGGTCCCACCCGGGCCGGGCTCCGCTCCCAGCGGCGGCAGCTCGGCACCGGCGTCGCCGACCTCCACGCGCACCATCGAGGAGCCGCCGGTCAGGCACAGGGTCGGCGCGCCGCTTCCGTGCCGCAGCGCGTTCGTGACCAGCTCGGAGACGACGAAGATCACATCCTCGTGGTGTCCGCGGTAGCCGCAGGTGGTGAGGGCGCGCCAGGTCATCTCCCTGGACATGCGGATGCTGTCCAGTCGCTCCGGTAGCTGATGCTCGATCCGGTACGACCGAGGCCCGATGCCCATCCGTCCACTCTCCGCGACGGACGGGGCGGGCGCGAGACGCATGCGGGCCGCGTCCTCAGGTGCGTATGCAGACTTCTGTCTGGTGCGTCTGCATCAGTCGATGATGCCCTCGCGGCGGGCGATCACGACCGCCTCCAGCTTCGACCGGGCGCCGAGCTTCTCCAGCACCCGCTGCACGTGGTTGCGCGCCGTGTTGCGGGCGACGCCCAGCCGGTCGCTGATCTGGTCGGTGCTCGCGCCCTCGCCGAGCAGGAACAGCGTCTCCCGCTCCCGCTCGGTGAGGCGGGCGCCCGATCGCTGGACGCGTCCGGTGAGCCGGTCGAGCACGCCCGCCAGCAGGTCGGGGGAGAACACAACGGAACCGGCGGCGACCGCGCGCACCCCCGACTCGAGCTCCCGCAGTGGGGCGGACTTGAGCATCAGCCCGGCTCCGCCCGCCTCCGCCACCCGGGCGGCCACCGACACCGTGGCCTCGCCCGTGAGCATGAGGACCCGGACGCCGGGAGCGGCGGCCGTCAGGGGTTCGATCGCCGCGATCCCGTCGCCGTCCGGAAGCCGGCGGTCCAGGATCACGACGTCGGGACGCACGCGGGCGGCCTCCTCCACCGCCTCGGCGATCGACCGCGCGGAGCCCACCACCTCGACGCCTTCGGCGCTTCCGAGCGCCAGCGCGATGGCCTCGGCCACCATGCCGTGGTCTTCGACGATCAGCAGCCGGATCGCCCGTGGACGGAGCGGCTGCGGTTGCGCTGGCATGAGGAATCCCTCTGCTGGGGGCGGTCCGACTTCGCCATTGTCCCGCCTCCGCCACCGCACGACGAGGGCCGGGGCTACCCGTCCCGGACGTCGAGGCCCAGAGTGGCGGCGACGGTGATCGCCTGGTAGGGGTCGATGACCGCGCCCGCCAGCACGGCCGTGTACGGGTCGAGCGACGACAGGTCGCTGCCGCGCAGGTCGCAGCGGGACAGGTCGGCCTTCTCCAGCCGGGCGCCGGACAGGTCGACCCGGCGGAGCACGGCGCCGGCGCACCGCGCCCCGGAGAGGTCGGCCTCGCGCATCCGGACGCCGTTGAACGTCGCGCGGCGCAGGTCGGCCGCCGGGAGCGAGGTGAACGACCAGTCGCCGCCCTCGACCTTGAGCAGGTCGAACGTGCAGTCGTCGAACACGCTGCCCACCAGCTTGCACCCGGTGAAGGCGGCGTCGAAGAACGTGCACCGGGTGAAGGCGCAGTTGACGAACGCGGCGTCCTCGTGGACGGACGCGTTGAACCGGACGTCGCGGAAATGGCACTCGACGAACTCGGCCCCCCGCCCGGACGCCTCGGTCATGTCCACGTCGACCAGCGAGACCCGGTGGTGGCTTTCGCCGGACAGGTCCCGCCCGTCCCAGTCGGCGGAGCGGATGACGCTCTCGGTGAGCGGCGCGATCCGCCCGCGCCGGGCGTCAGCCACGACCGCCGCCCGCGCGTCGCCGGCCCCTGATCCGATGGAGCCCGGCGCGGGGCCCGAGACGCGACCCGTCGGGTCCGGGGTGAGGCTCGAGACGTGACCCGTCGGGCCCGGGGCAGGTCCGGGCTCGGAGTGTCTGCATGCCGCCGACCCTATCCGCCACGTCCGACAGAACCGCCACAGCCGCCACAGCCGCCCGCCTCCGACGCCGCCCCGGACGGAACCTTGCGGCGTCCCGCTGCGCGGTGGTGCCGGCATCGTGCACACCATGTCCACAACATGTCCGGCGGCCGCGCCCACACCACCTCCGAGCTGTGCGGACGCCTCCCGGCGGTGCCGTGGTGGCGCCGGTGGTGCGTGGTGTCCGGCAGGACGCCGCCTCGGGGGACCGGTGGGTCAGGTGGCGTCGTTCTCGCCGCGGAGGACGGCGAGGCTGCCCCGGGCCGCCTGCCGCATGCCGGGCACGAACGCCCGTGCCTGCTCGGGCAGGCCCGACAGGACGAGCTCGACCTCCTCCGGCGAGCCCACCTCGTCGAACAGGCCGATCATGAGATGCGCGCCCTCCATCGGGGCCGTCGCGACGACCTGCTGTGAGAACTCCGCCCACGCCTCCGGGGACACGTGCGCGCGCAGGGCCGGGAACAGCAGCGGTTCCTCCCGCTCCAGATGGTCGTGGACGAGGTCGCGTACGGCGGAGGCGGCCTCGGCCAGGGCGGCGCGGCCGGTGTCGCCGATCGGCACGCCGGCGAGGGCGTCGAGCGCGGTGTCCAGCAGGTCGTGGTCCTCGCTCAGGGCGGCCAGCTCAGCGGCGGTCTCGGGGGCGGCTGCCGTGATCAGGGGCCACAGCTGCCCGTCCTCGCTCTCGTGGTGGTGATGCAGGTTCGCGACGAGGAAGTCGCGCAGCTCGGCCAGCGCCCCGGCCGGAACCGAGGGCCGTCCGGCGGCCTCGGTCAGCAGCGTCGTGGCGGCGCGGTGCATCTTGTGGGTCAGATCGGTCTCGACGACCGCCGTGGGTTCCGTCCGGATGTCTGTCACGTTCCGACGCTACTGAGGAATGGTAGTTATGGTCAATAGAGATACCTCTATTCAATGCATTGTTCATCGGAAGGTGGGATGCTGATCGCGTGACCAGGTACCGCTCCCCCCGCCGCGAGGACGCGGCCGCCGCCACCCGCGAGGCGATCATCAGCAGCGCCCGGGACCTGTTCCTCGCCCACGGCTACTCCGGCGTGACGGTGGCGCAGATCGCCGCGGCGGCCCGGGTGGCCGTCCAGACCGTGTACAGCAGCGCGGGAAGCAAGGCGGCGATCCTGTCGGCGCTGCTGGAGCCCGTGGTGAACGACCCCGCCGTGAACGAGGTCATGGACGCGATCGTGGCGGCCACGGATCCGCGGGAGATCGTCGGGCTGACGGCCGCCGGCACCCGGCGCACCCATGAGCGGCACTGGTCCCTGGTCTTCGGCCTGCTGCACGAGGGCGTGGGGGAGCCCGCCGCCGCCGACGTGGTCAGGGCCGCCATGGACGCGTACGTCGCGGCGCTGTCGACGGTCGCCGGCCGTCTCGTGACCCTGGACGCCCTGCGGCCCGGGCTCGACCGGGCCCGGGCCGTCGACCTGCTGTGGTTCTACCTCGGCCAGCGCGCCTGGTTGGTCCTGGTGGGGGAACGGGAATGGACGTTCGACCAGGCCGAGGAGTGGCTGGCCGCCTCCGCGCGGCAGGCGCTCCTGCGCGTCCCCTAGGCCGTCGACGGGCGTCCTCTTGGCCGCCGGCGGATACGGGCGGTGGGAAACCGCCGCCTCGAAGGGGCCATAATCACGTCTGAGACGTCAGGAGACATCATGGGGATCATCTCGCGCGGCTTCCAGGGCCGGCGCCGCGGCAGCGACGGGAGACTCCCTCCCGGCCAGTACCTCGTCCACGACTTCCCGGTGCTGTCCGCGGGCCCGACGCCGCGGGTCCCGCTGGACCGCTGGGAGTTCACCATCGACACCGAGGACGGCCGGCGGCACCGGTGGTCCTGGCAGGACCTGATGAAGCTGCCGAGCGAGACGCCGACCGTCGACATCCACTGCGTGACGAAGTGGTCGAAGCTCGACACCGCCTGGCAGGGCGTCTCGCTCGACGTCCTGTTCGAGGAGGTCGAGAGCGCCGCCGAGTACGCCCTGATCCACTCGTACGGCGGCTACACGACCAACCTCCCGGTGGAGGACCTGCTCGACGGCAAGGCGTGGCTCGCCTACCGGTACGACGGGGACGACCTCGCTCCCGAGCATGGCGGGCCTGCCCGGCTGCTCGTCCCGCACGTGTACTTCTGGAAGTCCGCCAAATGGGTGCGCGGCATCCGGTTGCTGGACGAGGACGAGCCGGGGTTCTGGGAGACCGCCGGCTACCACAACTACGGCGACCCGTGGCGCGAGCAGCGCTACGAGGGCGACTAGGGTGCGCCGGCTGCCATGGCGGGTCGCCCGGCTCGCCGAGTCGCGGTGGGAGAACGACAGCGCCCGCACGCTGGTCCTGGAGGTGCCCGGGTGGCCGGGTCACCTGGCGGGCCAGCACGTCGACGTGCGGCTGACGGCCGAGGACGGCTACAGCACCCAGCGCAGCTACTCGATCGCCGCCCCGGCCGACGGGGAGCGGGTCGAGCTGACCGTCGAACGCGTGCCCGACGGCGAGGTCTCGCCGTACCTGGCCGACGTGCTGGAGATCGGGGACGAGGTCGAGATCCGCGGGCCCGTGGGCGGCTGGTTCGTCTGGCGTCCCGACGGCGCGGCGCCGGTCCTGCTGGTCGCGGGGGGTTCGGGCATCGTGCCGCTCATGGCGATGGTCAGGCAGCGCCGCCGCGCGGGGAGCCGGACGCCGTTCCGTCTGCTGTACTCCACCCGGGACCCCGGCCGCCGCTACTACGCGGAGGAGCTGCGGCGCCCGGACCCGGGGCTGGACGTCACCTACGTCTACACCCGCGCGGTCCCTGAGGGCTGGTCCCGACCGCCGGGGCGGCTCATGCTCGACGACCTCGCGGCGGGAGGATGGCCCGCCGAGTTCGCGCCCGACAGCTACGTCTGCGGCCCCACCGGGTTCGTCGAGCGGGCCGCCGACCTGCTGCTGTCGCTCGGGCACGACCCGGGCCGCGTCCGGACCGAACGCTTCGGCCCCACGGGAGGCTGACATGACAGACGACCACCTCGACGGCAACGCGCTGGCCGGCCCGCTGCGGGAGATCTTCGCCGTCGACATGACCGCCGCCGTGGGGCGGTGCGCGGGCTGCGGGCTGACCGGTCCTCTCGCGACTCTCCACGTCTACGGCCCGGGACCGGGGTTCACGGCCCGCTGCCCGGGCTGCGAGGAGGTCGTGCTCCGCGTCGTACGGGGACCGGACGCCGCCTGGCTCGACCTGCGCGGCGCCGTGTCGCTGCGGATCCCGCTCACCGACGCCGAGCCGTCCTGATCGGCCTTCCCGGGCCCTCTGAGCAGGCCGGAGCCCGTACGCCGGCGCACGTGCACGCTCACCCCCGCGGGGCCCGTCTCCGGACGGTCAGGACCGCCCGAGCCAGTGGTCGGGTCCGAACACCTCGTAGTGCACCGCGCCGGCCGGGATCCCCCGGGCGAGCAGGTGGGCGCGGACGTCGCGCATGAACGGCAGCGGCCCGCAGAGGTAGGCGACCAGCGAGCCGGGCAGGTCGACGGCCCCGAGGTCGACGCGGCCGACGCGGTGTCCCGCCTGGGCGCCGGGCGCCTCGCGGTAGAAGAGGTGCAGCGTGGCGCCGGGGAGCGCGGCGACCAAAGACTCCAGCTCCTCGCGGTGGGCGTGGTCGGCGGGGGAGCGGTCGCCGTGGACGACCACGACGCGCCGCCGCGACCCGGTGGCCGCGAGATGGGCGGCCATCGACACGACCGGGGTGACGCCGATCCCCGCGGAGGCGAGCAGCAGGGGCGCCTCCCCCTCGGGCAGCGTCACGTCGCCGAACGGCGCCGAGACCGTGAGCGTGTCGCCGGGCCGGGCGTTCGCGTGCAGCCAGGCGGACACCTCGCCGTCCGGGCCGCCGCCGCGCGCCCGCTTCACGCTGACGCGCCACCGGTCCCGGCTCGGCGCGCCCGACAGGCTGTACTGCCGGATCTGCCGGGCGCCGTCGGGCAGCGTCACGGCGACGCTGACGTACTGACCGGGCGCGAACGCGGCGGGGACCTCCGGCCGCAGTGTGAAGGAGACGACGTCCGGGGTCTCGTCCCGCCGCTCGGTCACCGTCGCCCGCCTCCACGCGCCGCCGCCGGGAGAGGCGCCGCGCAGCCGTGCCTCGCTTCGGATCAGCGCGTCGGCCATCAGCCAGTAGACCTCGTCCCACGCCTGGCCGACCTCGGGGGTGACGGCGCCGCCGAGCACCTCATCGATGGCCGCGAACAGGTACTTGTGGACCACGTCGTACTGCTCGGCCGTGACGCCGAGGGAGGCGTGCTTGTGCGAGATCCTGGCGAGCATCGCGTCCAGGGGCGGGCCGGAACGTTCCACCAGGCCCGCGGCGAAGGCGACGATCGAGGCGGCGAGCGCGGCACGCTGCCTCCCGCTGGCCTGGTTGCCGCGGTTGAACAGGGTCCGCAGCAGGTCGGGATGGTCGGCGAACATCCCCTCGTAGAAGCGGGCGCTGATGTCGTCGATCGCACCGCCGATGGCGGGCAGGGTGGCGCGGACCGTCGCGGCCGACTCCGGTGAGAGCACGGCGACCTCCAAACAGGTGAAGCAGATACGAATTAAAACGGCGCCGGATTCACGGGGCTCACTCGGCCGCGGGCGCCAGGCCCACGAGCAGCGGGCCCGTCGGCGAGGCGACGAGATCGCCCACGGTGACGGAGTCGAGCGAGGCGTAGAACGCCTGCTGCGCGGCGCGCAGCGCGCCCCGCAGGCGGCAGGCCGCTCGGAGCGGGCAGGGCGTCTCGCCCTCGCACGTCACGACCTCCTCCTCGCCCTCCAGCTCTCTGACGAGCCAGCCGAGCGAGGCCGACCTGCCGAAACGGGTGAGCCCGAGCCCGCCGCCGCGGCCCCTGCGGGCCTCGACGACGCCGAGGTGGCGCAGCCGCGCGATGGCCTTCGCCGTGTGCGTGTACGGGATCGCCATCGCCTCCGCCACCTGGCTGGTGGTGAGCGACGCCCCCGGTTCCAGGACCGCCAGGCGCATGGTCACGCGCAGCGCCAGGTCGGTGAATTTCGTCAACCGCACACCGTCACGCTAACAAACTTGCATCCGAAATACCAATTAAAGGATGTCCGATGGGCGGGTTGGGATGCGCGGACCTGCCGGCCGCCGGACGCGGCGGGGCCTGCCCTGGGTGGGAGTCGGGTCAGCGGTGGTGGGCGGCGGCCTCCGCCGTCCGGCGGAACTCGTGGAGCACGGCGTCGGTGTCGGCGGCGCGGTGGACCAGGTGGACGGCGACCAGGGGCGCGGGCGGCGCCAGATCGAGCACCTCGACCCCCGCGTACCCGAACCGCCGCAGGCTCTCGGGTCCCACGCCGACGCCGAGCCCGCACGCCACCAGCCCGAGCAGCGTGTGCAGCCCGCTCGCCTCGATGATCGACCGGGGCTCGAACCCGGCCGTACGGCACATGGCGAGGACGGCCTCGGCGAGCGCCGGCTCGGCCTGCCGTGCGGTGAGGACCAGGGGATGTCCGGCGAGCGCGGCGACCGGGACCGGCGCCCGGCGGCGCGGCCCGGCCGGCCGCTCGGTGGTGGCCCAGGGCCCGGCTCCCGCGGCGTCGCCCGCGAGGGGCGACCCCGATGGCCGCTCGGTGGTGGCCCAGGGTCCGGCTCCCGCGGCGTCACCCGTGAGGGGAGACCCGGGGGAGACGACCGCGACGAGGCGCTCGCGGATCAGGGGGACGCTCGCCAGGTGCTCGCGCGCCGGGGCTGGCACCGGTCCGGTGACGAAGCCGGCGTCCAGGTGCCCGGCCATGAGCTGGGCGAACTGCTCGGACGCCGGCGCCTCGACGAGCTCCAGCCGTACGCGCGGGCGGCGCTCCGCGAACGCGGAGACAGTCTCGGGCAGCACGGCGGCGAGGGCGGTGCCGGTGAAGCCGACCGCCAGGGTGCCGCCGTCGCCCCGTCCGGCGTCGGCGGCCTCGGCGGCCGCCAGCTCCAGATGGCGGACGACGTCGCGGGCGTGCCGGAGGAAGACGCGACCGGCGGCGGTGGGGCGGACCCCGCCGCCGGCGCGCTCGAACAGCTCCTGGCCGACGTCGGCCTCGAGTGCCTTGACCTGCTCGCGGAGCCAGTCCTGGTGGACGCCGAGGGCCTGCGCCGCCCGTCCGACGTGCCCGTGCTCGGCCAGAGCCAGGGCGTACCGCAGGTGGCGCAGCTCCATCCGCCCTCCGTCGTGTCCGTCATTGTCCGGAAACGCACAGCGATGTCGTGACCTTATCTCGCGCGCCCGCGGGCCGGGCCGGCCCCGTTCCCGCACCCGGGAGTGTCCGGACGAATAGGTAGGAAATTTCCTACCTATAATGACCTCATGAACATCACTCGGATCCAGCTCGTCTCCGTGCCGGTGTCGGACCAGGAGCGGGCCAAGGACTTCTACGTCGGCACCCTCGGCCTCGACCTGGTGCGGGACAACCCGATGGGCCCCGACCAGCGGTGGGTGGAGGTCGCCCCTGCGGGGGCGCAGACCGCGATCACGCTGGTCACGTGGTTCCCGAGCATGCCGCCGGGTAGTTCCAAGGGCCTGGTGCTGCAGACGGCGGACGTCGATGGAGACATCGAGCGGCTGCGCCGTGCCGGCGTCGCCGTCGAGGGGCCGCAGGAGGCCCCGTGGGGGCGGTTCGCCACCTTCGACGACCCCGACGGCAACGGCATCGTGCTGGCCGGTCCTCCGCCGGCCGGCGTGTAGAGGGAGGAGACGCCATGGCGGCCGGCGGCGTGAGTCACCCGGTGTTCGCGCGGGTCTACACCCGCCTGAGCGAGGCGCTGGAGCGCCACGGGCTGGCCGAGCGCCGCCGGGCGCTGCTCGGCGGCCTGTCGGGCCACGTCGTCGACGTCGGGGCCGGCAACGGGCTCAACTTCGCCCACTATCCGCCCTCCGTCGAGAGGGTCATCGCCGTGGAGCCCGAGCCGCGGCTGCGCCGAACGGCCCGGGAGGCGGCCCGGTCCGCCCCCGTGACGATCGAGGTGGTGGACGGCCTGGCCGACCGGCTGCCGGTGCCCAGCGGGGCCGCGGACGCGGTGGTGTTCTCGCTGGTGCTGTGCTCGCTGCCCGACGTTCCCGCCGCGCTGCGCGAGGCGCGCCGGGTGCTCCGGCCGGACGGCCGGCTGGTGTTCCTGGAGCACGTCCGCGCCCCCCTGCCCGGCGTTGCCCGCGTCCAGCGGCTGCTCGACGCCGGGCCCTGGCCGGTCCTGGCCGGCGGCTGCCACCTGTCCCGGGACGCCGTCGCCGAGGTCCAGGGGGCCGGTTTCGCGGTCGAGCGTCTCGACCGGTTCGCGTTCGGCGGGATCCGCAGCCCGTTCACCTTCTTCGTCTTGGGCGCCGCCCGGCCGGAGGGCTGACGGGGGAGAGGCCTGGCGGCGACGGGGATTTGACTAATCGGACCACAGTCCGCATGATGGTGAGCGTACCGGACCGCAGTCCGCTACGTTTCGAAGGAGGACCGTCATGAGCCGTCTGCTGCACATCTCCGCCTCGCCCCGGGGCGCCGCCTCGGCGTCGCTCGCCATCGCCGGGGTCTTTCTCGACGCCTACCGTGCCGCGCATCCGGAGGAGGTCGTCGACCACTTCGACCTGTGGGACGGGTCGCTGCCCGAGTTCGGCCCGGCCGCGGCCACGGCCAAGATGACCGTCATCGGCGGTGGCACCCCCACCGGCGAGCAGGCCGAGGCCTGGGCCGCCGCCGTGGCGACGTTCGAGCGGTTCGACGCCTACGACCGCTACCTGTTCAGCGTGCCGATGTGGAACTCCACGGTGCCGTACAAGCTGAAGCAGTTCATCGACGTCGTCAGCCAGCCCGGCCTGATCTTCGGCGTGGACCCCGAGACCGGGTACTCGTCGCTGCTGACCGGGAAGCGGGCGGCCGTCGTCTACACGAGCTCGGTGTGGGGGCCCGGGCTCGGCCCGGAGTTCGGGGCCGATCACCAGTCGGGGTTCTTCAACGACTGGCTGCGCTGGACCGGCATCACGGACATCCGGGAGATCAGGTTCCACCCCACGCTCACGGGGGACGCCGACCTCGCCCGCAAGCGGGCCGAGGAGAGCGCCCGGGAGATCGCCCGCGCGTTCTGACGCGTCCCGCGCCGTACGGCCGCCGGGCCTGCCTTCGTCCACAGGGCCGGTGCGGCGGTGAGAGGCACCGGCGCCGGCACGGTAGATTCGCCCGAGCGAATCGTGCGGACGTCGGACCGGCGCCGGGACGCCGGCGGCGGGTGGGGGGAGCGGAAATGGGAGCCGAGGGCGAGATCCTCGCGGAGGCGCGGCGGCGGCGGACCTTCGCGGTGATCAGCCACCCGGACGCCGGAAAGTCGACGATGACCGAGGCCCTCGCCCTGCACGCCTCGGCCATCACCCAGGCGGGAGCCGTCCACGGTAAGGCCGGGCGGCGCGGCGTGACCTCCGACTGGATGGAGATGGAGCGGGCCCGCGGCATCTCGATCACTTCGGCCGCGCTGCGCTTCGAGTACCGCGGGCACGTCTTCAACCTGGTGGACACCCCCGGCCACGCCGACTTCTCCGAGGACACCTACCGGGTCCTCGCGGCCGTCGACTGCGCGGTCATGCTGCTCGACGCCGCCAAGGGCATGGAGCCGCAGACCATGAAACTGTTCGAGGTCTGCCGCCACCGCCGCATCCCCGTCATCACGTTCGTCAACAAGTGGGACCGGCCGGGCCGCGAGGGCCTGGAGCTGCTCGACGAGATCGAGGAGCGCACGGGCCTGCGGCCCACGCCCGTCACCTGGCCGATCGGCTCGGCCGACGCCTTCCAGGGGGTCGTCGACCGGCTGGACGGCCGGATCGTCCGCTACGCCCGCACCCCCGGCGGCGCGACCAGGGCCCTGGAGACGGAGCTGACCCCGGAGCAGGCGGCGCGGGAGCTGGGCGCCGACTGGACGCGGGCGAGCGAGGAGGCCGACCTGCTGACGGCGATCGGCGCCGACCACGACCAGAAGCGGTTCGAGGCGCACGAGACGACGCCGGTGCTGTTCGGGGCGGCGCTGTCCAACTTCGGCGTCGCCCGGCTGCTCGACGTGCTGGTCGCCCTGGCCCCGGCGCCGGCGCCCCGGCCCGACGTGCAGGGCGCCCTCCGGCCGCTGGACGCGCCGTTCTCCGGGCTCGTGTTCAAGGTGCAGGCCAACATGGACCGGGCACACCGCGACCGGATCGCGTTCGTCCGGGTCTGCTCCGGCCGCTTCGAGCGCGGCATGGTGCTGACGCACGCGGCGACCGGCCGCCCGTTCGCCACGAAGTACGCCCAGTCGGTGTTCGGCCAGGAGCGCACGACCCTCGACGAGGCCCATCCGGGAGACGTCGTCGGCCTGGTGAACGCCTCGGCGCTGCGCCCGGGGGACACGCTCTACGAGGGCACGGCGGTCGAGTTCCCGCCCATTCCGAGCTTCGCCCCCGAGCTGTTCGCCGTCGCCCGGGTGCGCGACACCGGCAAGGCCAAGCAGTTCCGCCGGGGGATCGACCAGCTCGACGCCGAGGGCGTCGTCCAGGTGCTCAGGTCGGACCTGCGCGGCGACCAGGCCCCCGTGCTGGCGGCGGTCGGGGCGATGCAGTTCGAGGTCGTCCAGCACCGCCTGGCCGCCGAGTTCGGCGCGGAGACCGTGCTCGACCGGCTGGAGTACACGCTGGCCCTCCGGACCGACCCGCAGTCGGCGGAGACGCTGCGCCGCCAGCGCGGGGCGGAGGTGCTCGTGCGCAGCCGCGACGAGGCCCTGCTCGCCGTGTTCACCGACCAGTGGCGGATGCGCTCGATCCAGCGCGAGCACCCCGGCCTCACGCTCGACCCCATCATCGCCGGCGCCGGCCAGGAGTCCTGACCCCGCGCCCGCCGATCGCCCAGCCCCCTGCCGCGCGTGCGCCGCCTCCGCGCCCGGCCTCATATCGCCTCGCCGGTGTCTGCGCGTCCGCCCGGTCCCGTGCTGTGGCGCCGCGTCTGCGCGTCCGCCTGATCCCCCGCCGCGCGGCGCCGGGCGATCAGGACGCGTGTCCGCATGCGGACATGCGTCTTCTCATGACCACATGCCGGATGTACGACGAGCAAGTCCTGAAATTCCCTGACTGGGCACGTAGCGGTGCCTCCAGTGAGGTGGTCATGAGAAGCATCCTCCCCCTGAAGCTGACGTTCGTCCTGGTACTGGCCGGTCTGCCGGCGGTCGGGGCCGCCACGGGCGCGGCCGCGGCGACCAACCGGGAGATCCCGGCGGCGGGCAGCACCGCCATCCAGCCGGTGGCGGCGGGCCTGGACACCGGCGTCCAGGTCCCGGAGATCCGCGGCGCGGAACCGGGTGAGCAGGACGCCAGGCGTGCGGCCCCCAAGCTCCCGCCGGTCAACCGCAGCCTGTCCCGCCACTCCGGGCACCACGGCGTCGTCGTCGGCTCCCGTCCCCCCAGGTCGAACCCCACGGTGGCCCTGTCCTTCGACGGCATCAGCCACCGGGACCAGCGGCTCGCCAACGGCGGCAACCAGTTCTCCACCGAGCCGCCCGACCAGGGACTGTGCGCGGGCAACGGCTTCGTGCTCGAGTCGGTCAACGACGCGCTGCGCGTGTTCGACTCCTCGGGCAGGGCGCTCATCGGCGTCGCCGACCTCAACACCTTCTACGGGTACCCGGCGGCCATCGACCGGGCCACCGGCGCGCAGGGGCCGTTCGTCACCGACCCGTCCTGCTACTACGACCCCGACAGCAGGCGCTGGTTCCAGGTAGCCCTCACCCTCGAGGTGGACGCCGACACCGGTGACTTCACCGGCGTCAACCACCTCGACGTCGCGGTGAGCACGTCGGCCAGCCCGCTCGGGAAGTGGACGGTCTACCGGGTCGCGGCGCAGGACGACGGGACCGACGGCACCCCCGCGCACCCCGGCTGCCCCTGCCTCGGCGACTACCCCCACATCGGCGCCGACGCCTTCGGCTTCTACGTCACGACCAACGAGTACGAGTTCTTCGGCGACGGGTACAACTCCGCCCAGATCTACGCCTTCCCCAAGTTGCGGTTCGTCACGTCCCCGGCCTCAGTCCCGGTCGTGCAGTACGACACGACGGGCCTCGGCGCCGGCGGCGCCCCCGGCTTCACGATCTGGCCGGCGCAGTCCCCGAGCTCCCAGTACGCGCCGGACACCGAGTATCTCCTGTCGTCCGACGCGGCCGAGGAGGCGAACGGCACCGGCACGAGCGACCACGTCATCCAGTGGCGCCTGTCCGGCACGTTCCTCCTGAACACGGGCGGCACGCCCACGCTGAGCAGGAAGATCGTCCCGGTCGGCGCCTACTCGATCCCGCCCAAGGCCGACCAGAAGCCGGGCGACTTCCCGCTGGGGCAGTGCGTGAACGACACCACCACGCCCACCCCCCTCGGGCCGGGGTGCTGGAGGTACCTCCTCGCCGACGAGCCCGAACACGACGAGGCCGAGGCGCCCCTCGACTCCAACGACACCCGGATGCAGCAGGTCGTGTACGCCGGCGGGAAGCTGTGGGCGGCGCTCGACACCGCGGTGACGGTGGCGGGGCAGGACAAGGCCGGCGTCGAGTGGTTCGTCGTCGACCCGCGCACCGCCCGCGCCGACAAGCAGGGATACCTGGCGCTGGCGCACAACAACCTCGTCTACCCGGCCGTCGGCGTGAACCGGAGCGGGCGGGGCGTCATCGCCTTCACCGTCGCCGGCGCCGACTACTACCCGAGCGCCGGATTCGCCTCGCTCGACGCCCGTACCGGCGCGGGGGACGTGCAGATCGCGGCGCCGGGGAAGGGACCGCAGGACGGCTTCTCCGGATACAAGGCGTTCAACGACCCGCCGCGTCCGCGGTGGGGCGACTACGGCGCCGCGGCGGCCGACGGCGACGCCGTCTGGATCGCCTCCGAGTACATCGGCCAGTCGTGCTCCCTGGCCCAGTACACCGCCGCGCCGCTGCTCACCTGCGGCGGCACCCGGACGGCCCTGGCCAACTGGGGGACCAGGATCACCCGGCTGACGTTCTGACCCCGCCGGAGGGGCGCCGTCCGCGAGCCTTCCCGCCCGGGGACGGCTCGGGGACGGCGCCCCTCGCCGGTAAGAGATCTTTCCCTTGACCGCGGGTCTTGACCGGCCTACTATCTGGTCACTTTGTTAATAAGGTTTATTAACAAACCCAGGAGGTCATCGGTGCGCTCCCTGATCCGACTGCTGGCGGCGCTCGCGCTGACGGCCGCGGGCGTGACGGCCCTGCCCGCGGCCGCCTCGCAGGCCGCCGCGCAGCAGCCCATCGTGCTGCCCGGGTACAAGATCCAGTCGTCGGCCAAGGTCTCGGACGGCGGTGCGGCGATCTCCACGCCGGGCTACGGCGCGAGCGGCTGGTACGCCGCCGGGCCGCGCTCGACGGTCCTGGCCGCGCTGCTGAAGAACGGCGTCTACTCCGACCCCTTCTACTCCACGAACATGAAGTCCATCCCGGCGGCCGACTTCACCGTGCCCTGGTGGTACCGGTCGGACTTCACGCTGGGCTCGGAGACCGGGCTGCGCACCTACCTCGACGTCACCGGCCTCATCTCCGGTGGGGACGTGTGGGTGAACGGCGCCCAGGTCGCCGCCGGCCTCACCGGCGCCTACACCAGGAACGAGATCGACGTGACGTCGCTCGTCCACGCGGGCGTCAACAGCGTCGCGTTCAAGGTCAGCCCCAACGACCCGAACAAGCAGCTCACGATGGGCTGGATCGACTGGGTGCAGACCCCGCCGGACAAGAACATGGGCATCTTCCGCGACGTCGTCGTCCGGCGCAGCGGCCCGGTCGCCCTGCGCGACGCGCACGTCGTGACGTCCCTCACCGCCGCCCTCGACCGTGCCGACCTCACGGTCAAGGTGAACGCGCGCAACGACGGCGCCTCGGCCGTGACCGCGACGGTCGCCGGCACCGCCGCCGGGATGGGCTTCAGCCAGGACGTCTCGCTCGCGGCGCACCAGACGAAGACCGTGTCCGTTCCGCTCACGATCGCCTCGCCCAAGGTCTGGTGGCCGTACGGGATGGGCGGGCAGCCGCTGTACGACCTGTCGGTCACCGCGACCGTGGGCGGCACGGTCAGCGACACCGCGTCCTCCACGTTCGGCGTGCGGTCGGTCACCTCCTCGCTCGACGGCAGCGGGCACCGGCTCTACAAGATCAACGGCCGTCCGCTGCTGGTGCGCGGCGGCGGCTGGTCGCCCGACCTGTTCCTGCGCTGGGACCCGCAGTACGTGCGGGACAAGCTGGAGTACGTCCGCGACCTCGGGCTCAACACCATCCGCCTGGAGGGCCACCTTGAGCCGGACGACCTGTTCGACCTGACCGACCGGATGGGCATCCTCGTCATGGCCGGCTGGGAGTGCTGCGACAAGTGGGAGGGCGAGACCAACGGGAGCGAGCCGGGCGACAAGTGGACCTCGGCCGACTACACGGTGGCCAAGGCCTCCATGGCCGCCGAGGCGGCCCGCCTGCGCGACCACCCGAGCGTCTTCACGTTCCTCATCGGCAGCGACTTCGCCCCCAACGGCACTCAGGAGAGCGGCTACCTCGACGCGCTGAACGCCGCCGACTGGAAGACGCCGGTCGTCGCCGCGGCGTCCGACAACTCCTCGCCGCAGCTGGGAAGCTCCGGCATGAAGATGGACGGGCCGTACGACTGGATCCCGCCGAACTACTGGTACACCAAGCAGCTCGGCGGCGCGTCCGGCTTCGCCTCGGAGGTCAGCGCCGGGCCCGACGTGCCGACGCTCGACTCGCTGAAGCGCATGATGTCGTCGAGCGAGCTGAACACGCTGTGGCAGAACGCGAGCGCCACGCAGTACCACCGGTCGCCGTCGGACACGTTCGGCACGCTGAAGCTGTTCGACGACGCGCTCACCGGCCGGTACGGCGCGCCTTCCAGCCTGGACGACTACGTGCGGAAGGCGCAGCTCGCGCAGTACGAGAACACACGGGCCCAGTTCGAGGCGTTCGGCCGCAACTTCACCGACTCCGCCAACCCCGCCACGGGCGTCATCTACTGGATGCTGAACAGCGGCTGGAGCTCCCTGCACTGGCAGCTGTTCGACACCTACCTCGACCAGGGCGGCTCGTACTGGGGCACCAGGAAGGCGATGACCCCTCTCCACGTGCAGTACTCCTACGACAACCGCTCGGTGGTCGTGGTCAACTCCACCCACAAGGCGGCCTCGGGGCTGACCGTGAAGACCGACGCGTTCAACCTCGACGGGACGAACAAGTACAGCAACACGGCCACGGTCACCGCCCCCGCCGACGGCGGCCGGGTCACCGCCGTGACCATCCCCTCGTCCGTCAGCGGGCTGAACACCACCTACCTGCTGCGCCTCACGCTCAGCGACGCGAGCGGCGAGATCGACAGGAACGTCTACTGGCTGTCCACGGCCAAGGACGTCCTCGACTACGGCAACAGCGACTGGTACTACACGCCCACCACGTCGTACGCCGACCTCAAGGGGCTGGCGGGCATGGCGCGGGCGCCGATCTCGGTGACCGCGACGTCGCCGGGCCCGGGCACGGCCACGGTCACGGTGACGAACACCGGCACGGGCAAGCTCCCCGCGTTCTACCTGGACGCCCACGTGGTCGACGCGGCGGGCAAGCCCGTCCTGCCGGCCATCTGGTCGGACAACGCCATCAGCCTCTGGCCGGGGGAGTCGAAGACGCTCACGGTCACCTTCCGGGGCGCGGCGACCGGCGTCCGGGTCGCCGGGTGGAACACCGCCACCGCGACGGCGAGCTTCGGGTCCTCGGCCGCACGGGACTACCAGGCCGAGGACGCGACGCTCTCCCAGGCCGGCGTCTTCACCAACCACACCGGCTACACCGGCACCGGCTTCGTCGACTACACCAACGTCGCCGGATCGTACGTCGAGTGGACGGTGAACGCCGCGTCGGCCGGGCCCGCGACCCTGACCTTCCGGTACGCCAACGGCACGACGGCCGACCGGCCCATGGACATCGCGGTCAACGGCACGGTCGTGGCGGCGCGCACCTCGTTCGCGGCCACGACCAACTGGGACACCTGGGCGACCGTCTCCGTCCCGGTGACCCTCGCCGCCGGGACGAACCGGATCCGGGCCACCGCCACCGCGGCGACCGGCGGCCCGAACGTCGACAAACTGACCGTCGGCTGAGGGTCTCGCGGCGGCCGTCGCCGGGAGCGCGGCGCATGAGCGACGCCTCCTGGAGGCGGCCGCCGCGGCCGGCATGTCATGCCGGGCGCCTCCCGGCGGCCGCGTGTCAGGCGACGGTCGCCGCCACCCGGGGGAGCAGTGCGGCGACCTCGCCCGGCGTGGGCGGCGAGGCGCCCTCCCGCGTGCAGACCACGGCCGCCGCGGCGCAGCCGTGCCGCAGCGCGCGGGCGACGTCCTCGGCGGTGAGGACGGCGACGCCGTCGAGCTCCGCCAGATAGGCGGCGGTGAACATGTCGCCCGCGCCGACCGTGTCGGCGACCTCCACGGCGGGGGCGGGACAGGTCACCAGCCGGTCCCCGAACACCGCGACCGCGCCGTCCGCGCCGCGCGTGACCACCACGAGCCGGCCCGCGCCGGCGTCTCCGGCGTCCCCCGCGCCGCCGGACCAGGCGGCGGCCGGCCCGGCGTGGAGGGGCCAGGCGGCCCAGCGGCGCGCGGCGGCGAGGTCGGGCTCGCCCGGATAGAGCCAGGCCAGGTCCTCGGCGCTGACCTTGACGAGGCGGGCGAGCCGCACGCACTCCTCCACGGCCGCCCGCGCCGCGTCCCGCTCCCCGAGCAGCGACGGCCGGATGTTCGGGTCGTACGACACGGTGACCCCCGCCGAGGCGGCGGCCTCCATCAGGGACCGGACGCGCGGCCCGCCGGGACCGGTCAGCGCGGCCAGTGAGCCGGTGTGCAGGCAGGAGACCCCGGCGAGCCGGGGGGTCTGCGGGAAGCGCCAGTCGAACCGGAAGTCGTAGGACGCCGAGCCGTCCGCGCCCACCCGGGCGAAGGCGAGGCTGGTCGCGGGGGCGGCGGCGAGCTCCGACGCGCCGACGCCGTGCCGGGCGAGGTGGTCGCGGAGGAGACCGCCGAACAGGTCGTCGCCCACCTCGCTCGCGAACCGGACGGGCCGCCCCAGCGCGGCCAGCGCGACGGCGACGTTGAGCGGGCTGCCGCCCGGGACGGCCCGGAACCGCCACGAGCCGGGCGTGCCGATCAGATCGGCGATGCTCTCGCCCACCACCAGGAACGTCACAGGTCCTCCCCTCGCCGGTGCGACGATCGCACACCCCGGTCGCGGCGCCGCACGCGGGTCGCCTTATCCGCGACCCGTGTGCGCACCGCCGGGACACGGTGGGGAACGTACGAAGATCTGCATTCGGGCAGCTCACAGGGCAGGCACGGGTGATGACCGTGCCCCGAAACGCAACCTCGCAGTAATAAATTAGAAACTTATAATCTTTACGGTCGTGGGCATGAGGTCACCCGAGGCCCCCTCCGCCGAACCCCTGCCGGGACTCGACCGGGCGTCCGCCCTCCCGTACCACGAGCAGATCTACCGGCTGCTGCTGGACCTGATCGTGTCGGGCCGGTTGGCGCCGGGCGAGAAGCTCCTGCAGGAGAAGGAGTACGCGTCCCGGCTCGGGGTGAGCCTGGCGCCGGTGCGGCAGGCCATCCTGGCGCTCGCCAAGGACGGGTACGTCACCAGGACCAGGGGCCGCGGGACCTACGTCAGGGAGACGAAGGTCGGCGCCGAGATCCAGTTGCTGTCCAGCTTCACGGCGACGCTGAGCGCGACCGGGCTGCCCGTCGCCATGCGGGTGCTGTCCGCGGAGACGGTCCCCGCCGACGAGCGCCTCAGCGCCGCGCTGGGCGTGGCGGAGGGCGCCGAGCTGTTCCGGCTGCGGCGGGTCGCCTACCTGTCGGGCGAGCCGGTCGTGCTGCTGTCGGCCTCCCTGCCGGCCGCCCTGTTCCCCGGCCTGGCCGAGGCCGACCTCGAGGGTTCGCTCTACGGGCTCCTCGAGCGGCGGTACGGCACCGTGATGACCTCGGCCCGCAACGTCATCGAGGTCGTGCGCGCGCTCCCCGAGCACGCCGGCCACCTCCAGGTGCCCGTCGGCGAGGCACTGCTCCGCGTGGAGGCGGTCACCCTCGACCAGAACGGGACGCCGGTGGAGTTCTCCCAGGTGCTCTACCAGGCCGACCGGTTCCGATTCGAGATCGAAAGTCACCCCCGGCACGGAGTGGGCTTCCGGCCCGCCCCCACGACACCCCCCGACGGCACTACTCCCTAGCTCCACCCGCTCCGCAGAGAGGGGCCATCGCCGTGGCCGCACCGAGTCACCTGCCCGCCTCCCCCTCCGACCGTCACGCAGGCGTCTTCGTCCGGAACGCCACCGGGCTCATCCGCGAGGTGTCGTTCTTCGACGCCTTCGTCATGAACACGTTCGGGATGAACGTCGCCGTCGGCGGTGTCTTCCTCTTCCTCCAGGCGCAGACGGCGTTCTCCGGCGGGAACATGCTGCTCGCCGTCGTCGTCGGCACCCTGCTGATGGCGTTCACCCTGCTCCGCGTGTACGCGGAGTTCTCGGCCGCGATGCCGCGCTCCGGCGGCGACTACGTGTTCGTCAGCCGCACCCTGCACCCGGTTCTCGGCTTCCTGCTCTCGTGGAGCCAGGGCCTGTGGATGATCTTCTTCTGGATCGGCTTCAACGCCTACTTCGCGCTGACGTTCGCGGTCCCCGCCGCGCTGGCCACCCTGACGTCGGTCACCGGCCAGCAGGTCTGGCTGGACATGAGCAACGCCCTGCTCGGGCGGCACGACCTCCTCGGCGTCACCACCCAGTGGTGGGTGCTGGGGCTCGGCACCGTCATCACGGTCGGCTTCGGGGTCCTCATCGTGCTGGGCGGCCAGCGGTACTGGCGCTGGCAGAAGGTCCTGTTCGCGATCGCGGGCGTCAGCCTGCTGGTGTCCTTCCTGCTGCTGCTGTTCGCCGGAGGGAACATCACCGGCGGCTGGGACGACTTCGCCGCCAGGAACCACGGGCTGACCTTCGACCAGATCATCCCCGCCGCACAGCAGGCGGGGTACACCGGCAACGGCGCCGGATTCAGCCTGACCGACACCCTGCTGATGCTGCCGTGGGTGTTCTTCGTCGTCGGGTACGCCCAGGGCTCGGCGCAGATCGGCGGCGAGATCAAGCGGGCGTCGAAGACGCAGTACCGGGCCATGGTCGGCGGCGTACTGATCAACGGGCTCGCGCTCGCGCTGCTCACCGTCGTGCTGACGAGCCACGTCAGCGCCGACTGGCTCGGCAGCCTGGGATACCTGGCGGGGTCCGCCCCTGACAAGCTCGGCCTGCCCGCGGGACTGCCGCCCGGGTTCAACTTCCTGGCGGCGCTGCTGACGCACAACGTGTTCCTGCTGCTCCTGATCGGCGTGGGCTTCGTGATCTGGGCCGTGATGGGCACCCCGCTGTCGATCATGCAGTCCACCCGGTACATGCTCGCCTGGTCCCTCGACCGCACGGTCCCGCAGAAGCTGGGCGACGTCAGCGAGCGGTTCCACACGCCGGTCAAGGCCATCGCGCTGTGCGTGGTCACCGGGGAGATCGCCCTGGTCGCGCTGGTCAACTGGTCGGACGCGAGCCTGCTCGGCGCCCTGCTGGCGCAGATCCTCGCGTTCATCGTGGTCGCCCTGGCGGGCGTGGTCTTCCCGTACCGGCTTCGCGACGTCTGGGAGTCCGCGGGCGGACGGCGGCTGTTCGGCGTCCCGGTCGTCGCGCTGGCCGGCGCGGGCGGCGTCGTCGCGCTCGGCGCCCTGATGATCACCTTCGTCGCCAACGACACCATCAACTCGATGTTCGCGGTCACCCGCCGTCTGTCGCTGTGGTTCATGCTCGGCGTGGTCGTGAGCGGGGTCGTCTGGTACGTCGGCGCCCGGCTGGTCAACCGCAGCAGGGGCGTCGACCTCGGCCTGGTCTACCGCGAGATCCCGCCGGAGTGAGCCGGTCGCGGCCCGCGCGTCCGTCCATCCACGAAGGAGCTGCTGTCATGCGTCCGACCGGTGCCGCCGGGAGGCGGCGAGTGCTCGTCATCGGCAACCTCACCATCGACGACGTCGTGCTGTCCGACGGAGCCGTGAGAATGGGCAGTCCCGGCGGCAACGCCGTCTACGCCGTGCTCGCGGCCAGGCTGTGGAACCCGGCGGCCGGGATCGTCACCCGGCGGGGGGACGACCTCCCGCCGGGCATCCTGGACGAGCTGGAACGCCTGGGGGTGGACACCTCGGGTGTGCGCGCCGTCCCCGGGCCGACGGTGCGCAACTGGGTGGTCTACGAGGAGGACGGCCGCCGGCACTGGATCTACCGCACGCCTCGGGAGCGGTCGCTGGAGGTGGCCGTCCGGCCGGAGGACATCCCGGGGGAGTGGCTCGGGGACGACCCGCCGCCCGTGGTGCACGTCGCCGCGATGCCCCTGACGGCGGCGGCCGCCCTCGTGGACCACGTCCGCGGGCGCGCTCCCGGCGCCCTCGTCACGCTGGACACCCACGAGGACTGGGCGGGCGAGACGGAGGCGGTGCTGGACCTGGCCGCCCGCGTGGACGTGTTCCTGCCCAGCAGGGAGGAGCTCGCGGAGCTCGCCGGCTACGACGACCCGGCGCGCGCCGCCTCGTGGCTGCGCGGCCGCGGCGTCCCCGCGGTGGTGGTCAAACGGGGGGCCGGGGGAGCGCTGGTCGACACGGGGGAGGGGCCGCCGGTCGAGGTGCCCGCCGTCCCCGCCGCCGTGGCGGACGTCACCGGCGCGGGCGACACCTTCTGCGGGGCGACGGCCGCCGCGCTCGCCGCCGGCCTCCCCCTGCTGGAGGCGGTGCGGCGGGGCGCGGCCACGGCGTCGTGGGCGATCGCCGAGTTCGGGTCGCTGGCGCTGGCCGGGCTCGATCCGGTCTCCGCCCTCCGCCGGTTCGAGGCCGCCGGGACCGCCGGGGCGGCGGACGGCGCGCCCGGCGCGGAGGATCCGGCGCCCTACGACATCGACGTCATGCGCCGCGAGATCGCCATGATCCCCGATGTGATCGCCCGCCACCTCGCGGACCCGGACGGCGAGGTGGCGGGTCTGGCGGACGCCCTGACCGGGCAGGGCGTCGAGCACCTGTTCCTGGTCGGCTGCGGCGACTCGTACTTCGCGGGGATGGCGACGGCCCTGGCGTTCCAGCGCCACGCGGGGATCTCCGCGCGGGCCGTCCACGCCCTCGACTTCGCCCGCTACCAGGTGCGTTACCTGCCGGAGCGGAGCGCCGTGGTGTGCGTGTCGTTCTCGGGGAAGGTCGGCAGGACGACCGAGGCCGCCGTCCAGGCCCGCAGGTTCGGGCACCTCGCCGTCGCGCTGACGAACAACCGCGGCGGGGCGCTCGCGGAGGCCGCCGACAGGGTGCTTCCGGTGGACGTGCCGACGCTGGGCTTCTCGCCCGGGACCAGCACCTACCTCGGCATGGTCGCCACGCTGGCCGACCTCGCCGTTCGGTGGGGCCGCGCCCGCGGGCGGGACGTCGCGGCGGCGCGCGCCGCGCTGGACGGCGCGCCGTCGCTCGCCCGGCGGACGCTCGCGGCCAACGCGGGCCCCGCGGACAAGGCGGCCCGGGTGCTCGCCACGCACGCGTGGACGGCCTTCCTCGGAGCCGGCCCCAACGAGGCGTCCGCCAAGTTCGGCGCGGCCAAGCTCTTCGAGGGGCCGCAGCTCGTCGGCGTGAGCACCAACGTCGAGGAATGGGCGCACGAGGAGTACTTCGTCACCTCGGCCGGCACGCCGGTCGTGCTGATCGCCCCATCGGGCGCGGGAGCCGACCGGGCCGCGGAGATCCTCAGTGAGATCGACTTCGTCGGGGCCCTCCCCGTCGTCGTCAGCGACGCCGTCCCCGGCTCGTCCGCCCTTCACCTGCCGCTGGCTCCCGGCCTACCCGAGGAGTTCTCCCCGCTGCTCGCCGCGCTCCCGCTGAGCCTGCTCGGGTTCCACCTCGCGGAGGCGCTGGGCAAGAAGAGCTACAACTTCCCCAGCGAGGCGGTCAGGACGGAGCACTACGAGACCATCCACCGCGTCGTGATCGGAGAGCCGGCATGAGCGCCCCGACGCCGCTGGCCGACATCGAGGCCGAGGCGGGCCGCGTCCTCGCCGGTCTCACCGAGCGCGGCCTCGCCGTACGGCTCATCGGCGGCCTCGCCGTCGCCCGGCACCGCCATCGGGAGGTGCCGCAGCCCCTTCGGCGCGGCTACGGCGACATCGACCTGGTCGTCCACCCGAAGGAGGGCAAGGCCTTCCGGGCGGCCCTGGCCGACCTCGGCTACGTGCCGAACGTCCGGTTCAACAACATGCGCGGCGACCGCCGCATGCTGTTCACCGACGAGGCCAACGACCGCAAGCTCGACGTGTTCGTGGGCGGCTTCCAGATGTGCCACAGCCTCGACCTGGCCGACCGGCTCCGGCTGCATCCCGCGACGCTGTCCCCGGCCGACCTGCTGCTCACGAAGCTCCAGGTGGTGGAGGTCAACGTCAAGGACCTGACGGACGCGCTGACGATCCTGCTCACCCACGAGGTGGCGGCACCGGACGTCCCCGCCGACGGGGACTGCGACCACGTCAGCGCCGACCGGCTCGTCCAGGTGACCAGCGGCGACTGGGGCTGGTACACCACGTTCACCGACAACCTGGCGCGGCTGCCCGCCCTCGCGGCGGACCTGCTCGCGCCCCCGGACGCGGAGACCGCGACGGCGCGGGCCGGCGCGATCGCCGACCGCCTGGCCGCGGCGCCGAAGTCCTTCAGGTGGCGGGCCCGCGCCGCGGTGGGCCGCCGCATCCCCTGGTACGAGCTACCCGACGAGATCGGAGGGCCGATCGGTGCTGCGCGGCCGTGACTTGAAGATCTTCTTCGCCACCGACATCCATGGATCCGACCGCTGCTTCCGCAAGTTCGTCAACGCCGGGAAGTTCTACGGCGCCGACGTCCTCATCATGGGCGGGGACATCACCGGCAAGATGCTGGTGCCCGTCATCGAGGGCCCCGGCGGCCGGTACACCTCCCACCTGTTCGGCCGGGACAGGGAGGTCGGCGCCGAGGAGCTGCCGGCGCTCCGCAAGACGATCGCCGACGCCGGGTTCTACGCCTACGACACCACCCCCGACGAGATCGCCGAGTTCCGGGAGCACCCCGAGCTGGTCGACAAGACGTTCCGCACGCACATGCACGAGACGCTGTCGGCGTGGATGGCGCTGGCGGAGGAGCGCCTGGCCGGCACCGGCATCATGTGCCTGCTCGCGCCCGGCAACGACGACCCGCTGTTCGTCGACGACGTGCTCGGCTCGTCCGACATGCTCGTCAACCCCGAGGGACGGCTCGTGGAGCTGCCCGGCGGCTTCACCATGATCTCGGTGGGCTTCTCCAACCCGACGCCCTGGAACTCGCCGCGCGAGCTGCCGGAGGAGCAGCTCGCCGAGCGCATCGCCCGCGAGGCGGCCAGGGTCCCCGACATGTCCAAGGCGATCTTCAACCTGCACGTGCCGCCGAAGGACACCCCGATCGACCAGGCCATGGCGCTCGACGACGAGTTCCGGCCGGTCATGAGGTCCGGCAGCCCGGTCATCACCGGCGTGGGATCGAGCGCCGTCCGCGACGCTATGGCCACGTACCGGCCGCTGCTCGGCCTGCACGGGCACATCCACGAGTCGCGCGGCGAAGCCGTGATCGCCGGCTCCCGGTCGATCAACCCCGGCAGCGAGTACTCCGAGGGCGTCCTGCGCGGCGCGCTCATCACGCTCTCCACCAAGAAGGGGCTCCGTGGCTACCAGCTCGTCGCCGGGTGACGCCTGTCCGGAGCGCCCCAGGGCGACGACGGTGGCCGTCGTCGGCTCCGCCCGCCTGGAGGAGCCCGACCCGGCGTGGAGGGAGGCCCTCGCCCTGGGCGCCGCGCTCGGCGGCCGCGGCTGGCGGGTGATGACCGGCGGGTACGGCGGGCTGATGGGCGCCGCCGCCAGGGGAGCCCGGGAGGCCGGCGCCGCGGTCGTCGGGCTGCCGATGACGGCCTGGGCGGGCCTCGACCCGAGCCCCTGGTGCACGGAGCTGCTGTGGGCCGCCGACTACTCCGAGCGGCTGCGCCACCTGCTCGCCGCCGACGCGGTGGTGGCGCTGCCGGGCGGGATCGGCACGCTCGCGGAGGCCGCCGTCGTCTGGTCCGCGCTTCAGACCGAGCCCGGCGCGGCCCGGCTCCTGCTGCTGGGTCCCCGGTGGCGGCGTCTGCGGGATGCTCTCGCCGCCGACCTCGTCGTCGGGGCCGACGACCTGCGGCTCGCGCCCGTGGCCGAGGACGTGGACGAGGCCGTGCGCCTACTGGACCGGCTGGTCGCCGGCGCCCCCGGCGTCGCGCCGGCCCCCCGGGGGTGACGGTGGACGACGCGGCGCCCCCGGACCTGGTGGTCCTGGCACGCAGGGCGGTGGTGGGCGGCACCGAGGCCCCCGCTGCCGTGTCCGTCCGGGACGGCCGGATCGTCGCGGTCGGCCCGTACGACGAGGGCACGGCCCGGTCGGCGCGGGCGGTCGCCGAAACCGGCGAGGACGAGGTGCTGCTGCCGGGGCTGGTCGACCCGCACGTCCACGTGAACGAGCCCGGGCACGCCGACTGGGAGGGCTTCGACAGCGCGACGAGGGCCGCGGCGGCGGGCGGGATCACCACGCTCGTCGACATGCCGGTGGACAGCGTCCCGGCCACGACGGACGTCGCGGCCCTCGAGGCCAAGCGGGACGCGGCCCGCGGGCGGTGCCATGTCGACATCGGCTTCTGGGGCGGCGCCCACCTGGGCAACCTCGGGGAGCTGGCGGCCCTGCACCGGGCGGGCGTCGCGGGGTTCAAGTGCTTCCTGGCCGACGCCGGCGCCCCCGATCTCCCGCCCGTCTCGCCGGCCGGGCTCGTCGCCGTGATGCGCGAGCTGCGCCGGTTCGACGCGCCGCTGCTCGTCCATGCCGAGAGCGCCGACGAGCTGCGGCGGAGCCCGGCGGCCGCGGGGCGCCGCTACTCCGGCTTCCTCCGGTCCCGGCCGCCGGCGGTGGAGGAGGCGGCCGTGGCGACCGTCGTCGAGGCCGCGCGGCTTACTGGGGCGCGCGCCCACGTCGTGCACGTGTCCGCCCCGGGAACGCTGCCGCTGATTGAGGCGGCCCGCCGCGACGGGGTGCGGGTCACCGCGGAGACCTGCCCGCACTACCTGGCCCTGACGGCCGAGGAGATCCCCGACGGGGCCACGGAGTTCGCCTGCTGCCCGCCGATCCGCGAGGCGGCCGGCCGCGAGGCCCTCTGGGCCGCGCTCGCCGCCGGGACGCTCGGCCTGGTCGTCTCCGACCACTCACCGTGCGCCGCCGGGCTCAAGCACCGCGACACCGGGGACTTCGGGACGGCCTGGGGCGGCGTCTCCTCGCTCCAGCTCGCGCTGCCCGTCGTCTGGACAGAGGCCCGGCTGCGCGGCGTCCCGCTCGCCCGGCTGGCCGAGTGGATGAGCGCGCGTCCCGCCCGCCTGGCGGGGCTCCCAGGCAAGGGCGCGATCGCCCCCGGGTACGACGCCGACCTGTGCGTGCTCGCCCCGGAGGAGACCTTCACGGTCCGCCCCGAGGAGCTCCACCACCGCCAGCCCGTCACCCCGTACGCCGGCCGCCGCCTGCACGGCGTGGTGCGGCGCACCTGGCTGCGCGGGCGGGACGTGGATCCCTCCCGGCCCTGCGGCCGCCTGCTCACCCCCACGGCGCACCGCCCGGAGGACACCCCATGAAGATCGTCGTGATCAACCCCAACACCTCGCGGTCGATGACCGCCGCCATCGCGGAGACGGCCCGGCGCGCCGCCTCCCCCGGGACCGAGGTCGTCGCCGTCCAGCCGGCGTACGGGCCGGAGGCGATCGACTGCGCGATGGAGAGCCACCTGTCCGCCGTCGCGGTGATGGACCTCGTCCTCACCTTCGACGAGCCGTACGACGCGGTGGTGCTGGCCGGGTTCGGCGAGCACGGGCGCGAGGGCGTGCAGGAGATCGTGGACGTGCCCGTGCTGGACATCGCCGAGTCGTCGGCCCACGTCGCGCAGATGATCGGGCGGAGCTACTCGGTCGTCACGACGTTGCGGCGCTCGGTCGCCGCGATCGAGGACCGGCTGCGGCTGGCCGGGCTCGCCGACCGGTGCGCCTCGGTCCGCGCCTGCGGCCTGTCCACCCTGGACGTGGACCGGGACCCGGCCGCCGCGACGGAGGCGGTGGTCGCCGAGGCGGAGCGGGCCGTGCGGGACGACCACGCGGAGGTGATCTGCCTGGGCTGCGGCGGCATGGCCGGGCTCGACGCGGCGATCACCGCGCGGCTCGGCGTGCCCGTCGTCGACGGCGTCGCCGCCGGAGTCCGGCTGGCCGAGGCGGTCGTGGGCCTCGGCCTGCGGACCAGCAAGGTCTGCACCTACGCTCCGCCCGAACCGAAGGAGATCCGCGCGTGGCCCCTGTCCCGGTACCTCACCACGGCGGCGCGATGAGCGCGGCGGTGGACCTGGCCTCACGGTGGCTGGGCGGAGGCGTGGTCGCCGCGAGCGACGAGTCGTTCGGTTTCAAGGAGAACCTTTTGGTCCCCCAGGCGGCGGACTTCGTCCCCGGCAGGTACGACCACCGCGGCGAGATCGTGGACGGCTGGGAGACCCGGCGCCGGCGCGGCGAGCCCGGCCACGACTGGGCCGTCGTCCGGCTCGGCGCGCCCGGGGTCGTCAGGTCCGTCGACGTGGACACCAGCTTCTTCACCGGCAACTACCCGCCGCGCTGCCGGATCGAGGCCTGCGGGATGGAGGGCCACCCCGGCGTGGGCGACCTCACGGGCCCGGACGCCGAATGGGTGGAGATCGTGCCGCTGAGCCCGCTCACCGGGGACGCGCACAACGTGTTCCCGGTCGCCGACCCCCGGCGGTTCACCCACGTGCGCCTGTCGATCCACCCGGACGGGGGCGTCGCCCGCCTGCGGGTCATCGGGGAGGTGGTGCCCGACCCCCGCCAGTGGGACGGCCTGACCGTGGACCTGGCGAGCCAGGAACACGGCGGCCTGGTCGTGGCCAGCAGCGACGACTTCTACACGTCGGCGGAGCTGCTCAACCGCCCCGGCCGGGCCCGGACGATGGGGGAGGGCTGGGAGACAAGCCGCCGCCGCGACTCCGGTCACGACTTCGCGGTCGTCCGGCTGGCCGCGACCGGCCGCCTCCGGCAGATCGTGGTGGACACCGCCCACTTCAAGTACAACGCCACCGCGGAGGTCGAGCTGCACGGTCACGTGCCCGGTGTGGGTTCCGTGCCTCAGGCGTCCGGCGGCGCCGACGGGGACGGCTGGTTCCCGCTGACGGGCCGGCTGCGGATCCAGCCCGACACCAGGCACGTCTTCACGCTGCCCGAGCCGACGGCCCCGGTGTCGGCCGTCCGGGTCGACGCGTACCCGGACGGCGGCATCTCCCGTGTCCGGCTCGTCGGCGTCCCGGAGCCCGCGTCCCGGCGGGAGGCCGGGCTGCGCTGGTTCAACGCGCTTCCCGAGGGGCAGGCCGCGTCCTGTCTGGCCCACGCCGGCCTGTCGCCGGAGACGGCCCGGCGGGTGCTGGCCGCCCGCCCGCTCGGCGCGGGCCTCTCGGAGCTGCCCGCCGGGGGCGCCGGCGTGGACGTCCTCGCCGCCTGGCTCACCGGTCCCGGGTGACGCCCGGTCCGGGCGCTGCCGGCGACCTCCGCTGTCAGCCGGGGAACACGAGCGGGACCCGCTCCAGCCCGATGACGCCGGCCGGCCAGGCCACCTCGGGCTCGTAGCCGGGCGCCAGGCCGTACGACGGGATGCGGCGGTGCCACTCGCGCAGGACCACGGCGAACTCCGTCCGGGCCAGGTGGACGCCGACGCAGCGGTGCGGGCCGCCGCCGAAGGTGAGGTGGTTGTAGGCGCGGTCGGGGTCGAACGCGTCCGGGTCGCGGAGGTCGGCCGGGTCCCGGTTGGCCGCGCCCAGGGCGACCCCCACGCTGGCGCCCGCCGGGATCAGGTGGCCGTACAGTTCGACGTCCTGGGTCGCGACGCGGGGGAGGACGCAGTTGGCGGGGTCCACGCGGAGCATCTCGTCCACCACGAGGGGGATGAACGACTCGTCGGCGGCGATCCGCGCCTGCAGGTCGGGCCGGGCGGCGAGCTTGGCGAACATCAGGCTGAGCGCCGAGGTCACGCTGTCGATGCCCGCGATGATGAACAGGAAGCACATCCCGAGTGCCTCGGTGTCGGTGAGGGGCTCGTCGCCCTCGGCCGCGAACAGGTCGGCGAGCAGGCCGCCGCCCGTGCCGTTCCGGCAGGCGGCCACGTGCGCGGCCGTGTACGCGAAGAGCTGGGCGGCCGACTCCTGCACCTCGGGCGGCGGCGCGGCGGCCCCGGACAGGTCGGCGGCGCCGACGATGGCGTCCTTCCACAGCAGAAGGCGGTCGCGGTCCTCCTCGGGCAGGCCGAACAGGGTCAGGAACACCTGGGCGGGGAACGGCCGGGCCAGCTCGGCCACGACCTCACAGGAGTCCCGGCCCTCGATGCGGTCGATGAGGCCGTTCACCTGCTCATGCGACGACCGCTCCAGCCGCGCAGCCGCGCGCGGGGTGAAGAACGGCTGCAGGAGCCGGCGGTAGCGGGTGTGGGCCGGCGGGTCGGAGGCGATCGGCAGCAGCGGGACGGGGCTGCCGAGGGTCGCGAACGCCCGCTCCGAGGAGAAAACCTCGGGGTGGCGCAGCACGTGGTCGGCGGCCTCCCGGCTCGTGACGACGTAGCCGCCGTTCCTCAGCCGCACGACCGGTCCTGCCTCTCTGAGCATGGCGTACGGCCGGGTGCGGTCCCTGGACATCGGGAGCTCCTCGAGACTGATCGTCCCGTCCGGACCGGTCTGCGTCTGCTGTCGCATGGTTCTCCTGACCGCTGCTACGCCGCAAAACACCAGAAATTGGGGTGAACAACCCGCAGCATCGTAAATCGCGGTTGATCATGAGGAAAGAGTGATCGCCCGTCTAGTTGGGCAGGTTGAAGGTCGTGTCCATCGCGGTGATTCCGGACATGGGGCTGTCTCCTTACTGGGGTGGGAGCGCGCTGCGCTGCCGCTTGAGGCTGATCGCGAGCGCGTGGTTGCCGGCCTTCTCGGCTTCGGCGATCTGCTGGTCAAGGGACGTCGCGCCGGAGCCGCCGGCGCCCTGGAAGTCCGCGCCGCCTGCGGCCGGGACAGGCGGCGGCGTCGGGGCGGCCGCCTGCGCAGCCATCCACGGGTTCGCGGTGAGCGCGCCCTTGATGGCCTCGGCCAGCTGCGCCGAGAAGTCGGCCGAGCTGGGGTCGAGGTTCTTCGCGTGCTCGGCGAACGTCATCGAGCCGAGGAGCGCGTCGGGGTTGACGCCGTGCGCGGCCGCCGCGGTGTATGCGTGCCGGAGCACGGTCTCCGCACGGGCCGACGTCCTGTACTTCGCGGACTCGTCGCGCAGGTCCCGGATGTGCTTCTGCCACTTCTGCGGGAGCCGGGTCAGGTCCTCATCGTCGCTGGCCGGATTCTGCGGCTGTGGCGGTGTCCAGGTGGGCGGCTGCGGGACGGGCGCCTGGGCTGGCGGCTGGAGGGGCGGGACGGCAGGAGGCGGCGACGGGAGGTGCCGCCGGCGGCGTAGCGGCGGGTGCCGGCGCGGGCGGGGTGGGCACGGTCATGCGGACCCTCCAGGGGACTCGCGGGGTGGAGCTCGGCGCCAGGCCGAGCCGGTGAATCGCTCGCCCCTGGCGAGCGAAGAGCGTGAAACCGCAGGTCGGAGAGCCCGCGACGTTAGCCGTTCGAGTGCGTACCCTGCGCGGCATGAGTGCACAATGCCCGCGCTGTGGCGCGGATCAGGTCAAGGTGTTCGTCGAGGTCCCGAACCAGACGGTCGAGCGCGTCTTCAGGTTCAGTGGTCCGTTCTGTCCCCGGCTCTGCCAGGGGTGGCCTCGCAACGCCACGGAACGGGTCGAGCCGTACGTCTCTCAGGAGACGCTCAACCCCTGACCACCCGGATGTCCCGCGGCCGGCAGGTCGCGGGAAATCCTCCGGGGCCCAATTGGAACGGTTCGCCGGACAAATCCGCGGTTCGGCATCTACCGTCCGGATCATGCAGCAGCCATCCGGGCACCACCAGCCACAGCACGTCAGGCCGTATCACCAGCCGCCGCAGCAGCAGCCGTACGGCCCCCCGTCACAGGCATACCGGTCGGGCGGGCACCAGCCGCAGTAGAGGCGCGGGCCGAAGACGTGGGTCATCGTGGTCCTCGGCGTGCTCGCGTTGGGCGGCGCGATCCTCCAGGCGTTGGGCGACTCATCTGGGAAGCCGGCGCCGGCCGCGACGAGCGCCGCCCAGCAGCCGAAGAACACGGAGCTCGCGGTGCCGGACGTGCCCGACTTGACCGGGACGAAGCGGGCCGCCTACCTCGCGGCCCTCGGCGTGATCGATCAGGGACTCGTCGTGAACGAGGACCGGGTGGTGCGCCGCGGTCAGTCGACCTGCACGGACATCCTCGAAGGCAAGCCGAACAGCATGATCGTGCACAACGCGCAGGTCAGGTTCACCGGGGGCGACGCCACAGTGTCCGTCCACGGCCCAGGCCCGGCAAATCGTGTCGCTGGTCAAGGCGTGGTGCCGGTAGGCGCTGGCTGATCAGTCGTCCGGCGACAGCCCCATGGCCTGCCGGGCGCGCCGGTGGAACTCGTCCTCGGCTTCGACGGGCGGGTTCACGTCCAGGTAGTGCTGCTGATAGTCCGAGCCCGCCTTGCGGCCCTCGGGGTGGAATTCGGCCTCGGCCAGGTGCTCGCGTTCCCACTCGGCGTGCACGTCAGCGAGCGCGGCGAGGAGAGCGATGCGCTCGGCCGACGGCCTTGTCGCTTTCACCGGAGCCATTTCACTCCATACCAGTCCGAACCCAGCATGAACCGCTTGCCGAGCCACAGGTCAGCTCCCTCGGTGCGGCCGACCTGGCTCAGCTGGTAGGGCGTGGGGTACCCGCGGGTTCCGAACGGCTCCTCGCGCCACTAACGCAGAATATCCCGGCCCTTGTCCGCGGCCGGGTCGTCTGGGTGTTTGTCGAGGTACTTCTCGAAGGCCTCGAACATCTTGTCGGCGGTGTCCTCGTCCGCCCAGTCGAATCCGCGCCTTGCCCAGGTGTAGCCGCCGACGTCGATGTCGGCGTGCACCTGGATCCGGGTGAGGCCTGACTGCCTATACCAGCGCTCCAGGTAGGCGTTGAACCCGGACGCGAAGCCCTGCCCGCGGACCTCTTCGCCGAGCGTCAGGAGGGAGTGCTCGACGAACAGACTGCTGTCGTGGTCCCGGTAGAAGACCCGCTAGAAGAAGCCGACCTCTTCGCCGGCGCTGTTCCTGATCTCCCCGCTGACGATCACCCAGTCCTGCTCGTTCGACCGGTTGATCGCGATGGCGTCGGGCTTGACCGTCAGCCCGGCATACTTGCCGGCGATCACCTTGAAGAACTCGTCCTTCACGCGGCTCCGCTCCTCGGCGGACACCTTGGGGCCGTCGGCGGGGATGAGGTCGCCGATCCGTGGCCGCTGGGCCTCGCGGCGAGCTTGGGCCGCGGCCTCGGCCGCCCGCTGCTGCGCGGCCGCGTCCTCACGCCGCGCGGGCTTCGCGTCGTCGATCGCGGTCTCCCCGGGCACCGCGCGCGGCCGCGCCGCGGGCGGCTCCGGAGCAGCCTCGGCCGCGGCCCGGGCAGCGGGCCCGCCGTCCAGGGTCGGCTGCGCCGGAGGCTCCAGGTCGCCAACCGGCCCGCCGGACGGTCCGCCGGTCCTCGGGACGTTCCCGCCGCCGATCTGCTCGCGGTATGGCAACCTCTGAGCTTTGGGTTCGCGGCGAGGTGCGCGCGGAGCTCGGCCTGTGCGGCGCCCACCTTGGTGTTCGCGGCCTTCTTCGCCTCGGGGGTGAGCGCGCCCTCCCGCTGCTCCTTCGTCGCGCGGATCTTCCGCTCCAGCGCGCTGCTTCTGGCGGCTTTGTCGCCCTCGGGGTCCTCGGTGTCGGTCGGGATCTTCGTGATGCCCGCCTGGTAGGCCGAGACCGAGTGCCGGTGTCGTGGTCCTCGACGGTGATCGACGGGGGTTCGCTGTAGAGCAGGTCGGCGCCGGTGGTTGCGAGGTCGGCAGGCAGGGGGACATGGAGCTTCGTGCGCTTCTCGCCGCGCGGGGTCGGCGCTCCCCAGAAGAAACGGGCGAGGGTGCCAACGACGCCGCCCCGGTAGGTCGAGGGCCGGTTGATCGGGTAGGTCCGGTCCGTCGCCGTACAGGCCGGCCAGGGCATCCGGGTCGCCTTCGTGCCAGGTCGACCAGACGTTGAACTGGTCGTAGATCGGGGCGAGGTTCTTCGGCGGCCAGGTGCCGCCGCTGGGCAGCGGCATCGATTTCTCCTCAAATTTGTGAATCGCGTATTTGATACGCCGTTAGGATTCGCCGCCGTTTACCGTGATAATGGGAGGGAAGCGAACTCAGGAAAAGGTCAGAAATGCCTACTTACTATTTCCAATTGACGCCCGGCAAGACCGAGCAGGTGAACGCCGACGAGGTCGTCAAGGACCAGGAGACCGGTGTTTTCCGGCTCGTGCGTCGCGGCGAGGTCGTCCGGACGGTGCCGGCGGGCACGCGGATCCGGGTGACCGAGGTGACGGAGATCATCAGCCCGACCGGTGCTCAGCTCCCGATCCGCCGGTCTAGGTGACCTTGATCGTGCCGTTGGCGTGCAGGACCTCGGTGACCGCGATCATCAGCGCCTTGTTCCGATCGGGGACCTGCTCTCACGGCACCGCGGACTCCTCGCGCGTCTGGTAGCCGAAGTGCGGGGCGAGGCTCTCATAGGCCTCGTGGAAGGCTCGCGCGATCCGTTCGGCCGGACATGCCCGGGCCGCCGCACCGCGCGAACGCGGACGGCTTGGGGCGATCTCCGTGGCCGTGCCGAGGACCTCCTCGGCCTCATCGAGGAGCCACTGGCGGCGCTGGTGCACGCGGTAGGCGGACCCGCAGGCTCGGCAGGTAGAACAGGCCGCGCCCTCCGGCAACAGGCCGCGCCCTCCGGCGCGTACACGTCGGCCCCGCACACCGCGCCGTCGACCTCGCCGGCGCATGGCCCGACGTACAGGGCGTCGCCGGAGGGGAAGACGACGGCCTCGGCGTTTGCCATGGCCACGGTGAGCTCGTCGACGGCCTCGGAGCCCTCGGGCATGTGCCGGAGGGTCTCGACCCGGCGGGCGAGCCAGGCGCCATGCCGGGCAGGGTGTCGTCCGGTAGGGCGCGCGCCCGGATCAGCTCGCACGAGCCGTTGCACGCACGACGTACGGCAGGTCCGGGCCGGTCGGGCGTACGCCGGCCTCCAGGACGCGGACCCACCCGACGAGGGTGTTGCGCAGGACCCAGATAGCCTCGGCGGCGGCGTGGCCGTACGCGAGAGGCTGTTCGGCGATGTGGCGGCCGCCGCCCCCGAGCCTGGCCTGGCGGGCGAGTGCGGTGTCAAGCTCGTCGACCAGGCCGCCGTCGACGAGACGGACGAGGTGCTCGTGCGCCGGCGGCGCAGGCCCCGGGTGCGGGCGGCGCCCTTACGGCGTTCGCTTTCGGGGGGAGAGCGTCAGGGCTACGGTGGCGCCCACGACGAGGACGGCGGCGGCCACCTGGAAGGCCGAATGGTAGCCGTCGACGGCAGTCGCGCCGGACGGGGTGGGTCCGGTGTGGCGGAAGGCCAGGGTGGCCAGGCAGGCGAGGCCGATCGCGCCGCCCACCTGTTGCATGGTGTTCTGCACCGCCGAGGCCACGCTGGAGTCCTCGCCGGTGACGCCGTGCAGCGCGGCGTCCAGAAGCGCCGGGAACGTCACCCCGGTGAACAGGCCGACCACGAGCATGCAGGGCAGGACCCCGCCCACATACGAGCCGTCCGGGTCGAGGCGGAGGGTCATGAGGAGTCCTGCGGCGAGGCCGGCGAAGCTGGTGACCAGGAGCGCACGCACCCCGGCGCGCGGCAGCAGGGCGCTGCCGAAGGCGATGCCCGCGCCGATGGCCAGCCCGAACGGCACATACGACAGGCCGCCCCGCAGCGGCGAGTACCCCAGCACCTGCTGCTCGTACAAGGTGAGCAGGAAGACGAACGTGAAGAACGCGGCCGTGTTGAGCAGGCTGAGGATGTTGGCCGTCACCCGGGTGCGGTCGGCGAAGAACCGGCGCGGGATCAGCGGCGCGACCGAGCGCGCCTCGACCAGGACCGTGGCCGCGAGCAGGGCGAGCCCGCCGAGCAGCGGCGCCAGCACCTGCCACGAGCCCCACGGATGGGTGGCGGCCTGCTGCAGGCCCGACACGATCGCCACCAGGCCGGTCGTGGCGGTGACCGCCCCGGTGAGGTCGAGGCGGCGGTGGTCGCGGGCCGTCCGGCTCTCGGTCACCAGGCGCGGCACGAGGGCCAGGACGACCAACGCGACCGGCAGGTTGATGAAGAAGATCCAGCGCCAGGATGCCAGGTCGGTCAGCACCCCGGAGATGATCGTCCCCGCGATCCCGCCGAGGCCGGTGAGCCCGCCCCAGATGCCGAGGGCCTTCGCCCGTTCGCCGGGTTCGGTGAAGAGCAGGGCGATCAGGCCGAGCGCGGCGGGCGCGGCCAGCGCCTCCCCGACGCCCTGCGCGAAGCGTCCCGTCACCAGCATCCCCGCGCCGGCCGCCGCCCCCGACACGGCCGATGCGAGCGCGAAGACCGCCACCCCGGCCTGGAACAGCCGCCGCCTGCCGTAGATGTCGGCCAGCCGCCCGCCGAGCAGCAGCAGGCCGCCCGCCATGAGCGCGTACCCGTTGACCACCCAGGCCAGGCCCGGTCCGGAGAAGCCGAGGTCATGCTGGATGCGCGGCAGGGCGACGTTCACGATCGTCAGGTCGAGGACGAGCATGAACTGGACGAGGCCCAGCACGGCCAGTGCCCGCCACCGCCGGCGATCCGGCGCGGCGAGCGGCGGCCCGGCGTCCGATCTCTGCGTGGTCTTCGGGCTTTCCGGGGTCTTCGAAGTCTCCGCGGTCATGAAAGGCGTCCCTTCTCGGGTCCGGTGGTGAGTTCCTGGCGAGGAGCCCGGGTTCGGCGAGGTTTTCGCGAAGGGGTGTAGAAACCGGGGCGCCGGTTTCGACATGGTGGTGGGGGCGATCCGCTCCGGACGACGAGAGGCGCCGATGAAGTACGTGATCCTCATCCACAGCAACCCCGCCGCCTGGGACGCGCTGACCGAGGCCCAGAAGGTGGAGGTCGGCCGCCGTCACCTGGCCCTCACCGGCGACCTGGCCGCGTCCGGCGAGCTGATCGTCACCGAGGCGCTGGCCGACCCGTCGATGACCAGGCACGTCATGGTGCGCGACGGCCGCACGGTCGCGGGCGACGGGCCGTTCGCCGAGGTCAAGGAGCATCTGGCGGGCTTCTATCTGGTCGACTGCGACAGCATGGACCGCGCGCTCGCCCACGCGGCGCGCCTGGCCCCTTACGGCGAGATCGAGGTCCGCCCGGTCATGGACCTGCACGCCGTCCTCGACGTGTGAGCGGCGCCCGTCAGACCTGCGAGCCGGCCCGGGTCGAGGAGCTGCTGCGAACCCTGGCGCCTGCGGTGCTCGGCGTGCTCGTGCGGCGGTACGGCGACTTCGGCACGTGCGAGGACGCCGTCCAGGAGGCGCTGCTGGCGGCGGCCGTCCAGTGGCCCGCCGAGGGGGTGCCGGCCAACCCGCCGGGCTGGCTGGTCAAGGTCGCCGCGCGCCGGTGGACCGAGTTGTGGCGCAACGAAACGGCCCGGCGCCGCCGCGAGGAGACCGCCGCCCTGCTGGCCCCGCCGGAGCCCGACCCCGCGCCCGCCTCCGACGACACGCTGACCCTGCTCATGTTGTGCTGCCATCCGTCGCTCACCCCGGCGTCCCAGGTGGCGCTGACGCTGCGGGCCGTCGGCGGGCTGAGCACCGCCGAGATCGCCCGCGCCCTCCTGGTGCCTCCCGCGACTGCGGCGCAGCGGATCAGCCGCGCCAAGCAGACGATCCGGGCAAGCGGCGCGACGTTCCGGATGCCTCCGCCGGACGAGCGCTCCACCCGGATGGCGGCGGTCACCGAAGTGCTGTACCTCATCTTCAACGAGGGGTACACGGCCAGCTCGGGCTCGGCGCTGCACCGCGTCGAGCTCACCGCCGAGGCCGTCCGCCTCACCCGGCAGCTCCACGCCCTGCTGGCCCGGGACGGCGAGGTGGCGGGGCTGCTGGCGCTCATGCTGCTCACCGACGCCCGTCGCCCCGCGCGGGTCGGCCCGGACGGCGCGCTGGTCCCGCTCGCCGACCAGGACCGGAGCCGGTGGGACGCCGCCGCCGTCGCCGAGGGCGTCGCGCTGATCAGCCGTACTCTGCCCCGCGGCCCGGTGGGGCCTTACCAACTGCAGGCCGCCATCGCGGCGGTGCACGACGAGGCTCCTCGGGCCGAGGACACCGACTGGCCGCAGATCCTCACGCTGTACGGCCTGCTCGACGCCGTCGCGCCGGGGCCGATGGTGACGCTGAACCGCGTCGTCGCCGTCGCCATGGTGTACGGGCCACGGGCCGGGCTCCGGCATCTGGCCGCCGCCGAGGCGGATCCCGCGCTCGCCGACCATCATCGCCTGCACGCCGTACGGGCTCACCTGCTCGACCTCGCGGGCGACCACGAGGCGGCGCGCGCGCATTACGAGCTGGCCGCGCGGCGCACGCTCAACCTCCCTGAGCAGCGCTATCTCCGCCTCCGCGCCGCCCGCGCCGGCCACCCGCCGGAGGCCGGGGCAGGAAGCTGAGCGTGCGGGATCTCACGAGGTACGTATCCATGGCGTACCCGGGCGCATGGATGCCGGGGCTCCGAAACGCTTAAAGAGTGATCCGGCTGGTCATGTCCACGACCGCCCGCGGTCGAGCCGTCGCGCCGGTCTACCTGCGCCGCAACCAGGAGGACGTGCTCGCCGAGCTGCCCGACCTCGTCCAGGCGGACGAGTGGGAGGAGCTGAGCCCGGGCGACCGGGCCGCCTACCGGGAGGCCGTCGAGGCGGGCAACTTCATGGCCATGCGCCGGGCCGCCTACGCCCGTCCGAAGGAGTCGGCCAAGCTCCAGCGGCTCGTCGAGATCGTCGAGGAGGCCGAGGGCAACGGCCTCAAGGTCGTCGTCTTCTCCTTCTTCCGCGACGTCCTGGCCGCCGTGGGCGAGGCGCTCGGGCCCCGGGCGCACGGCCCGATCACCGGCGACGTGCCGGCCGAGGCACGCCAGGAGGTGGTGGACGCGTTCGCGGCGGTCCCCGGCCACGCCGTGCTGCTCGCCCAGATCCAGTCCGGGGGGACCGGCCTCAACCTGCAGGCCGCGTCCGTCGTGGTCCTCTGCGAGCCCCAGGTCAAGCCCACCCTGGAGACCCAGGCCGCCGCCCGTGTGCACCGGATGGGCCAGGTCCGCAAGGTCCAGGTGCACCGCCTGCTCGCGGCCGACAGCGTCGACGAGCGCCTGCTCGCCATCCTCCGCCGCAAGACCGGCCTGTTCGACGCGTACGCCCGCCGCAGCGACGTCGCCGAGTCGACCCCCGATGCGATCGACGTGTCCGAGCACGCCATCGCCCGCCAGATCGTCGAAGAGGAACAGCAGCGCCTCGCGTCCCCCCTTCCCGGGTGACCCGACCGCCCTGTCGTTTTGGCGACATGTCGTGGTTTCGGCAGGTCCTGGGCATGGCGGTGGCGGGTCCGCGGGCCCCACTCTCGTGATCGGCAATTCTGATCACGAAAGGGCTCCTACCCATGCGCTGGCGCGCGCTTCTGTTGGCGGCCACGGCCGCACTGCCGGTGTTCGTCTCACCGGCCCAGTCCTCCGCCGCCGCCGCGGCGGCGCCTCCCCCCGACGCGGTGCACCACGTCACGCTGATCACCGGCGACGTGGTGACGGTCGAGCAGCTTCCCGGCGGCCGGCACACGGCCGAGGTGAGGCCGGGCGCGGGCAGGGAGGGCACCCGCTTCTACTACCAGGAGGTCGACGGCGTCCTGCGGATCACGCCCGCCGACATGGTGCCGTACCTGGCTGAGCACGTGCTCGACCCGCGCCTGTTCGAGGTCGGCGAGCTGATCGACCAGGGCTACGACGACGAGCGGTCGAAGACGCTGCCGCTCGTGCTGGTCCGCGACCAGGGGGCGCGGACGTCGGCGCTGCCCGGCCTGGGAGACGGGACGGAGCTCGGCAGCGTCCACGGCGAGGCGGTGGCGGCCGACAAGAGCAGACTGGCGGACTTCTGGCAGAGCGTGGAGCCCTCCGCGAGGACGGCCGGAGGCTCCCTGCGACAGGGCGTGCGGAAGATCTGGCTCGACGGCAGGGTCCGGGCCTCGCTGGACCACAGCGTGCCGCAGGTCGGCGCGCCGGAGGCGTGGAAGGCCGGGTTCGACGGCACCGGCGTCGAGGTGGCCGTGCTGGACACCGGCGTCGACCTCGGCCACCCCGACCTGGCCGCGAAGATCGCCGGCACCCGCAACTTCACCGCCGACCCGTCGGTCCAGGACGGCTTCGGGCACGGCACGCACGTCGCCTCCATCATCGCCGGGCTCGGGACCGCCTCCGGCGGCAGGCTCACGGGCGTGGCGCCCGGCGCGAAGCTGCTCGTCGGCAAGGTGCTGAGCGACGAGGGGTACGGCACGGAGTCGCAGGTCATCGAGGGCATGGAGTGGGCCGCGTCCTCCGGGGCCGCCGTGGTCAACATGAGCCTCGGCGGGGGGCCGACGGACGGCACCGACCCGCTCAGCGTGGCCGTCGACACGCTCACCGAGCAGACGGGCACCCTGTTCGTCGTCGCGGCGGGCAACGACGGCGACGCCGACTACACCGTGGGCTCCCCGGGGACCGCGACCGCCGCGCTGACCGTCGGGGCCGTGGACCGTGAGGACCGGCTCGCCTCGTTCTCCAGCCGCGGCCCGCGGCTCGACGGCGGGCTCAAGCCCGACATCACCGCGCCCGGAGTGGACATCGTCGCCGCCCGCGCCGCGGGGACGTCGCTCGGCAGCCCGGTGGACGACCACTACACCGCCCTGTCCGGCACGTCGATGGCGACCCCCCACGTCGCCGGGGCGGCGGCCATCGTGAAGCAGCGGCATCCCGACTGGACGGCGGGACGGATCAAGGACGCCCTGGTCGACGCCGCGAAGACCATCGAGGGGCCGACCGTCTACGAGCAGGGCGGCGGCCGGCTCGACGTGGCCCGTGCCGTACGGCAGGAGGTCACCGCGACCGGCGCGCTCGACCTGGGCGCGCACGAGGCCGGCGGCCCGGCCGTCGTCGACGGCACCGTGACGTACGCCAACGCGGGCCGGGCGCCGGTCCGGCTGACACTCACGGCCGCCCTCGCCGAGCCGGGCGGCGCCCCCGCGCCCGCCGGCGCGCTCACGCTCGGCTCACCGGAGGTCACCGTGCAGCCGGGCGCCACGGCCCAGGTCGCGGTGCGCGCCGACCTCGGCGCGCTGCCCGACGGGCGGTACGGCGGCTACGTCACGGCGGTCTCCGACGACGGCGCGACCACGCTGCACACCACCCTCGGGCTGAGCAAGCGGGGGCCGGTCCACAAGGTCCACTTCACGGCGGTCGACCGGGACGGCAAGCCCTCACGCGTCGGCGTCGTCACGATGTTCGGCGCCTCGTCCCTCGACGACGTCTTCACGTACATCCTCGACGAGCAGGCCGGCACGACGGTCGAGGTGCCCGAGGGGACGTACATGACCCAGGCGATCTTCGACCCCAGCTCCGGCCCGCATCCCGTCGACAGCCTCGTCGTGATGCCGGAGCTCAAGGTGACCGGCGACATGGACGTGGTGCTCGACGCCCGCACGGCGGTCCCCGTCACGATCACGACGCCGAAGCCGGTGGTCCAGACGGGCGTGTTCACCTACTTCACCTACCGGACGTCCGGGAACCGCAGGATCGGCCAGGGCGCCATGGACTTCCCGTCGGTCGACCGGCTGGCGGTCACCCCGACGAAGCCGGTCTCCGAGGGGACGTTCGAGTTCGCCTCCCGCTGGCAGCTCGGCTCGCCCCAGGTGTCCGCCCGGCTGACGGGCTCGACGGAGTCCCTGCCGGTGCTCCCTCTCAACCGGTCGCCCGAGGTGACGGACGCCCACCGCTGGCCGCTGGTCTACGCGGGCTCCGGCACGCCGGAGGAGCTGGCCCGCGTCAAGGCGCGCGGCCGCGCGGTCGTCGTGGCGCCGCCGGACCGGGGCTACTGGGAGGACCGGATCGCGGCCGCCGGGGCCGCGGGCGCGGCCGCCGTGATCGTGGTGGGCGAGCCGGACTTCCCCGCCTGGCAGGCGTGGTCGCCCGTCGGCGACCGCTACCCGCTGCCGGCCGTCGTCGTCGCCAACGACGTGGGGCAGCGGCTCGTGCGGGAGGCGCGCGGCGGGCACGCCGTGATCGAGCTGTCCGGCCCCCCGGCCCAGCAGTACCTGTACGACGTGATGCAGGTGTCGAGCGGCCGCGTCCCCGACCACGTCGTGTACGCGGTGACCGACGCGAACACGACCCGGATCGACACGGCCTACCAGGAGTCCGGCGGGTTCGGCTGGGCCAAGGAGCAGCGGTTCGGCTGGCGCCCGTGGCAGGACTACTCCCTCGACAACCAGATGGAGATCCAGCGGGTGGTCCGCACGCCCCTGGAGCGCGCCGAGTACGTCACGGCAGGCGACACGCAGTGGCAGCACGTGGTCAAGCACCTGTACTCGTGGGAGGAGATGTCCGGCCTCCGGCCGGGGCTGACCGAGCCCCCGCGGAGCTACACCGGCGGGAAGGTCGCCGGGGAGCGCTGGTTCGGCCCGGTCGTGCGGCCGGCCGTCCCGGCGGGCGTGCCGGGGCTCGTCCCCACCCGGAACGGCGACACGCTGACGGTCGACGTGCCGGAGTTCACCGACTCCGCCGGCCACTACGGCTACGCCCGTACGGGAGACGAGGCCGACACGACGGCGGCCCGGCTCTACCGGGACGGCACACAGGTGGAGGAGCGCGACGAGGCCCGGGGCGCGTTCCCCGCCGTGCCGGAGAACGCGGAGTACCGGCTGGAGCTGTCGGTGAAGCGGTCGTCGGAGGAGTGGACGCACGCCGTCGCCACCGACACGGCGTGGACCTTCCGGTCCGCCCACACCACCCGGCCGGAGCCGCTGCCCCTGCTGCAGGTCGACTACGACGTCCCGGCTGACCTGTACGGGCGTGTCCCGAAGGGCGCGCCGGTCACGCTCGGGTTCGCCGTCCGCAGCCCGGCCCCCGGCCTCACCGTGAAGGACCTCACGGCCGAGCTGTCGTACGACGACGGGGCGACCTGGACGCGCCTGCCCGTGCGGTCCGCGGGCGGCGGCAGGTACACCGCCGTGGCCGGCCCGGCCGGTGCCCGTGCCGGGTGGCAGGCGTCCCTGCGGGTCACGGCGTCCGACACGGCGGGCGACCAGGTGCGCCAGACCGTCGTCCGGGCGTACGAGCTGGGGTGAGCACCGGGTGAGGTGTGCGGGGCCGGGACCTCCCGGCCCCGCACAGCCTCCTCACAGCCACCGTTCGCGGGCGGCGTGCCAGGCGAGCTGCATCCGGGTGTGCGCGCCCGCCTCGGCCATGAGGTGGGAGACGCGGCGCTGCACGGTCCGCTGGCTGATCCCGAGCTGGCTCGCGATCGACTTGTCCGGCACCCCCGCCACCAGGAGGGACAGGAGGTAGAGATCGTCGGAGCCGAGCGGGCAGGAGACGGACTCCATCGACAGTGCGCCGTCGTCGAGGATCCGCAGCGGCGTCGCCCGCTCCCAGTACGACTCGAACAGGGCGAGCAGCGCGTCGAGCAGCGTGCTGCCGCGGATCAGGGCCGCGGTCGGCTCCGAGGCCTCGGCCTGCTGGACCAGGGTGAGCAGGCCGACCTCCCGGTCGACCAGCATCATCCGCACCGGCAGCACCGGCACGGCGCGGGCCTGCTCCCCGAGCTTCACCCCGAACGCCACGTTCGCCTGCATCCCGGGCTCCTCCAGCAGGGCCCGTTCGTAGATCACCCGGTACGGCACGCCGCGGCCCAGCGCGGCGAGCTCCGCGTCGTTCTCCTCCGCGTTCATCACGACGGGCGCGACCCGGCAGAAGGCGACGACCTCGTCGCGGGCGTTGTCCTGGATGTGGCGGAGCTGCTCGCGGATCGCGGACCGGTCGGGCACCAGCTCGACGAGGGCGTGCGCGTTGCGGCGGCGGACGTTGCCGCGGTACTGCTCCGCCAGCTGGTCCACCGCCCGGCGGGCCCAGTCGAGCGACTGCCGCCGGTGGAGCAGCGCCGCGCCCAGCGCGACCTCTGGGTCGGCCGGCGCGAAGCGCCCGGGCCCGGTCATCCGCGTCAGCCCCCGGTCGCCCATCGAGCGCAGCGCCTCCTCGACCTGCCCGGCAGGCAGGCCGAGCCGCGCGCCGAGCTCGGCGACGCCGGCCTCCACCGACGAGACCAGGGCGCGGTAAAGGTCCTCCTCCACGGGGGTCAGCCCCGCCGCCTCCAGCATGACCTCATCATGACACCCGAAATAGATCTTTTCGGACAACCTTGTGTCACTGTCAGCGCTCCCGGCCGCGGGGCTTGAGCGGCGAGGGGGGCAGGGCCGGGGCCGGGATGCGGGCGCCGCGGTAGCCGTGGACCGCGCCGAAGCGGTCGCCCGTCATCCAGTCCTCCCTGGCCGCGGCGATCTCCTCGCCGCTGCGGCCGATGAAGTTCCACCACATCACGATCCGCTCCTCGAACGGCTCGCCGCCGAGCAGCAGCAGACGGCTCGGGACCGCGGCCCGCAGGGCCAGCTCGGACCGGCCACAGCCCAGGTAGATCAGAGAGCCGGGCGGCACCTCCACCCCGTCGACGAAGGCGACGCCGGAGGCGGTGAGCACGGCGTACTCGAAGTCGGGCTCCAGGGGCAGCCGCGCGTCGCCGGACAGGGCGAGGTCGGCCCCGACGAGCGGCGTGTACGCGGTGCCCGGCGACGCGGCGCCGGCCATCTCGCCCATGATCACGGTCGCCCGCAGGCCGCCGTCCTCCAGCACCGGGAGGGCGTCGTGGTACTCCCACCGCGGCGCGACCCCGCGCGCGGCGTCCGGCAGGGCGACCCACAGCTGTGCGCCGTGCAGGATCGGCGCGTGCTCGGCGGGCGACTCCTCCGAGTGCGCGATCGCCCGGCCGGCGGTCATCAGCCCGAGCCGGCCCGGCCGGAGGGTCTGCGCGCTGCCCAGGCTGTCGCGGTGCAGGACTTCGCCGTCCAGCAGCCAGCTCACGGTCTGCAGGCCCATGTGCGGGTGGGGCGGCACCTGCATGCCCGGCTGCTCGGCGATGTTGTCGGGGCCGTAGTGGTCGAGGAAGCACCACGCGCCGACCATGCGGCGGCCCAGCGTGGGCAGCAGGCGGCGCACCACGGTGTCGTTCCCGAGCGGCACCTCGCGGCCCGGGAGCAGCTCCCGCACGGGGGTCGCGGCCACGCCGGCCCGGCCCCCACAGCTCGTCACCTGCGGTCGGATGTCCAGATCGCTCACCGCTCGAACCTACCTGCCTGGTGAATCCTCGCGAACGGGCCCCCGGGTGCGAAGCGGAGCACTTCCGTCGTCGGGCACCATGGAGGAGTGATTCGGGCGGTGTACGGAGGGCCCGGCGGCGCGCCGCCGGTGGAGGCGGCCGGCGGCGACGGGTTCGGGATGCTGGCGGACCTCGTGTCCGACGGCGACGTGGTGGTCCTCAGCGGGGCGGGCCTGTCGACCGAGTCCGGCATCCCGGACTACCGGGGGGAGACCGGCCGCGCGCGGCGGGCCGACCCGATGACCTATCAGACGTTCGTCCGCAGCGAGTCCGCCAGACGGCGCTACTGGGCGCGCAGCCACCTGGGCTGGCGGCAGATCGCCCGCGCCGCCCCGAACGCGGGCCACCACGCGGTGGCGGAGCTGCAGGACAGGGGCCTGCTGGCGGGGATCATCACGCAGAACGTGGACGGGCTGCACCAGGCGGCCGGCGCCCGCGAGGTGATCGAGCTGCACGGCGGTCTCGACCGCGTCGTCTGCCTGTCGTGCGGCGAGCGCACGTCGCGGTATCTGCTGGAGGAGCGCCTCCGCTCGGCCAACCCCCGGTGGGACGCCGAGGCAGGCGAGATCAACCCGGACGGCGACGTCGTGCTCACCGACGAGCAGGTGAGGGACTTCCGCGTCGTCGACTGTCTCGGCTGCGGCGGCCTGCTCAAGCCGGACGTGATCTTCTTCGGGGAGAACGTGCCGCCGTCCCGCGTGCGGGCCTGCTACGCGCTGACCGAGCGGGCGGGCACGCTGCTCGTCCTGGGGTCGTCGCTGACCGTGATGTCCGGGTACCGGTTCGTCCGGCACGCGGCGGAGCGGGCGATCCCCGTGGCGATCGTCAACCGGGGCGCGACCCGGGGAGACGCGCACGCCCTGGTGGCCCTCGACGCGCCTCTCGGCGCGACGCTCACGGCGCTCCTGTCGGGCCTCGGCGGCTGACGGGGGCGCAGCGCTGCTTCTCCGGCGCCGCCGCGTCCTCGCGCTCCGGGCCGGCGGCCGGGGTGGCCGCCGCGTCCTCGCGTTCCGCGACCGGGGTGGCCGCCGCCTGGGCGGCACGGGCGGCGGGGGGCGGCCGCCCGGCGAGGACCGACAGCGCCCGCTCCGACGCGCTGCCCGCGTCGGCCTGGAAGACCACGAGCTTCTGCCCGGGAGAGCCGTCGATGCTCAGCACCTCCATGGTCGTGACCACGTCGCCGACCTCCGGATGGTGGAGGCGCACCGGCGCCCGCGTCCTGGCCCGCACGTCGTACTGGGCCCACATGTGGCGGAAGAACTCGCTCTTCTCCGACAGCTCCTCCACCAGCTCCAGCAGGAAGGGGTCGTCGCAGTTCCGCCCGGCCGTCGCCCTCAGGTGGGCGATCTTCGAGGTGGTGTCCAGCTCCCAGTCGAGGTAGAAGCCCTGGGCGGCCGGGTTGAGCAGGGCCAGCCGCAGCAGGTTGTCCCGGTGCTCCAGCCCCTCGTACAGGGCGTCGGCCACCCGGTTCCTGGCCAGCACGTCCAGCCGCCGGTTCACGACGAACGAGGGGGCGATGTCCCAGCCGTGCATGATCCGCAGCACGTTGGGGTGCACCGTGTCGTGCTCCCCGACGCCTCTGGGCCGGTACGCGGGCTGCCGGGCCAGCTGTTGCAGGTGCTCGGCCGCCTCGGGGCCGAGCCGGAAGACCCGCACCAGCGCGGTGATCACCTGGTCCGACGGGTTGCGCTCCCTGCCCTGCTCAAGCCGGGTGTAGTAGTCGATGCTGATCCCGGCCAGCATCGCCACCTCCTCGCGGCGCAGTCCCGGCGTGCGGCGTCGCGGCCCGACCTGGGCCAGCCCCACGTCGTCGAGGCTCGTGCTCCGCCGGCGGGCCCTCAGGAAGTCGCCGAGTGGGCTTCCACCCTCCATGTCCTCACGGTAGGACGTGCTCCCGGCGGCCGTCGTGGCCCGGTCACACCTAGGCAGGCGGCCACCGTCCTCCCCGTTCGCACAGGAGCATCCGGAGGGCGGATGGCGAGGCGTAGGCTGGGGCTTCCACTGGGTGGAAGAAACGGCCGAATCGGGGGAGGGGCGGCCATGTCCGGAGGGGCCCGCGACCCGGGACGCTCGGTGACCTCCCGCGTCCTGGCCATCCTCGGCGCGTTCGACGCGGCGCACCCCCGCCTGACGCTGACGGAGATCGCCGGGCGCAGCGGCATGGCGCTGAGCACCGTTCACCGGCTGGTGGCGGAGCTGGAGTCGTGGCGGGCCGTGCGCCGCGGCGACGACGGGCGCTACCGCGTGGGGCGGCTGATCTGGGAGCTGGGCCGGCTCGCCCCCGACCCCCTCCAGGAGATCGCCCGCCCCTGGCTGCAGGACCTGTTCGCCGGCACGGGCGAGAACGTCCACCTCGCCGTCCGCGACGGCATCGAGGTGCGGTACGTCGACAGCGTGTACGGCACCCGGGACGTCCCGATCGTGCCGCGGGGCGGCCGCCTGCCCATGCATCCCACGGCCGCCGGGAAGGCCCTGCTCGCTCACGAGCCGGCGTGGTTCGTGACGTCGTACCTGTCCCGCCCGCTGGAGCGGCCGACCCCGCACACGATCGTCGAGCCCGGCCGCCTGGCCAGGGACCTGGCCCAGGTGCGTCTCCGGGGGTACGCCACCGCCCACGAGGAGATGACGCTCGGCTCCTGCTCGGCCGGCGCGCCCGTCCTGGTGGACGGCCGGCCGGTGGCCGCGGTCGGCGTCGTGCTGCCCTCCCGGCGGGTGCGGGAGCTGCGCCGCCTGGCCGACCCGCTGCTCGCCGCCGCCGACGGCATCGCCGCCGCGTACCGGGCCGCCGTCGCGCCCCCCTGATCGCCCGCGGCGGACGCGCGGGCATAATCGTCTGCATGTTCCGCTCGGTGGTGATCGCACGATGAGCCCGCAGGTCGGCCACGCCGTCACGTCCGGCACGTTCAGCCTGGACGGCCAGACGTTCGACGTCGACAACAACGTCTGGGTCGTCGGCGACGACACTGAGTGCGTCGTCTTCGACGCCCCCCACGACGTGGAGGCGATCCTCAAGCTGGTGGGGGACCGGCGGGTGCTCGCCGTTCTCGCCACCCACGCCCACGACGACCACGTAAGGGTCGCCCCGGCTCTGGCCGACGCCACCGGCGCGCCCGTCCTGCTCCACCCGGACGACCTGCCCGTGTGGCGGCTCACCCATCCCGACCGGGACCCGGACGGCCCCCTGGCCGACGGGCAGGTGATCGAGGTCGCCGGGACCCGGCTGGAGGTGCTGCACACCCCGGGCCACGCCCCCGGCGCGTGCTGCTTCCACGCCCCGGAACTGGGCGCCGTGTTCACCGGCGACACGCTCTTCCAGGGCGGCCCCGGCGCCACCGGCCGGTCGTTCTCGGACTTCGGCCTGATCGTCGCGTCGATCCGGGACCGGCTGCTCGTCCTGCCGCCCGAGACGGTCGTGCACACCGGCCACGGCGCGGACACGACCGTCGGCGCGGAGAGCCCCCACCTGGAGGAGTGGATCCGCCGGGGCCACTGACGGGCGGCGACGGGCGGCCGGGAGGCCGGTCGCTCACGCCGACCGGACGCCGGTGACCGCGAACCGCTCGACCGCGGCCACGTGCCCGCCGGTCGCGGCGACGACGGTCAGGGTCCGGCCGGGGACGGCCCGGAACGCCACGGTGGCCGTCCAGGGACGGTCCGTCCCCCCGGCCGGGACGCAGCAGTGCTCGCCGAGGGGCCGGTCCGACCCGGGCGCCCTGACCTGGACCCGGATGCTCTCGTCCACACCGCTGATCCGGCCACCGGCCCGCATCGGCGAGACGACCACGGCGCCGTACGCCGGAGTCGTGAGAGAGAAGGTCGTGTCGTCGGTCCCCACGACCTCCCACGGCGCGTCGCCGCCGGAGCCGTACCGGACGAGGTGGATCACCGCGGCCGTGGAGATCCCGCCGCCCTCCTCGGGCCGGAAGCCGACGGCGATCCGGGCGTGGGCCCCGGCGACGGTCCGGTGGACCACGGTGTCGACGCCGCCGAACCCCAGGTAGCCCTGCGTGAACGCGAGGGCCGTGCGGTCGGCGTCCAGGTGCCACGGCTGGTGGCCGCCGGACCGGTAGGCCTCCTGCCAGGCGCGGGCCTCCGCCTGGTCGCCGAACGGCCACAGCGGCTGGTAGCGCCCGGCCACCAGGTACGGCCCGCCGGACGAGGACGCGGGACCGGTGGTCCCCGGCGTGGGCGTGGCCTGCGCGGCCGGGGTGGGCGTGGCAGGGGACCCGGTGACCGGGGGAGCGGCAGTACCGCCCGAGGAGGCGGCCTCCGGAGCGCCCGCGCCGCACCCGGCTGTCGCGAGGGTCGTCGCGAGGGCGAGCGCGGCCACGGCGGCCGCGGCCCGCGGGCGTGCGTCGCGCGGCATGGTCCGCCTCCCGCCCTGTCGTCGGGTCTCTGATTAGAGGATGCCCGGGAACGGCCGCCCGTCCCATGGACTTCCGCCATGTCGTCTTCGCGCCAGGGCCTCTCCTGTGGGCCGGAGCGACGTTCTCCGAGGTCGCCGCCCCGTACGGCGACGAGCGCGCGGCGGGAGGGCGGCGGGGGGGCACGGCGGCCCGCGGTTGCGGCGGCTTGGCCGTCCCGTGCGACGGCCCGTCCCGACTTGACCGGTTCGGCTGCCCGAACATAATCGGGAGGATGCCCTCCGTGGAGACCATGGACGATCTGGTGCGTGCGATCGCCGAGTTCGAGGTCGAGGACCTCGATCTGCAGGCCGAGCCCGCCGCGCTCGCCGCCGCCCGGCGGTCTCTCGCGGAGTCGGGACTGCTGCTGGTCGGCGAGATCCACGGCGTCCGGGAGAACCCGCTGGTGATCCGGGCGCTCACCCGCCTGCTGGAGGTCGACGCCATCGCGCTGGAGTGGAGCGAGGAGCTGGCCGGGTTCCTGCGGCGCGGCCTGCCCGTCGACCATCCGCTGTGGTGGTTCGGCGACGGCCGGGTCACCGCGGGCCACTTCGCCGTCCTCCACGCGGACGACCCGCTGACCGTGACCCTGTTCGACGGCGCGGTGCGCGCGGGGGACGACTGGTCGGCCCGGGACTCGGCCATGGCCCACCGGGTCCTGGGGCTCGCCGCGCGCACGCTGGTCGTCGCGGGGAACGCGCACACCTCGCTCGACCCCACCGACGACGGCGTCCCGATGGGGGCCGTCATCGCCGACGCGAGGCCGGGCGTGCGCGCCGTCCGGATCCAGTACGGCACCGGCCGCTTCTACAACGGCGGACCACGCGAGGTGAACGACGAGGTCGGCCCCGCCGGGCTGCGGCTCGACGGCGAGGAGCTCGTGCTCACGCTGCCCGAGTTCCACGAGGCGACCGTCCCGCACCTGCCGTTCGAACGGCTTCAGCAGACGTACGGCCGGCTCGGCCGGGTCGCCTTCGGCTGACCGCGCTCCCGGCGCCTCGTCGCGCTGAAGATCGGAGCGGGCGGAAGTCCCTCCCGTTCGGGACCTTCGTCCGCTGCGGGCGGCCTCCGCAGGCGCTTCGATGGGGGCGAGAGCAGGAGGAGGACAACCATGGCCGGACTGATCGTCGCCGCCGTCGACGGCTCCGAACCCGCGACCGCCGCTCTGGACTGGGCGGCGGACGACGCCCTCCGCCGGAGGGCCGCCCTGCGGATCGTGCACGTGCGGGAGCCGGTGGCGCACGAGCGCCCGTTCCACGGGCACGGCCCGGACACGCCGTACGAGGACCACGGCGAGAGCGTGCTGAACGCCGCGGCCGACCGCGTGTGGGAGCGGGCGCCCGGCGTGTCCGTGACGGCCGAGGTGCTGACCGGCTCGGTCGTCGAGCGGCTGAGGCGCGAGTCGGAGTCGGCCGACGCGCTGGTCCTCGGCAGCAGGGGCAGGGGCGGCTTCGCCGGGCTGATCCTCGGCTCTGTCGGGCTCGGCCTCGCGGGCCACTCCAGGAACCCGGTCGTCGTCGTGCGCCGGCGGCCGCGGGACGAGTACCACGAGGTCGTGGTCGGTTTCGACGGCTCCTCCCACTCCGAGGCCGCGCTGCAGTTCGCCTTCGACGAGGCCCGGGTCCGGCGCGCCCGCGTCCACGCCGTCTACGCGTGGCAGATGCCCATGTTCTCCCCGTACGGCGTGGGCTACGGCGGCGCGATGAACGACGTCGTCGACAACGAGACCCGGGCCGCCCGCATGCGGCTCGCGCCCTGGCGGGAGAAGCACCCCGACGTGCCCCTGGTCGAGTCGGCCGTGTGCGGCCACCCGATCCCGGCCCTGGCCGAGGCGTCGCTGGTCGCGGACCTGGTGGTGGTCGGGACGAGGGGGCTCGGCGACTTCGGCGGCGCGCTGCTCGGCTCGGTGAGCCACGGCGTGCTGCACCGCGCCCACTGCCCGGTCGCCGTGGTCCCGCACCCGGCGGACGGGCGATGACCCGTCCCGCGCTCGTCCAGCCCGTCGGCCCGATCGGGTACCTCCTCAGCGGCCGCGCCCGAGGCTATTGATCTACGACGTAAAGGGCGGCGAGGGAGATCGGTGAAAGGTGTCGGCGACGACGGCCAGAGCCTCGGCGTCGGGGGAGCCGGGAGCGGCGGTGTAGGCGAACAGCCACTGATCGTTCTCGGCGGGCAGCGCCAGGGCCTGGAAGGTGACCGTCAGCTCGCCGGCGACCGGGTGGCGGATGTGCTTGGTCCCGTGGACCTGTTCGTGGACCCTGTGGTCGGCCCACAGCCGCCGGAAGTCCTCGCTCGCCGCGGACAGCTCGTCGATCAGCGCGCGCAGCAGCGGGTCGCGGGGATGGCGGCCGAGATCGAAGCGGAGCAGGGCGGCGACGTCGCCCGCGACGGTCTCCCAGTCCGGGTACAGCTCCCTGGTCCGCGGATCGAGGAAGAGGAACCTGCCCATGTTCCGCTCGCGCGGCGGCAGGCTCTCGAAGTCGTTCACGAGCGCGCGGTGCATCAGGTTCGCGGCCAGCACGTCCTGGCGCCGGCCCATCACCACCGCCGGGACCTCGGCCCGGTCGAGGGCGTGCAGCAGCTGGTACGTCTCCGCGCCGACCCGCTGGGGGCCGTCCGCCGGATGGCGGGGACGGTCGTGGGTGACGGCCGCGAGGTCGTACAGGTGGGCCCGCTCGGTCTGGTCGAGTCGCAGCGCCCGGGCGATCGCGTCGAGGACCTCCGGCGAGACATTGCCGCCGCGGCCCTGCTCCAGCCGGGTGTAGTAGTCGACGCTGACGCCCGCGAGCCGCGCCAGCTCCTCCCGCCGCAGCCCGGGCACCCGCCGCCGACCGGGAGAGGCCGCCTCTCCCAGCTCGTGCGGGCGGATGCGGGCACGCCGTGAGCGCAGGAACTCGCCCAGGCCGGCTGCGCGGTCCATACGGCCAGTATGTCCGGTTTCCTGGTGGATCTCCCGCCCGGGTGGGCGGGGAGACGGTCGCCCCCGGCCGGGGTTCCGGACGCGCGGAAATCCGGGATCGCCGGGGGTTCACGAGATCTTCACATCCCGTACGGCAGGGGGAACCGGCGGCTCTCCACGCCCCCTCGGGGGTATCGGCAGCTAGGTGCGATTTGTCGCTAAGTTACGGTCTATATCCGACAAATCCGGTCAAATCTGATGATCACAGGGTGATATTTCAGCGCTTGTCAGATTTAGCAACTCTCCGAGCTGTCTGACTTCTCCGTTCGCGTCCAGTCCCCCCACCTGGCCGGAGGAGCAGGCAGAAGGAGACGCTCGTGAAGCGAGCCTTCGCCGGCCTGGTCGCCGCCGTCGCGGCCCTGACCGTCACCCTCTCCCTCACCACCGGACCGGCCTCCGCCACCCCGCCCAACATCCCCTCCGCGAGCACCGCGGCGTCCCGGCTGGCCTCGCTCACCGTGGCCGCGGAGTCCCACCAGTCCACCTACAACCGGGACCTGTTCCCGCACTGGATCACGATCTCCGGCACGTGCAACACCCGGGAGACCGTGCTCAAGCGGGACGGGACCGGCGTCGTGACCGACTCCTCCTGCGCCGCCACCTCCGGCCGGTGGTACAGCCCGTATGACGGCGCCACCTGGACCAGCGCCGCCGACGTCGACATCGACCACATGGTCCCGCTGGCCGAGGCCTGGCGGTCCGGCGCGTGGGCGTGGACGACCGCCCAGCGGCAGGCGTACGCCAACGACCTCGGCGGCCCCGAACTGTGGGCCGTGACCGACAACGTCAACCAGGCCAAGGGCGACCAGGACCCGACGACCTGGAAGCCGTCCCTGACCTCGTTCTGGTGCACGTACGCCCGGGCCTGGATCCAGGTGAAGTGGTACTACAACCTCACCCTGCAGAGCGCCGAGAAGTCCACCCTGACCACCATGCTCGGCTACTGCTGACGCCCCGGACCCTGCGGCTCCCGTCCTCCGGGGCGGGAGCCGTACGGCGTCTCCCGGCGGGCGATCCGGGTCACGCGGGGGCGTAGAAGACCACGTCCCAGCCGTCGGGTCCGCGGACGGCGCAGCGGCGCTCGTGCGGCCCCTCCTCGACCTCGCCCACGTCGAGCCCGAGCGCGACGGCCCGCTCCCGGGCCCGCGGCACGTCCGGCACCTTGACCATCACGGACGGGGCCGCCGTGGCGCGGTCGTCGCCGGACAGCGCCAGCCGCCCCGACCCGAGGTCGAACTGGGCCCACCGGCCGCCGTCCACGAACGTGGGCGCCGTGCCCAGCAGGGCCGACCATGCCGCGACCGCCGTGCCGAGATCCGAGCAGGGCACCACCGGCGCCAGAGACAGGGCCGCGTCGTCGTGATCCATCGTGCTCCGCCCTCCGTTCGGGTGATCCCGACGGTAGACGAGGGGCGCGGGCCGCGTCTTACGGCTGCGTGCGGGCTTTGTACCGTACGCCGGGAACATCAACATCCGCGGTGATGTTCATGACGGCCATGACGCCCTCCTGGACCGCCGCCTTCCGCTCCGCCGTCCTCAGCCCGCACGAGACCATCGTGCTCAAGCCGTCCCGCGGGTTCCGCGACCAGACGCTCCGCCAGATCCTCCACCTCGACGGCGGGGGAGAGGCGCTGCGCGTGCTGCTCACCAACCGGTACGGCGACCGGCCGCTCGTGGTCGCCGCCGCCCGCGTCGCCGTGCGGAAGGCGGGCGGCGAGATCCTGCCGGAGACCGACGCCCCGCTGACGTTCGGCGGGGCGGCCGAGGTGACCGTCCCCGCGTACGGCGAGGTCGTGAGCGACCTCGTCGCGCTGGCCGTCGAGGCGGGGACGGACCTCGCCGTGAGCCTGTACCTGCCCGGGGAGACCGGCCCGGCCACGTTCTCCCACACGCCGCTGGAGACCGGCTACGTCGTGGAGGGCGACGCGGTGTCGCGGTCCGTCCTCCCGGACGCCGAGGAGGTGGACTCCCGGTTCTTCGTGTCCGGGGTGGACGTGCTCGCGCCCGAGGGCACTCACGTGGCCGTCGCGTTCGGCGACTCCTGGTTCGAGGGCACCGGCACCACGCACGGCGCCAACCGCCGCTTCACGAACCTGCTGAACGCGCGGCTGCCGCGGGGCTGGGTCGTGAACCAGGGACTCGGCGGCAACCGCCTGCTGACCGACGAGGTGGGGGAGCGCGCGCTCGGGCGGTTCGACCGGGACGTCCTGGCCGTGCCGGGGGTCACCCACGTCCTCACCCACTTCGGGCTGAACGACCTCGGGCTGCCCGGCCTCGCCGGGGAGCGGCCGCCGGGGGCCGACGTCCTCACCGCGGGGTTCACCGAACTGGCCCGGCGGGCCCACGAGGCCGGACTGGTGATCGTCGGCGCGACGATGGGCCCGTACGCGGGGACGATCTATCCCGGCGTGGACACGCCGGAGGGCCGGGCCACCCGGCGGGTCGTCAACGACTGGATCCGCACCAGCGGTGTCTTCGACGCCGTGCTGGACGTCGCGCACGCTGTGCAGGACCCCGACCAGCCGGACGCCATCCGCCCCGACCTCGACAGCGGCGACCACCTGCACCCCAACGACGCGGGAGCGCGGGCGATGGCCGACGCCGTCGACCTCGCGTTCCTCCGGCTCTGACCGGCCCGCGGGCCGTCGTCACCCCTCGGCGGAGTCGAGCACCGGCTTGATGTCGACGACGGGCGTGCCGTCGACGGCCTCGAGGGGCCGCACCAGCAGGCCCTTGCCGGCCGCGACGTCGAGCACGGTGACCCGGTGCAGGCCGACCGGGTTGGGCCGGTCCGGGGAGCGGGTCGCGAACACCCCCGTCAGCGGGTTGCCCGGGTCGTCGCGCGGCCGGACCTTGAGGACGTCGCGCGCGCCCTGGTGCAGCCAGGTGAGCAGGAGCACCTCCGCCCCCGGGCGCAGGCCGTCCAGCGCCTCCTCGTACGCCGGGTCGATCTCGAGCCACGCCTCCGGCGCCCCCTCGCGTCCCTGCCGCGGGGCCTCGGCCCGCGTCGTCAGGCCGGAACGGACGAACCCGATCGGAACCAGTGCGTACGTCACCGGGTCGGTCATGGCGGTGATCCCCTTCCGTCGGTCGGCCGATCCGCCACGATCCCACCGGGCCGGCGGCGGGGGCAAGGACGGCCCGCGGCCGTGAGGTTAGGGTGGAGGCGTGGGCGTTGCCGCCGGAGCGTACGCGCTGGGGCCGGAGACCGGCCGGCTCCTGGTGACCACCGCGCGCTCGGGCTTCGGCGCGAAGGCCGGGCACGACCTGCTCATCGAGGTCACCCGCTGGAGCGGCGAGGCCGTCGTCGACCCCGCCGACCCGGCCGCCTCCTCGGTCAGGGTCGAGGCCGAGGCCGGGTCGTTCGAGGTCCGCGAGGGGACGGGCGGGGTGAAGCCGCTGACGGCGGGCGACCGGGCCGAGATCGAGCGAACCGTCCGCGACAGGATCCTCCGGGCCGGCCGCCATCCGCTCATCACGTTCCGCTCCACTCGTGTCGAGGGCGGGCCCGGGGCGTTCCGCGTCGAGGGAGACCTGACGATCATGGACGTGACGCGGCCGGTCACGGTCACCGGCTCGCTGGCGGGCGATCGCGCCGTGGCCTCGGCGACCGTCGTCCAGTCGGAGTGGGGGATCACGCCTTACTCGGCGTTCTTCGGCGCGTTGAGGCTCCGCGACGAGGTCGGCGTCCGCGCCGAGGTCGTCCTCACCGCCCGCCGCTGACTCAGCCGCGGGCCGGGCGTTACGGGACCAGGACGACCTTGCCGATCGTGGCCCGGGACTCCAGGGCGGCGTGCGCGGAGGCGGCGTCCTTGAGCGGGAACGTCTGCACGGCCGGGACGAGCCGCCCGGCCGCCGCCTCGGCGAGGGCCCGCTCCTCGAGCGCGCGAAGGCCTCCGGGGAGCCGCAGGATCCGCGGCCCGAGGGCGACGGACACGGTGAGGCCGCGCGCGAACAGGTCATCGGAGGCGAACCGGGTGGGCTCGCCCGACGAGAACCCGAACAGGGTCAGCCGTCCGCCCGCCCCGAGCAGGTCGAGCGCGGCCCGGCCGGCCTCCCCGCCGACGCCGTCGTAGGCGGCCGTGATCTCACGCCCGTCCAGCGCGCGGCGCACCTCGTCCGGCCAGCCGGGGACCGTGTAGTCGACCGCCGCGCCGGCGCCGTTCGCCAGCACGCGCTCCACCTTGGCCGGGCCGCCCGCCACGCCGACCACCCGGGCGCCCGCGTTCCCGGCCGCCTGCACGAGGAGCGTGCCGATCCCCCCGGCCGCGGCGGTCACCAGCACGACGTCGTCCGGCTCGATGGGGGCGACGGTGAGGATGCCCATCGTCATGCGGCCGGTGCCGGTCATCGCCACCGCGACCGTCTCGTCCAGGTGGTCCGGCAGCCGGTGCAGGGCGGTCACGTCGGCGAGCGCCCGCTCGGCGTAGCCGCCGCTCGCCAGGCCGAGGTGCGCGACCACCCGCCGGCCCAGCCACTCCGGGTCCACGCCGTGGCCGACCGCGTCGACGACGCCGGCCACCTCCCTGCCCGGGGTCATCGGCAGGTCGGGAAGCGGGATCGGCCCGCGGGCCACCCCCGCACGGATCACCGTGTCGATCAGGTGCACGCCCGACGCCTGGACGGCGATCCGCACCTGCCCGGCGCCGGGCTCGGGGTCCGGCACCTCCTCCCAGCGCAGGTTCTCCGCCGGGCCGAACGCGTACTGCCGCACAGCGTGCACAGGTCACTCCTCGTACTCCTGGGATGTCCCGTCCACCCTCCAACTTCAACCAAGGTTCAGGTCAAGGGGCCGTACGGGGATCAGACGTGGGCGTGGACGTGCGCCGGGTCGTCGGGATGGTCGTGCGGGTGCTGGGGCGCGCCCACCCGGTGCTCGTGCCCGGGGAGGGAGACGCGGTAGACGCAGGTGTCGCAGTTCATCCGGATGTCGCCGCGCAGCGCCTCGCGGTACCGCTCCAGGGCCAGGTCGGCCAGTGCCGGGGCGGGCCCGATCACGTCGGCGCAGCGGACGTCCACCTCGGGACGGCCGGCCGCCCACGCCAGCGCCTGCTCGGCCGTACGGGCCGGGAGCACGCCGTTGAACAGGAAGTACGGCAGCACGACGATCCTGCGGGCGCCCAGCAGCCGGGCCCGTTCGAGCGCGGCGGGCACGGACGGGGAGGCGAGGCTGATGAACGCGGGCTCCACGCCCGCCAGGCCCCGGCCCTCCCACAGCAGCCGGGCCACCTTGACGTGCTCGGCGTTCGCGTCGGGGTCGGTGGAGCCGCGGCCGACCAGGACCACCGTGGTGCCGGACCGCTCGGAGGGGTCGAGGACGGCGTCGAGCCGGTCCTCCAGCAGGTCGAGCAGCGCGGGGTGCGGGCCGAGCGGGCGGCCGTAGGCGTACCCGAGGCGCGGATGCCGGGAGACCTCCCGCTGCAGCGCGGCCGGGATGTCGCCCTTGGCGTGCCCGGCGGCGACCAGCACGAGCGGCACCACGCCGAGCCGGCTGTGCCCGGACGCCACCAGTGACGCGACCGCCTCGCGCAGCGGCGGGCGGGACAGTTCGATGAACCCTCCGGCCACCGGGACGCCCGCCCGTCCGGCCACGATCTCCACCAGCCGGTGGAAGTCGCGCACCCCCGCGGCGTCCTTCGTCCCATGACCGACGAGGAGCACCGCAGGGCCCCCGTGCGCGGTCGCCTCGTTCATGACCCCTCCCAATAGAGCAGTGCGTTGACGGCGGCCGCGGCGACGGCCGATCCGCCCTTCTCGCTGCGGTTGCTGACGGCGGGCAGCCCCGACTCGCGCAGGGCCTGCTTCGACTCGGCGGCCCCGACGAAGCCGACGGGCAGCCCCACGACCAGCACGGGACGCACGTCCAGGCGCAGGATCTCCTCCAGCGCCGTGGGGGCGTTGCCGACGGCCCAGACCGCCCCCGGCCCGACCTCCGCGTACGCCAGCCGGATCCCGGCGGCGCTGCGGGTCAGGCCGCCGCCCGCCGCGGCCTCCCGCACCCGGCAGACCGGGGCAACTGCGGTCACGCCCGCGGCCACCATCTCCACGTCGGTGACGACCGGCGCCCCGCCGCGCAGCGCGGCCGCGGCGGCGCGCAGGTGCTCCTCCGCGGACATCACCAGGTCGCCGAGGTAGCCGACATCCGCACTGGCGTGGATCACCCGTTCCGTCACGGCGCGCGTCAGCGGTGGCAGGCCCGAGGTGTCCACCCGCGCGCGGAGGATCTCGTACGACCGGGCCTCGATGGGGTGGACGGCCCTCACTCGGCGTACCTCCGCCCGAGTCCGGACACCCGCCACACCAGCGCGGCGAGCGCCCACGTGGCGACGAACAGCGCCACGATGACGTACCCGAGGACCTCGAAGTGGTCGGCGAGCGAGGCGTACGCCGCGAGCGGCCCACCCATACCGGTCGCGTCGGCGACCAGGGCGGCCAGGTACACGGTCGCGATGAACGCGGCCACCAGCACGGTCATCCCGGTCGTGGCGGCGTTGTAGTAGAGCCGGCGCGCGGGGCTGCGGTAGGCCCACGAGTAGGCCCGCGACATGAGCAGGCTGTCCGCGGTGTCGCAGGCCGTCATCCCGGCGGCGAACAGCAGCGGCAGCGTGAGCACGGCCAGCGTCGGCAGCCCGCCCTGCGACGCCGCGCCGGCCGACAGTGCGAGCAGCGTCACCTCGCTGGCCGTCTCCAGGCCCAGCCCGAACAGCAGGCCGACCGGGTACATGTGCCACGACGACCGGATCAGCCCCCGGACGCGGCTGCCCAGGACGCGGTTCATGAGGCCCCGGTTGAGCAGCATCAGCTCCAGCTCGTCGCGGTCGATCCGGCCGCGGGACATCCGCCGCCACAGCCCGGCCACGCCGGTGAGCACGAGGCCGTTCAGGACCGCGACGAGCAGCAGGAACGCCATGGCGACCACCTGCGAGACCAGCCCGCCGACGCGCCGGAAGCTCTCCACGTCGTGCCCGGCCGCGCCGGCGGCCATCGCGACGATCAGCGCCAGCGCCAGGACGACGGTCGAGTGGCCGAGGGCGAAGAAGAAGCCCACGCCGACCGGGCGGCGGCCGCGCTGCAGCATCAGCCGCGTCGTGTCGTCGATGGCCGCGATGTGGTCGGCGTCGAAGGCGTGCCGGATGCCGAGGCTGTAGGCGAGGGTCCCCGCCCCGGCGAACGCCCCGGCCCCCGCGAGGCCGTCGGCGTAGTACAGGTACAGCGACCAGCCGGCGATGTGGAGCACCGCGACGACGGCGACGATGCCGCCGATCCGCATCCGCTCTCCCGCCGTCCACCTGGCATGCGCGTACGTCGCCGGATTCATGACCGCACCTCCACGACCGCGTCGACCGGACAGACCTCGACACACTCCCCGCACCGGCTGCACAGGGCGTCGAGCACCACCAGGCCCCCCTCGTGGGAGGGCCGGATGGCGTGTTCAGGGCAGGTGAGCAGGCAGGCCCCGCATCCCGCGCAGGCGGCCGTCACCGCGTAGCCCGCCGCCGCGCCCCGGGAGGCGGTCCCCGTCACCGCTGCCACGTGTACTCCCGCGGCGTCACGAACCGCCCGGCCACCACGCGGCTGCGGGAGGAGCCCACGATCACGAGGCTGCGCATCGTCACCGTCTCCACGTCGAGGTCGCCGAGGGTGGACAGCGCGACGCTCTCGCCCGGGCGGCTCGCGTCGGTCACCACCCCGACGGGCGTCCCGGCGGGCCGCCGCCGGGCGAGGATCTCCAGCGCCCGGGGGAGCTGCCAGCCCCGCGCGCGGGACCGGGGGTTGTAGAACGCCACGACGAGGTCGGCCTCGGCCGCGGCGGCGACCCTGCGCTCGATGGCCTCCCACGGCGTGTGCAGGTCGGACAGGCTGATCGCGCAGTGGTCGTGCCCGAGCGGCGCGCCGAGCAGGGCCGACGCGGCGAGCATCGCGGTCACCCCGGGCACGCCCACCACGTCGAACGTGTCGTCGGCGTTCTCCAGCGCGGGCGAGGCCATCGCGTACACCCCGGCGTCGCCGCTGCCGAGGAGCGCCACGGCGTGGCCCTCCCGCGCCAGTCGTACGGCGGACCGGGCCCGCTCCTCCTCCGCGCCCAGCCCCGACTCCACGACCCGGGTGCCCGGCCGCAGCAGGTCGCGGACCTGGGCCACGTACTGGTCGAGCCCCACGACGTGGCTCGCCCGCCGTAGCTCCGCCACGGCGCGCGGGGTGAGCAGGTCGCGGGCGCCCGGCCCGAGCCCGACGATCGCGAGCCGCCCGCGCGGGCGGATGCGGGCGACGGCGGCGGTCGCCATCGCCGACTTGCGCTTGGGGACGACGAGGTCGCCGCCGTCCGCCAGTGCCGCCGCCTCGGCGACGCTCGGCGTGCCGACCGCCTCCCGCACGACCTCGCTCGGGTTGGGCACGTCCACCTCGGCCAGCCGGCCGGCGGGATGGGCGACCAGCGGCACCCCGAGGGCGCGGGCCGCGGCCACGATGCCGGGCTCGCCTGCCTTCACGTCGGCCGTGGCCAGCCGCGCGACCGAGGCGGCGGCCAGCCCGGCCTCGTCCAGCGTCGCCGCGACCAGTTCGAGGACCTCCTCCGCGGTCACCCCGCGGCTGCCGCCGACCCCGACCACGAGGCTCGGCGGCCGGACCACGACCGCCGGCCTCGGCGTCTCCACCAGCCGGTCCGTGACGAGCACGCACGGCGCCCCGCGGCCTTCCCCGGCGGCGGTGACGGGGAGGGGCGGCAGCGGCCACGTGGCGTCGGACGCCAGCGCCACCTCGTCGCCGTCCAGCATGGCCCGCGTCACGGCGGCCACGTCTCCCTCGACCGGCATGCCGATCGCGTCGAGCGGGCTCGTCCCGGTGGCGTCGGTCGCCGTCGTCACGACCGGCTGCGCGCCGAGCGCGTCGGCCACCCGGTGCGCGAGGCCGTTCGCCCCGCCGGCGTGCCCTCCGGCCACCGCGACCGCGAACCGGCCCGCCTCGTCCACGCACACCACGCCCGGGTCGGTCCGCTTGTCGCCCAGCAGCGGCGCGATGAGCCGTACGGCCGCGCCGACGGCCAGGAAGCAGACGATCTCGTCGCACTCCCGCCACGCCCGCGCGAGGTCGGCCACCGCGTAGTGCCGCGTGTCCGCCCAGTGCTCCGCCAGCCGGGCCGCCGCCGTACGGCCGGCCCTGGTGGCGGTCACGAGTCCGGTCGTCACGCCGTCTCCCTCCTGGTCATCGGTGCCCCCACACGAGGAAGACCGGGTTGGCCGCGACGAGGCGGGTCGACCCGTCGGGCAGGCCGCCGAACCGCGACGCCGTGAGCGCGGCGCCCCCCACCTCGTACGAGGCCGCCCTGAGGGCGTCCCGCACGGGCGCGACCCGGTCGACGGCGGCGAGCGCCGCGACCACGGACCGGGCGCCGCGCGCGGCCGCGGCGGCGACGACGGCGGGCCCGCCGCCCCCGGCGAACACCGCGTCCGGGTCCGGCAGGTCGGGGAGGCACGCGGGGGCGTCGCCGCGCACCACGCTCAGCTCGACGCCGTGGTCGCGCGCGTTGCGGCGGGCCCGCTCGCACTGGGCCGGGTCCCGGTCGACCGCCACCACGGCCGCGCCGAAGCGGGCGCACTCGACGGCCACCGAGCCGCTGCCGCAGCCGAGGTCCCACACGAGGTCGCCGAGCCCCGGCCCGAGGTGGGCGAGCGCGAGCGCCCGCACCTCCGCCTTGGAGATCATCGAGTCCCGGTGCTCGTACGACTCCTCGGGCAGCCCCCACCGGGACGGCGTCAGTCGGCGCGGCGACGCCCAGCCCCTGCCGGGGGACGCGTCCGCGGCCAGCACGAGCAGGACGTTCGGGTCGGCCCAGGTCCGCGCCGCCGCCTCGTCCGGGGTGCACGTGGTGACGCGCTCACCGGGGGCGCCGAGGCGCTCGGCGACGACGAGCACCCGCGGCAGGTCCCCCAGGGCCCCGGCGATCTCGGCGGGGCCGCAGCCGGGCGCCGTCAGCACGGCGACCTTCGGCAGCGCGCGGCAGGCGTTGACGGCCCGGCGCGGGTCCCGGCCGTGCGCGCTGACCACCACCGCGTCGTCCCAGGAGTGCCCGGCCCGGGCGAACGCCGCCGCGACCGACGACACCGCGGGCTCCACGTCCACCCGGAGCCCGCGCTCGCGCAGGAGGCGGACGATGCCGAAGAAGCCCGGGTCGCCCGAGGCCAGCACCACGGCCCGGCCCTCGTGGCGGCCGGTCGCCTCCAGGGCCGCCGTCACGTCGCCCAGCACGTGGCGGGCCGCCCGGTCGGGCACAGGGAGGGCGTCCAGGTGCCGGGCGGCGCCCACCACCAGCGTGGCCCCGGCCAGCAGCGCGGCCGCCCGCGGCGCGAGCGGCCGCCCGTCCACGCCGATCACCGCGACCGGCGCGCCCGCGGCCCCGGCGTCCCGTCCGCGGGTCACGCGACGGCCCCCTCGCTGGACGCCACCGGGGCGTGCCCGTCGGGGTCCACCATGACGACGGTCGCCGCCAGGGCGCCCTCGGTGAAACGCTCCAGGACCTCCTTCACCCGCACGCAGACGAGGCGGGCGGCCGGCTCCAGCAGGCCCGCCTCCTCCCACAGCTCGTACGCGTGCCGGGCGGTGTTGGCCTCGGCGACCCGCCCGATCAGGGCCTCGTCGCCGCCGGCCCGCCCGGTGATCGAGGCGAGCAGCCCCCGGTCCACCTTCGACCGGGTGTAGTGGGTCATGAGCACGCCCGCCGCCAGCTTGGCGAGCTTGCCCGCCATCCCGACGAACACCACCTCGGACAGCCCCGCCTCGACGGCCCGCCGGAGGGCGGCGCCGGTGAAGTCGCCCACCTCGACGAAGCACACCTCGGGCAGGTCGGGTCGCAGCCGCATGGCCGCCCGGTCGGTGCGGCCCCCGGTCGACAGCACCAGCGTCCGCTCGCCCTGGGCGGCCATCACGCTGATCGCCTGGACGACGGACGAGCGCCACGACTCGGTCGAGAACGGCCGGACGACGCCGGTCGTGCCCAGGATCGAGATCCCGCCGAGGATGCCGAGCCGGGCGTTGGTCGTCTTGCGGGCCATCCGCTCGCCCTCGGGCACGCTGATGATCACGCGTACGCCGTGCCGTTCCAGGTCGAGGACCTCGCCCACCGCCTGCGTGATCTGCGCCCTCGGCATGGGGTTGATGGCCGGCCCGCCGACCTCCAGCCCGAGGCCGGGCCGCGTCACGACGCCCACCCCGACGCCGCCGTCCAGCTCGATGCCGGTCTCGCGCCGCCATGACACCGTCGCCGTCATGTGGGCGCCGTGCGTCACGTCCGGGTCGTCGCCCGCGTCCTTGACCACGACCGCCGTGGCCCGGCCGTCGCCCAGGTCGTAGGAGTCGACGGGCAGCTCCACCCGGCCGCCGCCCGGCATCGGGGTGTCGACCAGCGGGGGAGTGTCGCCGTGGGCGAGCGCGATGCTCGCCGCCTTCGCCGCGGCGGCGCTGCACGTGCCCGTCGTCCACCCGGTGCGCAGCGCCCGCTTGCGCACCCGCATCGTGCGCGGCAGGTCCGGCTCGCGCAGCTCCGGCCGGCCGGCGTCGGCCTCGGCGGCATCCGGCTCGGCCTGCTCGGCCGGGTGCCCGGTGCGCGGCTCCGGACCGGGGGGCTCGGTCATGACGCGCCCCCGGAGCGCAGGGCGCGGCGCGCGACGGGGTCGGGGCGGCGGTGCCCGTGGAAGTGCCCGGGGTGGTAGAGGTGCGAGCGCTTCCCCTCGGCGTCCAGCGCGGGCCCGACCAGCACGAGCGTGTGCTTCCAGAGCCGGTGGGCGCGGACCGTGGCGGCCAGCTCGTCGAGGCGGCAGCGCAGAACGAGCTCGTCCTCCCACGTCACCCGGTAGCCGACGACGCAGGGCGTCTCCGGCGGGTACCCGCCCGCCAGCAGCTCCTGCTGGAGCTGCGCCGAGCGGGCGGCCGACAGGAACAGCGCCATCGTCGCTCCGTGCGCGGCGAAGCCCCGGACGGTCTCGCCCTCGGGCATCGGCGTCTTGCCGCCCTCGAGGCGCGTGAGGACCACCGACTGCGCGACCTCGGGGACGGTGAGCTCCCGGCCCACGGCCGCCGCGACGGCGGTGAAGCTCGACACGCCGGGCACGATCTCGGTGGCCAGCCCGAGGGCCGCGCATCTGTCGAGCTGCTCCTGCACGGCCCCCCACAGGGCGGGGTCGCCCGAATGCACCCGCGCCACGTCGAGGCCGTCGCGGGCCGCCTCCTCGTAGAGGGCGACCACCTCCTCCAGTGGCACCGCCGCGGAGTCGACGATCCGCGCGTCCGCGCGGGCGTGGTCGAGGACGCCGGGGTGGACGAGGCTGGAGGCCCAGATCACGACGTCCGCGCGTCCGATGGCGGCCGCCCCGCGCAGCGTCAGCAGGTCGGCCGCCCCCGGCCCGGCGCCGACGAACGTCACCGACCCGCGCCCGCCCTCGCCGCCACCCCCCGTCGCGCCCGGGGCGGCAGGGGGGCGGGCCGGACGTCCGCTGTCCTGGGGGGTCGCGTCGGTCGTCACAGCCGGCCTCCTCGGCCCGTCCTCGGTGGGGTCACGATCAGCGCCGACAGGTACGGCCCGGCCGCGCCGGGGTCGAGGCCGGCGGCGGGACGGATGTCCTCGTCCGGCAGCCCGAGCGACGCGCCGTACACGGCTCCGGCGAGCCTGCCCGCGTCGCGCACGGCCTCCAGGACCTCGGGCAGCACGCGCCCGCCCTTGTACGCGACGACGGTGTCGTGGGCGTCGAGCGCCCGGCGCAGCGCGTCGACCCCGGCGGTCAGCGGCATCAGCGCGAGCGACTCCCGCCCCTCGACCAGCACGGTGCCGCTGGCGGCCGCGAGCGCCTGCATCGCGGTGATCCCGGGGACCGTGCGCACCTCCACCTCGGGCACGAGCGTCCTCACGGTCGCGGCGAGATAGGTGAACGTGCTGTAGACGTTGGGGTCGCCGATCGTCGCGAAGGCGACCGTGCGGCTGCCCTCGGCGAACGCGCGGGCGACCTGCGCCCCGGCCGCGTCCCAGGCGCCGTCGCGCCGCGGGCCGTCGGTCAGCGCGAAGACCAGCCTGCGCACCTCGCGCTCGGCGTGCGCCCGGACGATCCGCTCGGCGCGCCCCTCCTCGCCGGTGTCGGCCACCGGCACCACCACCACGTCCGCGTCCCGCAGCACCCGGACGGCCCGCACGGTGACCAGGTCGGGATCCCCGGGGCCGACGCCGACCCCCACCAGCGCCGGCCTCATGCGGCGGCCGCCACGAGGTCGCGGGCCAGGCGCGGCGCGCCCGCCCAGTGGACGTGCAGGTACGACGCGTGCACCCCGCCTCGGACGAAGCCCTCGCGCCGCCCGCCGTCGAGGGTGTACGCGGCGGGCTCGCCGGCGGCGGGGGAGCAGACGGTGCGGTGGAACTCGTGCGCCCGCACGGCCGACCCGTCGGCCCGTACGGCGTCGCGGTAGCCGAGCGTGAGACGGCCGGTCATCCGGGCCTCGATCGGCAGCACCCCGCACATCGGCGTCCCGTCGAGCGACCGGGCGAGGTAGAGGAGCCCGGCGCACTCCGCCCAGACGGGCAGCCCGCGCGCCGCGAGCCGGGCGACCTCGGCCCGGAGGGGGACGTTGGCCGACAGGTCGGCCGTGTGCATCTCGGGGAACCCGCCCCCGATCACCAGGCCGCGGACACCCTCGGGCAGCCGTTCGTCGGCGAGGGGGTCGACGACCGCCACCTCCGCCCCGGCCGCTGTCAGCAGCTCCGTCGTCTCGGCGTACGAGAACGTGAACGCGGCCCCCGCCGCGACCGCCACCACCGGCCGTCGTCCCGCGCCGGCGTCCTGCCGCAGGGCCTCGGCGGCGGACCAGGGGGTGACGGCGAGGGGCGGCGCGGCGGAGGCGATCCGGACGATCATGTCCAGGTCGCAGTGGCGCTCCACCAGGGCGCCGAGCGCGGCCACCGCCCGCAGGGCCTCCGCCTCCCGCTCGGCGGCGGGCACCAGCCCGAGGTGCCGGGAGGGCACGTGGACGCCCGCGTCCCTCGGCAACGCGCCCGCGACCGGCATGCCCAAGGTGGCGAGCGCCTCCCGGAGGATCTCCTCGTGCCGCGGCGAGCCCACCCGGTTGAGGACCACCGCCGCCACCTCCACCGACGGGTCGTACGTCGCGAACCCGTGCACGAGCGCCGCCACCGACGACGACTGCGACGACGCGTCCACGACCAGCAGCACGGGCGCGCGCAGCAGCCGGGCGACGTGGGCGGTGGACGCCTCCCCGGTCGCGCCCCGGCCGTCGAACAGCCCCATGACGCCCTCGACGACCGCGACGTCCGCGCCCCGGGCGCCGTGCGCGAACAGCGGGCCCACCAGGCCCTCGCCCGTGAGGAACGCGTCGAGGTTCCGGCCGGGACGGCCGGTGGCGAGCGCGTGGTAGCCGGGGTCGATGTAGTCGGGACCGACCTTGTGCGGCGACACCCGCAGGCCCCTGGCCGCCAGCGCGGCCATGATCCCGGTGGCCACCGTGGTCTTCCCGGCGCCGGAGGCGGGGGCGGCGACCACCACCCGGGGGACGGTCACCATTCGATCCCCCTCTGGCCCTTCTGACCGGCGTCCATGGGGTGCTTGACCTTCGTCATCTCCACGACCAGGTCGGCCGCCTCCACGAGCCGGGGGTCGGCGTCGCGCCCGGTGATCACCACGTGCTGGCGGCCGGGCCGGTCGCGCAGCGTCGCCACCACGTCGTCGACGTCCACCCAGCCCCACTTCATCGGGTAGGTGAACTCGTCGAGGACGTACAACCGGTAGGTCTCGGCCGCGAGGTCGCGCCTGATCTGCGCCCAGCCCTCCCGGGCGTCGGCGGCGTGGTCGGCCTCGGCGCCGGGGCGCTGGATCCACGACCAGCCCTCGCCCATCTTGTGCCAGGTCACCGGGCCGCCCTCGCCGGTCTCGCCGTGGACGCGGCCGAGCGCGCGCAGCGCGGCCTCCTCGCCGACCCGCCACTTGGCGCTCTTCACGAACTGGAACACGCCGATGGGCCAGCCCTGGCTCCAGGCGCGCAGCGCGAGGCCGAACGCCGCCGTGGACTTCCCTTTCATCTCCCCGGTGTGGACGATGACGAGCGGCCGGTTGCGCCGCTCGCGCGTGGTCAGCCCGTCGTCGGGCACCGTCGCCGGTCTGCCCTGCGGCATCTACGCCACCTTCCTCACGTCGCGGACCACGCCCGCGAGGCCGTCGGCCGCCAGGTCGTCGAGCCGCAGCACGATCCCGCCGAGCGCGGCCCCGAGCCGCGCCGCGAGGCCGAGCCGTACGGGTCCCTGCTCGCAGTCGACGACCACGCTGGCGAGCGGGTCGCCGCCCACCCCGGACGCGCGCAGGCGCAGTGCGACGCCGGCGGGGTCGGGCCCCGCGGTGTGGCGGCCGTCCGTCACCACCACCAGCAGCGGGCGGCGGCGCGGGTCGCGCAGCCGTTCGGCCGCCAGCACCCGCGCCGAGCGCCGCAGCCCGGCGGCGAGGGGGGTGCGGCCGCCGGTCGGGAGCCGCGCGAGACGGGCCGACGCCAGCTCGACGCTCGACGTGGGCGGCAGCGCGACCGTGGCGTCCTCACCCCGGAACGTCACCAGGCCCACCTTGTCGCGGCGCTGGTAGGCGTCGAGGAGCAGCGACAGCACGGCGCCCTTCACGGCCCGCATGCGCGCCCTGGCCGCCATGGAGCCGCTCGCGTCCACGCAGAAGAGCACGAGGTTCGACTCCCGTCCCTCGCGGACCGCCTCGCGGAGGTCGTCGCGGCGCAGCAGCAGGCCGCCGCGGTCGCGTCCGCGTCCGATCTGGTGCGGCGCGGCGGCGGCCAGGGTCGCCGCCAGGTGCAGCCGCCGCAGGCGGCCGGACGGCGGCCGTGCGCCCGTGGCCCGTCCGGCCCCGCCTGTCGTGCGCCCGCGCCGCCCGGCCGGGCCCTCCTCGCCCACCGTGCGGGGGGCCAGCAGCCGCGGCCGGTACGTCGCCGAGGGGGCGACGGCCTCCTGCCCGGGAGCGGAGGAGCGCCCCTCGCCGCGTGCCTCGCCGCCGGGCCCCGGTACGCCTCGCCCGCCGCCCGAACCGCCGCCGGAGCCGTCGCCGGAACCGCCGCCGGAGCCGTCGCCGGAACCGCCGCTCGGGCCGCCGCCGGGTCCACTGTCAGGGCCGTCGCCGGAACCACCGTCGGAGCCGCCGCCCGGGCCGCCGCCGGGACCGCTGCCCGGGCCGTCGTCGTCGGGCCCGGGGCCGTCGTCGCCGGCCGGGCCCTCGGGCCCGCTCGCGGCCTCCGCCTCGGCCAGCGCCCGGTCGAGGTCGTCCTCGTCCACTCCGGGGGTGTCGAAGGGGTCCCGGCGACGGCGGTGCGGCAGCGCGAGCCGGGCCGCCGCCCGCACGTCGTCCGCGTTCACCTCGTCCCGCCCCTCCCAGGCGGCCAGCGCGACCGCCGTACGGGCCATGACCAGGTCGGCGCGCAGGCCGTCCACGTCGAAGGCCGCGCACACCGCGGTGATCCGGCGCAGCGCGTGGTCCGGCAGCGTCACGCGGGGCAGGCGGTCGCGGGCCGCCGCGATCCGGGCGGCGAGATCGGCGTCCCGCTCCCGGTGGGCGGCGGCGAACCCGGCGGGGTCGGCGTCGTACGCCAGCCGCCCGCGCACCACCTCGGCGCGCTCGCCCGGGTCGCGGCTGGCCCGTACCTCGACGGCCAGGCCGAACCGGTCGAGCAACTGGGGACGGAGCTCGCCCTCCTCGGGGTTCATCGTGCCCACCAGCAGGAAGCGGGCGGCGTGCCGCACCGAGACGCCCTCCCGCTCGACGTACGCCGTGCCCATGGCGGCGGCGTCGAGCAGCAGGTCGACGAGGTGGTCGTGGAGCAGGTTGACCTCGTCCACGTACAGGACCCCGCGGTGGGCCGCCGCGAGCAGGCCCGGCTCGAACGCCTTGACGCCCTCCGTGAGGGCCCGTTCGAGGTCGAGCGCGCCGGCGACGCGGTCCTCGCTCGCCCCCACCGGCAGCTCGACCAGGCGGGCGGGCCGGACGACGCCGGGCGCCGAGTCGTGCGGGCCGTCGGGGCAGGCGGGGTCGGGCGCGGCCGGGTCGCAGGAGAACCGGCACCCCGTCACCACGGCCACCGGCGGCAGCAGCGCCGCCAGCGACCGCACGACGGTCGACTTGGCCGTGCCCTTCTCGCCTCGCACGAGGACCCCGCCGATCGACGGCGACACGGCGTTCAGCAGCAGCGCCCGCTTGAGGTCGTCGAGCCCGACCACCGCGCTGAACGGGTACGTCACGGTCATGCGCCCGCCTCCAGGTCGCCTTCCATCTCCAGGTAGGTGGTCCGGAGGCCGTCGAGGGTCTCCGGCGACGGGTCCGCCCACAGGCCGCGCTCGGCCGCCTCCAGCAGCCGTTCGGCGATGCCGCGCAGCGCCCACGGGTTCGACCGGCGCATGAACTCGCGCACCCCGGGGTCGAAGACGTACGACTGGGCGAGCGACTCGTACATCCAGTCGTCCACCACCCCGGCCGTCGCGTCGAAGCCGAACAGGTAGTCCACCGTGGCCGCCATCTCGAACGCGCCCTTGTAGCCGTGGCGCCGCATCGCCGCGATCCACCGGGGGTTGACGACGCGGGACCGGAACACCCGCCGTGTCTCCTCGCCCAGCGTCCGCGTGCGCACGGCGTCGGGCACGTGCGAGTCGCCCACGTACGCCGCTGGGGACGCGCCGGTCAGGTGCCGGACCATGGCGACCATGCCGCCGTGGTACTGGAAGTAGTCGTCGGAGTCGGCGATGTCGTGCTCGCGGTTGTCCTGGTTCTTCGCGGCCACCTCGATGCGGCGGAAGGCCGCCTCCATGTCCGCCCTGGCCTCCCGGCCGTCGAGGCCCCTGCCGTACGCGTAGCCGCCCCAGACGGCGTAGACCTCGGCCAGGTCGGCGTCGTCGCGCCAGTTGCGGGCGTCGATGAGCGGCAGCAGCCCCGCGCCGTACGCCCCGGGCCGGGAGCCGAAGACGCGGCTGGTGGCGCGGCGGTGGTCGCCGTGCCGGGCGACCTCCTCCGCGACGTGCGCGCGCAGCGGGTTGACCTCGGCCGGCTCGTCGAGCGCGGCGACGGCCCGGACGGCGTCGTCGATCAGCGCGACGACGTGCGGGAAGGCGTCGCGGAAGAAGCCGCTGATCCGCACGACCACGTCCACGCGGGGGCGGCCCAGCTCCTCCGCCGTCATGACCTCGAAGCCGGTCACCCGGCGGGAGGCGTCGTCCCAGGTGGGCCGGACGCCGAGCAGCGCGAGGACCTCGGCGATGTCGTCGCCCTGGGTGCGCATCGCGCTGGTGCCCCAGACCGTGAGGCCGACCGTCCGCGGCCAGCCGCCGGTGTCGGCCCGGTACCGCTCGGCCAGCGAGGCCGCCAGGGCGGCGCCGGTCTCCCAGGCGAGCCGCGAGGGGATGGCCTTGGGGTCCACGGAGTAGAAGTTGCGGCCGGTCGGCAGCACGTTGACGAGCCCGCGCGTCGGCGACCCGGACGGCCCGGCCGGCACGTAGCCGCCGTCGAGGGCGTGCAGCAGGTGGGCCACCTCGTCGGTGGTGCGGTCGAGCCGGGGGACGACCTCGGTCGCGGCGAAGCGCAGCACCCGCGCGACGTCGGCGGCGGGGGAGACCTCGGCGGCGGCCCCGGGGTCCCAGCCCCGTTCCTCCATGGCCGCGACCAGCCGCCGCGCCTCCTCCTCGAACCGGTCGACCTCGCCCCTGGCCTCCTTGCCCTCGGCCAGCCCGAGCGCCTCGCGGAGCCCGGGCAGCGCGCCGGCCGCGCCGCCCCACACCTGCCGGGCGCGCAGCACGGCGAGCACGAGGTTCACCCGGGCCTCGCCCGCCGGGGCCGCGCCCAGCACGTGGAGGCCGTCGCGGATCTGGGCGTCCTTGATCTCGCACAGGTAGCCGTCGACGTGGAGCAGGAAGTCGTCGAACTCGGCGTCGTCCGGCCGGTCGTCCACGTGCAGGTCGTGGTGGAGCTGGGCCGCCTGGATCAGCGTCCAGATCTGCGCGCGCACGGCCGGCAGCTTCGCCGGGTCGAGTGCGGCCACGGTCGCGTGCTCGTCGAGAAGCTGCTCCAGCCGGGCGAGGTCGCCGTACGAGTCGGCCCTGGCCATCGGCGGGATCAGGTGGTCGACCACCGTGGCGTGCGCCCGCCGCTTGGCCTGCGTGCCCTCCCCGGGGTCGTTCACGATGAACGGGTAGACCAGCGGCAGTGTCTCCAGCGCCGCGTCCGGGGCGCAGGACGCCGACAGGCCGAGCCCCTTGCCCGGCAGCCACTCCAGCGTGCCGTGCTTGCCGAGGTGGACGACGGCGTGCGCGCCGAACTCGCGCGACAGCCACCGGTACGCCGCCAGGTAGTGGTGGCTCGGCGGCAGGTCGGGGTCGTGGTAGATGGCCACCGGGTTCTCGCCGAAACCCCGCGGCGGCTGGATCGCGACCAGCACGTTGCCGAACCGCAGCGCGGCCACCACGATGTCGTCGCCGTCCACGTAGAGCGAGCCCGGCGGCGGGCCCCAGTGCGCGGTCACCGCGTCCCGCAGCTCCGCCGGCAGCTCCGAGAACCACGAGTCGTACGCCGCCAGGGGGACGCGGGCCGGGGAGGCGCTCAGCTGCTCCTCGGTCAGCCACTCCACGTCGTGGCCGCCGGCCGCGATGAGCGCGTGGATGAGGGCGTCGCCGTCGTCGGGGGCGTCGCCCACGTCGTACCCCGCCTCGCGCAGCGCGCGCAGCAGGACCACGGCCGAGGCCGGGGTGTCGAGGCCGACCGCGTTGCCGACCCGGGCGTGCTTCGTCGGGTAGGAGGACAGCACGACGGCCAGGCGCTTGTCCCGGTTGGGCACGTGGCGCAGCCGGGCGTGCGCGACCGCGAGGCCCGCGACCCGGGCGCACCGCTCAGGGTCGGCGGCGTAGACCGGCACGCCGTCCGGGCCGTCCTCCTTGAACGAGAACGGCACGGTGACGAGCCGCCCGTCGAACTCCGGCACGGCGACCTGCATGGCCGCGTCCATGGGGGACAGCCCGGCGTCCGACGCGGCCCAGGCGGCGCGGGACGTCGTCAGGCACAGTCCCTGGAGCACCGGCACGTCGAGCGCGGCGAGCGCCCCCACGTCCCACGCGTCGTCGTCCCCGCCCGCGACGGCCTCGCTCGCCACCGCCCCGCCCGCGGCCAGGACGGTGACGACCAGCGCGTCGGCCTCCCGCAGCAGGGAGAACAGTCCGGCGTCCGCGCCGCGCAGCGACCCGCAGAAGACCGGCAGCGCGTCGGCGCCCGCCGCCTCCACCGCGTCGCACAGGTCGTCCACGAACGCGGTGTTGCCCGACAGCTCGTGCGCCCGGTAGTACACCACGCCCACCAGCGGCCGGCCGCCGCGCCGCTCCCGCCCGGGCCTGACCCCGTACGCCGGGGTGGCGCGGGGCGGGGCGAAGCCCTCACCGGTCAGCAGCAGCGTGTCGGACAGGAAGCGGTACAGCTCGAGCAGGTTGTCCGGGCCGCCCTCGGCCAGGTAGGCGAGCGCCTCGGCGGCGACGCCGGACGGCACGGTGGACAGCGCCATCAACGCGGCGTCCGGGGCCGGCTCCCCGCCGAGCACGACGACCGGCAGGCCTGAGGCGAGCACGGCGTCGAGGCCCTCCGGCCACGACCGGCGGCCTCCCAGCAGCCGGACGACGACGGCGTCCGCGCCCTCCACGAGGGCCGGCACGTCCCCGGGCGCGACCCTGGCCGGGTTGGCCACCCGCCAGGCCGCGCCGCCGCGGCGCGCCGCGAGCAGCTCGGTGTCGGCGGCCGACAGCAGCAGCATCGTCATCCGTGCTCCTTGGCGGGGGTGAGGGTCATGGAGACCGTGGGCAGGCCGGCGGGCACCCCGCCCTCGATGAGGCGCCAGACGGCGTCGGTGTCCAGGTGCTCCTCGACCAGGTCGCCCAGCGCGTCGAGGCGGGCCTCGCGCCGCTCGGCGAACGTCGTGTCGCCGGGGAGCCAGTCGCGGCCGGTGACGGCGGCGACCTCGGACAGGAAGGCCCGGCGGAAGCCGTCCTCGTCGAACAGGCCGTGCCAGGTCGTGCCCCACACCTGCCCCACGCGGCAGCCGTCGAGGAACGGCTCGCCCCCGCCGACCTCCACCCTGCCGTGGTGGATCTGGTAGCCCGCGACCTCGTGGCCGCGCCAGCGGCCCCTCGGCAGCGCCAGCACCTTGTCCGGGCCGTACACCGTCCGGACCGGCAGCAGCCCCAGGCCCTCGACCCGGCCGGCGCGGCTCTCGACCTCGTCGTCGATGACGCTCCCGAGCATCTGCAGGCCGCCGCACACCCCGAGCACCGGCCGTCCCTCGGCGGCCCGGCGGCGCAGCACGCCGTCCAGCCCGCGCTCGCGCAGCCACCGCAGGTCGGAGACGGTCGCCCGGGTGCCGGGGACGACGACCAGGTCCGCCTCCTCAGTCTCCGCGGCCGACGTCACGAGCCGCACGCTCACCCCCGGCTCCGCCGCCAGGGCGTCCGCGTCGGTGACGTTCGACATCCGCGGCAGCCGTACGAGGGCGACGCGCAGGACGTCGCGGCCGACGGGCGGGGTGAGCAGGCTGGGACGGCTCTCCAGGTCGAGGGAGTCCTCGACGTCGAGCCACAGCCCCGACAGCCAGGGCAGCACTCCGAGGCACGGGCGGCCGGTCGCCGCGCGGACCCAGTCGAGCCCGGGCCGCAGCAGCGCCGGGTCGCCGCGGAACTTGTTGACCACGAACCCCGCCAGGTGCCGCTGGTCGGCCGGGTCGAGCACCGCGAGGGTGCCCGCGAAGTGCGCCAGCACGCCGCCGCGGTCGATGTCCCCCACGACGAGGACGGGCAGGCCGGCGGCGCGGGCGAGCCCCATGTTCGCGATGTCGCGGTCGCGCAGGTTGACCTCGGCCGGACTGCCGGCGCCCTCGCAGATCACCACGTCGAACCGCCGGCGCAGGCCGTTCAGCGCGTCGACGGCCACGTCGAGCAGGCGCGTCTTGTGCTCGCGGTAGGACAGCGCGTCGACGTCCGCGTGGGCGCGGCCGAGCACCACGACGTGGGAGTGCCGCTCCCCGGCGGGCTTGAGCAGCACCGGGTTCATCGCGGCCTCGGGCTCGACCCGCGCGGCCGCGGCCTGCATCGCCTGGGCGCGGCCGATCTCCCCGCCGTCCGCGGTGACCATCGAGTTGAGCGCCATGTTCTGCGCCTTGAAGGGCGCCACCCGCACGCCGCGCCGGGCCAGCCACCGGCACAGCCCCGCCGTCAGCACGCTCTTCCCGGCGTCGGAGGTGGTCCCCGCCACCAGCAGCGCGCCGCTCATCGCGACCGCCTCCGCGACGCCGTACGGGCGGTTGACGCGCGCCGTGCCGTACGGATGGGGCGACGAAGGCGAGGACGGGCGGCGAGGGAGTGAGAGCGGGGACGGGCGGCGAGGGCGCCGCCGGACGGCATCTCAGGAAACGGGGCGCGGCACCGGGAGCGAGGCGCCCGCGCGCAGGCCTGACACGGCCATGGCGTGTCCTCCCTGGGGGTCCGCGCCCCCGGTCGAAGGGTCGACGGCCGGAGTATCCTGGCTCCCGGATCGACGCTCCCCTCGGCCTTCCCGCCCGGTGGGGCAGTGGCGTGGTGAGGATCGCTCCCCGGTGACAGTGGCGGGACCGCGCCGGATTCACACCGGCTTCCTCCGCTTCCGTCGCTTGCGGCTGCAAACATACACCCTTTGGATATTGGTCCCGCAAGGGGTGATCTGTCCGTATCTTTCCTCGGTAACTGATGTGTCCCGGTTTGGCGAGCCCGGTCGTCCTGGGCGTCCCTCACGGGTGCCAGCACCCTTGGCCGGCGGTTCGGCGGCGGCGTGTAATCCCGGTATGCACCGTGCGGCCACACCGCTCCCGGACGGCGGGGGGACCGGGTTCGGATGGTTGTCCTTCTGGCTGTCACTGGAACTGCGCCGCCGCCTGCGGTCGCTGGCCGTGCTCGCGCTGCTCGTCGCCTTCGTCTCGGGCACCGTCCTCGCCGCCGTCGCGGCGGCGAGAAGGGGGGACACCGCGGCCAACCGGCTTGCGGCGGCCACCAGGTCGGCCACCGTGGTGATCCGGCCCATCGACTCGGACGCGCGGTTCTGGGCCGCGATCCGCGCCCTGCCCGAGGTCGAGGCGCTCACGACCTTCCCCGCGATGGCGTTCGGCGTGGACGACGTCCCCGACGGCCGGAGCGGCCTGACCCTCCCGCCGGCCGACGCGGATCTGTTCCGGACGATCGAGGTTCCGGTGATCCTCGACGGACGGCTTCCCGACCCGCGACGGGTCGACGAGGTCGTGGTCACGCCGCTGTTCCGGGAGGTCAGCGGCAAGGGCGTCGGAGAACGCGTCACCCTGCGACTGACCACCCCGGAGCAGGCCGCCGCCACCGACAGACCGGGGGGCGGGACGCGGCCGGGCGGACCGGCGATCCCGGCGCGGATCGTGGGCGTCGTGCGGTCGTCCTGGTTCGCCGAGAGCCCCGGCGGCGCGGGCGGGGTGATCGCCTCACCCGCCCTCCTCGCCCGGTACCGCGCCGACATCGTCGGCCCCCACGACGACATCCCCTTCGAGGGCCTGGCCCGGCTGAAGGGCGGATCCGCCGCGATTCCCGCCTTCCGCGCGCACGTGGCCGCGGCGACGGGCTCGTACACCGACATGGAGGACCTGGACGCCATGGTCGTCGCGCACCGGCGCCAGGTGAACGGCTACGAGTCGGCCAGCCTGATGATCTTCGCCGCGGTCGCGGCGGCCGCCGCGGTGGTCCTCGTGGGCCAGGCGATGGCCCGCTACGGCACGGCCGCGATGGCCGACCTCCGCCCTCTCACGGCCGTGGGCATGACTCCGCGGCAGCAGGTGGCGGCGGCGTCCGCGGGGCCCGCCCTCGCGGGGACGGCGGGCGTCCTCCTCGGCGCGGCGGCCGCCGTGGTCGCGTCGAACTGGACCCCCATCGGCAGCGCCGCCCTGCACGAGCCCGCGCCGGGGCTCGACGCGGACGTTCCGGTGCTCACGCTCGGCGGAGCGCTCGTCGTCCTGCTGGTGGGAGCGGGAGCCGCCGCGGCCGCGGCGATCGCGCGGGCGGCCGGTCCCGCCGTCGCGGGCCGGCGATCCGTGATCGCCCAGGCCGCGGCGGGGGCGGGCCTGCCCCTGCCGCTGGTCGTGGGAGCTCGGTTCGCGCTGGAGCCCGGGAGGGGACGGACGGCGGTCCCGGTGCGGCCCGCGCTGGTGGGAGCGGTGGCCGGGGTGCTCGGGGTTATGGCGGCGTCCACCTTCTCCGCCGGGGTGTCGGACGCCGCGGGCAATCCCGCGCGCTTCGGGCAGACCCAGCGCCTGGAGGTCTACCTGGGCTTCGGGGGCGACGACGTGGTCCGGGCCGCGCCGCTGCTGGCGGCGATCGCGCGCGATCCCGCGGTCGCCGCCGTCAACGACTCGAGGATCTCCGTCGTCCAGGCGGGCGGCGCGACCTTCCCCGTGCTGACCTACGATCCCGTCGGCGAACCGCTGCCGGCCGTGCTGCTGGAGGGTCGCCTGCCCGAACGTCCCGGCGAGATCGCACTGGGCACGGTGACCGCGGCTCAGCTGCGCACGCGGATCGGCGGCCGGGTGACCGCCGGGGGAGGCGAGCCGGTGGTCATGACCGTCACCGGCGTCGGCTTCCTGCCTTCGGGACTGCAGAGCGGCTACACGCAGGGCGGCTGGGTCACGCCCGCCACGTACGACCGCCTCGTCGCCGGCGCTCCGCTTCCCTTCATGTGGCACGTCGGGCACATCGCGCTGCGCCCCGGGACCGACCCGGCCGCGGTGGTCCCCCGGCTGGGCGCGGCGGCGGCCACGGTGAAGGACGGGGACAGGGTGACGGTCGGCCTCCCGGCCACGCCCCCGCCGCAGATCACCGAGATCCGCGACATCGCCGCGCTGCCGGACCTGCTCGGCGGGTTCCTCGCGCTGCTGTCGGCCGGGGCGACCGGCCACGCGCTGGCGACGGCCGTCCGCCGGCGGCGGTTCGACCTGGCGGTCCTGCGCGCCCTCGGCATGACCCGTCCGCAGGCCCGCCTCATCCTGGTGACGCAGGCGAGCGTGCTCGCGGCGGTGGGCGTGGCGGCCGGGGTCCCGCTGGGCGTGGCCCTCGGCCGCACCGTCTGGCGGGCGGCCGCGGACCAGACCCCCCTCCAGTACGTGCCTCCCTCGGCGCCGGCGGCCCTGCTGCTCGTCGCACCCGCGGCCCTGCTCGTCGCCAACCTGCTCGCCGTGTGGCCGAGCCGGGCGGCGGGACGGCTCCGCGTGGCGACCGTCCTGGCCGCCGAGTGAGGCGTGCCCGGGGTCACCGGTCCCGGGTGAGGGTGGCGTTCATGAAGAACGGCTCGTCCAAGCAGGCATCCGGCCCTCCTGTCGCCTCGGTCGCCCTCAGCCTGGGACGGCGGGCGTCAGCCGGCCTGCGGCCAGTCCCAGCCCAGCTGGAGGAACAGCCCCAGGCGGTCGCTCACCGCCCGCATCTCGGCGATCCTGCCGTCCCGCAGGGTGACCAGGAAGATCGCCTCGACCGTGAACTCGCGATGGGTGGGCTCGGGCATCCGCGGGTGGGCGCCGGAGTTCACGCCCGACATCGTCAGCCGCACGGCCACCCGGTCCCCCTCGGCGATCATCTCCTCGACCTTCATGTGCATCGGGTCGAACGCGTCGAGCTGCTGCGCGATGGCGTCGAACGCGGCGCCCGGCTCCGCGCTGGCCCTGGTCGACAGGGAGGGCATCGCGGCGCTGTCGATGCGCAAGCTCGGCGCGGAGCTGGGCGTGGAGGCGATGGACGCTCTACTACCACGTGCCCAACAAGGACGCCGTCCTGGACGGCCTCATCGACGCGGTGGTCTCACGGGTGACCGTGGAGCCGGCGGGCCCGTGGCGGGAGTGGTCGCGCGCCTTCGCGGTCGCGATCCGGCGGGAGCTGCTGGCGCACCCCGCCCTGCTGCCGCTGGTCGCCACCCGGCCGGTCCTGGCGCCCGGCGGCCTGGCGACCGTGGAACGGATGGCGGCGGCGCTGCGGGCCGAGGGGTTCCAGGCGCTGGAGGCGCTCCAGCTCGTCAACGCGGTGGCCACGTTCGTCATCGGGCACACGCTGGCCGAGGCCGGGCGGACGCCCGGACACGACGAGCCGGACATCGAGGGCACGATGGGCGGTCTGGACCCGGGGGAGTACCCGGTGCTGGCGGAGGCCCTCCGCGCCGGGCTCGGCACCCCCGAGGACCACCAGGAGCGGTTCGACCGCGCGCTCGACGCCCTGCTCGACGGCCTCGGTCCCCGCCGCCAGGCTCACTGACGCCGCACTGAGGGGGGTCAGGACCAGGCGAGGGCGGCGCGGCGGTCCCAGTAGGCGCCGGGATCCTCGGTCAGGCCGGCCAGCCTCTCCTCGAGGTCGTCGTCCCATGCCACGTCCACGGCGGCGAGGTTGTCGCGGAGCTGGCCGGCGGAGGCGGCGCCGCTGAGCACCACGCCGGCCCACGGCCGGGCCAGGACGGCGGCGAGCGCCACGGCGTCCGGCGTCACGCCGCGCTCGCGGGCGGCGGCCGCGAGCGGCCCGGGCGCGGCGCGCGCGGTCAGCCGCCCGTTCGCGACGCCCTCCTTCACGATCACGCCGAGGCCCGCAGCGTGGGCCCGGGCCAGGGCGTCGCCGGCCGAGCGCTCCAGCAGGTTCCATGTCGACTGCACCGTGTCGAACAGCCCCGTCGCGACCGCCCGGTCCACCGCGTCCGCCTGGCGGGGGCCGGTGGTCGACAGCCCGACGGCCACACCCTCCGCCCGGAGCGCCCGCAGGCCGTCGAGGACCTCCTCGTCGTCGAACACGCCGCTCTCGACCGTGGCGGAGTGGATCTGGTACAGCGACAGGTGGTCGCCGAGCAGCGCCCTGGTCTCCCCGAACTGGCGGCGCAGCCGCTCGGCGGACAGGTCCTTCACCTCGTGGCGCTCGGCGTCGAGCCGCCAGCCGCCGACGTACTCGTACCCCCACTTGGAGCTCACGGTGAGCTCGCCGGGGGCGACGCCGCGCGCGGCGAGCCAACCTGCGAGGAACTCCTCCGCCCTGCCGTACGAGCGGGCGGCGTCCACGTGCCGGACACCGGCCTCCCTTGCCGCGTCGAGCACCGCCCACGTCCGGTCCCGCATCGCGGCCACGTCCCGGTCCTCGCCCAGGTCGTCGTCGCGGCCGAGCGTGATGTACGCGGGACGGCCGATGGCGGCCAGCCCGAGTCCGACGGGCGTCACCTCGAGGTCCGTTCGGCCGAGGGTCGTCACCTTCAGGCCATGCCGGCCGGTGGGTTCCTCCACGGGACCAACCCTAACCCCCTGTGCCGAGCAGGGCCGGACGCACCGCCTCCGCCTGACATTTCGGGTTATTTCAGAGGCGCTTTTCCGGGGAAACGCCGCCATTTCGGGTTTTGGCATACGGGCAGCTCAGCGAATTGAAGTTCGGAATTGACACGCGGAAAGGCCGCCGCACATAATCGGAGCTGTTCAGCGATCTCGCTCTCCCGAAACGACATTCACCGGCGATTTCCCTGTGCCCCTGAAATTGCAGGCGAAAAAGCTGTCGGACCGTTATGCCGTAACCGGAAAAGAATGGTGGTGGGGGTTGTGACGGAAACGGTGGACCCGGCCGTGAACGGCGCGCGGACGAGCCTCGGCACGACGGCGGCGCGAAATCTCGCGACGACGACCAAATCCGTGCCGCAGATGCAGGGCATCTCCTCGCGCTGGCTGCTGCGGATGCTCCCCTGGGTGCAGGTGCCCGGCGGCACGTACCGGGTCAACCGCCGGCTCAGTTACGCGGTGGGCGACGGCCGGGTCAGCTTCACCTCGACCGGAGCCCGGGTCGAGGTCATCCCCGCGGAGCTGTGCGAGCTTCCCGCGCTGCGGGGCTTCGACGACGGGGAGGTCCTCCAGGCCCTCGCGGGCCGGTTCGTCCAGCAGGAGTTCCAGCCGGGGGACGCCGTGGTCGAGGCGGGCGGCCCGGCCGACCAGATCGTGCTGATCGCGCACGGCAAGGTCACCAGGCTCGGCGAGGGGCCGTACGGCGACGAGGTCGTGCTGGGGGTGCTGGCCGACGGCGACTACTTCGGCGAGCAGGCGCTCCTCGGCGAGGCGGACCGGTGGGAGTTCACCGTGCGGGCGACGACCCCGTGCACGGTCATGGTCCTGCCCCGGCAGGTGTTCGCGAGCGTCATGGCCCAGTCGGACTCCCTGCGGTCGCATCTGGAGCGCTACCGGTCGGGCCCCCGCCTCCCGCAGAACCGGCACGGCGAGGCGGCGATCGAGCTCGCCTCGGGCCACTCCGGCGAGCCCGATCTGCCGGCCACGTTCGTCGACTACGAGGCGACCCCACGGGAGTACGAGCTGAGCGTCGCGCAGACGGTCCTGCGCGTGCACACCCGCGTCGCCGACCTGTACAACGAGCCGATGGACCAGGTCGAGCAGCAGCTCCGCCTGACGGTCGAGGCGTTGCGGGAGCGGCAGGAGCACGAGCTCGTCAACAACCGCGAGTTCGGCCTGCTGCACAACGCCGACCTCAAGCAGCGCATCTACACCCGCACCGGCCCACCGACGCCCGACGACCTCGACGAGCTGCTCAGCCGGCGGAGGAGCTCCCACTTCTTCCTCGCGCATCCCCGCACGATCGCGGCGTTCGGCCGGGAGTGCACCAAGCGCGGCGTCTACCCGGCCCCGGTCGAGCTGCACGGGCGGACCGTGCCCGCCTGGCGCGGCGTCCCCATCCTGCCCTGCAACAAGATCCCCGTCACCGAGGCCAGGACCAGTTCGATCCTGGTCCTCCGCGCCGGCGAAGACGACCAGGGGGTGATCGGCCTGCACAAGACCGGCATCCCGGACGAGTACGAGCCCAGCCTGTCGGTCCGGTTCATGGGCATCAACGAGAAGGCCGTCATCTCGTATCTGGTGAGCGCCTACTATTCCGCCGCCGTTCTCGTGCCCGACGCCCTCGGCGTCCTGGAGAATGTCGAGATCGGGCACTGACTGCCGGGCCCTGAGGGCCTGGCGCTGAGGTTCGGCGCTGAGTTCGACGCTGAGGGCGACGAGACCCCCGGATCCCGGTACGGGTGCCCCCGCCGGGATCCGGGGGTACGTAGAAGGTCCCGGCACGGCGTCCCGGATCGGGCCACGGGGCCCGCGGACGCGGCCGGGGCGGGCGGCTTCCTGACCCGACAGATGGGTGGTGATGGCTGTGACCGTTGACTCCCGCAAGACCCCGGCCCCGGACGGGCGGGCGGCCGCCGTTCCGGACGTGCGGCGCGCGGACGAGGTGCTGGGCTGGTCCAGGGGACTGCTCGACCTCCCCCTGCGGCAGGCCGTGGCGACGCTCGCCCCGCCGATGCGGCGGGTGGCCGGCTACCACTTCGGGTGGTGGGACGAGCGCGAGCGGCCGATCGAGGCCGACGGCGGCAAGGCGCTGCGTCCCGCGCTCGTGCTGCTCGCCGCGGAGGCCGCCGGCGGACAGGCCGGGGACGCCGTCCCGGCAGCCGTCGCGGTCGAGCTCGTGCACAACTTCTCCCTGGTCCACGACGACGTCATCGACGGGGACACCACCCGGCGCCACCGGCCGACGGCCTGGAGCGCGTTCGGCCGGACGGCCGCCATCCTGGCCGGGGACGCCCTGCTGTCGCTCGCCTTCACCGCGGTGACGAGGGGAGGGCGGGCCGGCGAGGGGGTACGTGTGCTCGGGGCGTGCGTGCAGTCGCTGCTGGACGGCCAGAGCGCCGACGTGGACTTCGAGCTGCGGACCGACGTGGGGCTGGCCGAGTGCCTGCGGATGGCCGAGGGCAAGACCGGCGCCCTCATGGGGTGCGCCTGCGCCCTCGGCGCCCTGTACGGCGGCGCCACGAGCGGCCGGGCCGCGAATCTGGCGGCGTTCGGGGAACGGCTCGGGCTGGCGTTCCAGGTCGTCGACGACCTGCTCGGCATCTGGGGCGACCCCGCCGTGACCGGCAAGCCCGTCCACTCGGACCTGCGCAGCAGGAAGAAGTCGCTGCCGGTCGTGGCCGCGCTGACGTCCGGGACGCCGGCCGGCGCCGAGCTCGCCGAGCTCTACCACCAGGAGCCGCCGCTGTCGCCGTGCGACCTGACCAGGGCCGCGGAGCTGGTCGAGGAGGCCGGCGGCCGCGAGTGGAGCGTCGCGGCGGTGGACGACCTGCTGGCCGAGGCCCTCGACCGGCTGCGGGCGGCCGAGCCCGAGCCGCGGGCCGCGGCCGAGCTGGAGGCCCTCGCCCGCCTCGCCGCCGACCGCGACCACTGAGCCGTTCGGGGCGTGGTGACGCCGGTCCCTACACGTCGAGCACAACCGGGACGACGTGATTCATGACGGGACCTCCGCTTCGGTGCTCGCGCAGACCGGCTGGGTGCGGCGGAGGTAGGACCAGGCGGCCGCGCTCAGTGCGATGCCGTAAACGGCGAAGGCGCCGAGCCCGAACCAGGTCACCAGCAGGGCGTCGCCCGGGGTAGGGAGGTCCCCCCGGGAGACGGTCACCACACCCACCGTGCCGAGCGCGGCGTAGACCGCGCCGACCGTGCCGTAGGGCGCGAGCGTCGCGGCGCCGATCAGCGCGGGGGTGAGCGGCAGCCAGCGAGGCACCCGCCTGCCGCGCAGGGCGAGCGTCCACCGGGGGAACACCTGCCCCCACGGTCGTACCAGGCCGAGGATGAGGAACACTCCGAGCGCGGCCAGCAGCGCCGTCGCGTCGACGCCCCAGTGCGCCAGGGTGAGCCACACCCCCGAGGCGCCGTTGCGCTCGGCTGTCGCCAGCATCTGCGCTCCGCTGACGCCGGCGAAGGTCCCGCCCAGCGCCCACGTCGTCTTCATGGCCGCGTACGGCAGGAACGCCGCGGCGCCCGCATAGGCCAGCAGGCGGACGCGCCGTGGAGCGGCCGTGGGCTCCGGCCTGCGCCGTGCGGTGGAGGAGGTGTGCACGGCGCCGCAGCGCGGGCAGGTCCCGTACGCGGAGGACCGGTGGGAGCGGGCCGTGGCGATGAGCAGCACCACGCCGGACGCGGCGAGCGCCCGGTTGCCGGTCGCCGTCCAGCTGTCGACGGTCTGGTTGAAGACCAAGGTGATCACGTCCATCAGCAGGCCGAATGCGGCCAGGCCGCACACCACGCACAGGCCCGCCAGCGTGACGGAAAGGACCGGCCGGGGAATCCGCCGGCCCCACGGCCGAAGGCCGGCCAGGGTCGCCGTCGCCGCCGGGACGGCCACGGCCACGACGGCCCAGTTCAGGCCGACCGGCAGCGGCTCCGTGGCGCGGTAGAACAGCGCGGTCCCGGTCAGCGCGGAGACCAGGCCGAACGTTCCGTAGACCACCGCCCAGCCGAAGGCCGCGTACCCGGTCCAGGACGACCGCCGACGCCGCCGGCCGGGTGATGACACATCCGCCGTACGGGCGATCTCAGTCATGATCCGACCAGCGGAGCGGTTCTGTGATACGCCGTGCGTCCGTCATGTTTCGCAACTTATGAGGGAGAGCCTGTGGCGAAGCTGAGATGGGCTGAGAAAGCTCACAGGGGGCTTCGCCGGCGGCGCGGCTAACGCCGGCTGAGGCCGTCGAGCAGGAGAGGCAGGAAGCGTTCCGGGATGACGCCCGGATGGCAGGCGAACACGTTGAGCAGCTCCATGAGGTCGCCGGTGCCGACATCCGGACGCATCGCACCGTCCGCCTGCGCCTGCCGTACCAACGCGTCGAGGCGCTGCACCAGTGCCTGCCTCGCCTGCGGCGCGGAGGTCCCGGCCAGTGCGGCCGCGATGGCGCCGCGGCCCTTCTCCACGCTGTGGACGACGAAGGCGCGAACGGCCGCCCAGGCATCAGGCTCGGCCGCCACGGCGCGGTCGAGGCCGTCCATGAGCTCGTGGACGTACTGCTCCGCCAGTGCGGCGAGCAGCACGGCGCGGTCGGGAAAACGGCGGTAGAGCGTGCCGACGCCGACGCCGGCCCGGCGGGCGATCAGCTCCATCGGCGCGTCGGCGCCCCGCTCGGCCACCGCGTCGCGTGCGGCCTCGAGGATCCTGTCCCGATTGCGGCGGGCGTCGGCGCGCATGGAAACTCCCCCAGAACTGGACGACCGGCTTCCACTTAGTATAGAACCGGAAACTGACATTCCGCTTAGGGGGATCGCGATGATTGTGGTGACGGGTGCGACAGGCACGATCGGGCGCGCGCTGATCGAGGAGCTCGGCGGTGCCGCGCGAGCCGTGGTGCGGCGCGCGGACCAGGGCGAGGAGCTGGGATGCGACTACGTGGTCGGCGACCTGGAGCGGCCGGAGAGCATCCCGCTCGAGCCGGGTGACAGGCTCTTCCTGAACAGCTCGCTGTGGCCGGGTTTCGTGCGAGCGCACCAGGCCGTCATCGACCGGGCGGCGGCCGTGGGTGTGGCGCAGGTGGTGACCGTCTCCGTGCGCGGCGTGACGTCGGGCAGCCTGCTCGGGTTCGGCATGCACGGGCAGGTCGACGAGCATCTCAAGGCGTCGGGAGTGCCGTGGTCGATCCTGGCGCCCGTCGGCTTCATGCAGAATCTCGCGGGCGACGTCGACGAGGAGGGGCGGATGTTCGGTTCGTACGGCGGTGGCCGCGTCGGCTACATCGACGCGCGTGACATCGCGGCGGTCGCGGCCGTGCTGCTGACGCGTCCTGTCGGGGCCGACGCCACGTACGAGCTCACCGGGCCGTCGGCGCCCACGCATGACGAGGTCGCCGCCGAGCTCACCCGGGCATCCGGCCGGGCCGTGCGTCACGTGGACCTGTCGGTGGGGGAGGCCGCCGTTCACCTGGAGAAGCGCGGCATGCCCGCCCAGGCGGCCCGTGACCTTGCCGAACTCATGGCGCAGATCGGCGACGGGCGCTGGGCGAGCACGACCACGACCGTGGCCGACATCCTGGGCCGCGAACCGCGTTCGCTGCGGGAGTTCCTCGGGTAGACGCGCGGACCGCCGTCTCGCCTCGTCCTCACGATCCGGCGAGGGTGACGACCACCTTGACGTCGTCCTCCTCGTGGGCAAAGGCCTCGGCGAAGCGGTCGAGCGGGACCCGGCGGGAGATCAGCCGCACCAGCCACGCGGGGTCGGCCTCGGCGAGCGCGGCGGCCGCGGTGGCGTAGTGGCCCGTGTTGGCGTTGACCGAGCCGACCACCACGTCGTTCTCCAGCACCATCTCGCGGTTGAGCGTCCCGGCGTCCACCGTGATCCGCCGACCGGCGGGGGAGACGCCCGTGAGGCAGACGATCCCGTACGGCGCGGTCGTGGCGATCGCGTCGAACACGACGTCGGCCGCGCCGGTCGCCTCGATCACGACGTCCGGCCGCGCCCCGGCGACCGCCTCGTCGAAGGCGCCGGAATGGTAGGTGGCGCCGAGATCGGCGACGAGGGCGGGCTTCGGGCCCGTGGTGACGCGGTCGAGGACGTGCACGTCGAGCCCGCGCTGCACGCCGAGCAGCGCGGCCAGCAGGCCGATGGGCCCGGCGCCCGTCACCAGGGCCGTCCGCGGCTCGAACCAGGCCCGCGCCCCCACCTTGTCGACCTGCTCCCACGCCTTGGCGACCACCGAGGTGGGCTCCATCAGCATGCCGACCTCGGCCAGGCCGGGGTCGAGCCGCACCGCGTACTCCGGCTCCACGGCCCACGACTCGCTCGCGTACCCGTCGAGCTCCTTGATGCCCCGCTCGGTGTAGCGGCCGTTGCGGCACATGTCGAACTGCCCGTGGGCGCAGGCCCCGCACGGCACCGGGTCGGGCCGCCGGACCAGGCCGACGACGAGGTCGCCGGGCGAGAAGCCGCTGCCGGACGGGGCACGCCTCACCCGCCCCAGGGACTCGTGCCCGATCACCAGCCGCTCGCGCCCGGGCGGCGCCCAGCCGTAGTCGCCCGCGGCGATCTCCTTGTCGGTGCCGCACACGCCGACCGCGAGCCCGTCGACCAGCAGGTCACCCGGCCCGGCCTCCGGCTCCGGCACGTCGGAGACCGCGAGCGAGCCGCCGGTCCGCGGGACGACCGTGAGTGCGCGCATGACGCAGTCCTTCCGTCGGGCCTGTCAGGGACGGCCGTCGCCGCCGGGCCTCACGGACCCGGCGGCGGCGGTCAGCTCGGTGAGGGTGTCGGCGAGCGTCCGCCGGGTGGCGGGCGACAGGATGTCCAGCGCCGCGGCGATGTCCCGCCGGCGGGCGGCGCGGAGCTCGTCCAGCGACCGCCGGCCCAGCGGGGTCACGGTGATGCTGATCTCCCGCCGGCTGTGCGGGGCGAGCAGCCGGGCCACCAGGCCGGCCGCGTCGAGCCGGGCCACCAGCCGCCCGGCGGCCGAGATCGACATGGCGAGCCGTGCGGCAAGCGTGCTGAGGTTGAGCGGACCGTGCCGGTCCACGGCCAGCAGCACGCGCAGCTGGGTCAGCGACAACTCGCTCTGCTCGGCCACCGCGTTGAGCGTCATCTCCACCAGCGCGAGCGAGGCCTTCTCGACCCGCCACGCCGCGTCCGCCAGGTCGTCCCCGCCGCGCGCGGCGCCCTCCGGCCCGCCGTCCTCGGGCTCGCCCTCCCATACGGCCCGGTCCTCAGGACCGCCGTCATCAGGCCCGCGCTCCGGCACGAGGTCGTCGCTCTCCCGCGGAGCGTCCTCCCACGCGGGGCCGCCGGGCCTGCCGGTCGGGAGGCTCATCAGGGGGCTCATGCTCTCCTCCACGTTCATCTCTGGCCCAGGACCCGGGGGCGTCCGGGCCGCCGGGCGATGCGCCGCTCGGGGTAGGGGCCCAGGTCGTCCCCGCGGATGGCGGAGGCCAGCAGCTCCGCCAGGTGCAGCGCCTGCCGTCCGGTGCCCGCGTGCTCGATCTGCGTACGGCAGCTGAACCCGTCGGCGAGGATCAGCGTCTCGGGACCGGCGTCGCGGACGGCCGGGAGCAGCTCGCTCTCGGCGCACGCGAGGGACACGTCGAGGTGCCCGGCCGTGAAGCCGAAGTCGCCGGCCAGCCCGCAGCACCCGCCCACCGCGTCGAGGCGCACGCCGGCGCTGCGCAGCAGGTGTCTGTCGGTGTCGTACCCCAGCACCGAGTGGTGGTGGCAGTGCGGCTGGGAGACGGCGTCCCTGTCGATGCGCGGCGGCCGCCACCCGTCGGTCCGCGTGAGCAGCTCGGCGAGTGTCCGCGTCTGCTCCTTCAGCCGTACGGCGTCCCGGTCGTGCGGGAGCAGGTTGGCCGCGTCGGAGCGGAACACGGCGGCGCAGCTCGGCTCCAGGGCCACGATGGGCGTTCCCCGCCGCAGCGCGGGCGCCAGCGTGCGGAGCGTCCGGCGCAGCACCCGTTTGGCCACGCCGAGCTGTCCCGTGGAGATCCAGGTGAGGCCGCAGCACAGGGTGCGCGGCGGGAGCACCACCCGGTAGCCCGCCGACTCCATGACCGCGACGGCGGCCCGCCCGATGTGGGGGGCGAGGTTGTCGGTGAACGTGTCGGGCCACAGCACCACCGTCCCCCGCTCGCCGTCGCCGCGCGGGCCCCTGCGCCGGTACCAGTCGCTGAAGCGAAGATCGGCGAAGTACGGCACGGGACGGGCGGGCTCGATGCCCCCGGCCCGCTTGGCGAGGGCGCCCAGCCCCGGCGTGTGGGTGAGGACGTTGACGGCACGGGGCGCGAACGCGGCCAGCCGGGCCAGCACCGGCAGCCATCCCATCGAGTAGTGAGCGGCCGGGCGCACCCGCCCGGAGTAGTGGTGGGACAGGAACTCGGCCTTGTAGGTGGCCATGTCGACCTCCGTGGGGCAGTCGTGGCTGCATCCCTTACAGGCCAGGCAGAGGTCGAGGGCGTCGCGCACGGCCCCGGAGCGCCAGCCGTCCCGGACGGTGGAGTCGGCGTGACCGTCGAGCATCTCGAACAGCAGCCGCGCCCGGCCGCGCGTCGAGTGCTCCTCCTCCCTGGTCGCGCGGTACGACGGGCACATCACCCCGCCGGAGGGCCGGCGGCACTGGCCCACCCCCACGCACCGCATGACGGCCCGCTGGAAGCTGCCCTCGTCGGCCGGGTAGCCGAAGCGGGCGTCCGGCTCGGCCGGCGTCCAGCCGGGCCCGAGCCGGAGGTTCTCGTCCACCCGGTACGGCGCCACGATCTTGCCGGGGTTCATCCGGTCATCGGGGTCGAAGACGGCCTTGACCTGCTCGAACGCGGTCATGACCGCGGGGCCGAACATCCGCGGCAGCAGTTCCCCCCGCGACTGCCCGTCGCCGTGCTCGCCCGACAGCGAGCCGCCGTACGACACGACCAGGTCGGCGGCCCGCTCGAGGAACGCGTGGAAGGCGCGCACGCCGTCGGCGGTGACGAGGTCGAACGGGATGCGGGTGTGCACGCAGCCCTGCCCGAAGTGCCCGTACAGCGAGGCGTCGCCGTACCCGAACTCCTCGAACAGCCGGCACAGGTCGCGCAGGTAGTCGCCGAGCCGCTCGGGCGGGACCGCGGAGTCCTCCCAGCCCTCCCACGTCTCGCGCATGCCGGGGACGCGGGCCGTGGCGCCGAGGCCCGACTCGCGGACCTCCCACAGCTCCTTCTCCAGCAGCTCCGTGTCGAAGAACGCGACGTGCGGCTCGTGATCGCTGCCGCGCAGGTCGTCGACGAGCGCGTTCGCCCTGTCGTCGGCCTCCTCCCGCGAGTCGCCTGCGAAGGAGACCATCAGCCAGCCGCCGCCTTCCGGCAGCTCCTTGAGCGCCTCCGGGTGCATGCCCTTGCGCCGCTCGTAGCCGACCAGCTTGTCGTCCACGCCCTCCAGCTGCAGCGGGCGGTGCGCGGCGATGCGCGGGACGGCGTCCCCCGCCACCGCGATGTCGTGGTAGCCGAGGACGACGAGGCTCTCGGCCTTCGGCGCCGGCACCAGCCGCAGCTCGGCCCGCAGCACGGTGACGAGCGTGCCCTCGGAGCCGACCAGGGCCCTGGCCAGGTCGAAGTCGCCGCCCGGGAGCAGCTGGTCGAGGTTGTAGCCCGACACCCGCCTCGGGATGTCGGGGAAGCGGCGGCGGATCTCGCCGGCGTGGGCGCCGACGACGTCCCGCAGGCCGCGGTAGATCTCGGCGCGCCGCCCGCCCTCCGCGAGGATCCGTTCGAACTCGTCCCCGCCGGTCGGGCCGACCCACGTGCGCAGTCCGTCGTAGGTGAGGATCTCCAGGCGGGCGACGTTGTCGGCGGTCTTGCCGTACGCCTGCGCCGTCGAGCCGCAGGAGTTGTTGCCGATCATGCCGCCGAGGGTGCAGTGCGAGTGGGTGGACGGGCGGGGCCCGAACATCAGGCCCGTGTCCCGCAGCAACAGGTTGAGCGTGTCGAGCACGATGCCGGGCTCGACCACGCAGGTGTGCGCCGCCCGGTCCACGGAGACCAGCCGGTGACAGTACTTCGACCAGTCGATCACGACGGCCGCGTTGCAGGTCTGCCCGGCCAGGCTGGTGCCGCCGCCACGGGAGGTGATCGGCGCCCGGTGCTCCCGGCAGACCGCCACGGCCTCCGCCGCGGCCTCCACGCTGCGCGGCACCACCACCCCGATCGGGACCTGCCGGTAGTTGGACCCGTCGGTGGAGTAGGCGCCGCGGGTGCCCGGGTCGAACCGGACCTCGCCGTCCACGCGGGCCGCGAGGTCGCGCTCCAGCTCGCGCACCCGCACGTACGGCTCGCGCGGCCGCCGGGTCACCGGCGTGGGGACGAAGGCCTGGGCGGTCATCGGCCGGTCACCTCCCGAGCTGGGAGATCTTGTCCTTGAACAGCGTGGTGGCGATGGCCGCCTTGTGCGGCTGGCCCTTCAGGAAGGCCTCCGCGAACTTGATCGCCTGGTCGTGGCTCACCTTGCCCGGCATGGGCGGCTCGTTCGGGTCGACGTCGACGTCGACGAGCGCCGGCCCGTCGTGGGCGAGTGCCTGCCGCACGGCCTCGTCGACATCGGCCGGGTCGGTCACCTTGCGGCCGTACGCGCCGCACGACCGCGCCCATGCCGAGAAGTCCGTCGCGGGCAGCCCGAACCGGACGCCGTGCTCGGGATAGCCGAGCACCATCTGCTCCCACAGGATCTGGCCGAGCGAGTCGTTGTTGTTCACCACCACCGTGATCGGCAGCCCCAGCCGGGCGGCCGTGTGGAACTCGGCCATCAGCATGGCGAAGCCGCCGTCGCCGATGAACGAGATCACCTGCCGGCCGGGGTGGGCGAGCTGCATCGCGATCGCGTACGGCAGGCCGGGCGCCATCGTGGCGAGGTTGCCCGACAGGTAGAACTCACGGCGGCCGCGGATCGTCCAGTGCCGCGCGGCCCACGTGGCGATCGTGCCGGAGTCGCAGGTCAGGATGGCGTCGTCGGAGGCCGCCCGGTCGACGCAGCCGATGAGGTACTGCGGTGCGATCGGGCTGCGCTTGGGCGACACCAGCGCGGCCATGTCCTCGCGCCACTTGCGCATGGCGTCCTGGTACTTCTCCAGGTGGGAGCGGTCGTCCCGGCGCCGCAGCAGCGGCAGCAGGGCGGCCAGGCCCTCCTTGGCGTCGCCCACCATCGGCACCTGGGTGGGCAGCCGCAGCCCGGCCCTGACGGGGTCGGCCTCGATCTGCACCACGGCGACCTTGCCCGGCTCGGGCAGGTGCTTCGTGTAGGGGAAGTTGGTGCCCACCATGAGGAGGGTGTCGCAGTCCTCGACCAGGTCCTCGCCGGGCCGGGTGCCGAGCAGGCCGATGCCGCCCACGGCGAACGGCGAGTCGTCGGGGATGACGGCCTTGCCCGGCAGCGTCTTGATGACCGGCGCGCCCAGGGCGTCGGCGACGGCCAGCACCTCGTCGCGCGCGTGCAGGGCCCCGGCTCCGGCGAGGATCGCGGGCTTCGCGCCTCCGTTGAGGACCTTCGCCGCGGCCTCGAGATCCTCGCGTCGCGGCGTGCCGGGCGGGGACAGGTAGATCGGCGCGGTCGCCGGGGGTCGGGCCGGCGCCACGTGCTGGTAGGGGTCCTCGTCGGCCGGGGCGACCTGCACGTCGTTCGGCAGGCACAGGTGGGCCACGCCGCGCCGGGCGTACGCCGTGCGGACCGCGATGTCCACCACGCCGGGCAGCTGCGCGGGGTTGTCGACCACGAGGTTGTACTCCGCGACGTCGGCGAAGAGCTGCTCGAGGTGGACCTCCTGCTGGTAGCCGGTGCCCAGCACGCTGGTCTCCTGCATGCCGGTGATCGCGAGCACCGGCATGTGGTCGAGCTTGGCGTCGTACAGCCCGTTCAGCAGGTGGATGCCGCCGGGACCCGAGGTGGCCAGGCAGACGCCGATGCGCCCGGTGGCCTTGGCGTGGGCGGTCGCCATGAACGCGGCCGCCTCCTCGTGGTGCACCAGCACGAACCTGATCCGGTCGGACTGGCGGCGCAGACCTTCCATGATCCCGTTGATCCCGTCACCCGGGAGCCCGAAGACCGTGTCGACACCCCAGTCGGCCAGCCGCCGGACGAGCACTTCGGAGGCGATTTCACTCATACCTGCCGCGCTGCCCGTCCCCGGGGATCTGACACTGACCGTACGGAAAATTTTTCCTCTACGAATGTTTCGCCGTTTGGGCACCGTCCGCGGGGTAGGGCGAGGACCACGCCCGCAGTCCGGGCCCATCCCGCGGGCGGGGCCGCGGTCACCGGCGGGAAGGGGGGTCGGTGACGGCGGCCCGCGACTCCAGCCGGCCCTGCCGCACCTTCCGGATGGAGGCGCCGACCCGTGGGTCGATGCGCTCGCTCAACGCCATCGCCCGGTTGAGCGCGGCGTCGGCGGCGGCGTCCTCGTCGAGCGCGAGCAGCGCCTCGCCGAGCGTCACCAGCGTCTGCGCCTCGTCCAGCGGGGCCTGCATCTTGCGGAACAGCGTCACGGCCTCCTGCAGCCGGGTGACGGCCTGGGCGGGGTCGCCGTCCGCCATCGCGAGCTCCCCGAGCCCCACCAGGACCCGCGCCTCGGCGAGCTGGTGATGGGACGTGCCGGCCAGCGTCTGCGCCTGGCGGAGCGCGCTCTCGGCCTCGGCGAAGTTGCCCCGCCGCATCCGGGCCATGCCCAGCCCGTGCAGCGCGTACGCCTCGCCGGTCGGGTCGCCGATGTCCCGCACCACGGCCAGCGCCTCGCGGAACGCCTCCTCGGCCTGGGTGAGGTCGTCGGACTGCAGGTGGAGGTGGCCCATGCGGTGCAGCACCTGCGCGCACACGCGCCTGCTGCCGCCGGCCTTGCTGAGCGTCAGGGCCTCCGACAGCAGCGGCATGACGCCGTCGAGGTCGTCGCACTCCAGCTTGAGCCGGGCGAGGTTCTGCAGGGCGTAGGCCGCGGCCACCTGGTCGCCGGTGGTGCGGAAGATCTCCAGGGCCTGCTGGTAGCGCTTCATCGCGGCGTCGAAGCGGCCGTTCATCCGGTCGAGGAAGCCGAGGTTGCGGACCGCCAGGGCCACCCCCTGGTCCTCGCCCACCTGCCGGAACAGCTCGACCGACGCCTCGAAGCTGCGCTGGGCGTCGACGAACCGCTGCTCGCTGATGCACAGCGAGCCCAGGGAGTAGAGCAGCGCGGCCTGCCCGCGGGCGTTGCCGCTCTGCCGGGTGGCCTCCAGCGCGATCTCGTGGGTCTCCCGCCAGTCGTCCAGGTAGACCCGCGACTCGAAGAACGGCACGACGTTGGCGGCCAGCGCCCAGCACAGGTCGACGAACCCGGCCTGGGCCGCCTGGCGGATGCCCGACACGAGGAACAGCCGTTCGCGCTCGAACCACGACAGCGGCGGTGAGATCAGCCGGTCCACCAGGCTCTCGGGCAGCGGCCACTTCGGCGCGTCGTTCTGCACCAGGACGTCCTCGCCGTACTCGCGCCTGCGGGCGGCGTCGGTGAGGTAGAGCAGCCCCCCGAGCACCCGGGCGAGCGCGGCGTTGCGCTCGGCGGGCGACTCCTCGGCGGCCAGGCGCTCCCGGGCGAACACCCGGATGAGGTCGTGGAAGCGGTAGCGGGTGTGCACGCCCCGTCCGACCCCCGTCGTCTCGACGAGCTGCGCGTCGGCCAGGTCGTCGATCAGGTCCTGGGCGTCGGGAAGCGGCAGGTCGAGCAGCGCGGCGCTGGTCCAGGCCGAGAACAGGTGCGAGTCGAGGATCGCCAGCCGGCGGAACAGCCGCCGCGCGTCCGCGCTCACCGCCTCGTACGTCAGCGAGATGCTGGCCCTGATCCCCATCTCACCGTGCTTGAGCTCGTCGAGCCTGCGGGTCTCGTCCTTCAGCCGCTCCACGAGCTGGAAGATGCTCCAGTGGGGACGGGCGGCCAGGCGGGCGCCGGCGATGCGCAGCGCCAGCGGAAGGTGGCCGCACAGCTCGGCCAGCTCGGCGGCGTCCTCGGCCTCACCCTGCACCCGCTTGGCCCCGGCGATGCGCGACAGCAGGTCGATCGACTGGTCGGAGTCGAACAGGTCGAGGTCCACGTGGATGGCCCCGGCCAGCCCGGCGAGCCGGCTCCTGCTGGTGACGATGACGGCCGAGGCCGGGTTGCCCGGCAGCAGCGGCAGCACCTGGCCCTCGTTGCCCGCGTCGTCGAGCACGATGAGCATCCGCCGGTCGGCCAGCAGGGCGCGGTACATCTCGGCCCGCTCCTCGACCCCCTCGGGCAGGCCGCTTCCCGGCACGCCGAGCACGCGGAGGAACCGTTCGAGCACCTGCGCGGGGCTGACCGGCCGGCTCACGCCGGCGTGCAGATCGGCGAACAGCTGGCCGTCGGGGAAGTGGTCGGCGACGCTGTGCGCGGCGTGCACCGCGACCGTGGACTTGCCGATGCCGCCCTTGCCGACGATGACGATGATGGGCACGGCGAACCGGGCGGCCCGCGTCGACGCGCTCATCAGGCGCTGCCGGATCTCGTTGACCTGCCGGGCCCGCCCGGTGAAGTCGGCGATGCCGGTCGGCAGCATGCCGGGCACGCTCGGCAGCGCGACCGGGGGGTCCAGCGTCACCTGCACCGGCTGCTCGGGCAGGTCGAGGCGCTCGTCGCAGGTGAGGATGGCGTACTCCAGCTGCTGGAGCCGCTCGTTGGGCTCGATGCCCAGCTCCTCGATCATCGTGGCGCGGGCCTCGCGGTAGGCGTGCAGCGCCTCGGCCTGCCGTCCCGACCGGTACAGCGCCAGCATCAGCTGCTCGCGCAGCCGTTCGCGCAGCGGGTGATCCTCGACCAGCCTGGTCAGCTCGCCGACCAGCTCGTGGTGGCGGCCGAGCTCCAGCTCCAGCTGGACGCAGTCCTCGTTGGCCGTGATGCGGTGCTCGGTGAGCCGCGCCGCGGCCGACTGCACGATCCTGCTCTCGATGCCCTCCAGCACCGGGCCGCGCCACAGCGCCAGCGCCTCCCGGTAGTGCTTGACGGCCGCGTCGTAGGCGCGGCTCTCGCGGGCCCGCCGGGCCTGGAGCACGAGGTTCTCGAACCGGTGGGAGTCGATCTGCTCGTCCTCGACGTGGATCGCGTACCCCTGTGGCCGCGTCGTGATGAGGCTCGACTCCCCGTTTGTAGCGAACATCCGGCGCAGCGCCGAGATGCAGATCTGCACCTGGGCCCGCGAGGTCGTGGGCGGGTCGTCCCCGTAGATCGCCTCCATCAGACGGGTCGTGGTCACGGCCCGGTTCGCGTCCAGCAGCAGTATGGCGAGGACGGTCTGCTGCCTGATCCCCCCAAGGTCCAGGCGTTTCCCCGACGCGTCGACCTCCAGCGCCCCCAGAACCCGAAACTCCACCGCATCTCCCTGAAGACAACCGCGGTCGTGCTCGTCGAGGTCTCCGCCCCCCGGATGCGACAGGTGGCGGGCCGATGTCCCCAATACATTAAGGCGTCGTAATGATAGGCTCCGCCGTATTGGGGCCGTCCCTAGACATCAAGCGCGAAAACCGTGTTGCGCACCGCCGGTGCCGACAATCGCCGTGGAGTCAGCTCCTTCCGGTGACCCCGGTTCCCCCCCGGGTGAGTGATGGCGCCGCCACCACCCAGAGTCGCTCTGTACGCGATGTCTCTTTCGTGCGGATTGTACCCCTGTTGATGGACGAGGGCTAGGCGGATGCTCGTCCGTTTATTCCGGACATTGCTCTTAATAGCACTTAGTTACGGAAAAAGGACATGGAAAACGGCCGGGGACATCCGTCCCCGGCCGTTGCTGCGGGCCGGCCGCCTGCGCGTTCAGTCCCAGGGGGTGCCGTCGGTCGTGGCGATCGGCGTGGGAACGGGGGTCGGCGTGCCGGTGACGGTCAGCGAACCCGAGTCGGCGGCGGCCGGCGCACTCATCGCGACGAGGCCGAGGCAGGCCACGAGGACGGCGATGGCGACGGAGAAGGTGAGTCGGAAGGCGGGGCTGCCGAAGGTCTCGCTCATTTCTGCCTACCTCGTGTCGTGTCGCGTAAGTGGGGTTTTGCCGGGCGTTCGGTCGATCTGTGCTCACCTTCACAGGGGCCGCCATCCGCTCCTTATCGGCGCGCTTCTCGCTCGCCATCACCGCAGGTCACACACGTGGTAAACGCATTTTTTCGGATCTTTTCCGATAAATATCGGGATTTGTTGAGAGGGTGCGGGGCATTCACCGGGTCGTACGGCCCGATCTCTCGTCCATATGGCGATAGAGGGCCGATGGGACGCCGATAGCGGAATGCGTGAGGCTGGACCGCGTCCCGGGCGGGTGCGTGCCGCGCAGGTGCCGGGTTCGGCACACAAAAGCGGCCCCTGGGGGCGTACCGGGCGGATAAGGTGGCGTGGACATGGGCATTGCTGTTCAAGCGCTGGACGGCGTGTACGGCCGATCGGCCGCCGGCGTCCGGACGCGACTCGACCACGCTGACAACGGCGGCTGGAACTCGGTCGCCGAGGCCGAGACCGACCGGGAGGGCCGCGTCCAGGCATGGCGCGGGCGGAGGTTCGAGCGCGGGCTCTACCGGATCGTCCTCGACAGCGACCGCTACTTCGTGGGTCTCGGGCTGAGCGCCGCCTATCCGGAGGTCGCGCTGACGTTCCGCATGCGGGCCGAGACCGACTCCTATCAGATCCAGGTCATGCTCTCGCCGTACTCCTATTCGGCCTATTTCGGGTCGTGACCTGCGGCGACGCCCCGGGTCCGCCAACAGCGGCACGACGCGGCCGGACCCGGCGATAGCGCGGCGATAACGCGGGGAAGGCGGCCGTCCCTAGCGTTGCCTGCGTCGCCTCCGCCACACGGAGGCCGTACGGAGAGGTGGCGCGCGATGCGGCGGATCCAGTGCAGGAGGCCCGGGCGGCGCGGCGGGGGGACCCGCGTGCGGGGCCCGCTCGACCTGCGCACCCCGTCCGGCCGCACCCTGCCCTTCTGAGCCCGTGTTGTGTCACGCGCGCATCCGCGACGGAGGCCGGTCATGGTCCTGGTAGAGCGAGACGAGGAGATCGCCGCCCTGGAGGGCCTGCTCGCCAGCGCGGTCATGGGCAGGGGCAGGATCGCCCTGGTCGGCGGCGCCGTCGCCACGGGCAAGAGCGCGCTGCTGCACGCGTTCGCGGAGCAGGCGCTGGAGCACGGCGCGCTGCCCGTCACCGCGACCGGCTCCCGCATGGAGCGCGACCTGCCGTTCGGCGTGCTGGGCCAACTCGTCCGCGACGCGCCGCTCGTCCGCGGGGAGCGCGAGCGGGCGGCCGCCCTGCTGGAGGAGGGGGCCCGCAGCGCGCCGGCGTCCGGGCCCGCCGCGGACACCCTCCAGCAGGTGGACGCCCGGATCGTGGACGGCCTGTGCGGCATCCTGCTCGGGCTGTCGGAGCGCTACCCGCTGCTCGTCGTCGTCGACGACGTGGACCAGGCCGACCGGGCCTCGCTGCTCTGCCTGGCCTACCTGTCGCGGCGCCTGCGGGTCTCCCGGATCCTCGCCGTCTTCGGCTGCTCCGACCAGGGCGGCCCGGACGAGTTCTTCGAGACGGAGGTGCTGCGCCAGCCGCACTGCCGGCGGCTGCGCCTCGCCCCGCTCTCCCCGGTGGGCGTCGTCTCCCACGTCGCCCGGCTGGTGGACTGCGACGCGGCGGAACGGCTCGGCGAGCAGTGGCACACGGCCAGCGGCGGCAACCCGCTGCTGGTGGGCGCGCTGGCCGACGACTACCGGGACGCGGTGCGCGCCTCGGGAGGGGTCCCTCCCGGCACGCTCGTCACGGGTGAGCGCTACACGGCCGCCGTACTGGCCTGCCTGCACCGCGCCGCGCCGTCGACGCTCAGGGCGGCCCGGGCCCTCGCCGTGCTCGGCGGCCCCGACCTGCTCTCCGGGCTGCTCGGTGTCGGACCCGCGGACGTCATGCGGGAACTGCACGCGCTCACCTCCTGTGGCCTGGTGGAGCGGGGCCGGTTCCGGCACGAGGCGGCCCGGGCCGCCGTGCTGGCCGAGCTCGCGGCCCCCGACCGGGCCGGTTTGTACCGCCGGGCCGCCCAGCTGGCCCACGACGCCGGCGCCGCGCCCGAGGTCGTGGCGCGGCATCTGGTGGACGCCGGGACGGCGGACCTTCCCTGGGCCGTCCCGGTGCTGGTCGAGGCCGCCGAATGCGCGCTTCGCGCCGGGCGGGCCCGCCCCGCCGCCGACTATCTGCGGCTCGCGTGGCGGGCGTGCGACGACGAGCGCCGCCTCCGGATCGGCATGCTGCTCGTGGCCGCCGAGTGGCGGCTGGATCCGGGGACGCCCGCGGCCCAGCTGGGCCACCTGGCCGACGCCGCCAGACGCGGCGGCCTGCGGGGGAGCGACGCCGTCGTCCTCGCCCGCGCGCTGCTGTGGCACGGCCGGTTCGACGACGCACGCGACGTGCTGGCCCGCGTCGAACGCGCCGCCGCGGCCCCCGCGCCCCACGGCACCGGCCCCGCGACGGCGGCCCCGTCCGCGACGGCCCCGCCCTCCACGGGAGCGGCTTCCTTAGGGGCGGCGTCCCCTTCCGGGGCGGCGGATTCCGGGTGGGCGGCCCCCTCCGAGACGGCCGCGCCCTCCACGGCGGCCGATATGGAGACGACGGTGGAGCTCGCCGTCACCCGGCTGTGGCTGCGCGCCACCCATCCGCCCTTCCTGGAGAACCTGCTCGGCGGGGAAGCGTGTGCCGTCGACTCCTCCGGGCCGCACTCCTCCGGGCCGCACACGCCGGAGCGGTACCTTCCCGGGCCGCATGGCGCGGGGCCGCATGTCGCGGAGCCGCACCCCTCGGGGCCGTATGAGGGGGGCGACCCTGGGCACGCCTCGTCTGCGCTCGTGCCGGCCCCGCTGGGGAACTCCGTGCGGGCCCCGCTGCGGCCCCCTCTGCCGGCGCTGTCGCCGTCGGCCCTGCGGCGGCTGGAGTCGGCGCGCGCGCTGAGCGACACGCTGTCCCACGGGTCCCGGGACGGCGACGTGGAGGCGGTCGAGCGCGTGCTCCAGGCGAGCCGGCTCGGGCACGCGGCCACGGACGCGGCGACCGACACGGTGGAGAGCGCGCTGCTCGCCCTCGCGTACGGCGGCCACAGCGACCGGGCCGCCTCCTGGTGGGACCTGCTGACGGGCGAGGCGCCGCCGGCGCAGGCCCCGAGCCGTCTGGCCCGGTTGGCCGCGGTCCGCGCCGAGATCGCGATCCGTCAGGGTGACATGCCCGGGGCTGAGCACCACGCCCGGGCCGCGCTCGCCGCCGTCCCGCCCGCGAGCTGGGGCGTCACCGTGGGCGGGCCGCTCGGCAGCCTCGTCCTCGCGCAGACCGCGATGGGCCGCTACGACGCGGCGCGCGAGCATCTCGACCAGCCGGTGGGGGAGGCCGTGTTCCAGACCCGGTACGGCCTGCAGTACCTGCACGCCCGGGGACGGTACGGCATGGCGGCCGGTCTTCCGGCGCTGGCGCTGCGCGACTTCCAGCTGTGCGGCGAGCTGATGACGAGCTGGGACCTCGACGCGCCGGGCCTGGTGCCGTGGCGCGCGGAGGCGGCGGAGGCTCTCCTGCGGATGGGGCGGCCCGACCAGGCCCGCCTGCTCGTGGAGGCCCAGCTCGCCCGCTGCGGCCCGGACAGCCCGCGCGAGCGCGGTGTGGCGACCCGGCTGCTCGCCGCCGTCTCCGACCTCCACCAGCGGCCCGTCCTGCTGCGCCAGGCCGTCGACCTGCTGCAGGAGGCGGGGGACCGGTACGAGCTGGCCCGGGCGCTGTGCGACTTCGTCGACGCCTGCAATGCCCTGGGGGAGAACCGGCGGGCGGCGTTGATCGCCACGCGGGCCCACGCGATGGCGGTCGAGTGCCGCGCCGATCCGCTCACCCTCGCGCTGCCGAGCCGGCCCGAGCCGATCCACGTGCCGGCGCCGCCGTCCCCCGAGCCCGTCGAGGTGCTGAGCGACGCCGAACGCCGGGTCGCCGCGCTCGCCGCCGCCGGGTACACGAACCGGGAGATCGCCGGGAAGCTCTACATCACGATCAGCACGGTCGAGCAGCACCTGACGCGGACGTACCGCAAGCTCAACATCAGCAAGCGGGCCGACCTGCCGTCCAGCCTGGAGTTCGGCGACCACGCCGTCGCCTGAGCGACGCCTTCGTCCCGTCCCTTCGGCCGACGCCGACGCCGAGGCCGCGGCGACCGGGGGCCGTGAGAGGCGGGCGGGGTGCGCACGCGGGAGGATGCGGCCGCCCGCCCACGCGGGCGACGCTCGAGGCGTCGCCGAGTCGCGGGAGGTCCGATGGACGACGCGCCGTTGATCCGGGTGGTTCGCGGGAACCCGACGCCCGAGGAGATCGCCGCGCTGCTCATGGTGATCAGCGCCGGTGCGGCCGCCTCCCGGACGGAGGAGGACGCGCGCGACGCGGCCGAGGACCGGGCGCGCCGCGCCCGCCTGCTGCGCGGCCCCGTCGTCCCGGGCCCCGGCGCCTGGCGCGCCGCCGTCATCCGCTGACGTCCGGGACCGTACGGCGTCCTGGGGCTGCCGGGAGAACAGGTACCACGGACGAGACAGCGGCCTGGACGGGACAGGCCGCCACAGCGCGTGCCCCGGACACCGCCCCCGGTAACCCGCCGCGGGCGGGCGCGGGCGCGGACCGGGCCACGGAACGGTTATCCGCCCTCGTGTGTTCGTTGGGCGGCGGCACGGGCCCGTTGGCGGTGGATCTTGCTGAATCTCTCGTCTCCCGCTATCGCGGCGAGCTTCGCCATTCCCCGCGCGGGGTCCAGCGTGGCGAGAAGTTCCGCCGCGTCGACGGACTGCCACTGCTCGTCCCTTGGCAGGTAGGTGCCCGGGGACGGCGTGGCCAGCGTTTCCAGGATCTCCCTGTGGCGCGGCAGACGGAGCTTCACCAGGACCGGAAGGTAGTAGGCCGACCAGTCGCGGTCGAACGCGGAGTCGGCGGCGAGTTCGGCCAGCAGCCGGGGGCCACGCGGATCACCGTGCTCCGTGAGCTGAAACGCGGCCTCGATCCGGTGGAATCCGCGCTCCGACGCCTCGAACAGCGCCATGAGGCGGCTCACGCCTGAGGGGTCGCCGAGTTCCGCCAGGGCGCCGGCCGCCTGGATCCGCCAGGACAACCACAGATCGGTGTCGCCGGCCATCTCGGCGAGAATCTCCGAACCCTGCGGGTCGCCCTGGCGGGCCAGCGTCAGCGCGGCCTCGACGCGCCTCGGCTCGAACACACCGGTATTGGCCGCGACCTTCGTGATTTTCTCACGGCCGCGCGGATCCCCCAGGTCGGCCAGCAGCCGGGCTGCCTTGACCTCCATGTCGGTGCTCTGGTCTCGGACGTTGAGCACCCGCGCCAGGCCGTCCGTAGTCATCGGCACCGTGGCCGGGACCAGCGGGACGAAGCCGTCGGCGACGATCTCGGCGATCACGGAGAGGGCGTCGAGGTCGCGCTGGGAGACATACTTGCTCAACCGGCTCTGTTGGTACCGCCTGCGTGGTTCCCAGTACGAGCGCCACGCGGTGCGGAGGAACGGCCAGACGGGGGGAAGCCGTGCCCACGAGGACGCGACGTTCAGCAAGGCCTTCTCCAGCCGCACCATGTAGGCGAGATCGGCCTGCCAGAACCCGATCAGGAACAGCGTGTGGGAGTCGAACGCGTACGGCGACGGAATCCGCTTGCCGCGGCGGCCGAACAGCTCGCGGAACCGTTCCTCACTGGCCACCGGGTCGGCGGCGATGGCCCGGGCGGACAGGAACTCCATCAGGGTCTGGTGCAGGAAGTCCAGATCGCCCGCCCGTTCCGTGAGCACGCCGCTCCGCCGGAGGACGGCCCGGACCAGGTCCTCCCATTCGGCGTGCCGCATCGCGGGCGGGCGCGAGGACGCCACCCACTGAGCGACGATCGTCGCCGCCGGCCGTCCGTCCTCCTGGGTCCAGCGCGTCCGAGCCAGCCGGGGCAGCGTGTCGAACACCCGCCGCACCACCTCGCCGGGATCGGTGCCGTACTGGTCCAGGACCGACCGCGCCTGGGCGATCAGCCCGGAGGCGCCGGAATGGGCGTGGGCGGCGAGCAGGTCGAGGAACGCGCGGTACAGGCCGTGCCGTCCTCTCGGGAGCGGCCGGATCGGGTCGGCCATGTACAGCTGGCACAGCATGGTCGCCAGCAAGGGACTGCGGACCAGCGCCGGAGGGCGGATGTCGGCGACGCGGAGCATGAAGTCACGGACGGCCGTCTCAGGGTCGGGTGAGCCGGCCAGCCAGCCGCGCGCCAGGTCGGCCAACTGCCCGGCGTCGAAGGGCAGCAGCTCATAGGTGTCGCCGGGGGCCACGGTGAGCAGGTCCGCCAGCTCCGGCCCGTGCAGGGGCCTGCTGGCGACCGCGAACCGGTACGGTCCCTCCCGTTGCGCGCGCAGCGCGGCCAGCACCGCGGCCCTGCGCTCGGCGTCGAGGACCTCGTCCAGGCCGTCCACCAGGACCAGCCAGCGCTCGCCCGGCAGCGGCGGGGCCGCGAAGACCTCGGCGGGCAGGTCCGCGCGCAGAAGTCCGCCGAGATCGGCCGCGACGGCGGCGGCGATCCTGGTGGAGAGCGCCCCGGGACCGGTCAGGTCGGCGGCGAGCAGCCGCACGGGGGCGCCGATCGACGGTCCTACCCGCTCGCCGGTCTCGCGCCGCGCCAGCCAGCGCGTGGCCAGGTCGATCAGCGTGGTGCGCAGCAGGCTGGACTTTCCCGCACCGGGACCGCCGATCACGACGACGTCGTGATCGGCGACCAGGACGTCCTCCGCGGGCGTGCGCTCGCGGCGCGGCGGGATCGGCCCCGATGGGATCGTGCCGTCCACCGCCGGCTCGGCACCGGTTCCCTCGCCGGGCGGGGCCGCATCGGATAACCGCTGCGTGTGGTGGCGCACGTAGACCTGCGACAACGGCGGCCTCGGGGTGCCGGGCAGCACTCCGGGATAGGGGTGGTCCTCTGCGCGGGCGGCCGCCGCGGCCAGGTAGGCGGCCAGCCGGGGCCCCGGGAAGCGCCATCCGCCCGCCGTCACCTGCTCGTCGGTGAGGGACGCGAGCCAGTCCAGGTACGGCGCGGCGCCCTCGCCGTCGTAGCGAGCCTCAGGGCAGCGGGCCAGGATCGCCGAGATCGGAATCAGGTGGGCGCTGCCCGCCATGTCGGAGGTGGACAGCATGCCGCACACACCGCCGGTGCGGGTGTCCACCACCGGGCTTCCGCTGTAGCCGCGGCCGACAGGAGTGCCGTACACGCGGGGAAGTTCGAAGGCCTCGTCCCGGCTGCGCCGCGAGTCGCCCTGGTAGGTGAACGTGGCGTGCTGCCCGCCGCGGAACGCGCCCGCCGGGTGGCCGAAGGTCCACATGACGTCGTGGGGCCGCATGGCGGACGAGGTCGCCACGGGAGCGACGGCCACATCGCGGTGCGCCCGCAGCAGTGCCAGGTCCAGACCCGTGGCGGGGTCGCGGAAGCAGCGTTCCGGATCGCTCCTCAGCTCGACGTCGAGGTCCAGCGCGACCACCCGGCCGTGGACGACCGGCGCGGGCGTCTCACCCGGGCCGGCGACGACATGGGCGCAGGTCGCCACCACTCCGGGGGCGACGAAGAAGCCGGTGCCCTCCGCGGCGCCGCCGGACGAGGGCGCCGCGAGCGCCACGGTCGCCCGTCTCAGCAGCGCCTCCCAGCTCATGACCGGCTCATGACCGGGGCCCGGCCCACTCCAAGGTCACCTTGAAGGCCGAGGTGGCGGACGCCTTGCCCACCACCGCGACGAACGACCCGGACTCCACGGTGAAGTCACAGCCGAACTCCACGGATGCCGAGGACGCCTCCGTCTGCCTGAGCCGTTCTCCGACGGCCCTGGCGACGCCCATCAGACCGTCCAGGGCGTCCTCCAAGCGGGGCGGGCGGAACGCGATGTCCTCCTCATCGAGGGCCGCCGGGTCCTGGCCCGCCGGCCGCCCGCGCACCGTCACATAGACGAGCGTCTCCCCGATCCGCACCGGGACCAGCGCGGTCCCGTCGTCCTCCGCCATCCTTCACCCCTTGGGTCCAACAGGAGGGTGACCGGGGTCACCCTCCGGCTTCAGCGGGTCCGGGCGTCCTCAGTGTGCCAGGCGCGTCCCCACGGGTGAAAGCGCCTGACGATGGCGGTCGCGGCCGGCCCTACAGCGTCGACTCGATAAGGCGTTGACGATCGCGGCGAGCCTGGGGCCCTGGTCCTCCTGGACGAAGTGGCCCGCGTCGGCGATGGTGGTGTGCGGTTGGCCGTGGGCGCCCGGAATGCGCTCGCGCAACCACTGGTCGGGATTGGGGACGGCGTAGCTCGGGTCGTCGGTGTTCGGCGCCTGCGGCAGCAGGATCACGTGGTCGCTGAACGCGCACAGGAACGGTGTGGACAGTGTCTGCAGCACGGCCCACGCGTTGCGATTGGGAACGGTGGCCTCGTCCCAGGCCGTGATGGGCACCAGGAGGGGGAACTGGCGGGCGCCCTGCCGATAGGTCTCATCCGGGAACGGCGCGTCGTATCCGGCCTTCACCGCCGGACTGAGCTCGCCGATCGTGCCCGCCTCGACGACGGAGCCGGCGTCGAACGGGTCGGCCCGCTGGCTGTACTGCGTCCACGCGTGGAAGGCCCGGCCGACGTCCTGGTCCCCGGTCGGCAGATAGGTGTTCGTCGCCACCACACGGCGGAACCGTCCGGGGTGCTCGGCCAGCAGTCGCAGGCCCAGCAAACCACCCCAGTCGTGGCACACCATGGTCACGTCGTGCAGGTCGAGCCTGTCGAACACCGCTTCGCGCAGCCAGTCCACATGACGCTGGTAGGTGTACGCGAAACGGGACGCGGGCTTGTCGGAGCGGCCGAAGCCGACCAGGTCGGGGGCGACGCAGCGATGCCCGGCGGCCACGAGCGGCGGGATCACGTGCCGGTACAGATAACTCCAGGACGGTTCCCCGTGCAGCAGCAGGATCGTCTGCCCGGACGGCCTCACCGCGGCAGCCGGCCGCTCGTCGACGTAATGCATCCGCAGCCGGACACCGGAGCCGTCGCCGGCGTCGACGTGGACGTAGTGCGGCTCGAACGGGTAGTCGGCCAGGTTACGGAATCGGGACTCCGGCGTCCGCACCACCTTCATGTGAGGGGCCGGTGCCGATCGCGGCTGCCCGTCATGCGCCGAGGGCGGGAATCGGAGCAGACCGCTCGCCGCGGCGGCGGTCCCGGCGCCGAGCATGTGGCGGCGAGTCAGGAAGGCCGGCGCGGAGGCGTCGTCACGGTCGTCTGGGCGATGTGCGCATGTATTCCTCGCTGTCTCCGGTTCACAGGCATGGTTAGGCCGTACGGGACGGACCCTGGCGTGTCGACGGCGAGGTCGATCAGCCGCCAACATGAACACATATGTTCAGGTTTTGACGCTACCATCAAATCGAACATCTGCGTCCGACTTAGTGCTCCTTGCGGAGCGCTGGACGTCGCCGTCAGGGCGGGGAAGCGGCACGCGGGTGGCAACGTGAACTAGACTGTTCGAGTTGTTTGGGAACGTGGGCTCGGGGAGCACGGGAGCGGAAGATGGCAGCCACATCGCGCGGCGCCGGCGACAGGTCGGGGTCCGCGCAGGCCCCCGCGGCGCAGACCGAGCGGCGAGCGGACGCCCGGCGCAACATCAGGTCCATCCTGGACGCGGCCCAGCTCTGCCTGGCCCGCGACGCCGACGCCAGCGTCGCCGACATCGCCAAGGCGGCGGGGGTCGGCCGGGTCACGCTCTACGGGCACTTCAAGACCCGGGCAGACCTCGTCGACGCCGTCCTGACGCGCACGATGGAGCAGTCCGACGCCGCGCTCGACGCGACCGACACCACCGGTGACCCGGGCCAGGCGCTGACCCGGCTCGTCGGCGCCTCCTGGCAGATCGTGCACCAGTTCCACTCCGTGCTTCAGGCCGCCCAGCGCGAACTGCCCCCGGAACGGATCCGGGCCGTGCACGACCGGACCCTGCAACGGGTCCAGACGATCGTCGACAACGGGCGGCGCGCCGGCGTCTTCCGCGACGACCTGCCCGAGAGGTGGCTCGTCACGACCGTGTTCAGCCTGATGCACGCCGCGGCGGAGGACACCGCCGCCGGCAGGCTGGACGCCGGCGACGCCGCGCGCGTCGTCTCGGCGACACTGCTCGCCGCCCTCACCGCGCCCGGCGCGGCCGTCCCCACGCCGGCCCCGTAACCGCCGGCGTCACCGGGAAGCCCTCGTCGCACCTGCCGTGGCTCGGCACGGTCACCGCCAGGTCACAAGGCGCCAGACCTTTTCGCCCGATGCGCTTCGGCGTGCCCGCCGCGCCGCCGGCCGGCCTCACCGGCGCGCTGTGACCCTCGTCACGCATCATTCCGAACACGGATGTACGACTTAGTGCTAGGGTGAAACCCGAACATGGTTGTTCAGGTTACCGGAGGTCATGTCGCGCCCGCGCTCGCCGCTGACGCACTGCTCCGGAGCATCTCGCGGCAGAAGACTTCCTACCTGTGGGGAGGTGAATCGCCATGACCTCGTACCCCCTGGGCTGGTTCCCGCGGTAGACAGGCACGACCCAACAAGTTGATCTCAGTCCGATTCGGTCACGAGATCGTCGCGTCGGGTCCGAGGGGCGCAGTGCCTACGTGCCGCCCCTCGGACCCGGCCTCGGCGCCCGCGGGAACCTGCCGTGACCGTCATGACAGGGAAGCGCGAACCACCGCATGGCAGAACCCTCCTCCACGGCCGAGTCGCGGGACGCCTCAGCGGCCTCACGAAGCCGAGCACGCGTCACAGCCGGTTACGGCGCCGTGTTCGCGGTCAAGGAATTCCGGGCGATTTTCACGGCCCATGTCCTTTCCATGCTGGGAGGCGTCCTCGCCGACGCCTCGCTGGCCGTGCTGGTGTTCCGGCGGACCGGTTCGGCGCCGTTGACGGCGCTCGTCCTCGCCCTCGGCTTCCTGCCCTACGCGCTCAGCGGGATCCTGTTCTCCGGCATCGCCGACCGATATCCCGCCCGCCGGGTGCTGGTGGCCTGCGACCTGCTCTCGGCCGGCTGCGTGACGTTGATGGCCGTTCCGGCGACTCCGCTCGCGGGATTGTTCGTCCTCCGCTTCGCCGTCGCGATGATGTCGCCGTTGTTCACCGGCACCCGGGCGGCGAGCCTGGCCGACATCCTGTCCGGTGACCTGTACGTCCTGGGCCGCTCGCTGGTGCGGACGGTCTCGCAGGGGTCCCAGATCATCGGCTACGGACTCGGCGGACTGGCCCTTGTATGGCTGTCACCCCGCGCCGCGCTGCACGTGACCGTCGGTGCCTTTCTCGGCTCCGCGCTGCTCCTGCGTCTGGGCACCCGTGGCCGCCCGGCCCGGGCATCGGGGGGCGGGGCGATCATGCGCACTTCGATGGCCTCCGCGCGGCGGTTGCTCGGCATCCCCCGGGTCCGCGCGCTGCTGCTGATGTGGTGGATCCCGCCGATGTTCTTCATCGTCGCCGAGGGAACCGCCGCGCCTTTCGCGGACGCCGCGGGTGCGGGCTCGGTGGGGTTCGGGCTCCTCATGGCCGCGATGCCCGCGGGGACCGCGGTGGGCGAGGTGCTGGCCGGCACCCTGCTCGGGGCGGCCGCCCGCGAGCGGATCGCACTGCCGCTGGCAGCGGGGTCGATGCTGCCGATGGTCGCGTTCGCCGTCCATCCGCCGTGGCCGCTCGCGGTCGCGCTCCTGCTGCTCACCGGGCTGTGCGCCGCCTACACGCTCGGCATGGACCAGTGGTTCGTGCAAGCGGTGCCTCCGGCGGTGCGGGGGAGCGCCATGTCCCTGCTGGGCGCCGGGCTCATGACCCTTCAGGGGCTCGGCGTGGTCGCCGGCGGCGCCGTCGCCGCGTGGGTTCCCCCGTACGCGGTCATCTGTGGAGCCGGTACGGCCGGGACGGCCTGCATGTTCGTCATCCTGCGATCGGTCCGCGCGACGCGGACGACGGCGCCGGCCACGGACGCGGAGACATAGACGCGAGGCCCCGCCGCCACTACGAAGGACGGGCGGTAGGAGGCCGGCCCGCCTCCGTATATCGTCCGGATTCATGGGTGACCAGGCAGGGCGCTGGCGGGAGTTGAACAAGGCGTACTGGGACGAGCGGGTGCCCATTCATCTGGGCGCGGCCTTCTACGACATGGAGGGGTTCCGGGCCCGGCCCGATTCGCTGAAGGACTTCGAGACAGCCGAGGTGGGCGATGTCAGGGGCAAGCGCCTGATCCATCTGCAGTGTCACTTCGGCCGGGACACGCTGTCGTGGGCGGTACGAGGAGCCCAGGTCACCGGGCTGGACTTCTCTCCACCCGCGATCGAGGCGGCCGCACGACTCGCGACCGAACTCGGCATCCACGCACGCTTCGTGACCGCGGACGTCTACGACGCCGTCTCGGCCGTCGAGGGTGAGACCTTCGACATCGTCTACGTCAGCTTCGGGGCGCTGAACTGGCTTCCCGACATCAGCCGCTGGGCGTCGGTGGTCGCCGAACTGCTCGCTCCCGCCGGGTGTCTGTACCTGGCGGAGTTCCACCCGTTCAGCTTCGTCCTCGACGACGAGACCGGAAGCACGGTCACGCACGACTACTTCAACGAAGGTCCGGAAGCCTCGGGAGGCGCTGGTACGTACGCCGATGAGGCGGCGGTGACCGAGGACAACGAGACCGTCGAGTGGCGGCACAGTCTGTCGACCGTCGTCTCCGCGATCGCCGGAGCCGGGCTACGGATCCGGTTTCTTCACGAGCACGACCACACCTTCTACCTCCAACGCCGGTCGCTCGAGCGCCACGACGGCGACGTCTACCGGCATCCCGAGGGCGCTCCGCGCATCCCCCTCACGTACTCGATCCGGGCGGAGAAGGCGTGACCCGCGACTCAGCGGGAACCGGCCGATCCGCGAGGGTCGTCACGACGAAACAAAAGATCACCCGGCAAACGGGACCCGGTCTTGGTGTCGCAATCCGGGAGATGTTTCCCAGGACTTCGCATATGACCATGGAATGGTCCGGCCGCCGGCGTGCGACCGCCGGAATGCGATGTGAAGCTTGAGGAGGCGGCCTTTTCATGCCAACGTTTTTCGGTTCCGTACGCAGGCTCCTGCTCACGCCGTCCCTGGCCGACGTGACATTCGAGGTGCGCGGATTTCCTGTCACGCCGACCGACGCCACCCGCCGGCTGGAGGCCATTCCGCAATCGGTGATCTGCGGGTTCGAGTGGGGGATCGACGCGCGCGACCAGTGGGAGGTCGAGCGCCGGCTGAGCCTGGTCGACGCCGAGTTCCGCGGCTTCGCCTACGAGGGCGCCACGATGGCCTTCACCGTGCTCGACGCCATGGGCGGCGGCCGGGGCACGCGCACCCGTGACCTCATGACGGGCCCGGGGCGGCCGCACATCTTCCTCACCTACATCGGCATCGGCTTCGCCATGGCCCGCCTGCCCCGTCCGCTCTGGAAGAAGGTCGTGCCCGACATGAGCGGGTCGCCGTACTACCCGACCATGAGCTGGCTGGCGGTCGACGGCTACGGGTTCGACCGGGCGTACTTCGACACCCGCCGGTGGGTCGACGAGCAGCGCGTCCCCGCGCCGTACGCCTGGGAGGGCTCGCCGGAGTACTTCCTGCGGGCCGTGGACCAGGGGATCGGCCGGGCGCTGTGGTTCATCCACGGCGGGCGGGTCGAGGGCGTGGCGGCGGCCGTGCGCGGCTTCGCGAGCCACCGCCAGGCGGACCTGTGGAGCGGCGTCGGCCTGGCCGCCACCTTCGCGGGCGGCTGCGACGCCGCCGGCCTCGCCGAGCTGCGCAGGGATGCCGGGGAGCACCGGGCCGAGCTCGCCCAGGGCTCGGTGTTCGCCGGGAAGGCCCGCAGCTACTCCGGGTTCGTCCCGGGCCACACCGAGGTCGCGACGGCGGCGCTCGCGGACCTGTCGGTCGCGGACGCGGCCGCGCTCGCCGACGACACCGCCGTCGACCCCGCCCCCTCCGGCGGCGTCCCGGCGTACGAGCTGTGGCGGGCCGCCGTGCGCGCCCGCGTCGCGGCGTCCGAGCGCGTCGCCGGCTGACCCTCCCGGCGGGGGCGGACGGCGCCTCCGCCGTGCGGAACACCGTTCACGGCGGTTCTCGAAACGCGGGCGAATTCGCCGCGCGTTCGTTCCGCCATGTCGTCGATTTATGGATCGGCACAAGTGGGCACTCTTGAAGTGGCCCGCGGCCCGATACGTGTGAATAAATTCGAATAATAAAAGATCACCCGTTGAAGAAAGGGCCGACCGGAGGGCGGTACGGAATTGACGAGCTTTCTGCGTTCAATGAGACGCCGAATCATGACGCCGGACATCTCCGAGACGAAGATGTCCACGCGCGGATTCCACGTGAAGAGCCCGGAGGCCCGGGACCTGCTGGAGAAGGTCGGCGAGACCTTTCTCACCGGGTACGCGTACGCGGCCGAGGCGCGGACGACCGCCGAGGCCGAGGAGCGCCTGGAGCAGGTGCCGGAGCGCTTCCGCGGCTTCGCCTACGAGGGCGCGGGCATGGCCTTCGCCATCCTCGACGCGCTGCCCTTCGGCCGCGGCCGCAAGACGGAGGAGTTCCTGGCCGGCCGTGGCGACAAGCACGTCTACATGGTCTACGTCGGCATCGGCTGGGCCATGGCCCGGCTGCCGCGGTTCCTGTGGCCCAAGGCCGAGTCCCTCGACCCGCTGCTGCGCTGGCTGGTGCTCGACGGCTACGGCTTCCACCAGGCGTACTTCAGGACCGAGCAGTACGTGACCGGGCAGTACCAGGACCCGGCCTTCCCCTGGCCCGCCGACGGCACCCGGCCGTACGCGAACCGGGCCATCGACCAGGGCATCGGGCGGGCGCTGTGGTTCGTCGGCGGCACCGACCCCGAGGTGGCCGTCTCGCTCATCGAGCGGTACCCGGCGCACCGCCACGCGGACCTCTACGCGGGCGCCGGCCTGGCCGCCACGTACGCCGGCGGGGCGCCCGAGGACGAGCTGCGGGAGCTGTGGGAGCGCGCCGGCGTGCACCGCTCCCAGGTCGCCCAGGGATCGGCCTTCGCCGCCGAGGCGAGGGTGCGGGCCGGGCTGCTCGGCGACCACACCCGGCTCGCCAGCGAGATCTTCTGCGGCACGACGGCGGAGCAGGCGGCCCTGATCACCCAGCAGGTGCGGCCACCGCAGCCGGTGGACGACGGCGAGCGGACCGCCTACGAGGCGTGGCGGCAGCGCATCGCCGCCGAATTCGTTTCCCTTGGAGGTGTTACCCAGTGACCGCGACCCTTGGCTGGCTGCGCAGGCAGCTGCCGGGCATCGTGGCGCTCGTCCTGGTCACGAGCGTCTTCCTGATCGCCCGCCTGCCGTCGTACTCCGCCGCGCAGACGGCGGAGATGGCGAGCAAGTACTCGTTCAAGCCGCTGTCCATCGCGCTGCCGAGCGGCTACCCGCAGCAGTCGATCCGCAAGGTCAACAAGGACTACACGCACATCGACGCCTGGATCTCCTCGGTCGGCGCGGCGATCGCGATGAACGACCTCGACGGTGACGGCCTGTCCAACGACCTGTGCCTCGTCGACACGCGGATCGACCAGGTCGTCGTCACGCCCACGCCGGGCGCCAAGGCGAACCGGTACAAGCCGTTCGCGCTGAACCCGGCGCCGCTGCCCGTCAACGACCACATGGCGCCGATGGGCTGCGTCCCCGGCGACTACAACGAGGACGGCCGGCTCGACCTGCTCGTCTACATGTGGGGCCGCACGCCCATCGTCTACCTCGCTAAGGCGGGCGCGTCCGGGCTGTCCGCCACGACGTACCAGCCGACCGAGCTGGTGCCCGGCCCCAACTCGACCAACGGCGTGTACACCGGCCCGCAGTGGAACACCAACGCGGCGACCGTGGCCGACTTCGACGGCGACGGGCACGACGACATCTTCATCGGCAACTACTTCGCCGACGGCCCGGTGCTCGACCCGACCGCCAACGGCGGCGTGCACATGAACCACTCGATGTCGAACGGCCACAACGGCGGCGAGGACCACTTCTTCCGCTGGACCGGAGCCAAGGGCGGCGACAAGCCGTCGATCGCCTACCAGAGGCTCGACCACGTCCTCCCCGAGGACGCCTCGAAGGGCTGGGAGCTCGGCGCGGCCGCCAACGACCTCGACGGCGACCAGCTCCCCGAGCTGTACCTGGCCAACGACTTCGGCCCGGACCGGATGTTCTACAACCGCTCCACGCCCGGCCACATCAAGCTGTCGCTCGTCGAGGGCGTGCGCTCGCCGCTGATCCCCAAGTCGAAGACGGTCGGCCACGACTCGTTCAAGGGCATGGGCGTCGACTTCGGCGACCTCAACCACGACGGCGTCTACGACATGTTCGTCAGCAACATCACCACCTCCTGGGGCATCGAGGAGAGCAACTTCGAGTTCGTCTCCACGGCCAAGGACCAGACCGAGATGCGCGCGAGCCTCCGCGACGGCGTGGCGCCGTACGTGGACCGCAGCGGGCCGTCGCAGACCGCGTGGTCCGGCTGGGGCTGGGACGTCAAGATCGACGACTTCAACAACGGCGGCGAGCCGGCCATCGCCCAGGCGACCGGCTTCGTGAAGGGCTACACCGACCGGTGGCCGCAGCTGCAGGAGCTGGCCACGGCCAACGACGAGCTGCTGCAGAACCCGACCTGGTGGCCGAACGCGCGAGCCGGCGACGACATCGCGGGCAACCAGACCCTGCACTTCTTCGTGAAGGGCCCGGAGGGCCGCTACGCCGACCTCGCCCCCCAGCTGGGTCTCGCCGTCCCGGTGCCCACCCGCGGCATCGCGACCGGTGACGCCGACGGCGACGGCCGCCTCGACTTCGCCGTGGCCCGCCAGTGGGACGCGCCGATCTTCTACCAGAACCAGAGCCCCTCCCAGGGCGCGTACCTCGACCTGCACCTGACCAGGGCCGAGACGCCGGTCGCCGGCCGCTTCCCCGCGCCGGGCTCGCCGGCCACGGGCGCGCAGGTCTGCGCGATGACCGCCGACGGCCGCATGTACATCGGCCGCGTGGACGGCAGCAGCGGCCACTCCGGCCGCCGCACCACCGACGTGCACCTCGGCCTCGGCCAGAACGTCACCGGGCCGGTGAAGGTGCACCTGCAGTGGCGCGACCGCACCGGACAGGTGCGCGAACAGGACCTTCAGCTGACCCCGGGCCGCCACTCGCTGGAGCTCGGTCTGCAGGCCAAGGAGAAGTGATCCACATGGCTGAGAACACCCCACCCGCCGCGGGGCCGCGCCACGACCCCAAAGTGGTCATCGCGCTGAGGAACTTCGCGATCTCGATTTCGGTCTTCAACATCATCGGGTACACCGTCCTCGGCTTCGAGCAGCCGTGGGTGTGGCCCTTCCTCGCCCTCGCCACCGGCTACACCACCGAGATCGGCCTCGAGTGGATCGGCGCCCGGGCGGAGGGACGCGCGCCCCGCTACAAGGGCAACGGCCTGCGGGGACTCGTCGAGTTCCTGTACCCGGCGCACATCACCAGCCTGGCCATGAACATGCTGACCTACGTCAACGACCAGGTCCTCGTGCTGATCTTCGGCGTCGTGGTCGCCGTCGGCGCCAAGTGGGTGCTGCGGGCCCCGGTGAAGGGCCGGATGCGGCACTTCATGAACCCGTCGAACTTCGGCATCGCCGTCATCCTGCTGGTCTTCCCCTGGGCCAGCATCGCCCCGCCGTACCACTTCACGGAGAACGTGGACACCTGGATCGACTGGCTGGTCCCGTCGATCATCATCCTCGGCGGCACGATGCTGAACGGCAAGCTGACCGGCCGCATGCCGCTCATCGTCGGATGGGTGGGCACCTTCGCCCTCCAGGCCGTCGTACGGGGGATCTTCTTCGGCACGTCGATCCCGGCCGCGCTCGGCATGATGACCGGCGTCGCGTTCGTGCTGTTCAGCAACTACATGATCACCGACCCGGGCACGAGCCCGTCGAAGCCCGCCTCGCAGATGGCCTTCGGCAGCGGCGTCGCCCTCCTGTACGGCCTCCTGACCGCGGTGCACATCTCGTACGCGCTGTTCTTCGCCACGGCCGGCGTCTGCGCCATCCGGGGCGGCTTCTTCTGGGCGCTGCACTTCGTGAACAAGGCCCGCCAGCAGGCCGCCGCCGCGCCCGCCCCCGCGCAGGCCCCCGACCCGGCGCTGGCCCCGTCGCCGATGGCGGCCCCGGTGGCCGTCGCGGCCGGCCCCGCCTCGCTGAACGGGAAAGAGGCGGCGTCCGTATGAGCAGGATCGCGATCGTCGGCATGGCGTGCCGCTACCCGGACGCCGCCTCGCCGAGAGAGCTGTGGGAGAACGCTCTCGCCGGTCGCCGCGCCTTCCGCCGTCTGCCCGACGAACGGATGCGCCTGGAGGACTACTGGGATCCCGATCCGTCGGTCCCGGACAAGTTCTACGCGCGCAACGCGGCCGTCATCGAGGGCTACACGTTCGACCGGATCGGCTACAAGATCGCCGGCAGCACGTACCGGTCCACCGACCTCACGCACTGGCTCGCCCTCGACATGGCGGGCCGGGCGCTGGAGGACGCCGGCTTCCCCAAGGCGGAGGGCCTGCCGCGGCAGCGGACCGGCGTCGTGGTGGGCAACACCCTCACCGGCGAGTTCACCCGGGCGAACATCCTGCGCCTGCGCTGGCCGTACGTCCGCAGGACGGTCGGCGCGGTGCTGAAGGAGCAGGGCTGGGACGACGACCGCCTGGCCGCGTTCCTGGAGGACCTGGAGGCGACCTACAAGAGCCCGTTCCCCGGCGTGGACGAGGACACCCTCGCGGGCGGCCTGTCCAACACCATCGCCGGCCGGATCTGCAACCACTTCGATCTGAACGGCGGCGGCTACACGGTCGACGGCGCCTGCTCGTCGTCGCTGCTGTCGGTGACGACGGCGTGCAAGGCTCTGCTGGACGGCGACCTGGACGTGGCCCTCGCGGGCGGCGTCGACCTGTCGATCGACCCCTTCGAGATCATCGGCTTCGCCAAGACGGGCGCCCTCGCGAAGGGCGAGATGCGGCTGTACGACCGGCACTCCAACGGCTTCTGGCCGGGCGAGGGCTGCGGGATGGTCGTGCTGATGCGCGAGGAGGACGCCGCCGAGGCGGGCCGCCGCGTGTACGCCACCATCGCCGGGTGGGGCATCTCGTCCGACGGCCGGGGCGGCATGACGCGGCCCGAGGTCAGCGGCTACCGGCTCGCCCTGAGCCGGGCGTACGAGCGGGCCGGGTTCGGCATCGAGACGGTCGGCCTGTTCGAGGGCCACGGCACCGGCACGGCCGTCGGCGACATGACGGAGCTCACCGCGCTGTCGACCGCCCGGGCGGACGCCGACGCGGCGGCCCCGCCCGCGGCCGTGACCTCGATCAAGGGCATGATCGGCCACGCCAAGGCCGCCGCCGGCGTGGCCGGGCTCATCAAGGCCGCCATGGCCGTGCACGAGCAGGTCCTCCCGCCGGCCATCGGGTGCGTCGAGCCCCACCAGGTGCTCACGCAGGAGGGCGCCCCGCTGCGGGTGCTGCGCAAGGCCGAGCCCTGGCCCGACGCCCTGCCGGTCCGCGCCGGCATCACGGCCATGGGCTTCGGCGGCATCAACACCCACGTCGTGCTGGAGAGGAGCGGCCCGCGCCGCCGGTCGCTGCCCTCCCGCACCCGGACGCTGGCCGCCTCCCTGCAGGACGCCGAGCTGCTGCTGGTGGACGCCGCGTCCCCGCAGGACCTCCGGGAGCGGCTGGTGGAGCTGGCAGGCTTCGTGCCGGCGCTGTCCTACGCCCAGCTGGCCGACCTCGCCGCCACCCTCCAGCGGCGGCTGCGCGACCTGCCGTACCGGGCGGCCGTGGTGGTGTCGTCTCCCGACGACGCCGAGCGGCAGCTGGGCCGGGTCGTCAACGCCCTCGACGGCGGGGAGAACCGCCTGTTCGCCCCGGACGGCCGGGCGTTCCTCGGCCGGGCCGACGGGCCGGGCAGGATCGGCTTCCTGTTCCCCGGGCAGGGTTCCGGCCGCGGCACCAGCGGGGGCGCGCTGCGCCGCCGCCTCGCCGAGGTCGAGGAGATCTACGTCCGGGCGGCGCTGCCGACGGCCGGCGACATGGTGGCCACCGCGGTCGCCCAGCCGCGGATCGTCACCGGGTCGACGGCGGGCCTGCGGGCCCTGTCGCTGCTCGGCGTCGAGGCCGAGGTGGCCGTGGGGCACAGCCTCGGCGAGCTGTCGGCCCTGCACTGGGCCGGGGCGATGGACGAGGAGGCCCTGCTCCGGCTGGCGGGCGACCGCGGCCGGGCCATGACCGAGCACGGCACCGAGGCCGGGACCATGGCCGGCGTGCGCGCCGCCCCCCCGGCGGTGGCCGACCTCGTCGCGGGCCTGCCCGTGGTGATCGCCGGCTACAACGGCCCCGAGCAGACGGTCGTCGCCGGACCGGTCGCGGCGGTGGAGGAGGTGGGCCGCAGGGCCGCCGAGGCCGGGCTCACCTGGACCTCGCTGCCGGTGTCCCACGCCTTCCACTCGCCGCTGGTCGAGCCGGCCGCGGAGGCGTTCGGGGAGCGACTCGCCGGCGAGCCGTTCGACCGGGTGGCCCGGCGCGTGGTCTCCACCGTCACGGCGGAGGCGCTCCGGCCGGACGCCGACATCCCGGCGCTGCTGCGCCGGCAGATCACCGAGCCGGTGCGGTTCACCCAGGCGGTGGAGCTGGCGGCCAAGGACATCGACCTGTTCGTGGAGGTCGGCCCGGGCCGGGTGCTCACCGCCCTGGCCTCCGCCGCGACCGACGTGCCCGCCGTCGCGCTCGACACCGACGACGAGTCGATCGCGGGCCTGCTGCGGGTCGCCGGCGCCGCCTACGTCGTCGGCGCCCCCGTCCTGCACGAGGAGCTGTTCCACGGCCGGCTCGTGCGGCCGCTGGAGGTCGGCGCCGAGTTCTCGTTCTTCGCCAGCCCGGCCGAGCAGGCCCCGCAGGTGCAGCTGCGCGCCGCCGTGCGCCGCGCCGAGGAGCCCGCCGCGGCGGCGTCCCCGGCGGCCGCGACCGAGGTTCAGGACGGCGAGGGTGCCGCGTCCAGCATCGACCTGCTGCGCAGGCTCGCCGCCGAGCGGGCCGAGCTGCCGCTGGAGATGGTGGGCGAGGACAGCCGGCCGCTCGACGAGCTGCACCTCAGCTCGGTCACCGTCATGCACATCATCGACCAGGCCACCCAGCGGCTCGGCGTCCCGGCCGGGCAGGCCCCGACCAACCTGGCCACGGCGAGCCTGCGCGAGCTGGCCGACGCGCTCGACGCGCTGGTGGGCAACGGGGGACAGGCGGCCGCGCAGGTCGTTGCCCCGGCCGCCTCCTGGGCCCGGCCGTTCGCGGTCGACCTGGACGAGGTGCCCGCGCCCGCCCGCACCGCCGCGGAGGAGAGCGGGACCTGGCAGGTGTTCGCTCCCGGGGGCTCCCCGGCCGCCGAGGCCCTGCGGGCCGCGCTGGAGCGCGCGCGGCTCGGGAACGGCGTGCTCGTCTGCCTGCCGCCGGAATGCGCCGAGGAGGACGTCCAGCACGCGCACCTCGGGGCGAAGGCGGCGCTGGCCGGGCCGCGCGGCACCCGGTTCGTGCTCGTGCAGCACGGCAACGGCGCCGCCGGGCTGGGCAAGACGCTGTGGCTGGAGGCCCCGCACGTCCGGACGACGATCGTGCACGTCCCGGCCGGGACCGACGCGGCCGACCGGGTGGTGACCGAGGTCGCCGCGACGGAGGACTTCGCCGAGGTCCACTACGACGAGTCGGGCGCCCGCCGGGTGCCGACCCTGCGGGCCCTGCCCGTGCGGCCCGCCCGGGAGCGGCAGCCGCTCGGCCCGTCCGACGTGCTGCTGGTGACCGGCGGCGGCAAGGGCATCACGGCCGAGTGCGCGCTGGCGGTGGCCGGGGACAGCGGGGCGAGGCTCGCGGTGCTCGGCCGCTCCGACCCGGCCGCCGACCCCGAGCTGGCCGCCAACCTGCGGAGGATGGCGGACGCCGGCGTCGCCGTGCACTACGCGCGGGCCGACGTCACCGACGCCGCGCAGGTCCGCCGCGCCGTGGACGAGATCCAGGAGGCGCTGGGGCAGGTCACCGGCGTGCTGCACGGCGCCGGGCGCAACGAGCCCGGCGGGCTGGCGGGCCTCGACGCCGACGCCTTCCGCAGGACGTTCGCCCCGAAGGTGGGCGGGCTGCGCAACGTGCTCGCGGCCGTCGATCCGGACGCGCTGCGCCTGTTCGTCACCTTCGGCAGCATCATCGGCCGGGCGGGCCTCCATGGCGAGGCGCACTACGCCACCGCCAACGAGTGGCTGGCCGGCCTCACCGAGGAGTTCGCCGCGCGGCACCCGGACTGCCGGGCGATCTGCATGGAGTGGTCGGTCTGGTCGGACGTCGGCATGGGCGAGCGGCTGTCCGTCGTCGACGGCCTGGTCCGCAAGGGCATCGCGCCGATCTCGCCGGAGCAGGGCGTGGAGATCATGCGCCGGCTCGTCGCCGACCCCGACGCGCCGGCCGTGGTGGTCGTCAGCGGACGCGCCGAGGGCGTCGGCACGGTGCGCAGGGAGGCGCCCGAGCTGCCGCTGCTGCGCTTCGTCGGCACCCCGCTCATCCGCTACCACGGCGTCGAGCTCGTCACCGAGGTCGAGATGAACGCCGGCACCGACCTCTACCTCGCCGATCACCTCCTCGACGGCAACCTCCTGTTCCCCGCGGTCCTGGGGATGGAGGCCATGTCGCAGGTGGCCACCGCCGCGCGCGGTGGCGACGGCGCGGTGACGGTGATCGAGCGGGCCGAGTTCCTGCGGCCCGTCATCATCCCGCCGGAGGGCAGCACCACGATCCGCGTGGGCGCCGTCCTGACCGCCGACGACACGGCCGAGGTCGCCATCCGCAGCGCCGAGACGGGCTTCGACGTCGAGCACTTCCGGGCGCGGGTGCGGTTCACCGGCGAGAGGGCCCCCGACGGGCCGCCGGACCAGGCCGAGGGCCTGCCGCCGGTGCCGCTCGACCCGGAGAACGAGATGTACGGCGAGGTGCTGTTCCAGGGCGGCCGCTTCCACCGGCTGCTCGGGTACCACCGGGCCGCCGCCCGGCACGTCGACGCCGACGTCGCCGCGCTCGACGCGCCCGGCTGGTTCGCCCCCTACCTGCCGGCCGAGCTGCTCCTGGGCGACCCGGGCATGCGCGACGCGCTCATGCACGGCAACCAGGTCTGCGTGCCCGACGCCACCCTGCTCCCGACCGCGATCGAGCGGCTGCACCTGTCGATCGGGCACGGCGGCGGCCCGGCGCTGGCCGAGTCGGGGGTGCTGCGCTACTGCGCGACCGAGCGCTCCCGGGACGGCGACACCTACATCTACGACATCGCCGTCCGCGACGCGGCAGGCGCCGTCGTCGAGCGGTGGGAGGGCCTGCGCCTGCAGGCCGTGCGGAAGAAGGACGGCCGGGGCCCGTGGATCGCCCCGCTGCTCGGGTCGTACCTGGAGCGGACGCTGGAGGACCTCACCGGCGCCCGCGTGGCCGTCGCCGTCGAGCCGTACGACCCGGCGGGCCCGGACGGCGAGGCGGAGCGGTCGGCCCGCACGGCCCTCGCGGCCGGACGCGCCCTGGGCCGGCCCGTCGAGGTGGTCCGGGACGAGGACGGACGGCCGGCCGTCGAGGGCGGACCCGCCCTGTCGGCCGCCCACGCGTCCGGGGTGACCCTCGCGGTCGCCGCGCCCGGCCCGCTGGGCTGCGCCGTCGTCCCGGTCGCGGACCGGACCGAGCAGGAGTGGGCGGACGCGCTCGGGACGCGCGCGCCGCTCACCGGACAGGTCGCCGCGGTGACCGGGGAGGGCCCCGGCGGCGCCGGCGCCCGCGTCCTCGCCGCCGTCGAGTGCCTGGAGAGGGCCGGCCTGCCGGCGACCGCCCCCCTCGCCGTCCTCCCGGGCGCGGGGGACGCCTGGGCGGTGCTGGCCTCGGACGGCCTGCGGATCGCGACGCTCGTCACGACCCTGCGGGACGCCCCCGACCCCGTCGTGATCGCAGTGCTCACCGAAGGGCGGTCGTAACCATGGGCAAGTACTTCGAATACCTCCACACGGTGGGGTTCGAGGAGACGAACATCGTCGGGAACGTCTACTACGTCAACTACCTGCGCTGGCAGGGACGCTGCCGGGAGATGTTCCTCAAGGAGCGGGCTCCGGACGTGCTGGCCGACGTCCAGGAGGACCTGAAGCTGTTCACGCTCAAGGTCGACTGCGAGTTCTTCGCCGAGATCACGGCCTTCAGCGAGCTGTCCATCAGGATGCGCCTGGTCGACCTCACGCAGACCCAGATCGAGTTCAGCTTCGACTACGTCCGGCTGGACCGCGCCGAGGACGGGCGGGAGCGCGAGACGCTCATCGCCCGCGGCAGGCAGCGCGTGGCCTGCATGCGGGGGCCGAACGCCAGGACGGTCCCCTCCCGGGTCCCCGAGTCCCTGGTCAGGGCGCTCGAGCAGTACGCGTCCTAGGGCAATCGAGACAGCGAGCCAGGAGGCATCAGCGTGACCATGCACGATTCCATCCCCCTCCGTCAGGCGGTCGACGGCAAGGACCTGCGGCGGGCGTTCGGGGCCTTCGCCACCGGCGTCACCGTGGTGACGACCGGCGGCCCCATCCCGCACGCCATGACGGCCAACTCCTTCACCTCCGTCTCCCTCGACCCGGCGCTCCTGCTGATCTGCGTGGACCGCGCCGCCGTCATGCACGGGTGCCTCACCGAGACCGGGTTCTTCGGGGTGTCGGTGCTCGCCTCCCACCAGGAGACCGAGGCCCGCCACTTCGCCGACCGCTCCCGGACGCTCGGCGCGGCCCAGTTCGACGGCGTCGACTGGGTGCCGGGCCCGCTGACCGGGACACCGCTGCTCGGCGGCGCCCTGGCCCGCTTCGAGTGCGAGCTGTGGCGCGAGTACGACGGAGGCGACCACACGGTCTTCATCGGGAAGGTCCTGTGGCTCGACCACGACCCGGCGGGTGACGCCCTGGTCGTCTACCAGAGCAGGTTCCGCCAGGTCATGCCCGACTGGAGCGAGGTGACGGCATGACCCTCACCCGGCGGCGCGGCGCGGCCGTGCCGGACGGGCCGCCCCAGTCGCGGAAGGACTACCCGGGCCCGCCCTTCTGGGCGGGGCCCGGGCTGTTCCGGAAGCTGGTGGCCGACCGGCTCGGGCTGATGACCCAGGCCGCGACGTACGGCGACGCGGTGAAGCTGTCCATCGGGCCGAAGACGCTGTACTTCTTCAACCACCCCGACCACGCCAAGCACGTCCTCGCCGACAACAGCGGCAACTACCACAAGGGCATCGGCCTGGTGCAGGCCCGCCGGGCCATCGGCGACGGCCTGCTGACCAGCGAGGGCGAGCTGTGGCGCAAGCAGCGGCGGATGATCCAGCCGGCGTTCCAGAACAAGCGGATCGCCCGGCAGGACGAGGCCATCGCCCGGGAGGCGGCCGCCCTCGTCGAGCGGCTGCGCGCGCACGAGGGCGGCGGCCCGGTGGACGTCGTCGCCGAGATGACCGGGCTCACGCTCGGCGTCCTCGGCCACACGCTGCTCGACTCCGACCTCGGGTCCTTCGGCTCGATCGGGCACTCGTTCGAGGCCGTGCAGGACCAGGCGATGTTCGAGATGGTGTCGCTCGGCATGGTCCCGATGTGGGTGCCGCTGCCCAAGCAGCTGCGCTTCCGCCGGGCCCGCCGGGAGCTCCAGCGGGTCGTGAACCACCTGGTGGCCGACCGCGAGGCGCGGCCCGGCGGCGACGACGTCATGTCCCGCCTCATCGCCTCCGTCCGGGAGGAGACCGACCCGCGGGTGGGCCGCCTGCGCATGCGCGACGAGCTCGTCACGCTGCTGCTCGCCGGCCACGAGACCACCGCGAGCACGCTGTCGTGGACGTTCCACCTCGTCGACCGGCACCCCGAGGTGCGCGAGCGGCTGCGCGCCGAGGCGGTCGAGGTCCTCGGCGACCGCCTGCCGAGGTACGAGGACCTCCAGCGGCTGCGGTACACGGCCATGGTGGTGGAGGAGGTCATGCGCCTCTACCCGCCCGTGTGGATCCTGCCGCGCCAGGCCCTCCGCGACGACGTGGTGGGCGGCCACCACGTCCCGGCGGGCGCCGACGTCCTGGTCAGCCCGTACACGCTGCACCGGCACCCGGCGTTCTGGGACGCCCCGGACCGGTTCGACCCCGAGCGGTTCGACCCGGACAGGCCGGTGACCCGCCCCCGCTACGCCTACATCCCGTTCGGCGCCGGGCCTCGGTTCTGCGTCGGCAACCACCTCGGGATGATGGAGGCGACGTTCGTGATCGCCATGGTCGCCCGCGAGCTGCGCCTGGAGGCTCTGCCGGGCCGCCCGGCCGTCCCGGAGCCCATGCTCTCGCTCCGGGTCAAGGGCGGCCTGCCGATGACGGTCCGCTCCGCCGGGAAGCCGCCCGGGGAGTGACGACGGAGTGAGACACGGTCCCCGACGGCCGCGGCGCCCGCCGCGGCCGTCTCCGTTTCCGGAACCGGCCACCTGCCGGGGGAGCGCCGGGGCATGCTGGAGGGAGTGGATCAGTCGATACGGAAGGGTCGGGTGCGGCGCATGATCGCGCGCGTTTGGCGGGGCTGGGCCTCGGCGGAGAAGGCCGACGACTACCAGCGGCACTACGAGTCCGACGTGGCGGAGCACCTCCGGCAGGTCCCCGGCTTCCGCGGAGCCCGCCTGCTCCGCCGGCAGGACGGCGACGAGGTGACGTTCACCTCCGTCACGTTCTTCGCCAGCATGGACGATGTGCGCGGGTTCGCCGGGGAGGACCCCGAGCAGGCCGTCCTGGAAGACGCCGCCCGCCGCGCCCTGACCCGGTGGGAGGACCGCGTCGCTCACCACGAGGTCGCGGTCGACCTCCCCCTCTGACCGGCTCGCCCCCGTTCCCGGCGTGGCGCGGGACCGGCCGGAGGGACGGTCAGCGGCCCACGGCGAGGGCGGGGGAGAGGCCGGCCGGCAGCAGCTCGCGCAGCGCGAGCAGGACCGGCGGGTCGAAGGCGCTCATGGGCCGCAGGGCCAGGTCGGCCTGCTCGGGCCCGGCGCCCTCCTGGACCGTGATCGGCCCGTGGCGGCCGATGCACAGGGCCTCGTCGCCGCTGGCCGGGAGGTTGAGGGCGCCCTCGTGGCCGTCCGCCGCCGATTGCGCGATGAGGTGCCAGCGCCCCTCGGGCACGTCCTCCAGCACGTACGGCCCGGGGGTGTGGATGACCGTGTAGGAGACCGGCCAGCCCTCCAGGATCCGGTCGGGGAACAGCCCGGCGAAGACGGGCCGCCCCTCCAGGGGAGAGGAGATGTCGCCCCGGACGGTCATGGCGGTCGGCACCTGGGCGGGGCGCCGGTTGGCGGCGGCCGCCGGAGCGGTGAGCCGGTCGAGGTGGCGGTAGCGGGTGGGGGACACTCCGACGCTGCTGGTGAACCGGGAGCTGAACGTCCCCACGCTCGAGTAGCCCACCCGGTGGCTGATGTCGGTCACGGTCAGCGTGGTGGCGGTCAGCAGCCGCTTGGCCTCGCGGAGCCGCACGGCGGACAGGAAACGCCCCGGCGACAGGCCGGTCACCCGCTGGAAGACCCGGGAGAAATGGAACTTGCTGAACATGGCGGTGCGCGCCATCTCATCGATCGTGAGCTGTTCCCCGAGATTCTCCTGCATGCTTTCCACAACCCGCAGGACGGCCTCCGTTATTACGTCGTCCATTGCTCCTCCTGTGCATCGGAGGCGCCGGCCGAATTCGACGGGAATCAGTCGGCAATAGGCCGTGACCGGACGGTCACGGTGTGCACGTGCATGGCGAACTTGCTGGCCGGTGCGGGGTCCACGCGGATCCGCGGGCAATTCCGAGCGGAATCGACCGGCTTCGTCGCCGATGCCGGCTAATCGCCTGTTCGGTTATTACACGCGGCGGGGGACGCGGAACGCTGCACGGCGGCGCGGATTTCTGAGGAATTGTTCGCGCGTTTCCTGGAGGCTCCGCCGGCAAAGGCGGCGGAGAATTCCGTACGGCCTGGCGAACCTTCCCTATGGCCGTGTGGAACGGTCCCCGGGCCGGCGCGCCGGGACGCGCGGGGGCGAGGCGGGGCGCTCACGCCGCCCTCCGCTCGGGGAGTATCTGCCGGAGCACGCGACCCTGTCTGTGGTGGGGTCGCCGCTCGCGCGGGTACCCCAGGGAGACCTCCTCGAACCTCACGCCGTCGTGCCAGGTGGTCCTGGGGATGTGCAGGTGCCCGTACACCACGGCGGCGGCCCGGTAGCGCAGGTGCCAGTCCGCCGTGTGCTCGGTGCCGCACCACTGCGCCAGCGGCTGGTGGCGCAGCACCTCGGTCGGCTCCCGCAGCAGCGGGAAGTGGTTGACCAGGACCGTGGGGAGCCCGGGGTCGCGGTCGTCCAGACGGGCCTCGCTCTCACGCAGCCGTGCCCGGCACCACGCCTCCCTGCTCGGGTAGGGGTGGGGGTGCAGCAGGAACTCGTCGGTGCACACCACCCCCGACTCGTACGCCCGGGCCAGGGCCTGCTCCCGGGTCGTCCGCGGCGGGCGGAAGGTGTAGTCGTACAGGAGGAACAGCGGGACGACGGTCGCCGGCCCGCCCGCGCCCGTCCAGACGGGGTAGGGGTCCTCCGGAGTGAGCACGCCGAGCCGGCGGCAGATCTGCACCAGCCGCCGGTAGCGCTCCTCTCCTCTGAGCTGCTCGGGGTCGCCGGGCGTGGTCCACAGCTCGTGGTTGCCCGGGACCCACGCCACCGTGGCGAAGCGCTCCTTGAGCAGCCCGAGCGCCCACTCGACGTCGGCGATGCGCTCGCCCACGTCGCCGGCCACGAGCAGCCAGTCGCCGTCGCTCCGCGGTCGCAGATCCTCGACCACGGCGCGGTTCTCGGCGTAGGCGACGTGGAGGTCGCTGATCGCCAGCAATCTCCCGTTGCCCGTCTCCTCGGCCGCCACTCGGCGATCGTATGCGCGCCGGTCAGGGCGGGGAATCGGTGCGCGGGGATATAGGGACCCCTCATTCCGGATAAGGGCGGGGGGCGTCCCGATAGGGGTTGTGGCTCCAGGTGGGCGCGGCCAATTCTGGGAGCGTTGGCCCAGGACTGCGGGCACGCCGCCGCGAGCGCCGCCACCCGCCACCCATTCCCGACCCATCCGACGTGCGGTGCCTGGGACGCGTTGGCCGTTTTGGAGTGTGAGCAGATGGCCGAGGCTCACGACGACGAGTTCTCGCGCTACGTGAGGGAGGCCAGGCCCGCTCTGCGGCGTACCGCGTTCCTGCTGTCAGCGGACTGGCACGAGGCCGACGACCTGGTCCAGCGGACGCTGATCGCGCTCCACCGGCGGTGGGACACGCTGCGGCAGCGCGACAAGATCGCGGGATACGCCCGGACCGTGATGCTCAGGCTCATCATCAGCGACCGCCGCTCCCACCGCTGGTCGCGGGAGGTCCTGCACGACCTGCCGCCCGAGCCCGACCCCTCACCCGACCCCTACGGGCTCGTGCTCGACCGGCTGCTGCTGATGAACGCCCTCGCCGGCCTGGGGCCGCGGCAGCGCGCCGCCGTGGTGCTGCGCTACTGGGAGGACCGAACGGTCGAGGAGACCGCCTCGGCCCTGGGCAGCGAGGGCTCGACCGTGCGCAGCCAGACCGTGCGGGCGCTGGCCTCCCTGCGCGCCTCCCTGCGGGCCCAGCTCGCCGCCGACGAGGACCCCGCGGACGCCGCGGGGCTGCCGCGGGACCCGGAGGGCAATGCGGAAGATGCGCCCGGCGCGACCCCCGCCGGACCATGAAGGGGACCTGAGTCGAACTGAGACACGAGGGAACGCCCATGTCGCCGCGCACCTCAGCCGAAGAGAAGCCCAGGACCGTCACCCTGGAGGCCTTCGCCGACACGATCGTCCCGGGCGAGAAGCGGCACCCCGGTGACAGGGCGGTCGCCGGCGCGGCGCCCGGGGGCGGCGCGGTCGCCGCCGGCGCCATCGAGCTGCTGGAGTGGGACGCCACCGGCGTGTCCGAGGGACTCGACGACCTCGCCCTCCTGCTGAACGACCACGCCACCGCGTACGCCGCCGAGCAGGGCCTCGACCTCGACGCGTCGGTCCCGCCGTTCGTGGCGCTGCCGTTCGAGCACCGCACGGCCCTGGTGCAGCGGCTGACCGCGCCCGGTCACCCGGAGAAGCAGTTCTGGGTGATGCTCACCCTGTTCAGCAACATGGCCTACGACTCCGCCGCCCACATGCACACCGCCGAGGCCATCGCGGCGGGGCACCCCGGCCTGACCGCCATGGGCGTCACCGCTCCCGGCCCCGACGGCCTGTGGCGGTTCCCCCGGTTCTCGTACGGCCGGCCGCTCGCCCGCCTGCACCCGGACACGACCCCCTCAGGGAGCCCCGCATGACCAGCACAGAGCGCACGGACGTCCTCGTGGTCGGAAGCGGTTTCGGCGGCGCCATCACCGCCTACCACCTCGCCGCCGGGGGCGCGAAGGTCGTGATCCTGGAGCGCGGCCCGTGGCTGGCCGCGAAGGACTTCGAGCACGACTTCATGCTGGGCTCGTCGTACACCCGGATCTTCGACTTCGTCGTGGGCGACGGGATGAGCATCCTCGGCGGCAACTGCGTCGGCGGCGGCAGCGTCGTCTACTTCGCCGCCATGCCGCGCGCCCCGCGCTTCGTCTTCGAGCGGCACGGCTCGATCGGGCGCCGGATGTGGCCGGCCTCGGTCAGCCGCGACACCCTCGACCCCTGGTACGACCGGGTGGCCGAGGCGATCCCGATCACCAAGCAGGACTGGAACGACGTCACGTACGCCGGGGGCCTGTGGGCCGCCGCCTGCGACCACGCCGGGCGCACGGCGAACCCCGTCCCGGCCGCCATCGACCGGGGCAGCTGCACCAACTGCAACTGGATGATGGCCGGCTGCCGGTTCGACGCCAAGCAGTCGCTGCTGCTCAACTACCTCCCCGCGGCCCTCGCCCACGGCGCCGAGATCCGGCCGCTGCACGAGGTGCAGCGCATCACCCGGACGCAGGACGGCGGCTACCGGGTGCACTACGACCTCATCGACGGGGAGGACTACCGCATCCGGTCCGCCGGCGGGACCATCGACGCCAAGGTGGTCGTGCTCGCCGCGGGCGCCGGGGCCACCCCCGTCATCCTGCAGCGCAGCGAGGCGGACCTCGGCACCATGCCGCACGCCGTGGGCCGCTACTTCTCCGGCAACGGCGAACGGCTCAACACCGCCGTCCTGAACGAGGACCGGGTGCGCGAGGTGCTCGGCCTCAGCCGCGACGACGGCCTGGCCTACGCCGCCAACCAGATCGGCAAGGGCCCGTGCGTGGCCAACTGGGACCGGCTCGACGGCTCGCTGCCCGAGTACACCCGCTACTCGCTGGAGCAGCTCTACTTCCCGCCGGGGCTCGGCACGATCCTGGCCCAGGTCGCCGACACCGGCGGCCCGACCTGGTTCGGCGCGCGGAAGAAGGAGATGCTGAAGCGCTGGCAGTCGTGGCTCATCATCTTCCAGATGATCGAGGACGACAACGAGGGCGTGTTCGGCCCGCCGCCGGCCGCGGGCAACGCCGACCGCGTCTCCCAGCAGATGCTCGGGCTCGGCCGCCTCCGCTACGACCCCCACGAGACCACGCTGCGGGCCTGGGCGATGGCGGACGCCGAGTGCAAGGACATCCTGGAGCGCGACGGCCTGGCCGAGGTCACCGCGTGGACGAACGACGTGGTCGGCGCCTACACCGTCCACCCGCTGTCGTCGTGCCGCATCGGGGACGACCCCGGCACCTCGGCCCTGGACGACCGCAACGAGCTGCGCGGCCACCCCGGCATCTTCGTCACCGACGGCTCCGCCGTGCCGGGCGCGCTCACCGTGAACCCCGCGATGACGATCGCCGCCCTCGCCGAGCGCGCCGTCCCCGGCATCGTGCGGGCCGCCCAGGAGCGCGGCGTCGACGTGACGTACGGCGCCCCGGCGCCGTCCGGCGCCACCAGCGGCCGCCGCGGCGTGGCCGACCTGGTCCCCAGCCTGATGCGCAAGTAGCGAGAGGAGACGGCGATGGGCGAGATCCTCAGCCGCGCGACGCTGCGTGGAGCCCTGGCGCAGGTGCGCCACGTGACCCCGGTGCGGCCGTCCGGCGCCCCGGACCCGGTGGCCGCGGTGTACGCGCAGGTGGAGCGCGACTTCGGGATGCTCGCGCCGCCCGTCGTCCTGCACTCTCCGGCCCCCGGGGTCCTCGCGGCCGCCTGGGCCGTGCTGCGCGAGTCGCTGCTCGCGTCCGGCGCGGCGAGCAGGGCGCTCAAGGAGGTCGTGGCGACCGTGGTGTCGCTCGGCAACTCCTGCCCGTACTGCGTGCAGGTGCACGGCGCGACCCTGCGGGGCCTCGCCCGCGGCCGGTACGCCGCCGAGCTGGCCGAGGGCCGGCCGGCCGACATCCCCGATCCCGGTGTGCGGCGGGTCGCCGAATGGGCGCGCGACCTCGGCCGGCGGGACACCGCCGTCGCGAGCCGGTTGCCGTCGCCGCCTGACGAGGCGAGGGAGCTGGTGGCCGTCGCGGTCGCCTTCCAGTACCTCAACCGCATGGTGAACGTGTTCCTGGGCGACTCGCCGCTGCCGCCGGAGGTGCCCGCGCGCGCCCGTCCCGGCCTCATGCGGCTGTTCGGGCTGGTCATGAGCCCGGCCGCGCGCCGGGCCGCCACCCCGGGCCTGTCGGTCGAGCTGCTCGCCCCCGCGCCGGCCGCCTCCGACCTGGCCTGGACGGCCGGCGGCGACGTGCTCGCGGAGGCGTTCGCCCGGGCCGCCGCCGCCGTCGACGCGGCGGGGGAGCGCTCGGTGCCGGAGTCGGTCCGCGCGCTCGTCGGCGCGGCGCTGGCCGCCTGGGACGGATCCCCGCCCGGTCTCGGCCGCTCCTGGGCCGCCGGTCCGCTCTCGGGCCTGCCGGAGGCCGACCGGGCCGCGGGCCGGCTCGCCCTGCTGACCGCCATGGCCTCCTACCAGGTGGACGACTGGGTGGTGGCGGACTACCGCCGCACCGCGCCCTCGGACAGTGCGCTGGTCGAGCTGACCTCCTGGGCCGCGATGGCCGCGGCGCGCCGTACCGGCGCGTGGACCCTGGCCGCCGCCGCGCCCGCCACCGCGCCCCTCACCGCGCCCGCCACCGCCTGAGCCGCCCCGGCGCAGAACGGCGCCCGCCCGCCGCGCGAATTCGCCCGCGGATCGGCGCGGAGTGCGGGCGCGATCCAGGTGGAATTCGGGTGGAATTGCGGGTGGAATTCGGGCCGAAATCGGGGCACGGGAAAAGGCGCGAGGAATGGCACGCCCGGAGATGCCGCGTTTCCCGCCGCGACGCATGCTGAATCCGGCGGCGGTTTCCGGCCGGAACTCCCGCGCCCTCCCGGCCGCCGCACCCCGCGGACGGCGTTCGGACGCCCGCCGCGGCGACGAGCGCCCACCGACGATTCGCGAGCGAGAGGACGGGCAAGTGACGTATCTGGAGGACGTGCTCCGCGACCTGACCGCCGAGGCCGACGAGGTCGACCGGCTGGTCGCCGGCCTCGAGCCCGAGCAGTGGGCGCGGCCCACTCCCGCCCCCGGCTGGACGGTGGCCGACCAGGTCGCCCACCTGGACTTCATCTTCCGCATCGCCGGGGCGGCGGCCGCCGACCCCGCGGCGTTCGAGGCGATCGCCGCGCGCGCCAAGAACGGCTTCGACGCCGCCGTCAACGCCGCACTGGGCGAGTACGCCGGCCTCTCCCCGGACGACCTGGTGTCCCGCTGGCGCGCCCAGAGGGCGTCCACGATCGCGGCCCTGGGCGCGGTCCCGGAGGACGCCACGGTGCCGTGGCTGGTCAACCCGCTCCCGCCTGCCGTGCTGGCCTGCGCCGGATTCATGGAGGTCTTCGCCCACGGGCAGGACATCGCCGACGCCGTGGGGGCCCGCTTCGAGCGGACGGACCGCATCCGCCACCTGTGCCTGTTCGCGGTGCTGACCAGGGACTTCGGCTACCAGGCCCGTGGCCTGACCCCGCCGGACGTCCAGTTCCGCTACGAGCTCACCGCCCCCTCGGGCGAGGTGTGGGAGTTCGGGCCGGCCGACGCGGAGCAGCGGGTCGTCGGCTCGGCCGCCGACTTCTGCCTGCTCGTGACGCGGCGCCGGCACCGCGACGACCTCGACGTGTCGGCCGTCGGCGCCGACGCCGACCAGTGGCTCGACATCGCTCAGGCGTACCGGGGGCCGGCGGGAGCCGGGCGCACGCCGGGTCAGTTCGCCGTGCTGCAGCACTGAGCGCCGCCGTCCCCACGGCCCCACCCCGCGACCGCGGCGCCCTCGCGCGTCCCGGCCGGGCGCCCCGGCCCGGCCGGCGACGGGGAGGGCGGCGCGCCCGCCCGCCGCTCCGCGGAAATGACAGGAAGCGGTTGCCGGCGGGCAACTTACTGCCTTTCCTTCGCCTGGCCCACCGGCCGTCCGCGTCAGAAAATCAAAGTACGAGAAACACACGGCAGCGAGAAAAGGCGAAGAAAGGTCGGTGCACATATGGTTATCGTGATGGCCGCGGACGCCACCCCCTGGGACATCCAGGCGATCGTCGAGCTCGTCGAGGCGGCCGGCGGCGAGGCGTTCGTCAGCCGCGGAGTGAGCAGGATCATCATCGGCCTGGTCGGCGACGTCGACCAGTTCGCCACGCTGAACCTGCGCGGCATGCCCGGCGTCCGCAACGTGGTGCGCATATCGGCGAAGTACAAGCTGGTCAGCCGGGAGCACCACTCCGAGCGGTCCACGGTCAGGGTGGCCGGGGTGCCGATCGGCCCCAGGACCGTCACGCTGATCGCCGGGCCCTGCGCCGTCGAGACCCTCGACCAGACCCTCGCTGCCGCCCGCATGGCGCAGGCGGCCGGCGCCACCCTGCTGCGCGGCGGGGCGTACAAGCCGCGCACCTCGCCGTACGCGTTCCAGGGGCTGGGGGAGCGCGGGCTGCGCATTCTCGCGGAGGTGCGCGAGGAGACGGGCCTGCCCGTCGTCACGGAGGTCGTCGGCGCGCACGACGTCGAGACCGTCGCGTCGTACGCCGACATGCTGCAGGTCGGCACCCGCAACATGCAGAACTTCGCGCTCCTGCAGGCCGTCGGCGAGGCCGGCCGCCCGGTCCTGCTCAAGCGCGGCATGAACGCCACGATCGAGGAGTGGCTGATGGCCGCCGAGTACATCGCCCAGCGCGGCAACCTCGACATCGTGCTGTGCGAGCGCGGCATCCGGACGTTCGAGCCGTCCACCCGCAACACGCTCGACATCTCGGCGGTGCCGGTCGTGCAGCGGCTGTCGCACCTGCCGGTCATCGTGGACCCGTCGCACTCGGGCGGGCGGCGCGACCTGGTGCTGCCGCTCAGCCGGGCCGCGGTCGTCGCCGGCGCGGACGGCGTCATCGTCGACGTGCACCCCCACCCCGAGATCGCCCTGTGCGACGGGCCGCAGGCCCTCGTCCACGAGGACCTGGAGGAGCTGGCCCGGTCGGTGACGGAGCTCACCGCGTTCATGGGCCGCCGGCAGCCCGCGGGCGAGCTGGTGGCCGGCTGAGGGCGAGGGCGAGGGATCACGGGAGCACCGATGGAAACGACCGCCCTCCGCCGCGTCACCGTCATCGGCACCGGCGTCATCGGGACCTCGATCGCGCTCGCGATGCGCCGCGCCGGCGCCCACGTCGCGCTGGCCGACCGCGACCCGGCCGCCCTGGCCCAGGCGAGGCTGATGGGCGCGGGCGCGCCGCTGGCCGCCGGCGACCCGCCCGCCGACGTGGTGGTCGTCGCCACCCCGCCCTCCACCGTCGCGGCCGTGCTGCGCGACGCCCAGGACCGCGGGCTCGGCGTCGTCTACACCGACGTCGCCAGCACCAAGGCCCGCATCCTGGCCGAGGCCGAGCTGGCCGGATGCGACGTGTCCGCCTATGTCCCCGGCCACCCGATGGCCGGCCGCGAGCTGTCGGGCCCGGCGGCCGCGCACCCCGACCTGTTCGAGGGCCGTCCCTGGGCGCTGTGCCCGCATCCGGCGCTGCCGGCCGAGACCCTCCGCGTGGCCGCCGAACTGGTGCGCGCCTGCGGGGCACGGGCCCGGATCCTCGCCCCCGACCAGCACGACCGCGTGGTGGCGGAGGTGTCCCACGCCCCGCACCTGGTGTCGGCCGCGCTCGCCGCCCGCTTCGCGGCCGCCGACGAGACGGTCCTGTCGCTCGCCGGGCGGGGGCTGCGGGACACGACGCGGATCGCGAACGGCGCCCCCGTGCTGTGGTGCGACATCCTGGAGCACAACGCCGACCAGGTGGCCGCCGTGCTGGAGGACGTGGTGCGCGACCTGGCGGAGGCGGCCTCCGCGCTGCGCGCCTCGGGCCGCCTCCGGTCGGGAAGCCTCGCCGACCTGCTCACCCGCGGCAACCAGGGCCGTCGCCACATCGCCGACCGCGTCGCCTGAGGACGGAATCCGCGGGACGGGCTGAAACATTCATCCGCTGCAGCCGGAGCTGACCTGGGGAACGGCCGTGGAGACGGTGATCCGGGAACGCGGAGGCTGGACCGCGCCACCCGCGCATCGCATGATCTGAAGAGAGTCCTCACCGGTCCGCCGACCGTTCCGGCGTGGAGGACGAACGGGGAGTGACGGCCAAGAACGGCCGCGCGCGCCCGGCACCGTGCGGCTCACCGGCCGGCGGGCCCGAGGAGCGCCCCTTCCCTGCGCGACGGCACCATTTCCGACCTTGCACGCCGCGGCCCGGTCCGGGGGACACGGCCGCCCGGATGAAAGAGGTCCCATGCCCGTTCACCGTCCCCGCAAGGCCGCCGTGCGCGGCGGCCTGCTGCTCGCGGCCTGTGCGGCCGCAGCCACGGCGGCCCTGGCCGGCGCGAGCCTGACCCCCGCCGCGGGCGCGGCGCGCACCCCCGTCGCGGCGGTCACCGCCGACACCACCCCGCCCAGCACGCCGGGCGGCCTCACCTCCCGCTACGTCCAGACCGACGGCGCGGCCGGCCTCGCCTGGAAACCGTCCACGGACGACGTCGGCGTCACGGGGTACGAGGTGTACGCCTGGACGCACGGCCAGACGAACAACGACTTCAGCCGCGTCAACGCCAGCATCACGACCTCGGCCGACGAGGTCACCGCCGTCGTCAGCGGTCTCATCCACGGCCGCAACTACCTGTTCTCCGTGGTGGCCGTCGACGCGGCAGGCAACCGGAGCCTGGCCAGCCTCCTCGTCCGCGCCAACGCGACGGCCTACCCGCCCATCCCCAGCCCGACTCCCACAATGCCGGTGCAGACACCGACGGCGCTGAGGTTCGACCCGTATCCGGGGGAGCCGACCACCGGGTTCCTGTCGTGGAACTCGAGCGGCAACCCGGCCGGTACGTACTTCGAGGTGTTCCGCCGCTCCTCCACCGGTTGGGATCACGTGGACTCCACCTCCCTTCCGCGAACCATGGTGTCGACCGGCAGTGAGCCCACCTACGCCTTCCAGGTGGTGTCGCGGGGCACGTCCGAGGACCTGAGCAACCCGTCGGAGCCGCTGACCGTTCCCGGCGTTCCGGCGTCCCCGCCGCCGTCGTCGCCCCCACCCTCGTCTCCGCCGCCGTCGTCGCCTCCGCCCTCCTCGGGCTGCGCCGTCACCTACACGGCGTGGAGCTGGCAGAGCGGCTTCACCACCGACGTCCTCGTCACGAACACGGGCGGCACGGCGATCGACGGGTGGCGGCTGGAGTTCGCGTTCCCGCTGTCCACGCAGCACGTGACGTCGGGCTGGTCGGCCACCTGGGCCCAGTCGGGGACGGGCGTCAGCGCGACCAACCTCAGCTGGAACGCGACGCTCAAGCCCGGCGCCTCCGTGCGCATCGGGTTCAACGGGACGCACTCCGGGAGCAACCCGTCTCCCACGGCCTTCACCCTCAACGGCCGCGCCTGCACGACCGGCTGATCGGCCCGATCGGGGGGTGACGCAGAGATCCCGCACCGGCGACGGGGGGTTGGCCGGTGCGGGATCTCGTCCGGAGGGGCCGCGGGGGCCCGGGTCAGTCCAGGCCCTGACCCTCGACGGCCACCTGGAGCTCGGTGGCCGCCATGCGCACCGCCGTCAGGACGGCGGGCACCTCGCACTCGTCGGCCAGCCGCGTCAGCGCGGCGTGGCACTCAAGGAGCCGCTGCTCCTGGTCCGCCGACAGCTCAGCCCGACCGTTCATCATGGAACCTCGCCGCCTTCACCTCGAAACGGGGGAGCGTGCCGGGCTCGGCGTACTCCACGTCGGGACGGATGCCGATCTCGCGCTTGACCGCGGTGCTGACCCGCTCGCCGAGCGCCGCGAGGTCGAGGCCCCCATCGGCCTTGGGCTCGATCCGCAGGACGATGGTGTCGAGCCCGCGGACGGTCCGCAGCACGGTCTGGTACTCGCCGACCTCGTCGAAGCCGCGCAGCACGTCCTCGATCATCACCGGCGTGACCGAGACGCCGCGGATCTTGCGCATGTCGTCGCGGCGGCCCAGGATGCCGCCGTCGTACCAGTCCCAGGTCCGGCCGCAGCCGCACTCGTGCCAGGGCCGCTTGACCACGAGGTCGTCGGTCCAGTGGCGGAACAGCTGGATGCCCTCGCGGCCGAGGCCGGTGGTCACCCGGATCCCCTCCTCGCCGTAGTCCACCGGGCGCAGGGTGTCGGGGTGGAGGACCTCCTCGATGATGGCGGTCTCGATGATGTGGCAGCCGCCGTGCAGCGACGGGCACTCGAACATCGACACCGTGCCGAACTCCGTGGTGCCGGCCGCGTTGAACACCCGCGCGCCGAAGCCCTCGGAGATGGCCCGCGTCGTCGACTCGGGCCGGGGCTCGCCGCCCGCCATGATGATCTGGACGTTGCCGTCCACGGCGAGGTCGACGCCCATCTCCTTGGCGGTCTCCAGCAGCCGCATGGCGTAGCTCGGCGTGCAGCCGAGCACCTCGATCTGGTGGTCGACGAGGAGCTTCACCCTGGTCCGCGAGTCGAGGCCGCCGGCCGGGACGACCGTGCAGCCCATGCGCTCCAGCCCGTAGTGCATCCCCCAGAAGCCGATGAACAGGCCGTACCCGAAGGCGACCAGGCCCTTGTGCTGGGGGCGCACCCCCATGCCGTACAGGACGGTGCACCACACGTCGACGCCCCACACCCAGTCGTGGGGGGTGTCGAAGGTCCGGACGGGGAGGTCCCCGCTCGTCCCGCTCGTCTGGTGGTACCGGATGCCGAGCGAGGGGTCCACGGACGGCAGCGTGCCGTACGGCGGGGCCTCCTGCTCGGCGGCGATGATCTCCGACTTGCGGAGCAGCGGGACCCGCGCGACGTAGTCGTCCAGCGACCGGATGTCGTCCGGGAGGCGCTCGCTCCAGAACTTCGACTGCTTCCTCGCGCGCTCCAGGGCGCGCCGCAATTTACGCCACTGCCACTCCGCCAGGTCCTGGCGCGGCATGGTCTCCGCCCTGCGGTTCCAGTACTCCAGCTCGTCAGGGCGTACTCGCTCGAACGATGCCATCACGTCTCCCTGAGGTCAGGGCCGGACCCGGCCTCGGCCGCGAAAGGCAACGGTCGATCCGCCGAGCCTGGCTCCGACATCGTTACGCCGGACGGCTCGGCCGCACATCTCTGAAAATGCGGTATTGGGGCTATTTAGAGCGATTGTCTCCTATTAGTAGCGTCATTACCTTACTTGCCAATAGGGCGCTCCGTAAGGTCTCTATTCAAGCATTTCAGGAGATGTCCGTCATGCAGCTCTGACGTAAGGATGGCCAGGTCAGGATCGGCAGATTCCCCTTTGCCCGTGAATGGACTGGCCGGAACGACGTCGGTCGAGCTGATGCATACATGACGGGAGACACCGAATGGTGGCAACTGAGGCGTCGAGCGGGCCACGCGTGGCGTCGCCCGGCGCGAGAAGGGAACCAAGGTTCGACGGCCTGCGCGGCCTCATGGCGTTCGGCGTGGTCGTCTTCCACGTGGCCTACGAGGCCGGGGTCAGCAACCACATCAACGACAAGGGCGCCGGCATCTGGGGCTTCATCACGGAGGGGCTGGAGGTCTGCCTGCCGCCCTTCTTCGTGCTGTCGGGCCTGCTGCTGTACCGCTCGTTCGCCCGCTCGATCCTCGCGGGCACCCCACGGCCGTCCGCCGGCCGCTTCCTGTGGGGCCGCGTGCTGCGGATCATCCCGGGCTACTGGGTGCTGACCGCCGTCGCCCTGCTGATCTTCAACTTCTTCAGCATCGGCAGTGTGTGGGACGTCCTCAAGCCCGTCCTGCTGCTCCACTTCCTGTTCACGGTCGACCCGGCGAACTGGCTCATCGGCATGGAGCCGACCTGGACCGTCCCCGCCGAGGCGTTCTTCTACGTGTCGCTGCCGATCCTGGCCGTGGTCGTCAACCGGTACGCCCGCAGGGCCGCCGACACGCGGACGCGGATGCTGCGCATGCTGGTCCCGCTGGCCGCCATCGCCCTCATCGGCCACGCGTGGATCGCCTTCGCCTACCTGCCCGCGACCTCGGCCTACGTGTGGTACTTCAACTTCTGGCCGTTCGGGTACATCGGGTTCTTCGCCGCGGGCATGGCCCTCGCGACCGTGTCCGCGTACGCGGAGGTCAGCGGGACCACGCCCGGGCTCTACCGGTTCGTCAAGAAGCACCCCAACCTGCTGTGGCTCGGGGCCCTGGTCGTGTTCGTCGTCAACGTGCCCAAGCCGCTCGGCGAGCCCGGCGCCGGCACCTGGGGCGCCTTCGGCCAGGAACTGATCATGCACACGCTGCTGTTCGCGTTCGCGGTGCTGATCGTCACCCCGCTGACAGTGCCGGGCGCCCGGTCGCGTCTCATCGACGCCACGCTGACCACCCCGCCCGTGCGCTACCTCGGCAAGATCTCGTACGGCATCTACCTGTGGCACGTGCCGTTCATCCACCTCTGGTTCAAGAACGCCAGCATCTTCGGCGTCCACCCCGGCACCTCCCAGTCGTTCCGCGGGGACGTCGGGTTCTGGCCGCTGCTGGCGTACGTGATGGTGGGCACGGTGATCGTGGCCACGGCCAGCCACTACCTGATCGAGCGCCCGGTGCAGCGGCTGCGCGGCCGGCGCGAGCGCGCGGCGCGCGAACCGGGCGCCGCGCTCGCCCCCGCGGAGGGCTGACCGCGCGGGAGGCCAGGCGGGACACCGCGATCGCGAGGGCCGGCCGCCGGTTCCCGGCGCGCCCGGGAGCCGGCGGCGGCCTCGCGGCACATCCGGGGGAGGGGACCTCCCCGGCGCACGGACACCGGATCCCCTCTGACAGCTCACGACCACCACGGCGCCCGCCGGTGCGGGCGCCGCACGCGCTCGCCGAGGAGGCACACCATCGTGACCGCAACGCCGAAGATCGTCGCGATCAACGGATCCGAGAGGGACGGGAACACGGCCGACGTGCTGCGGCACGCCGCGTCGGTCGCCGCCGAGCGGGGCGTCGACTTCGAGGCCGTCGACCTGCGGAACATCAGGATGCTGCGCTGCGGCCCGTGCGGCGACTGCAACGACCGCACGATCCGGTGCGAGCAGACCGACGACGTGCCCGGGGTGGTGGACAAGATGATCGCCGCCGACGGCATCATCTACGCCGCGCCCGTGCACGGCTTCGGCACGGCCAGCCTCATGCAGACGTTCATCGAGCGGGCCGGCGTCGGCTACCTGCGCTTCGACCGGCCGCTCGCCAACAAGGTGGCCGGGATCGTCGCGGTGGCCCGCCGCTACAGCGCGGGCGAGGTCTGGGCCCAGCTCACCGTCAACGCGCTGCTCAACCGCATGATCGTCGTCGGGAGCGGGTTCCCGGCCGAGGTCCACGCCCTGCACCGGGGTGACGCGGCCAAGGACGAGGAGGGCCTGACGAACGTCGCCCGCATGGTCGACCGCATGATCGACATGATCGACCTGCTCAACGAGCACCGCCGTCTCACCGGGCGGCGGGACGTCCTCGGCGTCGGCGAGCGCAACGAGCGGGTCGGCCTGGCGCTCGACGAACTGCGGGAGCACCTGTGACGCCCCCGCCCGCCGCGGGCCTCCTCCCGGCGGCGCTGCCGGCCGCGGAGACCACCGTCCTGCGGCAGCCGGCCGGCGACGAGGCGTTCTGGCGGGACTACCAGCGCGTGCTCGACCGCTTCCACGCCGGCGAGATGACCCCCGGCGACTGGTCGCGCTGGCGGGCCGAGCGCCTGCGGGCCGTGCTGCGGCACGTCACCGAGCGCTCCCCGTTCTACCGGCGCCACCTGGCCGGGATCGACGTCGGCGCGGTCACCCCGCGGACTTTGTCCGCCCTGCCGTTCACCACCAAGGACGACCTGCGCAGGGAGATGTACGACGTGCTGTCGGGGAGCCCGGCGGACGCCAGCATCTTCTACGAGACGACCGGCACGACGGGCCCGTCCACCCCCTGCCCCCGCGGCGTCCGCGACATCCTGACCAGCAACTCCGCGGTCGAGGAGTCGTGGCGGCGGCTTTTCCGTTCCCGGTTCGGCGACCGCCTGCCGGTCGTCGGGCTCATGGGGCCCTCGGAGCTGTACGCGTTCGGCGACGTGTTCACCGCGGTCACCGCGTCGCTCGGCGCCTGCCACGTGAAGATCTGGCCCGAGTCGCCCCGCGTCGGCTTCCGCAAGGCGCTGCGGCTCATCGAGGAGCTGGGCGTCGAGGTGATCGTCTGCGCCCCGGCGCTCTGCCTGAGCCTCGCCAAGGCCGCCCTGCACTACGGGTACGACCTGTCCCGGCTGCCGGTCGCGATGTTCCTCGTGCTCGGCGAGATCTGCACCCCGCAGTTCGCCGCGAACGTCGCGTCGATCTGGCCGCGCGCGACGGTCCACCCCACCCTGTACGGCTCGCAGGAGGCGCTGTGCATCGCCACCGGCGCCGACACCGGCCGGCTCCACCTGTCCGAGCTGAACTACATCGCCGAGCTGGTCGACCCGGACACCGGCGCGCCGCTCGGCGACCGCGGCGAGGGCGAGCTGGTCCTGACCATGCTCGTGGACGGCGTCAAGCCGCTCATCCGCTACCGCACGGCCGACCTCGTACGGATCGAGGACGCGCCCGCGGACTCCCCGCTGCCCGGCCCGGTCGTCGAGGTCGTCGGCCGGGTGGCCGACCGCATCCGGCTGGGCGAGGCGACCCTGCAGCCGGCCGAGCTGGAGTCCGCCGTCCTCGACGGCGTCCGGGGCTGCCTCGGGTACCAGGTCGTCATCGACCGGGACGAGGACGGCCGCGACCGGGTGACCGTGCGGATGGACCTGCTGCCGAGGATCGCGGGCGACGCGGCAGCGGTCGGCGCGGGCGTGGCGGCGCGACTGCGCGAGCGGACCGGGGTGAGCGCCGGCATCGCGGTCGACGCCGAGCTCGACCCGGTCACCAACACCGGCGCCTTCGTGAGCTGGAAGGCGGCCCGGATCCTGGACAACAGGACCGAGGCGGACCACGCCGCGGTGGTCGCCCGGCAGGTGGCCCACCGCTACGCGATCACGACCTGACGGGGGTGCGGCATGAGGGAGCGAATCGACCGAGCCGCGCTGCGCGTGAGCACGTCGCGCCGCGAGGTGCCGCCCACGGGCAGCCTGTCCGCGTACCTCGCGCTCGCCGAGCGGTTCGGCCGCGACGAGGTGTTCCTGCTGGAGTCGGCCGCCGGCTCGGTGCGCGACCGGCGCTACCGCTTCACCGGCTTCGGCGCCCTGCTGACGGTCGCGGTGACCGGCGGCGTGGTGCGGGTCGAGGGGGTGCCGGAGGTCCGCGACGCCGTGCTCGCCCGGATCCGCCCGCTCCTGGACCGCGACGCGGAATCGGGCGACAGCCGGGCCGTGGACCCCGATGTGGACCCCGATGTGGACGGCGACGGGGGCGCCCCCGAGGGTGCCCGGACGGGCGGTCGCGAGGGCGGCGGGCTGCGGCTGCGGCGGCCGCGCGACCTGTGGCAGGTCCTGCGGGCCGTGGGAGGCGTGTTCGACGCCCGGGGCTCGGCCTCGCGCTTCCGGTTCGGCTTCCTCGGCTACTTCGGCTACGACACCGCCCGCTACATCGAGGACCTGCCGTACCTCATCGAGGGCGACGGCGGCATGGCGGACGTCTACCTGGTGCTCCACCGGGGCTGTCTCGTCGTCGACCTGGCCACCGGCCGGTCGGAACTGCTGCTGCACGAGTGCCCGGCCTGGCCGGCGCTCGATCCCGCCGAGATCGCCGCCCTCGTCGGCGACGCGGACCACACCCATCCCGAGCCGGTTCCGGCCCCCGTTCCCGAGGCGTGGATGTACGACGACACCGATGCCGCCCGGTTCGCGCGCAACGTGGAGCGATGCCTGAAGCACATCGCGGTGGGCGACATCTACCAGGTGCAGATCGGCCACGAGCTGACCGTCGCGAGCGCCGCCGACCCGCTCGACGTCTACCTCCGGCTGCGCGCGCGCAACGCCTCGCCGTACATGTACCTGACGTCGGTGGACGGCCACACGATCGTGGGGGCGAGCCCGGAGCTGTTCGTCCGCGTGGAGGACGGCGCCGTGACCATGCGGCCCATCGCGGGCACGGTCCCGAGAAGCGCCGACGGCGACGAGGCCGAGGACGACGCCCTGGCGGCCCGGCTGCGCGAGGACCCGAAGGAGGTCGCCGAGCACACCATGCTCGTCGACCTGTGCCGCAACGACATCGGCCGCATCTGCGCCCGCGACAGCCTCGGCGTGCGGGAGACGATGGTCGTCGAGCGCTACTCCCACGTGCAGCACCTCGTGTCCACCGTCACCGGGCGGGCCGAGGGCGGAGTCGACGCGTTCGACGTCATCCGCGCGCTGTTCCCCGCCGGGACCATGACCGGCACCCCGAAGATCCGGGCCATGGAGATCATCGAGGAGCTGGAGACCACCCGCAGGGGCCTGTACGCCGGCGCTCTCGGCCTCATCGACGTGGGCGGCTACGTCAACCTCGCCCTGTGCATCCGCACCCTCATCCACCGCGACGGCGTCTACCGCACGCGCGCCTCGGCGGGCGTCGTGGCCGACTCCTCCGCCGAGCGCGAGTGGACCGAGACCCTCGCCAAGTCGAGCGCCGCGTACTGGGCGGTGACCGGCCGGGAACTGCTGTGACAGCCTGACGCCCGGGCCGGGACCGGCCCGGGCTCTCGCGCGCCGTCCAGCCTGACAGCGATCGTTGACGTGGCTGACGAGAGGAAGTCGTGAGGTACTACCACCTGCCCCAGTTCTCCGGCGTCGACGCGCTGCGCCTGGACGAGCGCGACGTCCCCGTCCCGGGGCCGCGCGAGGTGCTCGTCCGCATGCGCGCGTGGTCGCTCAACCACCGCGACCTGCTCATCGCGCGCGACGCGTACGGCCGGGGCATGAAGCCCGACCTCGTGCCGCTGTCGGACGGCGCGGGGGAGGTGGTGGAGACCGGCCCGGAGGCGACGCGGTGGAAGGTGGGCGACCGGGTCACCGGCGTGTTCCTGCCCGGGTGGCTCGGCGGCCCGGTCACCGCGGCCAGGCTCGCGAGGGCGCTCGGGGGCACCGTGGACGGCGTCCTGGCCGAGTACGTGGCCTTCGACGAGGAGGCTATCGTCGCGACCCCCGACCACCTGGACGACGCGGAGGCGGCCACGCTGCCCTGCGCGGCGGTCACGGCGTGGCAGTGCCTCGTGGTGCAGGGCGGGCTCGGCCCCGGGCAGCGGGTCCTCACGCTGGGCAGCGGCGGAGTGTCGGTGTTCGCGCTGCAGTTCGCGTCGCTGGCCGGCGCGGAGGTGGTCGCCACGTCGGGCAGCGACGCGAAGCTGGAGCGGCTGCTCGCGCTGGGCGCGGCCCACGGCGTCAACCACGCCCGTGTGCGCGACTGGGGCCGGTACGTCCACGACCTCACGGACGGCGGGGTCGACCACGTCATCGACGTCGGCGGCGGGGGCACGCTGCCGCAGTCGATCAGGGCCGCCCGCACCGGCGGCCGGGTGAGCGTCGTCGGCGTGCTGAGCCCCGGACAGGGCATCGACCCGGTCCCGTTGCTGCGCAAGGCACTGATCGTGCAGGGGCTGCACGTCGGCAGCCGGGAGGCGTTCGAGGCGATGAACCGGGCGATCGGGCTGCACCGGCTCCGCCCGCTCGTCGACCGGTCGTTCCCGTTCTCCGACGCGGTCGCCGCGTACCGCCACCTCGAGTCCGGCCGCCACCTGGGCAAGGTCGTCATCGTGGCGGACTGACCGATCGCAACTCGCGGCCGCGTCCGTCGGACGGCCGCAGAGAACAGACCGCGCATCAGTGCAGGTGGTCGCGCAACCTATACCCGGCCTATACCGCTGTGCGCTGAGCTGCCGGTCCGCCATGCACGTCGTGGGCGGCAGCACCCTGGCCGCCACGCTGGAAGCCGACGTCAACGGCTCTACAGCTGAGTTGGCGGGGCATGCGCGCGCCCGTGCCGGCGGCCGGCGATGGCCACTCGGGTTCTTGACGGCGCTGCGCGAGGTCTTCACTGACACTCGCGAGCAGAGGTGCCGGGTTCACAAGACCGCCGATCGGTCGACTGAGCATTCTGGAAGAACCCCGGAGGCTCCCCGGCCGATAAACTCAGTGACGGAGAGTGACCGCGGGCGAGCGCGCACCAGGTGAGAGCCCGTCCCGGCGGGCCGCCGGGCCCCACTCCCACGGCGTCGCGGAAATCAGTCGCGATTGGGCCTCACCGATCGCGCCCCGGATGTCGAGAACCGCCGGCCCGCTCCGACCCACATACGGAGGAGGCGCCCGGAGCGACGTCCGGTAGCCGAACGACACGCAGACGAGCGAGGAGCCCCAGGGCGGTGGCTCCGACACGACAAACGTAACCAGGAGGCGACTCGATGAGCGCGACGAAGACGGACACGCTGCAGGTTCCGGGCGCGAGCCTGTACTACGAGGTGCGGGGCGACGGACCCGTGCTCCTGCTGATCCCCGGCGCCCCCGGCGACGCCGCCATGTTCGGCGGCCTCGCGGAGGCCCTGTCCGACCGGTACACGGTCGTGACGTACGACGCGCGCGGCCTGTCGCGCAGCACGCTGGACGGCCCGGCCGAGGACCAGCGGATCGAGGTCCACGCCGACGACGCCCACCGGCTGCTGTCGGCCGTCACGAGCGAGCCGGCCTACGTGTTCGGCGCCAGCGGCGGCGCCCTGGTCGCGCTCGACCTGCTGACCCGCCACCCCGAGCAGGTGCGGGCGCTGGTCGCGCACGAGCCGCCGGCGGTGGTCCTGCTGCCCGACGCCGACCACTGGGCGGCCTTCACACAGGAGATCTCCGACATCTACGCGGCCGCCGGCTGGGGCGCCGCCATGGGCCGCTTCGGCGAGGGCATGGGCCTCGGCGGCCCCGAGGAGGGCGACGGCGGCGAGTGGGAGCAGCAGGGCGAGCCCGACCCCGAGATGCTCGCCGCCATGGCTCGGTTCGAGGCCAACGCCGACTTCTTCTTCAAGCACGTGTGGAGCTCGTTCATGAGCCACACCCCCGACGTCGAGGGCGTGCGCTCGGCCGAGCCGCGCGTCGTGATCGCGGGCGGCGACGCCTCCGACGGGCAGGTCCCGCGGAAGGCCGCGGCCGCGCTGGCCGACCGCCTCGGCACGGGCATCGTGGACGTCCCCGGCGACCACGGCGGCTTCACCACCCAGCCCGACGCGTTCGCCGAGACCCTCCACAAGATCCTGCAGAACGACTGAGCAGACGACGACCACCCCGACGACCACCCCGACGACCCCCCACGACCACTCCGACGGCCCGCGGCGCCCCGCCGCGGGCCGTCCTCGTCCCGGGGCGGACGGCGCGGGCGCCCGTACGGCGGAAGGAGACGCATGGCCGAGCACGTCACCGGGCTCGCCGGGAGTCCGGCCGAGCTGATGGCGACCCTGGTGTCCAGTGAGGGGCGGCGGAACCGGCACGCGGTCTACGACGCGCTGCGGGCCCACGGGGGCGTCGTGGCGGCCGGGGAGGGCCTGCTGGCGGTCCTCGGGTACGCCGAGTGCCTGCGGGCTCTCAGGGAGCCCAAGCTGCGGGTTCAGGACGAGCGCAGCCACGACGTCGTGCACCCCGGCTGGCGGTCGCACTCGTCGCTGCGCGGCTTCACCGACTGGATGCTCTACACCAACCCGCCCGACCACACCCGCCTGCGCCGACTGGTGACGGGCGCCTTCACCGCCCGCCGGGTGGCGGCCCTGCAGCCGGCCGTCGAGCGGCTGACCGACCGGCTGCTCGACCGCATGGACACGGCGGCCGCCGGAGGGACGCCGGTGGACTTCATGGCGGAGTTCGCCTTCCGGCTGCCGGTCGCGGTCATCGGGGTGCTGCTGGGCGTCCCGGAGGACGACCAGGTGTGGTTCCGCGCCGCGGCGGCCGAGGTGACCCTGGCCCTCGAGGGCCTCACCGACCTGTCCCGGCTCGCCCGCGCGGACGCCGCCATGGACGAGCTGTCGGCGTACTTCACGGCTCTCGTCGAGGAGCGGCGCCGCCGCCCGGCGGACGACATGCTGAGCGCGCTGGTGCGGGTCCACGACGACGACGGCGACCGGCTCAGCGGCGACGAGCTGATCGGCAACCTCGTGCTGCTGCTGGTGGCCGGCTTCGACACCACCACGAACCTGCTGGGCCACGCGCTGCGCCTGGCCTTCGAGCACCCGGCGCACGCGGCGCGGCTGCGGGAGGGGGAGCCCGGGTTCGCCGCCGCGTACGTCGAGGAGACGCTGCGGGTCGAGCCGCCCGTCCAGGCCACCAGCCGCTGGGCGGGCGCGCCGTTCGACCTCATGGGCACGCCGGTGCCCGAGGGGACGAAGCTGCTGCTCCTGCTGGCCGCCTGCAACCGCGACCCCCGCCGTCACCCCGATCCGCATCGGTTCGACCCGGAACGGCCGGACAACCGGCCGCTGAGCTTCGGGGGAGGCGTGCACCTGTGCGTCGGCGCCGGCCTCGCCCGCATGGAGGCGTCGGTGGCGCTGCCCCGGCTGCTGCGCCGCTTCCCCGGCATCGCCCCGGCCGGCGCCCCCGCCTACCGGAACCGCCTGGTCGTGCCCGGGTTCGAGCGGTTCCCCGTGTCCGTCCGATAGGCCTGGCAGGAACAGGTCACCGCGCGTCAACTTGCTGAGTGCCGCGTGTCCGGATCGCCGGCCGTCCGTGCCGCACAGTGGGGATGCGGGAACACCCGCGGCCCCCGACGACAAGGACGGCGACAATGACCGACGCACCGACGATCCTCGTGGTGGACGCCTTCGACAGCTTCGTCTACATCATCCGGCAGTACCTGATGTCCGCCGGCGCCGAGCCGGTGATGGTCCGCTCGAACGAGCTCGACCTCGACGACGTGCGGTGGATGCGCCCGGACGCGGTGCTGCTCGGCCCCGGCCCCGGCCACCCGTCGGAGTCCGGCCACGTCGAGATCGTGCGGGCCTACGGGGGAGAGGTGCCGATCCTGGGCGTCTGCCTCGGCCACCAGGCGATCGGGCTGGCGTACGGCGCGACGATCGCGCGGGCGCAGCACCTGATGCACGGCAAGACGAGCCCCATCCGGCACGACGGGCGCGGCCTGTTCACCGGGATGCCCGACCCCTTCCCGGCCACCCGGTACCACTCGCTCGTGGTCGAGGAGGACAGCGTGCCGTCCTGCCTGGAGGTGAGCGCCCGGTCGCTCGACGACGGGTACGTGATGGGGCTGCGGCACCGCTGGCTGCCGATCGAGTCGGTGCAGTTCCACCCCGAGAGCATCTGCACCGAGGGCGGCATGCGCATCATCGGCAACTTCGTCCGGGCCCACGCGGGCTTCCCCGCCTGGAGCCGCGCCGTGGCCGCCTGAGTGCGCGGGCCTCAGGGCAGGATCTCCAGCCGCACGTCGAGCCCCTCGTACAGGTACGGCGTGGTGGTGACGATCCGCCAGCCCCGCCGTACGGCGTGGACGGCCGCGTGGGCGGCGACGAGGACCTCGGGCAGCTGGGCGTCGGCGGCGGCGGCCGGCCGGTGCCGGCGCAGGCTCGCCATGATGGCCTGGGCGTACGGGCCGCCGGCCACGGCGTCGTCGGGGGACAGGGCGCCGGTCACCACCATGGACATGCGGAGGAAGCGTTCGAGACGGGGCTGGATCGGGCCCAGGGACAGGACCTGGACCGCCAGCGCGGGGACGAGGAGGGTGACGCCGTGGGCGGAGGACTGCAGCACCACGACCCGGCCGTACATGCTCTTTCCCTCGATGAGGTGGACGACGGCGTCGAGGTCCAGCACGTGGCCGGACAGGACGCCCGCCGGTGGGACGGGGTCGCTCACGCGGCGTCCGCCGTGGCGTCGCCGCCGAAGAGGCGGGCCGCCCGGGCGCGGTCCTCGTCACCGATGCCGTCCTGCCAGCCGGGACCCCATAAATCGGCCATGATGGCCAGGTCGTCCTGGATGCGGCGGCGCTCCCGGAGCGCCGCGGCGATGTACGCCGAGGCGTTGCCCGACGCCTGCGCCTCGTCGGCCAGCTCGTCGGGCAAAGAGATCGTAATCTTCTTGGTCATACTTGGGAGAGTACTCAGTCATACCCGGCCGGTCCACCGGTTCCCGGGAAGAGGCCCCGGGACGGCGGAAGGGGCGCCCGCCGGTGTGGACGGACGCCCCTTCCCGGGACACGGAGGCGGTCAGGCGGCCGCCCTGGCGGGGCGGCGGCGCCGGCGCTCCACCAGCCACTTGGCGACCAGGACGTTGAGGACCCAGCCCCAGGAGATGGCCTCCAGGAACAGCATCATGTCGAACTGGACGCCCGTGATCCCCATGAAGATCACGACGACCCGGCCCCACGAGGTGCCGAGGGCGAGCGCGAAGCTGTAGTACATCCAGCGGCGGTGCTCGGCGTACCGGTGGGCTCGCTGCATCCGGTAGCCCTGCACGGTCGTGACGATCCAGGCCACGGCCATCCCGAACAGCCCGACGCGGCCCGTGGGGGCCTGGGAGAAGGGCAGCAGCGCGAGGCCCAGCAGGGCGGCCGGCAGGGCTCCGGCGAAGACGTACAGCCACCCGCTCACCCGGTGGAACCGGACGCTCCTGCGGCGCAGCCACGGCAGGAGCTGCAGGAAGCCCGTCACCATCGTCACGTTGCCGGTGATCGCGTGGATCACCACGGTGGGGTAGTGCAGGTGCCCGGGGAAGTTCGGGCTCAGCGGGATCCGGGACAGGGCAGGGTCGAACGTGAGATACGTCGGCAGCGCCCAGATCAGGTTGAACACGACGAGCACCGCGAAGGCGACGGCCCACGCGCCGCGCCACCACGGGACCCGCTCGCGGGGCGCGGCGGCCCGGCCCCGGGTCCGCTGGGGCGGCTCATGGGTCCAGGTGGCCTGGACTCCGGCGGTCTCCACATCTTGTGTCACGGCGGGTTCCTTTCTCGCTTCTGGCCGGGCCTCGGGGTCCCCTCCGGCTGTCGTCGCGGCCCGGCGGTCGCACAGCCGCCCACGCGGCCAGCGTCACACCCGCCCGTGGTGCCGGGCACCTCCCTGCTTGCGCAGTTAGCGCTGGTGGCGGGGGAGATCCTCGGTGTGGGGGAAGGCGAGCGGCTCCTCCATGCGCAGGACGGCTCCCGAGCCTCCGGCGGCCGCCACGGTGACGCCGCCGGGCTCGCCCCGCATCTCGAACGAGCCGAAGTCGACCACCCACAGGGAGCCGTCGGCGGGGTGGAACCGGACGTCGATGGGCCGGCTGAGCTCCGAGCTGAGCAGCACGTGCTGCCGCCAGTCCGAGGTCCGCACGAGGGTCAGCGCCCGGCCCACCTCCGGGTGGCCCGGCGCCGCCGTCATCGGCGTCTCGTCGCCGAACAGCGCGACCGCCAGGAAGCCGCCGCCGGGCGCCACGTCGAACTTCGTCGCGGCCGTGTGGCTGTGGAACTCGGCCAGCGGGCGCTCCGGCTCGGGAAGCTCCGCGTGGTTGGCCAGGATGAAGCCCGGCGCCGGGCCGGTCTCCGGCGTGAACCGGGGGTCGGTGATGGGCACGCCGCCCATGAAGTCGGGCCAGCCGTACCACGCGCCTGGCCGGATCTCCCACAGGTAGTCCGGCACGTTGGCCACCGGGCGGCTGCCGCGGTCGTCGGCGCCCTGGTCGAGGGCGAGCAGCCGCCCGTCCGGCAGGAACTTCAGCCCGAACGCGTTGCGCACCCCCCAGGCCACCAGTTCGACGTCCGTGCCGTCCGGGTTGGCGCGCAGGACGGCGGAGGTGGCCGGCGTGCGTCCCGGCAGGCGCGTCCCGGCGGGCAGCCGCTCCCCGAACTGCGTGTACGGCCCGGTGACCAGCGTGGCCGAGGGGTCGTCGCCGAACGGGTCGCGGGTCTCGACGGCCACGCCCGTCAGCTCGACGTCGTAGCCGGGGACGTCCACGCTGTGCGGCAGCTTCTTCAGCCAGCCCATCATCAGGGCGTCGAGGCCGACCAGGCCGGTGTTGGTCATCGCCCCCTGACCCCAGTACATCTTGCCGTCCGGGCCGAACGCGACCTCGTTGGTGTGGTAGTTGCCGCCCCCCGGCAGGTTGTCGAGGACGTGGGTGACGCGGCCGTCGAGCTCCAGGCGCGACACCCGTCCCGGATCGCTGCCCTGCGACACCCACAGCGAGCCGTCGTGGAAGACCAGGCCGGTCACCGGGGAGCCCAGCCCCTCGGCGAGCACGGTCGTGCCGCCGTCCGGCTCGACGCGCAGGACCCGGCCGCCCGGCGCGGCGCCGCCGAACGGCAGGCCCGTCTCGGCGACGTACGCCCCGCCGTCGTCGTCGAACGCGAGGGCGCTGGGGAACGACAGGCCGTCCGCGACGACCGACACGCGGCCGAGCTTGGCGGAGGTGGTGCTGTCCAGCCACGACATGGTGATCCTCCTGCGAGGTGGGGTCGGTGTCAGGCGGGCCGGCGGCCCCTCACGGACGGCCGTCCGGTTGGGAGCGGCGGGGGGTTCGGCAGCTCACGCGGGCGCATGACCGGACGCCAGCCCGGCGGCCCAGGCGACCAGCATCCGGTGCTGCTCGTCCAGTCCGTGGACCTGAGTGCCGGCCGGGTCCTTGAAGAAGAACGCCAGCTCGGGGAGGCAGCCACGCCGTCCCGCCGCCAGCGCCCGGGCGGTCAGCCGGGCCAGGTCGAGCACGAGCGGGGCGGCCAGCGCGGAGTCGCACCCCTCCCAGGTGAACTGCATGCGCATCGGGGTGCCGAGGAACCCCTGGAACGTGACGTGGTCCCAGGCGGTCTTCCACTCGCCCATCTCCGGGACGTTGTGGATGTGCACGCCCCCGCTCACGGGATGGCCGAGGAGCGCCTGGAGCACCCGCTCCTTGGAGTCGATCTTGCTGGCCGCGGCGGCCGGGTCGGCGAGCGTGGCGCCGTCGCCGCCGCCGAGGAGGTTCGTGCCCGACCAGGAGGTCACCCGCAGCGCCCTGGTGGCGAACATCGGCGCGAGCGCGGTCTTCAGCAGCGTCTCGCCGGTCTTGCCGTCGCTGCCGCCGTAGGGCACGCCGCGCCGCAGGGCGAGCTGGTCGAGCGCGACGAGCCGGGCGCCCCTCGACGGGGTGAAGTCGACGTACGCGCATCCGGCCGACAGGGCGGCGTAGGCGTAGCGCGAGCTGACCGGCAGCGCGTCCACCCCGGCGGCGAGCGCCTCGTCGAGCAGCGCGAGGTCGGCGGTCGCCGGGTGGGGCTCGGCGGGGGGCTCGGTGGAGGAGACGTTCACCACCACCACGGCGCCGAGGCCCTCGCGCTCGCGGAACGCGGCCAGGTCCGCGGCGAGGCCGGCGACCTGCTCCGCCTGGGAACGCCGGTCCGCGCCGTCCACGCCGGGCCGCACACGCGCCTCGGCGGCGTCGAGGTCGTCGGCGACGGCCGCGGGCAGGCCGGCCGGGACCACCCCGTCCAGCGCCAGGCGCTCGGCGCGCTCCCGCAGCGGGACGCCGGCCACGTCGTGGCCGCCGAAGACGAGGTCCCCGTACGCCGGCAGGGGCACGGAGGAGAACTGCGGCGAGTCCGTCACGCAGCCCACCGGGGGCCGCAGGCCGCGGGCGAGCGCCGCCGCGCCCACGACCGTGGTCACCGCGACCGAGCCGCGCGCCCCGACGAGCCAGACACCTGTCCGCATGAGAAGACCTCCAGCCGGGGAGCCGGTCGTCCGGGGCGTTCCGCCCGATGGGAAGGGGTCCGGCGCCGTTGGCGGACCGCCACCCACCCAGCGTGCATCAGGATGATCGCGACGCCTTCTCCCAGCGTGCTCTCCCGCCCGCGTCGGCGGGCTCGCGGGCGCGGGCTCGGACGCGGGCCCGGACGCGGGCGTGGCGGGCCCCCACGATGGGAGGCCCGCCACGCGCCGGGAGGAGACGGGGTCAGGACAGCGAGTACGCGAGGAACTCGGGCACCGGCTGGTCGAAGAAGATCGGCGAGGCCGCCCCGATGTAGAGCGTGTCGCCCACCACGGCGGGGAACGAGTTGATCCCCGCCTTGGTCGTGGTGCTCCACAGCGTCTTGCCGGTCCGCACGTCCAGCCCGTAGATCGTGCCGTCGTAGGTGCTGGTGAACACGACGTCGTTGGCGACGGTCGCGGCGCCGAAGTTCTCCGACGGCAGGTCGCGCTTCCACAGCACCTTGCCGGTGGCCACGTCCACGGCGAGGATGCCGCCCGTGCCCGAGGCGAGGTCGGGGAAGTCGTAGCTGGTCGAGCTCATGGGGGACGACGCGTCCACCCACGGCACGAACAGCCGGCCGTCCGAGACCGACATCGGCGTCTGGACGCCGCCGAAGATGCCGGGGTAGACCTGCACGGGCTGGTCCGGCAGCGGCCCGGTGTCGTTCTGGTGCCTGCCGACCGGCAGCGACCACAGCGGCTTGCCGTCGTCGGCCCGGTAGGCGTGCACCGAGCCCATCTTGCCGGCGACCACCACGACCTCCGTCCGCACGCCGTTGAGCGTGGCGTAGGTGATGATCGGCGAGATGTGCAGGTCGTAGTCGCGCAGGTCGTGCGGGGCGACCTGCTGGTACCACAGCACCTTGCCCGTCTTGCCGTCGAGGGCGACGAGCGAGTTGGTGTAGAGGTTCGGCCCGGGGCGGCTCGCGCCGTTCGGGTACTCAGACGTGCCCGGGAACGGCGCGGGGTCGCCGACCGCGACGAACACCCGGCCCCGGTCGTCGACGCCCGGCGGGAACCACAGGCCGCCGCCGCTGTTGATCTCGGGGTGGCCCCACAGGTAGCCGTCCTTGATCGTGTTGAACGACCACTTCGGCGTGCCGGTGGCGGCGTCGAAGGCCCAGACCGTGCCCATCGAGCCGGGGGCGTACGTCGTGAGGGTGGACGGCACGGTGCTGACCACCACGGTGCGGTCGTACAGCTGCGGCGCGATGTCGACGCCTCCGTCACCCTCCTTGACCAGCTCGCGCGACCACACCGTCGCGCCGGTGCGCGGGTCGAGCGCGAAGACGCCGGTGTGGGTGGTGCCGAACAGCAGCCCCCAGCCGTAGGCCACGCCGTTGGGGCCGACGTTCGGGCTGTCGAAGGAGCGCTGCCACTTGACCCGGCCGGTGGCCTGGTCGAGCGCGGACACCTTGCTGTTGAGGTCGATCAGGTAGACCGTCCCGCCCACGACGATGGGGTTGGACGAGAACGTGCCGAAGAACTCGTTGCTGTCGAGCGCGAAGCGCCACTTCACCTTGAGCCCGGCGACGTTCTTCGACGTGATGGACGTCCGCTTGGTCGCGCGGGTGTTGGCGAGGTCGTAGTTGTGCCCGGCCCAGACGCCGGCGGTCGAGCCCCACTCCGGCGGGGCGTCCGTGGCCGGCAGCGAGGCCGCGGCGCTCGTGCCCGCCGCGTGCGAGGCGGCGGCGCCCGGCCGGGCCGCCGCGACCGCGGGCAGGACCGCGAGCGCGACGAGCGCGGCCAGGGCGATCCTGCGCCGCCGCCCGCGCCGCCGTGGCGCGGGGTCGGGGGCCGGTCCTGTTCCTATGGTGTCCACGTGTTCTCCCTTGTGAACGAACCCGGCGTGGTTCCGCCGGGAGTCAGCGCAGCGGGCGGACGAACGCCCGCACGTCCTCGACGAGCAGCTCCGGCTGCTCCATCGCGGCGAAGTGGCCCCCGCGGTCGAACTCGGTCCAGTGGGCGAGCGTCGGCAGCAGCCGGTCGGCCCACCGCCGGATCGGCAGCGCGGCGTCGTGGGGGAAGACGGCCACGCCGACGGGCGCGCGGAGCGGCCACGGCCCGCCCCACGTCGTGACGAACGCCTCGTCGCCGCGGGCCGACTCGTAGTAGAGCTGGGCGCTGGAGCCCGCGGTCGCGGTGAGCCAGTAGATGGTGACGTTCGTCAGCAGGTGGTCGCGGTCGACCGCGTCCTCGGGCGCCTTGTCCGAGTCGGTCCACTCCTTGAACTTCTCGACGATCCAGGCGAGCTGCCCCACGGGCGAGTCGGTGAGCCCGTACGACAGGGTCTGCGGGCGGGTCGACTGGATGCGCTGCCAGCCCATGCCGTCCTGCTGGAAGCGCAGCGCGAACCCGAGCCTGGCGTTGTCGGTGTCGTCCAGCTCGGCGAACGCCGACGGGTCGTCCGGGGGGAACGTGACGAACATGTTGACGTGCACGCCGGCCACGTGCTCGGGGTCGGCGAGGCCGAGCTCCAGCGAGATGGCCATGCCCCAGTCGCCGCCCTGGACGGCGTAGCGGTCGTACCCGAGACGGCGCATCAGCTCGGCCCAGGCCCGCGCCACGTGGCGGACGTCCCAGCCGGTCTGGCCGGTGGGGCCGGAGAATCCGTACCCGGGGATCGACGGGATGACCAGGTGGAACGCGTCGCGGGGGTCGCCGCCGTGCGCGGCCGGGTCCGTCAGCGGGCCGATGACGTCGAGGAACTCGGCGACCGAGCCGGGCCAGCCGTGCGTCACGATCAGCGGGACCGCGTCCGGCTCCGGCGAACGGACGTGCAGGAAGTGCACGTCGACCCCGTCGATCTCGGTGATGAACTGCGGGTACCGGTTCAGCCGGGCCTCGGCGGCCCGCCAGTCGAACTCGGTGCGCCAGTACTCGGCCAGCTCCTTGAGGTAGTCCACGGGAACGCCGCGGTCCCAGCCCACGCCGGGCACCTCGCTGGGCCAGCGGGTGGCGGCGATCCGGCGCCGGAGGTCGTCGAGGTCCGCCTCGGGGATGTCGATTCGGAAGGGACGCATCTGACTGCCTTTCGGTCACGTCCGCCGGCGGTGGGGCCGGCCGTGACCGGCCGGGGGTGGCGGTTCGCAGCCACGCCGGCGGGGGTACGGCTGCGAGCGGCTGCGGCCGGGACCCGGCCGGCCGCGGGCACGCCCGGGGCGGGGCTGGGGACTGAGGGCTGAGCCGGGGGGCTGGGGCTGAGGGCTGGTTCGGGGAGGGCTGGGGCTGGTTCGGGGAGGGCTGGTTCGGGGAGGCTGGGGCACGGCCGCGGCGCACCGGCGGAGGCCGGTGCGCCGGGATGGCGAGGGCACGGGCGAGGGGGTTCAGGCCCCCCGGCCCGCCGTGGACGCCGTGGACGCCGGGGACGCGGACCGCGTGCCGTCCTGCCCGGACGGGACGTCGGGCTGCGCGACCGGCTGGGCGACCGGCTGCGCAGCGAGCTGGTCGACCGGCTGGGCGGCGGGCTCCGTCGCGACGGCCGGCTCGGGGGCCCGGCCGCCGTGCCGCAGCACGCGGAGCACGGTGCCGGGGCGCAGCAGCGCCTGCGGCGGGTCGATGAGGCCGGCCACCCGGATGAACGCGTTGCCGAGCGCGCTGTCGTGGACGGCGGCCCGCTGCAGCCGGGAGACGTAGGCGTTGATCAGCCGGACCTTCGGCGTCCTGCGGCCCTCGACGCCGGCGTAGCCGAGGTCGGCGCCGGCCGACAGCTCCCAGGGCGAGGCGATCTCGCGGGCGATGTCGCGGAAGAAGGCGCGCGGGTCGGGCAGGGACCCCTCGCTCAGATGGCGGCGCAGCACCAGCGACTCCAGCGCGGCGACCGTCATGCCCTGGGCGTAGATCGGGTTGAAGCTGCACACCGCGTCGCCCATGACCAGCAGCCGCTCAGGGAAGCGGGTCAGCCGCTCGTAGTGCCGCCACACGCTGACCGGGTACTTGAACATCACCGGGTCGTCGACCGGCTCGGCGTCGCGCACCGACAGGTAGATGTCCGGGATCGGCAGCGAGCGGACGAACTCCAGGAAGCCGTCGGGGTCGGTCGGCGGGTGGTCGCCGAGGATGCCCGTGAGCGACAGCTCCAGCAGGCCGTCGTTCCCCGGGAGGCGGTAGTAGAAGGCGCCGCGCGGGTGGGCGGGCGTGGCGGCCGGGATCATCGCGAGGTCGCTGCCGAAGGGGTCGACGTCGACCCGGTAGTGGCGGGTGGTGTACGCGAGGTCGATCTTGACCCGGTCCTCCTCGGGACGCCCGTAGCCGAGCTCCTCCAGCCAGACGGGGGTGCGGGAGCCGCGCCCCGTCGTGTCGACGACCAGGTCCGCGTCCAGGACCAGCGGATCCCCGCCGCCGCCCTGCGGCTGCACCCGGGCGCCCAATACACGCCCGCCGCCCGGCGTCGTCGCCAGGCCCAGGATGTCGTGCCGCTCCAGGAAACGGACGTTCGGGATGGCCCGCACCCGCTCGCGCAGGTGGTGCTCCAGCACCGGCCGCGTCGCCGGCACCGACAGCAGCCCCGAGTGGGCCGGCTTGACCCGCTGGCCGTTGAAGTACCAGCGGATGTCCCCGTTGAAGTCCCCGGGCCGCACGCCGGCGGCCTCGAGCTCGGCGGTGAGCCCAGGGAACTGGCTTTCGAGGATCTCGTGGCCGCGCGCCACCAGTCCGTGGGCGTGGCGGCCGTGGGGGACGCCGCGGCGGGGGCCGGAGACCCCCAGCAGCGCGTCGCGGTCCACCAGGAGAACCTCGGCGAAGCTCTCGGAGAGCACCCGGGCGGCCAGCAGGCCCCCCATGCTCCCGCCGAGCACCACGACGCGGTCGCCGGCTCGGGCACCCATCGCGGTCACCTCCTCAATCCGTGTCGCGGTCCGGTCAGAAAGCGCTGATGGGCGTGTTCTGGTAGGCCGTCACCAGCCACTCGCCGTCCACGCGGGCGAGCAGCCACGACGCGCGGACGGCCTTGCCGGGGGCGAGCTCTGTCTGGCCGGCCTCGATGACGCCGCCACGGGTGATCATGAGGACGAGGTCGTCGGACAGGCGGCGGATGGCCAGGGGCGTCCCCGTCACGCGGCTGCCGGCGTACGGCCCGGCGTAGGCGGCCTCCATGTAGGCCCGGATCCGGTCGCGCCCGGTCACGAAGACGTCACCGGGAAGGATCATGGTGGCGTGCTCGGTGAAGACCGAGGCGAAGCCGGCGGCGTCGTTGTCGGCCCACGCCGCGATGACGCGCTGGGGGACGGCCGCCGCCGCGGTCGCCTCGACCGCCACGGTGGTCGGCGAGTTCACGGGCATCTCTGCCTCCAGGAGTGTTGGCGCGCACGCGAAAGGAGTTCGCCTGCAGGGAATCCGGGGAAAGGCGGTCGGGTCGCGTTTCCGTTCGCCGATCCTGACTTTTGAATCGTCCTATTCCGCCGCTGTGACCCGCATCTCCTGAATTGCGGATCAATGCACCTTTCAACCGGTCAGGACGACGGCTCGATCGACAGCGCGTGATGGAAGACGTTGCGCGGGTCGTACCGGTCCTTCACGGCCTGGAGGCGGGGGTAGTTGCCCTTGTAGTACAGCTCGTGCCAGGGGACGCCGGAGGTGTTCCACGCGGGGTCGGCCAGGTCGACGTCCGGGTAGCTGATGTACGAGCCGTCGTCGACCTCGCCTGGCACCGGCACGCCGCCGGTCTCGGCGTAGACGTCGCGGTAGTACTCGCGGACCCACCCGATGTGCGCCGGGTCCTCCTCCTCCGACACCCACATCCCGGCGCTGTAGGAGGCCTTGAGGATCGAGTCGCGCTGGGGGATCGCGGTCGCGCCGGGGGCGACGGCGTTCACCCGGCCGCCGAAGCCGGTGAGCACGAGGCACGCCGCGGGGTTGTGGTAGCCCTCGCCACCCAGGTGCCGGTAGATCGCCGCGATCTGCCTGTCGGTGTAGCGGCGGCGCAGGTAGGCGGCCTTGTGCTTGTAACGGCCGTTCGGGTCGCTCGGCCAGCTGTACGACGGCATCCACGTCTCCATCCACGGCACCACCTGCTCGGCGTCCGCGACCGGGTCCACCCCGACGCCGTCCGTCAGGGCCTCGACCTGGGCCGCCAGCAGCCGCTCCGCGTCCGGGACGTGCGCGTCGATCACCGAGGTCAGCCCGAACGCGCCCGCGGACCGGTGGGTGACGATGAGGTTGGTCCACAGGTGCCGGTACGGGGAGTCCGGCTCGCTGTTGGCCTCGAACCAGGCGCAGTAGTTGCGCAGCAGCGTCGTGAACGCCTCCTCGGTCATCCCCGCCCACGGCCACGCCAGGTCGCGCCGGCGCATGTGGGTGGGCGCCGCCGGCAGCAGGCGGGCCGGGTCGGCCGACTCCACTCCCGGGCTGCGCAGCCAGAAGCGGGTGACCACGCCGAAGTTGCCGCCCCCGCCGCCCGTGTGGGCCCACCACAGGTCGCGGTGCGGGTCGTCCGGTTCGCGGGTGGCCACCACCACCCGGGCCCGGCCGTCCTCGCCGACGACCACGACCTCGACCGCGTACAGGTGGTCCACCACGAGGCCGTCCCGGCGGGACAGGTGGCCGTAGCCGCCGCCCGTGATGTGGCCGCCGACCCCCACCTCGAAGCAGGTGCCGGCGGGGATCGTCACCCCCCACCCGTCGTGCAGCACCCGATAGACGTGGCCCAGGGTGGCGCCGCCCTCGACCGCGAACGCCCGCCGCTCCTCGTCGTGGTAGACGGCCGACATGGGGGACAGGTCGAGCAGGACCTGGACGTCGGGCGAGGCGGTGAAGTCCTCGAAGCAGTGGCCGCCGCTGCGGACCACGATGCGCCTCCCGGCGGCCACGGCCTCCTCCACGGCCGCCGCGACCTGCTCGGTGGTGGCCGCCAGGCGGACGTAGTCGGGGGCGGGCGTGAAGCGGTGGTTGTATCCGCAGACCAGGTCCCCGTAGCGCGGGTCGTCCGGTGTGACGGTGATCGGCCCGGGGGCCGGGACCGGCGTCCCCGGGCCCGGCCCGGGGCGGACGGCGGTCATCTCGGTCATGGTCCTCACCTCCGTGGAAGACGTCACCTGACCGTGGCACGCCGCCTCCCGGCGCCGCATCTCGCCGATTGCCTCCTTGCCCGAGCCCGCGCGGCGCGGTGACGGCGTCCCTCACGCGGCCGCAAAGGGACGCCCCGCGCAGCCGCAGAGGGGACGGCCCCACGGCGGGAGACGGGGACGGCCCGCGCACGCGACCGGCCCCGCCTCCCGGGGGGCCGGATGGGAGGCGAGGCCGGTGGTCCGGTACCGGCGGGGGATCAGCCCGCGGTCTGGAGGGCCGGCTCGTCCGCGGCCGCCTGCTCGTCCTGCTCGGCCCGGCCGGTCGGCGGCACGTGCCGCAGCAGGGTGGCGGCTAGGACGGCCACGGCGGCCAGCAGGACGGCGCTGACCGCGGCCACGACGTTCAGCCCGCTGGTGTAGGCGTCGCGGGCCGGAGCCAGCAGCGCCTCGCCGGCCTGGGCGGGCAGCCCGGCCGCCGCGCTCGCGGCGCCGGTGATGCTCTCGCGCGCCGCCCGCGCCGCCGCGGCCGGCACGCCGTCCGGGACCGCGATGGTCGCCCGGTAGACGGCCGCGCCGATGCTGCCGAGCGCGGCGATGCCGAGCGCGAAGCCGAACTGGCCGCTCGTCTCGTTGATGGCCGCGGCCGACCCGGCCTTCTCCTGCGGGGCCGAGCCGATGACCAGGCCGGTGCCGAGCGTGACGAGCGGGCCGGCGCCGAGGAAGATGAGCGCGAAGCCGGAGGCCAGGAGACCGGGCGCCGAGGCGGTCTGCACCTGGGTGATCACGACAAGCCCGGCCACCGAGATCGCCAGGCCGCCGCCGATGCAGTACGCCGGGCGGAACCGGCGGGCCAGCATCGGGGAGACCATGAAGCTCACCGTGTTGGCGGCCACGGCGGGCAGCATCCACACGCCCGCCTGGAGCGGCGACAGCCCCTGCACCAGCTCGAAGTGCTGGGTGATGAACATCATGATCGCGCCCATGAGCAGCGTGCCGAACAGGATGCTCACCAGCGCCGCGCTGAACGACCGGTGGGCGAACAGCCGCACGTCGAGCAGCGGGCTGGCCAGCGCCCGCTGGCGCCGGACGAACACCACGCCGAGCGCGAGGCCGACCACGATCGCGGACAGCGCGCCGGCGCTCCAGCCGCTCTTGGCCAGCTCCTTGAGCCCGTAGATGATCGGCAGGATCGCGGCCATGGACAGCGCGACGCTGGCCAGGTCGAGCCGGCCCGCGCCCGCGTCGCGGTACTCGGGCAGCAGGACGGGACCGAGCACGAGCAGCAGCACCATGGCGGGCACGCCGAGCAGGAAGACCGAGCCCCACCAGAAGTGCTCCAGCATGGCGCCGCCGACCAGCGGGCCGATGATGGCGCCGGCCGAGAAGCACATGGCCCAGATGCCGATGGCCGTGCCGCGCTGACGGGCGTCCCGGAACAGCGTGGTGATCAGCGACAGCGTCGACGGCGCGAGCGTGGCCCCGGCCACGCCGAGCACGCCGCGGGCGGCGATCAGCATCTCGGGGCTGCGCGAGTAGGCCGACACCACGGACGCGACGGCGAACGCGGACGCGCCGATCAGCAGCAGCCTCCGGCGGCCGATGCGGTCGCCGAGGGTGCCCATGGTCACCAGGAACCCGGACAGCATGAAGCCGTAGATGTCGATGATCCACAGCTGCTGGGTGCCGCCCGCGCCGAGGTCCGTGCTGAGGTACGGCAGGGCGAGCAGCATCACGTAGACGTCGATGGAGACCAGGAGCGTGGGCAGGGCCAGCACGGCCAGCCCGATCCACTCCCGCCGCCCGGCGCGCGGGCCGGCCACGGCAGAGGTCGTGTCGTGCATGGGAGATCCTTTCCGGCTCTCGGACGCCAGCGGCGCCTCTCATGAAGAGGTCGGAGCGGGCTCCGGGATCTCGACATCGACACCCCGGCGGCGCGCCCGGCCGTCGTGGTCGCCGCCGTTGGGGTTCCGCCTGTGGTCACTCTGGGTCACCGACCGTATCAACCGGGTCCGACCTGCGGCTTCTTCCAACGTGCGCGATCCGAATGCGACGGATCCGGCATTTCGCGACAGCGCAATCCGAGAGATGCGCCGCCGTCAGCGCGGATGTGAAGGTCGGGTGGTGCGGATCGGCGGACGGCCGGGCCGGACGAGGACCTGCCGCGACGCCGGCGCCCGATCCCCCGTCACGACGCGCACGCCGGGCGTGCTCCGGCTCCTGCCGCAGTCCAGAGGAGGAACTGATGGAAACCACCCAAGCCCCCCCGCGGGAGGAACTCGTCCGCCGCGCGTCGGAGCTGGTGCCCCTGCTGCAGCGGAACGCCGCCTGGGGGGAGGAGAACAGGCGCCTGGCCGACGAGACGGTCGAGGCCCTGACGGACGCCGGCATCCTCAAGATGCGCGTCCCCACCCGGTACGGCGGCTACGAGTCCGACATGCGCACGGTCGTCGAGGTCGTCTCCGAGCTCGCCCGCGGCGACGGCTCGGCCTCCTGGACCGCCGCCGTCTGGGCGATCAGCGCCTGGATGGTCGGCCTGTTCCCCGACGAGGTCCAGGACGAGATCTTCGCGGACCCCGACGTCCGCGTGAGCGGCATCCTCAGCCCGAGCGCCCTGGCCGTCCCGACCGACGGCGGCGTGGTGGTCAACGGCGCGTGGAAGTTCAACAGCGGCTCCCAGCAGAGCCAGTGGAACACGAACGCGGCCGTCCGGCCGACCCCCGACGGCGGCTTCGAGCCCGTCATGATCGCCGTTCCGCTGTCCGACCTGACGGTCGTCGACGACTGGCACACCGCGGGCCTGCGCGGCACGGGCAGCGTCACCACCGTGGCCAAGGACGTCTTCGTGCCCGAGGCGCGGGTCCTGCCGATGATCCCGGTCCTCATGGGCCAGCACCGGTCGGTCGCCAACGCGGACTCCCCGATCTACCGGGCGCCGTTCATGCCGACGGCCTGCGCGACCGTCAGCGCCCCCGCGCTCGGCCTGGCGAAGGCCGCGAAGGAGGCGTTCTTCGAGCGCCTGCCCGGTCGCAAGATCACCTATACGAACTACGAGAACCAGAGCGAGGCCCCGATCACCCACCTGCAGGTGGCGGAGGCGACCATCAAGATCGACGAGGCGCAGTTCCACGCGTACCGCGCGGCCGACCTGGTCGACACCAAGGGCCCGACCGGCGAGCCGTGGACGCTGGAGGAGCGCGCCCGCATCCGCCTCGACCTGGGTGCGGTGTGCCAGCGCGCCAAGGAGGCCGTGGACATCCTCAACACCGCGAGCGGCGGCTCGTCGATCTACACCTCGGTGCCGATCCAGCGCATCGAGCGGGACATCCAGACGATCAACCTGCACGCGATCCTGCACCCCAACACCAACCTCGAACTGTACGGGCGGGTCGTCTGCGGCCTGGAGCCCAACACCGTCTACATCTGACCGTTCCGTTCCCCGCCGCGTCGCCCGGCTGAACGCAGTGGTCGGTGCCGGCGTACGGCTGTCCGTCGGCGTCCGGCGGCGGTCCCGCCAGCCGACCGGCCTCACGATCGTCTGGAGGTTCCATGGAAAGCCGCTGCCCCGTCACCATCGACCCCGCCGGCAACGACATCCACGGGGAGGCCGCCCGCATCCGCGAGCAGGGTCCCGTGGGCCGGATCGTCCTGCCGGGGGGCGTCCCCGGCTGGTCGGTCACCGGCCACGAGGCCGCCAAGCAGGTGCTCAGCGACCCGACCGTCTCGAAGGACCCGCGCCGCCACTGGCTGGCGTACGTGAACGGGGAGATCGGTGAGGACTTCCCGCTCATCGGGTGGGTGCTGATGGAGAACCTCACCACCATGCACGGCAAGGACCACACCCGCCTGCGCAGGCTGACCGCGGGCGCCTTCACCCCCCGCCGGGTGGAGGCCATGCGGGACAGCGTCCGGCAGATCGTCTCCGACCTGCTCGACGACCTCGCGTCGGCCGAGCCGGGGGAGGCGGTGGACCTGAAGGCCCGCTTCGCCCACCCGTTCCCCGCGCAGGTCATCTGCGACCTGTTCGGGGTGCCGGCGGAGTCGCGCGCCGACATGCTGCGCGGCGGCGAGGTGAACGTCGACACCACCATCAGCCCGGAGGAGGCCGCGGCCAACGTCGAGCAGTGGCACCGGGAGATGCACGAGTTCGTCGAGTCGAAGCGCCGCGAGCCGGGGGACGACCTGACCACGGACCTCATCGCGGCGCGCGACGAGGACTCGCGGCTCAACGACACCGAGATGGTCGGCACGCTGCACCTGCTGCTGGCCACCGGCACCGAGCCGGTCATGAACCTCATCACGAACGCCGTCTGGGCGCTGCTCACCCACCCCGGCCAGCTCGAGCTGGTCCGGAGCGGACGGGCGACCTGGCGCGACGTGATCGAGGAGACGCTGCGGGTGCAGGCCCCCGTCGCCCACCTGCCCTTCCGGTTCGCCACCGAGGACATCGAGGTCTGCGGTGTGACGATCCCCAAGGGCGAGCCGATCCTCGTCCACTTCGCCGGCGTCGGCCGCGACCCCGAGGTGCACGGCGGGACGGCCGCCGAGTTCGACCTCACCCGGGACGACAAGGACCACCTGTCGTTCGGGCACGGCGTCTACCGCTGCATCGGCTCGCCGCTGGCGCTGCTGGAGGCCGAGATCGCGCTGTCGGCCCTGTTCGAGCGCTTCCCCGACCTGACGCTCGCCGTCTCGCCCGAGGAGGTCGAGCCGCAGGTCACGTTCATCATGAACGGCAGGAGGACCCTGCCGGTGTACCTGACCGCGAAGGTCCCGGCCGGCGCGGGCGCCCCCGCCTGAGCCGCTCCGGGGGCGACGAGGCCCCCGGCGCCCCTTCCGATCCACCCGCAGCGAGCGTCCGTCCCGCCACCGGCCCGGCCCGGTGGCGGGCCGGACGCGTCCGCGCATCACCAAGGAGTCGTCCATGAAGGCTGCTGTCGTCGCCCAGGCCGGCGCCCGGTGGGAGATCCGCGAGGTCCCCACGCCGCGGCCCGGCCCGGGCCAGGTGCTCATCAAGGTGCACGCGTCGGGCGTCTGCCACAACGACGTGTGGCTGACCAGCGGCGTCTACCCCTTCCCCCCGCTCGACCCGGTCGTCGTGGGGCACGAGCCCGCCGGCGAGGTCGTCGAGGTGGGGGAGGGCGTCACGTCCAGGAAGGTGGGCGACCGCGTCGGCGCCACCTGGGTGCAGGCGGGCTGCGGGCGGTGCGACTACTGCCGGCTCGGCCTTCCGGTCACCGGGCAGACCGGGATGAACTGCGCCGCGCCCGTCATGACCGGCATGACCGCGCCAGGCGGGCACGCCGAGTACGTCGCGGTGGCGGCCGACAGCACGGTCCTCCTCCCCGACAACGTCACGTACGAGCAGGCCGCGCCCGTGCTCTGCGCCGGGTACACCGCGTGGAGCGCGCTGCGGGCGGGCGAGCCCCGGCCGTACGAGCGGGTCGCGGTGCTGGGCGTCGGCGGCCTCGGCCACATGGCCCTGCAGTACAGCAAGGCGTGCGGCTACGAGACGGTCGCCGTGACGCGCTCGCCCGACAAGCACGAGCTGGCCCGCGACCTCGGCGCCGACATCGTCGTGGGCGGCGGCGAGGAGCTGCGCGAGGCCGGGGGCGCCGACGTGATCCTGGTCACCGGGACGTCGTACCCGGCGGCCTCCGACGCCCTCCGCGGGCTGCGAGTGAACGGCCGCATGGTCCTGGCGACCATCGACCCGGCCGGGTCGTTCGCCATCGACCCGACGCTCCAGTTCTTCGCCCAGCGGCAGCGGATCGTCGGCGCCAGCCACGACGGCCTGCCGTACCTGGCCGAGGCGCTCGACCTGGTGGCGAGCGGCCGGGTGACGCCGATCGTCGAAGTGTTCCCCAAGGAGCAGATCGCGGACGTGATCGACAAGGTCGACAAGGGCGAGGTGCGCTTCCGCGCGGTCGTCACCTACCACTAGGCCGCGTGGCCACACCACACGTACAGCGGCGAGAGAGCGAGGAAGCGATGGCGAGAACGACGGTGGACCCCGTCGACATCGGCAAGATGTACGACGAGTCGGCCCCCATCTCGGACACCTTCAACGAGGGCCAGATCCACCTGGCGTACTGGTACGGCGACGGGGACGACACCCCGATGGTCGAGGCGTCCAAGCGCATCACCCGCAAGGTGGCGGACGCGCTCGGCCTGCGCCCCGGGGAGCGGGTGCTGGACGCCGGGTGCGGCCTCGGCGCGCCGGCGATCCTGATCGCCCGGGAGACCGGCGCGGACGTCACCGGCGTCACGGTCAGCGCGGTCGAGGCGGGCGAGGCGCAGCGGAAGGCCGACGCGAGCGGCATCGCCGAGCGCGTCCGGTTCGAGCAGGCCGACTTCTCCGCCCTGCCGTACGGCGAGGGCCACTTCGACGCGGTGCTGGCGATGGAGTCGCTGCAGTGCGCCCCCGACCTCGGCGCCACCCTCGCCGAGCTGTTCCGGGTGCTGCGCCCGGGCGGCCGGATCACGTTCGCGGACTACACGACCGAGGAGCGGATGGGCCTCGACGAGGCCGAGGCGTTCGCGGCCGCCATCAACCTCAACCGGCTGCCGACGCTGCCCGAGTGGTTCGCCGCCCTGGGGGCGGCCGGCTTCGCGGTGGAGGAGTACACCCAGTGCGGCCCCCGGGTCTTCGGCATGGGGCCGAAGTTCGTCGAGTCGGCCGAGACCGCCCGCGGCGTGCTGGCCGAGCGGTTCGGCGACGAGATGGTGACCGGCCTCAAGGACGCGCTGCGCGACTTCTTCGCCCCCGGCCCCGACCGCATCGGGTACGTGATCGTCTCGGCGCGCAAGCCCGGCTGACGCCGGCGGGCGTGCTCATGACTGTGGCCGAGGTCTCACGGACCTCGGCCACGGTCATGAGCAGGGTGACAAGCGCGGGGGGCGGCTACAGCTCGGGGCCGCCCTCGAACACGATCGGCCGCACCTCGACGGCCGTGTGGCGGGCGTCCGGGATGAGGGCGGCGAGCTCGTCGGCCCGCTCCCGCGTCGCGCAGTCGACGACGTAGTAGCCGCAGAAGAACTCCTCGCCCGGCACGTACGGGCCCTCGGCGACGTTGGCGGCGCCGTCGCGCACCCGCACGACCGTGGTCTGGGAAGGGTCGCCGACCGCCTTGGTGCCGACCATCTCGCCCGAGGCGATGATCGTCTTCTGGAACTCGTCGTGGCCCTGGAAGACGGCGTTCTGCTCCTCCTCCGACAGGGACTCCCAGATCGTGGGGTTCATGTACATGATCAGCAGGTACTTCATGCGTGGCTCCTCATGGGTCGGGGCGCCGCGGCGCCTGTCACAAGGGGGTCGGAGCTGCCGGCCCGTCCTCGACGTCGCCGCGACGCCTTTTTCAGGTCCCCGGGGGTCTCTCAGGTCCCCAGCGGGGCGGCGGGGGCGCCGAGCACGTCGCGCAGCACCTCGCCCAGCTCGGCGACGATGCGCATGGCCGTGCTCTTGTCGTACAGGTTGCTGCTGTAGCCGAGCTCGCCGATCAGGTCGCCGGTCGAGTCGAGCTCCAGGCACAGGAGGGTGCCGTCCGGGATGTCCGAGCCGACCGTCTGCGCCAGCATCCGCCGCCGTACGGCGGAGAACTCGAGGTCGCCCACCCGGTCGCGCTCCATCATGTGCGGGGTCTGGATGACCTGGAACACGCACGAGGCGAGCCCGTCCACGGCGGTCAGGCTCATGAGCTCGGGGGCCTCGCCGAGCACCTGGGCCAGCGGGATCTCGCGGGAGTAGGCCGACAGGCAGGCCGACCGGGTGCGGGCCACGACGTCGGCGAACGTCGCGCAGCCGGACAGGTCGACGCGCAGCGGCAGGCAGTTGAAGAACGAGCCCACGGCGTCCTGGAACTGCGCCTGGTCCCGGCCCGGGGTGAACGTCGGCACCACGACGTCGGTCGTCCCGATCGTCCGGTGGACGAACACCGCGAAGGCGGCCAGCAGCACCATGAACGGCGAGCTGCGGGTCCGCGCGGCGACCCCGGTGAGGGCGGTGCGCAGCTCCGGCCCGTAGGAGAAGCGGTACCACGCGGTCGAGAACTCGGGCTCCTGCGACCGCAGCCGGTCGGTGGGCAGGGCGAGCGCGCGGGCGTCCCGCAGCCGCTCGCGCCAGTAGTCGCGGGCCGTCGCCGTGGACGCGGCCGACAGCCGCTCCCGCTGCCACGCGGCGTACTCGCGGTACTGCGCGGGCTCGGGCAGGTCCGGCGCGGCGCCGGCCAGGCGCGCCCCGTAGCACGCGGCGAGGTCGCGCATGATGAGCTGCATCGACCACGCGTCGGCCGCGGTGTGGTGGGCGATCAGCGCGAGGACGGCGTCCCGCTCGTCGAAGCGCCCGAGGACGGCCCGCAGCAGGGGCAGCTCGCGCACGCTGATCGTGCCGGCGGCGATGTCGTTGAGCAGCTCCTCGGTGCGCAGGTCGCGCAGCGAGGGGTCGACGCCGGGCAGGTCGAGCACGGTGAGCGGGACCGGGCTCGGCGGCAGGATCCGCTGGTAGCGGTCGTCCCGCACCACGGTGGTGCGCAGCGCCTCGTGCCGCGCGACCACGTCGTCCAGGGCGGCCCGCAGCGTGTCGAGGTCGAGCTCCCCGCCGATCCGCCAGCCGTCGACGATGTGGTAGCGCGGGCCGAACGGGCCCATGTCGTCGCCCTTGTCCCACATGCACAGGAACTCCTGCTGCACCGACAGCGGGATCCGCTCGCCTGCCGGGGCGTGGGCGGTCTCGGAGACGGTCATGACGCCGCGGCCTCCGGCGCCTCGGCGAGGGAGGCCGCGCGGGCGGCCACGCTGCGGGCGAAGGTCCGCAGGTCGGGGTCCTCGAACAGCTCGCCGAGGTCGACCGGGACGCCGAGCTCGTCCTCGATCCGGGCGGTGATCCGGACGGCCGAGATCGACTGGCCCTCCAGCTCGAAGAACGTGGCGTTCTCCAGCGCCGCCGGCATGCGGAGGATCTCCCTCCAGATCTCCTCGACCCACCGCTCGATGTCCGGCAGGGCCGCCTCCCGGAGCCGGTTGCTCTCCATGGTTTCCTCCCGCTAGTCGTGGGCCGCCGGCCGTGCGCCCGCGGCGTCGCGGCTCAGCCGCCGAGCGTGCTCTTCCTGACGTGGCGCAGCTCCTCGAACGACGACAGGTCCGGCACGGTCCACCCGTCGAGGTCGTACTCGTTCAGGCACTCGTCCACGAAGGCCGTGTACTGGTCGATCTGGCCAGAGGCGAGCTGGGCGAACATGAGCTCCACCCGGGTGTTCTCGTGGTTGCCCGCGTAGTTGCGCTCGTACAGCTCGTGCCGGCCGCCGAACTCGGTGCCCACGGCGTCCCACAGCAGCTTCATCACCTTGGCCCGCTGGACCGCGTCCACGCCCTCCGAGCCCCGCACGTACTTGTCGAGGTACGGCCGGACGTCGGGGTTGGCGAAGTCCTCGGCGCTGGAGTTGACGTAGATGAGCCCGCTGGCCACGTCCTGCATCACGATCTCCTTGATGCGGGGGTAGCCGATCTGCATGAACCACCGGTAGGCCATGCCGTACTGGGGGTTGGGGAGCAGCGCGCCGTTGCGCCACGGGACGGGGTTGCGGGCGGCGGCGTCGGACAGGGCCCAGAACAGGTTGCGCCAGGCCAGCACCTCGCCGAGCCGGGACTGCACGCCGCGGAAGTCCTTCGTGCCGGTGATCTCCAGGGCTTTGGTCAGCAGGCCGGCGATGAACTCCAGCTTCACGGCGAGACGCGTGCAGCCGTGGAAGGTGAACCGCTCGGGGAACCCCGACCTTCCGGTGAACATCTGGACCTTGCCCAGGTCGCCGTAGATGAAGACGTTCTCCCACGGGATCAGCACCTTGTCGAGGACGAGGATCGAGTCGTTCTCGTCGAGGCGTGACGACAGCGGATAGTCGAACGGGCTGCCCATCACCGCGGCCGTCGCGCTGTAGGACGGCCGGCAGATGAGCTTCAGGCCCGGCGCCCCCATGGGGACGGTCGCGACCAGGGCGAACTTCTTCTTCTTGATCGGCAGGCCGTAGTGGGCGATGAAGTTGTAGTGCGTCAGCGCGGAGGCGGTGGCCACCACCTTGGCCCCGCTGACCACCAGGCCCGCGTCGGTCTCCCGCTCGACGTGCACGAACACGTCCTCCACCTCGTCCGGCGGCCGGTTGCGGTCGACCGGAGGGTGCACGATCGCGTGGTTCCAGTAGAGGACCTTCTCCTGCGACTCGCGGTACCAGCGGCGCGCGTTGTCGTCGAACGGCTCGTAGAAGTCGGCGTTGGCGCCCAGCGTGCCGAGGAAGGAGGCCTTGTAGTCGGGGCTGCGGCCCATCCAGCCGTAGCTCATCCGGGCCCAGGCCGCGATCGCCCGCTGGTCGGCCACCAGGTCGTCCACGGTGCGCGGGGTGGTGAAGAACCGGTGGGTGTACCCCTGGCCGCCGCTGTCGAGGGGGGCGGTCAGCACCGGCCCGCGCTCGGGGTCGTGCAGGGCGTCGTACAGCCGGGCCGTCATCCGCACGGGGTTGTGGAAGGCAGGGTGCGAGGTGACGTCCCGGACCCGCTCGCCGTAGATGTAGATCTCGCGGTCGTCGCGCAGGCTGTCGATGTACTCCGCGCCCGTCAGCGGCCGCGTCGCGGGTCTGTCCTCGGCGGCGACGCCGCCGCCGTGGTCGGTGGTGCGAGGGTCGGCCATCGACTGCTCCCAGTGGTGAGTCGGGCGTGGGCGAACCTCATCGTGGCACCGGGCCGCGCCGCCCCACCTCTTCCAGGTTGCGGAGTTCGTCCCGGTCCGGCCCACGGGCACGACGACCGGGCGGTACGGGGCGAAGAGCGCATTCGGGGAGATGTCGCCTCGTCCCACGCCGCCGATGATGGGCCGCAGGCCCCTCGCCCCCCGCCACGAGGAAACCCGAGGACACGAGGACATCTGAATGAACAGTCGCGAGAAGGTCGTCGTCCGGGTCTGGCTCAACGACTACCCGGTGGTCCCGCTGTTCCTGACGGAGACGAAGGAGCTGGCCAGGAGGTTCGGGGAGGCCCATCCCGAGTATGAGATCGAGGTGCGCGGCTGCGACTTCCTGGAGCTGCCGCGCCGGGTCGCGGAGGCGGCCCGCCGGGGCGACCCCCCGGCCATCGTGCAGAACTTCTACACCTCGACCCAGCTGGCCCGGGACATCCTGGGGGCCGACGGCGGCCCGCTGTTCACCCCCGTCGGCCGCGCCGTGGCCGGGCGCGAGTGGATCCTCGGCGAGCCGGTCGTGCTGGACGACCTGGTCCCGGCCGCCCGGGACTACTACACGATCGACGGCGAGCTGGCCGCGATGCCGCCGCTCACCTCCACCACGCTGCTGTACGCCAACACGACGCTGCTGCGGGCCGCGGGCGTGACCGAGGTGCCGCGCACCTGGCACGAGGTCGAGGCCGCCGCCAAGGCGGTCGCGGCGCTGCGCGGCGGGCCGGAGCACGCGATCACCTGGCCCAACCACGGCTGGATCTTCCAGCAGGCCGTGGCCCAGCAGGGCGGGCTGCTCGCTGACCACGGCAACGGGCGGTCGGGCCGGGCCGAGACCGTCGACCTCGCCTCGGACGAGATGCTCGCCTTCGCCGAGTGGTGGGCCCGCCTCCACCGCGAGGGCCACTACCTCTACACGGGGGTGCGGGCCGCCGGGACCGACACGTACCGGGCCTGGGAGGAGAACTACGCGGCGTTCGCCGGGCAGCGGACGGCGCTCGTGCTCAGCACCTCGGTGGAGGCCGAGCGCATGGTCGGGGCCGGCCGCGAGGGCGGCTTCACCGTCGTCGCGAGCCCGATGCCGTGCAACGGCGAGGTCCCGTACGCCGGCAACCTCATCGGCGGCGACTCCCTGTGGCTGTCGGGCGGGCTCGACGATGCCACGCAGGACGGCGCGCTGGCGTTCCTGCAGTTCATGGTGCACCCCGCGAACGCCGCAGAACGGCACAGGACCAGCGGCTTCATCCCGATCACGCGGGCCTCGGCCGACCTGCTGGAGGAGGAGGGCTGGTTCGACGCCAACCCGCACCACCGGGTCGCGCTCGACCAGCTCGCCGCCGGCGACGGCTCGCCCGCGGCCCGGGGCGCCCTGCTCGGCGACTTCGTCGGCATCCAGGACGTCATGACCGCGGCCATGCACGACGTGCTCGCCCACGGCGCCGAGCCGGCCGCCCGCCTCACCCGGGCCACCGCCGAGGCCCAGGCGCTGCTGGACGACTACAACGCCCACTGTCTCGGCACCGCCCCCGGCCCCCGCGGCCCCAACCGCTTCCGCGTGGGCTGACAGGGCCCGCCACCTCTACGAAGGGACGTGCTCCATGAGTGTCACCACCGCCGCCGACGTGACCGTCTCCGACCTGCTGGACGCCGTCATATCCGCGCCCGCCGTCCGTCTCGACGCCGAGTTCCTCCGGCTGGTCGACGCGCTCTGGGACGGCGGGACGCTCACCGGCCTCGCCCTCCCCGCCGTGCCGCTGGTCCTGGAGCGGCTTGACCGGGCCGGCGACGACCGCAAGGGCCACCTCCTGGTGCTGCTGGGCCTGCTGGCCGAGGCCGAGTACCCGGACACCGAGGGCCCGGTGACCGCCGCGGTGCGCGAGGGCCTGGACGGGTACCTCGCCCTGCTCGGTCGCTGCGCCAAGGGCGAGCCGCTCACGCTGGCGCTGCTCTACCTGCTGTCGCACCTGCCCGGCGACCGCGAGCGCGTCCTCGCGGTCGCCGGCGGGCTCGGGCTGGACCTCGACGACCTCACCCGCCTCGACCGGTGCCTGCAGAGTCTCGACCCCGACGATGTGGTGCTGGGCCGGGTGTGGCCGTCGCCGTGGGAGTGGTCGCTGTCGGAGAGCGAGCGCGACTTCGACCGGGGCTGGATCGGCACGCTCACCCCCGAGCAGATCACCGCCACCTGGCGCGGCGACACCCGTTCCGTCCTCGCCTACACGGGCGCCAAGGCGTACTGGGCCGTCCGGCACGGGAGGCCGACCGTCGTGGCCGACACCCGCGGCGACGACGGCGGTGCGGCGACCGGCGCCCGGGAGGTCACCACGCGGCACGCGGACGCCTTCCGCTGCCCCACCTGCCGGGGCGAGCTGGAGTTCGGCGCCGACCGGGTGACGTGCCGCGCCTGCCCGGCGGCCTACCCCGTGGCCCGCGGCGTGCTCGACTTCCTCAGCAGCGCCGACGAGGCCCGCGACGCCGACGACGTGCTGCAGAACGCGGCCGGCATGCAGGGCATCGGGCACTACTACGAGAACGTGCTGCGCCCGGCGTTCCTGCGGGTCATGGGCTCCAACTGGGGCGGCGCGGTGACCCCCGCCGACGAGGACGCCTACCTGCTCGACCACACCCGGCCCGCGGACGGCCCGCTGCTCGACCTGGCGGCCGGGGCCGGCCGGTGGACGGCCGTCGTCGCCGAGGCGGCAGGCGCCGGCCGGGTCGTCGCGCTCGACGTCATCACCCCCATGCTGACCGACCTGGCGGCCCGGCTGCCCGAGGTCGAGACCGTCCGCGCCAGCGCGCTGCGGCTGCCGTTCGGCGACGCCACCCTCGGCGGCGTGAACTGCTGGAACGCCCTGCAGGCGCTGCCCGACCCGAAGGCCGCCATCGACGAGATCGGCCGCTGCCTGCGGCCCGGCGGCGTGCTCACGATGCTGACGTTCCGCTGGTCGCCCGACCCCGTCTACCGGTACTTCCAGCACGCCCACAGCTTCCCGGGCAGCCCCGACGGCATCGAGCTGTTCGAGCCGGAGCAGATCCGCGGCTGGCTGGACGGAGCGGGCCTGGTGGTCCGGGAGGAGTCGCGGCCGGGGACGTTCGTGTTCGTGACGGCCGAGAAGGCCTGACCGGCGCGAACCCCGCAATCGGCGAGATGCGCGGCCCCGCCCGCCCGTGTGACCGTGGCTGCATGGGCGAATTGCTGCACAACAAGGTTGTGGTGGTCTCCGGCGTGGGCCGCGGCCTCGGCCGGGCCCTCGCCGTCCGGTCGGCCCTCGCGGGCGCGGACGTCGTGCTGGCCGCGCGGACGGAGCAGGTCCTCGCCGAGGTCGCGGAGGAGGTCGAGAAGACCGGCCGCCGGGCGCTGCCCGTGCCGACCGACATCACCGACGCCGCCTCGGCCGAGGCGCTCGCGCAGGTCGCCGTCGGCACCTTCGGGCACGTGGACGTGCTCGTGCACAACGCGTTCGCGGTCCCGCCGATGGAGGACCTCGTCACGGTCGACGTCGACGCCGTCCGCGGCGGGTTCGAGACCAGCGTGTTCGCGGCGCTGCGGCTGACCCAGCTGCTGCGTCCCGCGCTGGCCTCCGCAGGGGGGTCGATCGTCATGGTGAACGCCGCCGTGCTGCGCCACTCCAAGCGGTCGTTCGGGCCGTACAAGATGGCCAAGGCCGCGCTGCTCGCGCTCGCGCAGAACCTCGCGACCGAGCTCGGGCCCCAGGGCGTCCGGGTCAACACGGTCGTCCCGAACTACATCTGGGCCGAGCCGCTCAAGGCGTACTTCGACTACATGGCGGGCGAGCGCGGCGTGCCGGCCCGGCAGATCTACGACGAGGTGGCCGCCGACCTCGACCTGCGCCGGCTCCCCGAGCCGGAGGAGGTCGCCGACGCCGTGGTGTTCCTGGCGTCCGGCATGGCCGCCGCCATCACCGGCCAGTGCCTCGACGTCAACGGCGGGGAATACCACCGCTGACGCCCGCGGGCGCCGGGGCTCAGTGACCGGCGCTCTGGCCGCCGTCGACATGGAGGATCTCGCCGGTGACGAACGGCGCGTTCTCCAGATAGATCACCGCGTCCACGATGTCGCCCACCTCGCCCATCCGGCCGAGCGGGTGCAGCCCGGCGAGGAACTCATGGGCCTGCGCGTCGTGCATCGGGGTCTTGACGACCCCTGGCGAGACGGCGTTCACGCGGACGCCGCGGCCGGCGTACTCGACGGCCAGGGCCCTGGTGGCGGCCTGCAGACCGCCCTTGGTGAGGGACGCCAGCACCGAGGGCAGGCTGGAGTTGGGGTGGTCGACCAGGCTGGTGGTGATCTGGACGATGTGCCCGCCGCCCTGGGCGAGCAGGTGCGGCAGGGCCCGCTGCGTCACGTGGAACCACCCGCCCACGTTCACCGCCACCAGTGAGGAGAACTCCTCCGGCGTGTAGTCGGTGAACGGCTTGGCGACGAAGAACCCGGCGTTGTTGACCAGGGTGTCGATGCGGCCGAACCGCTCGACGCCGGCCTCGATCACACGGTCGGCGGTGGTGGGGTCGGCGATGTCGCCCCGGACGCTGAGGACGTCCCGGTCCAGCGACTCCGCGATGGTGCGGGAGGTGGCGACCACGGCGTAGCCGAGCTTGCGGTACGCGGCGACCAGGCCGGCTCCGATGCCCTGCGACGCCCCGGTGACGATCGCGACCTTCTGCCCAGGAACGCTCATGATGACCTTCTTCGGAGAACGGAACTAACCGACCGGTCAACTATTCCCACGCTAGGGGCCACCTCCGACGGCTGTCCACGAGGGACCGGCAAACAGTCGGAAGATCGTGGATGGCGTTCCCGGGCCGCAATCCAGAAGATGCGCCGCCGGAAGGGCGCGTGGGACGGTCGTGGGGTGCGGCGGCCTTCGGCGGCGCGTGCGAGGGCGCCCCGCCACCCCCGCCACTTACGCGATCCGATCAGGAGTGTTCATGGATACCGCTGCGCTGACCGCGCTCAGGCAGGAGATCGCCGGCGAGGTCGTCCTCCCCGGCGACGACTCCTACGAGCGGCTGCGGAACGTCTTCGTGCACCCCGGCAGCCCGGACGTCGTCGTCCGCTGCCGCGACACGGCCGACGTCCGCACGGCTCTCCGGTTCGCCCGCGACGCCGGCCTGACGGTCTCGGTGCGCAGCGGCGGCCACAGCAACGCCGGCTTCAGCACCGACGAGGGCGGCCTCGTGCTCGACCTGTCCCTCATCGACGGCGTGGAGATCGTCGACCCCGCCCGGAACGTCGTGCGGATCGGCACCGGCGCCCGGTGGGGCCGGGTGGCGGCCGCCCTCGCCGGGCACGGCCTGGCGATCTCCTCGGGCGACACCTCGACCGTAGGCGTCGGCGGGCTCCTGCTCGGCGGCGGCATCGGCTGGATGGTCCGCAGGGACGGCCTCGCCCTCGACAACGTGGTGGGCGCCGAGGTCGTCACCGCGGACGGCCGGGTGCTGCGCGCGAGCGCGGACGACAACCCCGACCTGTTCTGGGCCATCCGCGGCGGCGGCGGCAACTTCGGCGTCGTCACGACCTTCGACGTGGTGGCCCGCCCGGACTCCGGCGTCCACTTCGGCGCGGTCACCTACCCGGCCGAGGACGCGGTCGCCGTCGTGCGGAACTGGAGCCGCGCCATGCGGACCGCGCCCGACGAGGTCACCTCGACCGTGGCGCTGTACCCCGGCTTCGGCGACGCGCCGCCGCCCGTCATCATCACGGTCTGCTACGCCGGCGACGACCCGGCGGCCGCGGCCGCCGCCGTCGACCCCCTGCTCCGGCTCGGCGAGCCGATCGAGAACACGATCAGGCCGATGCCGTACGCCGGGGTGCTGGAGGACCCGTCCGACCTGCCGCCCGGCTGGATCCCCCGCGTGAAGAGCGCGTTCGCCCCGGTCTGCGGGGACGAGTTCGTCGAGACCCTCATCACCGGCGCCCGCACCTTCGACACGCTGTTCGTGGAGCTGCGCAGCCTCGGCGGGGCGGTCGGCCGCGTCCCCCGCGACGCCACGGCGTTCGCCCACCGCGCGAACGAGGTCCTGCTCACCACCGTCCTGCTGGGCGCCGTGGAGGACACCCGGCCGCAGGAGCCCGCGTTCCAGGCGTTCTGGGCCACGCTCGCGGAGCACACCGAGGGCGCGTACAGCAACTTCCTGAGCCAGGTGGACGAGGACGACGTCGCGGCCGTCTACCCGCCGGAGACGCTGGCCCGCCTGAGCGGCGTCAAGACCGTCTACGACCCCGGCAACGTCTTCAGCCGCAACCCCAACGTCACGCCGGTGCGCGAGCCGATCAGCGCGACGTCGTGACCACCCCCGGGCGTGGCCGCCGGACCGGCGGCCGCGCCGCGCGAGTGCCAGGCCATCCGAGACGAAGGACCGCGCAGCGATGACAGTCGCCACGAACGCCCCCGAACGGGAAACCACGCTCCCGCCCGAGCCCGGGCTCACCCCGGACGAGATCGTCGCGCGGGCCGAGGCGATGGCGCCGTCCCTGGTGGCGCGCCAGGCCGAGACCGAGGAGCGCACCTTCTACGCCCCCGACACCCACGAGGCGTTCGCCGAGGCCGGCTTCTACCGGATCCTCGTGCCCCGGCGCTACGGCGGGTACGAGTTCGGCGTCGACACGTTCCTGCGCGTGTCCATGGCGCTCGCCCGCGGCTGCCCCTCCACCGGCTGGATGTACTGCCTCGGCGCCGCGCACGCGCTGTTCGTGGCGACGCTGTTCGAGGAGCGCGCCCAGGCCGAGATCTTCGCCGGCGGCGACTTCATCAGCCCGGCCGTCATCGCCCCGAGCGGCACGGCCGAGCGGACCGCCGACGGCTGGCTGGTCAACGGCACCTGGAGCTACTGCTCGGGCGTCCCGTACGCCACGCACTTCATCGGCCACACGCTCGTGCCCTCCGCCGACGGGGAGCCCAAGCCCCTGCTGTTCATCGCCCCGCGCGGCGAGTGGCGGCGGCTCGACGACTGGGGCGCCCAGCTCGGCCTGCGGGGCAGCGGCTCGCACAGCGTCGTCATCGAGAACGGCCGCATCCCCGCCCACTACGCGTTCGAGGCGCTCCACATGAGCGAGGTCGACGTGAGCACGGGCAGCGTCGGCCGCACCCTGCACGGCAACCCGCAGTACGGCGGCGGCCCGCTGAGCTTCATGCTGCTGGAGGCGGCCACACTGGCGGTCGGCATGGCCAAGGGCGCGCTCGACACCTACGAGGACCTGATGCGCACCAAGCGGACGATGTTCACCGACGTCCTGCGCGCCGACGACCCCGACTTCCAGTTCTGGTACGGCCAGGCCTCCGGGATGATCGCCACGGCCGAGGCCGCCGTCTCGGACGCCGTCCGGCAGTGGAGCGAGACCTGCGCCCGCGGCCCGGCGGCCTTCACCCGGGAGCAGGACGTCCGCATCGCCACGATCTGCCGCGAGGTGATCGCCCTGTCCTGGCGGGCGGTCGAGTCGTACCTGTTCCCGACCGCGGGGTCGAGCTCCGCGCGGCGCGGCGAGCGGCTGGAGCGGATCTGGCGGGACATGTCCACCCTGCACAGCCACGCCGGCATCGCCGTGCTGCTGGCCACGGTCGCCACCCGCGAGCGGGCCAAGGCCCGGTTCGCCTGAGGGGGGAGCTGACCCGATGACGATCGCCGGACCCCGGCACGTCTTCGTCGCGGCGCCGGGAGAGCCCGCGTACGAGACGGCGACCCGGGTGTTCAACCTCGCGGCGCCCGCCCGGCCCGCGGCCGCCGTGACGGCCCGCACGCTCGACGAGGTGCGGGCGGCCGTCCGGTACGCCGAGAGTGAGGGCCTGGGAGTGCGGGTGCACGCGACCGGGCACGCCGCCGGGTCCGTGGCGCCCATGGACGGCGCGCTGCTGATCCGCACCCGGCTGGCGGGCGGCGTCGAGGTCGACCCCGGCCGCCGCGTGGCCCGGGTGCCCGCGGGCGCCCGCTGGCGGGAGGTGGTCGAGGCGGCCGCGCCGCACGGCCTCGCCGCGCCCCACGGCTCCTCGCCGACCGTCGGCGTGGTGGGCTACCTGCTGCGCGGCGGCGTCAGCTTCTACGGCCGCAAGGTCGGCGTCGCCGCAAACGGCGTGCGCGCGGTGGAGCTGGTGACGGCGGGCGGCGACGTCCGCCGGGTGGACGCGGCGTCCGACCCCGAGCTGCTGTGGGCGCTGCGCGGGGGAGGCGGCGGCTTCGGCGTCGTGACCTCCGTCGAGCTCGACCTGTTCCCGGCCAGGGGTGTGGTGACGGGGGCGGCGTTCTGGCCGGCCGCGCACGCGCCCCGGCTGCTGCGCCTGTGGCGGCGGTGGGCCCGGCACGCGCCCTGGGAGGCCGCCACGTCCGTGCGGATCCTGAACCTGCCCGACCTGCCGGAGATCCCGGCCGAGCTGCGCGCCGGCCCGGTGCTCTGCCTGGCCGGCGTCGTGCTGGCGGGCGACCACCCGGCGTCGGCCCCGGCGCAGGCGGAGGAGCTGCTCGGCCCGCTGCGGTCGGCGGCCCCGCCGCTGCTCGACACCTGGCGGCCCGCCCGGCCGGCCGAGGTGCTGGAGACGCACATGGACCCCACCGAGCCGGTCGCCCTGCACGGCGACCACCTGCTGCTGGGGGAGATCGGCGACGACGCCGTGGACGCGTTCTGCCGGGTAACCGGTGAGGGGTCGGGCTCGCCGCTGGTCTCGGCGGAGCTGCGGCAGCTCGGGGGCGCGCTGGCCGTGCCCGTGGCGGACGGCGGCGCGCTCGACCACATCGACGCGTGCTACGCGTACATGGGCGCGGGGCTTCCCGAGGGGCCGGAGAGCGAGGAGGCGATCGGGCGGCGCTTCGCGCTGGTCCGCGCGGCGCTCGCGCCCTGGGACACCGGCCGCACGGCTCCCACGTTCGTGGAGAGCACGCAACGGCCGCAGGGGCACCTCACGGCGGAGCAGGTCGAGACCCTCGACCGCGTCAGGCGGCGGGTCGACCCGCCGGGCCTGTTCCGTGGGGACGTGACTCCCGGCGCGTCCGCGGCGGCATAGCCCGCCGGGCCGTCGAGGCCCGTCAGGGCGTCCGTCGCGGCGGCCCGGGACCTGCCGGTGCGCTCCGGCAGGTCCCGGCCGGGAATGGTCGTCATGGGCCCGTCACATCTCCGTCCCGCCCTGGTCGAGCAGCGGCCACACCTCGACGCCGTTGTCACGGGCCGCCGGGTAACGGGACGCCAGCTCGAGGGCGCGGTCGAGGCCGTCGCAGTCGATGATGAAGAAGCAGCCCAGGTGCTCCTTCGTCTCCAGGTAGGGTCCGTCGGCCACGACGAGCCTGCCGCCGCGCACCCGCACGGTCCTCGCGTTCACGGCGTCGGCCAGCCCGTGCACGCTCACCAGCTCACCCGAGTCGCGCAGCTCCTTCTGGAACGCCGCGTCCTCGGCGATCAGCTCGGCGAACTCCTCCGGCGACAGCGCGCCCCAGGTGTCCTCGTTCCCGTAGACGGAGAGCATGTACTTCACGTCCCGCTCCTCACGCGGTAGGCGGCGCCCGTTCCGGCGCCTCTCACGGAAAGGTCGGAGCGGGGACCGCGGCCTCGACATCCCCGCGCGGGGAATTTTCGCGCCGGCCCGCCGGCCTGCCGCCGCGCGTCCCGTCCGGCGCCGGCGAAACGAAAAACGACGCCGAATCCGCGCCCGTTCCGAGAATGCCGTACGGCGGGACCGCACTTTGAAAGAGGCGCCCCGGCGACACCCGGGATGAAACTGTGAACGTGCTGAATGATGCGGTTGCGACCGGTTTATCGCGCGGATATGAGTTCGGCGCCGGGGAAGCTCCGACGTCGTATGCGCAAGATGGGGCCTGGTTCTTAAACGAATTGTTTCCCGGTTCTCCGGCGTACAACGTGTACCGGGCGTACCGGATCTCGGGGCGGCTGAACCTGAGCGCGGTCCGCGGCGCGTGGCAGGCCGTGGTCGACCGGCACGAGATCCTGCGGACCACGCTCGCGGAGGCCGAGGGACGCCCGGTGCAGCGGATCGCCGCCGAGGCGGGGGACACGGTCTTCTTCTTCGACCTGGGCGCGGTGCCCCCGGCTGACCGGGAGGCGTGGGCCGACCGGCTGTGCGCCGCGGAGGCCGCCCGGTCGTTCGACCTCGTGGACGGGCCGCTCGCCCGCCTGGTCGTCGCGCGGCAGAGCGCCACCGAGCACGTCATGGTGCTCGTGCTGCACCAGGCCGTCGCCGACGAGAGCACCCCCGCCGTGATCATGCGGGAGCTGGCCGAGGGCTACGCCGCGGCCGCCGAGGGCCGATCGCCCGTGCTGGCTGCCCTGCCCGCGCAGTACGCGGACCACGCCCGTGCCCAGCGCGAGCGCGAACCGTCCCCGGAGCTGCTGGAGTGGTGGACCGCGGCGCTCACGCCGCCGCCCGCGTCCCCGGCGCTGCCCGCCGACCGGCCGCGTCCCGCCGAGCCGTGCTTCCGCGGCGGCGCCGTCCGGTTCGACTGGGGCGCCGGCCTCGCCCGCGGCATCGCCCGCCTTGCGGAGGCGGAGGGCGCCACTCCCCTCGCCGTCGTGCTCGCCGGGCTCCAGGCCCTGCTGCACCGGTACGGCACCGAGGGGCCGGTGGCCGTGGGGGTGCCCGTGCCGGTGGGCGGGAGCGCGGCCGAGTCCCTCGCCGGCCCCTTCCTCAACCCGCTCGTGCTGAGCGCCGACCTGTCGGACGGTCCCGCGTTCCGCGACCTGCTCGGCCGGGTCGCCGGGCACGTGCGGGACGCCCTCGACCGGCGCGACCTGCCGTTCGCGCACCTGGTCCGGGCGCTGAACGTCGAGCGCGACCCCCACCGCTTCCCGCTGTGCGACGTCCTGCTCGCCGTACGGGAGGAGCCGGAGGCCGAGCCCGTCCTCCCCGGCACGGAGGTGCGCCGCATCCCGGTGCACAACGGCTGGGTGGCGACCGACCTCACGCTCACCGTGGAGGTGACGCCAGGCTCCTGCTCGGGGTCGCTCGCGTACCGCGGCAGCCTGTTCGACCCGGAGACGGCGCGGGCCGTGGCGGACCAGCTCCGCACGCTGCTGGCGGCCGCCGTCGCCGAGCCCGGGCTGCCGGTCGACGAACTGCCGCTGGAGGGGCCGGAGGCCGCCCGCGCGGCCCTGCGCGGGGCCGACCTGATCGAGGAGGGCGCCCACGCCGCCGGGGCCGTGCACGAGCTGGTGCGCGCCCAGGCTGAGCTGCACCCGGACGCGGTCGCGGTCGCGTGGCCCGAGGGCGACCTCACGTACCGGGAGCTGGTCGACCAGGCCGGGCGGATCGCCGCGTGGCTGCGCCGGACGGCGGGAGTCGCCGGTCCAGCGGAAGGCTTGGCGGAGGGCCCGGCGGGAGGCCTGGCGGAGGGCTCGCTGGAGGGCTCGCTGGAGGGCGCGGCCGTGGCCGTGCGCATGCCGGCGGGGCCGCGCCGGTTCGCCGCCCTCCTCGGCGTGCTGGAGGCGGGGGCGCACCTCGTCTGGTTCGGCGCGGGCGACACGGGGGAGCGCGGGAGGGCCGTGCTCGACGACCTGCGCCCGGCCTGCCTGCTGGTCGACGGCGACCCCTCGTCCGACGTCCTCGCCGCGTGGTTCCGCGACGATCTGGGCGGCGTGGTGGCCGACCTGTCGGCCGTGGACCTGTCCGGCGTCGAGCCGTACGCCGCGCCTCCGGCCCGCCCCGACGACCGGGCGTACGTCGCCTACACCTCCGGCTCGACCGGGCGGCCCAAGGGCATCCCGCAGTCGCACCGGGCGCTGGCGCAGTTCACAACGTGGATGGCCGCCCGCTTCGGGATGGGCCCGGGTTCCCGGGTGGCGCAGTGGGTCGCCCCCGACCACGACCCGGCCCTGTGCGAGGTCTTCGCGGCGCTGGTCTCCGGCGCGACGCTCTGCCCGCCGCCCGAGCGGACCCGCGTTCATCCGGAGAAGCTGGCCGACTGGCTGGCGCGCGAGCGGATCTCGTTCCTGCAGACCGTGCCGAGTTTCGCCAGGGAACTGCTCGCGGCCGTCACCGGCCGGGGCACGGCCGAGGACCTCACGCCTCTCTCCTACCTCGTGCTGATGGGGGAGGCGCTCAGCGAGGACCTGGCGAACGGCCTGCGCGCCACCCTGCCGGCCGCGCGGCTGGTCAACCTGTACGGCCCGACCGAGACGATCGCGGCGACCTGGCACGAGGTCTCCCGGACGCTCCGGGGGACGGCGCCCATCGGCCGTCCGATCCCCGGGCGCCAGGTGCTCGTGCTCGACGAGCGCGACCGGCCCTGCCCGGTGGGCGTGACCGGGGAGATCGTCGTGCGCGGCCCGTACGTCACCCCCGGATACACCAACGCGGAGGCGGGAGAGGCGTTCGCCCCGATCCGCGACGCGCGGGCCGGCGGGGACGTCCCGTGCTACCGGACCGGCGACCTCGGGCGCAGGCGGCCGGACGGGCTGCTGGAGTTCCGCGGGCGCAAGGACTTCCAGATCAAGCTGCTCGGCAACCGGATCGAGCTGACCGACATCGAGGCGGCGCTCGCCACGCACGAGGCGGTGGCCGAGTGCGCCGCCGTGGCCGTCGCCAACCGGGAAGGCCTGGTCAGCCGCCTCGTCGTCTACGTCGTCCCGCGGCCGGACGCGCCCGTCGCGGGCTCGCCCGCCGCCTGGCGGGCCCACCTGCGCGCCCGCTTCGGCGCCCTCACGCTGCCCGCCCTCTTCAAGGTCATGAACGGGCCGCTGCCGCGCAACGTGGCGGGCAAGGTCGACCGGCGCCGCCTCCCCGACGCCGGCCCGCTGCTCGACGAGGACGCGACGACGCCGCGGACGCCCGTGGAGAAGGCCATGGCGGCGATCTGGTCGGAGCTGCTGGGCGTCGACACGATCACCACGGAGGACACGTTCTTCACCGTCGGCGGGCACTCCATGCTCGTCCCGCTGCTCGCCAGGCGGATCCGGGAGCGGCTGGGCGTACGGGTGTCGCCGCGCGACTGCCTCGCCAACCCCTCGCTGGCCGCCCTGTCCGCGATGGTCGACGCGGCGGGCGGGGGAGAGCCGGCCGATGAGAGCACCACCGGCCCGTCGAACCGCTCGGTGCCGGCGCAACGCCGTTCATGACAGCTGTCGGCAAGGCTACGAAGGAGTGAGTGAGTTGACTCTGCTCGAGACCGAGGTTGCGGTCGATTTCGACGGCGAGAGCCTGGACATCGCGGGCATCCGCCGCGTCGCCGAGGACCGGGCGCCGTGCAGCATCGCCCCCGCCGCCCTGGAGAGGGCGACGCGGAGCCGGGAGATCTTCGAGGACATCGCCCGCCAGGACATCCCCATCTACGGCGTGACCACCGGCTTCGGCGAGATGATCTACATGCTGGTGGGCACCTCCAAGGAGGTGGAGCTGCAGACGAACCTGGTGCGCAGCCACAGCGCCGGCGTCGGGCCGTCGTTCGCCGAGGACGAGGCGCGCGCGATCGTCGCGGCCCGCCTGAACGCGCTGGCCCGCGGCTACTCGGCTGTCCGGCCGGTGGTGCTCGAACGGCTCGCGCTCTACCTGAACGAGGGCATCATCCCGGCCATCCCCGAGATCGGCTCACTGGGCGCGAGCGGCGACCTGGCTCCGCTGGCCCACATCGCCAGCACGGTCATCGGCGAGGGGTACGTCCTGCGCGACGGGCACCGGGTCCCGACGGGCCAGGTGCTCCGCGAGTTCGGCATCGAGCCGCTCACGCTCCGGTTCAAGGAGGGGCTCGCCCTCATCAACGGCACCTCCGCGATGACCGGCCTCGGCGCGCTCGTCGCCGGCCGGGCGCTCCAGCAGGTCCGCCACGGCGAGATCGTCGCGGCGCTGGTCATCGAGACCCTGCAGGGCTCGACCAGCCCGTTCCTCGCCGTCGGGCACGACATCGCCCGGCCCCACCGCGGCCAGATCGACAGCGCCGCCAACATGCGCGCCCTCATGGACGGCAGCGGGCTCACCGTCGACCACGCCGACCTGCGCCGTCAGGCCCAGGAGAGCCGGCACGACCAGGTCGTCGCCCGCACCCAGGTCTACCTCCAGAAGGCGTACTCGCTGCGCGCCATCCCACAGGTGCTCGGCGCCGTCCGCGACACCCTCTACCACGCGGTGGACAAGCTGGAGATCGAGCTCAACTCCTCCAACGACAACCCGCTGTTCTTCGAGGGCCAGGAGATCTTCCACGGCGCCAACTTCCACGGGCAGCCGATCGCGTTCGCGATGGACTTCACCACGATCGCGCTGACCCAGCTCGGCGTGCTGTCGGAGCGGCGCACCAACCGGCTGCTCAACCGCCACCTCAGCTACGGCCTGCCGGAGTTCCTCGTCGCGGGCGACCCCGGCCTCAACAGCGGCTTCGCCGGCGCGCAGTACCCGGCCACCGCGCTGGTGGCCGAGAACCGCACGATCGGCCCCGCCAGCATCCAGAGCGTCCCGTCGAACGGCGACAACCAGGACATCGTGAGCATGGGCCTGATCTCGGCCCGCAACGCCCGCCGGGTCCTGCAGAACAACGACAAGATCCTCGCCGTGGAGTTCCTCGCCGCCGCCCAGGCCGTGGACATCTCCGGCCGGTACGAGGGCCTGAGCCCGGCCGCCAAGGCGACGTACGAGGCGGTGCGCTCGCTCGTGCCGACCCTGGACGCCGACCGCTTCATGGCCGACGACATCGAGGTCGTCGCGGCCGCGCTGTCGGAGGGCCGGTTCGCGGACGCGGTCGCGCAGGCCGGCGTCGGCCTCCGCTGACCGAGCCCGCCCCGCCGGGCCCCGAGCCTGGCCGGGGAGACGGCCGCGCCGCACCCCCTTCCCCCGCCGGCGCGGCCGTCTCCCCGGCCGTCCCCGTCTTCACGTGAAAATGGGCCGGGAACGGCCCCGGAAATCGCCGGACAAACGCTCGGAGCCCTTTCTGCGTGCTTTTTCACGCCGCTGAATTCCGGCACCTAATGGCGGCTTTCTCGCACATTGCTGAATACCACCCCGACATCGACGGTGCATATTGACGGTGCCCGTGCTGGACGTTTCCATTGGTTGTGAGCAAGCCCCTCGTGCCGTCGTCGGCGCCGATCGGAGCGTCGAGAGCCGGGGAGCTCGCCTGGCGGGGCCGCCCGGTGCGTGCCCCGTCCGGCGGACGCGAGCCGGCCGGCTCCGCCGGGGGATCCCCGGGGTCGCCGGCGAGGAGGTACTGATGGCCCCCACACCTGCGAGCCCCTGGTCCGCCACGTCGAGCGCGTCCGGGTGGCCGGAAGGCCGCGGTGAGATCGCCGAGTGCCTCGATGGGGAGGTCCACCTCGCGTACGCCGAGCGGCCCGGCAGCGGCGCGATGACCGTCGCCGCGGGCTTCTCCCCGGACACCGCCCGGGCCCGGGCCGAGGCCAGGGCGTCCGCGCTCGACTGCCTCTACCGGCTGCCCGAGGGCGTCGCGCCGTCCGCCGTGGGGGAGGGCGACCGGCCCCTCGGCCTGGCCGACTTCGTGCCCGAGCCCCCGGAGGAGAGCCGCTTGCGGGTGACCGGCGTCGGCCTGCTCAGCCGGGAGCGCTACAACCTGCCCGTCGAGGTCGTCTGGCTGGGCGAGCGCGGCTCCCGCGTCGAGCCGACGCTGGTGGGCGTCGTCGACGACGGCATCGACGAGGCGATCGCCGATTTGCTCGCCCACGACGTGGTGATCCGCTGGTGGTCGAGCCCCCGCTTCCCGCTGCTGCGCGTGTCCGCGTACCTCGACCGGCTGCTCCCGCCCGGCGTCGTGGCCGCGGCGTCCGCCCTCGGTCTGTGGGTCTCGGCGTTCGTGCTGCCCGGCCCGGACTTCCGCATCGCCCTCGTCGGCGTCGGCGGGGAGGGGACGACGGTGGCCACGGCCGCCGCCAGGACGGTCGGGGAGGCCGTAGGGGAGGCGTTCCTGCGGGCGATGGCCGCCCGGGCCCAGCCCTGGAACACCCTGCCCACCGGCGACTCGCTGCGGCGCCTCACCGTGTGGCACCGTGAGTCCGACTACCTCGCCTACCTCGAGCGCTCCGCCATCGACGCCGACCCTCCGGTGCTCGACGAGCCGGCCGTCTGGGAGAGGCTGATGAGCTGGCCCGACCTCGCCTGCCGCCGCTTCGGGCACGAGCCGATCCTGATCGGAAACCCGTCGGGGGAGCCGGTCAAGGTCGTCTGCCCGGGGGCCGCCTGCTACCGGACCGCCCCGCCCGGCACCACCCTGCCCTGCCCCGTCCCGTGACCGGGCCGCCCTCAGCCCTGCCGGGCCCGCCCGTTGCCGGCGGCGACGCCGTCCCGCTCGTGGACCAGGCGCCATAGCAACCTGTTGAACTGCTCCCGCTCGTCGGGCGACAGCGGGGTGAGGAACGCGTCGAGCGCGCTCAGCATCGCCGGCCCCAGCTTGTGGCGCAGCAACGACACCCCCTCGCCCGTCAGCGCGATCGCGTACTTGCGGCGGTCGTCGGGGTCGCGCGAACGCTGCACCAGCCCCAGCCGCTCCAGACCGTCCACCACGCTGACCATCGTCGTCCTGTCGATGCCGTGGCTGCGCGCGAGCTGCTGCTGGGACTGCGGCCCCATCGCGTCGATCGCGGTGAGCACGGCGAAATCCTTCGACCGCAGCCCGAAGGGCTCCATGGCCGACTCGAAAATCTCGACGAAGAGATTGTTGGCCTTGCTCATCAATACGCTCGTCGAGCTGGACAGGAACCCAGGGACGGAAAGATCGGTGCGGGGGGATTCGGTGCTCACCTATGTCCCTTCGATCGCTATATGTCGCATACCACGCAAGGGCGCCAAATTAGGCATCTGCAGATATTGCACGAGTGTCACACGTGTGCAATCGGTGGCGCAACAGGGGAGAACGAATCGTCAGCATCGCTGATTGACCCAAAAGATGATGGTCAGTGATACTGACGTACGGAGCGGTGTACGCGCCTCGTCCGGCGCTCCGGCCCGCTCCGGTGAGGAGGACGTTATGTCCGCGGCCAGAGTGGCTCCGGGCGCCGGTATCACCTGGGACCAGGCCCAGGACGGAGCGAGCCACGCAGCGTTGGAGGAAAGTGCCGAGGGCCGGGAAGGGTGAGGGCACCTGCCGAGGAGGGGGAGGGGTCGTGGACGGAGACGCTCACCCGCCCGCACCGGTCGACGGGCCGCTCGCCGCGTCCACTTGCTGGCTGCTCGGCGACGCCGCCCGGGAGGTCGCCCAGGGCATGGAGAAGGCCCTCAAGGGCGAGGCCCTGCGCCGGCGCGAGTACGGGGTGCTCGTCGTCCTGGAGACGGACGGGCCGCTGTCCCAGCAGGAGATCGGGCGGCGTCTGGCGATCGACCGGTCCACCATGGTGCACGTCGTCGACGTCCTGGAGGGCCGTGGTCTGGTCGCCAGGACCAGGGACCGGGCCGACCGCCGGGCCTACTCGATCGCGCTCACCGGCCGCGGCCGGGCGTTCCTCGCGGACGTCCTCCACCCGGCGGCCGCCGCCGTACAGGACCGGCTCATGGAACGGCTGTCCCGCGAGGACCGGACACGCCTCAACCGCATTCTTGCTCAGTTGGTCATGGGCGCCTGATACGCACGTTGCGAGAAGATCCGGACTATCACTGCTCTGATAGTTTGTGAATACGCATATTGCGTGCCTGGCAAAGGGTGAGGCGTCCCCGCCACCCCCTGGAATGTGGCGCATGCCGGGAGGTGTGCCATGGACGTTTCCGTCATCGGTATCTCACCGGAATCGGTGGAAATTTATCGGTACTTTCTCCGGCACCGGGGAGAGGGCGTCGGCGAGGCCCGGCAGGCCCTCGACATGGACCCCGACACCGTCGAGGCCGCAATCGAGGATCTGGAGCGGCTGTCGCTGCTCGACCTCGGCGACCGGCACAAGGTCGTCGCCACCGAGCCCAGGATCGGCATCGAACGGCTCGTCGAGCGGCGCCTCAACGAGCTGAACGCGGAGATCCGCCGCGTCCTGGCCGCCCGGGACGCCATCGCCGTCTTGATGGAGGACCAGCAGCAGGGCGAACGGGCCGCGAGCGTCCTCGACATCGAACGGGTGGAGGGCCTGGAGCGGGTCCGGCAGCGGCTGGACGACCTCGGCTTCTTCTCCTACAAGGAGACGCTCTGCCTGCACCCCGGCGGGCCGCTGTCGCGCGGCGCCATCGAGACCGCGCTGCCGCTCGACACCCGCTCGCTGCGCCGCGGGCTCGCCGTCAAGGCGGTCTACCACCCCAAGGCGCTCGACGACCCGCTGATGGCGGCGTACCTGCGCGACGTGGTCAGCCTGGGCGGCCAGGTCCGCATCACCGAGGAGTCGATGGACCGGATGGTCGTCTTCGACCGCAGCGTGGCCGTCGTCCCCATCCACCCCAAGGAGAGCGCCCGGGGCGCGCTGCTGGTCCGCGAGGCCGGGCTGGTCTCCCAGCTCGTCACGTACTTCGACGGTGTGTGGGACGCGGCGACGGACCTGCGGGAGTTCACCGAGCCCTCGAAGGAACCGCCGCTGCTGTCGGAGCTGGAGAGGCGGGTCCTGTCCGTCATGGCCACGGCCGACAAGGACGAGATCGCGGCTCGGGAGATCGACGTGTCCGTCCGGACCTACCGCCGGTACGTCGCGGACCTCATGTCCCGGCTCGGCGCGGTGAACCGCTTCCAGGCGGCGCTGCGCGCCAAGGAAGAGCACTGGATCTGACGGGAACGGCCTCCACCTGACGGGGACCCTCTCGGCGTCGAGGAGGCGGCCCGGCAGAGGTTGTTTCTCGCGGGGTGCCTGAGTGCCTCAGTGGTGAGCGACAAGAGAGTGTCAGCGGTTCGCGAAGCATCGCCACCGGCCTGCGCGTCCTCGCCGCGCGCAAGGCCTGACAGAAAGGGCCGGACGGGCAACCGTCCGGCCCTTTCTGTGTATCCGGGCGAATCGCGACACCTGTGGACCGGTCCTGGTTTACGATCACCCGGCAAACCGAGACCCCTCAGGAGTGCCGCATGGGACACCCCCAGTACCCCCAGCAGCCCCAGCCCGGCCCGTACGGACCGCCACAGGGCCACCCGCAAGGCCACCCACAGGGCCAGCCGCAGCCGTACCCGCCGCAGTACGCCCCGCAGCCCCACCCGCAGCAGGGCTACCCGCAGCAGGGGTATCCGCAGCAGTACGGCCAGCCGTACGGGCAGCCGCAGTACCCCGCCCAGCCCTACCCGGCCCAGCCGTACCCGCAGCACCCGCTGCAGGTCCAGATGACCGGCATGTCCGTCACCAAGCCGGCCTGGACCGTCGGGCAGATCATGGCGATCATCTTCACCGGCGGCCTCGCCTGGCCGATCATCTGGCTCTCCCGCCGCTCGAAGACGACGATCACCCGCCACCGCTGACCCGGCCACCGCAACTCAGAGGGCGGGGGTCGCTGAGCAGCGGACCGTAGTCCCCAGAAAAGTCCGGGATGCTTGTTATGAATCGGGGAGTCTGAGCGGGCTTAACGAGTGAGGCCGCAGCAGCGGTCTACACACTCGACCCTCGGGAGTTCCCCATGTTTGATCCTGTGACCGCCGGGGCCATCGGCGCCGGCCTGATTCTTGCGGTGTCCTACGGCAAGGCGCACGCCCAGTCGTTCGTCTTCCGGTCGCGCACCCGCTTTCTCGAAGCAGCCGCGCAGCTTCCCCCTGGCACGGAGATCCATCTTGAGGAGGCCGGGTCCGTCTGCCACGTGCGCGTGCCGAACCGCCCGGAAGTGCGAGCCGCTCAGGAGGGTGCAAGTGCCGTCTAAGCGGCGTCTGCCCTTTGCCCCGCCGTCCGACGACGGCGGGGCAGCCGCCCAAGCTCCAATGACTGTCGAAGGTCTGGAGCAGCTGTGGGTGGCGCGCCTGCGGAACGACGTCCTCGCCTACGTTTCTGCCCAGCTGCCTAACCACACGACCGGGCCCGACGATGTCCTGCAAAAGACCTGGATACGACTGGAACAGAGGTCCGAGGCAATCCCGCTACGAACCCCAAGCTGGTCTGGAGGAGCATCGCGGACGGCCTGATCGTCGAGGCTCGCACGGAGAACGAGAAGCACGGCCTCAAACACGTACCCAAAGGGCAAGAACTCGAATTCGTGTGGCCCAAGGAAGATCCGCAGGGTGGTGTTCAAGAAGGGAAAGACAAGGAGCGCGACGAAGAACGATCCCCGGTAGAGGAGGAAGTCCTCGGTGAAGCGCTCAAGGAGCTCGTCGAACAGCTGAAGAAGGAGAAGCTGACCAAGGCGGAGCGCGTCGTCTACGAAGGGGTGGTCGAGCAAGGACGCCCTCATCGACACGTCGCCGAGGAGCACGACCTCTCCCCGAAGGGCGTGCCGGTGCATCGGGATCGAGCACTCACAAAGATCCGGGAAGGGACTCGCGACCGGTGGCTCAGGTTCCACCTTGCTGTGGCCGTGGGGTCGCTCGTCGCCGTCCTGGCGAAGCTGCTCGGGTTCGACAGCAAGGCCATCGTGGTCACGGTGCCGGTGGTCGTGCTCGTGTTCGAGGCGTGTGCGGCTCTGGCGAAGAGGCTGAGAGAAGGTCGAGCGCGGCGGAGCCTGGGCGAACCTCCTCAGGGTGGGCCCGAGGACGAGCAGGACAGGCGTTGATCTTGAGCGTCGAGGCCACGATGATGGACTCATGCCGGTGCGGATCGACATCGACGAGACGGCCCTGCGGGAACTCCTGCAGAGCCCGACTGGCCCGGTCGTCCGGCATGTGTGGCAGGTCGCGAACCGCACGCTGAACGAGGCGCGGCGCAGGTGCCCCGTCGACGAGGGGCACCTGCGCGCGTCGCTCCAGATGGCGTTGCACGCCGGTCCCGGCCGGGTATGGGCCACTGTGGGGTCGCACCTGGAGTACGCGATCTACGTGCACGAGGGCACCGGCCTGTACGGGCCGAAGCACCACCTGATCCGCCCCATGTCGGCGAAGGTCCTCGCGTGGAAGAGTCGCAACCCGAAGGCCACGCCGAAGGGCAAGGGGAACATGGTGTTCGCCGCCTACGTGAAGGGCATGAAGCCGCGACCGTTCCTCGTGGAAGCGCTTAAGGCCGCGAGCCCCCACCCCGTGCACGAGGGCAAGACCATGCTGTGACGGCCCCCCTGGCGCTACCGCTTGGCGGGCCATACGCTTCCCCGCGTACGGGGCAAGATCGCATCTTCCGGGGGGAAGCATGGCAACAGCAGCGGCGGCCGCCGTGGAGTCGACCGAGTTCGTGATCGACACGCAGAGAACGACGTCGATCCGTTTCACCATGCAGGCCGACCTGCGAAGGCCGTGAGCCGCGCCGGCCTCATCCTCGAGGACGTAGCCGGGCCAGCCAGAACAGGACCGCCACCGCAACCCCGCTGAGCGTCGCCTCCAGTGACCCCCTCCCGGCCGTCAAGCTGAGGACGAAGGCGACCGCCCCCAGCGCGGGCGCAGCTACCAGGCCGACCTTGGTGCGCAGGTCCATGGCACGCCTTCGCGGTTCGTCCTGGCCAAGGCCGAGGAGGTTCGCGAACAGGTTGGGGAACATGTTGTCGATCTGTTCCTGCAGCCGCGCCGCTTCCCGTGCCTCGGCCGCCGCACGCCTGCGCTTGCCCTGGACACTGGCCAGTTGCTCGCGGGCCAGATGCAGGTCGATCACCGCTCTGAGCACGCCGACGTCCTGGACGAGCCGTTCGTAGAGCGCGACCCTCTCGCCGGCCGCGGCCACGGCCTCCTTCCTTCTGCGCAGCGCGACCAGCAGTGTGACGAATTGGTTGAGCATTTGCGCCAGCTCCAGCCTGGCCGCTGCCTCCGCGTTCGGATCGGACGGATCCGCCTCCGTGACGGTCGCGCGCAGCCGCTCCACCGTTTCCCGCGCGTAGGGCAGCGCCTCCTCCTGCCTGCCCAGCGCGGTGAGTGTGGTCGTCATCCCGGCCAGCACGTTGGTGAGCAGGGGACCGCCGAAGTCTCGGACGGCGACCAGGTGCTCCTGGCCGATGGCCAGGGCCTCCTCCCACCGTTCCAGCCGCTGGTACATGCCCATCAGGCTCACCACGTTCCTGGCCAGCGCTGACTGGAAGGAGCGGATCGGGTGTCTGACGACGGTCTCACGCGCCAGCGCCACAGCCTCGATCGCAGCGCGCACCCCATCGTCGTGGCGTCCCACGGTGAACAGCTGGGCGGCATGCGTGCCGAGCATCGCCGCCACCCGGTGCCCGAACGCGTCAGGGTCCGCCTCGGCCAGCCACCTGCTCAGCGTCACCGCCTCCTGCGAGGCTTCGATCGTCTGCTCCTCGCCCCGCTTCAGCGTCATCCGCAGGTACGCGAGGTTGCCCAGGGCCATGGCCAGGCCGCCCTGGAGGTCGAGGTCGTCGGGGTCGGCGGCCACGGCCAGCCGGTGGTTCTGCACGGCCTCCTGCGCCGACTCGATCGCCTCATCGTTCCTGTCCAGCTGGAAGGCGAGTATCGCGCGGTTGCCCAGTGCCATCGCGAGGTTGAACGGGTCGTCGAGGCCGCGGAGCAGGTCCACCGCTTCCTCCACGGCCGACATGGCCTCCTCGTTGCGATCGGTGCCCAGGAGTAGGTTGGCGAGGTTGTTCAGGTTGATGGCCAAGGGGCCCGTGAACCGCGCCGGGTCCTCTTCCACGAGGGCGCGGTAGCCCTCGACCGCACGCTCCTCGTGGGTGACCGCGTCCTGCGTGCGGTCGACGACCAGCAGGCGGCGGGCGAGAGTGGCGTGGAGCTCAGCTCGCATGGCGGGGTCGACGCCGGTGGCCAGGCGGTGGGCGACGACGCGCTCGGTGACGGCGGCGATTCCAGCGTCGAGGTCGATGTTCCTGCGCTCGGGGAAGAGCCTCTCGACCGCGTCGAGCACCGCCGGATCGAGGCCCGGTACCTCGGCGAGCGCGGTGAGCGCCGCTCCACCTCCAGCCAGCGCCAGGGCCGGATCCGCGGAAAGGGCGTCGGCCAGGCTCTTGCCTACGTGCGGCCACCTCGTGGCCGACGAAGCGAGAAAGGTGATGGCCCGTCCCGCGTAGGCAGGTGGGTCGCCGTCATGGGCCAGCAGCCCGGCGGTCGCGCCCGGCGTCCACGGGTCGGCGCCGCCGCTGGCCGCGTGGCCGGGCAGGGCCAGCGCCAGCAGGTCCTCCGCCAGCCTGTCAGGGTAGAGCGGTTCCAGGACCCGATCCGGCTCGGCCGGCGGGTAGCAGACGGCATGATCGTCGATGAGTTCGTGCGGGTGCCCCGGCAGGCCCAGCCCGCCCAGCACCCCTGTCGCCGCTTCGTAGCTCTGGGCGCCGGTCAGGACAGCGGTGAACACAGTCCTGGCCATCACCTGCGGAGGTGTCGACATGGCCTGGTTGCCGTGCAGCTCTGTCCAGTGGCGGCGTTCGCGGTCGAGCAGGTAGGCGGAGAACTCCGACGGATCGCCGGGCGGGCTGACGCCTCTGGCACGCGCGTCGACGGCTACCAGGGCGGCCATGTGCAGGGTCAGCACGAGCTCGAATCCGGGGCCGTCAAGGCGAGGTGGGGCAACCTCATCCGGTACGGCCAGGCCGTACCGTTCGCAGAAGCAGTCGCGGGCGGCGGCGAACACCCGTTCGCGGTCGATCGCCGTCCGGGGCAGCGGTCCGAGCGGCAGGTCGCCGGTTCGCGCGCCATGTTCGGTCAGTACGGCACGCAGCGCCGGCCAGGAGCGCACCGACCTGGCCACCAGCAGCACCCGCGCGGTTCGAGGAGCGTGCAGCAGCGCGTTGGCGAACAGCCAGCTCAGGTGGGAGAGGGGCCACCGGTCCGCGTAGTCCACGATCAGCAGCAGGCCGGGCGCCGCCCCGGGGAGGAGGTCCTGGCTGCCGGGAGACGGGACGGCACGGTGGACGGCGGTCACGACCTTCCAGCCGCGCTCAGCCGCCAGGTCGGCGAACGCGGACACCAGGCGGGTCTTGCCCTGGCCGCCCGGGCCGTGCACCCAGCGCGCCGCCAGCTGCGGCCCCTCCAGCCACGAGGTCAGGTCGGCGAGTTCGGCCTCCCGCCCGCCGAAGGCGACGACCTCGTACCGGGCGTCGAGGAGCCTGCTCGGCTGTTCGAGCAGCCAGGCGGCGTCCGCGGCCGGTGGTCCTGCCCGCTCGAGAAGGGTGTAGACGGGACCCGCGTCCTGGAAGACGTGCAGGTCAGCGCCGATGACGCCGTACGCGAAGCCGGCCTCGGCCTGGACCGTCTGCTGGAAGAGCGGCTCGTTCACCGAGCCGGGTCGTCGATGTCGCCGTGGATGATGACGTTGCCGCCCTGGGCGGCGAAGAGCCTGCTGTGGTCGCGGGCGATGTTGTTCTGCACCCACGTCATCGACTTCTCGGGGAGTCCGGCCTGCAGCTCGGTCACCAGGTCGCGCAGCTCGCCCGCCAGCTCCGGATGCTCTTCGAGCAGATCCTCGACCTCCAGCTGCCACACGCCGATCAGCGCCTGGCGGACCCGGTCTTCGTCCTTCCGCGCCACCCGGTCCGCGTTGGTGTCGAGCTGGGCATCGATCCTGTCCAGTTCGGCCTGGCCGCGCCTGGAGAACAGACGGGAGAAGCCCGACTTGGCGCTCTCCCATCCGTCTGTGGCCATCGCGCCCACCAGGGTGGTGGCCGCGGTGGCGGCCAGGGCGGACAGAGCCTCTGCGAGCATCGGATCTCCTCGGGGGTAAAGCCTGCCACGAGTGTCCATCCCGGGGGAGGGATCGTTCAATCCCATGCCTGGCTCACTGACATGATCCGCGAGGTCCACACCGCCCCTCGCGGCGTCTACGGCGGCCGCCGGGTGCACGCCGAACTCACGCCCGGCCGCGGCATCGCGGTCGGATACGCGCCGTCGCCACGCTGATGCAGCGCTGCCTGCGGCTGTCATGCGCGAGCTGTTTCGCGGGCTGCTTCACCGGGGCGCGGGCGCTGCGGCCTGCTGCACGGGGGTGCCGCGAGATGCTTCGGGATGCGTCAGCGCGGTGCGCCTGCGGCTGTCATGCGCGGGCTGCTTCACGGGCTGCTTCACCGTGGCGCTGGAGCCTGCTGCACGGGGTGCTTCGGGATGTTTCGCGCGGTGTCCGGGGGGCCCGCCTCGCGGGTGCCTGCCAAGCCGGTCGCGCATTCTCCTGGGCCCAGGATTTTTCTTTTTCCTCTTCGCCGGCGTCCCGGCGGTCGTGCCTTTTCTTCGTGCCTTTTCTTCTGTTTCTCGACGCCCTGTGGCGGGGCGTTTCTCGTTTTTCCGATCCTTTGTCCGCCGATCCGGCGATTCCACGCCTCCGGCGATGTGTCCTAGTCCCAGGTGGTGCCGTCGGTCGTGGCCGGGGCGGAGTCCCAGGTGGTGCCGTCCGTGGTCGCCGGGGCGGAGTCCCAGGTGGTGCCGTCCGTGCCGGCGGCCACGATGCGTGGGGCGTCCCAGGTGGTCCCGCCCGCCGCGGCCTGGTAGCCGCCCACCCCCACCGCGCAGGCGAGGGCGCCGGACGCGATGGCCACCGACCACTTGACGAAACGGGCCGAAATGCGGGGGGAAACGGTCCGGGTGACAATCTGAGTGTTCATTTCTTTTCGCCTTTTCGCTGAGTCGTTGTGTTTTGTTCTCGCACAACCAACTCTGCGGTTTTCGCGGCTCCGCAACCAGATAAAACGGCGGCAGCATGCTGCCGGGCGGCGACAGCTTCCTGCCATCGTCGCGGCGCTTCTACGGGGCCGGGCGATGGCACACAAGAAGGTGACAGCGCCGACGCGGCCGCCTTTGACTGGAGTGGGTATTGGAGGAGATGTCGATGCTGGTGAGCATTACCGGTGGCACCGGATTCGTCGGCGCGCATTCCGTCGCGGCCCTCGTGCGCGCGGGCCACCGGGCCCGTCTGCTCGTCCGCGACCCTTCGAGGGTCGAGCCCGCCCTGGCCCCTTTGGGGGTCCAATCCGACGCGGTCGAGGTGGTGCGGGGCGACGTCACCGACGCCGCCTCCGTCGCCGAGGCGATGCGCGGCGCGGACGCCGCGCTGCACGCCGCGTCCGTCTACTCCTTCGACAGCCGCCGGCACGCCCGCATGCGCGAGGTCAACGAGCGAGGCACCCGCATCGTGCTGGACGCCGCGCTGCGGGCCGGCGCCGACCCCGTCGTTCATGTCTCCACCATGGTGGCGCTCTTCCCCGCACCCGGACAGGTAATCGACGAGCGGTCGCCCATCGGCCGTCCCAAGGAGACCTACATGGCGACCAAGGCCGCGGCCGAGTCGGTCGCCCGGCGCCACCAGGAGGAGGGCGCGCCGGTGGTCATCACCTACCCGCCCGCGCTGCTCGGCCCGGACGACCCCCACCTGGGGGACCAGAACGCCCGTCTCCGCGACGCGCTCCGCGGCCTGATGCCGCTGTGGCCTTCGGGAGGCTTCCCCGTCGGAGATGTCCGGGACACGGCCGCGTTGCACGCGCGCGTCCTCACCTCGCCTGTGGCAGGATCCGGACGCCACTTCGGGCCCGGGCGGCACGTGCCGACCCGCGATTACATGGAGACGCTGCGTGAGGTGACCGGCCGGGCGCTCCCTGCGGCGTTCCTCCCGGCCCGGGCGATGCTCCCCGTCGGGCGCGCAGCCGACCTCCTGCAGCGGGTGTGGCCGTGGCACATCCCGGCCGAATACGGCGGCATCTACACCTGTGCCTGCGACACCCGCCCGTCGGAGACGGCCGACACCGGCGGCATCGCCGCCCGGCCGCTCGCCGAGACCGTCGCCGACACCGTCCGGTGGCTGCACGACCGCGGTCACCTGTCGGCCCGTCAGGCCGGGATCGCCCGGATGGGCTCCCCGTCCGAGCCCGCCCGATGACGCGCCGGACGACCTGCGGCCGGAGGCCCGGCGCCGCCGTCCGCACCCCGTACGAACGAGACCCTTCACGAACCGCCCGACATATTGACGACCTCGACGCCGAGGAGCGCTGATGACGATCACGAACATCGACCCCGTGGTGGTGACCGTGCCGCGGCGGCGCGACCCGGAGCGGGGCGCCCCGGCCGGCCGCGTCGCCGCGCCGGCCCCGCCCGCGCCACCCGCCGTTCCCGTCCCGGCGGGTCCGCAGACCGCACCGCGGGCCACGCCGCAGACCGCGCCGCAGGCTCCGCCGCCGTCCCCGTCCATGCGGACGCTGCGGGAACGGCGCGACGCCCTGCGCGACGAGATCGTGGCCGGGACGCGCGCCGCGGTCGACCGCCAGCACGCCCTCGGCAAGCGGACGGCCAGGGAGCGGCTCGCGCTGCTGCTCGACGAGGGGTCGTTCGTCGAGATCGACATGTACCGGCGGCACCAGGCCCACGGCCTCGGCATGGAGCGGCGCCGCCCGCACACCGACGGCGTCGTCACCGGATCCGGGACGATCCACGGCCGCAGGGTGTTCGTCTACGCGCAGGACTTCACCATCTTCGGCGGCTCCCTGGGCGAGGCCCACGCCGTGAAGATCCAGAAGGTGATGGACCTCGCCGTCTCCACCGGCTCGCCGTTCATCGGCATCAACGACAGCGGTGGCGCGCGGATCCAGGAGGGGGTGATGTCGCTCAACGGGTACGGCGGCATCTTCCAGCGCAACGTCCAGGCGTCCGGGGTGATCCCGCAGATCAGCGTGGTCCTCGGGCCCTGCGCCGGGGGAGCGGCCTACTCCACGGCGCTGGCCGACTTCACGTTCATGGTGCGCGACGCCGCCCAGCTCTACCTCACCGGCCCGGACGTCGTGGAGGCCGTCAGCGGCCAGCGCGTCACGCACGACGAGCTGGGCGGCGCCCAGGTCCACGGCACCCGCTCCGGCATCGCCACGTTCGTGCACGACGACGAGGAGACATGCCTGGAGGACGTGCGCTACCTCGTCTCGATGCTGCCGGCCAACAACCTCGAACTGCCGCCGCGCGGACCCTCCCGCGACGCGGCGTCCGACCTGCGCCCGCGCCTGGCCGAGATCGTCCCGGTCGAGCCGAACAAGCCGTACGACATGCGGCAGGTCCTCGCCGAGGTGGTCGACGACGGCGAGTTCATGGAGTTGCACGAGGGCTGGGCGGGGAACGTCATCTGCGCGCTCGCCCGGATCGACGGCGAGGTGGTCGGCGTCGTGGCCAACCAGCCCCTCGTGCTCGCGGGTGTGCTCGACGTGGCCGCGTCGCAGAAGGCCGCCAGGTTCGTCCGTTTCTGCGATGCCTTCAGCATCCCGCTCGTCACGCTCGTCGACGTGCCCGGCTTCCTCCCCGGAACCGACCAGGAGTACGCCGGCATCATCCGGCACGGCGCCAAGCTGCTGTACGCGTACTGCGAGGCGACCGTGCCCCGGGTGCAGGTCATCCTCCGCAAGGCGTACGGCGGGGCGTACATCGTGATGGACTCCCGTTCGATCGGCACCGACCTGTCGCTGGCCTGGCCGACCAACGAGATCGCGGTCATGGGCGCCGAGGGCGCGGTGAACGTGATCCACCGGCGCGAGCTCGCGTCCGCCGCCGACCCCGCCGCCCTCCGGGCCGAACTGGTGGCCGAGTACTCGAGGCAGCTCGTCCACCCCCACTACGCCGCCGAGCGCGGGCTCGTGGACGACGTCATCGACCCCGCCCACACGCGATCGGCGCTCGCCCGTGGCCTCGCCATGCTCCGTGACAAGCGCCGCCCGGCCGTGCAGCGCAAGCACGGCAACGTCCCGCTGTAGGGCGTCCCCGTACGTGCGCGGCGTTCCCGCCGGCGGCGCTGTCGCGGCCGGTGGTCGTGGCCGCGCCGTCGAAGCGCCCGGCCCGCCCTGGCTCCACGGGGCGGGCTGACGGGGTCGCCTGGTCCACGGCGCGGGGGCTCAGCGACCGGCGGTCACCGCTTTGCCGAAGGCGAGCAGCGTGAGCCCGGGGACGGGGGTCCAGTCGCGCTCCGGCAGGCGGTCGAACCCCTTCGCCAGGTAGAGGCGCTGGGCGGATGTCATCCTGGGCTGGGTGGACAGGACGAGCCGTCGTGCGCCCCGGGACGCCGCCAGGCCGGCGACCGCCTCGACCAGCGCCCCGCCCACGCCCCGGCCGCGCGCCGCCGGATCGACCGCCAGCGCGCGCATCTCCGCCTCGCCGGCCTCACGGGCGACCTCGCAGCCGGGCCCCCACAGCTGCAGCATCGCCGTGCCCACCGCCCGGCCGTCCTCGACCGCGACGAGCACCTCCCCGTCGCCCCGCGTGCCGAGCAGCCGCAGGGTCTCGGCGTAGGCCGGGTTGGCCGCGAGCAGGTCCTCCGCCTCGTAGGCCGCCACCCGCAGCCGCCCGACCTGGTCCATCTCGTCCGGCCGTGCCTCACGTACGATCACGGCCGTATCCAACCAGGCCGGACCGGCAACGCGGCCCCGGCCCCCGCCTTTCCCCATGCCGCCGCTGTGGGAGGCGGCGGCCGCCTCCCGGCCCCGGCCGGACGGCGATCGCCGCACTGGCACCGCGCCTCCGCGGCGATCACAACGTGACGATGACGGACAGCGCCCGACAGGCGGCTCAGTAGTCCGGCTCATCTTCATAGCTGCCCTTGAAGCGGTCGCGCCATCGGAGCCGGTAAGTGGCCTCGATGAAGGCGTGCAGGGTGCCTTCCATCCGATCCAGCCTGCGGGTTGCAATGGTGAACTCGTTGATCGTGTCCACATCGACCCGACGGTTGAGGCGGCTGTAGGCCTCAGTGAGCTCGTCTATCAGGCTTCGCATGAGCGCGGCCGCTTCCTGGTCTGTCTCTGTAAGTCTGTCGATGGCCTGAAGCATCTTGGCGTCGTGTTCTTCGAGGCTGTCGGCGACAACACGTTTGAGGCTTGCAGGAGTGACCTCGCGTAGCCGTTCAAGCGCCTCGCGAGGCTTGGCCTCCCGCTGCGCCTTCCACCGCAGAAGAGTCTGCACGGTGTAGACCTTGGGGGACTCATCAACGAGTTCGTGGTGCTCATCGCAGAACAGGATCAGATTCTCGACTGCGCGCCTCTTGTCATCCGTCATCGTGGGGTCGTAGCGAGGGCCGCCAGACTCAGCAGCCCGAATATGGGCGTACTCGACGGCGAGAAAAAAGCGCCCTTCACGGAAGTGCAGGACGGGTTCAGGGCAACCGGGCCAGTAGCAAAGACCCCCACTGAGGTGGATCAGCGCTGCCCTGGTTGCGTTCGTATAGGCACGAGGTCCTGGCACAGATGGGCTCCCTTCCTTCCCAGCGAGCCGGATCTGAACGCCCTCCACCGTGATCCGTCCGTTCTTCCTCTGCCAGACGGTCGCGGGCGGCGATGAGCAATCGTGATGAGAAGCGGGTCCTGCTCCTTTGGTCTCGCGGACGCGCTGCGGGCCATGCGGGCGGCGGGAGCCGGAGGGCGATGAGGGCCGCACGCCTCTCGCGCTCGGACAAGAGGCGTACGGCCCGTGTTCGGCGTCAGCCCGCGGTGCGAGCGCGGGGCAGCCGGGTGACCGGTGATAGCGGCCGGGCCAGCTCAGCGCACGGCTGCGGCATGCGGATCTGCCGCCAGGCGGTGCCCCACCGCTGAACGTCGTCGTCACTTCCGCCGCAGGCCCTAATGAATGAAAGCAGCAGCTCCAGCGGCGGCAGCTTGTCCTCCCTCAGGGTCTTGCTCAGCGTGCTGAGCGCGAACGCGCCGTTCGCCCGGCGGACCAGTTCCCGCAGCGCGAGATCTCCCGCCCAGATCCGGTAGCGCCGCATCCGGTCGACCAGCTCGCCGGGCGTCTGCGCGGTCAGCGGGTCAGGCTTGAGCCCGTACCCGTCCACATCCTCGACCTGCCTGGGAATCTGCACCCGACGACGCCGCAGGGCCGGCTTCGTTGGCGAGGACTCCGCCGTCCCAGCAGGACGGGCTGCAACGACCTCCTCGAGGGCGGACGCGACACTCGGCGAACCGGCGATCGGCTCCGCCGACGCCCGCCTCCAGAGGTTCTGGAGCAGGTTGCGATCGGCTCCTGGCAGCAGCATGACGTCCTTGACGAAACCGGACACGGGCTGCCGGCGGTACCGCACGACGTCCGCGAGATAGTCGAGCATGTTTCTCGTTGCATCCTCGTGTCCCGAGTGGTTCAGGTTCACGAGGATGGCGTTGATCAGAGCCTGGTAGAAGTCCTGCCACGCCATGGGCATAGGGCGCACGTACTTCTGGATGTCGCGAACCTGGCGAAGAATCGCCCTCTTATGAGGGAGCGGCTCTGGAAAAGAGTCGTCGGCCATCCTGTCACGCCCCCGAGGCGCGTGGCAGGAGCCGCTCGGCGGTGGTGGCGGCGACCGCGCATCCCCCACCCGCCAGAAGCAGGACATCCTTCGGGGTGTAGCCGTACTGGAGGAGCACGAAGAGGAACACGAAGATGATGACCAGGACGAGCAGCGGGACAACGACACGGTTGTCCAGCGAGGGAACGTCGATCTCGATGGAGGGGTTGATCTTGATGGAGGGCAAGAGCGCTCCGCCTTTCGAACGTGACACGCGGAACCTGACATGCGGCCCAGAACGTCACCACCCCTCCCGGCAGCGGCAACTACCGGCATTGAGGGCGTGGCGGACGTGATCCGCTGAAACCATGATGACCTGTTCCCTCGTCCGGATGGTGGTCTTCGCTTTCGGCCACTCCGCCCTCTTCGCTCGGCGGCGTTCCCAGGTGTTCACAGCTGTTCCCATCCGTATGGTGTCGTCCATGACGGTCCCTCGGCGTTCAAATCTGACTCGGCTGTCGCCAGTGTCCGATTTGTTCCTGTTCAATGAGAAGCGACGCTAAATGCATGTACCAGGGGTACGTGCTGACAGCGTCGATGAGCTGGTGAGACTTCCGAACTGACACGTGGAACCGCACCAGAGCAAGCGAGGGGTTCGCTGCGGCAACGGCGGGCCGAAGGGTTCACGGCCGCCCCGACGGGCGGACGTGAACCCTTTTCGTATCTGAGCGCCCCCATGGGCCCTACAGCCCGACCACGGGGTTGTCGGTCCAACGGTCGGCCTCCTCGAGATAGCCGAGCAGGGCGCGGGAGCCGTCGGCCCATGGCGCACCCGATCCCGTGCCCTCCCTGGCCGGTGGTCCTGGTGGCCGGCCTGGTGCTCACCCTGCTCCTGACGCTCTCGGCCGCCTACGGTCTCCATGGCGACGAGATGTACTACGTGGTGGCGGGCCGGCATCCCGCCTTCGGCTACGTCGACCAGCCGCCGCTGACCCCGCTCCTGTCCGCCGCCTCGGTCGGCCTGCTGGGAGTCTCGCCGACCGCGGTCCGGGTGCTGCCGGCCCTGGAGACAACGCTCGTCGTCGTCCTCGTCGTCCTCGTCGCCCTCATCGCTCGCGACCTTGGCGGATCCCGCCGGGCCCAGATCCTGGCGGCCGTCACGGCCGCCGTGTCCGGGTACCTCGCCGCCGGCCACCTCGACACCACCACCACGGCCGACCTGCTCGCCTAGGCGCTCATCCTGTGGCTGATCGTGCGGCTTCTCGCCGGTGCCGACCGGCGCCTGTGGCTGGTGGTGGGCCTGGCCGCCGGGACAGGACTCGAGAACAAGGACACGCTGTTGTTCCTGGCCGCGGGGCTGGCGATGGGACTCGTCCTCACGCGACGGTGGGACGTCGTCCGCTCGCCGTGGCCCTGGGCGGCGACAGGGATCGCCCTGCTGCTGTGGGCGCCGAACCTCGCCTGGCAGGCGACGAACGGCTGGCCCCAGCTCACCATGGCCTCACGCATCGCCGGGTACGCGGCGGACAACCGTGCCCAGATCGTGCCGCTGCTCTGGCTCTTCACCGGGCCGCTCCTCTTCGTCGTGAGCGCCGCCGGTGTGGCCTGGGTCTTTCGTTCGAGGGACGCGGCCCGATGGCGGGCGATCGGCGTCGCCGGTCTGCTCGCGCTCGCGCTCGCCGCCGTGACCGGCGGAAAGGCCTACTACGCGATCGGCGGCGTGGCCGTGTTCATGGCGGCAGGCTCGATCGTCGTCGACCGCTGGCTCGCGCGTGGACACGCCCGTCTCAAGGGGGCGGGCTTCGCCGTCGCGGCGGCGATGTCCGGTGTGCTCATCGGGTACCTGACGCTGCCGGTCCTGCCCCTCACCGCGTACGCCGCCAGTTCGCTGCCCACCGCGGCCGGCATATGTCTCCACGGTCGCAGGGGTGGTGGCCGCCCTGCCGGAGGCCGAGCGTGCCCGAGCGGTGATCCTGACTACGACTACAGCGAGGCGAGCGCGCTCGTCCTGCTTGGGTCTGGGCTGCCGCCCGTCTATTCCGGCCACAACGCGTACTGGGCGTGGGGGCCGCCACCGGCCCGGCGCACCGTCATCGTGCACGTCGGCGACTGGCGGCCGGCTGACTGGAGCAGGTTCTTCATCGGCTGCCACGACGTGGCCAGAATCGACAACGGGCTGGGCATCCAGAACGGGGAGCAAGGCAAGGCCGTCTCGGTCTGCACCGGTCTGAAGGCGCCGTGGACCTCGATGTGGTCCGGGCTCCGGACCATCAGCTAGAGGTGTGACCGGAAACGCTCACCGTGCCGAGCGGCCGGCGGGGCTCGACGCCGCCGTCGCCGATCACCTGCGCCGGGTCGGCCGATAGGTCAGCACCTGCGTGTGGCCGTCGAAGGTCCGGGCCTCGAGCAGCTCCAGGTCGAAGTCGTCGGCACCGTCGAAGATCCGGTCCACGCCGGTCGTCCCGGAGATGACCGGGAATACCGTCACCTCGATGATGTCGATCAGGCCGGCGTTCAGCAGCGCCCGGTTGAGCGTCAGGCTGCCGTGGGAGCGCAGCGGCACATCCGACTCGGCCTTGAGGCGCGTGACCACCTCGACGGGGTCTCCGGACTCGATGGTCGTGTCCGGCCACGCGAGCGGCTCGGTCAGCCGGCTGGAGAGCACCGTGACCGGGGAGTCGAACATGCGCGTGATCCACGCGTCGAACAGGCCGCGGTCGAGGCCCGCGTCGAGGAACGGCGCGTTCGACGAGTAGGTCGTGGCCCCGAGCACCATGCGCAGCGGGCCGCGGTAGGCGGCGGCGCGGTACTCCAGGAATTCGGGGCCCTGCTTGCCCCAGTAGCCGCCCCAGTCGCCCTTGTGGTTGGCGTAGCCGTCGAGAGTGGAGAAGATGTCGAAGGTGTAGGTGGCAGTCATGGTGTCTCCTCGCGGGAAGCCGGTCGCGCCCGCCTTGTGGCGGCCTCACCCCTGCTACGAACACCACCGCCCCGATCCGACACGCCTCCGGGATTTCTTCCAGAACTTTCCGGCTGTGGGGCCGCCTCCCCGGTGTCAGCCGGCGGTCCACTCGCTGCGCAGGATCGAGTAGTAGACGCTGTCGCGCCAGGTGCCGTCCCCGCGCGGCCAGTCGCGGCGGACCAGCCCGTCCCGCACCGCCCCCAGACGGTGCAGCGCCTGCTGGGACCGGACGTTGTCGGGGGCCGTGCGGAACACCACCTTCTCGCAGGCCAGCTCGGTGAAGGCGTGCTCCAGCAGGAGCCGCTTGGCCTCCCGGTTGATTCCCGCACCCCACCACGCCCGTCCGAGCCAGGTGGATCCGATCTCGACCTGCCGGCGCACGTCGTCCGGATACCAGTACGACGTGGTCCCGGCCACCTCCCGGCCGGCCACCACCGCGAACGGCAGCCGCACCGCCTCGCGGCTCAGCGCCGCACGGATCCACTCGCCCATGGCCTGCACGGTCGGCGGCCGGTCGTACGGCAAGGTGGCGAAGACCTCGTCGTCCGCCGCGGCCCACAGTCCCTCCGCGTGGTCGGGGGACAGCGGCTCCAGACGGACACGCGGGCCGGAAAGGACGAACGGGCGCCGAGGAAACACCCAAGAAGTCTGCCATCCGGCGCCCCGCGCCACCACCCGGGACGCCTCCGGCCCTTTCGCATGGCCAATTGACACGACGTCGGGCCTCTTGACGTCCGCTGCGCCGCGCAATTGTTATGTTTCTTTTCCTCTTATTCGCCGGCGCCATTCTTGGTGTCATTTCTCCGGGTGGCCGGATGGTGTCGTCCCCGGCCCGTAGTGGCTGCAAATAGCAAAGTGCCAGGTCAGCGAGCATGACAGGATGCGGACGCGGGCCGGGCACTCCTGGAGGGCATGGCAGGAAGCTGTCGCGGCGAGGCAACTTGCTGCCGCCGTTTCGCCTGGTTGTCGAGCTGTGGAAAGCGCAGAGTTGGTTGTGCGAGAACAAATCCACCGCTCACCGAAAAGAGTAAATGAAATGAACAGCCGGATTGCCTCCCCCGTGAATTCCCCCCGTTTCGCCAAGTGGTCGCTCGCGATTGTCTCCGGCGCCCTCGCCTGCGCCGCAGGGCTGGCCGGCTACGAGGTCGCCGCGGGCGGCACCACATGGGACTCCCCGCGGGCGGTGGCCGCCGGCACGACATGGGACTCGGCCCCGGCCACGGCCGACGGGACGACCTGGGACGCGGCGCCCGCCACGGACGACGGCACGACGTGGGACTCGGCTGGGACCACGGACGGCACGACCTGGGACTCCGTCGCTCACACCGACGGCACCACCTGGGACTGAGTCCGAAGGCGACGACCGATGCTTGTTCAGTTGACGATGCGCCGCACGGCCGGCCACGCGCCGCCCAACTCGCCGATCGACGGAATCCGGATCATGGCGCTGCTGCCCCGGAGATGGCGCGCCGACCTCACGCAGGCCACCGGGGACATCATCATCCGCGTCCAGACCGACGAGGACGTCACCGGTGCCGAGATCGGCGCCGAGATGGCCGAGATCCTCACCAATCCGGAGGTCAGCCACTGGCGGCTGGCGGCCTGCCGCACGCTCACCGGCCCCCCCGACACGAGGCCCCCCGACGCGAGGCCTCCTGACACAAGGCCCCCCGACGAGACCCCCGCCGACAGACGCCCCGACGCCGACCCCCTCGATACCAAACCCCCCGACAGAAAGCCGCCCGTCCCGCACGAGAAGGAGGAGCACCGATGATCGCCACCATCCTGAAGACGGCGGAGTGCCGCGTGTGGTGGGCCGACCCGTGGCAGCAGACCGTCGAGACGCTGACCAGCGTCCTCAGCGAGCCCGAGCTCGACCGGGCGGCCCGCTTCCACCGGGAGCAGGACCGAAGACGGTTCCTCACCGGCTCGTGGCTCCTGCGCACCGTGGCAGCCACGCAGCTGGGCACGTCCCCCGAGGACGTCCAGATCGAACGCCGGTGCCCGGACTGCCCCAAGCCCCACGGCAAGCCGTACGTGCGGACGGGCGGCGTCCCCCTGCACGTTTCGGTGTCCCACTCGGGGAACCGGGTGGTCGTGGGCGTCACGACCGCCGGACCCCTCGGGGTCGACGTGGAGGAGGTGCCGGCCGCCCCGGTCGACGAGCTGGCCGAGTGCGCGCTGTCGCCGTCCGAGCTGGAGCTCCTCGACGCGGTCCCCGCGTACGACCGGCACGCCGCCTTCGCGCGCGTGTGGGTCCGCAAGGAGGCCGTGCTCAAGGCCACCGGTCACGGGCTGCGGATCCCGCCGGACGAGGTCCTGGTCAGCGGCCCGGACGAGGCGCCCGCGCTGCTCGGCTGGCCGCTGGACGTCCCGCCCGAGAGCGTCCGGCTGCGCACGCTCGACCCCGGCCCCGGGTACGTCGGCGCCGTGGCCGTGGTCTCCGGCGCACAGGTGATCACCCTCTCGGAGTCGCACGCCCCCGACCTCGTCGAGGTCTCCCACGCGTACACGCTGCCCGCCGCCGCGTGACGCACGTTGACGAGCCCCCGCGCGGGACGGCTGAATGGCTGTGGGAGCCGCGCGGGAAGCCTCGTCGTCCGCCTCGGGCACAAGGCGGCCCGGCGCGACCCCCTCCGGGGTCGTCCGAGCCGTGAAGGAGAGGAATGACCTTCCGTGAACAAGCCCATCGTCCTGATCCCCGGCCCCTGGACGGGCGCGTGGATCTGGGAGCCCGTCACCCGCGGCCTTCGCCGGCTCGGCCACCGCGCGCTGCCGGTCACGCTGTCGGGCCTCGGCAGCGCTGACGGGGACGTGTCCGCCGTCGGCCTCGGCACGCACGTCGACGACGTGCTGGACTTCCTCGCCGCCGAGGACCTGACCGGCGCCGTCCTCGTCGCGCACAGCTACTCCGGCATCGTCGCCGGCCAGGTGGCCGACCGGACCCCCGAGCGGGTGGCCCACACCGTCTTCGTCGAGGGCTTCCTGCCCCACGACGGCAGGTCGATGCTGCACGCCTTCCCGGAGCGGCTGCGGGCCGACGAGCTCCGGCTCATCGAGGACAACCGGGGCCGCTGGCCGGCCCCCGACCCGTCGGTGGTGGCCGACGGCCAGGACCTCTCCCCGCGGCAGGCCCGCTGGCTCGCCGAGCGCTTCGTGGGCCACCCGGGACGTACGATCGCCGAGCCCGCCGTCCTCACCCGTCCGCTGGCCCAGCAGCGGGCCACGTACGTCATCTGCGAGAGGGAGCACTTCGGCGGCCGGGTCTCGGCCGACGTCACGGCGCTGCGCGCCGCCCCCTCCTGGACCTTCCACACGATCGACGCCGGCCACTGGCCGATGGTGTCGGCCCCCGGGCGGCTGGTCGACCTGCTCGCCGGCATCGCCGCCGCGGACTGACCCCGCGTCGTCCCGCCGGGGGGACCGGCGACACGGGATCGGGCCGTCGAATCGGGGGCGTCAGCGCGCGGCGGCTTCGAGGGCCTCGTCGCCGGTCTCCAGGAGGGTCTTCAGTGCGGAGAGGATCCGCGGCCAGCCCTCGCCGATGCCGGCCAGCAGGGCGCCGCCGGGCTCGAAGCCGTCGTGGACGACGGTGAGCCTGACCCCTTCCTCGACGGGCTCGATGTCGAACGTCACCTTCGACCGCGGCTCCGCGGTCAGCCGGGCCAGGGTCTCCTCGTCCATGCCGGTGGCGGCCCCCATCTCGGGGGTGAACGTGTGCCAGGTGTAGGCGAGCCGCCGGTAGGGGTAGCTCTCCAGGACCACCTGCTCCGGGCCCGTCGCCGTCGCGCCGGCGTAGTGCCAGACCATCGGCGAGCCGGGCGCCCAGTCGGTGTCGAACGTCGCCCCCCAGTAGCGGCGGGTGAACGCCGGATCGGTGAGGGCCCGCCACAGCCGCTCCGGGCTGGTGCCGATGTAGGTCGTGTAGACGAAGGCGTCGTCGGCCATCTCCGTTGCTCCCTGTCCGTGGTCCGAATATGCAGCCGTTTGGCTGCCTGAAACGATAGGCAGCCAAACGGCTGCATGTCAATCGGAACTCACGACGAGGGGAGGCCGGAGGCCAGGAGCGGCGCGCCGAGGGTGAACGCCACGGGACCCGTGGGGGCCGTCTCCTGCGGCCCCCTGGCGGCGCTGACGGCCACCTCGTAGGCGCGCCCGGGTTCCGGGCTCAGATCGCAGCTCGTGGCGGCGACGGGCAGCTCGGAGCGCCGGAACGGCTCCCCGGACCCCGTGTCGCGCAGGTGGAGCCAGTACCCGCTCGCGCCGAACACCGGTGTCCAGGAGATCCGCACGCCCCGGCCGTACGGACGGACGGTGAGGCCCCGGGCCGGCCGGATCGGCAGCGGGTCGGGCGTCCGGGGGATCGGGGCGGCGAAGTCCAGCCGGCCGCCGGCGAACGCCGCCGAGAACGCGCCGGCGAACGCCCTGGCGATCCTGAACTCCCCGACGCTGTTGGGGTGGAGCCCGTCGTAGGCGTCGTGCCGGGGGTCGTACACCCCCGCCAGGCCGACGGGCATGATCGGGGAGGAGGCCGTGGACAGCCGGTCAAGGAGGTCGGGCAGGCGCTCGTTGTACGACGCGGTGACGCGCGGCAGGTCCGGGCTGTGGCCGAGCGGGGTGCGGTGGACGACGTCGGCGACGAGGAACCGCAGACGGGGGTCGGCCGCCCGCGCCTCCCGGACGAACGTCCCGACGTCGGCGAGGAGGCGGTCGGGGCCGGACACCCCCCAGGCGAGGTCGTTGAAGCCGAGCCCGACCATCAGGTACTCGGGCCGGTGGGCGGCGACGGCGGCCCCGATGCCGTCCTTGGCCTCGGCGAGCAGCCGTCCCCAGCGGGCGTAGTGCCTGCTCCCGGGGAAGCTGATCCCGGGACGGTAGCGGCCCTCGCAGCCCGGTTCCGCGGCCCGCGCCGGGTAGCCGGGCGGCTGGCGGACGGGCAGCGTCGCGGTGCCCGTCCAGGGGCCGACGAAGCGCGCCGCCACCCCGTGGGCGTCGAAGTGCCGGGCCAGCCGGTAGCGCCAGGTGTAGTCGCCCTCCAGCCCCTGGCTGATCGAGTCGCCCACGATCATGATGGTCGGTGGCAGCATGGCGGGCCTCTCGGACGGCGTGCGCGCACGCTCGCGCCCGGCGCCGCCCCGGCCTCGGCGGGAGGCGGGAGCGATGCCGTGGTGCGTACGGCGAGGTGGAACGCGGCCCTGCCGGGAGGCGGCCTAGCGCGAGCGGGCCTCCGCACCCGGGTGAGGACCGGAGACCGGTGCGCTCGCCCGGGGCCGGGCGGCCGCCAGGCGCAGCAGCGGCCGGACGTACAGGAAGGCCAGGAGGCCGAGCCCGGCGAGGAGCAGCAGGGCGGTGAACACCCACTCCATCGAGCCGCCGGGACCGTAGACGCGGCTGGGCCGCCCGACGTCCACGGCCCTGGTGCGCTGCCCGGTCCGCAGGTAGTCGCGGTCGGCCCCGTACAGGGCGACGCCGGCGCGGAGGACCGTGCCGTCGTCGGAGCGGAAGTCGCCGGACCAGGTGCAGGCCTCGTGCCCCGGGTGCTCCACGCAGTCGAGCCGGGTGGCGGTGAAGGTGCCGGGGATCCCGTCCGCGCGGGCGGCCCGCACCGCCGGCCCGACGCTGGGCACGGCCAGGTACAGAAGGAACAGCCCGATGAGGGTCAGCACCGCGGTGAAGCCCGGGGAGCGCCGGCGCCCGGCGGGCGGTTCCTGCGCCATCACGCGGCGGCGGCCGCGGCGGCGGTGGCGGCGACGGGGGCCGCGCAGGTGCACACCATCAGCGCCCGTTCGGCGCGGCTCGGCCGCCGGTGCAGGATCATGGCGACGACCATGGGGATGGTCACGATGGTGTTGTAGAAGAGGTGCAGCTCCATCCGCGGCACCAGGAGCTGGATGATGCTCGTGGGCACCGGCCGCCCGAGCAGGTGGTCGCCCGTCATGGCCTGCAGGAGCAGGAGCAGGTGCTCGAAGTGGTGCCACACCTGGATCCCGAGCGACACGTTCCACCACACCCGCGCCCTGCCGGTGAAGCCGCGCCGCAGCGTGAGAAGCCCGATCAGCATGAGCAGGGCGTAGCCGTAGTGCATCCACTCCGACGTGACCAGCCACGGGAACGGAAGCCCCAGGACGCCGCGCGCCTGCGGGAGCGGCCAGCCGAGGACGTACACCTGGATGGCCTGGGCGATGTGCTCGGCCCAGTGGGCCACGACGATGAAGGCGAAGACGCCCAGCGCGGCGCGGTGGTAGCGGGTGTTGAGCGCGGACATCCACGTCCGGGAGGGCGTCGACGATGCGGCTTCGGTCGCCATGCGAGAACCTCGATCCCACGGATGCAAGTCGTCGCGCCGCGGCCGGCCGGGCGTGCACCGGTGCCCGGTGTCTGTCGGGCCAAGGGCGGCACGCCTCATTATTCGTTGATCGGCTAGAGGATGTTTCTCCCGGTTTGCTCTATTTCGCTTTTCGGGTGTGATCTTTCTCAGGCTCCCGGCCGAGTCGCCGGCTCAGACGAGAAGGGCCCAGGCGAGGCACCCGAACGCGGCGGCCGAGGCGGCCGCCCGCACCAGGTTCCACCGCACCCAGAGGGCCTCGAACCGGTCCCGGACGAGGCGCGGATCGGCGAGGCGGTCCGGCTCTCCGGCGGCGTCGAGCGCGTTGTTGAGCGGAATGTTGATCGCGAAGGTCACCGCGAGCGCGGCGCAGTGGAAGAGCAGGGCGGCCCCGGCCCACGGCAGTACCCGCCGCGCGTCCCCGCCCAGGTGCAGCGCCGCCGTCACGGCGGTCAGGATGGGCGCCCCGGCGAACGTGAGCGCGAACCAGCCGTTCAGGATCGCGACGTTGATCCGCTGCATCGCGTCCACGAGGGTCCGGTCGGCCGCGCGCCGCAGCCCCGGCATGACCGCGCAGGCGAACGCGTAGAACAGCCCGGCTAGCAGTCCCGACGTGAACACGGCGGCCAGCAGCGCGACCGTTCGCAGGGTGTCCGGCACGTTCGTCCTCCTCGTGGCGTTGCGGGGCCGTGGTACGCCGTCCGCGTGGCGTCGGTGGTTCGGTGGTCCCCAGTAAAGCGGCGGCCGTCGAGACGGGAAATGGCCGAGGATCGCGCTGACATACGCGAGCGTCTACGGTGGGTGTGTGGACGCCCTCGCGCGGCTCCTGGACGGCCCGAGGGCCGAGGGGGCCTTCCTGCTCCGCTCGCTCCTCGCCCCGCCCTGGTCGCTGCGCATCGAGGACCGGGCGCCGCTCACGCTGGTCGCCCTCGTCCGCGGAGGCGCCTGGATCCTGCCGGACGACGCGGAGCCGGTGCCGCTCGGCCCGGGGGACGTGGCGATCCTGCGCGGCCCGGACGCGTACACGGTCGCCGACGACCCGGGCACGCCGCCGCAGGTGGTCATCCACCCGGGGCAGCACTGCACGACGCCGGAGGGCGAGCCTCTCGGCGACGTGATGCGGCTGGGCGTGCGGACCTGGGGCAACGACCCCGGCGGGCCGGTGACGATGCTGACCGGCACCTACCAGATGCGCGGGGAGATCAGCCGCCGCCTGCTCGGCGCGCTGCCCGCGCTGCTCGTGCTGCCCGCCGAGGCGTGGGACGGTCCGCTGGTCGGGCTGCTGGCGGACGAGATCGTCAAGGACGAGCCGGGCCAGGAGGCCGTTCTCGACCGGCTCCTCGACCTGCTGCTGATCGCGGTGCTCCGCGCCTGGTTCGCGCGGCCGGAGGCGGAGGCGCCGTCCTGGTACCGGGCGCACGCCGACCCCGTCGTGGGGCGCGCCCTGCGGGCCGTGCACCGCGACCCCGCCCGGCCGTGGACGGTGGCCGCGCTGGCGGCGGAGGCGGGCGTCTCCCGCGCCGCGCTGGCCCGGCGTTTCACCGGCCTCGTGGGCGAGCCGCCCATGGCGTACCTGACCTCGTGGCGGCTCGCGCTCGCGGCCGACCTGCTCCGCGAGACCGACGCCACGATCGGGGCGGTGGCGCGGCAGGTGGGGTACGGCACCGCCTTCGCGCTCAGCGCCGCCTTCAAGCGGGAGCGCGGCGTCAGCCCCCGCGACCACCGCCGCGCCGGCGGCCGCGCCCGAGTGTGACCCCGGGGCGACGGCGCGGGATGTCCGTTGCCGGGGCATGCGGCTGGGCTCGTCCCGCCGGAGTGTGACAAGGAGCGCGTCCGCGGATCCCCATGAACGGCCCCGGACGCCTCTGGGCGCCCCCGTCGCCGGGTAAGGCCGGACAGGGGAGGAGGACGGCATGGACCTGGCCGGGGCGCGGGTGCTCGTCACGGGCGCGTCGTCGGGCATCGGGGCCGCCACGGCCGAGGCGATGGCCCGCAGGGGCGCGCGCCTGGCGCTCGCGGGGCGCGACGCCGCCCGGCTGGCCGGCGTGGCCGAGCGGACCGGCGGGCGCGCCCTCCCCGGGGACCTGACGGCCGACGCCGCCGACCTCGCCGCACGGGCCGGGCCGGTGGACGTGCTGGTGGCGAACGCGGGGGAGGGGTGGAGCGGGCCGCTCACGGTCATGCCGGACGGCACGCTGGAGCGGCTCGTCGCGGTGAACCTCACGGCCCCGATGCGGCTCACCCGGCTGCTGCTGCCCGCCATGGCCGAACGCGGCCGGGGCCATCTCGTGTACGTCGCGTCGATCGCGGGCGCGCTCGGGGTGCGGGAGGAGGCGGTGTACGCGGCGACCAAGGCCGGGCTGCTCGCCTTCGCCGAGAGCCTGCGCTACGAGGCGCGCGGCGTCGGCGTGACGGTCGTGCTGCCCGGCGTCGTGGACACGCCGTTCTTCGAGCGGCGCGGCCGTCCGTACACGCGGAGCCGTCCGGCCCCCGTCCCGCCCGAGAGGGTGGCGGCCGCGGTGGTCGCCGCCGTGGAGCGCGGCCGGGCCGAGGTGTACGTCCCCGGGTGGCTGCGGGTCCCCGCACGCCTGAGGGGCGCCGCGCCCGGGACGTTCCGCGCCCTCGCGCGCCGCTTCGGCCGTCCCTGAGTCCGCGACCTCATACGCCTGCCGTCAGGAGCCGCGCAGGGCCCGGAGGGACTCGCGCAGCGAGCCCAGGGTGGCGAACACCGCCGTCGGCTCGTAGCCGCAGTGGGCCATGCAGTTCGCGCAGCGCGGGTCGCGCCCCCGGCCGTACGCGCTCCAGTCGGTCTCCTCGACCAGCTCCCGGTACGTCGGCGCGTAGCCGTCGGCCATCAGGTAGCAGGGCCGCTGCCAGCCGAACAGCGAGTACGACGGGATGGCCCAGGCGGTGCACGGGAAGTCCACGCGCCCCTCCAGGAAGTCGAGGAAGAGCGGGGAGTGGTTGAACCGCCACCGGCGGCGGTTCCCGTTCGCGAAGGCCTTGCGGAACAGCTCCCGGGTCTCCCGCACGCCGAGGAAGCAGTCCTGGTCGGGCGCCTTCTCGTAGGCGTACCCCGGAGAGATCATCATCTCGTCCACGCGCAGGTCGTCGTTGAGGTAGTCGAGCACCTCGATGACGGTCTGCGGGCTGTCGGTCGTGTAGAAGGTGGTGTTCGTCGTCACCCGGAACCCGCGGCGCCGGCACTCCCGCACGGCGGCGACCGCCTCGTCGAACACCCCCTCCTTGCACACCGAGGCGTCGTGCCGCTCGCGCAGCCCGTCGATGTGCACCGTCCACGCGAAGTAGCGCGACGGGGTGAACTGGTCGATCTTCTTCGGGATGAGCAGGGCGTTGGTGCACAGGAACACGTACTTCCTGCGCCGGACCAGCTCCCCGACCAGCTCGGCGATCTGCGGGTGCATGAGCGGCTCGCCGCCGGCGATGGAGACCATCGGCGCGCCGCACTCCTCGATCGCGGCGACGGCCTGCTCGACCGGCATGCGCCGCCGCAGCACGTCGGCCGGGTGCTGGATCTTGCCGCAGCCCGCGCAGCGCAGGTTGCAGGCGAACAGCGGCTCGAGCTCCACGAGCAGCGGGAACTTGGAGCGCCCGCGGATCCTCTGGCCGAGGATGTAGCCGCCGACGCGTAGGGCCTGGCGGATCGGCATGGGCATCAGGGTCCTCCTTCGCTCGCGCGCGCCCGGCCGTCCCGCCCGTCCCGTCCGGCGCCGGACGCCCGCCGCGGGCCGGCCGGGCCGGAGCCGGGTTCGGCGGGCGGGGACCTGGTGGCCTCGTCCCATCGGACCAGGGCGGGACCGATCCGGCGCAGCGCGCGCAGGGCCGCGAGCGCGCCGGGGACGGTCGCCGGGCTGAGCAGGGGGACGGCGGGGGTGTCGACCACGACCCGGACGGCGGCGAACGGACGGCCCTCGGCGGCGGCCGCGAGCGGGCCGCTCTCCATGTCGGCCGCCCGGGCGCCCTCCGCCGCGAGGCGGCGCCGCCCGGCCCCGTGGACCACGCGCGGGGACGTCACGAGGGGGCCGGTCCGCACGGGCAGCCCCGCCCGCGCGAGGTCGGCCGCCAGCGCGGGTCCGTACGGGCAGGGGAGGACGGCGCCGTCCCAGCGGACCTCGGTCGCCACGAGGACGTCCCCCGGGCGGAGGCCGTCGTCGAGGGCGCCGCCGAGCCCGGCGACGGCGAGCGCGTCGAACGGCGGCAGCGCCGCCGCCGCGCGCGCCGCCCGCACGGGTCCCATTCCCACGCGCACCACCAGAGGGGAGCGCCCCGGCCCGCTCACCGAAGGAGAGCGTCGCGGCCCGCTCATCAGAGGGGAGCGCCGCGGCCCGTCATCGAGGCCGCGCCGGATCGCGCGCGACTCCAGAGCCAGCGCGACGCAGACGACGAGGCCGGTCACGGTGGCGCGTCCTCGCCCGCGCGCAGGTACCGGCCGAGCGCGCCGACCGGGAAGACGAGCCGGTAGAGGTGGTAGTTGATGTAGAAGTCGCCCGGGAAGCCGGTGCCCGTGAAGTGGGGCTCGTCCCAGGTGCCGTCCGGCCGCTGGTGCCCGGTCAGCCAGCGCACCCCCCGCTCCACCGCCGGCGACCGCCCGTCGGCGGCCAGCAGCCCGATGAGCGCCCACGCGGTCTGGGAGGCGGTCGAGGCGCCCTGGCCGATCCAGCGGCGGTCCCGGTAGGAGCGCAGGTCCTCGCCCCAGCCGCCGTCGGGGTTCTGGTGGGCCCTCAGCCACGCCGCCCCCCGCCGCACGCACGCCGCCCCCGGGCGCACCCCCGCCGCCAGGAGGGCGGGCAGCACGGCCCCCGTCCCGTACACGTGGTTGGCCCCCCACCGGCCGAACCACGATCCGTCCTGCTCCTGGGCCCGCAGCAGCCACAGCACGGCCCGCCGTACGACGGGGGAGCGGGCGTGCCCCTCGGCGGCCAGCGCCTCGACGACGTGCGCGGTGACGTCGGCCGACGGCGGGTCGATGACCGCGCCGAAGTCGCAGAACGGCAGCCGGGTGCACAGCGCGCGGGTGTTGTCGGCGTCGAACGCGGCGAAGCCGCCGTCGCGCGACGCCATCCCCGCCATCCACCGCAGCCCGCGGGCGATCGCCGGCCGCGCGTCGGCCCGGCCCGTACGGCGGAGGGCGAGGATCACCTCGGCCGTGTCGTCGGTGTCGGGGTAGCCGTCGTTGTCGAACTCGAACGCCCACCCGCCGGGAGGCAGCGCCGGCCGCCGGACCGCCCAGTCGCCGGTGACCGTGATCTCCTCGCCCAGCAGCCAGGTGGCGGCGCGGTCGACGGCGGGGTGACGGGCGGGCACGCCCGCGTCGAGCAGCGCCCCCACCGCGAGGGCCGTGTCCCACACCGGGGACTGGCAGGCCTCCAGCCTGCGGCCGTTCCCGTCGCGGATGGTGAAGCGCTCCAGCCCCTCCAGGCCCCTGCGGACGACCGGGTCGTCCAGGCCGCGGCCCTCCAGGTGGAGCGCGATGAGCGAGTAGACCCACGGCGGCTGGATCCCGCCCCAGGAGCCGTCGGCCTCCTGCCGGGCGACGACCCACTCCGCCGCCCGGCGCAGCGCGGCCCGGCGCAGCCACGGGACCGGCCGCCGCCCGTACCGGTGCAGCGCCCGGTCGAGCGCCTCGAAGGCCGCGTCCCAGCCCGTCCGCCGGCCGTGGCCGGGACGGCGGCCGGTGCGCAGCTCCGCGATGCCGAACGGCAGCGGCCGCACGGGCCGGTGCGCGCTCACGATGGTCAGCGGCACGATCGTCTGCCGGGCCCAGCAGGCCCAGTCGTACACGTTCAGCGGGACCCACGGCGGCAGGAGGATCATCTCCGGGGGCAGCACCGGGAGGTCGTCCCAGGGCCACTGGCCGAACAGGGCGAGCCAGATCCGGGTGAAGACCCTCGTCGCCTCGACGCCCCCGGCCTCCCGGGCGAAGGCGGCGGCCGCGCGCATGTGCGGCGCCTCCGGCGGGTCGCCCGCGAGCCGCAGCGCCACGTACGCCTCGACCGTGGTGGACAGGTCACCGGGGCCGCCGTGGAAGGTGGCCCAGGTGCCGTCGGCGCGCTGCTGGGAGCGGATCCAGCGGGCCGCCCCGTCCGTGTCCTCCGCGGTCCGCACGCCGAGGAACTCGCGCAGGAGCAGGTCCTCGGCGTCCATCGTCACGTTGGTCTGCAGCTCGCCCTTCCACCACCCTTCGGGCGACTGGAGGCCGAGCAGGTGGTCGCGGGCCGCGCTCAGCGCCGCCTCCGCCTCGCGCACGCCGGGAGCGGCGTCCCTGGCGATCGTCATGCCGGCCACCCCTCGGCCGCGCCGGGGACCTCCCCGGCCGCCGCCTGCTCCAGATGCCGCCTCGCCAGGCGGGCCGCCTCCAGGCCGCTGCGCACGGCTCCCTCCATCGTGTCGGGCCAGCCCGTGTCGGTCCACGCGCCGGCGAGGTACAGCCCGGGCCAGCGGGTGGCCGCGCCGGGCCGCAGCGCGCCGCTGCCGGGGGACTGGCGGAAGGTCGCCCGCCGCTCCCGGGTGACGAAGAAGTCGCGCACCGCGGCCCGCCGCGCGGCCGGGAGCAGCCGTACGAGCTCGGGGACGAACGACTCCCGCATCTCCGACGTCGGCACCTCGATCCAGCGCCGCGCGGCCGACACCGAGACCGCGAGGTACTGCCCGCCGGTCACCCCTCCTGCCACGGTCTTGTCGAAGATCCACTGCACCGGCGAGCCCACCGCGGCGGCGAACGGCAGCGTCGTGACCGGCCGGTCGTACACGACGTGCACGTTGACGATGGGGCTGGCTCCGAGCCCGCGCCACCGGTCCCGGCCGGGGGCCGCACCCGCGGGCACCAGCCGCGCCGCCTGCTGGTGGGGCGTCGCCAGGACCACGGCGGACGCCGCGATCCTGGCGCCGTCCACGACGATCCACGGCCCCGGGCCGACGGCCTGGACCTTGGCCGACAACCGGACCCGGCCGCCCCGCCTCTCGATCGCCGCGAGGGCGGCCGTCCCGTGGAGCTCGCCGAGGGGGACGGCGGGCACCCCGATGTCTGCGGCGCCGGCCCGCCCGAGCAGGGCCGTGGTGAAGACCATGGCGGCCGGGCCGAGCGCGGCCTCGTCGGCGCCGATGTTGAGGGCGGCCACCGCGAACAGGTCCCAGAGGGCGTCCCTGGCCGCCCGTCCCTGCCCGTGCTCGGCCAGCCAGGCGCCGAGCCCGATGCCGTCGAGCCGCGGGTCGGCCGGGTCGAGCCCGCGCAGCGCGAGCGCCCCGCGGACCGCCCGCAGCCGGTCGGCCGGCGAGAGCAGCCCGTACGCCGTGAGGGCGGGGAGCAGGTGGAGCGGCCCGGGCAGGCGTCCGCGGCGCAGCCGTCCCCGCCGCCCGCCGGGCGTGAGGACCCGCACGTCGAAGCGGTCCTGCAGGCGCACCCGGCCGGACACGCCGAGCCGGTCGAGCAGCCCGCGGTACGCCGTGCAGCAGCGCAGGAAGACGTGCTGGCCGTTGTCGGCCACCAGGCCGCCGCGATCGAAGGAGTGCGTGGCGCCGCCCAGCCGTGGCCGCGCCTCGTACACGGTCACCGGCAGGCCCGCCTCGGTGAGCGCGAGGGCCGCCGCGATGCCGGCGAGCCCACCGCCGACGACGGCGACCGGCGGCGGGCAGGCGTCGCGCCGCGTCATCGGCCGGCTCCCGCCACGGCGCGGGCGGCCACCATCGCCTTGACCCAGGGCGCGAGCGACAGGCGTCCCCCGAGCACGTCCGCCGGGTCGGAGGCGATGCGGCCGAGCAGTCGCCGGTAGATGCCGGCCATCGCCGCGGTGCAGGCGGCGCTGCGCCTGTCGAGCAGGCCGATGAGCCGCATGCCCTCGGCGTACCAGGTCAGCGCCCGTTCGGCCTCGAACCGGATGAGCCGCGTCAGGCGCTCGGGCGGGTCGGTGAAGCGCCCCTCCGCGTCGAGGCCGAGCATGCACCCGAACCGGCGCAGGTCCTCGCCCGGGAGGTAGACGCGCCCGGCCAGCCGGTCCTCGCCGAGGTCGCGCAGGATGTTGGTGAGCTGGAGCGCCACCCCGAGGGCGTCCGCCAGCCGCTCGGCCCGCCCGCCGCACTCCTCGGCGCAGCCGAACACGCCGAGCGACAGCCGCCCGATCGATCCGGCGACGTCGCGGCAGTAGGCCACGAGGTCGTCGTAGGTCTCGTAGGACGCCCCGGTGACGTCGGCCGTGCATCCGTCGATGAGCTCCTCGAACGCGGGGAGCGGGATGGGGAAGCGGGCCGCCGCGTCGTGCAGCGCGACGAGGACCGGGTCGCCGGGGTCGGGCTCCGCCGCGCGGATCTGCGCGCGGGCCGCGGACAGCGCCGCCAGCCGCCGATCCGCCGGTCCCGTGCCGTCCCCGATGTCGTCGACGCGCCGGGCGAACGCGTAGACCGCGCTGAGCGCCCGCCGCTTCGGCGGCGGCAGCAGCCGGATGCCGTACGCGAAGTTCCGCGCACGGAGGCGGACGATCCGCTCGCAGTGCCGGTAGGCCTCGGTCGCCGTCACCCGCTCACCTTCCCCTCGCGAGGATCCGCAGCCAGGCGCGCAGCAGAACGGTCCGGCGGGGCCGGACCGCGCGCCCGAGAACGTCGTGGCCGTGTCGTTCCAGGGCCGCGACCACGGCCCGGCCGCCCGCGACGTATCCGGCCACCGCCGTGCGCGCGACGCCGGGCAGCGTGCCGACCAGCGGCGCGCCCTCGTCGAGCAGGTGCGCGGCGCGCCGCGTCTGGAGCGCGACCACGTCGCGCAGCGGCTCGGTGTTTTGCACGGCAGTCAGGTCCGCCTCGGCGCAGCCGAGGCGCCGCAGGTCCTCCGCGGGCAGGTAGACCCGGCCGCGTGCGAGGTCCTCGCCGACGTCCTGGCAGTGCTCGAGGATCTGGAGCGCCGAGCAGATCCGGTCGGACAGCGCGATCCGGTCCGGGGTCGCGGCGCCGAAGACGTGGAGGACGATCCGCCCGACCGGGTTGGCCGACAGGGCGCAGTAGCCGAGCAGGTCGGCGAAGGTCTCGTACCGGCTCACCTCCTGGTCGCGGCGGTTCGCCTCCACCAGGTGGTGGAACGGCTCGGCGGGGACGGCGCAGGCCCGGACGGTGGGGGCGAGGACGCGCACCACCCCGAGGTGGGGTGGTCGTCCCGCGTACAGGCGGCGCAGGTCGGCGTCGACCGCGTCGAGCAGCTCCCGCCGCTCGCCCGGTGGGGCCTCGTCGCCGATGTCGTCCACCCGCCGGGCGAAGCCGTAGACCGCGAGGAGGTGCCGGCGGACGGAACGGGGGAGCAGGAGGGAGGCCACCGGAAAGTTCTCCCGGCGCGGGGGTGCCGCGTCGAGGTGGTGGAGCGCGGCCTCGGAGGACATGAGGGGAGGATCTCCTACGCATGTCGCTACAAAACACCGCATAAGGGACGTACGGCTTTGCCTGGGTAAGGGTCCGGAACGGCGACGGCCGCAACGGGGGCGGGTTCGTCCGGGGAGGGCAAAAGGCCGGTCGTCCTCTTCGGATGCTGGGGATGGTGTCCTTTCCCGCCGCTTTGGCCGTACCGGCGGGGGGTAAAAGCTTGCCGCCGTCCCGCGTCGCGGTGTCCTCCCGTCCCCCGGGGTACGACCTGCTGTGGGGCGTGAGCACGACCCGCGGGCAGGGGGCGCCGTACCCGGCGGCCGGGCACGCAGCCGGCGCGGGTCGGCGGACGGCCTGCGCAGGGGAGGCCACGTCGATGCAGCTCAGTGGACGGTCTGCCGCCCCGCGGCGGGCGCGGTCAGTGGACGGCGTGCTCCGCCAGCGGGCCGACCTGGAGACCGGCCGCCCGGCAGCGGTCCACCACCGGCGCGAGGGCCCCCAGCGCCGAGCGCCAGGAACCGGGTGCGGAGGTGTGGTCGCAGTCATGGAGCAGCAGGGTCGCGCCGCCGCGCAGGCCGGGCGTGAGGGACGCCTCGACCGAGGCGGGGGTGGCGCCCGCCGTCCAGTCGCGGCCCCAGGCCGTCCAGAGGACGGGGCGGAGCCCATGCCGGCGCGCCGCGATCAGGGCCTCCGCGCTCAGCACCCCGTAGGGCGGCCGGTACCAGGCCGGGCGCGTCCCCGTGACCTCGGTGACGAGGCGCGCGGCCCGGCCCATCTCGGCGGTGACCCGGCCCGGACGGCGGAGCAGGGTGGGGTCGTGACGCCAGCCGTGGACCGCCATCTCGTGACCGGCCTCGGCGATCCGGCGGCCCGTGCCGGGATGGCGTTCCAGCATCTCGCCCAGGACGAAGAAGGTCGCCCGGCAGCCGAGCCGGTCCAGCTCGTCGAGGAACCGCGGCGTGGAGGCGGGATCCGGGCCGTCGTCGAACGTCAGCGCGACGTGGCCGGGCGCGCCGTCCCCCGACAGCCCGGGCACCCACCGGCGTACGGCGGGCAGCCAGGTCGCGGCGGGCCCGGCGTGGAGCAGGGCGCCCCCGGCCAGCCCGAACGCCAGCGCGGCACGCGTCACCCCTCCAGTGTGCGCGACCGCCCCCGCGACCGTCCGGAGTGCCCGCGTGACGACGGCGGGGAGGGGGGCGGCCATGGCGACGGGGTTCCGGGGCGACGGCGGCGCGGACGGTCGACGGCGACGGTGTAGGTGAAGGCGGTGGGGTCGATGACCGCGGAGCGGGACAGGACGGTACTGATCCTCAGCGCCGGCATGGGCGCGGGGCATGACCGGGTCGCCGCGGAGCTGGCGTCCCGGCTCGCGGCGGGGGGCGCCGGGGCGCGGGTGCTCGACGTGCTCGACCTGCTGCCGCTGAGGCTCGGGGCCGCGCTGCGCGGCGGTTACCGATGGGCCGTCGGCTCGGCGCCCTGGCTGTACGCGCTGACCTACCGGGTCTTCTTCGTCTCCGGCCGGACGCCTCCGGCCTCGCCGCTGACGTGGCTGCTGGCGCGCCGCCTGGAGGAGGTCGTACGGCGCCTGCGGCCGGTGGCTGTGGTCTCCACGTTCCACGTGGCCGCGCAGGCCGCCGGGCACCTGCGGGCGGCGGGCCGGCTCGCGGTCCCCAGCACGGTGGTGGTCACCGACTTCGCGGCCCACCGGCTGTGGCTGCATCCGGGCAACGACCGGTACCTGTGCCCCGACCCCGCCACGGCCGCCGCGGTGTGCGCCGCCACCGGCCGCCCCGCGTACCGCCACGCGCCGCTCGTGCGGCCGGACGTCGCCCGGGTCCGCTCGGACGGTGCCCGCTCGGACGTCGCCCGGGTCCGCTCGGACGGTGCCCGCTCGGACGGTGCCCGCTTGGACGGTGCCCGCTCGGACGGGGTCCGCGAACAGTTGGGGGCGCGCCCGGGCGACCGGCTGGTGCTGGTCTCCGCCGGTTCCTGGGGCGTCGGGCGGGTGGAGGAGACGGCCCGCGTCCTGGCCGCGACCGGGCGCCACCTGCCCGTCGTGCTGTGCGGCGCCAACGACCGGCTGCGCCGCCGGATCGAGCGCGCGGGTGCCGGGCTCGCCCTCGGCTGGCGCGACGACGTGCCCGCCCTGCTCGCCGCCGCGTACGCCCTCGTGGACAACGCCGCCGGCCTGACCTGCAAGGAGGCGTTCGCCGCAGGCGTGCCCGTGGTGTCCTACCGGCCCATCCCGGGACACGGTGGGGACGGCGCCGCCGCGATGGCGCGGTCCGGGCTCGCCCTCTACGCCCGCGACGCGGCCCAGCTGGTCGCCGCCCTGGACCGGCTCGACGGCACGGCGGAGCGGGAGGCGCTGGTGGCACGGGCGGCGGCCCTGTTCAGCGCGGCGCCCGCCGAGTCGCTTGTCGCCCTTCCGCCGGAGTGAACGGCGCCTCGCCCTCCAGGGTGGCCGAGCGCGACAGCAGCAGGCTGCCGTACAGGATCAGGGCGATGCCGGCGAGCTCCGGCACGACCCAGGGGCCGGTGCGGATGTCCTCTCCGAACAGGGCCACGCCGTACGCCGTGCTGGCCACGGGATCGGTCACGGTGAGGGCCGGCTGGACGGCGACGAGCGGCCCGCTCTGCAGGGCGTTCTGCAGCAGGTACAGGCTGGCCAGCCCGGCGGCGACCATGGCGTAGAGCGACCAGGCGCGGGGCAGGTCGGCGAGCCCGCCGGTGGCCAGGGTGGTCGTGCGCTTCATCAGCACCGCGGTGTAGGCGAAGCCGAGCCCCGCGGCGACCCCCAGGAGGACGGCGCGCGGCGCCCCGCCCGCGGCAAGCGCGAGCGCGACGCAGCACGCGATGGCGCCCGCCGTCGCCCCTGCCGAGACGGCCCATCCGGCCACGCCGGGGATGCGGTCGCCCGGCTCGGGGGACGCGGCCGCGAGGAAGCCGCCGAGACCCGCCGTCAGCGCCCCGATGGCCACCCATGAGGCCGACTCGATCCGGACGCGGAACACCCGGCCCGCGAGCAGCATCGTGAACGGCAGCTCCGCCACGAGGATGGGCTGCACGAGCGCGAGGCCGCCCGTGGTCAGCGCGGCCGCCTGGAACAGGAACCCGCCGATGAGGGCGCCGATGCCGCCCAGCCACAGAGGGCGCCGGAGCAGATCCCAGATCAGCCCGACCCGGAACGCCTCCTCGGGGGGCGCCGCCCGCGCGGCGCGGCGCTGCAGCACCGACGCGACGGCGTTCGCCGCCGCCGCCAGCACCGCGAGGAGGATGGCGATGTGCACCGCGCGCCCCGATCCGTCGTCCCGGCCGGACTCTCCGGTATCCGTCCCCCTGTGGCCACGGGTCATGTCACGCGACGCTGCATATCCAATGCGTGTTTAAGGGAGTAAAGCCAATTAAATACCGACTTATTAATCTTTCGGGAGAATAGCGGCGTGGGGTCGGGTACGGGCGCGTTGTCCAACGCAATTCATCCGGAAAGGCGGAACGGACATGGTCCGACCGACCGGCCTAGCGGGCCAAACCGACGTGGCGGAGCTACGGCAGACATTCGACCGGGCGGGCTCCACGGCCCCCGCGCAGATCATGGACGGTCTCACGTTCCTGGCGGGGCTCTACCTCGCGATATCGCCGTGGGTCGTCGGGTTCTCCGGCGCCAGGAGCCTGGCGGTGAACAACCTGATCATCGGTCTGGCCGTCGCCGCCCTCGCCCTCGGCTTCGCGTCAGCGTTCGGCCGCACCTACGGCGTGAGCTGGATGACGCCGCTGTTCGGGATCTGGACGATCGTCGCGCCCTGGATCGTCAGCGGACGCCCCGCGACCACCGGGACGATCTGGAACAACGTGGTGACCGGCATCCTCATCTTCGTGTTCGGCGCGGGCGCCCTCGCTACGGCGCTGGCGTTCCGCAGGCAGCGGCACGGTGAGACGACGGGCCGCCGGCTCGGCAACTGGTAGCCACGCGCGTGGGCCGCATCCGGGCCGCCCGACGCCCGTCGTCGGCGGCCCAGCGCGGCCCTCGTCTCTTTTCACGGCACGATCTTCCCCGGCGGATCTTTCACGGCGGACCTTTAACGACGGACGGCCCTTGTACGGGGGGTGAGCCGCCGGGACGACCGGTTTGCCCCCGAAGGCCGGGGGTACCCGAGGTGCATGTCCGAGCAGCCGAACAGCACACCGCCACCGCAGACACAGCAGTACCCGGGCGAGAGCGGGCAGATGACGCCCGAGCCCCGGGACGAGATGCGCGACTACGTGGGCCGCGGCCTCCTGGAAGGCAAACGCGCCCTGGTCACGGGCGGCGACTCCGGCATCGGACGGGCCGTGGCCGTCGCGTTCGCCAAGGAGGGCGCCGACGTCGCCGTCGCGTACCTCACCGAGCACAAGGACGCCCAGCACACCCAGGAGCTCGTCGAACGGGAGGGCCGCCGCTGCGTGACCATCCCCGGCGACCTCGCCGACGCCCGCCACTGCGACGAGGTCGTCGAGCGGACCGTCCGCGAGCTGGGCGGGATCGACGTGCTCGTCAACAACATCGCCACGCAGTCGCCCGTCCAGTCGCTGGAGGAACTGTCCGACGAGCAGTGGGAGCGGACCTTCGCGGTCAACATCCACAGCTACTTCCGGGTGACCAGGGCCGCCCTCCGGCACATGGGCGAGGGCGGGGCCATCGTCAACACCTCGTCGATCAACGGCCTGCGCGGCAACAAGACCCTGATCGACTACTCGGCGACCAAGGGCGCCGTCAACGCGTTCACGTACTCGATGGCGCAGGTGCTCGTCGACCGGAGGATCCGGGTCAACGCCGTCGCGCCCGGGCCCGTCTGGACGCCGCTCATCCCCTCGACGTTCCCGGAGGAGAAGGTCGCGTCGTTCGGGGAGCAGGTGCCCATGAAGCGGGCCGCCCACCCCGACGAGATCGCGCCGTCGTACGTCTTCTTCGCCGCCGACCGCCTCTCGTCGTACTACACGGGCGAGGTGCTCGCCCCCATCGGCGGCGAGACCCTGCCCGGCTGACGACGCCGCGTCCCCCGCGGCCCCGGCCCGCGCAGGACGGGACCGGCGGGCGTCATGATCGGCGTTCGGAGATCACCGGACGGCAGGGCCGCAGCATGGCGAGGCCCCGGGGCGGACATCGCTCCCGGGGCCTCGCCATGCGCGCCGGCCCTTCTCGGGCCCGTTCCGCCGCCGCCGTTACGCGCCGGTCCCGCTCATGCGCCGTCCTCGTTCAGGCGCCGGCTGTGCTCCTGCAACTCGTCGATCAGCTTGGACGCCTCGGCCTTGCTGAGCCCCTCCGGGACGTCCCGCCCCGCCTCCCGGGCGAGCGTGCGCAGGTAGGACTCCTGCGGCGCGGTCATCGGCTCGTCGCCGGTCGCCCAGTCCTCCGGGTCCTTCTCGACAGGTCCTCGATCCATGACTCCTCCAGTATCGAACCTCCGTTCGCCTACCCGCGCGGCGGCGCCGATAACAGGAGGGAGCCGAGGTCAGCCGGCCGGCACGTGCCGCACGTACTGCGCCTGGGTGGAGCGGGCCTGCGGCTCCCGGCCGGCGCGCCTGTCGAGGGCGCGCGCCGCGAGGACCGCTCCGGCCGCGCACCCCGCGAGCAGCGCCGCCGTCGTGGCGACGATCCCGGCGCCTCCGGCCGGCGCCGCCGCCTCCCGTACGGCGGGCCGGCGCCACGCCTTGAGCCACAGGGCCTCGGCCGCCGCGTCGAGCAGGTACGTGGGACGGATCCGGCCGATCGGGACGTAGGTCAGGTCGATCGCGAGCAGCGTCCCGGCCGTGGCCATGCCGATCCGCCGGGCCTGCTCGACCCCCTCCGGTGTGGACGCCCCCCGGAGCTGGGTCCAGCCGATGCCCACGAGGAGGCCGGCGACCGTGCGTTCCAGCCACCGGTCGGTCTTCGGGCCGAACACCTTCTCGAAGCTCTCCACGTGCAGCAGCGGCCACATCCCGCCCGCGATGTTGAAGAGCCCGTGGGCGCGGGCGAGAGCCGCCGCACCCCTGCCGTCCTGGATGTCCATAGGCCGTCGATGCCCGGGGCCGAATCCGACAAACCACGCTTTCCGCCGTCCACGAAACCGGCCCGCGCACGCCCGCACCCCTCGCGACGTAAGGGTTCCGCACCACCGGCCGGTCGCGCTCCCGCCTCGGGCTCAGCCGTCCGTGCCCATGGCCTCGCGGATGAGGTCGCGGGTCCGGTCCATGATGGCGACCGGCGGGCCGAGCAGCACGCTCGCCGTCGCCGACTCCACACCCGGGTGCGGACGCGTGGGGGCCATCGCCTCCGCCGCCTTGACGCCGAGGGTCATCGACCGGCGCTCGGCCTCGCTCGTCAGGGCCCGGAGCGGGGTGAACTCGTACCGTTCCTCGCTGCGGGCGTGGGCGAGGACGGCGGCCCGCAGCACCCGGAGGTTCTTGTCGAACTCCGGGTCGTCCGGGCCCATCTTGTCGAGCCTGTCCAGCATCTCCTTCGCCTCGTGCTCCTCGGCCAGCCGCTCGTCGACCACGGCCTCGCCGCCGTCGAGCACGCGCCGGGCGACGGGGTGCACGATCTCCTCCTCCGCCGTCTCGTGCACGGCGAGCACGCGGACCAGGCGGCGGAACGCCCCGGCCCTGTCGCCGCCCGTCTCGACCTCGTCGAACAGGTCGCGGATCAGGGCGTGCTGGAGCAGCAGAAGATCGACGACGTCCGCCTCGTCCGTCGTCTCCGTCGTGGGCCGGTGGTCGCTCATGGGGGTCTCCTCCGTGTGGACGTCCCGCCCCAGCTACCCTGGCCCGTCGCCTGAAACGGCGGGGACGGCGCCACGTGGGGCCCCCGCTGGCCGGCCATCGCGGTCGGGTCGCCGCCCCGCGAGCGGGCGCCGGCTCAGCCGCCGCCGGTCTCCTCGGCGCGTGTCGAGACGTGGGCGCGGCCGTCGTCGCCCAGGTAGACCAGGCCCTCCCCGCTCAGCACGTCGACCGCGCGCCGGACGTCCTCGGGCCGCACGCCGTGCTCCTCGACGAGGGTCTCCTCCGGCGGGAGCGGGCAGTCGGGTTCGATCCGCCCGTGCAGGATCTCCTGCCGCAGGGCCGCCGCGAGCCGCCGGTACGCGGGGTCGGGTTCCTCGGGTTCGTTCACCACAGCCCGGACACTCCCCCCGGCGCGCCGTCCTAACCCGGCCGGGACGAGCCCGCCGCGGTCAGGAGCGGCCGGGTTCGACGACGACCTTGAGGCCGCGGCGGGACACGGCGGCGGCGAACGCCTGCTCCGCCCGCGCCAGCGGGAACCGCTCGGTGACCAGCGAGGACACGTCGATCCGCCCGCTCTCGACGAGACGTGCGGCACGGGGGTAGGTCGCGTTCATCCGGCGGACGAGCGCCAGCGTGAGCCCCTTCCGCCGGGCCAGGGACGCCGGGAAGGACGTCCGGTCGTCGTCCGGGATGCCGGCGAGCACCACGCGGCCGCCCGGCCGGGCGGCCGCGAGGGACGTCAGGACCGCGTCGTCGTTGCCCGCAGCCTCGAACGCCACCTCCGCCCCAGGACCGGCGAGTTCCTCCCACGCCTCCGGGGTCGCGTCCCCGGGTGTGAGCGCGTGGTCGGCGCCGAGCCGGAGGGCGGCCTCCCGGCGATGGGGGAGGGGATCGACCGCGACGACGGTCGAGGCGCCGGCCAGCCGCGCGAGCTGGACCAGCAGCAGCCCGATCGGCCCGCACCCGACCACGGCCACCGGGGCGCCGAGCTTCACATGCCCGAGGTCGGCCGCGTGCAGCGCCACGCCCAGAGGTTCCAGCATCGCCCCGTCCGCGTCGGAGAGCGCGTCGGACAGCGGGTGCAGCAGGTCGTCCGGCCACGCCATCAGCTCGCGCAGCGCGCCGTCGAGCGTCCCGTGCCCGGCGAAACGCACGTCCGGGCAGAGGTTGCCCCAGCCGGTCCGGCAGGTCGCGCAGACGTCGCAGGGGATGGCCGGGTCGACGGCCACCCGGGTGCCCGCTCGGGGACCGCTCTCGATCACGCCGGCGAACTCGTGTCCCACCACCAGCGGGCGGCGCAGCGTCGCGTCGCCGATCCCGCCCTCGGTGTACCAGTGCAGGTCGGATCCGCAGAGCCCGACCGCCGTCACCCGGACCAGGCTCTCCCCGGGACCGGGTACGGGCGCGGGCTCGCGGTGGAGCCGCAGGTCCTGCACGCCGTGGAGTCGGGCGGCGGTCATCGGCCCGTCGTCCGCGACGCTCGCGAAGACGCCGGCGGGGACGTCGCCAGTGATGCTCACGCAGCCTCCTGTTCCCTGTCCGATACGCGGCGGAACCCGTTTAGTGTCCAAAAGGCCGGGATTCCGGGCGGTGCGCCCACGATGCTAACCCCGCCAAGATCGGGGCCCGAGGCAGGGGGGTGGCGGCCTCCCGGCCCGTCGAGCAAGGGATCCCGGCGGCCTGCCGCCTCGGCCCGTGCCTTCCGGGGAGGCCAAGGCGGTGGATCCGCGGCGAAGCCCCGGCCATCAGGCCAGGTGAATTCGCCGCGAAGGCCGGGCCCTCTGTCCCGAGGGATCCGGGACTGCCTCCCGCTGCCCTGCGAGGGGGCGAGGCGGCGACTTCACGGGTGAACGCGGCGAAGGCCCGGCCCTCTGCCGAGGGATCCGGGCCTCCGATCGGCGGCGCGACCTCTACGGGCGCGCCTGCTCGGTCACCTGGCGTGCCTGGTCGCGGGCCTCCTCGCCGGTGGTCCTGGTGGCGTCCGCGGCTGTCTCCTTGACCTCCTGCACGGCCTCCTTGGCGTCCTGGCCCACCTGTCGCGCCGTCTCCTGCACGACCTGCCGGACCGGCTCCACCACGTCGCCCGCGCGCTCCTTCAGCTGCACGGCCGCCCGCTCCTCCGCCGGCGTGCGGGGGATGAGGGTCGCGGCGAGCAGGCCGGCGCCGAAGGCGATGAGCCCGGCCGCGAGCGGGTTGCCCTGCGTGCCCTGGAGTGCCTGCCGCGGGGCAGACCTGACGGTCTCGGCCGCCTGCCGCGTGCCGTGCCGCACGGTGTCCGCGGCCTCCGCGGTCGCGTGCCGCACCGTGTCGGTCGCCTCGGCGGTCGCGTGGCGGACGGTGCCCGCCGCGTCGGCGGCGGCGTCGCGCACCGTGCCGGCCGCTCCGGTCGCCGCGTCGTGGACCGTCCCGGCCGCGTCGCCCGCCTGCTCCCGCACTCCCTGGCCCGCGTACGCCGGGGCACCCATCACCTTCTCGCGCATGGTCCGCGCCGCCTCTCGCATCCGATCCGTACGGCGCCGCACGATGCGCGCCGGGCTTGTCCTGTCGGCCAGCCTGTCGACGTCCGCGGCCAGCTCGGCCCGCGTCGCCGCGATCTCCGCTCTTATCTCTTCTGGGCGCGCGCCCATCGCACGTCCTCCTTCAGGGTCTCGACGGTCTGCTGGGGCACCGGGTCGACCTCTCGAATGCGCTCCCGCCCCTTGGCGAACAGCACGGCGGCGACGACGCCCCAGACGGCGGCGACGATCAGCGCCGCCCAGCCGAGGCTCATCCAGGCGCCCAGGCCGAACATCACGGCCAGGGTCGCCAGCAGCGCGGCCATGTACCCGGCGAAGCCCGCCCCGCCGAGGAGCCCGGCCGCCCTGCCCGCCTTGCCGGCCTCCTCGCGGATCTCCGCCTTGGCCAGTTCCACCTCCTGGCGCAACAGCGTGGACAGGTCCTCGCCGATCTCCCCGACGAGCTTCCCGAGCGAGGGCTCAGGATCCTGGGCGGGGTGGCTCACCGCAGGTCACCTCCCGTCCCCGGAGTGCGGTCGTCGCGGTCGTCCTCGAACCCCGCCTCGTCCTCCGAGCGTCCCGCGGTGGCGCCGGTGGTGCCCGTTCCGTACGAGCCGGCGGCCGCGCCATAGGGCGCCGTCCCCGTCGTGCCGGTCGTGCCGGTCGTGGGGGCCGATCCGTAACCGGCCGTCCCCGGGCCCGATCCGTAACCGGTCGTCCCGGTGCCCGTCGTGCCGGTGCCCGCCGTGCCGGTGCCGGTCGTCGTCCCGGCGGCGGTCTCGAACTCGGTGCCGTACCCGGATCCGCCCGGGCTCGTCACGCCGCCTGCCGCGGAGCCCGGCGCGGCCTCGTAGCCGCCTCCGGTCCTCGACCGGGTGTCGTACGGAGTGTCGTACGGGGCCTCGTAGGTCTCCGGCCTGGACGTGTACTCCGGAGTGCCGGTGCCGTAGGTGGCACCGCCCGGCCCGCGGCCGCCATATCCGCCGGCCTGGCCGCCTCCGTACGCCCGAGAGCCGTCGCCGGTCGCACCCGCGGCGTCGTCGGCGCCGGAGACGGCCTTGGCGGCCCGCCCGACGAGGAAGCCCGCGGCCAGCGCGCCCGCCAGGAACAGGCCGGGCCGGCGGCGGGCGAACGCCTGCACGTCGCGGACGACGCCGTTCAGCCCCTCGGTCTCCAGATAGTCGGCGACCCGGGTGCCCCGGTCCGCCACCTGCTGCACCACGCCGTGGACGGGGGAGTCGGGCTTGACGCCGTCGCCCACCGCGGACAGCTCGTCGCTCCACTGCCGGACGGCGTCGGCCGCCCGCCTGCTCTGCTGCTGCGCCTGCTCGGCCGTACGGCGACGAAGCTGGTGGGCGAGCCGGCGCGTCTGGTCGCCGGCCTCGCGGGCCACCAGGCGGGCCTGGTCCCTCGCGGTCTCGGCCACCTCGCCCGCGGCGGCCCTGGCCTGCTGCGCCGTCCCCTGGGGCCCGGTGGAGGGCCTGGTCTCGGGATGGATGTCGCTCACTGGGTGCCTCCCTTGGGTCGTGTCCGTCCCTGGGCGGCGGCTACCCCGGATGTCCAGCAGGACACGAGGAATAGCAAAAAGGGTTAAAAATGCGTATCCACTTCGCAAATCGATCGTAAAGCGGGCCAGCCGGGCGCGGTGACGGCGGTCCGTCGTGCGGAAGCCCAGGTCCGTTGCCCTTGGGGCTCCTGAGCCACAAGTGGAGAGCGCTCTCCATGGAGGAGCGATCGCGCAGTGGAAGGGGTGTCACGGCCTGCCGCACAACACGGTCGAAATCCTCCGTTTACCATCGGGTAACAGCTGGGTCTCGGGGACATCTCAACCTTGGCCTGCGGGCCCGTTCCGGCCCGGCGGAGGCCGTCAGCCCTTGACAGTGCCTCGCCTGCCGCGACACGCTTCCCACAGTGGAGAGCGCTCTCCCGCTTTCCCCGCCGCCATGGGCGGCGGGGGACAAGGTTCGCAGTGAGGAGAGGTCGTGCTTCCGTCCCGCAACCTCGGTGTGACGGCACCGGGTGGAGCAGGCCGCGGTGGACCTGGCCGGCGCCGGCCGGATCCCGCCTGCCCCGGGCCCGCGTCGGCGGGACCCGTCCATCCGGGGCCCGTCCGCGCGACAACCGCTCGTCAGGGTGCCGTCCACACGGAACCCGTGTCTCCGGTGTCCGCCCATCCGGCGTCGTCCGCCTCCGGGGTGTCCGTGCACCCGGGCCCGGGCACGCCTCGCCGCCGTCCCGCGACACACCCCCCGACCCCGCTGCCGCCGCAGTCGGCGGCGCCTGTCCGCTACCAGTGAGGAACAACCGTGCGCATTCGCAAGCCGTACCTTCTCGCCGCCGCCGGGGCGCTGGTCCTCGCCGCCTCGGCCTGCGGTGGCGACAACTCGTCCAAGGGCGGAGGATCCACCGGCGCCGCCGAGCAGACGATCACCTACTGGGCCTCCAACCAGGGAACGAGCCTGGAGAACGACAAAGAGGTCCTGAAGCCGGAGCTCGACCGGTTCACCAAGGAGACCGGCATCAAGGTCAACCTCGAGGTCGTGCCCTGGTCCGACCTGCTGAACCGCATCCTCGCGGCGACCACCTCCGGTAAGGGCCCGGATGTCGTGAACATCGGCAACACCTGGTCGGCCTCGCTGCAGGCGACCGGCGCCTTCGTCCCGTTCGACGACAACCAGCTGGCCGCGCTCGGCGGCAAGGACCGCTTCCTCGGGCCGAGCCTCGCGGCGACCGGCGCCCCCGGGCAGCCCCCGACGGCCGTGCCGATCTACGGCATGACGTACGGCCTCTTCTACAACAAGAAGATGTTCAAGGAGGCCGGCATCGACAAGCCGCCGGCGACCTGGGACGAGCTGATCGCGGACGGCAAGAAGCTGACCAAGGACGGCAAGTGGGGCCTGGCGGTCGAGGGCGCCAGCGTCAGCGAGAACTCCCACCACGCGTTCATCTTCGGCCAGCAGCACGGCGCCGACCTGTTCGACAGCGCGGGGAAGGCGCACTTCGACTCCCCGCAGGAGGTCGCGGCGATCAAGCAGTACCTCGACCTGATGGCCGACGCGAAGATCGTCAACCCGAGCAACGCGGAGTACGCCAACGGCACCGAGGCCGTGCAGGACTTCGTGTCCGGCAAGGCCGGCATGCTCATGTGGCAGTCGATCGCCACACAGCTGAAGCAGGCCGGGTGGACCGAGGACGACTACGGCCTCGCCCCGATCCCGCTGCCGGACGCCTCGTCCGGCGGCAAGCAGGTCAACGCGATGGTCGCCGGCATCAACCTCGCCGTGTTCAAGTCGGCCAAGAACCAGGACGGCGCGCTCAAGTTCGTCAAGTTCATGACCTCGAAGGAGACCGAGCAGAACCTCAACAAGGCGTACGGGTCGCTGCCGACGGTCAAGGACGCGTACGACGACCCCGCGTTCAGCTCCGAAACGATCAAGACCTTCCAGCAGATCCTGGGCACCACGGCGGCGCCGCTGCCCCAGGTCGCCCAGGAGAGCCAGTTCGAGACGCTGGTCGGCAACGCGATGAACCAGATGTTCGCGGACGCCGCGAGCGGCAAGCCGATCACCGAGGACTACGTGAAGGGCAAGCTCACCGAGGCCAACCAGCAGATGGGCGGCTGATCCCACCCGCCTTCCCCGGTGCCGGGCGGTGCGACCGACCGCCCGGCACCCCTGTTTGACCAGCGATCGAGAGGACGTCCATGGTCGTGTCCACCACGTCCCGGCCCGGCGGGGGACGGGAACAGGGGGCCCGCGGAGGGGCCCCGCCGTCCGCCGGAGGCCGGCGGCGGAACGGCCTCCTGCCGGTGCGGCTGCGCCGCCTCGGCCTGCCGTACCTGCTGATCCTTCCCGCACTGCTGCTGGAGCTCCTGGTCCACCTGGTGCCGATGGTCATCGGGATCGGCATGAGCTTCCTCCAGCTCACCCAGTTCTTCCTGCGGAACTGGTCGGCGGCGCCGTTCGCCGGGCTGTCGAACTACCGGGTCGCGGTGGACGTCAACTCGGCCGTCGGGCGGTCGCTGTTCCACTCGTTCCTGGTGACGATCGCCTTCACCCTGATCACGGTCGCGCTGGCGTGGCTGCTCGGCATCGCGGGCGCCGTGCTCATGCAGGGCTCGTTCCGCGGCCGCGGCGTGCTGCGCGCGCTGTTCCTCGTGCCGTACGCGCTGCCCGTGTACGCCGGCGTGATCACCTGGAGCTTCCTCCTCCAGCGGGACTCCGGCCTGGTGAACCACGTCCTGGTGGACCAGCTCCACCTGTTCGGCGAGCGGCCGTTCTGGCTGATCGGGGAGAACAGCTTCATCTCGGTCGTGGTCGTGTCCGTGTGGCGGTGGTGGCCGTTCGCGTTCCTCGTGCTGATGGCCGGGCTGCAGAACATCCCGTCCGACCTGTACGAGGCGTCGGCCATCGACGGCGCCGGATGGGGGCGGCAGCTGCGCTCGGTCACCCTGCCGCTGCTCCGCCCGGTCAACCAGGTGCTGGTCCTGGTGCTGTTCCTGTGGACGTTCAACGACTTCAACACGCCGTACGTGCTGTTCGGGAAGACGGCGCCGCGGGACGCGGACCTGATCTCGGTGCACATCTACCAGAGCTCGTTCGTCACCTGGAACTTCGGCTCGGGCTCGGCCATGTCGGTGCTGCTCCTGCTGTTCCTGCTGCTGGTCACGGCCGTGTACCTTGTGATCACCTCGCGGAGGAGGAGCGATGCGTGAGCCCCGCTGGCTGCCGTGGGCGCGCTGGGTGGGCCTCGGCCTGCTGACCCTGTTCACGGTGACGCCGCTGTACGTCATGGCGACCACGGCCATCAAGCCGCTCCAGGACGTGCAGGGCGACTTCAACTGGATCCCGACCAGGATCAGCCTGGCGCCGTTCGCCGACATGTGGAGCACGGTGCCGCTGGCGAAGTACTTCGGCAACAGCCTGGTGGTGTCGTCGGTGGCCGCGCTCATCTCGGTGACGGTCGCGGTGTTCGCGGCGTACGCGATCAGCCGTTTCCGCTTCCCGGGCCGCAGGGTCTTCTCGATCACCGTGCTGTCGACGCAGATGTTCCCCGGCATCCTGTTCCTGCTGCCGCTGTTCATGATCTACGTGAACCTCGGCACCGCCATCGGGGTCGAGCTGTACGCCAGCCGCCTCGGCCTGATCATCACGTACCTGACGTTCTCGCTGCCGTTCTCGATCTGGATGCTGGTCGGGTACTTCGACTCCATCCCCACGGCGCTGGACGAGGCCGCCCAGGTCGACGGGAGCGGCCCGATCGGGGCGCTGCTGCGGGTCGTCATCCCCGCCGCGATCCCCGGCATCGTCGCCGTCGCCATCTACGCGTTCATGACGGCCTGGGGCGAGGTGCTGTTCGCCTCCGTCATGACCGACGAGAACAGCCGCACGCTCGCCGTCGGCCTGCAGGGCTACGCCACCGAGAACGACGTCTACTGGAACCAGATCATGGCCGCCTCGCTCGTGGTCAGCGTCCCCGTCGTGGCCGGCTTCCTGCTGCTCCAGCGATACCTTGTCCAGGGCCTCACAGCGGGCGCGGTGAAGTGACCCGCGGAGCCCGAGCGACCGGAGCCCCCGACGACCCGGACACCCCGACCTCTCCCTCACCCCACCGTAAGGAGAACACACGAATGGAGCCGCTGCGCGGCGACGGCCCGGACCTGACCGCCTTCGAGGACTTCGTCTGGGGCGTGGCCACCTCGGCCTACCAGATCGAGGGCGCCGTCGCGGAGGACGGCCGCCTGCCGTCGATCTGGGACACCTTCAGCCGGGTGCCCGGCGCGATCGACGGAGGCGACACCGGCGACGTCGCCTGCGACCACTACCACCGCTGGCAGGAGGACGTCGGCCTGATCCGGCTGCTCGGCGTCGACGCCTACCGGTTCTCGGTCGCCTGGCCCAGGGTCGTCCCCACCGGATCGGGGGAGGTGAACGCCAAGGGAATCGCCTTCTACGACCGCCTCGTGGACGCCCTGCTCGAGGCCGGCGTCCGCCCGTTCGTCACCCTCTACCACTGGGACCTGCCGCAGGCGCTGCAGGACCGGGGCGGCTGGCCGTCGCGGGACACGGCGTACCGGTTCGCCGACTACACCACCGCCGTCGTCGAGGCGCTGGGCGACCGGGTCGCCGACTGGACGACGCTCAACGAGCCGCTGTGCTCCTCGTGGATCGGCCACCTCGAAGGCACCATGGCGCCGGGCTGGAAGGACCTGGAGGCCGCCGTCCGGACGTCGTACCACCTGCACCTCGCCCACGGCCTGAGCGCGCAGGCCATCCGCGCCGCCGCCCGGATCACGCCGTCGGTGGGCATCGTCAACAACCTCAGCCCGTGCGACCCGGCGACCGACAGCGACGAGGACCGCGCGGCCGCGCTGCGCCTCGACGGCCACGTCAACCGCTGGTGGCTCGACCCCGTCACCGGCCGCGGCTACCCCGAGGACATGGTCAGGCTGTACGGCGTCGACCTGCCCATCCAGGACGGCGACCTGGAGACCATCGCGCAGCCGCTCGACTACCTCGGGCTGAACTACTACTTCAAGCAGGTCGTGACCGCCGACCCCGACGGGCCCGTGCCGTACGCGCGGCAGGTCGAGGTCCCCGGCGCCACCACGACCGCGATGGGGTGGGAGGTCGACGCGAACGGCCTGGAGCGCCTCCTGCTCCGCCTCACCCGCGACTACGGCGCGGAGCGCATCTACGTCACCGAGAGCGGCTCCGCCTGGCAGGACACGGTGGGCCCCGACGGGACCGTCGACGATCGGGAGCGGTCGGCGTACCTGGAGGACCACATCGCCGCCTGCGCCGCCGCCATGCGGCAGGGCGCGCCCGTGGCCGGATACTTCGCCTGGTCGCTGCTCGACAACTTCGAGTGGGCGTACGGCTACGACAAGCGGTTCGGCCTCGTCCACGTGGACTACGAGACGCAGGCCAGGACCGTCAAGGCCAGCGGCCGCCGCTACGCCGAGCTGATCGACGCCAGCAGGCGGCTGCGCGTCGCGTGACCCGGCGACCTCGTGGTCCGTCAGGCCGACTGGCGGACCACGAGCGCCGGCTGGAAGATGCGCGAGGTCACCGGCAGGCTCGGGTCCTCGATGTGGGCGAGCAGCAGCCGCGCCATCTCGGCCGCCATGTCCTCCATCGGCTGGCGCACGGTCGTCAGCGGCGGACGGCAGGCGGCCGCCGTGCTGTCGTCGAACCCGATGACCGCCACGTCCTCCGGCACCCGCCGGCCGTGGTCGCGCAGCGCGAGCACGGCTCCCTGCGCCATCAGGTCGTTCGCCACGAACACGCCGTCGATGTCGGGGTGCTCCTTGATCAGGCGGTGCATGCCCGCCTCGCCGCTGTTCTGCCTGAAGTCCCCCTCCACACCCGGGACGTACGGGTGCCCGTGCCCGGCCATGGCCTCCTGGAAGCCCGACAGCCGGTCCTGGCTGGCGGGCACGTCGAACGGCCCGGAGATCGTCGCCACCCGGCGGCAGCCGCGCTCCACGAGGCGGTCGGCCGCCAGCGCCGCCCCCGCCCGGTGGGCCAGGTCGACGTAGCTGATCGGGGTCGGCCGGGCGGGCCGGGCCCACAGCACCGCGGGCAGCCCGGCGTCCACCAGCAGCCGCGGCAGCGGGTCCTCGCCGTGCGTGGAGACGATGAGCGCGCCGTCCGCGCTGCCCTGCCGCAGGTACGCGATGACCTCGTTGCGGGCCTCGGGGGTCTCGGCCAGCATCAGGACTGGATGCACCCCGCGGGGGCGGAGGAACCCGACCACGCCGCCCGCGACGCGGCCGAAGAACGGGTCGGCGAACACCCGCGACTCGAACGGCTCGTCACCCGAGTAGTCGCCCGCGCCCGACACGACCAGGGCGATGGCGCCGGTCCGGCGCGTGACGAGCGACCGGGCGGCCCGGTTGGGGACGTAACCGGTGGTCGCGATGGCCCTGTTCACCGCCTCCTGGATCTCGGGGGCGACGTTGCGGATGCCGTTGATCACCCGGGAGACGGTGGCCCGGGAGACCCCCGCCACCCGGGCCACGTCCTCCAGCGTGGGGACTCCCGACGATGGCGGGAGATCAGTGCTCATGCAGCCATTTATAGCATGGCAAGGAGAGCGCTCTCCGGCCATGAGCTGGCCGTTCTTCTGTTTTGGCCTCCTCGCGTACCCGCGGGAATCGGCGTGTCGCGGACGGCGGCGCGCACGGGTTCGGGCGCCGGGCCGTGCAAGACAGGAGTGGCGTCGCCGTCACCCCCTGCCGGGCGCGCCGGGCGCGGTGCCGGGGGTGGTTCTGGGTGTGGCGCCGGGGGTGGTGCCGGACGTTGCGGGCGCTCCCGGCGCTCCCGGCGCTCCCGGCGCTCCGGGCGTGACGAGGACGGCGGCGCGGAGGGGGAGGTCGGCGGCCGACCGGCCGGCGTGCACCTCGAACGTCCCCGGCTCGGTCCGCCACCCCCGCTCCTCGACTGACCAGTGCCGCGTCGCCCGGGCCGGGACGGTCACGGCCACCTCCACGGTCTCGCCCGGATCCGCCTCGATCCTGGCGAATCCGGCCAGCCAGCGCTCCGGGCGGTCGAGGGCCGACTCCGGCCGGGACAGATACACCTGCACGACCTCCCCGCCGCGGCGGGCGCCCGCGTTCCGCACCCGTACGGTGGCCGTGAACGGGCGGCCCGGCTCGGCGTGGCCGGGCACGTCCACCGACTCGTACGCCCATTCGGTGTAGCCGAGGCCGTGGCCGAACCAGTAGGCCGGGGCGTCGTCGCGCCGCAGCCACGCGCGGTAGCCGATGTGCAGGCCCTCCGCGTACTCCAGCACGCCGTCCACGGGGGTCGTCCCCGCGATCGCGGTGCCGGCCCACGTGGTGGGCAGCCGGCCGCCGGGCTCGGCCCGGCCGAACAGCACGTCGGCCAGCGCGTGCCCGGCCTCCTGACCGGGGAACCACCCGAGCAGGATCGCCGCCACCTCGTCCCGCCAGGGCAGCGCGACGGGCCCGCCGGCGTTCACGACGACGACGGTGGACGGGTTGGCCGCCGCGACGGCGCGGACGAGGTCGTCCTGCCGGCCGGGCAGCGCCAGCGAGTCGCGGTCGACGCCCTCGCTCTCGATCTCCTCGGTGGTGCCCACGACCACGATCGCCGCGTCGCACTCGCGGGCCAGCGCCACGGCCGCCGCCGTCTCCGCGTCCTCGTCGCGTCCGCGCGGCGGGTCGGCGGCGAGCGCCGACGCCCGTCCGGAGTCGCGGTCGAGCCGCCGCCAGGCGACCACCTCGACCTCGCGGCCCGCCTCCAGGTCCACCTCCGCCGTGCGGTACGGCGGGTGGAGGTGCACCGTCGCCGGGTCGTCGGTGTCCCGCACCACCTCCTCGTCGAGGACCGTACGGCCGTCGACCGTGAGGCGGACGTGCCCCCATCCGGCCACGGAGAGCCGCCACGTCCCGCCCGTCGCCGGCCGCAGCCGGGCCGCGATCTCGACCGCGCGGGCCCCGCGGACCAGGGCGGGCTCCAGGATGCGGCCGCTCAGCCGGTGCTCGGCGTGGATCTCCTCGCCGTGCCCGTCGAGCAGGCGGACCAGCACGCCGGGACGGCCGTCGCGCGGGTCGCACACGTCGGTGAGCCCGAGCGGCGTCGGACGGTCGTCGATGTGCGCACCGGGGGTGTGGACCACCTCGGCCCGTCCGGCGAGCGCCGCCCGGACTCCCTCCAGCGGGGAGACGACCACCTCGGGATAGACCCCGGCGCTGCCGCCGCCCTGCGCGCGCGCCGTCGCGGCGTTCGGGCCGAGCACCGCGACGCGGCGCAGCCGCGCCGGGTCGAGCGGCAGCAGGCCGCCCTCGTTGCGCAGCAGCACACTGCCCGCCGCCGCCGTGCGCCGCACCAGGGCCCGCGCGTCCTCGTCTCCGTGCCCGCCGCCCGTCGCCGAGTCGGCCGAGTCAGCGGAGTCGGCGGAGTCGGCGTCCTGGGCGGTGCCGGCGGGGGCAGCGGGGGCAGCGGACAGGGCGCCGACCCGGGCGGCCAGCCGGAGCAGACGCCTGACCTTGTCGTCGACCGCGGCCTCGGGCACCTCGCCCGCGCGGACGGCCCGGGCCAGGGCCTCGCCCCAGTGCTCGTTGGGGCCGGGCATGGCGAGATCCTGGGCGGCGCGGCCCGAGGCGGCGGTCGACCGCACGGCCCCCCAGTCGGAGACGACCACACCGTCGAAGCCCCACTCGCCCTTCAGCGGCTGGGCGAGCAGCGGGCTCTCGCTCATCGTGTGACCGTTCACCTGGTTGTAGGCCGACATCACCACCCACACCCCGGCCTCGACGGCGGCCTCGAACGGCACCAGGTACAGCTCGCGCAGGGTCCGCTCGTCCACCCGGGCGTCGAGCGTGAGCCGCTCGGTCTCGGAGTCGTTGGCCACGTAGTGCTTGGCGGTCGCGGCGACGCCTCCGGCCTGCACGCCGCGGATGAGGGCGGCGCCGACGCGGGCGGTCAGGACGGGGTCCTCCGAATAGCACTCGAAGTGCCGTCCGCCGAACGCGGAGCGCTGCAGATTGAGCGCGGGAGCGAGCACGACGTCGACGCCCTTGCGCCGCGCCTCGGCGGCGAGCAGGCCGCCGAGACGGGTCAGGAGATCCTCGTCCCAGGTCGCGGCGAGCGCCGTGGGGGAGGGCAGCAGCACCGACGTCCTGCGCTCGTCCCAGCCCTCGCCGCGCACGCCCGCGGGCCCGTCCGACGTCACGATGGGCCGCAGTCCGACGGCGGGCTCGGCATGGAGGCGCCACACGGTCGCGCCGTCGAGCAGGCGCACCTTCCGGTCCAGGTCCAGCTTCTCCACGAGGTGGTCGAGCTCGTCGTCGTTCACGTGGGCGTCCTCTCGAAGGTCAGGTGGAGAGCGCTCTCTGATCACACAGCCTCGGCGTCCCGTCGTCGTCCTGTCAATGGTGGCGCCCGTCGTACGGGGACGGCGGGCACGGCCGGATGCTCAGGCCGACCGGCGGACGACGAGCTCGGCCGGCAGGACGACCGGACCCGCCGGGCCGTTCTCCAGCAGGCGCAGCAGCAGCCGCACCCCGGCCGCCGCCTGCTCGCCCATGGGGTTGCGGACGGTGGTGAGCGGCGGGTCGGCGTACTGGGCGGCCTCGATGTCGTCGAAGCCGACCACCGCCACGTCTTCGGGCACCCGGCGGCCCGCCTGGCGCAGCGCCTGGAGCGCGCCGACCGCCATCAGGTCGCTCGCCGCGAACACGGCGTCGAGGCCGGGGTCGTCCTGGAGAAGCTGCCGCATGGCCGTGGCGCCCGAGTCGCGGGTGAAGTCGCCCAGCGCGACCATCGTCCGGCGTCCCGCCTCACGCAGCGTGTCGCGGTATCCGGCCAGCCGGTCCTGCGCGGCCGGCAGGTCGAGCGGGCCGCAGATGGTGCCGATCCTGCGGCGTCCCCGCTCCAGCAGGTGGCGGACCGCCATCGCGGCGCCGCCCACGTTGTCGTTGTCCACGTACGGCAGGCCGGGGCGCGCGGCAGGCCTGCCCAGCGACACGACGGGAACGCCGAGGGCCTGCAGTCGTCCGGGCAACGGGTCGGAGGCGCGGATCGGCACCGTGATGACGGCGTCCACCCGTCCGGCCGCGACGTAGGCCTCCACCCGCAGGCGGCTCTGCGGCGCGTGCGCGAGCAGCAGCACCACCTGCCTGCCCGCCAGATCGAGCTCGTGGCTGGCCGCCCGCAGCACGGTCGACAGCATCGGGTCGTCGGTGATCAGCCCCTCGGGCGGCGCGGAGAAGACGAGGCCGACCGCGTCGGTGCGCCGCGTGACGAGCCGGCGGGCCGCCGCGTTCGGCACGTACCCCAGCTCGCCGACCGCCCGCAGCACGGCCTCGCGCAGGCCGGGCGTCACGCTCCCGTCGCCGTTCACCACACGGGACGCGGTGGCCCTCGACACGCCGGCGCGGGTCGCGACCGCGTCCAGCGTCGGCCGCCTCCCCCGCCCGTCCCTGCGGCTTCCGGTCGGCGACGCGCTCATGGGACCTCCCCGTTCGCGATCGTTGGAGAGCGCTCTCCACTAAGGAACCTTGGGCGTCGGCCGCCTTCTTGTCAACAGGTCGTCCCGTGGCGATCCGCCCGGGGCGGGGGACCCCGGCCGGGGAAGACCCGGGCCGGTGTGGTTGGGTCGTCGGGTGGTGGGTGAGCTGCTCGGCCTGGTCGTGGTCGGAGTCGTGGCGGGGGTGGTCAGCACCGTCGTGAGCCTGGCCTCGGTCGTGTCCTATCCGGCGCTGCTGGCGTTCGGGCTGCCCCCGCTGAGCGCGAACGTCACCAACACCGTCGCGCTGCTGTTCACCGGCATGGGCGCGGCCGCGGGCTCCCGGCCGGAACTGGCGGGCCAGACCCGGCTGGTCGGGCGGCTCGGGCTGGTCACGGCCCTGGGTGGCGCCGCCGGAGCCGCGCTGCTGCTGGCCACGCCGCCGCACACGTTCGAGACCGTCGCCCCCTGGCTCATCGGCGGGGCCTCGCTGCTCCTGCTGCGCCCGCCCCGTCCGGGGCACGTCGGTCTCGGCGGCCCGGACGGCAGGGCCCTGCGAGCGGCCCTGTTCTGCGTGGCCGTCTACGTCGGGTACTTCGGCGCCGCCGGCGGCATCCTCATGTTCGCCGTCCTGGCGACGGCGCTCGACCAGGCGCCGGCCCGGGTCAACGCGGTCAAGAACATGGTGTCCGCGCTCGCGAACGGCGTGGCCGCGCTCGGCTTCGCGCTGTTCGGCCCGGTGCGGTGGTCGGCCGCGCTGCCGCTCGCCGCCGGGTTCCTCGTGGGGGGCTGGCTCGGGCCGGGCGTCGCCCGTCGCCTCCCCGGCCAGTCGCTGCGGATCGTCGCGGCGGTCTGCGGGCTCGCGGTCGCCGTCAAGCTCGGCGTGGACGCCTACCGGGGCGGCTGACCGGCGGGGGGCGGCCACGCGAGGAGGGCGTGGGCCGGGCGCGGGACCGTACCGGGCCGGCTGACCGGTGGGGCCGGCCGGGTGCGATGAGAGACGCCTACCGGCCGGGGCCCCGGGTGGTCTCGGCCGATCGCACGGCCTCGGCGTGCCGGGCGCGCAGGCGCGCCCTGATCTCCTCCGGGCCGTACCCCCGCCTCCGGCGCTCGGCCCGGGCGATGACCACCCCGGTCGCCGCGACGCCCGCGAAGGCCGCCAGACCGAGTACCTTCCACCAGCGCATGTGCCTAGGCTACTGCCGTGCCCGATACGCGGATAAGTCTCGACACGGCTCTCGAAGTCAGCCGGACCGGTGACGTCTGGGTGTTCCGCGGACGCTCAGTCCCGGACCGGGCCATCCAGATGACCACCAACAGCCCGGTCAACCACGTGGGGATGGCGGTCGTGCTCGACGACCTGCCGCCGCTGATGTGGCACGCCGAGCTGGGCCGGTCGCTGCCGGACATGTGGTCCGGCACCCACCAGCGCGGCGTCCAGCTCCACGACCTGCGCGACGCCGTGCGCGTGTGGGCCCGCAAGTACGGTCAGCGGGCCTGGCTGCGCCAGCTGGAGCCGTCCGCGACGCGCGCGATGGAGGACGCGGTCCTGCGCACGATCGCCCGTCTCGACGGCACGCCGTTCCCGTCCACGGCCAGGCTCGCCGGACGCTGGCTGCGCGGGCGCCTCCCGGCCCTGCGGCGCGGGGCGCGGGACACGGCCCTGGAGACGGCGTACTGCGCCGAGGTCATGGCCGTCACGTACGAGGCCATGGGCCTGCTGCCGCCGCGCCGCCGTCCGAACTGGTACGACCCGGGCCGCTTCTGGAGCGGCGACAACCTGATCCTGAACGGCGGCGCCCGCCTGGGCGGGGAGATCTTCGTGGAGATCCCGGAGGGCGAGCTGACCCCTCGAACCGGTGAATCCGCAGGTGGATGACCGGACCACCCGCGTACGGTAACGCCGCGGAGACGATTTCGCGGCACCCGTCAACCGGCCGTCGAGGTGGCGCGTCAGGTGTAGGCACCATTCGTCGAGACGCGGAGGGCAGGGTTGCATGCCTACTCCTGAGATCGGAAACGAAGGTCTCCTGGGCACGAGTGAGCGCGCGCGCCGGGCGCTCGACGCCTTACGCCGCCAGGGCCCCGAGGCGGTGCAGGAGGAGACGCTCCGCATGAAGGCCGAGTTCGTCCGGCTGTACGGCTGGGAGGGCTACCAGCGGGTGATGGCCAAGATGGAGAGCGACCTGGCCCGTCTCCGCCAGTCTCGCTGACCCGGCCCCACCTCACCGGCCCGACGCCCCCGGCGTGAGCGGGGGATCCGCCCCAAAAGTGAGTAGGGGACTACTCATGCCCGGGCCGGCGGACGTGCGGTCCCATCGAGGCATGACCGAGCAGATCCCCCCTCAGCCGAGGCCGGAGCCCGAGCTCACCGCGGGCGATCCGCCTCAGGTGTTCGACGAGCCCGATTACGACGAGGTCGATCGGGAGGTGGCACGCGATGCCGAAGGCCAGTGAGCTCCTGAAGGAGATGACCCGGTACCTCGACTACCGGGAGTCCTCCAGTGGGAGGACGGTCTTCGGCGTCTCCTACCGCGAGCGCAAGAACCTGGAGCGGGCCTTCGACGCGGCCCCGTGGTGCGACATGTTCATCGCCCAGTGCTCGCTCGCCGCGGGCGGGAAGGACATGCTGGGCGTCGTCGGCGACTTCGCCCTGACGACGAGCCATGCGGACTGGTTCCGCCGCCAGGGCCGGTGGCACCGGGGCACGGACGGGATCCGGCCCGGCGACATCGTCTTCTTCAACTGGCCGGGCGGCGACTCCATCGACCACGTCGCCACCGTCGAGAAGGTCCACTCCCCGGACGACATCCAGACGATCGACGGCAACGTCGGCGACATGTGCGGGCGCCGCCGCCGCAGGAGCTCCCTGATCGCCGGGTACGGACGACCTGCCTACGACGACTCCCCGTCCGTCCCGGATCTCGCGCTCGTGTCCGCCCTGGCCGAGCTCGGGGACGCGCCGCGCTTCCCCGGCGCCGTACGCTCCGGCCAGAGGGGCGCGGACGTCCAGCGGGTGCAGGAGAAGCTGCGCCGCCGTATGTTCGGCCTCGGCCCGTCCGGCGTGGACGGCGACTTCGGCCCGGCCACCGCGGTCGCGGTCACCGCCTTCCAGGCGCGCAACGGGCTGGACGCCACCGGAGTCGTCGACGAGGAGACCTGGCGGGCCCTATGGGAGGCCCCCCTCACGCCCTGACGGGCGGGGGCGGAGGTGCCTGGGGAGAGCGGGGGGCGCGGGGCCGGACACCGCCTGAAAGACTGGCGGTCATGACGCACAGCCACACCGGGGAACCCGCCCGCGAGCTCTCCCACGGTGGAGCGGCCGATAAGGATTCCGCGTGCGCGGTGGCCCACGGCGAGACGGCGGTGGAGGATCCGGCCTGCGCGGTGGCCCACGGCGGCGCGGCGGGGGAGGAGACGCGGCGCACGCTGGTAGCGGTCTTCGCGTCACCGATCGCCGGCCACCTGCTGCGCTTCGGCGTGGAGCTGGGCTTCCGCCCGATCCTGTTGGAGCCCGACCGGGCCCGTACGGTCGACGGCCTGCCCCCTGGCTCGGTCACGGTCGTCTCCGAGCCCGGCGACTACCTGGACGACACCGCCGACGTGGTGCTGACCGACCACCACCGCCCGGAGATCGGGCCGATCCTGCGGGACGTCCTGGCCCGCCCGGCCCGCTGGGTCGGCATCATGGGCAGCCCCCGTCACGTCGGCCCGCACGTCCAGGCGCTCACCGACCTGGGCGTCCCACCCGAGGAGATCGCGCGCGTGCACCGCCCGATCGGGCTCAACATCGGCTCCCGTACGCCTCCGGAGATCGCCCTGGCCACGCTCGCCGGTCTGATCGCCGACCGGAACGACCGTCCTGGCGGCTTCGCCTTCTGAACCCCGGTAGGGGCCTGTGGCTCCGAGGTCACGACGCGTACCCGCCTGCGGTCCTAGCGTGGTCATCAGGGCGCCGCCACGCAGGCGGCCGCCGGGGAGTGGGGGCCATGCGGCATCCCGGGATGTCGCTGAACCGACCGGGGAGTCCCTCCGGCCTCGTGCCGACTGAGACGACCGTCGCCGTCCGTCTCCTGCGGTTGAGGACTGTCGAATTCTGTGGATCGCGGGTGGTTCACAAGGCTCGAAGCCATTGATCGAGGGCTACGAAGTCTTCGTCGGTGAGTCCCCTGTATGACTCCACGTGGTGAAGGAGGGCCCGACCGCTGTGGTGCGCGGAGACCCACTCCCTGTCGGCGTCGGTGATCTCGTCGTCGACCCAGGCGAACGGGCGTCCGGCCGCCCAGTTCACCAGGGTCCGGGTCTTCCAGCAGAGCCCGAACCATTGGTCCTCACGTTTGTGGTGGTCGGCTGGCTCCGGCCAGCTCACGACAGGCAGTCGCGGCAGCCCGATCCGGGGCGCTACCTCGCCATTCGCCTCCTCTTCCCAGGTCGTCGCCCAGACGAGTTGGCAGGGCAGCGCTGCCAGTCGACTTCCCATCTCGGAGGTGAGCCGCGCCAAGCGCGAGTCCGGTGCAGCAGCCCCCGGTCCGCGTTGCGGGTCCTCGCCGAAGGGAAGAAGTGGTCCGTCGACGTCGAGGAAGAGCAGCGCACGTTCGGCATGATCGGTCATGCCGCTGACCTCGTCACGTCCGATGAGCACGCCTCCTTCGAAATTGACCCCGGGCGCGCGACCTCGAGCCCGACGCGGACGAGGACGTCCTGCCGCCATGGTCACGCCAAGTGGCGGCATCGTTCTACAGGCGTTCTCACCCCGGCTGCAGAGCCGTGCGATGACTGGCCGGGCCGCGGGAGCGGAGGGTACCCGGGGCGCTGACGGCGCGCTGCACCCAGGCCGGATCGATTTCGGCCTCGGCCGCCTGACCCGGCTGGGCTTCCGTTGCTCCGCTGGACCCGCGTTTCGGGCGCAGCAGGGCTGCCGAAGCGACGCGGAACCTCGACGGTTGGGGCACAAAGGCTCACAAGCTTCTCGATTGTGACATGCGGCCCGCTACCATTTCGGCTCGTGAAAAACGCCAGCCCGGAGAACACCGCCGTTTTCGTGGACCAGAGCGGGCGCCGGGCAAGGTTTTTGACCATGGCGGCCATCGCCTTGGCGGTCGTCGTCATGGCGCTCGTCCTCACACTCGTCAGCGGAGTCCTGGCCGGGACGAAACTGCCGTCGCTGGGCTGGCCGGGCGAGGCGAAGGGGCGGCCGGCCTTGGGGTACTCCCGGTCGCCGTCACCCTCGCCGTCCGCCCCCTCGTCCACCCCGCCCCGTGGCCGGACCAGCCCGGCCGCCCATCCGCGGCCGAGCGGGACGGCGTCCCCGACGCGCCGCGCCACATCCTCTCCCAGCCCGGAGAGCTCCGCCTCTCCGTCGCCGAGGCCGCACGTGACGTCCTCGCCGTCCGGACATCCGACCGGGCAGCCCTCTCCCTCTTCCGGGAAACCGTCACCCGAGGTCACCCAACCCACGGCCACGCGCACGCCGGCGCCGAATCCCGGTCACGGCGGCACACCTCCCGGACGCGTGGGGAAGACGTCCGGAGCGAGCTGATGGGACGACAGCGGCGGCCGGCCGACCCTTGAGGCCACTGGTTCCTCGTCGCGATGTGCCCGCTCCTCGTGACGGGCGCGCTGCTCCTGAACGGGTACGTGGACTACACTCACGCCGACTGACGGCCACGCCGGCCTGGCGAACGGGACTGGAGATGTCCCTCACCCAGAGGGTGCTGGCCGGAGCGACGGGGATCCACACCCGCCCAGCCCGCATGCCGTACTCGTCCTCGCCGGCGGCGGTCGGCGACGGGCGGTTGGCGGCGATGCGGGTGCTCGGCGCCGACGGATACCTGCCGGCGTTCGTCGATCTCGACGTCATCCAGTCGGTGGCCGCCGCCGTGCTGGGGGCGCGGTTGCGCCGGCACACGATTCGCCGTGAGGGGATCTTCGACAGCGCGAACGAGGTCGAGGCCGTCCCCGGGCTCACGACTCACGAACGCGCCGGCGGTCCGCCTCCCACGCTCTGAGCCGGTCGGTGCCGGGCCGGGGGGACCGTCCCGCCCGCGCGCCGGGCCGCCTCGGCGCCATGCCGCATGCCTTTCGATCCCGCCCTGATCGTGCATTGACACCATAACCCGTTTTTCCTACTTTGAATGTAGGTATTTCTGGATCGGCGGCACAGGAAGGGCGCATCCCCGTGCACAACAGATCTCCCCTCGGCCTCGTCATCCCCGTGGCCGGGCTGCTGGCGTTGTCGGCGTGCGGCGGCACGCAGGCCGCACGCGCGCCGCAGGGCGGCGCCCCCGTGAAGGGCGGCACCCTCACGTTCGCGGTGAACACCGAGCCCACCTGTCTCGATCCCCACCAGAGCCCTCAGGACGTGACCGGCCTGTTCACCCGCCCCGCGCTCGACTCGCTCGTCGCACTCGACGCGAAGGGGACCATCCACCCCTGGCTGGCGACCTCCTGGAAGGTGTCCGGCGACCAGAAGAGCTACACGTTCACGCTGCGGCAGGGCGTGAAGTTCAGCGACGGGACGCCCTTCGACGCCGCCGCCGTCAAGGCGAACCTCGACCACATCGTCGCCCCGGCGACGAAGTCGCAGCTCGCCGCCTCGTACATCGAGCCGTACACCGGCAGCGACGTGATCGACGACCACACCGTGCGGGTGAACTTCTCCCGCCCGTACTCGCCGTTCCTCAGCGCGCTCGCGACCGCGTACTTCGGCATGGAGTCGCCGGCGTCGCTCAAGCAGCCGCAGGACGCGCTGTGCAAGCAGGTGGTCGGGTCGGGGCCGTTCGTCATCGACGCCTGGACTCCCAAGCAGGGCATCACCTTCCACCGCAACCGCGGCTACAACTGGGCTCCGGCGAACGCGGCGCACAACGGCGAGGCGTACGCCGACAAGCTGGTGATCAAGGTGATCACCGAGAACTCGGTCCGGCTCGGCGCCCTCACCAGCGGCCAGGTGGACGCCATCGCCAGCGTCCCGCCGGTGAACGTCAGACAGGTGAAGGCCGACCCCGGCCTGGCCGTCGACGTCCGCCAGGCCCCGGGCGGCAACTACAACTACTACCCGAACACCGCCTCGGGCGTCTTCACCGACCGGCGCGTGCGGCAGGCGTTCCGGGACGGCATCGACTTCGCCACCATCGTGAAGAACCTGTACTTCGGGGCCTACCAGCCCGCCTCCAGTCCCGTCTCGCCGTCGACGACCGGGTACGACAAGGGCACCGAGACCCAGTGGAGGTACGACCCCGCCGAGGCGGGCCGGCTGCTCGACGAGGCCGGCTGGACGGGACGCGACTCCGAGGGCTACCGCACCAAGGACGGCAGGCGGCTGACCGTGCGCTGGCCGTTCTACAAGGCCGCGGCCCGGGAGAACCGCGACACGCTGACCGAACAGGTGCAGGCGGAGGCCAAGAAGATCGGCGTCGACGTCGACGTCACCAACCCGCCCAGCATCGGCGACTTCGTCACCGCCTTCACGAAGGGCGACTACGACCTGGTCGACTTCAGCTGGCAGCGGGCGGACGGCGACGCCCTGCGGAACCTGTTCTCGAGCGCGAGCATCTCCACGCCGACCAGGTTCGGCCAGAACGCGGCCCGCTACTCCGACAAGGAGGTCGACGGCTGGCTGAGCGACGCGCTGGACACCACCGACCTCGGCCGGCGCGCCGAGCTGTACGCCAAGGTGCAGCACAAGGTGACCGACGAGGCCGCGGTCTTCCCGGTGTACGTGTTCAACTACCTGCTGGGCGAGTCGAAGAGGGTCCACGGGATCGGCTGGGAGCCGCAGGCGTACCCGACCTTCTACGACGCCTGGGTCGTGCAGGGATGACGGCACGCCGCACGGTGGCCGGGCGGATCGCCGCCCGGCTGGGCACCTCGCTCCTGGTGCTGTGGGGGGCGGTGACGGTCGCGTTCGCGGCGCTGCACCTGACGCCCGGCGACGTGGCCGACGTCCTGATCGGCGACTCGACCGTCACGCCGGAGGTCCGGGCGCAGATCGTCCGGGAGTACGGGCTCGACCGCCCGGTCCCCGTCCAGTACCTCACCTACCTCGGCCGGGTGCTGCACGGCGACCTCGGCAGGTCCTACCAGCTCCACGAGTCGGTCGGGGAGGCCATCGGCTCGCAGATCGGCCCGTCGATCCAGCTCGCGCTCACCGCGTTCGCGCTGGCGGCGACCGTGTCGGTGACCGTGGCCACGCTGACGGCCAAGCGCCGCCGCTGGGTGCGCGGGCTGTTCTCCGGGCTCGAACTCGTCGGGGTTTCGGTCCCGTCGTTCTGGGCGGGGATCCTGCTGCTCACGCTGTTCTCGTTCACGCTTGGGCTCTTCCCGGTTACTGGGGGGCTGGCGCTGCCGGCGGTCGCCCTGGCCGTCCCGGTCATCGCCGTGCTGACGCAGGTGCTGCGCGAGGGGCTGGAGATCGCGCTCGACGAGCCGTTCGTGCTGACGGCCCGCTCGCGCGGCATGGGCGACCTCGCCGTACGGGTGCGGCACGCCCTGCGGCACGCGCTGCTCCCGACCGTCACCTTGGCCGGCTGGCTGGTCGGGGTGCTGTTCGGCGGCGCCGTCATCGTCGAGCAGGTCTTCTCGCGGCCGGGCATCGGACGGCTCACTCTGGCCGCGGTCGCCGGCAAGGACCTCCCGGTCGTCATGGGCGTGGTCCTCGTGTCGGCCGCCCTCTACGTGGTCGTCAACATCCTGCTCGACGTCCTGTACGTCGTCATCGACCCCCGGCTGAGGAGCGCGTCGTGACCGCCGTCGCGATCCGGCCCCGCCGGATCCCGCGGGCGGGGGTCTGGGCGGCGTCCCTCTTCGTCGCCGTGGTGGCGCTCGCCGCCCTGCTCCCGGCCGTGCTGGCGCACGGCTCGCCGAGCGACGTGGACGCGGTCGCCGCGCTCCGCCCGCCGGGGGCCGCACATCTGCTCGGCACCGACGCCAACGGGCGGGACGTCCTCACCCGGATCGTGTACGGCGCCCGGCCGTCGGTGCTCGCCGGCCTCGGCGCGACGGCGCTGGCCGTCGCCGCGGGCACCGTTCTCGGCCTGCTGGCCGCGCTCGGCGGGCGGGTGCTCGACGAGGTGACGATGCGCCTGGTCGACGTGCTGCTCGCGCTGCCCGGCCTGCTGCTGGCCCTGCTCGTCATCGCGGTCGTCGGACCGGGGACGTTCAACGCGATCCTCGCCATCGCCGCCTACACGCTGCCGAGCTACGCCCGCCTGGTGCGCGCGCAGACGCTGGTCATCCGCCGCTCCGGGTACGTCGAGGCGGCCACCTCGCTCGGCCTGACCCGGGGCCGGATCGTCCTGCGGCACGTCCTGCCCAACGCGTTCGCGCCGCTGCTGGTTGTGGCCACGATCGAGGTCGGCACCGCGCTGGTGGCCGCGGCGTCGCTCAGCTTCCTCGGCCTCGGCCCACGGCCCCCCGCGCCCGAGTGGGGGGCGATGCTCTCCCAGGGGCGCGACTACTTCTCCGTGGCCTGGTGGATGGCGATCTTCCCCGGCCTGGCGATCACGCTCACGGTCCTGTCGGTCACGGTCGTCGGGCGGCACCTCCAGCGCCGGGTGGAAGGAAGGCTCGCATGAGCGCGCCCATCGTCGAGGTCACGGACCTGCACGTGGCGTTCGGCCCGGTCCGCGCCGTGCGGGGGGTGTCCCTCGCCGTACGGCCGGGGGAGTGCGTGGCGCTCGTCGGCGAGTCGGGCTCCGGCAAGAGCGTCACCGCGCGGACGCTGATCGGCCTGACCGGCGACGGCGCCGAGGTGCGCGCCGCCTCGCTGGCGATCGAGGGCGAGGACGCGACGCGGTTCGGCGAGCGGCGCTGGCGCACAATCCGGGGGACCGGGATCGGGTACGTCCTCCAGGACGCCCTGGTGTCCCTCGACCCGCTGCGCCCGGTCGGCAAGGAGATCGCCGAGACCCTGCGCCTGCACCGGGCCGTCCCCCGGGGGACCGTGGCCGAGCGCGTGGTCGCCCTGCTGCGCGAGGTCGGCGTGCCCGAGCCCGAGGTGCGGGCCGCGCAGTACCCCCATGAGCTGTCCGGCGGCCTGCGCCAGCGGGCCCTGATCGCCTCGGCCATCGCCTGCGGCCCGCGGCTGCTGATCGCCGACGAGCCGACGACCGCGCTCGACGTCACCGTGCAGGCGCAGATCCTGCGGCTGCTGGCCGAGCGGAAACGGGCCGGCACGGCCGTGCTGCTGATCAGCCACGACCTCGCCGTGGTGGCCGAGCTGGCCGACCGCGTGCTCGTGATGAAGGAGGGCGAGGTCGTGGAGGAGGGGCCCGTGGCCGGGGTCCTCCGCGCGCCCGCCCACCCGTACACGCGGGCGCTGCTCGACGCCATCCCGGCCGAGCACGCCAAGGGCACCCGCCTGTCGCGCACCGCTGCCGGGAACGGGGCGGCGCGTCCGGAGAGCACGGCGGGTGGCGTGGACGGCGCGTCAGAGTCGCCGCCGCGTGTGCCGCCGGGGGTGACGCCGGGTCGCGCTCACGCTGGCTCCGGGACCGGCGCGTCCGCCTTACCCGGCGAGGTGGTGATCCGGGCCCGCGACCTGGCGAAGGCGTTCGGCGGCAGACCGGCGGTCGCCGGGGTGTCGTTCGAGCTGCGAGCGGGGGAGACCCTGGGCGTCGTCGGCGAGTCGGGGTCGGGCAAGACGACCACGGCCCGGCTCGTGCTCGGCCTGCTGGAGCCCGACGCGGGCGAGGTCGAGATCGACGGGCGGCCGTGGCGGGGACTCGGGGCGGCCGAGCGCCGGGAGCTGCGCCGCCACATCCAGGTGGTCTACCAGGACCCGCTCAGCTCGTTCGACCCCCGCTTCACCGTCCGCCGCGTCCTCGACGAGGCCCTCGCCGTGGGCGGCGAGCCCCGGGCCGCCCGGCGGGACCGGGCGGTCGAGCTGCTGGAGCAGGTCGGCCTGGACGCCGGGTTCCTGGAGCGCCGTCCCCGGCACCTGTCCGGGGGCCAGCGGCAGCGCGTGGCGGTCGCCCGCGCGCTGGCCCCGCGTCCCCGGGTCATCGTCTGCGACGAGCCGGTCTCGGCGCTCGACGTGTCGATCCAGGCGCAGGTGCTCGACCTGCTGGCCGACCTCCAGGCGTCGCTGGGCGTGGCCTACCTGTTCATCTCCCACCACCTCGGGGTGATCCACCACGTGAGCGACCGGGTCCTCGTGATGAAGGACGGCCGGATCGTCGAGTCGGGCGACGTCCGGCGCGTGTTCACCGCCCCCCAAGACCCGTACACGAAGGAGCTGCTGGCCGCGGTGCCGCGGCTGGAGCACGCGCACGGCAGCTCACCGCACAGCGCGGACGACCGCGCATCCGACCACCGCGCACCCGACCACCGTGCGCCCGCACGCGCGCACGATCGCGCATATGAACAGGAGCCGTCCCGATGAGCAGGCCGCGCAAGCAGGTCCACCTGGCCGCGCACTTCCCCGGAGTCAACAACACCACCGTCTGGGCGGACCCGGAGTCGAAGAGCCAGATCGACTTCTCCTCGTTCCGCCACCTGGCGCGGACCGCGGAGCGGGGGAAGTTCGACTTCTTCTTCCTCGCCGAGGGGCTGCGGCTGCGCGAGCTGAAGGGCCGCATCCACGACCTCGACGTGGTGGGCCGCCCCGAGTCGCTGACCGTCCTCGCCGCGCTCGCGGCCGTGACCGAGCGGCTCGGCCTGGCCGCGACCATCAACGCCACCTTCAACGAGCCGTACGAGGTGGCCCGGAGGCTGGCCACGCTCGACCACCTCAGCGAGGGCCGGGCCGCGTGGAACGTGGTGACCACCTCGGACGCCTTCACGGGAGAGAACTTCCGCCGCGGCGGGTACCTCGACCGGGCCGACCGCTACACGCGGGCCGAGGAGTTCGTCCGGCTGGCCCGGGAGCTGTGGGACTCGTGGGAGCCGGACGCGCTGACCGGTGCCGGCGACGGGTTCGTCCGGCCTGAGGCGATCCGGCCGTTCTCCTTCCAGGGCCGCCACTTCGACGTCGCCGGCCACTTCACCGTGCCCCGCAGCCCCCAGGGCCGTCCGGTCGTCATCCAGGCGGGCGACAGCGACGAGGGACGCGAGTTCGCCGCGAGGACCGCCGACGTCATCTTCAGCCGGCACGGCACCCTTGACGACGGCAAGGCCTTCTACGCCGACGTCAAGGGCAGGCTCGCCCGGTACGGCAGGCTGCCGCACCAGCTCAAGATCCTCCCGGCCGCCACGTTCGCGCTCGGCGACACCGAGGAGGAGGCGGCCGAGCGGGCCGCGGCGATCCGCAGGCAGCAGGTCGGGCCGCAGACCGCGATCGCGTTCCTGGAGCAGGTGTGGGGACGGGACATGTCGGCCTACGACCCCGACGGGCCGCTGCCGGACGTGGACCCCGACCTGTCCGACGGCGTGTGGGGAGGCCGGGTGCCGCTGGGCGACCGGACCGCCCTCGCCGCCAAGTGGCGTGCGCTGGCGGAGGAGAAGCGGCTCAGCATCCGGGAGCTGGTCATCGAGGTCACCGGCCGCCAGTCGTTCATCGGCACGCCGGCCGCGGTCGCCGCGCTCATCGACCGGTTCGTCCAGGAGGACGCCGCGGACGGCTTCATCCTCGTGCCGCACCTGACGCCGGGAGGGCTCGACGACTTCGTGGACCGGGTCGTGCCGCTCCTGCAGGAGCGCGGCGTGTTCCGCGCCGACTACTCCGGGACCACGCTCCGCGACCACCTGGGCCTGGGCCCGGGCTCGAACTAGAAAGGGCATCGCATGCCGGAAAGACCCCTCCATCTGTCCGTCGCGCTGGACGGCGCCGGGTGGCACCCCGCGGCCTGGCGCGACCTGCCCGGCTCCGGGTGGGCCACGTCCGACCTGTTCGGGGCGCGCTACTGGGCGGACCTCGTCGCGGAGGCCGAGCGCGGCCTGCTCGACTTCGTCACGTTCGAGGACGCCTTCGCGCTGCAGTCGAGCCTCTTCGACGGCCCGGACGGCCGGGGCGACCAGGTCAGGGGCCGGTTCGACGCCGTCCTGCTGGCCGCCCGGGTCGCGCCGCTGACCTCCAGGATCGGGCTCGTCCCGACCGCCACCACGACCCACACCGAGCCGTTCCACGTCGCCATCGGCATCCAGAGCCTCGACCACGTCAGCCTCGGCCGGGCCGGGTGGCGGCCGCAGGTGTCCGGGCGGCGGACCGACGCCGCCCACTTCGGCCGCAGGCAGGGCTTCCCGGAGCTGCGCCCCGACGCGCTCACCGCCCAGAGTGAGCACGTCCGCGACCTGTTCGACGAGGCCGCCGACGCCATCGAGGTGGCCCGGCGCCTGTGGGACAGCTGGGAGGACGACGCCGAGATCCGCGACACCGCCACCGGCCGTTTCGTCGACCGCGACAAGCTGCACTACATCGACTTCACCGGCCGGTGGTTCGGCGTCAAGGGCCCCTCGATCACGCCGCGGTCCCCGCAGGGCCTGCCGCCGGTCGTCGCCCTCGCCCACGACGTCGTCCCGTACCGGCTCGCGGCGCTCGGGGCCGACGTCGTGCTCATCACCCCGCACGACGTGGAGCAGGTGCGGTCGATCTCCGCGCAGGTCCGCGAGGCCGAGGCCGAGACGGGCCGCGCGGGCGAGCCGCTGCAGGTGTACGCCGACCTCGTCGTGTTCCTGGACGACGAGCCGGGGGCCGCGGCCGTCCGCCGGGCGCGGCTCGACGACCTCGACGGCGCGCCCTACGTCTCCGACGCGCTGGTCTTCGCCGGCACCCCCGGCGAGCTGGCCGACCTGCTGCTGGAGTGGCGGGCCGCCGGCGTCGAGGGGTACCGGCTGCGCCCGGCGTCCCTGCCGCACGATTTGCTGGGCGTCACCCGGGGGCTGGCGCCCGAGTTGCGGGCGAGGGGCGCGTTCCGCGCCGCGTACGAGGCCGAGACGCTGCGCGGCCACCTCGGCCTGCCGCGGCCCGCCTCCCGGTACGCCGCGGGGGCCGCCCGATGAGCGGCCGGGCCGCCGGCCCCGCGCCGTTCCCGATCCGCACGGAGAAGGTGATCGCGGCATGAAATTCCTGCTGATCACGCTCATCGCCCACGACGGACGCGTGTCCACCACCGAGCGGTTCCGCGAGGTGGTCGCCAACGCCGTCCTCGCCGAGGAGCTGGGGTTCGACGGGTTCGGGGTGGGGGAGCGGCACGAACGGCCGTTCATCTCGTCGTCCCCGCCGGTCGTGCTGAGCCACATCGCGGCCCGCACCTCGCGCATCCGCCTATTCACGGCCGTCACGACGCTGAGCCTGCTCGACCCGGTGCGGGCGTTCGAGGACTACTCGACGCTCGACCACCTGTCCGGCGGCCGGCTCGAACTGATCATCGGCAAGGGGAACGGCTCGGCCCAGGCCAAGCTGTTCCACGTCACGACCGAGGACCAGTGGGACCGCAACCGCGAGGGCTACGAGCTGTTCCGCCGGCTCTGGCGGGAGGACCAGGTCAGCTGGGAGGGCCGGTTCCGTCCGTCCCTGGAGTCCGCCGAGGCGCTGCCGCGCCCCCTCCAGCAGCCGATCCGCGTGTGGCACGGCAGCGCCACCAGCAAGGAGTCGGTCGACCTGGCCGCCCAGTGGGGCGACCCGCTGTTCTCCGCGAACGTCACCAACCCCATCGAGCCGTACGCCGAGCTGATCGACTACTACCGCGACCGATGGAAGTTCCACGGCCACGACCCCCAGGACGCCCTCGTGGGGGCCGGGACGGCCGGCTACTACGCCGCGCCGACCTCCCAGGAGGCCGTCGAGACCTACCGGCCCATCTACGACGCCCGCCTCGCCCTGTTCCGCAGGCTCGGCGTCGAGCCCGTGTTCCCCACGCTGGAGGACGCCGTCGAGCGCAGCTCCATCCTCGTGGGCAGCCCCCAGCAGATCACCGAGAAGGTGCTCCGCTACCACGAACGGTTCGGCCACGAGGTCATGCACCTGCACGCCGACGCCGACGGCCTCACCCCGCACCAGCACCGCGCCACGCTGGAGCTCTTCCAGAGCGAGATCGCCCCCGTGCTCCGCCGCGAGATCCCCAGCAGGCCGTTCCCCACCGGAGGGCAGCGATGACGCACCTTTCCATACTCGACCTGTCCCCGATCCCGTCGGGCGGCACCGCGGCTCAGGCGCTGCGCGACACCGTCGACCTGGCGAAGAAGGCGGAGGAGTTCGGCTACCACCGCTACTGGCTGGCCGAGCACCACTTCACGCCCGGCGTCGCCAGTTCGTCGCCCGCCGTGCTCATCGCCCTCGTCGCCGCCGCGACCAGCCGGATCCGCGTCGGCTCGGGGGCCGTGCAGCTCGGCCACCAGACTCCCCTCGCCGTCGTCGAGCAGTTCGGCACCATCGACGCGCTGCACCCGGGCCGGATCGACCTCGGCCTCGGCCGCTCCGGGCAGCGCCGGGCGGAGGCCCTGCGGGAGCCCCTCGCCCCGCGGGAGCCGAAGACCCGGCGCGTCGTCGACGGGCTGCTCATCCCCGAGGAGTTCTCGTTCGCGGCGCTGGTGCGCTCCCCGCGCTTCGCCCTGTACGCGTCGCTGCTCCAGCAGCCGGGGGCCGAGACGCCCGACTTCGCCGACCAGGTGGACGACATCATCGCCTTCCTCAACGGCACCTGGCGGTCGCCCGACGGCCTCGACGTCCACGTGGTCCCGGGCGAGGGCGCCGCCCTGCAGCTGTGGATCCTCGGCAGCAGCGGCGGCCAGAGCGCCCAGGTGGCGGGGGAACGCGGGCTGCCGTTCGCGGCCAACTACCACGTCAGCCCGTCCAACGTGCTGGAGGCCGTGGAGGCCTACCGGGCCGCGTTCAAACCGTCCGCGACGCTGGCCGAGCCGCACGTCCTCGTCTCGGCGGACGTCGTCGTCGCGCAGGACGACGCCACGGCCCGCGAGCTCGCCTCCGGGTACGGCCTGTGGGTGCGCAGCATCCGCTCCGGCGAGGGCGCGATACCGTACCCGTCCCCGGCGGAGGCGGCCGCGCACGAGTGGACCGAGGAGGACCGGCGGCTGGTCGCCGACCGGCTCGACACCCAGTTCGCCGGGACGCCCGGAGCCGTCGCCGACAAGCTGGCCGTGCTCCGCGACGTCACGGGCGCCGACGAGTTGCTGATCACCACGATCACGCACGACCACGCCGCCCGCGTGCGCTCCCACGAGCTGCTCGCCGAGGCCTGGTCGGCGCGGTGAGGGAGGGTCCTTCCAGCTGAAAGTTGCACAGGGATCCGGTCGTCCGCGCAGGTCGCGGCGCCGTGACGGCCGGCGTCCTTGACCCGGCCGAGCGCGCGCGGCGACCATTCCGGGGTTCCGAGCAGGCCCGATACCAGGGAGCCCCATGTCCGGCCGCCATTCCGACGTCCGACGCCGCGCGCGGCTCGTCGTCGCCCTCGTCGCGGCGCTGTCCGCCTGGCTGGCGGCGGCGCCGCTCGCGGCGGGCGCGGTCGCCGACCCGCCCGCACCGGTGACGGGCAACGCCACCTACTTCGACGCGCTCGGCTCGCCGTACGGCGGGTGCGGTCTGCCGCAGTCGGAGCTCGACACGCAGGACTTCGTCGCGCTCAACGTGTACGACACGCCCGGCGACTACTCCTTCTACCCGCGGCCGCTGACCGGCGCCAACGCGTCCAAGACGGGCATGTGGAACAACGGCCTCAACTGCGGCCGGTTCGTGAAGGTCACGGTCTCCGACTACTGCACCGGTGTGAACGACGGCGCCCCCGGCCAGGCGTTCTGCCGGAACGGGTCCTGGACGCAGGACGCGTACAACGGGGCGACGCTGATCATGCAGGTCGCCGACAGCTGCGGCGACTCCAACGCCTGGTGCCGGGACGACCGGTACCACCTCGACCTGGCCAAGGGGTCGCTCAACAAGTTCGTGAAGAACGGCTCCGCGGTGGGGGACATGTACCCCTCCCACTGGAACAACCGCCACATCACGTGGTCGTACGTCCCGGCGCCCGACTACACGGGCGACATCAAGATCGGCTTCCTGCAGGGGGCGCAGGCGTGGTGGCCGGCGATCGCCGTGTCCCACCTGGCCAACGGCATCCACGGGGTCGAGTACTACGCCAACGGTTCCTGGCAGCAGGCCCAGATGAACGGCGACATGGGTCAGTCGTACATCATCGGCGGCCTCACCTCGGGCTCCACGCAGTTCCAGATCCGGGTGCGCGACGTCTCCGACACGCTGATCAACAACGGCCGGGTCTACAGCTTCTCGCTGCCGTCGGCGTGCGGCTCCCAGTGCAGCGCGGCGTACACCAGGGCGACCTACACGACGAGCGGCCCCAGCGCGTCGCCCTCGCCGAGCCCCTCACCGAGCCCCTCGCCGTCGCCCAGCCCGTCCCCGTCGCCGTCCCCGTCGCCGAGCCCGTCGCCCAGCCCGTCTCCGTCCCCGAGCCCGTCGCCGAGCCCCTCGCCGTCTCCTTCCGGCACGGTGTCGTGCCAGATCGGCTACCAGGTGGCGAACTCCTGGCAGGGCGGGTTCACGTCGACCGTCACGGTGAAGAACACGGGCGCCACGACGTGGAACAACTGGACCGTCGCCTGGACCGTCCCGTCCGGCGTCTCGCTCGTCAGCGCCTGGAGCTCGACCATCACGACGAGCGGCACGAGATGGACGGTCAAGGCGCCGAGCTGGGCGACCAGTCTGGCTCCCGGGGCGTCCACCAGCTTCGGCTTCCAGGGCTCCGGGCCCTCGACGCCGTCGCCGTCCGCCATCGCCTGTTCCTGACCCGTCCCGAACCAGGGGCGGACCCGGCCGTCGGCGGGCCGCCGGTAGCATTCGATCACTGCGATCGACGGCGGCGGCCCGTCCTGACCGGCCAACCTTTGGAGCGACGATGTCCCGACCTCTGCCCGGAGACACCCGGCCCGGCGACCTGGTGATCGGCGGCTACACCCCCGACACCGACGGGTCGGGGCCCGGGCTCACGGTCGTCCGCACCGCCCCCGACGGCGTGCTGCGGGCGCTGGCGCGCACCCCCGCGTCCGGGCCCTCGTTCGTGGTCGAGCACCCCGGGCTGCCCCTGCTGTACGCCGTGCTGGAGCGGCCCGACGGCGGCGTGGCCGTGTTCGCCGACGAGGCGGACGGCCCCCGGCCGCTCGCCGAGCACCCGAGCGGCGGCTCCTACCCCTGCCACCTGGCGGTGGACCCCGCGGCGGAGTGGCTGGCCGTGGCCAACTACGGCGACGGGACGGTGGCGGCCTACCGGCTCGACGGGGACGGCATGCCGCAGCCCGGGCCTCTGCTGTTCCCCAACGAGGGCGGCGGCCCCGACCCGGACCGCCAGGAGGGCCCGCACGCCCACGAGGCGGTCTTCGGCCCGGACGGCGTGCTCCACGTCACCGACCTCGGCACCGACGAGATCCGGCGCTTCCTGCCGGGCATGGTCCCGCACCCCCGCGGCCCGGTGCGGCTGGCCCCCGGCAGCGGCCCGCGCCACTTCGTCCACCACCGCGACCTCTGGTACGTCACCGGCGAGCTCGACGGCATGGTCCGCGTGTACGACGCCGGCTGGCGGGAGGTCGGCGGCGCGGCCGCGAGCACGAGCGGCGGGCACAACCAGCCCTCCCACATCGCACCGTCGCCCGACGGCCGGTACCTGTACGTCGGCAACCGCGGCCCCGACACCGTCAGCGTCTTCGAGCCGGACGGGGCCCGGCTGGAGCTCGTGGCCGAGGTGCCGGCCGGCGGCCGCTGGCCACGCCACTTCGGCGTCACCCCCGACCGCCTCTACGTCGCCGCGCAGCGGTCCGGCGAGGTGACCGCGATGGAGCTCAAGGACGGCGTCCCGCAGCCGGGCGAGCGCGCCCTCGAGGTCGGAACCCCGTCCTGCGTGCTCGTCCGGAGCCGCGCCGCGGTCTGACCCGTCCCGGGTCTGACCGTCCCGGGAACTGAGCGCACCCGGCGCGCGGGATCAGGGGACGCGGCCCACGCCGCCGACGATCCAGACGCGCTGCGCCTGAGCCTCGCTCTGCGGCGTCTCGGGCCGCCACTGCCGGATGTAGACGAGGCCGGGCTCGACGAGCTCCGTGCCGTCGAAGAAGCGCAGCACCTTCTCCCGGGTGCGCGCGTCGCCCTGCGGGACGATGCGGCGGAACAACGAGAGGATCGGGTCGGCGAGCTCCGGCCGGCTGTCGAAGACGGCGTGCCCGATGGCGATGAAGCTGCCCGGCGCGAGGCGGTCGCGCAGGTGGGCGACGCCCTTGTACGGCTCGTCGGCGTCGGGGAGGTACTGCAGCCGCGCCGGGATGAGCACGGCGACCGGCCGGTCGAGGTCGATGAGCCGGGTCATCTCGGGGTCGGCCGTCATCTCCGACGGCCGCAGGATCGAGCCCTTCACGACCCCGGTGTCGTGGTTGCGCGCGAGGACGGCCCGGGCGTGGTTGAGCACCACCGGGTCGTCGTCCACGTACACCACGCGGGCCCCGGGCAGCAGCTCCTGCGCGACCTCGTGCGTGTTGCGCTGCGTCGGCAGCCCGGACGCGATGTTGACGAACTGCGTGACGCCCTGGTCGACGAGGAACCGCACGACACGTTCGATGAAGTCCCGGGTGTCGACGGCCATCGTCTTGACCTCGGGGGCGATGGTGAGCAGGCTCTCGGCGAACTCCCGGTCGGCGGCGAAGTTGTCCTTCCCGCCGAGCAGGTAGTCGCTCATCCGGGCGATGTTGGGCGTGCTCGTGTCGAGACCCGTCACCCCGCGCCCCTCCGTGCCGCCCAACCCGGTCTCCTCGCCTCGCAAATCCGGTTCAGAACGATTATCGCCCAACCAATACCTCTATACGGGCTGAAAGCGCAGGAAGTCAGCCCGAATATGTCAATCCCACCAGAAAGACCACGCGTTCTGCCCCATGATCTGCTCGGCGTACTCGGTCAGCGTGCCCGGTCCCTGCAGGATGCTGTCCGGGCAGAACGTCCAGTGCTCGGCGGCCACGTGCAACGCGTGCGCCGGGGTCGCGGGCGGGGCCGCCACGCTCAGGTCGAGCGTGTTGAACCCCATGGCGACGACGCGCGCGCCGAACCGGTCCTCCCAGCTCCGCACGACGGCGGCCAGCGGCACCGTCCACTCGTTGTGGTGCAGCGCCCCCTGCCAGCCGATCGCCACCATGGCGTCGGCCCCCCGCGACACGGCGGCCAGGCCGAGCGGCGTGACGCGCTCGGCCACCACGTCGGCGTACCAGTCCGCCACCGCGTCCGGGTCGGCCACGAGCGTCCCCGGCGGCGCCGGGCCCGGGCACGCGCGCCCGAACGGCGCCAGGTCCTCCTCGCGGCCCTCGACCAGGTCGTCCCAGGCCTCGGCCATGAACCCCGCCGCCGAGTAGTGGTCGATCTCGTCGACCGGGTCGGGGGCGATCTGCCCGGCCGACCACGGCTGCACGCCGTCCTCCAGCAGCACCGGCCACAGCCCTGACCGCGGGTGCTCCCGCCGCAGCCGGCTCCACAGCCCGGCGGGGACGGGGTCGTCGCTCAGCCAGAAGGACGGCCGGTGGTGCGTGCGCAGCCGGTCGTAGTCGGGGTCGGGCCAGACGAGTGTCCCGGAGGGCAGGTCGACCGACAGCGCGCGCCCCTCGCCGCCGTCGCCGAACAGCAGCTCCAGTCCCGGGGGGAGCCGCCATCGCTCGTGAACCGACATGCGCCAATAATGTCGGACCCCGCCGCGCCGCGCCCCGCGAGGGCGATCTCCGGGCGCCCGGCTACGGGACGTCGACCCGGCACAGCCCCTCGGCGAGGACCTTCGTGGTCAGGCGGGTACGGCTGTCGCACCCCAGCTTGGCGAAGATGTGCTCCAGATGGGTGGTCACGGTCCGGACGCTGAGCACGAGCGCGGCCGCGATCTGCGGGTTGGAGTCGCCCTGGGCCACCCGCGTGAGCACCTCCACCTCCCGGGAGGTGAGGTCGTACGGCAGGTCGCAGGGACGCTCGGCGATGACCGCGCCCTGGATGGCGCCGTGGGCGCCGACGCCCGCCCGGTGGATCCGCACCTCCCGCCACTGGCCCCCGGCGTCCGGCCACAGCCCGCGCCGCGACAGCTCGCGGGACTCGATGAACCGCCGGGCCAGGTCGGCCATGGCGGGCTCGGCCGCGATGGCCTCGGACGGCGGCCAGCCCGCGACGTCCCGGCGCCGCCCGCCGCGCTCGAACGCGACGGCGTGGAACCCGGGCGGCAGCCCGAGGGGGTCGATGACGCACCGGGTGAGGTCGGTCAGGTGGGCGAGGGCGGGGGAGACGGCGCTGATGACCGGGGCCGCCTCCGGCGGCAGGTCCGACCGCGCGCTCACGTGCAGCAGGCCCGTGTACCGGCCGCCGGACAGGAACAGGGGCGTGGTGATGCCGCAGCGCCAGCCGTACGGCTCCAGGTGGCGCCGGAAGTACCGCTCGGTGCCGGGGGAGCCCATGACGACCGGCGTGCGCATGGACATCGCCCGCCGGTAGGCGTCGAGCCGCGCGTACTCCTCGGCCGCGTCCTCGTCCACCCGGGCGTAACCGGCGGACACCAGAGACCGGTGGCGGCCGGTCGCCGGGTCGAACGCGACGAACTCGTAGGCCTCCACCGGGATGACCTCGCGCAGCGCCGTCATCGCGCCGTGGGCCCCGTGCCGGGCCGCCTGGAATCCCAGTTCGGCGACGGCATGGAGGTGGCGCGCGCTGAGGTTGATCTGATCCATGGGTCCTCCATGGTCAGCCTGCCGGGTATAGAACCAGTAAGGAATACGTAAACCATCCGATGCATTGACTGTGCGCCTTACCTACCCTCACCGGCAACACGACGGAGAGGCGGAGGATCAGTGCGGGTCACCAGAAGACGGGCCGCCGCCCTCGCTGTGGCGGCGGTCATGCTGAGCGGCGGGTGCGGAGGGTCGTCGCAGGACGGCGCCAAGTCGGAGGGGAACGCCTTCTCCGTCGCGCTGACGGAACCCGACCATCTCACCCCGGGCAACACCTCCAGCGACTACTCGATCACGGTGCTGGACGCGCTGTTCGAGACTCCGGTCTCCATCGACGCCGCCAGTGGCAAGCCCCTGATGCGGGCGGCCGAGTCGGTGAGCAGCACCGACCAGAAGGTCTGGACGATCAAGTTCAAGCCGGGGCAGAAGTTCAGCAACGGCGAGCCGGTCACGGCGCAGAGCTTCGCCGACTCCTGGAACGCCACGGCCTACGGCCCCAACGGCTGGACCAACAACTACTACTTCGCCAACATCGAGGGCTACGACAAGCTCAACCCCGAGAAGGGCGACCCGTCCACGGACAAGCTGAGCGGCCTCAAGGTGGTGGACGACACCACACTCGAGGTGACGCTCACCGCGCCGTTCAGCCAGTTTCCGATCACGCTCGCCTACATCGCGTTCGCGCCGATGCCGAAGGCGGCGTTCACCGACCTTAAGGCGTTCGACCAGGCGCCGGTCGGCAACGGGCCGTTCGTGCTCGACGGCGCGTGGGAGCACAACAGGCAGATCAAGCTCAAGCGGTCGGCGTCGTACGCGGGCGAGCGCAGGGCCAAGGCCGACGCGGTGACCCTCAAGATCTACGCCAGCCGTGACACCGCGTGGACCGACCTGCGGGCCGGCCGCGTGGACCTGATGACGACCGTCCCGCCGGCCAGCACGGGCGAGGCGAAGAAGCTGCTCGGCGACCGCTTCGTGCAGACCCCCGACGGCACGATGGACTACCTGGGCTTCCCGACCTTCGACAAGCGGTTCGCCAACCCCGACCTGCGCAAGGCGTTCTCCATGGCCATCGACAGGCAGGCCATCGTGGACGCGGTCTACGACGGCGCGTTCAAGCCGATGGCGTCGCTGCTCGCGCCGCTGGTGCCCGGCTACCGGGAGAACGCCTGCGGCGAGGCGTGCACGTACGACCCGGCCAAGGCCAAGGCGCTGTTCGACCAGGCCGGCGGCTTCAGCGGCACGCTGAACCTGTGGTTCTCCAACGCCGACCCGAGCTACGAGCAGTGGATGACCGCCGTCGCCAACCAGCTGAAGCAGAACCTCGGCATCTCGGACATCAAGTTCCGCAAGATCCCGGCCGCCGACTACCTGTCGACCCTGCGCCAGCGCAAGGAGGACGGTCCCTACCGCAACAACTGGGTGATGGACTACCCGAGCCCCCAGGACTACCTCGAGTACATGTGGGGCGCGGGCAACCGGATGGGCTGGGAGAACAAGGAGTTCGACGACCTGATCAAGCAGGCGAACTCGGCGCCGAGCCTGGACGCCAGCCTGCCGCTCTACCAGAAGGCCGAGGACGTCGCGCTGGCCGACATGCCGATGATCCCTCTGTGGAACTGGCAGAACCAGATCGGCTTCACCAGCCGCCTCAGCGGCGTCGACGTGACCCCGTACAGCAAGAACCTGTACACGATCAGCGTGAAGCAGGGGTGACACGAGGGTGAGGTACGCCCTGCAGCGCCTGGTCCAGGCCGTCCCGGTCTTCCTCGCGACCACGTTCGTGATCTACGCGATGGTGTTCGCGCTGCCGGGCGACCCGATCCTGGCGCTCGCGGGGGACAAGCCGGTGCCCGAGCAGGTGCTCGCCGTCATGCGCGAGCGCTACCACCTCGGCGACCCCCTGCTCGTCCAGTACGGCCGGTACATGCTGGGCGTCCTCCACGGCGACCTCGGCGAGACGTTCACCGGGCAGCCGGTGAGCGAGCTCCTCCAGGACCGCTGGGGGGTGACCGCCCGGCTCGCGCTGACCGCCTGGGCGTTCGAGCTCGTCGTCGGCATCGGCCTCGGCGTCCTCGCCGGCCTGCGCCGGGGCGGCGTCGCCGACACCGCCGTCCTGGCCGGGACGACCTTCGTCATCGCCGTGCCGGTCTTCGTCGTCGGCTACACCGCGCAGATCGTGCTCGGCCTGCACCTCGGGCTGTTCCCCACCGCGGGGGACGACGAGGGCTGGCCGGGGAGCTACCTGCTGCCCGGCATGGTGCTCGGCTCGTTCGGCCTGGCGTACGTCGCCCGGCTCACCCGCACGTCCCTCGTGGAGAACCTGCGCGCCGACTACGTCCGCACCGCCGTCGCCAAGGGTCTCGGCAGGCGGCGGGTCGTCGGCGTGCACGCGCTGCGCAACTCGCTCATCCCGGTCGCGACGTACCTGGGCGTCGACTTCGGCAACCTCATGGCGGGGGCGGTCGTGACCGAGGGGATCTTCAACCTGCCGGGCATCGGCCAGCAGGTGTTCCAGTCCATCCAGCTCCAGGAGGGCCCGGTCGTCGTCGGCGTCACCACCCTGCTCGTCATGATCTTCATCGTCGCCAACCTGGCCGTCGACCTGCTGTACGGCGTGCTCGACCCGAGGATCCGCCGTGCTCGCGCGTGACGCGTGGCTGGACCTGCGCCGCCGGCCGGTGTTCTGGTTCTCCGCCGCCGTCCTGCTGCTCGCCGGGGCGATGGCGGCCGTCCCGCACGTCTTCGCCCGGCTCGGCCCCAACGAGCACTGCGACCTGCGGCTGTCGAAGCACGGGCCGGCGGGCGGCGCGCCGTTCGGGTACGACCTGCAGGGGTGCGACTACTGGTCCCAGGTCGTCCACGGCACCCGCGCGTCCGTGGCGATCGGGCTGGCGGTGACCGTGTCCGCGCTGGTCGTCGCCGTCGTCCTCGGACTCGTCGGCGGGTTCTACGGGGGACTCGCCGACGCGCTCATCTCCCGGGTGACCGACGTGTTCTTCGGCATCCCGTTCGTCCTCGGCGCCACGGTCGTGCTGGTCGCCTTCCCCGAGCACGGCATCTGGGCGATGACGCTCGTGCTGGTGGTGCTGGGCTGGACCACGATGACCCGGATGATGCGCGGCCAGGTGATCGCGATCCGGGACATGGACTACGTCGAGGCCGCCCGGATGCTCGGCGCCGGCGACGGACGGCTGATGCTGCGCCACATCCTGCCGAACTCCGTCTCCCCGGTCATCGTCGTGGCCATGCTCAACGTGGGCAACGTCATCGCGGGAGAGGCCACCCTCGACTACCTCGGCGTCGGCCTGCAGTACCCCGAGGTGTCGTGGGGCCTGCAGCTCAACGTCGCCCAGTCGTTCTTCGCCGACCACCCGCACCTGCTGGTCTTCCCCGCCCTGTTCCTGACCGCGACCGTGCTGAGCTTCCTCCTGCTCGGCGACGTCGTCCGCGACGCCCTCGACCCGCGCCTGCGCTAGCGAGTGTCCCGTGATCATGTGACGGGACAAGGCCCTAGGTCGTTCGTCCCGGAGTTGGCAGGGCTTTTGGCTGATGCAGGGGTAGCTGATGCTTTTTGGGTCTAGCCATGGCTTTCGCCACTGCTGAGGAAACGTATCCGGCCTGTCAGCACCGTGGTCGGCTGGCGACTGTCGCGCCCGACGGCACCCCGCAGAACAATCCCGTCGGGTTCCACCACAACGCCGGTCTCGGCACGATCGACATCTTCGGTTCCGGGATGGAGTCGTCGGGGGCCCGGCCTGGTCTTCACGTCCGAGACATCGCGCGTGAGGAGGCCGGTCAGTGACGGTGAAGAGCGCGGTCGTCTTGGGGCCC
>NZ_BOOC01000012.1 GCF_016863035.1 Microbispora corallina
CGGCCCGGATCGCCTGCTCGAACGAGCTGCGGCCGTCCGCGAAGCGCCGGTGCAGGTCGTTCGCGGCCCGGTCGCCGTCGAGCGACACGCCGACCTTGACGCCGTGCTCGGCGAACACGTCCAGGAACCGGTCGTCCAGACGGACGCCGTTCGTGTGGAGGCGCAGGTCGAGGTCGCAGATCGGGTCGAGAGCCGCGCGGAGCTCGCCCGCGATCCGGCCCAGCCGCTCGGGACCGGCGAGCAGCGGTTCGCCGCCGTGCAGGACCACCGTGACCTGGGGCAGGCCGTGGGTCTTGACGTGTTCGGCGATGCGGAGCGATGCCCATGTGACGGTTTCGTCCGACATGACCCGGGGACGGCCACGCCAGCTTTGATCAGCGTGTTCGTAGACGTAACAGTGATCGCAGGCGAGATCGCACCGACTGTGGACTTTGAGGACGAATTGTCGGAATGCCCCGAAGGGCCCACTCATGGCGGCCCCCAGGTCGAATCAGATCGACGAGTTGAAAGCCGCGACGGGAACGCGGGGAATGGCCGGGGAGTCGGGCTTGATTCGCCGGAGGATATCGGCGGAGGCGGTCTCGCGGACGAGCGACAGCGGAACGAACCGCAGGTCAACAACCTCGGAAGCGACTTCCGTCCGCTTCTCTTCCGCGAGAGTGCTCATGGCCGTCCTTAAATAACCCGAACCGGCGTTCGGAAAGTGTCAGAGCGGGGTCCGCCGACCCCGCTACAGTACCCCCATTATGGGGGCCACAGGAGGCGAATCCCACATCGCGATCGGCACTCTGACCTGGTCTTTAATGCTGAACGAGCAACGATACTCCGGCGTGCCCGAGGGGTGTCTTAACTATCCTAAACGTTACAAAACCCTAATCTTTTCAGGCGTGTGACGCGGACCAGAGGGTGTGTTCACGGGAAATGGCCTCTTCCGCCTCGTCGACGAAATGCGCCCACTCCGGCTCCGTCGTCGGCCAGTCGGCGCGCACGACGATGTCCCCCAGTTCCAGGGCGGCGACGGCGTACGCCCCTGCGACCTGCTGGTGCTGGCGGGTCTGAAGCCAGGCCACGCAGGCGGCGGCGACCGCTCCCATGATCCCGGGCAGGTCGAGACTGGGGGCACTGCCGGCGAGGGCCGCCTTGATCGCGGCGGCCATCAGGCCGAGCGCCTCGACGACCGCGACCGTGACGAGCCACCGGGCGGCCTTGCGCTCGTGGATCGCCGCCTTAGCCGCGTACCAGGCGCGCTGGTCGTTCAGGCGGCCGACCATGTAGTGGCGTTTGCGCTCGTCGAGCGGGCGTGCGCGCATCTGCCGCATCCCCTCGGTCACCTGCAGCTCCCCATCGACCAGCGGGACCGGCGACACCCCGCGCAGATCCCCGGTGATCTTGCTGAACCGGCGGAGGAGGAGTCTTTCCGGCTCGTGGTCCTCGCCCGCCCCGATGCCGAACGGCTGGCCGCCGACCAGGTAACGCCAGGCCAGCGTCTTGGCCGACTCCGCGGCCGAGCGCGCCTCGTACCACTGCCGGTCGGGACGGGTCGTGAGCAGGTAGACCTCCGTCACGAGCGCGACCGCCATGGCGGCCGCCGCCACGGTCGCCGGGGCGTCCAGGCTGCCCACAACCAGGTCGAACGAGCCGCACGCGGCGGCGACGACCAGGGCGGACAGCCGTACGGCGGTGGCGGACAGGAGCCGTCGCTGCCCGGAGACCGCCGAGCGGTCGGCGGCGCGGTAGAGGGCGGGGAACTCGGAATCGGGAAGCGTCTCCACGCTTCGAGGTGAACCAACGGCTCAAGGAGTGTCAAGTCTTGACGTACCGGGCGGCCAGACCACGACGACGGGAAGGTCGCGCCGCCGCGCGCACGCCACCGCGTCCGCCGTCCCGCCCGCGCCACGGGAGGGACGTCCGTCCCACACGGCGACGAGAAGGTCGGCGGATTCGAGCATCACGTCGTTGGCCGCCGCGTACGCCTCCGGGGAGGCCGTCCGGTACGGCAGCCGCCGGACCACCTCGGCCCGGCCGAGCAGCGCCTCGAAGGCCCCGTCGCCGTACGCCTCCGCCGGCACGACCGCCTCCAGCCGTCCGCCCAGGTCCAGGACGGTCTGCGCGAACAACTGGTCGGCCCCGGCCGCGAGGCAGGAGATGCCGACGAGATCGGGGGCGTGGGATGCGAGGACTCCGCGAAGGGCGGCCTCCAGCAGCGGCACGCTGTCCCGGCTGACGTCGCGGTGGCCGGTCACCGCGATCCGGATCAACGGCGGCGGCCGGGGATCGTGCGACGCGGCCGGGGCAGCCGGCGGAGGACGGCCCTGCCGGCCGCTTCCCCCGTCACGCGATTCACGTCGCCGCTCATGAGGGCGACACTACCGAAATCCGGCGGGCCGTAATCGGTGAGATCATGGTGCGCCGCCAGGGACTCGAACCCCGGACCCGCTGATTAAGAGTCAGCTGCTCTGACCAACTGAGCTAGCGGCGCAAAAGCCCTTAGAGGCTATCGCACCCCGCAGATCGGTCCAAACCAGCTAAAGTAGAACAACATTCGGTCTACGGTTGGAGCGCAGATGTGGTTCGCCTCGCCTGACGAGGTCCGCGGACGGCTGGAGGCCGTCGACTACCTTGCCGACGACGCGACGGCGACATCGGTGTTCCTGGCCGGGGCACTCGGGAAACCCCTGCTCGCCGAGGGGCCCGCGGGGGTGGGCAAGACCCAGCTCGCCAAGGCCGTGGCCGCCTCGACCGGCGCCCGGCTGATCCGCCTGCAGTGCTACGAGGGCCTCGACGAGGCGCGGGCGCTCTACGAGTGGAACTACAAGAAGCAGCTGCTGCGCATCCAGGCCGACGACGACGCGTGGGAGGACATCTTCTCCGAGGAGTTCCTCCTGGAACGGCCGCTGCTGCGGGCGATCAGGAGCGACGGGCCGGCCGTGCTGCTCATCGACGAGACGGACAAGGCGGACGTCGAGGTCGAGGGCCTGCTGCTGGAGATCCTCTCCGACTACCAGATCACGATCCCCGAGCTCGGCACGATCACGGCCGTCCGCCGGCCGTACGTGGTGCTCACCTCGAACGCGACGCGCGAGCTGTCGGAGGCCCTCAAGCGGCGCTGCCTCTACCTGCACCTCGACTACCCCACCCCCGAGCGCGAGCGGGACATCGTGCTCGCCCAGGTCCCCGGCCTGCCCGTGGAGATCGCCGAGCAGCTCGCCCGTACGGTGGCCACGCTGCGGGGGCTGGAGCTCAAGAAGTCCCCGTCCATCGCCGAGACCGTCGACTGGGCGCACACGCTGCTCGCCCTCGGCCGTACGGAACTGGACGAGGCCGCGATCGGCGCCACGCTCGGCGTGGTGCTCAAGCACAACTCCGACCACGTGCGGGCGGCCAAGGAGCTGGGCCTGCCCGGTCCGCGATGAGCCCGCCCCCCGGCGACGCGTCCGCCGAGCCGGACGCCGGCGCGCCCGGCGAGCCGGGCACGGGCGGCTCGCTGGTCGACCGGCACGTGGGCTTCGTGCGGGCGCTGCGGCAGGCCGGCCTGCCGGTGTCGACGGCCGAGGGACTCGACGCGGCGCGCGCCCTCGCCGTCGTCGACCTGTCCCGGCGCGAGACGCTCCGGGAGGCGTACGCGGCGACGCTCGTGAAGCGGCCCTCCCACCGGCCGGGCTTCGACACGCTCTTCGACCTCTGGTTCCCGCCGGTCGTGACCGGGCTCGTCCCGTCCGAAACAGCCGGCGGGACCCCCGACCTCGACCGCGCCGAGGTGCCCGAGCTGCGCGAGCGCCTCGCCGAGCTGCTGATGGGCGACCCCGGCGACCCGGCGTTGCGCGCCTTCGCCCGGGCCGCGGTCGGGCGGTTCGGACGGCTGGACGCGGCGGCCGGGCGGCAGTCGTGGTTCTCCTTCCCGGTGCTGCGGGCCCTGTCGCCGGAGACGCTCGTGGCCCGGATGCTGTCCGCCATGCTCGACGAGCGCGGCGGGTTGCCCGAGAAGGTGGCGAGGCGGCAACTGGCGCGGAGCATCGAGACGTTCCAGGAGGCCGTCGCCGCCGACGTGCGGCGCAGGATCGCCGAGGAGTCGGGCGTCGAGAAGATCGCGAGATCCGCGGTCAGGCCGCCGATCGACCAGCTCGACTTCCTGCGGGTGACGAAGGCCGAGCTCGAGAAGCTGCGCCGGGAGGTCCACCCGCTCGCGCGCAGGCTGGCCACCCGCCTGACCATCAGGCACAGGCACGGGCGTCGCGGACGGCTCGACTTCCGGCGGACGGTCCGGGCGTCGCTGTCCACGGGCGGCGTGCCGCTGACCACCCGCCTGCGCCCCCCGCGGCCGCACCGGCCCGAGCTGGTGATCCTCTGCGACGCCAGCGACTCGGTGTCGACGTTCTCCCACTTCACGCTGCTGCTGACGTTCGCGCTGCGGGAGCAGTTCACGAAGGTGCGGGCGTTCGCGTTCGTGGACACGGTGGACGAGATCACCCGGTTCTTCCGTCCGGGGGACGACGTGCTCGACGCGATCGACCGGATGGCGCGGGAGGCCGACATCAGCCGGTTCGGGCGCACGGACTACGGGCACGTCTTCGAGCGGTTCGCCGAACGGCACGCCGACGCCCTCGGGCCCAGGACCTCGCTGCTGATCCTCGGCGACGCCCGGTCCAACTACCAGGCGCCGGCGCTGGGCACGCTGAAGGCGCTGGCCGCGCGGGCCCGCCGCGCGCACTGGCTCAACCCGGAGCCGCGCGCGCAATGGGACACCGGCGACTCGCTCGCGACCGCGTACGGCACGGTGGTGCCGATGCACGAGTGCCGCAACGTCGCCCAGCTGGCCGCCTTCGTCGAGACGCTCGCCTGAACCGGCGTCTGACGCGCCGGTCACGCCCTTCCCGCTGCCGCGGTCGGTCCCCTTCGCCTGGATCGATCGCGGCCTGCCCGGAGGCCGTCAGGTCATGCGGCGCAGGATGCGGGCGGCCGTCCTCGCGAGCAGCTCGATCTCGTCGGCCGTCAGCTCGGCCGTGCGCTCCGACCTGATCCAGCCGGCGACCCTCCAGGGGTAGGCCACGGTCAGCCCCTCCCCCGCGAGCACCCCGCCCCTCGCCTTGATCCTGCCGCTGTGCACGGCCAGCACCGGGGAGATCGTCACCTCGATGCCGGTCTCCCTGCTGAGCAGGGCGGCCATCGACGCGGCGGCCCCGATCAGCCCCTTGGCGACCGACGTGCCGAACTTCTCGTCGAAGAACAGGCGCTCGCCGTACCGGGCGATGAGGACGTCGGGGGCCCAGGCCTCGTTGTCCACGATCCACACGCCGCCCGGGCCGATGACGAGGTGGTCGATGGACGCCTCACCGGGCACGGCCCGGCCGTCCATGACCCGGTAGCCGTGCCGGCGCAGCGCGAGGCGCAGCAGGCGGCCGGTGCGGACCTCGCCGCGCCGCTTGCCCCGCCACACGGCCGTGCGCTCGTGCAGGCGCCAGGCGATGAGCAGATCGGTCAGGGCGGCCAGGCCGCCGAGCGCCACGCCCGCCAGGAACCCGTTGAGCCCCAGCCGGGGCCCGATCAGGTTGCCGAGGACGAGACCGGCCACGCCGACGGCCGCCCGTACCCGCAGCCTGTTCTTCCTGCCGGCGAACCAGAAGGTCTCGTAGAGGTTCTGCGGCGAGGCGCCCGTGAACTTCTCGTCACGCGGGACGTAGATCGACCCATTGGGCACGCGAATCCCCCCACACTAGTGATGCGGCTTTCTCCCGGGATACCCGAGCGGGAATACCAACTCTCACAAGGTGAGGGAAGTACCGCAACTCCGCTAGTGCGACCGCTAGACCGACCAGTCGGTACGCTAAGGGACGAGGAGAGGGAGGTCGTGATGGCCCGCAGCACAACCGTCGAGGAGCCGGTGCGGCAGCGCCTGCTGGCCGAGGCCACCCGGCTGTTCGCCGAGCGCGGCTTCGAGAGCACGTCCGTCCAGGAGATCGTGGCGGCCGCCGGGGTGACCAAGGGCGCCATGTACCACTACTTCGACTCCAAGGACGACCTGCTCCACGAGATCTACGCCCGCGTGCTGCGGCTGCAGATGGAGCGGCTCAACCGGTTCGCCGACGCCGAGGGCCCGGTGGCCGGGCGGCTGCACGGGGCGGCGGTGGACGTGGTCGTGACCACCGTCGACAACCTCGACGACTCCAAGATCTTCTTCCAGTCCATGCACCAGCTGTCGCCGGAGACGTACAAGAGCGTCCGGGCCGAGCGACGCCGCTATCACGAGCGCTTCCGCGACCTGGTCGCCGAGGGCCAGCGGGCGGGTGTGTTCCGCGACGACATCCCGGCCGAGATGGTGGTCGACTTCTTCTTCGGGTCCGTCCACCACCTCGGCACCTGGTATCACCCCGAGGGCCCGCTGTCTGGGCCGGAGGTCGGCCGCCACTTCGCCGACCTCCTGCTCAGCTCGCTGCGCCCCGGCGTGGACGGCTAGAGCACCGGGGCGGGCCCCGGCAGATCGGCCAGGACGGCGACGGCCTCGCGGTGGTCGCCGGGCGTGCCGAGGATGATCTGGTCGGCCTTGGCCCGCTTCAGATACAGATGTGCAGGGTGCTCCCAGGTCATCCCGATGCCGCCGTGGAGCTGCACGCACTCCTCGGCCGCGTGGACGGCCACCGCGCCGCAGTACGCCTGCGCCACCGCGACCGCGGACGCGGCCTCCTCGCCCCGCCGCGGATCGGCCAGCAGGGCGGCCGCGTTCCTGGCCGCGGCCCTGGCCCCGACCACCTCCAGCCAGAGGTCGGCCAGCCGGTGCTTGACCGCCTGGAACGAGCCCACCGGCCGGGCGAACTGCCTGCGCTCCTTGACGTACGCCACGGTCGTGTCGAGGCACCACTCGGCCACGCCGAGCTGCTCGGACGCGAGCAGGCCCGCTCCGGTGGCGAGCGCCTCGCGGACCCCGGGCGCCCACGTCCCCGTCCGCCGCGCCACGACCCCCGCCGGAGCGGAGGCGAACGTGACGGTGGCCACCGGCCGGGTCAGGTCGAGCGAGGGGACCGCGGCGACGCCGGCGCCCTCCCCGGCGCTCACGGCGCACAGGGCGAGGCTCCCGTCGGACGCCGCCAGCGCGGGCACCAGCAGCACGTCCGCGACCTCCGCGCCGATCACCCCGGTGACCGTGCCGGAGACCCGGCCGTCCGCCCCGAGCGTGACCGCCGGCCCCTTCGGCCCGTACGGCGAGGTGGCCGCGGACACGGCGAGGGCGGCGGTGACCTCACCCGAGGAGAGGCGCTCCAGCAGCCCGGCGGCGACGTCGCCCCCCGCGGCCATCAGGGCGCGGGTGGCCAGGACGGCGCTGCTGAGGAACGGCACGGCGGCGACCGAGCGGCCCAGCTCCTCCAGGACCACGGCCGCCTCGCGGGCGGACGCGCCGGCGCCGCCGAGCTCCTCGGGCACCAGCAGCCCGGCCGCGCCGATGTCGCGGGCGAGCGCCTTCCACAGCTCGGCGTCGTACGGCGCCGCTCCCCCGGCGGCGGCCTCGGCGCGGGCCAGCACGTCCGCCGGCGCGCTCTTGTCGGCAAGCAGGTCGCGCACGGCGGCCCGCAGTTCCTGCTCGACCTCCGTGTAGAGGAGGCTCGTCGAACGGTCGTCGGTCATCGGGGGAGGTCCTTCCAGGCGACGTCCTTGTCGGCGCGCGGCTCGGACGGCAGCCCGAGGACGCGTTCGGCGATGATGTTGCGCAGGATCTCCGAGGTGCCGCCCTCGATCGAGTTGCCCTTCGCGCGCAGGTAGCGGTAGCCCGCCTCACGGCCGAGGAAGTCGACGGCTTCGGGCCGCCGGAAGGTCCAGTCGTCGTAGGCCAGGCCGTCCTCGCGGAGCAGCTCCACCTCCAGCCCGGACAGCTCCTGGTGCAGCCGGGCGAAGGCCAGCTTCATCCCCGAGCCCTCCGGCCCCGGGTGCCCGGCGGCGAGCTGCTCACGCAGCCGTACGGCGGTCAGGCGCAGGACCTCCGCGTCCACCCAGAGCTTGAGCAGCCGCTGGTGCAGGTCGTGCGTGCGCAGCTCAGGCCGCGAGCGCCAGGTGTCGGCGACCACCCCCGCCATCGAGCGCCGGGCCGGGGCCCCGCCGATCGCGACGCGCTCGTTCATCAGCGTGGTCTGCGCCACCCGCCAGCCGTCGCCGACCTCGCCCAGCCGCAGGGAGTCGGGCAGCCGGACGCCCGTGAGGAAGACCTCGTTGAACTCGGCCTCCCCGGTGATCTGGCGCAGCGGCCGCACCTCGACGCCCGGGGCGCGCATGTCGCAGACGAAGTACGTGAGGCCGCGGTGCTTGGGGACGTCCGGGTCGGTGCGGGCCACGAGGATGCCCCAGCGGGCGGTGTGCGCGCTCGACGTCCACACCTTCTGGCCGTCGACCACCCACTCGTCCCCCTCGCGTACGGCGCGGGTGGCGAGCGTGGCGAGGTCGGAGCCGGCGCCCGGCTCGCTGAACAGCTGGCACCACACCTCCTCGCCCGTCCACAGCGGCCGCAGGAACCGCCTGCGCTGCTCGTCCGTGCCGAACGCGAGGACGGTCGGGGCGGCCATGCCGAGGCCGATGCCGATGCGGCCGGGGTCGTTGTCGGGCGTGCCCTTCAGCTCCCGTTCGACGACGGCCTGCAGGTCGCGGCGCGTGCCGAGGCCGCCGAGCCCCTCGGGGAAGTGCACCCACGCCAGCCCGGCGTCGAACCGGGCGCGCAGGAAGCCGAGCCGGTCCGTCCGCGCCGGGTCGTGCTCGGCCAGGAACGACCGGGCCCGCTCGGCGATCGACGCCTCATCCCATGCCACCGACATCACCCCATGTACTTCTTGAGCTCGCGGTAGGCCAGCGAGCGCTTGTGGACCTCGTCCGGGCCGTCGGCGAACCGCAGGGACCGCGCGCCCGCCCACAGGCCGGCCAGCGGGAAGTCCTGGCTGAGCCCGCCGGCGCCGTGGACCTGGATGGCCTTGTCGAGAATCCACTCCACGCCGGCCGGAGTGGCGATCTTGATGGCCTGGATCTCGGTGTGGGCGCCGCGGTTGCCCACGGTGTCCATGAGCCAGGCCGTCTTCAGCACCAGGAGGCGCAACTGCTCGATGCGGACCCGGGACTCGGCGATCCAGTCCTGCACGACGCCCTGCTGGGCCACGGCCTTGCCGAACGCGTTTCGCGACAGGGCGCGGCGGCACATCAGCTCCACCGCCCGCTCCGCCATGCCGATGAGCCGCATGCAGTGGTGGATGCGGCCCGGCCCGAGGCGCGCCTGGGCGATGGCGAAGCCGCCGCCCTCCTCGCCGATCAGGTTGTCCACGGGCACCCGCACGTCCTCGAAGACCACCTCGGCGTGGCCGCCGTGGTCGGCGTCGTCGTAGCCGAAGACCCGCATCCCCCGCCGTACGGTCAGGCCGGGGGTGTCACGCGGGACGAGGACCATGCTCTGCTGGCGGTGCGACGGCGCGTCGGGGTCGGTCTTGCCCATGACGATGAAGACGGCGCAGTTGGGGTTCATCGCGCCCGTGATGTACCACTTGCGGCCGTTGATCACGTACTCGTTCCCATCCCTGCGGATGGAGGTGGCGATGTTGGTCGCGTCGGAGGAGGCGACGTCGGGCTCGGTCATCGCGAAGGCCGACCGGATCTCGCCGTTCAGCAGCGGCTCCAGGTACTCCTTGCGCTGCCAGTCGCTGCCGAACTGGGCGAGCACCTCCATGTTGCCCGTGTCGGGGGCGGCGCAGTTCGTGGCGGGCGGGGCGATGCCGGGCGACCACCCCATCACCTCGGCCAGCGGCGCGTACTGCAGGTTGGTCAGCCCCGCGCCGTGCTCGCCGGGGAGGAAGAGGTTCCACAGGTCACGCCTGCGCGCCTCGGCCTTGAGGTCCTCCAGCAGCGGCGGCGGCCCCCACCCGCTGGTGGCCGCCTGCTCGTGGAAGGCGTGCTCGGCGGGGTAGACGCACTCGTCCATGAAGGCGAGCAGCCGCTCCCGGTGCTCCGTCGTCGTCTCGTCGAAGCCGAAATCCATCAGACCTCCATGAGTCCGCGGGCGACGAGGGGGGCCACCTGCGCGCCGACCTCGGCGAAGCCGCCCCCGACCGTGAGCCCCTGGGTGTAGCGGAAGTGGATGCCCTCGGCGATCACCGCGAGCTTGAAGCAGGCCAGGCCGACGTACCAGCCGAGCCTCGACAGGTCCCGGCCGGACGCCTCGGCGTAACGGGCGACCGTCTCCCGTCCGTCGGGGGCCTGGTCAGGGATCCCGTTGTCGAGGGCCGTGACCTCGCCGTACAGGAGGAACAGGGCGAGGTCGGTCAGCGGGTCGCCGATCGTGGACATCTCCCAGTCGAGCACCGCCCTGACCCGGCCGCCGGCGATGAGCGTGTTGCCGAGCTTGAAGTCGCCGTGGACGATGGCCGGCTCGCCCGACGCCGGGACGTCGCGGGCCAGCCGCTCGTACAGGTCGTCGATGCCGGGGACCTCCCGGCTGCGGGAGGCGTCGAGCTGCCGCTTCCACCGGCTCACCTGGCGCTGCAGGAAGCCCTCCGGCCGCCCGAAGTCGCCGAGCCCGACGTCGCCCGGGGTGATCGAGTGCAGCGCGGCCAGCACGCCGACCAGCTCGCGGGCGAGGGCCGGGGTCAGTGGCGGCTGGCCGCCCTCGACGTGCTCCATGACGTAGAACGGCGCGCCGATCACCTCGGGGTCCAGGCACAGATGGTACGTGCGGGGCACCGGCACCGGGGTGTCCTGGAGCGCGCTCATGACCCGGTGCTCCCGGCCCATGTCGTGGGCCGTGGCGAGAACGTGGCCCAGCGGCGGCCTGCGCACCACGTACGTTTGCGTGGCGTCCCGCACCACGTACGTCAGGTTCGACTTGCCCCCCACGATCAGCTCGGCCGTGAGCGGTCCCTGCGTGAGCCCCTCCTTCTGGAGGTGGTCCGCGAGACGGGCGAGGTCGAGGCCGGGCGGGTCTGCGTTCACGCCGTCAGCGTACCGACCAGACGGTATGTATGTCTAACCTGCGACCGGTTCCCGGAGGCGTCCCGACGTGCCGCTTCACCGGCCTTTCCCCCGCCTCACGGTACGGAGAGCCGTCCGGTGCCCTTTCCATCTCGGTCCGGCTCACCCGGACGCCGGGGGTTCCTCCCCGCTTCGCAGGACCGACCGGAGGACCTCGGCGAAGCCGGCCCGGAGGTCGTCGAGCGTGGGGACGGCCCCCGCGCCGACGACGGCGTCGAAGATCATGCCCTCGGTCACCGCCACGATCTGGCGGCCCTGGCGGCCGGGGTCGGGGGCGCCGGCGGCGGCCAGCATGGCGACGGCCGGGTCTCGGTAGCGGCGGCCGATCTCGTCGTACACCTTGCGCAGCTCGGGCCGCCTGGTGGCCTCCAGGGCGAGCTCGTAGCGCGCGATCGTGGCCCGCCGGTGCACGGTGATCGCGTCGTACGTGGCACGGGCCAGCACGGCGGCGAGCCCGGCGAGGGGGAAGGCGCCCGCGTCCGCGGACCCAGGACGGGCGGAGACGAGCCCGGCGTCCGGGCTCGCAGGACGGGCGGAGGCGGGAGCGGCGTCCGGAAGGGCCGGGGCGTCGAGCGCGATCGCGGACATGACGTCGGACAGCGCGGCCTCCTCCCGCTCGGTCAGCCGGTCGAGGGTCAGTTCGAGCAGCGCCGCTCGCGTCCTGGCCAGGTTGGACGTCGAGCCAGGGGGAAGCCCCGCCGCCTCGTCCACGGCCCGGTGCGTCAGGCCGCGCATCCCGCGGTCGGCCAGGATCTCGATGGCCGCGTCCGCGACGACGGCCGCCCGCTGACTGATCACAGGCCCCATTTTAGGGGGCGGACTACAGGCGTAGTATTGTCAACTACAGGTGTAGTTGACAGGGGAGGCCGTCCATGGCGCGCGCAGTGGTGATCGGCGGCGGGATCGGCGGGCTGACGGCCGCCGTCGCATTGGAGCGGAGGGGCTGGGCGGTGACCGTCGTCGAGCAGGCCGGGTCGGTCGAACCGGTCGGCTCGGGGCTCGCCGTGGCCCCCAACGCGCTGCGGGCGCTCGACACGATCGGCCTCGGCGACGAGATCAGGAAGCTCGCCGCGATCCAGGGCGACGCGGGGATCCGGCGGCCGTCGGGACGGTGGCTGACCCGGACGAGCGCGGAGCAGGCGACGGCCCGTTACGGCGACCCCACCGTGCTGCTCCTGCGCTCGACGCTGGTGGATCTCCTCGCCGGGGCGCTCTCCCCCGGCGCGCTGCGCCTGGGCACGCGCGTCGCGGCGGCCGACCCCGCGACGGGCCGCGTCGCCACCGAGGGCGGAACGCTGGAGGCCGACCTGGTCGTGGCGGCGGACGGCATCCGCTCGGCGACGCGGAGCGCGCTGTTCCCCGGCCATCCCGCCCCGGTGTACGCCGGGGTGACGAGCTGGCGGATCGTCGTGCCGATGAAGGGCCTGGTGCCGGCGTCGGAGACGTGGGGACCCGGCCTCCTCTTCGGGGTCATGCCGCTCGCGGACGACCGGGTGTACTGCTACGCCACCGCCGCCGTTCCCCCGGGCGGCCGCGCGGCGGACGAGCGGGGCGAGCTGGTCCGGCTGTTCGGCCGCTGGCACGACCCCATTCCGGCGCTGCTCGCCGCGGCCGACCCCGCCGCGGTGCTCCGCCACGACATCCACTCCCTCGACGCCCCGCTGCCCGCGTTCCACCGTGGGAGGGTCGCCCTGCTCGGCGACGCGGCGCACGCGATGACCCCCAACCTCGGTCAGGGCGCGTGCCAGGCCATCGAGGACGCCGTCGTCCTCGCGCGGCTCGTCGGCCCCGGCCTCCCGGCGAAGACGACGCCCCAGGCGGACGGCCTCCCCGGCCGGGTGGCGGCTGACGAGGTCGCGGGGCCGGCGGCCGGGACGGCTGGCGATGCCGGCAGCGGGACGGCCGGGACTGCGGACGGCCTCCCCGATCGCGTGGCGGCGGGGCTGGCGGCCTACTCGGCGGCCCGTACGGCGAGGACCCGGCCGATCGTGCGGCGGTCGCGGGCGATCGGACGGCTCACCGGCTGGCGCAACCCGGCGGCCAGGGCGGCCCGCGACGGCATGATCGTCGCCGTGAACCGGCTGCTCCCGGACCTCATGCTCCGGCAGTTCGACGACGTCTTCACATGGCGGGGGTGACGGACGGGTCGGTGCGGTGGAGGACGACGTATCCCTCGCGGTCGAAGACGACCTCGTAGCCCATGGCCTTCAGCTCCTCCACCCGCTCCCGCTGCCGGTCCGGCGACGGCCACGGATAGGCGCCCCGGGCCACGTCCGCCACGATCCACTGCGCCACCGGAGGCCGGTCGTTCCACAGCAGCACCGTGTCCCGGCCCGACAGGCGCGGCCCGATGTGGTTGACGGCCTCCACCACCACCCCGTCCGGCACCTCCCGGATCGCCTGCTCGGCCGCCACCACGTCCGGGTGCCGCTCGTAGAACTCCGGCCTGATCAACTGGTCGAACGGGAAGCGCGGCACCAGCGTGAGCGCGACCACGCACACCCCCAGCGCCCAGGCGCCGCCGGCGGTGCGCGGATCGACCGGGGCGTTGCGCCGGCGCAGCCAGCGCACCAGGCGGGCCGCCCCGTCCACCCCCGCGCACAGCAGGACGGCCACGGTGAAGGCGCTGTGGTGGTAATCGGTCCCCCACCACATCCACCGGTCCGACAGCACCCGCTCCAGGATCTGCGGCACCGCCATCAGCGTCAGCGGCGACAGCAGGCACGTGAACAGCGCCGGCCACAGCAGGAATGCCCACGTGTCGATCTTCACTTGCGGGCTGACCAGCATCGAGAGCACGTGGAGCGGGTCGCCGAACAGGGTGCCGGCGATGGCGCCGGGAGTCCTGCCGATCTGGTCGTAGGCCCAGTACATGTCCGGGTCGCCGCCGACGGCGGGGATGAAGACCTGGCGGGCCAGGACCGTGTAGAGCAGCCCCCCGGCCGCGTAGGCGACGCCGTCCCAGCGGCGGCCGCGCAGCAGGACGAACAGCCCGAACCCGGCCACCATCAGCCCCATGTCCTCCTTCACCAGGAGGAGCCCCGCCGCCGCGAACGCCGTCGCCGCGTGCCGGCCCGCGTGGAACCGCTCGATCATCACCGCCGTCAACAGCGGTGCGAAGGCCACCTCGTGGAAGTCGAAGTTGGCCGCCCGCGCCAAAGGCCACGACACCGCGTACGCCACCACCACCAGGTAGGCCGGCCCCACCCCCAGCACCCGCCGGGTGAACACCCAGATCGGCGGCACCGCCAGCGCGAACAGCACGGCCTGCGCCACGATCAGCGTCTCGGGACCGTCATGGATCCAGTACAGCGGCGCGAGCACGGCCAGGATGGGCGAGAAGTGCTCCCCCATCTGGTTGAACCCGAACCCCTTGCCGAGGTCCACCCCGCGCAGCGGGCTCGTCGGCGCCGACAACGCCGCGAACCCCCGCACCACCTGGTCGAACAGCGTCAGATCCAGGCTCGTCGCCCGGAACAACGACAACCGCGTCAACCCCAGCAACGCGTAGACGCCGGTGGCGGCCACGGTGATCGCGGTGACGGCGACGAGGTGCTGCGCCCGCCTCCGCCGCGGCTCGCCCGCGGCGACCGGCGACGGGGCTGCGGCTACCGGCCCGGCAGGCTCCGCCGCGACCGTGGCCGTGGCGTCGGAGACCGCCGTGGCGACCGCGGACACCGCCGTGGCGACCGGGGACGCCGCCGGCCGGGCGGGGGGAAGGAGGGGGGAGGATTCGGCGGCGGATGCCGTCATTGGACGACCTCAGGCCCGGGCCGCGCCGACCGCGTCGGCGGGCTCCTCGGGGACGGGCCGGGGCCGCGCGTGGTCGGGCGCCAGCCGGCCGAGCGTCACCGTGCCCCCGATGAGCAGGGCCGTCGCGAGAAGGGCGGGCACCACCTTGCCGGGCTCGCTCGGCAGGGGCTCGCCCAGCAGCACGGCCCCCGCCGTGACCGAGGTGATCGGGTCGACCACCTGGACGCCGGCGTAGGCGATGCCGAAGTAGCCCACGGCGTACGACTTCTGGAGCAGCACCACGGCGCACACGAGCAGCACGGGGATGGCCAGCGTGAACCAGGTGACCAGCCGGCTCAGGTCGCCGCCGAGGCCGCCGCCCACGACGCGGACGAAGGTCGACACGGTCGCCGTGACGGACCCGGCGCCCACAGCCGTGAGCAGCGCCTTCGCCGGCCCGCGCACCAGGCGGGCGGCGGAGAACGTCACGGCGACGACGAGCCCGACACACCCGATGAGCCCCAGCGCGGCCGTGTCGGACAGCACGGGCGTGACGTTGCGGGCCGGGACGAGCAGCATGAGCCCGAGCAGCCCGGCGGCCACGGCGACCGACCCGGCGATCTCGGCCGGGCGCGGCCGCCTGCCGTGCAGGGTGGCCGCGAGCGGCACGGCGAACACGAGCGTGGCCACGCTCACCGGCTGCACCAGCACGAGCGGCGCCACACTGAGGGCCACGGCGTGCAGCGACGCCCCCGCGAAGCCGATCACGCCGCCGATCCACCAGCGTGGACGCCGGACGAGCGCGAGGGACGCCCCCTCGGTCACCGCCTCGAACTGCTGCAGGGCCGCGCCCAGCGCGTATCCCAGCGCCCCGACGAGGGCGATGGCCAATCCCACCCACGTCATGGGCGCCGGCCGGTGTCAGGAGAGTGGATGGTCACCACGCAAGCTTAGGGACTGACCGGCCGCCCCGTGGCCTGCCTGTGGATAACCGCGAAATCAGGACCTTTCCGGACAGACGCAGAACAGGTGTCCCTCCGGGTCGGCCAGCACCACCCACCCGTCGCCCGGCTGGAAGTCGGGCCTGCCGGCGCCCAGCTCCAGGTACTCCTGGACCGCCTTGTCCACGTCCGGGACCCGGACGTCGAGGTGGAACTGCTTGTCCGGACCCGGCCAGGCGGCCGGCTTCCGCTCCGGCACCCGCTGGAAGTAGATGCTGACGGCGCCGTCGCCGATGCCGGCGTACTCGTCCTCGGCGTACTGCACCTCGAACCCGAGGATCGTGGCGTAGAACTCGGCGAGCCGCCTGGGCTCGGCGCAGTCGATGGTCACGGCGATGAGCTTCGCGATCGTTGTCATGCCCGCCATGCTGCCGCCCGTACCTGTCAGGGAGTGTCAGGTACGGACGACCGGGCGCGCGTTCCGGTCCCGCGGAGATGGCACCATGAACCGGGCGGACGGAACCAGTCCGGCAGTCGAGTCGTTGGAGCGGGCATGGCGCGGGTAGGCAGGTGGATCAGGCGCGTCCTCGACAGACCGGGGAGCGTCGACCTGGCGCCGTATCAGCGCGTCGTCGCCGAGGCCGCCGCGCTCGAGGACGAGGTCCGCGGGCGGGACGACCTGCGGCCGGCGACCGTCGACCCGGCCTGGGTGGGCACGGCCGACTTCTGCGCCGTCGTCCGCGAGGCGGCGCGGCGGGCGCTCGGGCAGCGGCCCTTCGACGTGCAGCTCACGGGCGTGCTCGCCATGCTGGACGGCCACGTCGTGCAGATGGCGACCGGCGAGGGCAAGACGCTGGTGGGCGCGATGACGGCCGCCGGGTACGCCCTGCGCGGAAGCCGGGTCCACGCCGTGTCCGTCAACGACTACCTGGCCCGGCGCGACGCCGAGTGGATGGGGCCGCTCTACGACCTGCTCGGCCTGACGGCCGGCTGGGTCGCCGAGGGGTCGGCGGCCGGCGAGCGCCGGGAGGCGTACGCGAAGGACGTCACCTACGCGGCCGTCAGCGAGCTGGGCTTCGACGTGCTGCGCGACCGGGTGTGCGTCGACCCGGCCGACCTCGTGACGCCGCCTCCGCGGGTCGCGCTGGTCGACGAGGCCGACTCCGTCCTCGTGGACGAGGCGAGGGTGCCGCTGGTGCTCGCCGGAGCGGCCGACCCCGGGACGGCCCAGCCGGAGATGGCCGCCCTGGTGCGGAGGCTGTCGCGCGGCTACCACTACACGATCGACGAGGAGGGCCGTAACGTCTTCCTCACGCCCAAGGGCACCGACACGGTCGAGAAGGCCCTCGGCATCGACCTGTACGAGCATCCCGGCGTCGTCACCCAGGTCAACCTCGCCCTGCACGCCCAGGCCCTGCTCACCCGCGACGTGGACTACATCGTGCGGGACGGCCGCGTCCACCTGGTCAACGCCTCCCGCGGACGGGTCGCCATGCTCCAGCGGTGGCCGGACGGCCTCCAGGCCGCCGTCGAGGCCAAGGAGCGGCTGCCCGCCTCCGAGACCGGGGAGATCCTCGACTCGCTGACGATCCAGTCGCTGATCCGCCGCTATCCCCGCATCTGCGGCATGACCGGGACCGCTCTCGCCGTGGCCGACCAACTGCGGGAGTTCTACGACCTGAAGGTGGCGGTCATCCCGCCGAACCGGCCGTGCGTCCGGGTGGACGAGCCCGACCGGATCTATCCCACGGCCGAGGCCAAGGAACAGGCGCTGCTGGACGAGATCGAGACCCGGCACGCCACCGGGCGGCCGGTCCTCGTCGGCACGCTCGACGTCGCCGAGTCCGAGCGGCTGGACGAGGCGCTGCGCGGACGGGGCCTTCGGCCCGTCGTGCTGAACGCGAAGAACGACGCCGAGGAGGCGGCGATCATCGCGCGTGCGGGCGAGCGCGGAGCGCTCACGGTGTCCACGCAGATGGCCGGGCGGGGCACCGACATCCGCCTCGGCGGCGGCGACCCGGAGCAGGAGGCCGAGGTCGCCGCGCTGGGCGGGCTCTACGTCATCGGCACGGGACGGCACGAGAGCAGCAGGCTCGACGACCAGCTCCGGGGGCGGGCCGGGCGCCAGGGCGACCCGGGCGGCTCGGTGTTCCTCGTGAGCGGCGAGGACCACCTGCTCACGGCGTACGCGCCCGACGACGCGCTGCCTCCCGCCGACCCCGACGGCGTCGTACGGGACGGGCGCGCGGGCATCCTGGTCGCGCACGCCCAGCGGGTGGCCGAGGGGGTCAATCTCGAGATCCACCGCAACACCTGGCGCTACACGCGGGTCCTGGAGAAGCAGCGGGCCGAGATCCTGGAACGGCGCGACCGCGTCCTGCACGGCGACGCGGGGGCCGAGGCGCTGCGGATCGCCTGCCCCGACCGCTATCGCGAGCTGGAGGAGACGGCCGGCGAGGAGACCGTGAGCCGCGCGGCCCGGCAGATCGTGCTGTTCCACATCGACCGGTGCTGGACGGAGCACCTGGGCTTCCTGTCGGACCTCCGCGAGGGCATCCACCTGCGGGCGCTCGGGCGGCTCAACCCGCTGGACGAGTTCAACCGGGAGGCCGTCCCCGCCTACCGGGCCATGCTCGACGAGATCGAACGGCGGTCGAAGGAGACGTTCGAGAAGGCCGACCTCAGCCGCGACCTGGCGGAGCAGGGGCTCAGGCGGCCCACGGCGACCTGGACGTACCTGGTGCAGGACAACCCGTTCGGTTCCGAGTGGGACCGCGTCCTCAAGCGGGTCGCGGGGATGCTCAAGCGCGGCCGGCGGTGACCCCGCCGCCGCGGGCATGCGGCGGCGGGGATCCGGACCGGGGATCAGGTGCAGGCGGTCCCGTTCACGTAGAACGCGGCGGGCGCGGGGTTGGTGCCGGTGTTGCTGCCGTTGAACCCGACCGAGACGGACCGGTGCGGTGCGATGTCGGCGTTCCACGACATGTTCGAGGCCATGACCTGGGCGCCGTTCTGCGTCCACTGCGCCGACCAGCCCGTGGTCACGTGCTGTCCCCCCGAGGGGAACGTGAACGTGAGGTGCCAGCCGCTGATCGCCGTGGTGCCGGTGTTGGCGATCTCGATCCAGGTGGACATGCCGCCGTTCCAGGTACTCGACCCGTACGTGACGTGGCACGCGAGCGGGGGCGGCGGCGGGGGTGAGGAGGGCGGCGGCGAGTTGGGGTTGACGACGTCGTTGTAGACCCGCACCGTGACCGAGCCCGACCTGGCGCCGGACATCCCCCGGGAGTCGACCGCCACGACGTACAGGCTGTGGTCCTCGTACCGAACGGAGTACGACGGCCACGGGAGGTAGACCGTTCCCTCGGTCACCGCGGGCTGGAAGGTGGCCCGCAGCGTGCTCTGCCCGTTGGGCAGGGCCTCGTACACGTAGTAGCAGGCGATGCCGTCCGGGTCGGTGGCCGCCGCCCAGCGCAGGCGGGCCTCGATCATCATGACGCTCACGACCTCGGGCGTGCCCGGAGCCGTCGGCGGGTCGTTCGGCGGGTCGCTCGGCCGGGTCGGGCCGGTGTTGCACGGCCAGGCGGTGGTCGGCGACGGCGCCGGGGTGGGACTCGGATCGGCCGCCGCCCCTCCGGCCGCCGGGATGAGGACGGTCACGGCGGCCAGCACCACGCCGGCGCACGCCCCCAGCCACGCTCTTCGCATCGGTTCGCCCCTCGCGTCGATCAGTCGTGGTCTCGAGGCGATCGTCCGTTCGGGTCCGCGGACCGTCAACGACACGGCCGGCGCGCACGGCGCCGCCCTGCTCGTCGCTGAAAGGTTCAGGGTGGCGGCCGAAAGGGCTATGGGAGGGACGGGCGCCGGCCGCCCGCCCCCGCGCGGACGGGGACGGCCGGGCGGCGCTCAGCAGTGGCCGGTCAGGGGTGG
>NZ_BOOC01000013.1 GCF_016863035.1 Microbispora corallina
GGATCCGCGGCGGAAGACCAACTTCGCGCCGCAGGCGGCGAGCGCGCAGGCGATGACGGCGGTGGAGACGACCGGGACGGGCAGGTCCTGCTCCGGCTGGGGGGTGACCGCCGACACCGTGTGGAGGTCGCCGGTCGCCGCGCCGGTCGCCTGGCTCTTCGGGGCCGTGGTCTCGGGAACCGCCTGGGCGCCCTGACTGCCGGCGCCGCCCGCCGCGCCCTGCGATCCCTGCTCGTTCCGCGGGGCGTTCTCGGCCACGGCCTTGGCCACGGCGGGCGCGGACGCCGACGGGTCAGCCGCCGGCGCCGCCGCCGTCTCGGACGGCGAGGGGGACGGCGCGGCGGAGGCGTGGGGGCAGGGGTCCGGGCTGTGCCGCATCGCGTACGCGCCATCGGAGAACGGCACGGGCGCGCCCTTCTTGCCCGGTCCGGAGCCCCACTCGGTGATGACGTACTGGACGGCGATGTGGCCGATGCCGCCGACGCCCTGAACGGTGTAGGAATCGTGGTTCCACGTGCCGCCGGTCAGCTCCGCGAACGTCTTGCCGTCGAGGTCGATCATGACCCCGCTGCTCGACGGGACCCCCGGGCCGCGGTCCCCGACGAAGAAGTCGGCCTTCTTGCCGTCGTACAGGACGTAGCCCTTCGTGCCCATCGGCCAGCTCGGGCTCGCCACGAGACCCTTCTGCATCGGCTCGCCGGAGGCGGGGGCCCCGGTGTCGCCGTTGACGCCGGAACCGTCGTCCCAGAAGTACGAGGCGGTCGTGTGGCCCTTGAAGAGGAACTCGTCACCGGCACCGGGACAACCGGACGCGGTGTGACCGGCCGTCGCGTCCGCGGCCGCGGTCTCACCGGCGGGGGCGGAGACGGCGAGCATGCGCTCGGGGGCGGCCGTCCCGTCCTGGGCGGCGGCGGGGAGCAGGGAGGAGTCCTGATGCTGCTCGACCCGCGCGCCGTCGTACTGTGCGTGCGCGACGCCGTCGGCCACAGAGGCCGTCTGCCACCAGGCGTCGTGGTGGTTGTCCGCGTAGCTGGAAATGGGGGATCTCCTGACTGGTCACGGTTTGGTAATCGGACACTAAGCCAGGAAGAGCCCAACAGGCGATATTTAGGACAGAAATTTTACTTTGGGTTGGAACAGGTAGAGATCCGGACGAAGCAGGCAAAAGCCGTGGCATACCTCTTCCCGGAACGGGTGAAGGCATGCCACGGCGGGGACGGCCGGTGGGTCACACCGATTGGAGGTGCGCCCTCAGCCCGGCGCCGAAGCCGGTCGCGGTGCCGTTGTAGTCGCTGATGAGGGAGGGGCCGGAGGAGCAGTCCCAGGTGTTCCAGGTCCAGCCGAGGTACGACGCTCCCTTGCCGTCCAGCCAGGCCATGACCTGGTCGATGAACCCGTGCGAGCAGGTGTTCTCACCGATCTCGCCGGCGACCAGCGGCACCTGGGCCGCGACCGGCGCGAGCTGGCTGTCCCAGCACGAGCTGCTGACGCAGGCGTTGAAGTTGTAGACGTGCCAGGCCGCCGCCAGGTTGTTCAGCGGGTCGGTGGGCTTGTACTGGAGCCACTGGCTGAGGTCGTTCGAGTAGGCCAGGCCGCCGATCATGATGACGTTCTGGGCGCCGGTCGCCCGGACCGTGTTGACCAGCGTCTGGAAGCCCGCCACCTGGTAGGGGATGCCGGAGCAGGTGCCGCCGTCGCGCCAGCAGGCCCAGCCGCTGGCCGTGCCGCCCGTGGCCCGCTCCGGGTACGGCTCGTTGAACAGGTCGAAGACCACCTCGGTCTGCCCCTTGAACGCGTTGGCCACGCCCGTCCAGAACTGCGGCGCGTACTGCGCGTCGGGCATCGGCTTCTGACAGGTGGCGTGGACGTCGGAGCAGCCCGACGACGGCCCGGTGTACTGGCCGTAGTTCCAGTGCATCTCGACGATCGGCGTGACCCCCTTCGCGACCAGGCGGCTCACGTAGCCCTTGACCTCGTTCTGGTAGGCGGTCCCGCCGTACGCGGACTGGATGTTGCCGAGCCCGAGCCAGCACTCCTCGTTGAGCGGGACGCGCACGGCCCGCACCTTCCACGTGAGCATGGCGTCGATGGACGCGTTGTCGGTCGGGCCGTCCCAGATGCCGCGGCCCTGGACGCACATGAACTCGCCGCCCGACCGGTTCACGCCCAGCAGCCGGTACGCGGCGCCCGTGGAGGCATTCACGATCTTGTTGCCGGAGACCTTGAGCTTGGGCGCCGCGCCCGGCTGAGGAGTGGGGGTCGGCGTCGGGGTCGGCGTCGGGGTCGGCGTCGGGGTCGGCGTCGGTGTGGGCGTCGGTGTGGGCGTCGGCGTCCGGCTGGGGCTCGGGCTGGGGGACGGCGTGGGGCCGTTGCAGGACACGCCGTTGATCTTGAAGTCGGTCGGCGTGGGGTTGCTGCCGGTCCAGGTGCCGTTGAAGCCGATGCTCGTCGAGGCGCCGTTGGCCAGGGACTTGTTCCAGTCCAGGCCGACGGCGGTCACGGCGCTGCCGGACTGGCTCCAGGTGGCCGACCAGCCCTGGACGACCTTCTGGCCGCTGTCGGGGAACGTGAACGTGAGCGTCCAGCCGTTGATCGGGTCGCCCAGGTTCTGGATGCTCAGGTTGGCGGACATGCCGCCCTGCCACTGACTGGCGGCGTAGGTGACCTTGCATGCCACGGCGGCGTCGGCCGCCGGCGTGTTCACCAACGCGAATCCACCCGCGGCGATCAGGCCGAGGGCGGTGAGGATGGCGCCTCTCCGTCGCATGGTCGCTTCCGTCCTTCCGTCGAAGACCGGACGGAAGCGTTGTCAACTTGACCGGTTTATTCAACAACGTACGAGGTCGTCGACCCTCCATCAGCGCAAATGAGGCCGCACAGCTGAAATTTTCAGTCGTGCCCGGTCATCGCGGCCCCCGGCAGCCGGTGCACGAGGGCTCGGGGGGCCGGTGGGTCGCGTTCTGGAACAGGCAGGTCGCGTTCGGGAGACGACGGGTCAGGTTCGGGAGACGACGGGCCGGGGCCGGAGACGGGCGGACCGGTAGGCCGCGGCCGCGAGCGCCGCCGCGCCGAGGCCGAGCACGACGTGGCTGGTGAGGTCCAGGGCCGGGGTGCTGTCCACCACGGGCCGGGACAGGAACGCGTGCCAGGCGTAGGTGAGCAGAGCCCCGGCGGCGAGCGCCACTCGCTGCCCCCCGCCCCAGCCTGTCTGGCGCGCCCACGCCGTCACCGCCCAGGCCGCCGCCGCGTAGAGCGCCACCTGCAGGGCGACCGCGACCGCCGCGGGTGCGGCCATCGCGACCATGAACACGCCCCCGCGGCGAGCGACGCCAGGAAGACCGGCAGCGGCCCCGGCGCCGGGCGCGCGGACGGAACACGGCCCGCAGCAAGGCGCGAGTACGGAGCACGGCCTGCGGCAACGCGCGCGGACGGAACACGGCCCGCAGCAAGGCGCGAGTACGGAGCACGGCCCGCGCTGAGCCGCGCGACCGGCGGCCCAGCGACCGGGAGGCGGAACGCGAGCACCGCCAGCGCAACGGCGACCGCGGCGGCGGCCGCGAGCCGGGGCGCCGGCGCCATGTAGTGGTACTGCGCGTAGGTGAACAGCGTGGTGACCGCCGCCCCGGCCACCAGCAGCGCAGCGGTCACCGCCAGCCCGGTGCGGCGCAGCCACGGCTGCGTCCGCCGCTCGCCCGCCAGTTCCTCGACCAGCGCGACGGGCACGCTGATGCTCCAGACCGTGTGGAGGCCGAGCACGAACAGCGTCCAGGGCAGGGCGATGCCCAGTCCCGGGACGAATCCCCGATCGAGCAGGTGGGCGCCCGCGTAATCGGGATCGAACAGGGACTGGGTGACGAGCCCCTCCTCCACCACCCCGTACGCGAGCGCGAGCAGCACGATGGACGGCCACCCCCGGCCCGTCCGCCGGACGACCTCGCGGATCAGCAGGGCGCCCCCGCCGTACATCGGGGCGAGCAGGACCAGGGCGGCCAGATACGTGATCGGGAAGTCGCCCAGCAGGAACTCGGCGACCAGCGGGGCGAGGAGGAACAGCGCCAGCGCCGGGAGCAGTCGTCGCATGCCATCCAGCGTGCTCACCGCGCCCGGCGCCGGACAGGCTCATACGTACGGAAAACGGCGTGACATATGTACCGCCGCCGAACGCCGCCCACCCTCGGCGGCGCCCGTCCCCGCCGAGCCGGGGGCTCGCGCCCTCCGGCCCGTGGACTCTCGCGTGGAGCGGCGGATCAGTGGATGGAGTACGAGCTGTCGAGAGGCCAGTTGATGTCGCCCTTGCCGTCGCTGGCGACATCGGCGACGACGTAGACATCGGAGTAGTAGTCGTACTTGGAGCTGTACTTCACCTTCGGGGTCTGACATCCGACGCTGCCGCTGCGGCGCGCGTTGAGGTTGTCGGTGAAGTCGCAGCGGGTCCTTCTGTAGTTCTCGTCGCCGCCGAACCGGTTGTGCTTCCTCCGGTTGATGTACAGGTAGGCGTAGAAGTGATTGAACCTGTGCATCGACCCGAAATGCCGGCCGACCTCGTTCCACGAAATGACCATCGAGGAATTGATCTTGTAGCTCCCGCCGGACTTCTCCTTGAAGATGCAGTGATTGATGAAGACGGCGATGTCGCTCTTGCCGGGAAGAGCGAACTTCCTGCTGTCGTCGCTCCGGTCGCATTTGTGGCTCGCCCGGGCGGCCGCGACGCCGGTGGCCGCGGCCACCGCGCGCGGGGCCGCGACCGCGGCGGCCTGCGCCGGCGCGGAAGGCGCGACGCACACGCCCGTCAGGACGAGCGCGCCGGTTGCCAGGGTCGCTCCGCCACGTCTCGTTCTCATCGTGTCCTCCCGTCGGTAAGCGCTCGCGCGCTCGTCACATGCCGGCGTCCCGTGAAGCCGTTACTCGGCGGCGCCTTCGTGGCGCATTCGGACGCTCGTGCTTTCAGACGCGGCCGGAGCCGGGGGTGTTCGCGCGGACGCTCGTTGTCTTCTGCTCGGTTTTCTCGCCGGAGACAGAAGGCCACCTCGGCTCGCCGCATCGGCCCCGCCGCCCGGCGGCCGGTCCCCGGGCACACCTGAACCAGTGTGGTCGCGCGCCGACAGGGTGCCCAGAAGTTTTCACCTCAGCGCAAACAGCCAGCCCATGGGAGCCCTCAAGGCGGAAACGCCTATGCCGGCCCGTCGCGGAGAACGGCGGCGGGGACGGGAATGGCCGGGAACGGGTTGTCGGGCAGGAGGATCAGCCGGCGGGGCGAGGCGGGCAGGCCAGCGGCGTCCAGGTGGAGGAGGGCGGCGCCGATGCCGGCGGCGCCGACCATGTAGCCGGTGTCGGCCGTGACCTCCCAGGGCCGCAGCCGGCGGTAGGCCTGGTACCAGCGGTAACCCGAGTCGTCGTGCTCGGTCGCCCGGCCGATCAGGTTGGCCGCGAGCGACCGGGCGAAGTCGAGGTACTGCTCCCGCCCGGTGGCGGCCCACAGGCCGACGAACAGTTCGAGGACGCCGGCCGTCCCGCAGCACAGGCAGGCGACGTTCCAGTAGCCCGGGGTGTGCCGGTTGGGCACGCCGCTGTGGACGATCCCGTGGGCCAGCCGCTCCACCCAGTCGAGGTCGCCCGGGTCGCCCGTGACGCGGTGGAGCTCGTAGAACATCCGGGCCACGCCGGCCGAGCCCGAGCAGAAGCCGAGGTAGTGGAGGCGGCGTCCCTGCGGCACGTGGTGCGGGACGAGGGCGCACTTGTCGGTCACCTCGCTGACCGTGCGGACGAAGTCGGCCCCCCGCCGGGCCGCGGCGAGGAACCGCTCCTCACCCGTCACGCCGTACAGGCGGGCGAGCAGGAACGCCGTGCCCGCCGTGCCGGACAGGAACCCCGGCGTGACGGCGTCGACCGGCAGGTCCGCGCAGGAGTCGCCGCCGAAGCGGTGGCCGGGGACCACGAGGTTCGCGATGCGCTGACCGGCCTCGACCGCGACCTCCTCGTAGACGGGCACGCCGAGGATGCCGGACGCGTGCAGGAGCGCGAGCACGATGCCGCCGTCGCCGCGCTGGGCGGGGTCGCCGGTCCAGCCGATGCCGTCGCCCATCTGCCGTACGCTCCGAACGATCTGGTCGGCGGCGGCGCGGGCCGCGTCGGTGAGATCCTCGTCCCCCGTGGCCCAGCCGGTCTCCGCCATCGCGAACACCGCGCCGGCCAGCCCGTGGTACAGCGTGAGGTCGGCCTGTTCCGGCCACGTACGGGCGAGGTAGCGGGCGCCCGCCCGGGCGTCGTCGAGGTACGCCTGGTGCCCGGTGGCCGCCGCGAGCTCCAGGAAGAACAGCACGATCCCGGCGGCGCCCGCATAAAGGGACGACGGATGTCCCGCCCTCGCCGACCGGCCCCGGGGATCGGGGTTGGCCAGCCAGTGCCGTCCGGACTCGTCGTCGACGGCCGCCGACCGCACCCAGCGCGCGGCCATGATGGCGGCGGTCATCGGCGTCTCAGCGCGTGGCCACGAGCTCATGCCTCATAGTCCCACATTTTTGGTAGGTAATACGGCTACTTTCGTCTCACTCGAAGCGTACGGGCCCCAGAGGGGCGACCACACCCTTCGGGGTGCGCCCGATGAGCGTACGAGCACGGGCGATCGCGGCGGGCGTGTCGGGGAGGACGAGGCCGTCCCGCCACAGATGCCCGGCCACTCCGAGACGGCCGATGACCCCGTCGTGCCCGGGCCGGATGCCGGACAACAGGACGACGATCCCCCGACCCTCCAGACGGGAGATCACGTCGCCGAGGACCCCCGCCCCGGTCGCGTCGATCGTCGACACGCGCGACATGCGCAGGATGACCACCCGGACGTCGGCCACCTCGGACAACTCCAGCAGGAACCGGTGGGCCGCGCCGAAGAACAGCGGTCCGTCGAACCGGTAGGCGACGATGTGCTCGGCCAGGAGCTGGCGCTCCTCGTCGCCGTGGTCCCCGGCCTCCAGCGGCACCTGCTCGACCCGGACGCTGCGGGCGACGGCGCGCAGGGCCAGCACGATCGCGACTCCGACCCCCACCGCCACGGCCGTGACGAGATCGAGGGCGACGGTCACCGAGAAGGTGAGGGCCATGACCGCGGCGTCGCCCCGGGTGGAGCGCGCGACGGCGCGCAGCGAGCCCACCTCCACCATGCGGACGGTGGTCGCCACCAGCACCCCGGCCAGCGCGGCCAGCGGGATGCGGCCGACCAGGCCGCCCGCGCTGAACACGATCACGGCCAGGACCGCCGCGTGCGTGAGCGCGGCCAGCCTCGACCGGGCCCCCGACCGCACGTTGACGGCCGTACGGGCGATGGCGGCCGTCGCCGGGACGCCGCCGAACAGGGGAGCCGCGATGTTGGCGAGCCCCTGACCGAAGAGTTCCCTGTCCGGGTCGTGCCGCTCACCCACGCTCATCGCGTCGGCCACCGAGGCGCACAGCAGGCTCTCGACGGCGCCGAGCGCGGCCACCGCCAGCGCCGCCGGGACCAGCGTCCCCACGGCGCCGGGGTCGAGGAACCCCGCCGACGGCACGGGCAGGCCGACGGGCAGCGCGCCGATCCTCGCCACGTCGAGCCTCGCCACCTCGGCCACCGCCGTCGCCACCACCACCGCGACGAACGAGAACGGCACGGTCGGCCGCCACCTGGCCCCGGCGAGCATGGCCGCGGCGACGGCGAGGGTCATGACGAGCGGCACGGGACGCGGATCGCGGGCGAACCGGACGGCCGCGTCCGCGGCGACCTGCCAGACCCGCTCGCCCGACGCCCCGCTCACGCCCAGCGCGGCGGGCACCTGCTGCAGGGCGATCACGACGGCGATCCCCGCGGTGAACCCCTCGATGACGGGGGTGGGCATGTACCGGGCGTACCGGCCCACCCCGGCCAGCGCGAGCACCACGAGGACGACCCCCGCGAGCAGGCCCACCATGAGCACGCCGGACGGCCCGTGACTCCGCATGATCGGGACCAGCACCACGGTCATCGCGCCCGTGGGCCCGGACACCTGGAGGTTGCTCCCGCCGAACACGGCCGCCAGCGCCCCCGCCACGACGGCGGTGGCCAGGCCCGCCTGAGCCCCCAGCCCGGACCCGACCCCGAACGCCAGCGCGAGCGGGAGCGCCACCACGGCGACGGTGAGTCCGGCGAGCAGGTCGCGGCCGGGCGCCCGCCGGGCGGGCCGCCAGTCCGCGAGCGAGGGGAGCAGCCGCGCCGCACGGGCCGCCCAGGGCGTCATTCGGCCGCCTCCGCCCGCAGCTCGGCCAGCAGTTCGCCCTGGTCGGCGATCATGTCGGTGAGGATCCGCCGGGCGGCCGCCAGCAGGTCGACCACGTCGGGCGTGGACAGCGAGTAGACGACGCTGCCGCCTTCCCGCACCGCGTTCACCAGCCCGGTACGGCGCAGGACGGCGAGTTGCTGCGACAGGTTGGACGGCTCGACCTCGATCTCGGTCAGCAGTTCCCTGACCGGACGGGGGCCGTCCCTGAGCAGCTCCAGCACCCGGATGCGGACCGGATGGCCGAGCGTGCGGAAGAACTCGGCCTTGGCCTGATAAAGGGGGACCGGCATGCGATCAGGCCTCGTCGCCGGCCGGGTCGATGCCGTGCTCGGTCGCGAGTCGTTCCAGGGTGTCCAGGCGGCCCGACACCACCTGCACGTCGTACTCGTCGCCGTTCTCGCGGGCCCGGCGCAGCTCCCGCCGGGCCTCCCGCAGGCGGGCCCGCAGCTCCGCGGTGAACTCCTCCACCCCGTCCCCTCTCCTTGTCGCCGCCTGCATCATTTCTTGAATTGCAAAATTCTTCAAATCGGCAGGACGGCACGAAGGTGGAGGTCAGGCGGGCCGCGGGGAGAACGACCGCTGGTCGCGGCGGATCGGGTGGCCCTCGGGGATCTCCACCAGCACGATGGCCGTGCCCTCGGGGTCCTCGATCCACATCTCCAGCAGCCCCCACGGCTCCATCCGGGGCGGCCGGACCACGGGAACCCCCGCCTCCACCAGCCTCTCGTGCTCCTGATGGACGTCGCGGACCTGGAGCCAGATCTGCAGGCCCGCCCCGGGCCCGCCGGACGACCGCCCGGAGATCTCCAGGAACCCCTGGCCGAGGAAGAACACCACCCCCGGGTCCTCCGGCGGCCCGAACTCCCGGTAGACGGCCAGCCCCAGGACGTCGCGGTAGAAGCGGCGGCACGCCGCCCGGTCCGCGGGGCGCAGGAGTATGCGGCTGCTCAGCACTTCCATGTGACGTTGGTGCCCACAGGGGGCATGCGGTTAAAGGACCGATTACGGCAAGCGGCGCCCAAGGGCGGTCAGGGCCCTTCGTCCCGGGCACCGGTGACGGAAGGCGGTGCCCGGCGGCGGGCCACGGGACGGATGCTGGTCCCGCGCGCCCTTGTGTGCCTCTGGAGGTTTCTCATGACGGAATTCACCAGCCCTCTCAGCGAGCCCGGCGAGCCGCTCCCCGCCGGGATGCCGCGGCTTGAGCGCCTGGACAAGGACGACTGCCTGCGGCTCATCTCCCCCGGCGGCGTGGGCCGGGTGGCCTTCAACAACCCCGCCGGGCCGGTGATCCTCCCGGTCAACTACACGATCGAGGACAACGCCGTCCTGTTCCGCACGGCCCTGGGCGGCCCGATGGACACCGACCTGCGCACCGGCGTGGAGGGCGCGGAGTTCATGGTCGCCTTCGAGGTCGACCACATCGACGAGAGCACCCGCGAGGGGTGGAGCGTGCTCGTCCGCGGCGGGGCCCACCACATCACCGACCGGGACCGGGCGGAGGCCGAGGCGTCCGGGGTCGAGTCGTGGGCGGGCGGCGAACGCGAGCTGTACATCAGGATCGCGCCCGTCGACATCAGCGGCCGCCGGATCCGGCACGCGTAGTGGACGCCTGGGTGGTGGCCCGTCCCGGGCCCGTCGCCACGCGTCCCCTGGAGCGGACCCGGCTCCCCGACCCGGAGCCGGGCCCCGGCGAGCTGCTCGTCCGCGTGGAGGCGTGCGCGGTCTGCCGTACGGATCTCCACCTGGCGGAGGGCGACCTGCCGCCGCGACGGCCGCGGACGGTCCCCGGACACGAGGTCGTCGGACGGGTCGAGGCGCTCGGGCCGGACGCGCAGGGCCCGCCGCCGGGCTCCCGGGTGGGCGTGGCCTGGCTGCGCTCGACCTGCGGGGTATGCCGCTACTGCCTCCGCGGGGCGGAGAACCTGTGCCCGATGTCCACGTACACCGGATGGGACGCGGACGGCGGCTACGCCCGCCGCCTCACCGCCCCGGCCGCCTACGTCTACCCCCTGCCCGAGGACGAGCCGGCGGAGGAGCTCGCGCCGCTGCTGTGCGCGGGGATCATCGGGTACCGGGCGCTGCTGCGGGCCGACCTGCCCCCGGGCGGCCGGCTCGGGATCTACGGCTTCGGGGCGTCGGCCCACCTGACCGCGCAGATCGCGATCGCCGAGGGCGCGACCGTCCACGTCATGACGAGGTCGGCGGCGGCCAGGGAGCTGGCCCGCCGGCTGGGCGCGGCCTCGGCGGGCGGCAGCGCCGACCCGCCGCCCGAACCCCTGGACGCGGCGATCCTGTTCGCGCCCGTCGGCGATCTCGTGCCGGTGGCGCTGGAGGCGCTCGACCGGGGCGGGACGCTGGCGGTGGCGGGGATCCACCTCACCGACATACCGGTGCTGAACTACCGGCGCCACCTGTTCCAGGAGCGGACGCTGCGCAGCGTCACGGCCAACACCCGGGCCGACGGCCGCGAGTTCCTCAGGCTGGCGGCCGAGCACCGGCCCCGGGTGACCACCACGCCCTACGCCTTCGAGGAGGCCGACCGGGCGCTGTCCGACCTGGCCGCCGACCGCGTCGAGGGCGCGGCCGTCCTCCTGATGTCCTGACCGCGTCCGCCGCGTCACCGCGACCGCAGCGAACACCCGACCACGTCCGCTCGGCCGCCGTCCACGGACGGCCGGCCGAGCGGGAGGGCGCGCCGCCTCCGGGGACCCGGGCGGGTGTCACGAGCCGGGAGGCAGGACCGGCTCCAGCCGGAACAGGCCCCCCTTGACGTCGCCCGCACGCTCGACGCGGACGACCCTCCCGGCGACCGCCCTCAGCACGTCGGTGGCGGTCACCAGTCCCTCCAGGACGCCCGAGGGGTCGACCACCGGCACCACGCTCAGGTCCGAGTCGATCATCATCGCGGCGACGTCGCGCAGCGGCGTCTGCGACCGCGCGTGCCGGCACGGCTGGCCGAGCACCAGCCGCCCAACGCCCGCCTCGGACTGCTCGGCCGGCCCGCCCGACCAGTGGCTGGCCAGGTCCTCCCGGCACAGCACGCCCAGCACGCGGGAGTCGGGACCGACCACCGGCAGGTGGTGCACCCCGGCCCGGCGCATGAGCTCCCACGCCATCAGCGGCGACTCGTCCGGCTCGACGGTGACGAGGATCCTGCTCATCACGTCGGCCGCGGTCATGGTCTCCACGTCCATGACGCCCCGCCTTCCTCTCGGCGCCGGCCCGGCGCCGCCGGCCGCTCGAGATCGTCGATCAGAAACGTGACGTCGCAGGTCACGTCCACCACCCCGTCCACCTTCCCGACCTCCTCCAGCAGGGGGGCGATGCCGGAGCGGCGGTCCACCGTTCCCGAAAGGACCACCACGCCGTCCTCCACCCGTATGTCGACGTGCACCGCGTGGCGCCGCACCACCGCCTGGACGTCGTCGCGGATGTCCTCGGGCGACCGGCAGAACGCCCGGAGCAGGTCGGCCTTGCGCAGCACGCCGATGATCCGGCCGGTGCCGCCGTCGACGACGGGAAGCTGCTTCACCCTGTTCCTGTGCATGAGGCAGGCGGCCCTTCTGAGGTCGGTGTCCTCCGTGACGGTGATCGGCGGGCTCGTCATGATCTCGCCGGCCGTCCGCCCGCCGGCCCGGCGGCGCTCGCGGCGGCGCGCCGGTCCCTCGAAGAGCAGGTCGCCGGGGCGTCTGTCGATCTCCCGCAGCAGGAGGTCGTCGTCGCAGATCATCCCGACCACCCTCCTGTCGGCGTCGACCACCGGGACGGCCTCGACGTGGAACCGGCACATGGCCGTCACCATGTCCGTGAACGACGCGCTCGTCTCGACCGCCACCACGAACCTGTTCATGACGTCTCTGACGGTCATCGCCATGACCCGTCCTCCTTCACCCTCAGCCTTCCGCCGTACGGGTGTGAGCGGGGAGCGGCGAAGGTCATCCCTTCCCGGGACCTTGGACCCCCGTCCCCGGCGCACGCGGCACCGCCGTCCACGTGCGACTTCATCCACGGTAACCACCCGCCCGAGGTTCGCCGCGCGCCCGCCCCGTCATGCCGCGCGACCGCCGGCTAACAGACCGCCGCACTGCCGTTTGAGGTGGAAAGACATGCTTTTATGTATTCATGCCGAATCCCGCGATTCTGACCGTCGACGACGATCCGGCCGTGTCGCGGGCGGTGGCCCGCGACATGAGGCGCCGGTACGGCGACCGCTACCGCATCGTCCGCGCCGAGTCGGGCCTGGACGCCCTGGACGCCCTGCGCGAGATCAAGCTGCGCGGCGAGCAGGTGGCCGTGCTGCTCGCGGACTACCGGATGCCCCAGATGAACGGCATCCAGTTCCTCGAGGCGGCGATGGACCTGTTCCCGCTGGCCCGCCGCGTCCTGCTGACCGCGTACGCCGACACCGACGCCGCGATCGACGCGATCAACATCGTCGACCTGGACCACTACCTGCTCAAGCCCTGGAACCCGCCGGAGGAGAAGCTCTACCCGGTGGTCGACGCCATGCTGGAGGCGTGGCTCGCCACCCCCGACGTGGCGATCCCGGAGACCAAGGTCGTCGGGCACCGCTGGTCGGCCCGGTCCTTCGCCGTACGGGACTTCCTGGCCCGCAACCTCGTGCCCTACCGGTGGCTGCTGGCGGACGAGCCGGAGGGCGGCCGGCTGCTCACCGCGGCCGGGATGGCCGCGACCGACGTCCCGGTGGTGATCACCTCGGACGGCAAGGCGCTGGCCCGCCCGTCCGAGACCGACCTCGCCGCGCACGTCGGCCTGAGCACCACCCCGGCGCTGGACTTCTACGACCTGGCCGTGATCGGAGCGGGCCCGGCCGGGCTCGGCTCGGCCGTGTACGGCGCCTCCGAGGGCCTGAAGACCGTGCTCGTCGAGCAGCGGGCGACCGGCGGGCAGGCCGGGCAGAGCAGCCGGATCGAGAACTACCTCGGCTTCCCCGACGGCGTCTCGGGGGCCCAGCTCACCGAACGGGCGCGGCGCCAGGCCCTGAAGTTCCAGGCCGAGCTCCTCACCACCCGCGAGGTCGTGGGCCTGGAGCGGTGCGGGTCGGCCACCATGCTCCGGTTCGGCGACGGCACCACGATCGCGGCCCACACCGTCGTCCTGGCCACCGGCGTCTCCTACCGGCTGCTGGACGCCCCGGGGCTGGCCGACCTGACCGGGCGGGGCGTGTTCTACGGCTCGGCCTCGACCGAGGCGCCGAACTGCTCCGGCGAGGAGATCTACATCGTGGGCGGGGCCAACTCCGCCGGGCAGGCCGCCGTCTACTTCTCGCGGTACGCCCACAAGGTGCACATCCTGATCCGGGGTGACGACCTCGGCCGGTCGATGTCGCAGTACCTGATCGACCAGATCGACGCCATCCCCACCATCGAGGTGCATCCCAACACCCAGGTGATCGAGGGCGAGGGCGACGACCACCTCGAACGGCTGACGCTGTGCGACCAGAAGTCGGGGCGGACCAGGACGGTCGACACGTCGTGGCTGTTCGTCTTCATCGGCGCCGAGCCGCGCACCGACTGGCTGGGCGGCGCGGTCGCCCGGGACGCGAACGGCTTCGTGCTGACGGGCCCCGACCTGCTCGCCGAGGGACGCCGCCCGGCCGGATGGTCGCTCCCCCGCGACCCCTACCATCTCGAGTCGAGCATGCCGGGCGTCTTCGCCGCCGGCGACGTGCGGGCCGGTTCGGTCAAGCGGGTCGCCTCCGCCGTCGGCGAGGGCGCGATGGCCGTGTCGCTCGTGCACCGCTACCTGGAGGCCCAATGAACGAGCGGCTCACCCCCGACGAGCTGCGCACCCTGTTCCTCTTCGAGGCCCTCACCGACGACCAGCTCGCCCATCTGGCCGAGGCCGGCCGGGTGGAGCAGCGGCAGGCCGGCACGGCCGTCTACCAGGAGGGCGAGCCCGCCACCTGCTTCTTCGTGCTGCTCCACGGCACCGTCGCGATGAGCCGCCGCATCCACGGCGACGACGTCGAGGTGAGCCGCACCGAGCAGCGCGGCGTGTACGGCGGCGCCACCCAGGCGTACATGGGCGACCGGGCCGACCAGACGTACCTCAACACGCTCAGCGCGATAACCGACGCCGAGTTCTTCGTCCTGCCCGCCGAGATCATCGGCGACTGCGTCCGCGAGTGGTTCCCGATGGCGATGCACCTGCTGGAGGGGCTGTTCCTCGGCATGCGGGCGCACCAGACGATCATCGGCGAGCGGGAGCGGCTGCTCGCGCTCGGCTCGCTGTCGGCCGGCCTGACCCACGAGCTGAACAACCCCGCGGCCGCCGCCGTCCGGGCGACCGCGGCGCTGCGCGGCCGGGTCGCCGGCATGCGCCAGAAGCTCGCGATGATCGCGGACGGCCGGCTGGACGGCCGCCAGCTCCACGACCTGGTCGAACTGCAGGACGAGGCGGTCAAGCGGGCGGCGTCGGCGCCGGAGCTGTCCCCGCTCGCGGCCTCGGACGCCGAGGACGCCATCGCCGACTGGCTCGACGAGCGCGACATCGTGGGCGCCTGGGACCTCGCCCCCACGCTCGTGGCCGGCGGCATCGACGCCGAGTGGCTCGACCAGATCTCGGGAGCCGTCGGCGAGGACAACCTCGAGGCGGCCGTCCGGTGGCTGTGCTACACGATAGACACCGAGCTGCTGATGGGCGAGATCGACGACGCCGTCACCCGCATCTCCGGCCTCGTCGCGGCGGCCAAGCAGTACTCCCAGCTCGACCGCGCGCCGTACCAGACCGTCGACGTGCACGACCTCCTCGACGCGACGCTGACCATGCTGCACGCCAAGATGCCCGAGGGCGTGCGCAAGGTGAAGGAGTACGACCGGTCGCTGCCGCAGATCTCGGCGTACGCGGCGGAGCTGAACCAGGTCTGGACGAACCTCATCGACAACGCCCTGTCCGCGATGGGCGGCAGCGGCACGCTGTCCGTACGGACGTTCCGGAAGGACGACCGGATCGTGGTCGAGATCGGCGACACCGGGCCCGGCATCCCGCCGGAGATCCGCCCGAGGATCTTCGAGCCGTTCTTCACCACCAAGCCGGTCGGCGAGGGCACCGGGCTCGGGCTGGACATCTCCTATCGGATAGTGGTGAACAAGCACCACGGCGACATCCGGGTCGAGTCGGAGCCGGGCGACACCCGGTTCCAGGTGTACCTGCCGATCGAGCAGGGAGCCTGACCGGCGGACCGGGCGCCCTCCCACCGGCCGTACAGTGTGGGCATGGGCATGGTCAGCACGGTGGGCCTCGTACTGCACCCGCAGCGCGACTCCAAGGAGGCCATCGACACCATCGTCGAGTGGGCGCGCACGCGCGGCGGCACGGTCCTCGGGCTGCCGGACGAGGTCGGGCGGATCGACTGCAGCGCGGTCGCGGTGGACGCGCAGACGCTGGTGAACAAGGCCGACCTGCTCGTCAGCCTCGGCGGCGACGGCACCATGCTGCGCACGATGCGGCTGATCACGGGCCGCCCCACGCCCGTCCTCGGGGTGAACCTCGGGCGGCTCGGCTTCCTCGCGGAGATCGACGTGGAGGACCTGGCGCCCGCGCTGTCGGCCATCGACAACCACGAGTACACGGTCGAGCCCCGCATGGCGGTCCGGGCCACCGGCAAGGACGGCCAGATGGTGACGGCCTTCAACGACATCGCGCTCGTGCGGATCCCCGGCGACGGGCTGTCCGCCGTCGCCGTCTCCGTGTACGGCCACCCGTTCGTCCGGTACTCCGCCGACGCCGTGATCGTCGCGACCTCCACCGGGTCGACCGCGTACAGCTTCTCGGCCGGCGGGCCGATCGTCTCCCCCACGGTCGAGGGCTTCCTCGTGGTCCCGGCGGCCGCCCACTCGTCGTTCAACCGGGCGCTCGTCATGTCGGCCGACGAGGAGGTCACGCTCGACGTGCTGCCGAGCAGCGGCCAGCTCGCGCTGGAGGTCGACGGCGCCATCGGCGGCCACCTCGCCCCCGGCGACCGCCTCACCGTCACCGCCCTGCGCGGCGCCGCCCGCGTGGTCCGGCTCGGCACGACCACCTTCTACGAGCGGGCCCGCCGCAAGCTGCGCGTGAACGGCAGCGCCGAGGTCGACTGACCCCCCCTTCCGCCCGCCCGGCCGTCCGGGCGTCCGCGCCTGCCGGCACGCCCGGAGGCGTTCCGAGCCGTCCGGAACCGTCCCGAACTGTTCCGGACGCCCAAAGATCTTGTCCCGCCCCTCCGGCGCCGTGGATCTTTCGTGGTGCTCCCCTCGACCCAATCGGTGGGTTCGAGCGGTTTCCCACGGAGGTTCCCCTCGATGCACCTCTCCATCGGCCGCAGACGACGATGGGCGGCGGTCGCGACGGCCCTCGTCGCCACCGGCGCCCTCCTGACGGTCCCGTTTCGGGCGCACGCGGCGGTCACGGGGCCACCGCCGCAGGCGTCCTCGTTCGACCACGTCCTCTACTGGAACAGCGTGTTCCTCGACACGATCCGCACGCTTCCCCGTCTCGGCCAGGACCCGCACGCAGGCGACCCCACGCTCCTGGCGCGCGCGGGCGCGATGCTGCACATCGCGATCCACGACGCGAACTGGCCGGCCGCACCCGTGACGTACCTGCCGAAGATCACCCAGCAGAACCCGAGCGACTCCATCGAGGCGACCATGGACGCGGCCGCGCACCGGGTCCTTGAGCACCTCTACCCGTACATCGACTTCGACGCGAACCTCACCTACGCGCTCGGCCAGATTCCCGCCTGGGTTCCGGCCGCGTACGTCCAGGGCGGCAGGGCCGACGGGGAGAAGATCGGCGACCTGATGATCGCCGCCCGGTCGGGGGACGGCCCGGCGTTCGACACCTCCTACACGCAGGAGGTGAACGTCCCGGGCGCCTGGCGTCAGACCGACCCCGACCGGCTGCCCGTCAGCCCGAACTGGTGGAAGCTCAAGCCGTTCGCCATGACCTCGGGGACGCAGTTCCGGCCGCCGCTTCCGGGAGGGTTCGGCTCGTACGACGCGCTCGTGCGCAGCCCGGCGTACGCGGCCCAGGTGGCCGAGGTGCAGAAGTACGGCGGCGCCTCCTCCACCGCCCGGACCGCCGACCAGACCCAGGCCGCGCACTTCTGGGCCAACGACCTGCCCACCACCTACCGGCCCGTGGGACACCTGTTCGCCATCACCCAGAAGATCTCCCGGGACCAGGGGCTCAGGCAGAACGAGACGGCCGAGCTGTTCAACCTCGTCTCGATGGCGCTGGCCGACGCCTCCATCGTCGCCTGGGGGGCGAAGTACGCGACGCCGATCGACCTGTGGCGGCCGCAGAGCGCGATCAACCTGGCGGACCCCTCCGTGACACCGGGGCTGACGCCCGACCCGAACTGGCGGCCGCTGTCGGCCGACACCGAGGGCCGGCCGTTCTCGCCGCCCTTCCCCGCGTACGTCTCCGGGCACGCCACCTTCGCCGGGGCGTGGGCCGGTGTGATGCAGCGGTGGTTCGGGCACGATCTCACCTTCACCGCGCCCACGGACGACCCGTACGCCAACCCCCGCGCGCGGACCTTCACCGGCTTCCAGCAGGCCGCCGAGGAGGACGCGATGAGCAGGCTCTGGCTCGGCGTCCACTACCGCTGGGACGCCGAGGCCGGGCTCGAGTCCGGATTCAACCTCGGCGAGTTCGTGTACGTGACCCACCGCGACCAGTAGCCCCCACCGATCACGCTGTCGAAGCCCTCCGGGCGGCGGTCTCCGCTGACCCGGAGGGCCGTCTCCGCGTCACCGATCTTTGTTAGTCTTTGCCCGACTGACACCGAATTGTGGGGCGTGGAGATGTCGTGCACGGAGCGGTGACCCCGCCTCCGGATCCCGAGGGCGCCTCTACCGCCGGGGACTTCGTCGCGGCGCTCGGACGCCTGCGCCAGTGGTCCGGCCTGACCTACCGGCAGCTCGCGGCCGCCGCCGAGGCGGCGGGCCGCGTCCTGCCGGCGAGCACCACGGCGGGCGCGCTCGGCCGCACCACCCTGCCCAAGGAGGAGTTCGTCGTCGCCTTCGTCCAGGCGTGCGGGCTCGGCGACGTGGAGGCCGCCCGGTGGGTGGCGGCCAGGAAGCGGCTGGCGTCCGGAGCGCCCCCTCCTTCTCAGGAGCCCGCCGTACCGGTGGAACAGCCGGAGGCCCCGGCGGACCCCTCCCCTTCGCCGGGCGACGAGGGGACCGCGCAGGCGCCCCCGGCTCACGGACGGCCGCGGCGGTGGCGTCTCCCCGTCGCGGCCGTGGCGATCGCCCTGGTGCTCGTCGCCGGCGCGCTGGCGGTGCCGGCGGTGCGGGCCTCCTGGACCGGCCACGCCCCGGCCGGTGCCCCGTCGGCCGGCGCGGCCGGTAGGCCGTCGGGCGGTTTGACCAATAAGGCCAGTACAGCCGGGGCACCGTCTCCCTCCCGCTCGGCTCTGCCGGCCCGGGGGTGGTACCGGATCCTCCCGTCCCACGTCGCCGACCGGGACCTGTGCATCGGCGAGGGCCGCGAACGCAGCGGGCGGACCGACCGGCCGCTCGCCGTCCAGCGCCCCTGCCGGGGGCTCGTTCCCGACACGTTCCTGAGCCCCGTCGGCGACGGGAAGTACGAGATCCAGTGGCACCATCCGGTGGAGGGCGCGGGCTGCCTCACCGTCGACGAGGCCGAGACCCGGCCTGGCGCGCTGCTCGCCCCGGCGACCTGCACCGGGGCCGCCCACCAGCATTTCCTTCTGGAACCCGCCGGCCGGGGGTTCTCACTGCGACCGGCGCACAGCGGCCTGTGCCTCGGGGCCCTGTACGGCGAGGCGGACGTCAACGCCGGCGCGGAGCTCGCCCAGCAGGCCTGCACCGGCAAGGCCGACCAGATCTTCCTCCTGCGCCGGGTGCCCACCCCTCCATGGACGACCGCCTCGCCGGGCCCGAAGTAGACCGTCCGGCCTGGACCTCACCCCAGGGGCTGTGGGTACGCTCGATGGAGGAGCCACCCGCTCAGGGGGAGGGGGGTACCTCATGAGCCACCACAGCCACGGTGAGCACGGCCACCTGCACGGCCCGGACTGCGGGCACACGCCGGTGCCGCACCGCGACCACACCGACTACGCGCACGACGGGCACCTGCACCGCGCGCACGAGGGGCACTGGGACGAGTGCGAGCCCGAGGGCCACGTGGAGCATCCGCACGAGCACCAGCACGGCGAGGGCTGCGGTCACCCCGCGGTCCTGCACGGCGACCACATGGACTACGTGCACGACGGGCACCGCCACGCCGCGCACGCCGGCCACTGGGACGAGCACTAGCGACGTCCCGGCCGCCTCTCGGGGGGCGGCGGCCCGGGGAGGCGCCGCGGCCTCCCCGGACGTACGGCCGTCAGAGCAGGCGCTCGATCTCGGCCAGCTCCTCGGGCGACAGCGGGGGCGCCTGCACGGCGGCCACGTTCTGCTCCAGCTGCGGGACGCTGCTTGCGCCGATCAGCACCGACGTGATCCGGCGGTCGCGCAGGATCCACGAGAGCGCGAGCTGCGCCAGCGTCTGCCCGCGCCGTTCGGCCACCTTGTTCAGCCCGCGCAGGGTCTCCAGCAGCTCGGGCGTCAGCCGGTCGCGGGTGAGGAAGTGGCCGATCGCCATCCGGGAGTCGGCCGGCACGGTGCCGTCCAGGTAGCGGCCGGTCAGCAGGCCCTGCGCGAGGGGCGAGTAGGCGATGCAGCCCGCCCCCGCCCGCTCCAGGGTGTCGAGCAGGCCGTCCTCGACCCAGCGGTCGAGCATCGAGTAGCGCGGCTGGTGGATGAGCAGCGGGGTCCCCAGCTCGCGCAGCACGGCGGCGGCCCGCTCGGTCTCCTCCGCCGAGTAGTTGGAGATGCCCGCGTAGAGCGCCTTTCCGGACCGGACGGCCGCGTCCAGCGCGCCCATGGTCTCCTCGATCGGGGTCTCCGGGTCGGGCCGGTGCGAGTAGAACACGTCCACGTAGTCGAGCCCGAGCCGCTTCAGCGACTGGTCGAGGCTGGCCAGCAGGTATTTGCGCGACCCCCACTCGCCGTACGGGCCGGGCCACATGTCGTAGCCCGCCTTGGTCGAGACGAACAGCTCGTCGCGGTACGGCAGGAAGTCGGCCTTGAGGTGCCGCCCGAAGTTCTCCTCGGCCGAGCCGTACGGCGGGCCGTAGTTGTTGGCGAGGTCGATGTGGGTGACGCCGAGGTCGAACGCGCGGCGCAGGACGGCCCGCTGGACCTCGAACGGCTGGCCGTCGCCGAAGTTGTGCCACAGGCCGAGCGAGACCTCGGGGAGCCGGACGCCGCTGCGGCCGCTGCGCCGGTAGGGCATGGTCGCGTAGCGGTCGGGGGCGGCGGCGTAGCGTGGCGGGATCATCCGTGGCCTTTCTTCCGGGTCCGCGGCTCCCCGGGGTGTCACGGGAGCCGTCCATCCCAGGTACTACCAGGAAAGCGCCGCCGCCAGCGCCCCGCCCCCGGGATAGCGTCTAGCGGACGCCGCGCGGGCGGAACTGGACGCTGATCCGCGCCCCTGACACCTTGGCCGTCTTCGGGATCGCGTGCTCCCAGGTGCGCTGGCAGCTGCCGCCCATCACGATGAGGTCGCCGTGGCCCAGGTCGTGGCGGAGCGTGGGGCCGCCGCCCCCGCGCGGGCGCAGCATGAGCGAGCGCGGCGTGCCGACCGACAGGATGGCCACCATCGTGTCCTCCTCGCTTGCCCGGCCGATCGTGTCGCCGTGCCAGGTGACGCTGTCGCGCCCGTCCCGGTACAGGCACATGCCCGTCGTCACGAACCGCTCGCCGAGCTCGGCCTCGTAGTGCATGTTGAGCGCGTCCCTCGCCTCCACCAGCAGGGGGTCGGGCAGCTCCTCGCCCTCGTCGTAGAACTTCAGCAGCCGGGGGACGTCGACCACCCGGTCGTACATGTGCCTGCGCTCCGCCTTCCAGGGGACGGCCTCCAGCAGCCGCTCGAAGAGCCGGTCGGCCCCCGTGACCCACTGCGGGCGCACGTCGATCCAGGCGCCCCGGTCGAGGAGGGTCCGCTTCACCGTCCCATCCAGAAGGCCGAGGCCGGTCTCCTCGCACCAGTCCAGCAACGAGCCCTGAAACGCGTCCATGCGTCCAGCATAAGCCCGGTATTCAAACACCTATTCGATCATTGCGCTCAGGCCGGTGTCAGGACGGCCGTGAGCGGCCGCCGGTCCGCCGCCCGGCCGAGCGGGGCCAGGCCGTACATCTCCTCGATCGTGCGCAGCAGCGTGTAGTGGTCGGCCCGCCCGTCGTACGCCCCGCGCCTGACCCGCCCGCCCACGAGGACGGTGGGGATGCGGTTGCCCGCGTGGTAGTCGTCCTCGTCGAAGGTCACGATCAGCAGGCTGTCGTGGGTCTCGGCCCAGTCGGCGTACGGGCCGATCTCGCGGCGCAGCCAGGCGTCCCCGGTCGAGACCGAGCAGTCGTGCATGTCGGCGCACATGTCCGGGATGACGAACGCCACCTCCGGCAGCGTGGCGAAGTCGCCGGGGAAGTCGCCGAACGGCCGCGCGACGGACGGCGGGAGGTTGCCGAAGTTCGTCCACGGGGCGTGCTTGCGGGCGTACCTGCCGCCCGAGCCGACGCACCCGTCGTACCCGGCCCGCGGGAGCGCCTCGGCGTACGCGACGAAGCGCAGACCCGCGTCGAGCAACTGGCGGCCCAGGCTGGGAGCGGTGGGGAACGACTGCGGGCAGGAGTCGTCCCGCACGCCGCGGGTGGACCCGGAGAACAGCGCGATGTAGTTGGGCTGGCTCGGGTGGGTCTCCGCGAACATCGCCGTCAGGTCCGCCCCGCGCCGCGCGAGCGACGTGACGTACGGCGCCCGGGGGTCCCCCACGACCCGGCTGTACGACTTGTTCTCCATCACGACCACGACCAGGTGGGCCGGGCGCCAGATGCCGGCGGGGGACGGCCGGGCCGACGGCCCGGCGGTCGCCCGCGCCGTCCCCGGAGGCGACGGGGCGGGCGGGGCGGGCAGGGCGGGGCTCCCGGCGCACCCCGCGGCGGCCAGGACGACGACCCAGATCAGGAGGACGGCGGGGAGGCGGGGGGACATCCGGACATCGTAGGACCGGCGCGGCCGCCCGGTCAGGCGATGTCGAGAGCCATCCCGGCGGGCAGGCCCGACACGGTGGGACGGCCCGCCGAGTCGACGGCCACGTCTACGGAGGCGTCACCGATCCGCAGCCCGCGCGCGGAGACCGGGCCGAGCGGCGCCCCGGCCAGCGGGCGCAGTAGGACGCGGCCGCCGGGGACGTCGGGATAGAGGCCGAGGGCCGCGTGCGCCACGGTGACGGCCGCCGCCGCCGACCAGGCCTGGGGACGGCACGCCGCCGGGTACGGCAGGGGCCGGCCGAGCCCGCCGTCCCCCGCGTACAGCTCCGGAAGCCGGTAGCCGAACGCCTCCCCCGCGGCGAGCAGCCCCTCGGCCAGACCCGCCGCCTGGGCGCCGAAGCCCTCCCGTGCCAGCCCCGCCATGACGATCGCCGTGTCGTGGGCCCAGATCGAGCCGCAGTGGTACGACAGCGGGCTGAACCCGGCGTCGCGCGCGGACATCGTGCGCAGCCCGAAGCCCTCGGCCATCGACGGGCCCGCCAGCAAGCCCGCGACCCGCTCGGACTCCTCCGCGGACAGCAGGCCGGTCCCGAGCAGGTGGCCGATGTTGCTGGTCAGGGCGTCCACCGGGCGCTTGTCGCGATCGAGGGCGAGCGCCGGGAACGGCCCGTCGGGGCCGTCCACCCAGAACCGCTCGCGGAACCGGGCGGCCAGCGCCTCCGCGTAGTCGCGCCAACGGGACCCTCCCGGGCGGCCGAAGGCGTCGAGCAGCGCGGCGGCGTGCCGGGCCGCCTGGTAGGCGTAGCCCTGGACCTCGACCAAGGCGATCGGGGGCCGGGCCTGGCCGCCGTGGTGGAACCGCACGGCGTCGCCCGAGTCCTTCCAGCCCTGGTTGGCCAGGCCGTGGGAGGAGGTGTCGACGTACTCGATGAAGCCGTCGCCGTCGGGGTCGGCGTGGCCGGCGAGCCAGCCGAGGGCCGCCTCCAGGGCGGGCACGAGCGCCGCCACCTCCCCTTCGGGCATGCCCCAGCGCCAGGCGTCGTGCAGCAGGGTGATCCACAGCGGGGTGGCGTCGATCGTGCCGTAATAGGCGGCCGGAAGCCGCAGGTTCTCGGACTCCAGGGCGAACTCGTGCCGCCGCAGCTCGTGCATGATCTTGCCGGGGGCCTCCCCGGACGCCGCGTCGACGCGCGTCCCCTGGCGGCGCGCCAGCACGCGCAGCGTGCCGGCGGCGAGGCCGGTGCCGAGGGGCAGCAGCATGCGGGCCGCCCAGATGCTGTCCCGGCCGAAGAGGGTCAGGAACCAGGGCACGCCGGCGCCGAGGAAGGTGTCCTCGGGAGCGTCCGCCTCCGCCAGCCGCAGCGAGCGCAGGTCCTCCAGCGACTGGCCGAGCAGCCGGGTCAGCCGCCGGTCGGCCGCGCTCACCTCCGGCCGCGACCACTCCGGCGCCCCCGCCGGGGCGACCACGATCGCCGCCGGGTCGTCGACCACGGCCTCCCAGCGCAGGACGGCCCGGCCGCGCGGCGGCAGCGACACCTCCCACTGGAGCCGCCCCCCGCCCGGCGCCGCCTCGGCGCTCGCGGCCTCGCCGACCACGGTGACCCGGCCGGCCTCGGACTTCCACCACAGCTCGCCGGCACCCGACCCGTCCGGCTCGGCCGCGGCGGCGGGCCCGCCCGACTTCACCACCTCGATCGGGGCGAAGTCGCAGGCCACGTCGATCGTGACCGTCACCGCGACCGGGACCGACGCGGTCGAGACGATCTCCACGCGCTCGCCCATGCCGTACGCCCCGATCTCGCGGACCCGGTCGAGCCGCACGGTCGGATCGGCGATGGCGTCCCCGTGCCACCGGACGACCGACACGAACCGGGTGCGGCCCGCCCCCTCGTGCACGTGGCCGAGCGCCTCCGGCTCGCGGCCGTCCACCAGGAGGACGACCTGCGAGAGCGCCCTCCTGTCCGCGTGGAACAGCCCCTGCACCCCGGCCGGCCTGACCTGCCCGTCAGGCCCGCTCAGCGCGCTGGTCGGCGCCATCACGGTGCCGACCAGGTCGTGCAGGAGCGGCTGCAGACGGCGCGCCGATCCCGGATCGGCCGATGCGGCGACGCTCTCGCCGCCCGGTTCGGACGTGGCTCCGACGAGCACGGATTGCCCCCTGGGTCGAATCGTGCCGGCGTGACCTTGACAGAAGGTCGCCGGAGGTGCAGATTGCGAAACACTTCCTTTACTTGAACGATCTAATCATGCCTTACTTCGCTTTTAACGTTCAATCCCCCGAAGGGCGCGTGTATGACCGAGAAGGTGACAATAGCTGACGTCGCCCGGCTCGCCGGCGTGTCGCGGCAGACGGTCTCGAACGCCCTGAACACCCCCGACGTCGTCCGGGAGGAGACCAGGCAGCGGGTGCTGGAGGCGGTGGAGCGGCTCGGGTACCGGGTCAACCAGGCCGCCCGCCAGATGCGCACCGGCCGGTCCCGCCTGATCGCCATCCGCATCGAGCCCGACCGGGACGGCATCAACGGCTCGGTCCTCGACCGGTTCCTGCACGGGCTCACCGACTCGGCGGCCCGGTCGGGTTACCGCGTGCTGCTCTACACGGCCGACGGCGACCGGGGCGAGATCGACACGATTGAGGACCTGCTCGGCGCGTACGAGCCGGACGCGTTCGTGCTGACCAGCACCCACCACGACGACCTGCGCACCTCGTGGCTGCGCGAGCGGAAGGTGCCGTTCGTGACCTTCGGTCGGCCGTGGGGCGACCTGGACGGGGCCGGTCACCCGTGGGTCGACGTGAACGGCGCCGCCGGGACCGCCGCGGCGACCCGCCACCTGCTCGCCGCCGGCCACCGCAGGATCGGCTTCCTCGGCTGGCCGCCGGGGTCGGGGGTGGGGGACGACCGCCGCGAGGGCTGGGCCCGCACGCTCGCCGCCGCTGGTATCGACCCCGGCGGGCTGAGCCGCGCGACCAGCGACGGCGTCGCCGACGGCGAGGCGGCCGCCCACGACCTGCTCGGCCCGGGCGGCAGCGGCGTGACCGCGCTGGTGTGCGTGAGCGACTCGCTCGCGCTCGGCGCGCTGCACGCGGCCCGCTCCCCCGGGCTCGCCTGGCGGGCGGGCGGCTCCGCCGACAGGCCTGTCGCGGTCATCGGCTTCGACGACACCCCGGTGGCCAAGGCGGTCGGCCTGACCAGCGTCAGCCAGCCCCTGGCCGAGGCCGCGGCAGGCTGCGTGGCGCTGCTCGCCCGGCTCCTCGACGGGCCCGCCCCCGCGCCGGACGACCCTCCGGCCCACGAGCTCCTCGACCCCTCGCTGGTCGTACGGCAGTCGGCCTGATCCGGCGCCGGTTCCCTCCACCCCCTCGGAAAGATCGGGAGACTCCCATGAAACGAACCGTCCGCGTCGCGGCCCTGGGCGCCGCCGCGTGCGCCGCCCTGCTGTCCTCCGCCGCCTGCGGCAGCGGCTTCGACGACAACGGCGCGCAGCCGGCCCAGCAGAGCGGCGGGCCGGCCAAGCTGCAGATCCTCATCGGCTCGTCCGGGGACGCCGAGACGGCCGCGGTGAAGCAGGCGGCGGACGCCTGGGCCAAGAAGAGCGGCTCGACCGCCACCGTGACCCCCGCGCAGGACCTCGCCCAGCAGCTCGGCCAGGCCTTCGCCGGCAGCAACCCGCCGGACGTGTTCTACGTCGACGCCTCACGCTTCGCCGACTACGCCAGCGTGGGGGCGCTGGAACCGTACGGCGACAAGATCTCCAACTCCACGGACTTCTACGAGAGCCTGCGCACGACGTTCACCTACGACGGCAAGTTCTACTGCGCGCCGAAGGACTTCTCCACCCTCGCCCTGGTCGTCAACCAGGACCTGTGGAGCAAGGCGGGCCTCGGCGACGGGGATGTGCCGACCACGTGGGACCAGCTCACGGCGGTCAGCCGCAAGCTCAAGGCCAAGGGCGTCACGCCGCTGGTGTTCGGCGACACCCGCGACCGGGTCGGCGCGTTCATGGTCCAGGCCGGCGGGTGGATCACCAGCCCGGACGGCAAGACCGCCACCGCCGACAGCCCGGAGAACCTCACGGCGCTGCAGTACGTCCAGTCGCTGCTGAAGGACAAGCTCGCGCAGTTCCCCAAGCAGCTCGACGCGGGCTGGGGCGGCGAGGCGTTCGGCAAGGGCAAGGCCGCGATGACCATCGAGGGCAACTGGATCAAGGGCGCCCTCAAGGCCGACTTCCCCGACGTGAAGTACTCGGTGCACGAGCTGCCCGCCGGGCCCAAGGGCAAGGGCACGCTCTCGTTCACCAACTGCTGGGGGATCTCCGCCAAGAGCAAGTACAAGCAGCAGGCCGTCGACTTCGTCGAGGCCATGACCACGGTGGACCAGCAGATGGCCTTCGCCCGCGCGTTCGGCGTCATGCCGTCCCGGCAGTCGGCCAAGGACGCCTACACCAAGGAGTTCCCGGACGACGCCCCGTTCGTGAACGGCGCCGACTACGCCCAGGGCCCGGTCAACGCGCCGAAGATGGACAGCGTCCTGGCGGACTTCGACACCGGCATCCAGCAGCTCGCCTCCTCCTCGCCCAAGACGCTGCTGGAGCGCGTGCAGAAGAACACCCAGGCCGCACTCGGCGACTGACGCAGACAGGAGCGCCCCGGCCGCGCCTCACGGCGGCCGGGGCGCACCCGACCGGAAGGAGTTGACGTGGCCGGGAAAGCGCCGGCCGGGACCTCCCGGCTCCGCGCCGCCACGAGGGAGAACATCGCGGGCTGGCTGTTCGTGGCGCCCGTGGTGATGATCCTGGGCCTGTTCCTGCTGCTGCCCATCCTCATGGCGCTGTGGGTCAGCCTCACGGACTGGAACGGCCAGGGCAGCCCGTTCCGCGCCGGCGTGCCGTTCGTCGGGGTGGACAACTACACGCGGCTGTTCACCGAGGAGGGCCTGGCCCGCCAGGACTTCATGACCAGCATCCGCAACAACGTCTACTACGTGCTGATCGTGGTGCCGTCGCAGACCGTGCTCGCCCTCGGCCTCGCCCTGGTCGTCAACAGCAGGCTGCTGAAGGGCCGGACGTTCTTCCGCTCGGCGTTCTTCTTCCCCTCGATCACGAGCTCCGTGGCGATCAGCGTGGTCTTCCTGTTCATCTTCGCCAACTCGGGGGCCGTCACCAGCCTGCTGAACCTGTTCGGGCTGGACGGGCCGCAGTGGTTCGCCGACTCCCGGGGGGTCGTCCACCTGCTGCTGGGCGCGCTCGGGGTGGTCGACCCGTCCTCGCCGCCGGCGGCGCTCACGGACGGGGGGCCGTTCGGGCTGTCCTGGTGGGAGTGGCTGTCGGGGCCGAGCGTGGCCATGACGACGATCATCATGCTGGTCGTGTGGACGTCGTCTGGAACGTTCATGTTGATGTTCCTGGCCGCCCTCCAGGACATCCCCGTCACGCTGGAGGAGGCGAGCATGCTCGACGGGGCCGGCCGCTGGCAGCGCTTCCGGTACGTCACGCTGCCGATGCTGAAGCCGACCATGTTCCTCGTGGTGACGCTCGGCCTGATCGCCACCTGGCAGGTGTTCGACCAGGTCTACGTGATGAGCCAGGGCAACCCGGCCAAGACCACGCTGACCCCGGCCTACCTGTCGTACCAGACCGCCTTCCGCAGCTTCGACTACGGCTCGGGGACGGCGATCTCGTTCGTGCTGTTCTCCATCATCGTGGTGTTCGCGCTGATCCAGCGGTGGGTCATGCGGGACAGGAACGGCGGGGCGGGGTCCCGCCGGCTGAGGAGGTCGTGACATGGCCGCCGGGAACCGGACCCGTCCCGGGGAGGTCCGCTCGCGGACGCTCGCCTCGACCTTCGCCGGCTACTTCATCCTGATCTTCTTCGCGCTCGTCTTCCTGTACCCGTTCGTCATCCAGATCGCGAACTCGTTCAAGACCGAGCCCGACGCCGCGGCCAACCCGCTGTCGCCGGTCCCGCACCCGTTCTCCCTGTCCGGGTACGAGAAGGTGTTCCTCAACACCGACATGCCGCTCTGGCTGGGCAACTCGCTGCTGGTCACGATCGTCGTCACGCTCGGGCGGGTGCTGCTCTGCTCGATGGCCGGCTACGCGCTCGCCCGGATCCGGTTCCGGGGGCGCCGGGTGCTGTTCTCGGCGACCCTCGGGGTCATGGCCGTGCCCCCCGTGGTGCTGTTCGTGCCGAAGTTCCTGGTGCTCAACCAGCTCGGCATCTACGACAGCTACACGGCGCTGATCCTCCCCCTGATCGTCGACGCGACGGCCGTCTTCATCATGAAGCAGTTCTTCGAGACGATCCCGGTCAGCGTGGAGGAGGCGGCGCGCATCGACGGCGCCGGCGTGTGGCGGACGTTCTGGTCGGTCGTGCTGCCGATGGCCAGGCCCGCCCTGATCACGCTGACGATCCTGTCCTTCCAGGGCAGCTGGAACGAGTTCCCGCACACGCTGGTGGCGGTACAGAGCCCCGAGCTGTTCACGCTCCCGCGCGGCCTGGCCGACCTGGTCAGCGGCTCGCTCGGCAAGGGCACGCAGTACCCGCTGAAGCTCGGGGCCGCCGTGCTCGCCACGATCCCCGTCGCGGTGATCTTCGTGGTGTTCCAGCGGTACTTCGTCCGCGGAGCCAACGAGGGCGCAGAGAAGGGCTGACCCCGCTCGCCTCGGCTCGATCGCCGGCACGGGCGCTGAGGGCGAGACGCGCCCGTGCCGGGGTGCGAGGTGCGGAGACCGTCAGCGGGCGGTGCCGAGACGGACGTCGGGCGCGGTGGTGACGAGCCTGTCCTGGGCGGCCAGCTCCGCAGCGAGGGAGTCGGGGTCGTCGGCGTCCAGGGTCATGGAGCACCCCATGCGGATCGCCTCGAGATCGACGTGCCCCCGCCGCGTCGCCCACCAGCGGCCCACATCCGACCTCCAGATGATCCAGCCGGTGTGGACCCGTGCGATGTCCTCCAATGTGGTCATGTGCCACTCATCTCCAACGGATTCTCGCGGGGGGTGGCATCAGGAAACCGTGTCCGGAGGCCCATGAGTATCAGCCAGGACACGTCCAATCACAGCCAGTAGCCATACGATCACGGAAACCTTCATACTGTTCGGTGTGTCACGCGACACCCGGAGCTGGGGGTGCGACATGCCGGCCAACCACCGCTACCCGCCCAATCGACAGCTCGCGTGGGAGCGCCTGCAGCGAGGGTGGTCCTACGAGGAGCTGTGCGAGCGCATCCGCAGGGAGATGGGCTCGGCCGGCGAGACCGACACCGGTCTCACCGCCAACACGGTGCGGCGGTGGGAGACCGGCGAGCGCTGGCCCGACCCCCGCTACCGGAAGCACCTCGTGACCATATTCGGAAGGCCCGCGAGCGAACTGGGACTGCTCACCCCCGACGAGATGGCCATGCGGCCGGTCGCGGAGGTGGTGGACGAGATACGGAGGCTGCTGAGCATGATCGCCGGCCACACGGAAGGCATCGACCGCTCGACTTTCCTGCGGGGGCTCTTCGGCGTGGGCGTGCTCGCTCCGCTTCTCAGCGACTCGGGTGAGCGGCTGCCCGCCGACGACCGCCGGGGCGTCGACGCCGAGTCGGCCCAGGCGTTCGCGCGGGTGGTGGACCAGCAGGCCGCGCTGTACTGGACCGCGCCCGCCGCGGAGATCTACGAGGCGTCGCTCGCCCACACCCGGCTCGGCGTCACCCTGCTGCGCGGCGCGCCCGCCGGGCCGGTCAGGCAGACGCTCGCCGAGGCGGCCGCCCGCTCGGCCCTGCTGTCGGGCCGGGTCGCGTTCTTCGACCTGGACGACTCCCCCTCGGCGGCGCGGCTCTTCCAGATGGCGCTGGCGGCCACCAAGGAGTGCGGCGACCACCCGCTGGCCGCCGCCGTCCTCGCGCACGCCGCGTTCGTCCCGGGCTTCGCGAAGGAACGGGAGGCCGCGATGGGCCTGCTCGACGCCGCGTTCGCGCACGCCTGGCACGGGGTGGGCCCGCTCACGAGGGCCTGGCTGCACTGCGTCGCCTCGGAGATCGCGGCCAGGTGCGGCGAGCCGAAGGAGTGCATGCGCCACATCGACAGGGCCGACCGGATGGTGGACGGCACCGGCGAGGACCCCCACTGGCTCGACTTCTTCGAACGGGCCCGGCTCGACGGCTTCGCCGGCTACAGCGCGCTCACCGCGGGCCACCACGAGGAGGCGGCGCGCCGCCTGGCCCGGGCCCTGGAGCACCTCGGCCCGAACGGCGGCAAGCAGCGCTCGGTGCTGCACGCCGACCTCGCCGCGGCCCACGCCCCCGCCGACCAGGACGCCGCGGCCGACCACCTGCGCCGCGCGGTCGACGCGCTGGAGGACAGCTGGTACGGCGTGGGCCACGAGCGCGTGACCTCGGTGCTGCGCGGGCTCCCCTCGGGCGAGACGACGGCCGCCCTCGGCGAGCGGCTCACCGAGCTCGGCCGCACTGCGCGGCCCGAGCTGATCCCCTAGGCACCGCCGGTCAGGCGGCCGGGCACGGCGACACGGCGCGCACGAGAGGCCGGTACGCCGGCCACCCCTTCGCGGGCCCGCCTTCACCTCGGCGCCGGGCGGCCGTACCGCCTGTGTCATGTATCGGTCATCCAACAGTCATATGACCTCCCTTGTCCCTCCTGCCCGGCAGGTGCAGGGTCAAAGGGTTTGGCCGGGGCTTTACGTCCCGGTTGCCCAAGGGAGGTTCTGTGCGATCTTCACGAGTGCTGCCGTCCGTCGTGGCGGCCCTTGCGCTGGCCCTGCTCTCCGCCCCGCCCGCCCTGGCCGGCGGCGGCGCGGGTCACGGGAACGGTCACGGCGACACGACGGTCGTCGGCCGTTACCACCACCTCGTGGTCATCTACGAGGAGAACCACAGCTTCGACAACCTGTGGGGCGGCTGGGGCCCGGTCGGGGGCCACCGCGTCGACGGGCTGTCCGGTCCCTTCACCCCCAACGCGAAGCAGGTGGCCCAGGACGGCACGCCGTACACCTGCCTGCTGCAGAACGACGTGAACCTGACCTCGCCCCCGCTGTCGTCCACCTGCCAGGACACGGCGCACGGCGTCCCGGCGAGCCACTTCGCCAACCGGCCGTTCACGATCGACGACTACATCGCGCCCACGGACAAGACCTGTCCCGCGCCCGGGGTCTTCGCCCCGAACGGCGTGCTGAAGGACAGCGCGGGCGCCGAGCCGGGCGGCTGCACCCGCGACCTCGTCCACCGCTTCTACCAGGAGCAGTACCAGATCGACCACGGCAGGCAGGACCGCTACGTCACCGGCGGCGACGCGGCCGGGCTGACGATGGGCGTGTACGACACCAGGAAGCTGCCGCTGTGGACGTACCTGCACGGGCCCGGCGCGCCCAGGTACGTCATCGCCGACCGGTTCTTCCAGGGCGCGTTCGGCGGGTCCTTCCTCAACCACCAGTACCTCATCGCGGCACGGGCGCCCGTCGACACGGCCGCGGGGCCCGGCGGCGCCCAGGAGAGCCTGCACTCGGTGGTGGACGCCGCCGGCTTCCCGAACGCCGGCTACCCGCTCTACAAGCCCGCCACCACGGTGAAGGACGCCCAGCTCACGCAGGCCTGCGGGGCCGCCGCCAACCCGGACGTCGCCTGCGGCGACTACGCGGTCAACACGATCCAGCCGGCCAGCGCGCCGTTCGGCTCGGGCCCGCAGCTTCCGCTCATCGACGATGCGAAGTACCCCAACATCGGCGACCGGCTCAGCGACGCCGGCATCGACTGGGCCTGGTACTCCGGCGGCTGGAACGACGCCGCCGGCGGCCACCCCGGCCCGCTGTTCCAGAACCACCACCAGCCGTTCAACTACTTCGCCGCGTACGCCCCCGGGCAGCCCGGCCGCGCCCACCTCAAGGACGAGACCGAGTTCGTCGCCGCGGCCCGGCAGGGCACGCTGCCGACCGTCAGCTTCGTCAAGCCGTACGGCGCGGAGAACGAGCACCCCGGCTACGCCAGCGAGGCCGAGGGCAGCGACCACCTGGTCGACCTGATCACGACGATCGAGAGCGGCCCGCAGGCGAAGGACACGCTGGTCGTGGTGACGTACGACGAGTTCGGCGGCCAGTGGGACCACGTCCCGCCGCCCGGCAGGGGCAGCCCGACGTGGGGCGCGCACGACCAGTTCGGCCCCGGCACCCGCATTCCCGCGATCGTCCTGAGCCGGTCGCTGCCCCACTCCGGCGTCGACCACACGGTGTACGACACCACGTCGATCCTCGCCACGATCGAGCGTGGCCTGCACCTCGCCCCGGTCGCGACGCGGGACGCCCGCGTCAACGACCTGTCCGCCGCCCTCCGGGCCGCGGGCGCCTGACCCGGCCCACCGCCCCCGCCCGTCTCCCGTCCCGGGAGACGGGCGGGACCCGTGTCGCCCCCAGGCGGGAGGCCGGCGACCCTCAGTCGCCGTTGTGCTTGCGGACGAGCGCGGGAAGCTCACCGAGCGAGTCGATCCGGAACAGGCACCGCTGGGCCGCCGCGTCGTCCCTGAGGATGTGCCCCCAGGGCCCGCGCCGGACGAGGGCCGTACGCAGCCCGGCCTCCTGAGCGGGCCGGATGTCGTTGTCGAGGCGGTCGCCCACGTACAGCACCGCCTCCGGGGCGCAGCCGGCCTCCGCGACGACCCGCCGGAAGAAGGCCCGGTCGGGCTTCTCCACGCCCCAGCCGTCCGACGTGCCGATGACGTCGACCGGCAGGCCGAGCGAGCGCAGGATCCGCTCGGCCCGGGCCGTCTGGTTGCCGGCCAGCCCGAGGCGCACCCCCATGGCGGCCAGTTCGGCCAGGCACGGCCGCGCGTCCGGGTACAGGTTCTCCTCGCCGAAGGTCTCGGCCTGGCCGCGCCGGGCCCGCCGCTCGCGCTCGAGATGGAGGTCGAAGCCGGGCCGGAACCGCTCGAAAGTCTCCCGGTAGTCGCCGCCCTGGGCGATCACCGCCCCGAACACGGCGGAGAAGGTGTGGCGCGGCACGCCCAGCCAGTCGGCCCAGGTGCCGTACTCCCGCGTCTCGTCCACCAGCGTCTCGCCGACGTCGAAGAAAACGGCCTCCAGCCTCATCCGCCCATCCCGCGTCGTGTCCACCAGATGCACACACGAACATTGGCACAGAGGATGTCCGGGACGACGGGAATCGGCCAGACTGAACCGTCCAGCCGTCCTGGCCGTTATCTAAGGGATCGTTCGGCGTCCTCCGGGCGCCGTCCGGCCGCCGCGAGCGAGACCGCCGGAGTCCTGTCACGCCACGGCAGCGCCTCCTCCAGCCGCGCGGCGACCCGGAGGAGCAGGTCCTCCCGCCCGTACGGCGCCACGAGCTGGACGCCGATCGGCAGTCGACCCGCGCTCCAGCCCAGCGGCAGACTGATCGCCGGCTGCCCCGCCACGTTGAACGGCATCGTGAACGGCGCGAAGTCGAAGATGGCCCGCAGCCGCTCCTCGACGGCCGGCCCCTCGCCGTGGATGAGCGTCCCGTGCGGCACCGGCAGCCGGGCCAGGGTGGCGTCACGAGCAGGTCGCACCCGGTGAAGAAGGCGCCCATCGCCCGGGAGACCCGGTTCTGCGCGTGGAAGCCCTCGATCAGGTCGAGCGCGCTCGCCTCCCGGGCCTCCTGGAGCAGCCGCCGGGTCCGGCCCTCCAGCGACGCCGGGTCGGGCTCCCTCGGCGCGAGCAGCATGGTGGAGGCCACCGCGACGGCCTCGGCCAGCATGGCCCGCAGCACGTCGTCCCAGTCGACCGCCGGCCCGCCCGCCTCGACGCGGTGGCCCATCCCCTCCAGCACCTGTCCGGCCGCGACCGCCGCGGCGGCCACCTCGGGGTCCACGCCGCCGCCCGACCAGGAGCCGGTCGTCACGGCCACCCGCAGCGCACCGGGGTCCGCCCCCGGCTCCGACGCGTACGGGCGGAGCGGCGGCGGCGCCGTGTACTTGTCGCCCACGCCCGGCCCCTCGACCGCGTCGAGCATCAGGGCGGCGTCGCGGACGGTCCGGGTCAGGGCGAACTCGTAGGCCATGCCGAACATGGGCTCGCCCATGTCGGGCCCGCTCGTGACGCGGCCCCGGCTCGGCTTGAGCCCGACCAGCCCGCAGCAGGACGCCGGGATCCGGATCGACCCCGCCCCGTCGCTCGCGTGCGCAACGGGGACGGCCCCCGCGGCCACCAGCGCGGCCGCGCCGCCGCTGGACCCGCCCGCCCCGAGGCCGGTGTCCCAGGGGTTGCGGGTGACGCCGTACCTCTCGGACTCGGTGGCGAAGTCGACCGCCATCTCGGGCACGGTCGTCACACCGAGCACCGCGAGGCCGGCGGCCCTGAACCTCCGCATCACGCCGGTGTCGTGCCGGGCGACCACCCCGCGCAGGGCGCGGCTGCCGATCGTGAACGGCACGCCCTCGGCCACCGGGCCGTGGTCCTTGATGAGGAACGGCACACCGGACAGCGGGCCGTCGTCCGCGTGGTCGAGCGCCCGGTCGAACACCGGAGTCGCCAGCCCGTTGAGGCGCGCGTCGGCCCACTCCAGGGCCGCCCTCGCGGCCGTCTCCACCTCGGCGGCCGTGACCTCGCCCGCGCGGATGAGGTCGCGCAGCCCGGCGGCGTCATACCTCGCGTACTCGTGCGTCTCCATGGCGTCCTCCCGTTCGTCAGGCGTCCAGCGTCGCCTCGTGGGGGCGACCGCACATCAGGGGCAGCACTGAGGTCCGCCGCCGAGCCCGCGCTGCCACACTGGACCGATGGACGGCGCACGGGACGCCTTCGTCGGACGGGAGGCGGAGATCGCGCTCCTGCGGCAGGCCGCGGCGGACGCGCGGGCCGGGCGCGGCGGGGTCGTCCTCGTGTCGGGACCGGCCGGGATCGGCAAGTCCCGGCTGGTGGAGGAGGCGCTCGCGGGCGTACGTCCCGTCGTCTGGGGGCGCTGCGTCGCCGAGGACGGCGCGCCGCCCCTGTGGCCCTGGCTGCGCGCGCTGGCCCGCCTCCCGGCGACCGCCACGACCGGCGCCGGGACCGGCATCGCGGGAGGCGCGGTGAGGGGCGCGGCGGCCGGCGGGGACGCCGAGGCCGGCGGGCAGGCGGGCGCGCGGTTCCTCCGGATCGCATCGCTGACGGACGCGCTGATCCGGGCGGCCGGGGACGCGGGAGGGCTCGTCGTGGTCGTCGAGGACGTCCACGACGCGGACGAGACCTCGCAGGCGATGCTCCGCCACGTCGCCGTAGAAGCCGCCGGCTCACACCTGCTCGTGGTCGCGACGCACCGGGCCGGCGGGCCGGTGCTCACCGCCGTCGTCGCGGAGGTCGCGCGCGCCCGCGCCGCGCGGACTCTGGTCCTGCCGCCGCTCACCCGGGCGGAGGTCGCCCGGCTGCTGTCCGGACTGCCCGGCGGCCACGCCGCCGCCGGGAGCGTGCACGAGCGGACCGGCGGGTCCCCGCTGCTCGTGTCCGCCGTCGCCCGGGCCATGAAGGCGAGCCACGGCGACGCGGGCGGCGGCGGGACGGTTCCGGCCGACCTGCCCGTCCTGGTTCTCGGCATGCTCGCCGGTCTCGATCCCGACGTACGGAGGACGGCGCGGGCGGCCGCGGTCCTTGGCGACGACCTGAACGCGCCCGCGAACTTGAATGCGGACCCGGACGCGGACCCGGATGCGAGCCCGGACAGGGACCGGGACAGGGACCGGGACAGGGCTCCGGACGCGGGCCTCGACGGGGACCTGGATGTGGACCTGCTCGCGGAGGTGGCCGGCGTGCCGCCCTCGGCCGTGCCCGGGCACCTGGACGCGCTCGCGTCGGCCGGGCTGCTCGCCTGGTCGCGGGGGCGGCGCGCCGTGCACGCGCTGGTGCGGGAGGGCATCGCCGCCCAGGACCCGGCCGCCACCGCGACGGCCCACCGCCGGGCCGCCGCCGCCCTGGAACGGCGGGCCGGCGCCGACCCCGCCCAGGCCGCCCGCATCGCGGCCCACTGGCGCCGCGCGGGAGGCGACGAGGAGGCTCTGCGCGCCCTCGTGCGGTGGGCCCGGGCGGCCGCCGCGCACGCCCTCCGGGCGCCCGCCGGGCCTGAGGCGGCCCGTCTGTCGCGCGAGGCGCTGAACGCGCTCGACCGCCTGGGCCCGCCGCCGGACGAGCGGGCCGGACTGCTGGTGGAGCTGGCGAGAGCCGAGGTCGCCGCGGGCGAGGTACGGCCCGCCGTCGCGCACTGCGAGGAGGCGGCGGGCCTCGCGGCGCTCGCGGGCCGGGCCGACCTGCTCGCCGCCGCCGCGCTCGTCGTCGGCGGCGCCGGCGACCCGGCCGTCGGCAGGAAGGTCGCCGCCCTCTGCGACCGCGCCCTCGCCGCGCTGGAGGAGCCGGGCGCGGTCCCCTCCCCCGAGGCCGTACGGGCGCGGCTGGTCGCCCGCAGGACGTATCTCGACGTGGAGACCGGCCGCGCCGAAGACGCCGCCCGCGCGTCGAAACTGGCCCTGCGGCGGGCGGAGGAGTGCGGCGATCCGTTCGCGCTGCTGGACGCCGTCCAGGCTCGGGCGGCCGTGCTGGTCCACCCGGACGACGCGGCCGAGCGGCGGCGGCTGGGGGACCTCGCGATCCGTACGGGACTGCGGTCGGGCAGGCCCGTCGCCGCGGTGCGCGGGCACCTGTGGCGCGTCGACGCCGCCTACCAGGCGGCCGACCTCGCGGCGGCGGACGAGGGGGTCGCGGCGATCGGCGAGCTGGCCGCGGCGACGCGGCTGCCGGGGGCGCGCTGGTACCACCTGCGGGCGGCGGCGGCGCGGGCGGCGCTCGCAGGGCGGCTGGAGGAGGCGCGCGCCCTGTCCGGCGAGGCGGGGGACCTCGCGCGGCGGATGGAGGACCGGGTGGCGGCCGCCGTCAGCGTGATGTTCGCGGGAGTGCTCGGCGTCGTGCGGGGCGACCCGGGCGAGCTGCCCCGTCGTCACCGGGACGTCCTCGCCGCGCTCCCCCGCACCCCTCTCACCGAGGCGGCGCGCTGCCTGTTCCTGCACCTGGAGGGCGACCGCGACGAGGCGCGGTCACGCTACGAGCACCTGCGCCCGTCGCTCCGCGAGCCCGTGACCGGGGTCCGCTCTCTGGGAGTCCTGCAGTACCTCACCGAGCTGGTGGAGGCGTTCGACGACGCGGAGGCCGCGGGGTGGGCGTACGCGCTGTGGACGCCCTGGCGGGAGGCGGGCGGCCTGCCGGGCGCGGCCGACAGCATGTGCGGGGGCGCCACCGCCAGGGCCGCCGGCCGGATGGCCGCCGTCATGGGCCGGCTCGACGACGCGGTCGTGACCCTGCGCGCCGCGGCCGAGGTCAACCTGCGGCTCGACGCGCGTCCCTGGCTGGCGCACACCTGGGCGGACCTCGCCCGCGTCCTGCTGCGCCGGTCCCGCGAGGGCGGCGGCGCGGACGACCGGGCCGAGGCGGCGGCGCTGGCCCGGCGCGCACGCGCGGAGGCCGTCCGGCTCGCCCTGCCGGGGCCGGTGGCCAGGGCCGACGCCGTCCTCGCCGCGCTCGACGCCGATCGGCGCGACCCGCTCACGCCGCGCGAGCGCGAGGTAGCCGCGCTGGTCGCGCGGGCGCTGTCGAACCGGCAGATCGCGGACCTGCTGGTGCTGAGCGAGCGCACTGTGGAGAGCCACGTCCGCAACGTGCTGGCCAAGCTCGGCGTGTCCAACCGGACCGAACTCGTCGCCCGCCTCCTGCGGACGGGGACGGGTCAGGACGGCGAGGCGGGGATCTCGTCGCCCGAGAGGTAGTGGTGCAGGACGCTCGCGCCCTCCAGCATGGCCGCCGCGCGCCGGGTCAGCTCGGCCTGGCGCTGGGCGATGGCCGCGCGGAGCGCGTCGCTGCTTCCGGTACGGCGCAGGCCGTCGAGGATCTGCCTGATCTGGGGCATCGGGTACCGGCCCTGCCGGAGCATGCTGATCATCCGCGCGTCCCGCAGGTCGGCGGGGCCGTACGACCGGTAGCCGGTGGCGGGGTCGCGGCGGGGCGTGAGGAGCCCGGCGGACTCCCAGACACGCAGGGCCGAGGCGCGCACGCCGAGGTGCGCGGCCATCTCGCCGATCCGCAGGGCCGGCCGCGGCGCGGCCGCGGCGTCCGGGGCCTGGACGGCGACCGACTCCAGCGCCTCCCCGGCGGCCCGGAGCGACAGCCGCTGATCGTGCAGCGCCGCGTGGGCGGCGTCGACGAGCGCGAGCGCGCGCGGCACGTCCTCGGCGTGCACGGCCTGCATGATCCGCCGGCCCGTCTCCCAGCCGTACCCCCGGACCAGGACGCGGTAGGTCAGCAGGGCCCGCCGGTGCCGCCCGTCGAACGTGCGGTACCCGGCCGGGCTGCGCGGCGCCTGGGGCAGCACCCCCGCGTCCGCGTAGTTGCGGACCTGCTGGGCGGAGATGCCCGCCAGCCGGGCCAGGTCGACGGGCCGCAGCCTCGTCTCCTCCCGCGTCATCGTCACCGCCTCCGAGCGCTTCCACAGGGGAGTTGAAGGTTACCGCTTCCCGAACACGGCAGACGCGGGCGGAATCAATGAAAAGTCTTCACTGAAAGGTTTAATGAGAGACTTGAACCCATGGATGTCGGCACGAACGACGAAACAGCGGAGGCGGACGACCGTCAACCGGTCATCGAGACCCGGGGCCTGCGGATGCGCTACGGGACGACCGACGTGCTGCGCGGGGTGGACCTGTGCGTGCGGCGGGGCGAGGTGGTGGCCCTCCTCGGCCCCAACGGGGCCGGCAAGACGACCACGATCGAGATACTCGAGGGGTTCCGCCGGCGTTCGGCGGGAGAGGTCCGGGTGCTGGGCGCCGACCCGGACCACGGCGACGAGGCGTGGCGGGCGCGGCTCGGCATCGTGCTGCAGTCGTGGCGCGACCACGGCAGGTGGCGGGTGCGCGAGCTGCTCGCCCACCTCGGCCGTTACTACACGCCGTACGGCACGGCGGGACGTCCCCGGCCGTACGACCCGGACGAGCTGACGGCGCTCGTCGGGCTGACCGAGCAGGCGGACATGGCGATCGCCAGGCTGTCCGGGGGCCAGCGGCGCAGGCTCGACGTGGCCGTGGGCCTGGTGGGCAGGCCCGACCTGCTGTTCCTCGACGAGCCCACGGTGGGCTTCGACCCCCGGGCCCGGCAGGAGTTCCACGCCCTCGTCCACCGGCTGTCCGGGCTGGAGGACACCACGATCCTGCTGACCACCCACGACCTCGACGAGGCCGAGCGGCTCGCCGGCCGGATCCTCATCCTGGTGGCCGGGCGCATCGTGGCGGACGGCACCGCCGCCGAGCTGGCCGCCCGGGTCGCCCGTACGGCGGAGGTCCGGTACACGCGGGACGGCGAGTCCCACACGCACGAGGCCGAGGACCCGACGGGCTTCGTCCGCGACCTGTTCACGCGGTACGGCGAGCGGATCGGCGACCTGGAGGTGCGCAGGCCGCGCCTGGAGGACGTCTACCTGGCCATGGTCCGCGAGTTCGAGTCGGGGCGGCGGACCGAGGCCCCAGGCGAGCTGACGGAGGTGGCCGCGTGAGCGGGCGGATCGGCGGCGCCCCCGCCGTCGAGCCGAACGATGAAGGCGGCACGAGCGCCCACGCCGTCGAGTCCTCGAACGAGGGAGGCGGGGTCAGCGGTGCCCGCGCCGTCGCCCTGCGCGCGGGCCTGGAGCGCGGGCGCGTCGAGTTCCGCCAGAGCGTGACGAACGCCCAGGAGGTGTGGGGCGCGCTGTTCTTCCCCGCGGTCGCGCTGGTGGTGATGTACCTGCTGCGGAACTCCACGGTCCCCGGCCTTCGGTTCTCGCTGGGCTCCCAGGCCGTCCCCGGCGTCCTCGGGATGAACGTCGTCCTCAACGGCATGATGGCGCTCGCCATGGCGCTCACGATGGACCGGGAGGACGGCACGCTGCTGCGCGCCAGGGCCACGCCGAACGGCGTGGTGGGCTACCTGACCGGCAAGGTCGTCTCCCGGGCCGCGACGGCGGTCGCCGGCCTGCTCGTCCCGCTGGTCCCGGCGGCGTTCCTGTTCGACGGCCTCCGGCTCGGCGAGGCGTCGTCCTGGGTCACGCTGGCGTGGGTCACGGCGCTCGGCCTGGTCGCGCTGCTGCCGCTCGGCGCGGTCCTCGGCTCGCTCTTCGAAGGCGCGCAGAGCATGGGCGTGGTCACGCTGCCGGTGATGCTGCTGATGGCGATCTCCGGGGTGTTCTATCCCGTCACGGCGTTCCCTGGATGGCTGCAGGGTGTCGCCCAGGCCTTCCCGCTGTACTGGCTCGGCCTCGGGCTGCGCTCGGCGCTGCTCCCCGGCGACCTCGCCGCCGCGGAGATCGGGCACTCCTGGCGTCATCTGGAGACGGCCGGCGTCCTCGGCGCCTGGGCGGTGCTGGGCTTCGCGGTGGCGCCGGTGGTGCTGCGCCGCATGGCGCGGCGGGAGTCCGGCTCGTGGGTGGCGGCCCGGCGGGCCAGGGCCCTGCAGCGGCCGGTGTGACACTCCCCGGCCTCACCGACGCATCACAGGACAGGAAGGTTCCCCAGTGAACGTCCCGCAGCTCGACGACCCCCGCGCATCGGATCACCGCGCCGCCGACGGCCACGACGTCATCCAGATCCGCGGCGCCAGGGAGAACAACCTGACCGGCGTCTCACTCGACATCCCCAAGCGGCGGCTCACCGTCTTCACGGGAGTCTCCGGGTCGGGCAAGTCGTCGCTCGTCTTCGACACCGTCGCGGCCGAGTCGCGGCGCCTGATCGACGAGACGTACACCGCGTTCGTGCAGAACTTCATGCCGAGCCGCGGCCGCCCGGACGTCGACGCGCTGCGCAACCTGAGCGCGGCGATCATCGTCGACCAGGAGCGTTTGGGGGCGAACGCCCGCTCCACGGTCGGCACCGCGACCGACGCCCACACGATGCTGCGGATCCTGTTCAGCCGGCTCGGGGTCCCGCACGCCGGCCCGCCGTACGCGTTCAGCTTCAACCGCGCCGAGGGCATGTGCCCCGAGTGCGAGGGGCTCGGCAGGGTCTCGGACGTCGACGTGGACGCCCTGGTCGACCGGGAGCTGTCGCTGAACGAGGGGGCCGTCACCGTGCCCGGGTTCGGCGTGGGCACCTGGCACTGGCAGCTGATCGCCCGCTCGGGCCTGTTCGACCCCGACCGCAAGCTGAAGGACTACGGCCCGGACGAGTGGGAGGCCTTCCTCCACAAGCCGCCGACCAAGGTGCGGATCGGCTCCGGCAACGTCACCTTCGAGGGGCTGGTGGTCAAGGTCCGCCGGCTCTACCTGGCCAAGGACCGGGAGTCGATGCAGTCCGGGACGCGGGCGTTCGCCGACCGGGCCATCCGGCTCACCCGCTGCCCCGCCTGCGGCGGCACGCGGCTGAACGAGGCCGCCCGGTCGGCCGTGGTCGCCGGCCGCACGATCACCGAGTGCTCGGCCATGCAGATCGACGACCTGGCCGCGTTCGTCCGCGGGATCGGCGACCGGTCGGTCGCGCCGGTCCTGGAGACCCTCCTGGAGACCCTCGACTCGCTGGTCGAGATCGGCCTCGGCTACCTGAGCCTCGACCGGGAGTCGTCCACGCTGTCCGGCGGCGAGGCGCAGCGGGTGAAGATGGTGCGCCACCTGAGCTCCAGCCTCAGCGACGTCACGTACGTCTTCGACGAGCCCACGGCCGGGCTGCACCCCCACGACATCCAGCGGATGAACGGCCTGCTGCTGCGGCTGCGCGACAAGGGCAACACCGTGCTCGTCGTGGAGCACAAACCCGAGACGATCGCCGTCGCGGACCACGTGGTCGACCTCGGGCCGGGGGCCGGGACGGCGGGCGGCCGGATCTGTTACGAGGGCGACCTGGCCGGGCTCCGGGCCTCCGGCACGCTCACCGGACGCCACCTCGACCACCGCGCCGAATTGCGGGAGAAGGCGCGCGAGCCGAGGGGCCGCCTCGAGATCCGGGGGGCGTCGCTGAACAACCTGCGGGACGTGGACGTCGACATCCCCCTCGGCGTGCTGACCGTGGTCACCGGCGTAGCCGGCTCGGGAAAGAGCTCGCTCATCCACGGGTACGTCGCCGGGAGGGAGGGCGTGGTGGTGGCCGACCAGTCGCCCATCCGGGGCTCCCGCCGGAGCAACCCGGCCACCTACACCGGCCTGCTCGACCCCATCAGGGCCGAGTTCGCCCGGGCCAACGGGGTGAAGCCGGGCATGTTCAGCGCCAACTCCGACGGCGCCTGCCCCGCCTGCAAGGGCATCGGCCTGATCTACACCGACCTCGCGATGATGGCCGAGGTGGCCTCGGTCTGCGAGGAGTGCGAGGGCAGGCGGTTCACCTCCGAGGTGCTGGCCTACCGGCTGCGCGGCAAGAACATCAGCCAGGTCCTCGGCATGCCGGTGGCCGAGGCGCGGGAGTTCTTCGCCACCGGGCAGTCCCAGACCATCCTGGAGCGACTGGCGGCGGTGGGCCTCGGCTACCTCACCCTCGGCCAGCCGCTCACCACGCTGTCCGGGGGCGAGCGGCAGCGGCTCAAGCTCGCCGTCAACATGGCGAGGAACGGCACGACGTACGTCCTGGACGAGCCGGCCACCGGCCTGCACCTCGCCGACGTCGACCAGCTCCTCGCCCTGCTCGACCGCCTGGTGGACGACGGCAACACCGTGATCGTCATCGAGCACCACCAGGCCGTGGCGGCCCACGCGGACTGGATCGTCGACCTCGGCCCGGGGGCCGGCCACGACGGCGGCCGCGTGGTCTTCTCCGGCACCCCGGCCGACCTCGTGGAGACCGGCACCTCCCTCACCGCCCGGCACCTCCGGCGCTACATCGGCCGGTCGTAACGCCGATACGAAGCAGAGGTAGCGCCGATTCGCATGCCGTGTTATCGTCGATAACGTGGACGTGAGAACGCGGATACTGGAGGCGGCCGCGGAGCTGCTCTCGCAGGCGCCCGAGGCCGACATCTCGACCCGGGCCGTCTGCGAGGCGGCCGGCGTGGGCGCGCCGGCGCTGTATCGGCAGTTCGGGGACAAGGAAGGGCTGTTGTCGGCCGTCGTCGACTACGGCTTCGAGCAGTACCTCTCGAGCAAGCGGGCGGCGCAGCCGTCTGACGACCCGGTGCGGGACCTGCGCGACGGATGGGACAACCATGTCGCCTTCGCCGTGGACAACCCGAACTACTACCGGCTGATGTGGTCGCCCGGCCTGTCCGCGCCGCCCGAGGCCGCGGCCGAGGCGCACCGGCTGCTGCTCGCCGTCCTGGAGCGGTGCGCGGCGGCCGGGCGCCTGCGGGTCTCGCCGGAGACGGCCGCCGACATGGTCATGTCGGCCAACTCCGGCGTCGCGCTGTCGCTGATCTCCCGGCCGGCCATCTACGCGGACCCCGAGTTCTCCACCCGGGTGCGCGACGCCGTCATCGACGCGGTCACCGTCCCGCCCACAGCGGCGGACGACGCCCCCGAGGACGGCCGTACGGCGGTCGCGGCGGCCACCCTCGGCGCGCTGCTGCGGGACCGCCCCCCGGCGGCCCTCACCGAGGCGGAGACGGCCCTGCTGCGGGAGTGGCTGGGCCGGCTCTCCGACACCTCCACCCCCTCGTGATCTAGACATCCCCACGGCACGGACGGCGCGCGGGCGCCGCCCGGCGATACGGCACGCCCGCGGAACGGAAAGGACACGGATATGAGCACCAGCACGCCCGATACGACTACGAGGCGTGTCGCGATCGTCACGGGAGGTTCCCGGGGCATCGGCCGCGGCGTCGCCGAGCGCCTGGCCGCGGACGGCTACGCCGTCGTCGTGGGCTACGGCGGCCGCGCGGACGCCGCGGAGCAGGTCGTCGCGGCCGTCGGCGAGGCGGGCGGCGAGGCCGTCGCGGTCCAGGCCGACGTGGCCGACGAGCAGGCCGTGGCGCGGATGTTCGACCTCGCGGAGGAGCGGTTCGGGGGCGTCGACGTGGTCGTCAACGCCGCCGGCCGGATGGACCTGGCGCCCCTGGCCGACTACGACCTCGACGTCTTCGACCGCCTGATCCGCACCAACGTGCGCGGGACGTTCGTGGTCGGCCAGCAGGCCGTCCGGCGGCTGCGCCGGGGCGGCTCGATCGTCGCCTTCTCCTCCTCGGTCGTCGGGCTCGCCTTCCCGGGGTACGCGGCGTACGCCGCCAGCAAGGGCGCGGTCGAGGCCCTCACGCTGATCCTCGCCCGCGAGCTGCGCGGCCGGGACGTCACGGTCAACACGGTCGCTCCCGGTCCGACCGCCACCGAGCTGTTCCTGGAGGCCAACGACGAGGAGCGGATCGCCCACCTCGCCGCCCAGCCGCCGCTGGAGCGCCTCGGCACGCCCGAGGACATCGCCGAGGTGGTCGCCTTCCTGGCGAGCCCCGCGGGCCACTGGGTGAACGGCCAGGTCCTCCGCGCCAACGGCGGCATCATCTGACCGGAGGCCGCCGCGGGGCCGAGCCCCGCGATCGGCCCCGAACATGGAGGAGGCCGCGCCCGCGCTGGGCGGCGGTCTCCTCGCATGAGATTTCTCTAAATCACGGCGCCCGGACGCCGCCGCCTCACCGGCCGCCTTCGGCCGCCGTCGGATCCCATCGGTCCATCAGGTCCCAGGCGGTGTGCATCGCGAGCTCCACGCAGCCGGCGGGGATGAGCGGATACATGCCGGGGTCGTCGCCGAGCGCGATGATCGTGACGAGGGCCTGCGCCGCCTCCTTGCTGAGGTTGAAGGTCTTCATGAGGGACTGCCACGACATTCTGGTGACGTCCTTCGGGCTCAGCAGGCTCAGCACCTGGACGACCAGTCCCTTGGCCGTCGCGGGGTCGGCGGCCGGCTGCGCCGCCGCGGCAGGCGTGTTCCGTGTGATGGTGGGCCCTCCACCCGCCGCCGGCGCCGCCACGGGACCCGGGTCGTCGGCGGCGAACGCGGCCGTTGGGGCCGCGAACGCGATGAATACGGTGGACAACGCTGTCAAGCCCATCCGGTTGAAGTGCGCCATTGTCAGCCTTTCCGCGACGTAGTGACGTATGCGATTACCGATATGGGAATACGGCCCTTCGCCCGCGACGGCCGGGACGCGCCACGCTTATGCAGTTTTGCCGCCCAGTTGACCTGGCGATCGTCGAGACCGGCCGCACGGTGGACGCGGGTGACTGGACGAAAATTCGGTTCCGCCGTGGACAGGGGACGGGCGGGCGGGCCAGGCTGGACGGGTAGATCCTCGTGGACTCCCCCGTCCACCACGCGTCCCCTGGAGCAGCGATGAGCCTGTCCGATCTCCAGCCCGTCCCCGCCGACCAGCTCGCCTTCCGTACGCCCCCGGCGTTCGAGAACGCGGCGGACGAGCGGCGGCACCGCAAGGAGCGCCTGGCGGCGGCCCTGCGCCTGTTCGGCAGGTTCGGGTTCGAGGAGGGCGTGGCGGGACACATCACGGCCCGCGACCCCGAGCACACCGACCACTTCTGGGTGAACCCGTTCGGGATGTCGTTCAAGCAGATCAGGGTCAGCGACCTGATCCTGGTGAACCACGAGGGCCAGGTGGTGGACGGCCGTCACCACGTCAACCAGGCCGCGTTCGCCATCCACTCGATGGTCCACCAGGCCCGTCCCGACGTGGTGGCCGCGGCGCACTCCCACTCGGTGCACGGCAAGGCCCTGTCGTCGCTCGGCACGCTGCTGGAGCCGCTCACGCAGGACGCCTGCGCGTTCTACGAGGACCACGGCCTGTTCGACGACTACACCGGCGTGGTGGTGGAGACCGAGGAGGGCCGGCGGATCGCCCAGGCCCTCGGCTCGCACAAGGCCGTGATCCTGCGCAACCACGGGCTGCTGACCGTGGGCGACTCGGTCGAGGCCGCCGCCTGGTGGTTCATCACGATGGAGCGCAGCTGCCAGGCGCAGCTGCTCGCCAAGGCCGCCGGGCCGACGGTCCCGATCTCGCACGAGAACGCCAAGCTCACCCACGGCCAGATCGGCAACGACTTCGTCGGCTGGCTCAACTTCCAGCCGCTGCTCGACCAGATCCTGGCGAGCGACCCCGACCTGCTCGACTGAGGAGGGGCGGGCCCGGAGCATGCCCGGGCCCGCCGTCCTCGGCTCACTGCATCGGGACGGTGTCCTTCCAGGTGGTCCCGGCCGTCCGGTACGCGTTCACCCGGGCGGTGACGTCACCGGGCGCCACCACCTCGTTCTTCGAGAAGTAGAAGTAGTCGACCTGCTGGGTGTACGACCGCGGGGTCGAGGAGCCGACCAGCCCGCCGCTGATGAACCACAGGTTGAAGTTCACCGACTGCGGCGTCTCGGGGTAGTAGTCCCCGCCGTGCTCGGCGAACAGGACGCCGTCGATGTAGTACTTCACGCTGCCGTTCGCGACCTGCAGCACCAGGTCGTGCCAGCCGTTGTAGCTCGCCGTCTGCTCGTTGTGCACGTTGACCGCGAGCCAGGGCTCGTTGCGGTAGGTCTCCCAGGTCGTCGTGTACATGATCGGCCCCTGGGCGCCCCAGCCGCCGTTCGGGAGGTACTCGAAGTCCTGCTCGCTGTAGTTCGGGTCGAGGTCGTACGCCAGTGGGGTGATCGTGAAGAACGTCTCCACGATGTTGTCCCCGTCGGGCCCGCTGTCCGGCGCGTCGGAGAACTTCACCCGAGCCGCGTACGTGCCCTCGAAGAACTTGCGCTGGTGCAGGAACTCGGCCTGGGAGGTGCCGCCGGAGGTGCCGTCCGTGGCCGCCCGGAGCTGGAGGGCCTTGTTGCTCCCGCTCACGGTCGCGAAGCTGACGTTCGAGGCCGGCCAGCTCGCGCCGGGCACGCCCGGGCCGCCGCTGTTGGTGCGGACCGTCCAGTTGTGCGCGGTGATGGCCGGGTCGGACGACGTGCTGTACGCGAAGTCGTCGAAGACGACCCCGCTGCCGCCCGGGCTGGGCGACGGCGAGGGGGAGGGAGACGGGGAGGGCGAGGGCGACGGGCCCCCGCCGGCGGGCGGGGTGCCCCAGACCAGGTTCCCGTTCTGGTAGACGGCCACCTTGTCCCAGTCGGCGTACGTCGTCCTGGCCGCGCCGAAGGAGTAGTCGTCGCTCTGGTTGAGCGTCTGCCAGTCGGAGCGGTAGAAGCGCAGCTGCATGTCGCCCGTCTGGGCGCCGGCGGCGAGGGTGCCGGAGGTGAAGCCGACCTCCAGGTAGCGGTCGGCGGTCGCGGTGCCCGGGGAGATGGTCCCGAAGGAGCCGGTGACCGTGGAGCAGGAGACCACCGCCCACGAGCAGGCGAAGCGGTACTGCTGCGACGCCGAGTCGGCCTTGAAGTAGTAACGGATCTTCACGCCCGACAGCGGCACGGCCGAGGTGCCGCCGTTGACCAGGTTGAACCACGGCTCGGTCTGGTCGGCCGTGGCCCCGGTCGCGCTGGTCTTGTACTGCAGGCGCAGCGACTGCGCCGCGTCGGCGGGCGGCGCCGCGACGAACGCGGCCACCAGGACGGCCGGCAGGCCGGCCCACAGCAGTTTCCTGGGCACGGTGGTTCCTTTCGTTGGGGGATGAGGAAACCGGGGAGTGGCTAGGGGATGACCGGTCCCTGCCTGACGCCGAGCCGCTCCAGGTGGGGGCCGAGCCTGCGCAGGAAGTCCGGGTAGTCGCCGGCCGTGCCCCACGCGACCTCGGAGAAGGCGCACAGCCGGGGGAAGGCCATGTACTCGACGTGCTCGGGCGTGGGCATGTACTCGGTCCACAGCTGGCACTGCACGCCGAGGATCCGGCCGGTCGCGCCCTCCGGCGCCGGGGGCGGCGCGAAGGCGTACGTGTCGGCGAGGGTGAGCATCCGGCCGTGCGGCCCGGGGGCGTCGGCCGGGTAGTCGAAGTAGGTGCTGGTGTGCGGCGCGAGCACGACGTCGAGGCCCTCCAGGGCGGCGCGGGGGCCGCTCTCGTCGTCGAGCCAGGTGATGGCCGTCGACCCGGGCGCGCCGTCGGGCTTCTCGTACCAGTGGACCGGCCGGCGTCCGCGGGAGGCGACGTGCTCGCCCAGCGTCGCGGTGAACCAGGCCCGCGCGGCGTCCGGGCCGGAGAGCCCGAGCTCGGCGATCCGCCGCAACGCCGCCTCGCTGCGCTCCCACTCGGTGGGCGGGCACTCGTCGCCTCCGAGGTGGACGTACCGGCCGGGGAACAGGTCCATGACCTCGTCGAGGACGTCGCGGCAGAAGGCGATCGTGGCCTCCTCCAGGTTGAGTATGTGCTCGCTCACCCCCCACCCGTCCCAGACGGGCAGCCGTCGGGACGGCTGGTTGCCGAGCCAGGGGTAGGCCGCGATCGCCGCCTGGGCGTGCCCGGGCACGTCGATCTCCGGGACGACCGTGACGAACCGGTCGGCGGCGTACGAGACGATCTCCCTGATGTCCTCCTGCGTGTAGTGCTCACCGCTGACCTCGGTGAGCCGCCGATAGCGCTTGATCTCCAGGCGCCACCCCTGGTCGTCGGTCAGGTGCAGGTGCAGGGTGTTCAGGCGGTGGAGGGCGATCAGGTCGACGAGCCGCAGCACGAACTCCTTGGGCATGAAGTGCCGGGCGACGTCGAGCATCACCCCCCGCCAGGGGTGGGCGGGCCGGTCCTCGATCCGGCAGCAGGGCGCCTGCGGGCCGAGCCGCGCGAGCGTCTGGAGGGCGTAGTAGCGTCCCGCCGGACCGCCGGCCGCGACCTCGGCCCCCGTGGGCGTGACGTCGAGCCGGTAGCCCTCGGGGCCGAGGGACGGGTCATCGGGTGTGTGCCGTACGAGGTCGTCGTGGAGCGTGACGGAACCCCCGAGCACGGCCAGCTCACGTGGCCGCGGAATCATCACGTCAGGTCATCCCTTCACCGCGCCCGCGATCATCCCGGAGGTGACGCGGCGCTGGAGGACGAGGAACACGAGCAGCACGGGAAGCATGAAGAGCGTGGCGGCGGCCATGGTGGCGCCCCAGTCGGTGCCGAAGACGTTGCTGAAGGTGGACAGCCAGATGGGCAGGGTCCGGTCCCCCTGGTCCTTGATGATGAGGGCGTTGGCGAAGGCGAACTCGTTCCAGGCCGTGATGAACCCGAACAGGGAGGTCGACATCAGGCCGGGCGCGAGCAGCGGCAGCACGACCCTGCGGAAGGCGGCGGCCCGGCCGCAGCCGTCCATCAGCGCCGCCTCCTCCAGCTCGGGCGGGATCGCCGCGATGAAGCCCCGCAGCGTCACGATCGTGAACGGCAGCGTGGTGACGAAGTAGACGAGGGTGAGGGTGGACAGCCGGTCGAGCATGTCGGCGTCGCGGGCGATGATGTACACCGGCACGAGCAGCGCCGACCAGGGCGCGGTCTGCGCCACGAACACCATGAGGATGAAGCCGCGCCGCCCCCGCCAGCGCATCCGCGCCACCGCGAACGCCGCGAGCAGCGCCACGGCCAGCGCGAGCAGCACGGCGCTCACGGTGACGGTGAGGCTGTTGCGCCAGAACGCCCAGAACCCGGCGGCCCGTACAGCGGTGGCGAAGTGGTCGAGGGTCGGCCGGGCCGGCCAGAGGCTCGGGGTCTCGGACAGGATGTCGACGGTCGGTGTGAAGGCGGTCGCCGCCATCCAGTAGACCGGGAAGACCGACACCACCAGGACCGCGAGCGCCGCGAGGTTCAGCGTCACGCGCCTCATGCCTGCTCCCCCTCGTGCCGGAACATGCGCCGCAGGTGCACGACGAGGACGGCCAGCAGGATCAGCACGGTCAGCGTCGAGACGGCCGAGCCCAGGTCGTACTTGTGCAGTGACTGCGCGATCAGGAACGCGTGGACCGGCAGCGTGGTCGTGGCGTCGTCCGGGCCGCCCCGGCTGATCGCCCAGATCTGGGCGAAGCAGGTGAAGACCCAGATGATCTCCAGAGACGTGATCAGCCCGAACAACGGGCGCAGGATGGGGAAGGTGACCCGGGCGAACACCTGCCGGGCGCTCGCCCCGTCGATCCTGGCGGCCTCGTACAGCTCGGCCGGGATGGTCGTCAGCCCGGCGTACAGCGTCAGCGCGGCGAACGGGACCGACTGCCACACCACGAGCGCCACGAGGATCGCGAACGTCGCCGTGCCGTCGGCGAACCACGTGTAGTCCTCGAACGAGCCGAGCCCGAGCCGGACGAGCAGCCAGTTCACCACGCCCAGCCGCGACTGGAAGAGCCACTGGAAGATCGTCGTCGCGGCCAGGACCGGGGTGGCCCAGGTGAGCACCATCCCGCTCATCACCGCGAGCCGCATCCGCCGCCCGAGGTGCGGCAGCATCAGCGCGACCCCGGTGCCGATCAGCATGATCAGCGCGACGTTCACGGCCGTCCACACGAACGTCCGGCGGACCACGCTCCAGAACTCGGGGCCGCCCAGCACCTCCGCGTAGTTGGCCAGGCCGACGAACTCGGCCCCGCCGCGGATGAGCTCGCCCAGCCGGAAGTGCTGGACGGAGATCACCAGGCTGCGGGCGAACGGGTAGACGAGCAGGCAGGCGAAGCCCGCCACGGCGGGCGCGACCAGCAGGTACGGCCAGAGCGCCCCCGCCGCGCGGCGGGCCGCCGTACGGCGGGGCCGGGGGCCCGCGGCGCGCGGAGGGGCGGCGAGCCGCTCCCGCGCGCCGGCCGGGCGCGACTCGGTGCTCACCATCTCAGGACTTGGTGTTGAGAATGGCGGTGATGACGTCGGAGGCCGCCTTGCCCTCGGTCGCGGGGTCGCCGCCGGTCAGCACCGTGGTCATGTACTCCTTGATGACGTTCTTGGCCTCGACGGCCGCCCAGTTGGCCGAGTTGGGCGTGGCGTGCCCGTTGGCCGCGCCGGCCGCCATGGCCGCGGTCGCCTCGTTGCCGCTCAGGACCGAGGCGAACGAGGTCCGGTTGGGGACGTAGCTCATCTCCTTGGCCATGTCGGTCTGGAACTTCTCGCCGGCCAGCGCCTTGACCACCTCGTACGCCTCGTCCGGGTGTCGCGACGCCTCGGGGATGATCAGGTCGGAGCCGCCCGTGAACACCGCGCCCGGCCGGTCGGCCGTCTTGCCGGGGATCGGGAAGAAGCCGAGTTTGCCCTTGAGCGCCGGGTTGGCCTTCTCGATCGCCGCCGCGCCGCCGGGCGCCGAGATGAGCTGGGCCACGTCGCCCTTGCCGAAGACGTCGGCCTGCGGAGGCTTGGCCTCGTCGGAGTCCTTGGGCCCCTTCCCGAGCGCCTGCAGCCTCCGGTAGAACTCGATGCCGGCGACCGCCTGCGGCGTGTCGAGCGCGCCCCGCCACCGGTCGCCCTCCTTGACCGCGAGGTCGCCGCCCTCGTCCCAGACGAACCCGGCCAGCGTGTACCAGTTCTGCCCCGGCAGGTAGATGCCCTGGACGCCGCCCTTGTCGAGCTTCGCCGTGTCCTCGATCCACTCGTCCCTGGTCTTCGGCGGCGCGTCGATCCCGGCCTTCGCGAACAGGTCCTTGTTGTAGATGACCACGCGGTTGGCGGCGTACCAGGGGATGCCGTACTGGTGGCCGTCGATCTTGCCGGGCTCGGCGAGGCCCGGCAGCCAGTCGGAGCCGCCGAGGTCGGCCACCTTGTCGGTGAGGTCCCTGACGCCGCCGCTCGACGCGTACTCCGCGACCTGGGTGTTGCCGACCTCGATCACATCGGGGGCGTCCTTGCTGGCCAGGGCGCTGGTCACCTTCTGGCCGATGCCGTCCCACTCCTGGATCTGGATGTCGAGGCGCACGCCGGGGTGCGCGGTCTGGAAGTCCGTCCTGAAGCGGTCGACGACGCCGTCGGAGAGGCTGTCGCGCATGAACCAGACGGTGAGCGTGGTGGGGCTCGCGCTCCCCGACGCCTGTGGCTGGGACGTGGACCCGCAACCGGTGAGGCCGGCGGCGAGCCCGAGGGTGAGCGCGGCCGCCGTGGCGGGGAGGCGGTACCTCATGGATTCTCCCACTGGTCAGTTATTGGTAACTTCTTGAGAGGAGAGTGGTCTTAACCAGTAGAGGTGTCAAGAGGGTCCTAGACCCCGATTTGCCTGGGTATTCGGCAGGGCAACTGGTTAGATAACTGGTAAGGTCTCAGACGTGCAGAGACTTCCAACGGGGCTGAAGCGCGATCGGGTGAGAGACGTCCTGCTCGACCTCATCGCCGACAAGGAGCCCGGCACGGCGATCCCCTCGGAGCGGGACCTGTCCCGGGAGCTCGGCGTGTCGCGTCCGACGCTGCGCGCCGCGATCGACGGGCTCGTACGGCAGGGCATGCTGGTGCGGGAGCACGGCCGGGGCACGTTCACCGGACGTCGCAAGGTCACCCAGCCCCTCGCCGCCGGCAGCAGTTCCTTCCACGCCCCGGCGGCCGAGGGTCACTGGCTCAGCCGCATCCTGGAGTTCGACTCGGCCCCCGCGACGGCGCGGCTCGCCCACCGGCTGCAGGTCTCCCCCGCCGACCCGGTCCTGCGGGTCGTACGGCTCCGGGTGGTGGACGACGAGCCCATGGCCATCGAGCGCATCCACCTGCCGCACCGGCTGGTGGCCGGCCTGGATCCGGACGACATGGTGTCGGGCTCCTTCTACCAGTTCCTCCGGACGCGCTTCGGCGTGGACGTCCGCAGCGCCACCCAGAGCATCGAGCCGACCGTGACCGACGAGACCGAGGCCGCGCTGCTCGGGGTGCCCCAGCACGCCCCCGCGCTGCTGATCGAGCGCACCACGCGCGACGCCGGCGGCCGCGTCGTCGAGTTCACCCGCTCGATCTACCGCGGCGACCGCTACCGCATCACCTCCGAGCTCCGCTTCGACGACACCTCGGGCTGAGGAAACCGACGTCGCCGCCCACAGCCGCCGAGCCCGCGACGATCCCCCTGACCCGGGCCCCGGCACCGCCGCAGGCCGGGCCGCCGGTCAGGGGACGATGAAGTCGACGTAGCCGCCGTCGACGCGGAGGGCGCCACCGGTGGTGGCCGACGCGAGGTCGGAGGCGAGGTAGACGACCATGTTGGCGATCTCCTCGGGCTCGATGAGCCGCTGGATCAGGGAGCCCGGCCGGTGGACGCGCATGAACTCCACCTGCGCCCGTTCCCAGGGCAGGTCGTCGCCGACGAGATCGCGGACGAAGTCCTCCACGCCCTCGGTATGCGTCGGGCCCGCGATCACGGCGTTGACCGTCACGCCGGTGCCCGCCAGGGCCTTGGCGTACCCGCGCGAGACGCCCAGCAGCGCCGTCTTCGTCACGCCGTAGTGGACCATCTCCTCGGGGATCACCACGGCCGAGTCGCTGGCCATGAACTGCACCCGCCCCCACCCGCGGTCACGCATGCCCGGGAGGTAGTGCCGGGCGAGACGGATCGCGGACATCACGTTGACGTCCCAGTAGCGCTGCCAGGTGTCGTCGTCGACCTCCAGCACGGGCCGAGGCGCGAAGATCCCCAAATTGTTGACGAGCACGTCGACGGCGGGCAGTTCCTCGAACAGATCGGCGGCCCCTTCGGCCGTGGACACGTCCGCGGCGACGCCCTCGATCCGCGCCCCCGGCACCTCCTTCCGCAGCTCGCCCACGACGGCGTCCACCCGTCCGGCGTCCCGGCCGTTGATCGTGGTCGTCGCGCCGGCGGCGGCGAGCCTCGCCGCGATCACCCGGCCGATCCCCTGGGTCGAGCCGCTGACGAAGGCCGTGCGTCCGGTGAGATCGATGTTCATGAGGCGGGACCTACCCGCTGAGGCTTCTCCATCGCGATCACTTGGGATATAAGCCACTTAAGACCGAAATTGCTCTTCATCGCGAGGTCACGTGAAGCACCTTCTCCGGCTTCTCGCAGCTCAGACGCTCTCCGCCCTCCTCCTCCTGACCTTCGTGGCGGCCCCGGCCCGGGCCGACACGATCGAGACCGACGCCCAGCTCGCCGCCGAGTGGCAGCTGGCCTGGGACTTCTACAAGTTCTACGAGATCGGCACCGCACCCCTGCCGTACACGGGACGCAGCCGCGTCGAGCGGGACATCTCGATCGACATCGACGCGCCGCGGGACCACGTCTTCGCGGTGTACTCGAACTTCGCCAACCACATCGGCCGGCACTCGTTCCTCCAGCGGGTCGTCACCCACAAGGACTGGACCGAGAGCGGCGTCCACTACATCAACTTCACGGCCATCGAGGACATCCCGGTGGTGGCGGGCGTCCCGGTCACCACCAAGACCCACGGGCAGCAGCGCATCCACCCGGACGGCTACTACTACGAGACCGACACCTGGACGCTGCCCAACGTCGTCACCCACCAGAAGATCGTCTTCTACGACCTCGGGGACGGGCGGACCCGCGTGACCGAGCATCTCGCGTTCGAGGCGAGCATCCTGCTCATCGACTTCACCGTGACGAACGGCGTCTCCTCCCACCAGGAGACCCAGCAGGGGCTCAAGGAGGCCATCGAAAGCGGCGAACTCTGACCGATCCCCGCCCAGCCACTCCGAGCAGAGCGCGGACGGCCACCGGCGTGATCCCCTTGGCCCAGGGGATCACGCCGGTCGGGCCAGAGCCCAATGTGCACCCAGGCTGCGGACAGGAGCTTCTTTCGATAAGACTTGAGGCATGAACCGCCGTGACAGCATGCCCTCGCGATGGTCCACGGGCGCCTCGGCACTGCCCGAACAGTTGAACGATCTTGCCGGCCCCGCCGCCGGCATGGTGCGGTTGCCGCCGGATCTCGCCTGGTCGGGGCGCACGCTATTCGACCTCGGTGATCCCGGGCAGTTGTACCTCTGCTACATGACGGTGCTGACGGCGGCCATCAAGCGCGAGCATTACACACGCTGGCTCAATGCCGATCTGCTGATGACCGAGTGGGAGCACCTCCGTCTCCCCCGTCCGCTGCGGCGGCTGTGGCATGAGCGTTTCCCGGAACTGGCAACCGCATATGCCCACCCCGCTTGAGGGCGATCACGCCCTTCTGATGGAGATCGCCCTCCCTGTCTGCGACATGTACGGCTTGGTCCTCGCAGGTGGTCACGCGATGAGAGCGCACGGACTGGTCACCAGGCCCTCCGATGACGTCGACTTCGCGACGGCCAGCGGCGCCCCCATGGCGTCGTCACTATGGCCCGCCGGGTCCTGGACGAGGACTTCATTCCGGCGCACTCCCGGCGCCTGACCGGCGGCCCTGCTCCGGCGCGCCGGCATATTCGGTGGCAGGACGGTGGGGCCCGGCCTGGCCGTGAAGGCCTGGCACGCGGGGGACACGGAGAAACAGCCTTGGGACACGAAGAAGCCCCGGGCGATAGCCCGGGGCTTCTCGGCAGGTGCGCCGCCAGGGACTCGAACCCCGGACCCGCTGATTAAGAGTCAGCTGCTCTAACCAACTGAGCTAGCGGCGCATGACCCCCACCAGATTAGCGCCACTTCGCCCCCACTCGCGCCACTCTTAGGGGCCAGAGGGACATATGGGACTAATGGGATGATCCTTACGTGCAGAAGACGTTTCCGCCCGCGTCGCCGGGTAGGGGTCGAGGTGACGAAGGGAGTGAGAACCATGACACCGGATCTGTGGTCGTACCCCTCGAGCGTGTACGACACCAGTCGGAACCTGGACGTGGTCGGTTACGACGTCCAGGCCACGGACGGAAAGATCGGGTCGGTGGACGAAGCGACCTACGACGCCAGCCAGAGCTACATCGTCGTGGACACCGGTCCCTGGATCTTCGGCAAGAAGGTCATGCTGCCCGCGAGCGTGGTCACGCAGATCGACCCCGAGGAGCGGAAGGTCTTCGTGAGCCGGACCAAGCAGGAGATCAAGAACGCGCCCGAGTTCGACGAGGCCGCGTTCAAGGAGTCGGACTACCGCGACCGCCTCGGCGAGTACTACGGTCGCTTCCCCTACACCGGCAGCCTGTAGGCCGCCGGCCCGAGAACGAGAGGAGCCGCACCCCTTCGGGGGTGCGGCTCCTCCCCTGTGCGGGGACGACGCGGCGCAGGTCAGGGCCAGCGCACGTCCGGCGCGGGAGTCGTCGGAGCGATGACGCGGAGACGTTCCAGCAGCGTGATGAACGTCGACGCGTACGGCGACGGGGCGACGACCGAGGCCACCTTGTCCCAGTCGACCTGCTCCCGCATGGCGCGGACCACCGGCAGCAGGCCGCCGTAGTCGCAAGCGTGCTCGGACAGCGGAAGGATCCACGAGATCACCAGGTCGGTGGCCTCGAGGACCGGGAGGCTGAGCGCGGCCGTGTTGATGGACTCCGATCGCGCGATCATGGCCTCGGTCACGGGCCTGTCGGCGAGAGAGAAGATCAGATCGACCAGGACGCCCTCCTCGTCGAAAGCTTTGACCAGCCAGTCCTCCGGGGGCTTCGCGGTGCGGAAGCCCATGTTCTCCAGGGTCTTGAGGGCGAGCGGGACGTCTTCCTCGACAAGGGCGAAGTCGACGTCGTGCAGTGAAGGCGCGGCGCCCCTCGCGTAGCCTGCGCAGCCTCCGGCCAGGGCGAAACGGACCCCGGCCTCCTTCAGGCCCGCTCCGGCGCGCTTGAGCGTCTCTAGGATCGCGTCGGTGACGGCGTGACTGTGACTACCCACTCACGTCGCTTGCCCCGCCATGTTCGCCGCAAACAATCGCGGGTAAAGCGGCTGCATGACCGAGAGCCTCAAGGAAATCCAGCGTGAATACGCCGGTGAGGAGCGCCGCCCCCTGGCGTCGTACGCGCGGGTGCTCGCCGTGTACGGCGGCGCCGTCTCCGTCCTGCTGGCCGCCGGCCGTTTGACGGGCCGCCGGCCGCCGGAGCGGATCAGCCCGATGGACCTGGCGCTGATGGGACTGTTCACGCACCGGCTCTCCCGGACTCTGGCGAAGGACAGCGTCACGAGCCCCATCCGGGCGCCCTTCACCCGGTACGCGGGGGTGTCGGGGCCGGCGGAGCTGAAGGAGGAGGTCCGCGGCTCCGGCTGGAAGCACGCCCTGGGCGAGCTGCTGACCTGCCCGTTCTGCCTGGCTCAGTGGGTGGCGACCGGATACGCCGCCGGCATGGTGTTCGCTCCCCGGGTGACGCGGATGGCCGGCACGACGATGGCCGCCGTGGCGATCTCCGACTGGCTCCAGCTTGCCTACGGCCGGCTGATGAAGGCCGCCAATGGGTGAGCCGCCGGACGACTCCCACCTGCCTGGCAACCCCGAGGAGAACCGGAAGGAACGGGTCGACCGCGAGCTCGGCGAGCTCCTGCAGGGCCTGCGGGTCGCCGCCACCGGCGTCCAGGTCCTGTTCGCGTTCCTCCTGACGCTGCCGTTCTCGGCCGGGTTCGAGAAGGTGGACCAGACGGTCCGCTGGATGTTCTACGTGGCCGTGCTGGCCGCGGCCGTGGCGTCCATCTGCCTGATCGCGCCGGCCACACAGCACCGCATCCTGTTCCGCTCGGGCCTGAAGGAGGTCATGCTGCACCGGGCCAACCGGCTCGGCGTGGCCGGCGGGGCCGCCCTGGCGATCTCGATGACGTTCGCGACCGGGCTCGTCGTCGAGGCGCTGGCCGGCGCCTGGCCCGCCGCGCTCGTGGCGGCGGTCGTCGCCGGGCTGAGCGGGTGGCTCTGGTTCGTCCAGCCGCTGCTGTCGCTGCGCGCGGCCGGCACCCGGACGGACGGCACGCCCCGGCCGAGGTCGGCGGGCGCCGCGAACGCCCCGGCCGGGCCGAACTCCCCGGACGCGGCGAAAGCCCCTGACGCGCCGGACACCGGCGACGACCGCCTCACCCGCGCGTGACGCGGCGGCCGGGCCGCCGCCGGCACCCCCTGCGGCCGGCTGGAAGCGCACACGCAGCCGGCCGCGTGAGGCTCAGCCGTTCTTGAGCCGCGGCAGGATCTCCGAGGAGTAGAACGAGAAGAACCCGTCCTGCTCGGGGCCGATCTGCGACACGTAGACCTCGTCGTAGCCCGCGTCCACGTACTGCCGGATCGCCTCCAGGTGCGTCTGCGGATCGGGGCCGCAGGGGACGGACGCGGTGGCCGTCTCCTCGGTGACCAGCTGCGACAGCTGCTCGAAGTGCCGGGGCAGCGGCAGGAGCTGGTGGGCCTCCCCCGGGATGGCGTCGGTGGGCCACAGCCGGTGGACAGTCCTGCGGGCGTCGGCGGCGTCGGCGGCCCAGCAGACCTTGAATCCGCCCGCCGCCGGCTTGCCCTCGCCGCCGGCCTTGTGGAACGCCTCGATGAGGCTCGCCTCCGGGGCGGTCGAGACGTACCCGTCGCCGAGGCGCCCGGCGAGGTCGATGGCCTTGGGCCCGAAGCCGGAGATGTAGATGGGCGGCGGCTCGGCGGGCAGCGAGTAGATCCGGGCCGTGTCGACCTCGTAGAACTCGCCGTGGTACGTCACCAGCTCGCCGGTCCACAGCTCCCGGATGACGTGGAGGGCCTCCTCCAGCATGGCCTGGCGCTCCTCGGCCGGAGGCCACGCGTCCCCGAGGATGTGCTCGTTGAGCGCCTCGCCCGTGCCCACCCCCAAGCGGAAACGGCCGTCCAGCAGGATCTGGGACGTCGCCGCCGCCTGGGCGATGACCGCCGGGTGGATGCGGATGAGCGGACAGGTCACGGCCGTCGTCACGGGCAGCGACACGGCCTCCGACAGCGCGCCGATGACCGACCAGACGAACCCGCTCTGCCCCTGCTCGTCCAGCCAGGGATGGTAATGGTCGGAGATCCAGAGGGCGTCGAACCCCGCCTGCTCGGCCAGCTTGGCCTGCCGGACCAGTTCCCTGGGGTCGTGCTCCTCGCTCGACAGGAAGTATCCGAACGTGGTCATGCCACGTCCCTGCCCGGATCCGGTAATGCAAACGCCATGGACACCGGATTCGACGGCAAATTCGATGGCGCGTGATGCTCGATGATGTTACGAGCCCTTTTGTCAGGGCAGTGGAGGGCCATGGCTACTCTGCTTTGGATCATCGCCGTGGTACTGGTGATCGCCGGGATCTACGTCATCCTGGCCCGTCGGGACATCCTCTGGGGGATCGTCCTCATCGTTCTCGGGTTCCTCGTCGGCCCGGGGGGCGTCAGCATCTTCAATCCCTAGCCACCTCGCACTAGCGGTACAGGACGGCGGCCGGCCTCTCGGGGCCGGCCGCCGTCCTGTCCGGAGACGGGCCGTCGCCCGCCGCCGGATGCGGCACGGCGGCGGACGGTCAGCAGTAGTCGCCGTCGAGGCAGTAGACGGTGTACGCGTGCTTGATGACCGGCAACGCGACGTTGCGCACGCGGATGCCGCCGGGGGTGACGCCCTTCTCTGTGCCCGCGTGGGCGTGCCCGTGGACGAACAGGTCGGCGCCCTCGGAGTCGGCCGCCTCGGCGAGGAGATAGCTGCCGAGGAAGGGGTAGATCTCCGGCGGCTCGCCCATCAGCGTGTCCTTGACCGGCGAGTAGTGGCTCAGCACGATCTTGTGGTCGGCCTCCAGGTCCTTCAGCGCCCACCGCCAGCGCTCGGCGATCTCACGGGTGTGCCGGACGAACGCCTTGGTCTCCGGCTCGCCGAACTCGCTGGCGCACTTGCCGGCGAACCCGCCGCCGAAGCCCTTGCCGCCCGCCACCCCGAGCCGTACGCCGTCGACGGGCAGCACGGCGGCCTCGTCGTCGAGCACGATGATCCCGGCGTCCCGCAGGATGGAGATGATGTCCCGGTCGTGGTCGGAGTGGTAGTCGTGGTTGCCCAGCACGGCGACGACGGGGATCTGCAGGTCGCGCAGCTCGTCGGCGACGACCCGGCCCTCCTCCACCGTGCCGTGCCTGGTCAAGTCACCGCCGACCAGCAGAACGTCCGCGCGGCGCTCGATGCCCTCGAGCTTCTTTCGATAGTGACCGCGCAGGTCCTCGCCCAGATGGATGTCCGCCACGGCGGCGATCCTCAGCTCCCTCACAGGTGCTCCTCCTCCCCCGGCTCCCTCACCTCGACAAGAGTGATCTCGTTGTGGACCCGCAGCCCGGGCGCCGCCTCCCGCGCGACGTCCTCGATCTGGTGCCGCCGCTCCTCGCAGGAGACCTGGCCGCGCAGGTACACCTGCTCCCCGCGCACGTCCACGCGGATGCCCAGCTCGTTGGTCCTGTCGTCCTCCGCCAGCGCCCGCTGCACACGGGCCGCGACATAGTGCGGCGTCTCCATGGCTTCCCCCTCGATGCTGTACGGATAGCGCTGCCCGGCGCTTTCCTGACGAAACCAGTGGTTTGGCGGCGGCAGCCCTGGATATGGTGAATGAAGTTCCTGGTGCCTAAGACGCAGGTACCTCCTTGGCGTGAGCATGCCGTGTTGGAGGACCGTCTTGGGAACGGGTCACTCGCTCTCCCCTCGCCCTGACCGCAGTGTCAGCGGCAGCGGGTCCGCCCGTCTTCACACGCCCACGGCCTCCGGCCACGCCGCCTTCCCGCCCCACGGGGGCCGCGCCCGCGCCGACGCCGGCCGCACCGCCTCCGCCACCTCCGGCCGTACCGCCTCCATCGGCGCCGCCGCCCGGAGCGAGCTGTCGCGGGCCGCTCCCCTCCGCCCGTCCACCGGGCTCATTCACCTGGACTCCCTGACCCCCGAGCCGGGTACTCGCCACTGCCGCTCACGGAGGAACCCCCAGTGAAGATCGCCATGGTCTCGGAGCACGCCAGCCCGCTCGCCACGCTCGGAGGTGTGGACGCCGGCGGCCAGAACGTGCACGTCGCGGCCCTCGCCCGCGCGCTCGCCGAGCTCGGTCACGAGGTGACCGTCTACACCCGCAGGGACCGTGAGGACCTGCCCGAATCCGTCGGCTTCTGCCCCGGCGTGACCGTCGTCCACGTGCCCGCGGGCCCCGCCGCCGAGATCCCCAAGGACGAGATCCTCCCCTGGGTCCCCCAGTTCGGGAAGTGGCTGCACGACCGGTGGCTGTTCGACCGCCCCGACATCGTGCACAGCCACTTCTGGATGAGCGGCCTGGCCGCCCTGTCCGCCGCGGAGCGCCTGCGCATCCCGGTCGTGCACACCTACCACGCGCTCGGCAGCGTCAAGCGCCGCCACCAGGGCCCCGCGGACACCAGCCCGCGTGAGCGCGTCGAGGCGGAGGCAGACATCGGCCGCCGGGCCGACGCCGTCATCGCCACCTGCTGCGACGAGATCGACGAGCTGATCCGGATGCGGGTGCCCCGCCGGGTCACCCGGGTCGTCCCCTGCGGCGTGGACACCTCCGTCTTCCACCCGCACGTCGAGCCGCTGGAACGGCCCGAGCGGCCGCGGCTGCTGTCGGTCGGCCGTCTCGTGCCGCGCAAGGGCGTCGACACCACGATCCGGGCGCTCCAGTACCTGAAGGACGCCGAACTCGTCATCGCCGGCGGCCCGGCGGCGGCCGAGCTCCACCACGACCCCGAGGTCACCCGGCTCCGCTGGCTCGCCGCGCAGGCCGGGGTGGCCGACCGGGTGAGCTTCCTCGGCCGGGTCGGCCGCGACACCCTGCCCGCGCTCATGCGCTCGGCGAGCGCCGTCGTCTCGGTGCCGTGGTACGAGCCGTTCGGGATGGTGACGCTGGAGGCCATGGCCAGCGGCGTGCCCGTCGTCGCCACCGCCGTCGGCGGCCAGAAGGAGACCGTGGTCAACAACGTGACCGGCGTCCTGGTGCCGCCGCGCAAGCCCGTCGTGCTGGCCAGGGCCCTGCGCAGGCTCCTGGACGACCCGGTCCGCCGCACGGCGTACGGCATCGCGGGGGCCGACCGGGCCCGGGCGCGGTACGGCTGGACCCGGATCGCGGCCGAGACCCTCGCCGCCTACGAACGGGTGCTGTCGGCCCGCCAGCTGGAGAGGAGCGCCTCCTGATGCGACACGCCCGACGCGGGGAGCGCTCATGGCGGTGACGGCGCTCGTCCTCCGCTCCCATGGCATGGAGGGCCTGCTCACGGCCGTGCCCGCGCTGCGCGGCCTGCGGCGCGGAGGGCTGCGGGTCGTGCTCGCCTGCCCGCCCGAGCTGAGCGAGCTCGCGGCGCTGACCGGGGCCGTGGACCGGCTGCTGCCGGCCCGCGGCCTCACGCCGCTCGCCTGGCCGGGACCGGGGGAGGACGAGGCCCTCCACCCGCTCCTGCCGGAGATCGCGGTGAATCTGCACGGCCGGGGGCCGCAGAGCCACCGCGTCCTGCTGGACCTCGGGCCGCGCCGCCTGTGGGCGTACGCGCACGAGGCGGTCCCGCGCGTCGCCGGCCCGCGGTGGGACCCGTCCGAGCCCGGCGTGCAGCGGTGGTGCCGCCTCGTCCAGTGGTACGGCGTGCCGGCCGACCCGGACGACCTGCGGCTGCCCACCCCGATGGTGGCGAGCCCGGCGCCCGGGGCGGTCGTCATCCATCCCGGGGCCGGCGAGACCACTCTGCGCTGGCCACCCGACCGCTTCGCGACGGTCGCCAGGACGCTGGCGGACGAGGGCCTGCCGGTCGTCGTCACGGGCAGCCGGCGGGAGCGGCCGATGGCGCTGCTGGTCGCCACACGGGCCGTGCTCCCGCCGCAGATCGTGCTGGCCGGCCGGACGTCACTGCGCGAGCTGTGCGCGCTGGTGGCGGGGGCGCGACTGGTGATCGGCGCCGACCCGGGCATGGCCCGGCTCGCCATGTCGTACGGCACTCCGTCGGTCACCGTGTCGGCGCCGGACGGGCGGCGGCACCGGCTGCTCCATGAGACCCCGGGCGGCGGGCTCCCGGCGGACGACGTCATCCGGGCCGCCTTCGCCGCCCTCGGCGCCGGCGTCCGCTGACCGCGTCCCCGCCGTCGTGTCACTGCCGGCCGGCGAGCGGCGCCGTCGTGGCTCCTACCGGCCGCGAGCGGTGTGCCCGGACGCCTTCCGGCCCGACGCCCGGCGGCTCGGGGCCTTCCGCCTGGGCCGCTTCGCCGCCTGCCCGGCCTCCTGCGGCGCGGCGCGGCGCCGGGGCGGACGGGCCCGCCGGCCCGGACCGGACGACGCGCGGCGGAGCAGGTCGATGACGGCCCGCTCGACCGGACCGTGCGTGGCCAGCCCGCCCGGGCCGTCCTCGCCGAGCCGCTCCAGCGGGATCGTCCTGCCCTTCTCGTACAGCTCGATCACCCGGGGGTCGACGTACGAGGCGCGGGCGACGGCGGGCGTGTTGCCGAGGTATTCGGAGACCTCCCGCATGACCCTCGCCACGGCCCTCTTGCGCCCGGCCGCGCTGCTGACCGGCCGGCTCACCGCGAGCCCCACGGCGGCCAGGACGGTCGCGTGCCACGTGCGGAAGTCCTTGGCGGACACCTCGGTGCCCACGACCTCCTTGAGGTAGGCGTTGATGTCCGAGCTGCGCACGTCGACCCAGCCGCGGTCGCCGCGGTAGCGCAGCAGCTCGCCCCTCCGGCCGGAGGTCAGAGCGGTGAGCACGGAGCACACGTCGCTGTCGGACAGCACCAGCTCCCGCTCCTTGCGGCCCTTCGCGAGGTAGCGGCACACGACCTCGCCGTTCCGGCATCTGACGTGGGAGGTGCGCAGGGTGGCCAGGCCGTAGGAGTCGGTGTACTCCTCGCCGCCCACCCGGAAGAAGCCGATGTCGAGCATGCGGGCGGCCGTGGCGAGCACCCGCTCCCGGCTGAGCTCGTCGCCTTTCAGGTCCTCGGCGACCCGCTCCCGGAACTCCGGCAGCCGCTCGGCCAGCTCCAGCACGTGATCGAACTTGGCCTGGTCCTGCTGCCGCCGCCACAGGTCGTGGTAGCGGTACTGGCGGCGGCCGGCCGAGTCGGTGCCCACGGCCTGCAGGTGGCCGTCGGGAGACCCGCAGATCCACACGTCCGTCCAGGCCGGCGGGATCGCGAGCGACCGGATCCGGCGCAGGGTGACCGGGTCCTTGACCGGCCGCCCGGAGGCCCAGGTGTAGCTGAAGCCGCGCCCGCGCCGCAGGCGCCGGATCCCCGGCTCGTTCGGGTCGCTGGCGCGCAGCGTCTCCACGTCGGTCATCGGAGCAGGTCCACGGCCTGTTCGAGCACGTCGTCCACGGTCACGTCCCCTACCCAGGAAACGTCGTCATGCCCGCAGTCCCGCATGCCGAACGTCGTGCCGTCCGAGCCGCAGACCGGGCAGTGGGGCGTCCAGGAGACGAGCGGCCGGTGGATGCCCCGGGTGAGCGGCCCCCAGTTGACGAGGTTTCCGCACCAGTAGACGGCGACGGTGGGCGTGCCGGTCGCCGCCGCGAGGTGGCGCGGCCCGGTGTCGTTGGCCACGAGCAGGTCGCACGCGGCGTACAGCGCGGTGAGCCCGCCGAGGGACAGCTGCCCGACCACGGGCCGGGCCGGCCGGGTCATGGTCGCGACCACCTTCTCGACGACGTCGCGCTCGTCCTCGGTCCCGGTGACCACCACGGGCCGGTCGAGCCGGTCGGCGACCTCCGCGAACCGCTCCGGCGGCCACCGCCTGCGAGGGTCCCCGGCTCCGGGGTGGACGGCGACGAGCCCGCGCGGCAGCCGTCCGAGGGTCTTCCTGAGCTCGGCCCAGTCCTCCCTGATCACCGCGACCTTCGGCTCGATGTCGGTCGTGGCGGCCCCCAGCAGCCCGGCCACCTCGAGGTAGCGCAGGGTCTCGTGCTGGTAGTAGACGTACGGCACCCAGCGGTCGAGCGGCGCGGCGTCGGGGGTGCGCAGGCCCGCGGTGAGCCGGGCGCCGAGGCTGCGGATGAACGGGTTGGAGTTGCGGCCGCCGCCGTGCATCTGGACGGCCAGGTCGAAGCGGCGCCCGCGCAGGTCCTCGTACAGCGTCTCGGGGGCGGCGGAGCCGTCCGGCGGGGAGGACACGCCCGCTATGGGCGGCAGGGCCACCACCTCGTCGACCGGGCCGGGCCGGTTCCGCAGGAACCTGACGTGCCACTCGCGTCCGAGCAGGGTGAGCTTCGCGGCGGGGTAGGCCCTCTTCAGCGCCTCCATCGCCGGCAGGGCGAGCAGCAGGTCGCCGAGAGCGTTGGCCCTCAACACGGCGATCCGCTCGACCCCCTCGACGAGGAGCGCGGTGGTCATGGGCACGAGCCGTCTCCGCGTCCTCGCTTCGTCGTCACGCCCATCGGCAACCCCCTGTCGTCGTCGCGGGTCCGGCTCCCACCGGGCCACGTTCACGCGGAGCGACCCCCTGGCTACCCTCTCACGCGCCGCCCAAACCGACCGACGGTGCTGGTCGCGCCCCTTGTTTCTCCTGCGGCAGCGGGGGTAGCCGCCCAGGTATGACGGAAGAGACGCTCAACCGTTTCGGTGATGTCACTGCCGTCGTCGTCGGGGACGTGATGCTCGACTCGTGGCTGCGGGGTCGCAGTAGGCGGATGGCGCAGGAGGCCCCCGTACCCGTGGTCACCGTCGAGCAGACCGAGGAGCAGCCCGGTGGCGCGGCCAACACGGCGGCGAACCTGGCCGCCCTCGGCGCCCGCGTCCACATGGTGGGCGTGACCGGGGCGGATTCCGCCGGGGCCACTCTGACCGCCGCCCTCGGGCGGCTCGGCATCGACGGGCTGATCACGGTCCGCGGCCGGCGCACCGCGGTCAAGCGGCGCGTCCTGACGGACGGCCAGATCGTGGCCCGGTACGACGAGGAGGACGACGCTCCCCTGCCGGAGGCGGCGGAGCGCGAGCTGATCGACCGGATCGCCCGCCTGGCCGCGGCCGCCGACGTCATCGTGGCCTGCGACTACGCGGGCGGCGTCTGCACCCCCGCCGTACGGCGGGCCCTGTGCGACCTGAGCGCCGGGCGCGGCGACGGCTCCCGCGGCGCCCCGATGCTGATCGTGGACGCCCACGACGTGGGCCCCTGGCGGGACTGCCTGCCGAAGGCCGTGCTGCCCAACTACGCCGAGGTCCAGCGGCTGCTCGGCGAGACGGGCGACCACGACCGCATCGGCTTCCTGACCTCGCGATCGGCACGGCTGCTCGAGGCCACGTGCGCCGAGCTCGTGGTGACCACCCTCGACGGGCAGGGCACCCTGCTCCACCGCCGGGGACGCGAGCCCCACCGGACCCACGCGACGCCGGTGTCCGACGCGATGAGCATCGGCGCGGGCGACACCTTCACCGCCGCGTTCGCGCTGAGCCTGGCCGCCGGCGCGCCCCCGGAGGAGGCCGCGGACGTCGCCCAGGCCGCCGCGGGCGTGGTCGTCCGCCGTCCGGGGACGGGCGTCTGCACGAGCGAGGACCTGCAGCAGGCGCTGCGGCCCGACGCCGCCCTGCCGTACGACCGGCTGGCGGCGTTCGTCGAGCGCCACCGGCGGGAGGGCAGGCGGATCGTCTTCACCAACGGCTGCTTCGACGTCCTGCACCGCGGCCACGTCGCGTGCCTGGAGGAGGCGGCCAGGCTCGGCGACGTGCTGATCGTCGCCGTCAACAGCGACGCCGGGGTGGCCCGGCTCAAGGGACCGGAGCGTCCCATCAACCGGTGCGAGGACCGGGTGGCCGTGCTCGCGGCGCTGGGCTGCGTCGACCACATCGCCGTGTTCGACGAGGACAGCCCGGTGGAGCTGCTGCGGCTGGTGTGCCCGGACGTGTACGTCAAGGGTGGCGACTACCACCCCGACCTGCTGCCGGAGGCGGATCTCGTCAGGGAGCTGGGCGGCGAGGTGCGGGTGCTGGGATACGTGCCGGACCGGTCCACGACCGCGATAGTCAACCGGATACGAGGGTAGGGGGCGCCTCATGACTGAGGAACAACGATCGCCGACGGGCAAGCCGATGGTGCCGGCGACGCCGGTGGATGTGATCCGCATCCGCATCGCGTCGTTCGTACTGGTCTTCTGTGTGGCCGTGGGCGTGCTGTCGGCCGTGGCCCGCCTGTGGTGGCTGACCGCGATCGTCGGGATCGTCGTTGTGATCACCGCCCTGTTCATGGCGTTCGCCGTACGGCGGCAGCGCTCGCTGGGCGGCGGTCCGGAATCGAGAGGATGACGAGGTGAGCCTGACTGACAAGGTCGTGGTGGTGACCGGGGCGAGCGGCGGGGTGGGACGCGCCGTCGTCCGCCAGCTCGGGAGCGAGGGCGCGCGGGTCGCGCTCATCGCGCGCGGTGAGGCCGGCCTGGCCGGAGCGGCCGTGGACGTGGGCGTCGAGGGCGGGACGGCCAAGGTCTTCGCCGCGGACGTCGCCGACTACGACCAGGTGCGGCAGGCCGCCCAGCAGGTCGAGGCCGAGATCGGCCCGATCGACGTGTGGATCAACATCGCCTTCACGACGGTCTTCGCGCCGTTCATGGAGATCACCCCCGAGGAGTACGAGCGGACCACCCGGGTGACGTACCTGGGGTACGTCTGGGGCACCCGCGTCGCGCTGGAGATGATGAAGCAGCGCGACCGCGGCGTGATCGTGCAGGCCGGCTCCGCCCTGGCCTACCGGTCGATCCCGCTGCAGTCGGCGTACTGCGGGGCCAAGCACGCGATCAGCGGCTTCACCGAGGCCGTGCGGACCGAGCTGCTCGCCGAGGACTCCGGAATCAAGATCACCATGGTTCAGCTTCCGGCGCTCAACACCCCGCAGTTCGACTGGGGCCTGAACCGGATGCGGCGCCACCCCCAGCCGGTGCCGCCCATCTACCAGCCGGAGGTGGCCGCCCGGGCGCTGGTCTTCGCGGCCGCGCACCCGGAGCGCAAGGAGTACTGGGTCGGCGCCACGACGGCCGCGACCATCATGGCGCAGCGCGTCGCGCCGGCCCTGCTCGACCGCTACCTGGCCAGGAGCGGCGTGAAGTCGCAGCTCGACGACGACAAGGCGCCCACGGGGGTGTCCAACCTGTGGGAGCCGGCCGACCGCGACCACGACTACGGCGCCCACGGCAGCTTCGACGACCGGTCGCACGGGCGCAGCCTCCAGCTGTGGCTCTCGCAGCACCGGCGGCTGGTGACGGTCGCGGGGCTGGGGCTGGCCGCCGCGGCGGGGCTGGGCCTGCGCCGCCGATGACGCCCGAGACACCGGCGAGCGCGACGTAGCGCGCCTCTATCGCCGCTGACCCCGAGCCCGACACATGGGGCCTCGTACGCCGGCGACGACGAGCGCGACATACCGGGCCTTTGCCGCGATATGAATCACCCGCGCGGGGTAGTCGATGGCGATGGACGAGCATGACTACCGCTTCCTGTGCGAACTCGCGGCCCAGCTCCGGGTGGATTCGGTGCGCGCCTCGGCGTCGGCCGGCTCGGGGCACCCGACGTCCTCGTTGTCGGCGGCCGAGCTCATGGCCGTGCTGCTCGCCCGTCATCTGCGGCTGGACGCCGGCGACCCGGCCAACCCGGCCAACGACCACCTCGTCTTCTCGAAGGGCCACGCCTCGCCGCTGCTGTACGCCATGCTCAAGGCGGCGGGCGTGGTCACCGACGAGGAGCTGCTGACGTTCCGCGGGCGCGGGCGGCGCCTGGAGGGGCACCCCACTCCCCGCGTGCCGTTCGTCGACGTGGCGACCGGCTCGCTCGGGTTCGGGCTGCCCGTGGGCGTCGGGCTCGCCCTGACCGGCCGCAAGCTTGACCGCCTGCCGTACCACGTCTGGGTGCTGTGCGGGGACGGCGAGCTGGCCGAGGGGTCGATGTGGGAGGCGTTCGAGCACGCCGGGCACGAGGGCCTGGCCAACCTCACCGCGATCGTCGACGTGAACCGCCTGGGCCAGCGGGGCCCCACCCGGCACGGCTGGGACCTCGCGGCGTACGCCCGGCGCATCGGCGCGTTCGGCTGGCACACGATCGAGATCGACGGCCACGACCCCGGGCAGATCGACTACGCCCTCTCCGACGCCCGTGCCACCCGGCGGCGCCCTACCGCGATCATCGCCCGTACGTGCAAGGGCTTCGGGGTGCCGGCCGTGGAGGACCGCGAGGGCAAGCACGGCAAGCCGCTCGACGACCCCGAGCAGGCCGTCGCGGAGCTCGGCGGCCCGCGCCGGCTGACCGTCCAGGTGAACCCCCCGACCATCGCGGGCACCCCGTACGCCTTCGGCGCCGGCTCCCTGGAGCTCCCGGAGTACCGGGTGGGCGAGCGGGTCGCCACGCGGACGGCGTTCGGCGCGGCGCTCGCGGCCCTGGGCACGGCCGACGGCGCGGTCGTCGCGCTCGACGGGGAGGTGGCCGACTCCACGAAGCTGGACGCCTTCGCCGAGGCCCACCCGGAGCGGTTCTTCGAGTGCCACATCGCCGAGCAGCAGATGACGGCGGCCGCGATCGGCATGCAGGCCCGGGGCTGGAAGCCGTACGCCGCCTCCTTCGCGGCGTTCCTCACCAGGGCGTACGACTTCGTCAGGATGGCGGCCGTGAGCCGGGCGGACATCTGCCTGGTGGGGTCGCACGGCGGGGTCTCGATCGGCGAGGACGGGCCGTCCCAGATGGGCCTGGAGGACCTGGCCGCCTTCCGCGCGATCCACGGCAGCACGGTGCTCTACCCCTGCGACGCCAACCAGACCGCGCGGCTGGTGGCGGACACGGCCGGGCTGAAGGGCGTGCGCTACCTGCGCACCACCCGCGGCGAGACCCCGGTCGTCTACGGCCCGGGCGAGCGGTTCCCGGTGGGCGGCTGCAAGGTCCTGCGGACCGGGGGCCACGCGACCGTGGTGGCGGCGGGCGTCACGGTCCACGAGGCCCTCGCCGCCGCGGACCTGCTGGAGGAGGACGGCGTCTCGATCACCGTCATCGACGCGTACTCGGTCAAGCCCCTGGACTCCGAGGAACTGCGGACCATGGCCACGGCCACCGGCCGGGTCGTCACAGTCGAGGACCACCGGCCCGAGGGCGGGCTCGGCGACGCCGTGCTCGCGGCGCTGGCAGGCGCCCCCGTCCCCGTCGTGAAGCTCGGCGTGTCGGAGATGCCCGGCTCGGCCACCTCGCAGGAGCAGTTGGAGGACGCCGGCATCGACCGCGGGGCGATCCGCCGTGCCGTACTCGACATGATCCGCCACAGCGCCCCCGTCGGCGGTCTGATCGCCTGACGGCGTCCCTCTGGCATAATCCGGTATGCAGTGGTCTTCTGTTCATCCCATGCCGAGGCGGTCCCGTTGGTGCTCGCGTCCGGAGCGGCCGGACCCTTGAACCCCGATGCGCCGGAGCCTCTCTGGGCGCAGGTGGCCGACCACGTCAGGCGTCAGGTGGCGGAGGGGTCGCTCGCACCCGGCGCCCGGCTCGCGCCGGAGCGCGAGCTGTGCCTGGACCTCGGCGTCAGCAGGGTGACCCTGCGCCGCGCGCTCGGCCGTCTCGTCGAAGAGGGCGTGCTCACCGCCTCGCACGGCCGTGGGTGGTACGTGGGCACGGCGGCCAAGACCGACTGGCCCAACTCCCTGGAGTCCTTCTCCGAGACCGCTGCCCGCAAGGGCCTGGCCCCGGCCTCCCGCGTGCTGCGGGCCGACGTCCACCCCGCCACGCTCGACGAGGCCGACCTGCTGATGGTGGCGGCCGGGGCGCCGCTGTTCCACCTGGAGCGCGTACGGCTGCTCGACGGCGGGACGGTGGGGCTCGACTACACGCGGGTGCCGCTCGCGGTCGCCCCCGGGCTGCCCGATGCCGACTTCGCGACGCGGTCCCTGTTCGAGGTGCTCACCGAGGCGGGCCGGGAGCCCTCCCGGGCCGACACCACGATCGAGGCCGGGCCCGCCGACGCCAGGGTGGCCGGCCTGCTGGAGGTCGAGACCGGCGCCCCGCTGCTGGTGATGACCGAGATCGTGGTCGACGCCGCCGACACGCGGCTGTTCCACTCCCGCCTGCACTACCGGGGGGACCGCTACCGTCTGCGCACGAGCTTCGCGCGTGGCGCCGGCGGCGGCCCCCGGCCCGATCAGAGCGCCGGCTCGACCGGCTCCCAGACGCCGGACTTCATCGAGCGGTAGCAGGCGTCGATCACGGCGTTGACGACGTAGCCGTCCTCGAAGGTCTCCGAGGGGGCCAGCCCGGCGGCGAACCGCTCGGCGAAGTGGCGCATCTCCTGGGAGAACCCGTACGCCCTGGCCTCCTCGGGCACGGGATGGACCCAGCCGGTCTCCGCGTCGGCCTTCTCCACCAGGTATCCGGCGGGGTTCTGGACGAACCCCCAGACGGGCGTGGAGCCCGTGTCGGTGATCAGGCGGCCCTCGGTGCCGACGATCTCGTGGCGCAGGTGCATGCCGCCGCGCTCGGTCCAGGACGACTCGACGGTCGCGACCCTGCCGTTGGCGAACTTCAGCAGGGCGATCGCGTTGTCCTCGCCGGTCGTCCTGTCGCCGTGCACCAGCGTGGCTCCCCAGGCGAAGACCTCGACGATCGGCACGTCCTTGCCGAAGAACAGCCGGGCCGTCTCGACGGTATGGCACCCCATGTCGAGCAGCGCGCCGCCGCCCGCCGTCCCGGCGTCCCAGAAGTGCGGGGCGTGCGGCCCCGAATGCGCCTCCCTGGCCCGCATCGACAGCACCTCGCCGATCGCGCCCGCACCGACCATGTCGTACGCCTTGGCGATGTTCGGCGAGAAGACCGAGCTCTCGGCGTACCCATGCCACACGTCCGCCTCGCGCACGATCCGCAGCATCTCGGCGGCCTCGGCCGCGGTGCGGGCGAGCGGCTTGGTGCAGACGACCCCCTTGCCTGCGGCCGCCGCGATCCGCACGGCCTCCAGGTGGGCCTCGTTCGGCAGGGCGATCACCACGAGATCGACCTCCGGGTCGCGGCAGAGGTCCTCCATCGTGCCGTGGGTGCGGGCGACCGGTCCCCACGTCTCGGCGAAGCGGGCCGCCCGGGCGGGGTCGCGCGAGAAGTTCGCCACGAGCCTGGCGTCGCGCACGTCGCGCAGGCCGTCGGCGTAGGTGTCGGCGATGAATCCCGACCCGAGAAGTCCGATCCCGATCACGAGCGGTCTCCTTCCGGCGCCATCGGCGCTTGTCATGATGAGAGGCCGATTGTATCTTCTGGATCTAATTGGTATGCAGTGGTATTACCCCAGTGAGAGGGAGCCTCATGGCGACGCCGCATCCGCTCGACCTGCTGAGCGCCGAGGAGATCAGCCGGGCCAGGGACATCCTGGGCGCGGCCGGACACGTCGGCGAGCACACGCGGTTCGCCTACCTGGGCCTGCGCGAGCCGCACAAGTCCGAGGTGCTGTCCCACCGGCCCGGCGACGCCGTCGACCGGGTGGTCCGCGCGTTCCTCGTGGACGTCGCCACCGGACGCCTGGAGGACGTCGAGGTGTCCCTGACGATGGGCGCGGTCCTGGCCGCGAAGGTCGTGGACGGCGCGGCGGACGGCCAGTTCCCGATCCTGGACGGCGACTTCGCGCGGGCCGAGGAGATCGTCCACGCCGACGAGGGCTGGCGGGCGGCCATGGCCAGGCGCGGGCTGACCGACGTGTCAAAGATCCGGGCCTGCCCGCTGACCGCCGGGCGGTACGGCGACCCGGACGAGGACGCCCGGCGGCTCGTCCGCGTGCTCGCCTTCCACCAGGCCGACGAGCACGACGTGCCGTGGGCCCATCCGATCGACGGGGTGGCCGCGTACGTCGACCTCGTCGAGGGCCGGGTGATCAAGCTGGTCGACGAGCGCCTGATGCCGGTCCCGGCCGAGTCGGGAAGCCTGGAGCCCGCCGCGTACCGCACCACGCTGAAGCCGATCGAGATCAGCCAGCCCGAGGGCGTCAGCTTCTCCCTCACCGGCAACCTCCTCGAATGGGAGAAGTGGAGCCTGCGGGTGGGGTTCGACGCCCGCGAGGGACTGACGCTGCACCAGATCGCGTTCGACGACGACGGCAGGCGCCGCCCGGTCGTCTACCGCGCCTCGGTGGCCGAGATGGTCATCCCGTACGGCGACCCCGGCCCGACCCGGTACTGGCAGAACTACTTCGACTCCGGCGAGTACCTGGTCGGCAAGTTCGCCAACTCGCTGACGCTGGGCTGCGACTGCCTCGGGGAGATCGTCTACCTCGACGCCGTGATCGCCGACGACCTCGGCGCGCCCCGCACGATCCGCAACGCCGTCTGCATCCACGAGGAGGACTACGGCATTCTCTGGAAGCACACCGAGATCTTCACGGGGAAGGCCGACACCCGGCGGCAGCGGCGGCTGGTGATCTCGTTCTTCACCACGGTGGGCAACTACGACTACGGCTTCTACTGGTACCTCTACCTCGACGGGACCATCGAGCTGGAGGTCAAGGCCACAGGGGTGGTCTTCACCTCCGCCCACCCCCACCCCGGGTACCCGCACGCGACCGAGGTGGCCCCCGGGCTCGGCGCGCCCAGCCACCAGCACCTGTTCGGCGCCCGCCTCGACATGACCGTGGACGGCCTGGTCAACGCGGTGGACGAGATCGACGTCGAACGGGCCCCTCTCGGCCCGGACAACCCGTACGGCAACGTGATCGGCCGCAGGGTGACCAGGCTGACCACAGAACTGGACGGCGCGCGGCGCGCGGCGGCCGACCGCGGCCGGGTGTGGCGGGTGAGCAACCCGGGCGCGACCAACCGGTTCGGTGAGCCGGTGGCCTACGTGCTCCACCCGCAGCAGCAGCCGATGCTGCTGGCCGACGAGGACAGTGGGATCCACTCCCGGGCCGGCTTCGCGACACGGGACCTGTGGGTCACCAGGTACGCGCCCGACGAGCTCTACCCGGCCGGCGACTACGTCAACCAGAGCCCGCCGGGCCGGGGGCTGCCGGAGTTCGCCCGCCGGAACCGGAGCATCGACGGCGAGGACGTCGTGCTGTGGCACACGTTCGGGCTCACGCACTTCCCCCGCCCGGAGGACTGGCCGGTGATGCCGGTCGACCGGTGCGGTTTCACGCTCAAGCCCAGCGGCTTCTTCGACCGCAACCCGACGCTGGACGTGCCGCCCAGCGCCGCCGGCGGCCACTGCCACGCGTAGAGAAGGCCGGGTGACGCGGCGGCGTGCCTCAGCCGTCGAGGAGGGCGGCCCTGCCCTCCTCGACGGCGAGGCGCACCGCGCCCTTCACCGTCGCCTGCGCGCCGAGCTGGCCCGGCAGGACGAGGGTCGGCCAGCTCGTCTCCTGGAGCACCTTGATCACTCCGGGCAGCAGCAGCGGGTTCTGCCCGACACCGCCGCCGAGGACGACCAGTCCGGGGTCGAGGACGGCCACGATGGCCGCCACCAGCCGGCCCACCTCTGTGGCGTGGTCCTCGACGAGGGACCGGGCGACCGGGTGACCGTCGGCGGCGAGGCTGAACAGCCGCTCCGCGTCGGCCGGGGGCTGTCCCGCGTCCCGCGGCCAGAGCCGCCTGCACCGGGCCATCAGCCCGCCCGCGTCCAGGTGCGCCTCCAGCGCCTTGGGCCGGGGCGGCTGGTTCTCCGCCCAGGGGTAGGGCATGCGGACCACCTCGCCCGCCGCGCCGTTCGCGCCGACCACCACCTGGGAGCGGCTCACGATGCCGAGCGCGATGCCGACGCCCACCTGGACGAAGACGTAGTCCTCCCGGCCCCGGGCCGCGCCCCAGTGCAGCTCCGCCAGGGCGGAGCAGTTGACGTTGTTGGCCACCCGCACCGGCAGGTCCAGGTCGAGCCCCCAGCCCCTCCAGGCGTCGACGAGCGGCGGCCAGATCCCGGCCCACGCGTCGAGGTCCTCCTCCGTCAGCAGCGACCGGTCGGGCGGCACGACCATCGGGATCGCGACGGAGATCGCGCGCAGCGGGCCGCGCGACTCCCCGATGCCGGCCACGACCTCGGGCAGCAGCCGCCGGGCGGCCGACGCGAGGGCCGGGTTGGCGGCGCCGGGGTGCGGGTCGGCCGCCGGATGGGTGCGGTAACGCTCGGCCAGGATCTCCCCGGTGAGCGCGGCCGCCATCACGTGCACCCGCGTCGACCCCAGGTCCACGCCGAGGACGTAGCCCGCCGAGTCCGACAGCGCGTACAGCGCCGCCGACCGGCCGGTGAAGCCCTGCGAGGTGCCGACCATCTCCACCAGGCCGGCCGCCTCGAGTTCGGCAATCGCCAGCGAAACGGTGGGCTTGGACATCTCCAGTTGCGTGCTGATGTAGGGCCGGGTGAACTCGCCGCCGCGCGCGAGAAGGCCCAGGACCGCTCTCCCCGGCGCGGTCAGTTCTGCCGTCTGGTACGGCCGATGCCGACGGTCCCTCATCACTCCAGGTTCTCACGAATCATGACTCGGCCAGTCCTTGACCCGGATCCGAGTTCGTTAGTAATTTAACTAACATACTCCCTGCCTGGGAGAAATAGACAAAAGCGTCTCAGAGGAAGTGATCAGCGTGTCGCTACAGCGGCGTGAGTTTCTCGGGCTGGGCGTGGCGGCCGGCACCGCTGCGTTCCTGGCGGCCTGCGGCGTCCCCGGCGGATCATCGGGCTCCGGGGCCACGGGCCCGCTCCGCGCCCTGTTCATGAAGCAGGCCGGCTACTCGGAGTCCGACATCAACGCGATGATCGGAGCCTTCAAGGCGGCCTACCCGAAGGTCCCCGTCGAGGCCACCTTCGTCGCGTACGAGGCGCTGCACGACAAGATCGTGACCTCGGCCGCGGCGGGCAAGTTCGACGTGGTCCTGATCGACGGCCAGTGGCTCACCGAGTTCGCCACCAAGAAGATGATCATCGACGTCACGTCCCGGTTCAAGCCGGACTGGAAGACGACGATGCTGCCGGTGGAGGAGATCGTCCGATACCAGGACCGCGACTACGCCATGCCGTGGGTCGTCGGCGGCAAGCTCTTCTACTACAACAAGAAGCTCCTGGCGGACAACGGCGTCGCCGAGACCGACATGAAGACCTGGGACGGCGTCCTGGGCGCGGCGAGGACGCTGAAGAAGAAGGGCGCGGTCAAGTTCCCGTTCGTGTGGAGCTGGGCCCAGGCCGAGTGCGTCATCGTCGACTACGGCTCGCTGCTCGCGGCGTTCGGCGGCAGGTGGCAGGACGACCAGGGGAAGTTCGTCTTCAACACGGGCGGCGGCGTCACGGCGCTCGAGTGGATGAAGAGCACGATCGACGAGGGCCTGACCGACCCCTCGTCGCTGAAGTACATCGAGGACGACGTGAAGCGGGTCCTCCTGCAGGGTCAGGCGGCGATGGTCCTCAACTGGGACTACGTGGCCTCGGCCGCCAAGGACCCGCAGCAGAGCAAGGTGGTCGGCGACATCGTCGTCACGACCAGCCCGATCGGCCCCAGCGGGGCGGGCCCCGCCTGCACCGGGTCGAGCAACCTCGCCATCACCACCGGATGCGAGCGGGTCGACGACGCGTGGAACTTCGTGACCTTCCTGGCCAGCCCCGCGCAGCAGGAGGCGCACCCCGACAACATCACGCCCATCTGGGCCGACTCCTACTCCAAGGCGTCGGTGCTGGGCGACAACCCCGAGCTGGCCAAGGCCCACGGCGAGCAGCTCAAGAGCGTGACCGACCGGCCCAAGGTCAACAACTACAACGCCATCAGCCAGGTGATCCAGCAGCAGATCCAGGCGGCGCTGTACGGCCAGCAGAGCCCGCAGGCCGCCCTGGACACCGCCGTGGAGAAGGCCAACGAGCTGGCGACGGCATGACGGGACTGGTGCGACAGCCGACGAGCGCGGGCACGCGGGCGGCGCCGGTCCCGGCCGGCCGCCCGCTCCGCCGCGCCCGGGAGGGCCGCTACGCCCTGGCCCTCCTGACGCCCGCGCTCGTCGTCGTCTTCGGGATCATCCTCTACCCGCTGGGCCGGACCCTCGTCCTGAGCTTCCTGGACGCCGACTCGGTGGTGGAGGCGGCCTACGGCTTCGTCGGCGTGCGCAACTACGCCGACCTGGTGACCGACCCGGCCTTCTGGCAGACCGTGGGCCGTACGGCGGTCTTCACGGTCTTCTCCACCGGGATCGAGCTGGTCGTCGGGGTGCTGCTCGCCCAGTTCCTCAACCAGAGGATCCCCGGCCAGTGGCTCTTCCGCACCGCCGTCATCGTGGTGTGGGCGGTCCCCACGATCGTCAACGCCAACATGTGGCGCTGGATCCTCAACCCCAATTACGGCGCGCTCAACGGGCTGCTCCTGCGGCTCGGCCTGATCGACCACTACCAGGACTGGATCGGCGGCCCCGGCCGCGCCCTGTACGTCGTCGCCGTCGTGGACGCCTGGAAGACGATCCCGCTGGTCGCGATCCTCCTGCTGGCCGGCATGCAGACCATCCCCGCCGACATCTACGAGGCGGCCGCGATCGACGGGGCCGGGGCGCTGCGGCGCTTCCGGCACATGACGCTGCCGCTGCTGAAGCCGGTGATCGCGGTGGTCATCGTGCTGCGCACGATCGAGGCGTTCAAGGTCTTCGACATCATCTACATCATGACCAGGGGCGGCCCTGCCTCCGGCACCACCACCATCGCCTTCTACGCCTACCTCCAGGCCTTCTCCAACCAGCGCTTCGGGCTGGGCTCGGCGATCGCGTTCCTCACGGCCCTGTTCATCCTGGCGCTGTCGCTGGTCTACCTGCGGGCGCTGCGGCAGACGGGATCGGGCCGATGACGCGCCGCCGGACGGGCTACTACGTCCTCATGTACGCCATCGGGGCGGTGCTGCTGGCGGCCGTGTTCGGGCCGATCCTGTGGCTGGTGATCTCGAGCCTGTCCACGCAGGCCGAGCTGCTGAGCGTCCCCACGCACTTCGTCCCCGACCACCCCACGCTCGCCCGCTACCAGGAGATCTTCACCGGCGCGCAGAGCAGCGTGGGCGGCGCCCTGCGGGCCGCGATGGTCAACTCGCTCGTGGTGGCCACGGCGACCGTCGTCATCAGCGGCGTCGCGGCCGTCTTCGGGGCCTACGCGTTCGCCCGGGTGCGCTTCCGGGGCAAGACCCCGGTGCTGCTGCTGTTCCTGGGGACGTACATGATGCCGCCGCTGGCGCTCGTCATCCCGCTGTACCTGATCATGGCGAACCTCGGGCTGCTCGACACCAGGACCGGCCTGGTGCTGGTGAACTGCACGTTCACCACCCCGTTCCTGCTGTGGCTGCTGAGCAACTACTTCGCGGCGCTGCCCGTGGAGCTGGAGGACGCGGCGCAGATCGACGGGCTGAGCCGGCTCGGCGCCCTGTTCAGGATCGTCCTGCCGATCGCCCGGCCGGGCCTGGTGACCGCCGCGATCATGGCCTTCCTCGCCTCGTGGGACGAGTTCTTCTACGCGCTCATCTTCACCGACTCCCCCGCCGCCAAGACCGTCCCCGTCGCGCTGAGCGAGTTCGTGGGCAAGTACGCCAGCCTCGACTTCGGCCTGATGGCGGCGGGCGGCGTCGTTGCCCTGGTGCCCCCGGTCGTGTTCGCCGTGATCCTGCAGCGCCAGATCATGAGCGGTCTCGCCGCGGGCGCCGTCAAGTGACCGGCCGCCGTCACCGGCGGCCAGAGATCAGGAGTGAACGACACACATGTCAGGCAAGTATCGGACTTTCGTCGAGGGGCGCGCCGCGCAGCGCGACGCCCTGGCGGCCATCACCGATCGGGTGACACGGCGGCTGGGCGAGCTGGCGGACGCGGGAAGTCTCCGGGGTGCCGGCCCGCTCTTCGTCGCGATGGGGGCGAGCCTCGCCGCCTGCGCGGCGCCACTGTGGGCGCTGCGCGCCCGCGGTCACGAGGCGTACCGGATCGGCGCCGGCGACGCGCCGCTGCCGCTCACCGTGCGCGGCCGTGCCGTGGTGGCCGTCTCCCAGAGCGGCGGCAGCGTCGAGACGCTTGAGGCCCTCCGGTCGCTGCCGGACGACGTGGAGACGATCGCGGTGGTCAACGTGTGGCCGTCCGACATCGCCGGCGCCGCGCGGGCCGCGGTGGACCTCGGCAACGAGCGGGACAGCTACGCCTCGACCATCGGGTACACCGGCACCCTGGTCGCCCTGGGCGTCCTGGCGGACATGTGGGACGGCGGCGCGCCGGATCCCGGATGGCGGGACCTCCCCGGCCTGCTGGGCGACTTCGAGAAGGAGGCCGCCGCGGCGACGGCCGAGGCCGCGGCCGCGTTCGACGGGGTCTCGTCGGTCGACTTCGTGGGCGACGCGTCCGCCGTGGGCACCGCCGAGGCGGGGGCCCTGCTGTTCCGCGAGGTCGCGCGGGTCCCGTCCACCGCCATGGGCACCCGGCAGTACCTGCACGGGGCGATGGAGTCGGCCGGCGGCACCGCCCACGTGATCGTCGGGGGCGATCGGGAGGTCGCGCTCGGCCGCCAGCTCTCCGAGGCGGGCCATCCGGTGCTGCTGCTCACCTCCCGGGACGTGCCGCCCGGGCCGCTGCTGCGGGTCGTCCGCGTGCCCGGCCTGCCGCCCGCGCAGCGGTCCGTGCTGGAGGCCGTCGTGCTGCAGGGACTCGCGCAGGCGCTGGCCGAGGCCAGGGACGTGCCCATCGAGTCGTTCGTCTTCCACTCCGCCGACACCAAGACCGCCATGGCGGCGTACTCGGGGGAGACGGCGTGAGCGGCGTGCTCGTCGGGCTCGACATCGGCGGCACCAAGACCGCCATCAGGGCGGAGACCCCCGAGGGGACGCCGGCGTGGGAGGCGGTCGAGCCGAGCGGGGACTGGTCCGCCGGACCGGTCGACGCCGCCGCCCGCTGGATCGAGGCCCTCGTCGGACGGCACACGCCGGCCGGCCAGACCGTCCTCGCGGTGGGCGCGGGCGCCCAGGGGTGCGACACCGAGCAGCACTGCCGGGACCTGGCGGACGCGCTGCGCGCCCGGCTCGGCGTCCCCTGCGCGGTCACCAACGACGCGGCGCTGCTGGTGAGCGCCGCCGGGCTGGAGGAGGGCATCGGGGTCATCGCCGGCACGGGCTCCATCGCCGTCGCGGTCGGCCGCGACGGCGGGCTGTCGTTCGCGGGCGGCTGGGGCTGGGTGATCGGCGACGAGGGGAGCGCGGCCGGGCTCGTCCGCGAGGCCGTCAAGGTGGCGCTCGCCCGCGACGACGCGGGGGGCGCTCCCGACGTGCTGCTTCCCCTCCTGATGGACGGGTTCCAGGTGACCGGCCCCGCGGCGCTCGCCCGGGCGGTCAACGACAACCCGGCCGCCGGCTACTGGGCCGACCGCGCCCCGGTCGTCTTCGAGGCCGCGCGGAGGGGCTCGGCCGACGCCACCGAGGTGATCGAGACAGGCGGGAGGCGGCTGGCCGGCCTTGTCGACACCCTCGTCTCCAGGGGGGCCGCCGCGACCGAGGTGGTGACCGGCGGCAGCGTCTTCGTCCGCCAGCCCATGCTGTTCCACGCGTTCCAGGACGCCCTGGCCGAGCGCCACCCGCGGCTTCCGATACGGCTGATGCGCAAGCCGCCCGTGCGCGGGGCGGTGGTCCTGGCCCGCCGCGCCGTCGACCGGCTCGCCCCCGTCCCCGGCGACGAGCCGTCCCCCTGACCCCGACCAGCTCAAGGAGAGACATGAGCGAGCGGCCCACAACTCTCTTCATCGGGGGCGCCTTCGAGCCCCCGTCCGGAGGCAAGACGATCGATGTCCTGGACAAGGCCACCGGCGAGACGCTCGCCACGGTGGACCTGGCCGGCGTGCCCGACGTGGACCGCGCGGTCGCCTCGGCCGCCGCGGCCCAGCCGGCCTGGGCGGCGGCCACGTACGCCGAGCGGGCGGCCGTCCTGCGGCGCGCCGCCGCGATCCTCGAGGAGCGGTCCGGCGAGCTGCGCGAGCTCCTCGTACGGGAGACCGGGTGCATCCCCGGCAAGGCCGACTACGAGATCGGCGCGGCGGCCGGCGAGCTCACCGAGGCGGCCGCGCTGGCCTCCCGGCCGGTCGGCGAGATCCTGCAGACCACCCATCCCGGGCGGCTGTCGGTCTCCGAGCGCGTCCCCCTCGGCGTCGTCGGGCTCATCACGCCGTGGAACTTCCCGCTCGTGCTCGGCATGCGCGTCGTCGCGCCGGCCCTGGCCCTCGGCAACACGGTGGTGCTCAAGCCGTCGCCGGAGACCCCGCTGTCCGGCGGCCTGACGTTCGCCGAGGTGTTCGCGGAGGCCGGCGCTCCCCCGGGCGTGCTCCAGGTCCTGCCCGGCGGCGCGGACGTGGGCGAGCGGATCGTGGAGCACCCCGACGTCGCGATGGTGCACTTCACCGGCTCCACCGCGGTGGGCCGGCGGATCGCCGCCACGGCGGGCGGCCTGCTCAAGAAGGCCTCCCTTGAGCTCGGGGGCAACAACGCGCTGATCGTGCTGGAGGACGCCGACCTGGACCGGGCCGCCATGATCGGCGCCTGGTCGAGCTTCCACTACCAGGGCCAGACGTGCATCACCGCGGGCCGCCACATCGTGGTCCGCGCCGTGGCCGACCGCTACGTGGCCGCACTGGCCGCCAGGGCCGACGCCATCACGGTCGGGAACCCGCACACCGAGCCGGTCGGCCTCGGACCGATGATCAACGAGCGGCAGCGGCGGCGCGCCGAGGAGATGCTGGAGGAGGCTGTCGCGGCGGGAGCGCGGGTGGTCACCGGCGGGTCGGCGCGGCCGCCGTACCTGCGGCCGGCGGTCGTCACCGGCGTCACCCCCGGCATGCGGCTCTGGGACGAGGAGATCTTCGCGCCGATCGCGCCCGTCCTGGTGGTCGACGACGAGGAGGCGGCGGTCCGCGCGGCGAACGACACCGGGTACGGCCTGGTCAACGCCGTCGTCACCGCCGACACACAACGGGGTCTGCGGCTCGCGCGCCGGCTGCGGGGCGGCATGGCGCACGTCAACGACGCGACCCCCCAGGACGAGGCCCTGGCGCCCTTCGGCGGCATCGGCCAGTCGGGCCTGGGCGGCCGTTCGGGCGGCGAGGCGAACCTCGAGGAGTTCACCGAACGCCGCTGGATCACCAGCACGGACGCGCCCCTGCACTACCCGTACTGATCTCGTCCCCGTCCGGGCGGACCCGCGCGGCCCGCCCGGACGGAGGGGTCAGCGGGCCTTGGCGGTGGCGCGGCGGTTCGCCTTCTTGATCGCGTCGACCAGTTCCTCCTTGGACATCTTCGAACGGCCCGGGACGCCGAGACGGGTGGCGACGTCGTAGAGGTGGCGCTTCGACGCGTTGGCGTCCACCCCTTCCGCCGTCTTGCCCGCCTTGGGCGTGCCCTTGGCCGCCTGCTCGTCCGAGGGGCCGCGCCTGCCCTTCTTCTCCCAGTGGTCGCCCACCTTCTCGAAGGAGTGCTTCAGCGCGGCGAACGCCGTCCGGTGCGCCCGTTCGCCCTCGCCGTACGTCTCCACGGCCGAGTCGTGGGCCTTGATCCACGTCTCCTGGGCGTCCTTGGGGGAGCGCTCCAGGGTGGACGGCAGCTCCTTGCGTCCTGGCATGGTCGTGCCTCCCTCCTGCGAGGCCTCCTGCTGAGCGGGCTCAGATCGGGTCGTTGTAGCGCCGCTCCTCGTAGACGTGGCGGCGGGTCGTCGCCTCGTCCACCGGCACGGTCGTCGTCACGGCGGCGGCGCGGCGGGCCGTGGTCAGGCGCCAGATGCCGAACAGCAGCCCGGCGAGGCCTCCCACCATCAGGATTACCCCGATGACCTGGATGTCGATTCCGGCGACGGCGAAGTCGACCGCCCAGGTGAGGATCGCACCGATCATGATGAGGATGATGCTTCCGGCGATGGTCATTGGCTAGTCCTCCTTCGCCTGTGCCTCTATCCCCTCCACGGATTCCAAACGTTCGCGTGCCCCCCTCTTGACCGGGCAGCATGGTGGTCATGACGGACATTCCGGTAGTGGTGACGGGACTCATGGGGGCCGGCAAGAGCACGGTGGCCCGCCTCCTGGCGGACGCGCTCGGCCGTCCGATGCGCGACAGCGACGCCGATCTGGAGGCCAGGTACGGCGCGACCGCCGCGCGGATGGCGGCCGACCTGGGCGCGGACGAGTTGCACGCCAGGGAGTCCCAGGTGCTCCGGGAGGCGTTGGCGGCCCGTCCGGTTCCGGTGGTCGCCGCGGCCGCGAGCACGGTGGACGACCCGGCGGCCCGGGCGGCGCTGGCCTCGGCGTTCGTGGTGTTCCTCGACGGCCCGCCCGAGGTGCTGGCCGAGCGGATGAAGTCGAGCCCGCACCGGCCGCATTTCCAGCCCGACCTGGTGAAGATGCTGGAGGAGCAGCGGGCGCGCAGGCTCGCGCACTTCCTGGAGGTGGCCGACGTGACGGTGGACAGCGGCGCTCGCACGCCTCAGGAGATCGCCGAGCAGGTGCTGGCCCGGCTGGGCGCGTCAGCCCACCGCGACGCGTGAGCGGGAGGGGACGACGGGCACGTGGCGCGGGACGTCGGCCCCGGCGATGAACCACACGGTCTTGCCGCCCCGGGCGTCCCGGGCGACCCCCCAGTCGTCGGCGAGCTCGTTCACGATCATCAGGCCGCGCCCGTCGGTGGAGTCCTCGTCGGCCTCCCGGGGCCGCGGCACGCCCTCCCCCTGGTCGAAGACCTCGCCGTAGACCCAGGCGCCGTTGCTGCCGAGCCGCAGGGTGAACACCGTCCCGCCGTGGCGCACGACGTTGGCCGCCAGCTCGCTCACGATGAGGGAGCAGTCGTCCACGAGCTCGGGCACCCCCCACCTGTCCAGCTCCCGCCGCACGACGCCGCGGGCGACACCGACACTCGCCCCCACGGCGGGCAGGAGGCACTCGGCGGTCCCGACGGGCATAGCGTCGAGCGGCGCCGATCCGAAGGGGAGAGTCACGCGCGCCTCCTCTGAGTCAAATGGGAGCGCTCCCACAGTCACCATACGGCACGTGTCGCGGCTGTGTGAATTCAAAGAAACAGGATTGTTTCCCGCCCAGTGCGCTTCCGTGACCTCACCGTCACCACGACCCGCGCCCCTGCCCCGTCCCGACGTGCGTCGGAGCAGCTCATCCGGGGTGAGGCCGGGACCGGGCCGGACCGGCCCCCGGTTCGCCCCGTTCCGGAGAGCAGATGAAAATAGCTGAAATCACGACGATCGCCTGTCACACCCGCCCCTCAAGGCGGTGTCACGAGAGGGCCCGGACCCCCCAGCGGTGGCTCACGTGGTCGCCGGGGGCGAGCCGGAGCAGGTTCTCCCCCGTCTCGAACGCGTTGGGCGGGCAGCTCATCGGCTCGACCGCGATGCCCGCCCGCCGGTACGGCTCGGGCAGCGGGTCGCCGGTGAAGACCTGGAGCCACTCGACGCCCTCGCCGCCCCACAGCTCGACGCCGTGGGAGCCGTCGCCCGCGCGCAAGATCACGCGGACCAGCCCGTCGGGATCGCGGCGCAGGCCGGTGAACGGCGTGTCCAGCGGCAGGTCGCCGATGGGCCGCGCCCGCCGGAAGTCGTACGGCGTGCCCTCGACGTCCCGGAGCCCGGTGGGGATCTTGCGGTCGTCCAGCTCGGCCCAGGCGGCGGCGGGCATCTCCAGGACGGCGTCGTCGACCAGGCCCTCGCCGAGCGTCAGGTACGGGTGGGCCCCGATCCCGTACGGCGCGGTGCCGGCGCCCACGTTGGTCGCGGTCACCTCGACTTCGAGGCCGCCCCGGCCCAGCGCGTACGTCGCCGTGAGGTCGAGCACGTGCGGGTACCCGAGCTGGGGGAACATCCGCACCCCGAACCGGATGGACGACGGCTCCTCCGCCAGCACGGTCCACGAGAGCAGCCGGGCGAACCCGTGTGCGGCGTTGCCCGTCCTGGGCTCGCTGATCGCGAGCTGCCGTTCCTCGTCGTCGAAGATGTAGCGGCCGTCCCTGACGCGGTTGGGCCAGGGGATGAGGAGCTGGCCGGCCCCGCCCACGGGCGGCTGGTCCTCCGGGTAGTCCATGAGCAGCGGGCGGTCGCCGTATGTCAGGGCGCGGATGCCGCCGCCCACCTCGGTGAGCACGGCCCGGTAGCCCTCGGCCGCGATCGTGTACTGGGCGCCCGTCGGGGGGACGGTGACGGCGCCGGCCGGCGCGCCGTCGCTAACCACGGATTCGGTCACTCCCCGATCGTCTCACCCGTCATGCCGGGCCGATCACCCCACCCGTGCGGCGGCCGTGCCGCTTCTTCCTGAAGCGGCTCCGGTGGCGTGCCAAGCGGTGCGTCGAGGTCATGCCTCATGCGAAGGCGCCGCGCCCTGCGGGTGCGGCGCCGTTCCCCGCGGGTCAGCCAGAGATCACGTGGCTGGCGAGCCCGTCCTGCGCCATCAGCTGCGCGCGCAGCTCGTCCGCGTTCTCGCCGCTCGCGGTCATGATCAGGCCCCGGTCCATCTCGGCGCGGGACAGCGACCTCGTCAGCCGTGTCGCGTACCAGCGGCCGGCGTCGCTCCGCCAGATCGACCAGCGCCCGGCGTACTCGCTGCGCAGCTGACTCCAGGCAGCGTCCTCCGCTGAGAACCGCACTCGTCACCACCTCCAGGCTCGGGTGCCGGGAGACAAGGATGTGCTCATCCGGACACACTTGGTAGTGAGAAGCGGTCTCCCCCGTCCGGAGTCCGCGCCACCGCGCCCCCGTTGAAGATCTTCCGCCGGCTGGGGTCACTTCACCGGTCCTTGATCCGGGCCGTCCCCGCCTCATCCGGCCCATGCCGTGACCGGAAATGACACCGGTATTCGGAGAAGGTTAGGGATCAGGCCATTTGGGGTTATCTGTCCGGGTGGTCGGCCGGTCCACCATCGGCGCAGGCACCGACTCGACGCCGGGATGGATCATGCGGATCGTACGGCTGGCCAACTTCGTCGCCCCCCGCTCGGGCGGCCTGCGCACCGCTCTTGAGGAGCTGGGCGCCGGGTACGCCGCCGCCGGGCACGAGGTCGTCCTGGTGATCCCCGGCGAGCGTCCGGGACGGGCCGAGACCCGGGCCGGGCTGGTCGTCACCGTGCCGGGGCCGCTCGTCCCCGGCACCGGCGGCTACCGCGTCATCACCGCCCGGCGGCCCCTGGCCCGGCTGCTCGACGACCTGGAGCCCGACCGCCTGGAGGTGTCGGACCGCGCGACGCTCCGGTGGACCGGCCGGTGGGCGCGCTCGCGCGGCGTCCGCTCGATGATGGTGTCCCACGAGAGCCTGGACGGCCTGCTGCGCGTGCTCGCGCCCCGCCGGATGCCCGTCCCCCTGTCGAGGCGCCTGGCCGACCGGCTCAACTCCGCGACGGCCCGGTCGTACGACGTGATCGCCTGTACGACGGAGTGGGCGGCGGCCGAGTTCCATCGGCTGGGCGTCCCCAACCTCGTGCGCGTCCCCCTCGGCGTCGACCTCGGCCGTTTCTCGCCCGTCCGCCGCGACCCCGTCCTGCGCGGGTCCCTGGCCCGGCCCGGCGAGCGGCTCCTGGTGCACTGCGGCAGGCTCTCCCCGGAGAAGCGGCCCGAGCGGTCGGTCGAGGCGCTGCGTGAGCTGCGCCGCCGGGGCGTTCCGGCCGTCCTCGCCGTGGCCGGGGACGGCCCGCGGCGGCCGGCCCTTGAGGCGCTCGCGGACGGGCTCCCGGTGCGGTTCCTCGGCCACATCGCCGACCGGGACCGGGTGGCCCGGCTGCTCGCCACCGCCGACGTGGTCGTGGCCCCCGGACCCATCGAGACGTTCGGCCTGGCCGCGCTGGAGGCCCTGGCCTGCGGGACGCCGGTCACCGTGGCGGCCGAGAGCGCGCTCCCCGAGGTCGTCGGCGACGCGGGCCTCACGGCGGCCGGCCGCCCCGAGGCGTACGCCGACGCGATCGAGCGCCTGCTGTCCCGGGACGAGGCGGACCGGCGGGCCGCGGCCCGCCGTCAGGCCGAGCGGTTCGGCTGGCCCGCCTCCGTGGACGGGTTCCTGCGCGCGCACGGACTCCCCAGGCTGATCGGAGATCGACGATGGTGACGACGCGACTGGTGGCCCTCGGCGACTCGGTGACCGAGGGGCTCGGCGACCCGCTGCCGGGCGGCGGCTGGCGGGGCTACGCCGCGCTGCTGGCCGAGGCGCTCGGCCCGCGCGAGGAGGTGCTGTTCGGCAACCTCGCCCACAGCGGCGCGACCTCCCGCGACCTGGCCGCCGCCCAACTGCCCCGCGCCCTGTCCCTGCGGCCCACGCTGGCCACGGTGCTTGCCGGGGTGAACGACACCCTCCGCGGCGACTTCTCGCTGCCCGCCATCGCGGCCGACCTGGACGCCGTCGTGGCCGGGCTGCGCGACGGCGGCGCGACCGTGCTCACCGCCCGCCTCCCCGACCCCGGCCTCATGCTCGGCGTGCCGGACCTGGTCCGCCGCCCGCTCACCCGCCGCGTACGGGGGATCAACGCGATCCTCGACCGCCTCGCCGAGCGGTACGGCACCGTCCACGTCGACCTGGCCGCGCACCCCGCGCTGTACGAGCGCCGGATGTGGGGCGTCGACCGGCTGCACCCGAGCGAGCGCGGCCACCGGTTGCTGGCCCGCCTGTTCGCCGGCGAGCTCGCGGCGCGCGGGATCGCGGTGCGGGCCCTGCCCGACCAGGAGCCGTCCGGCCCCGTCCCCTCGGCCTGGGACGGCGTGCGCTGGATGGCGGTCGAGGGCACCGGCTGGGTGGTGCGCCGCTCGCGCGACTTCCTGCCCAGGCTCGGCGCGCTCGTCCTCGCCGAGGCGTGGCACGCCGCCCGCGGCCGCACCGCCCTGCTCGACGAGCGCTCGGCGGCGGAGCTGGACCCGGTGCTGCGCCGCATCCGCCCGACCCCTGTCTGACCCCTGTCGACCGCTGTCCCGGCCGCTGTCCTGACCGGACGGCGGCCGGCCCAGAGACGGAGATCACGCCATGAGAGTCGCCATCGTCGCCGAGTCGTTCCTCCCCCAGGTCAACGGCGTGACGAACTCCGTCTGCCGGGTCCTCGACCATCTGGCCGCGGAGGGCCACGAGGCCATGGTCGTCGCGCCGTCGCGGGGGCCGGCCGGCTACGCCGGGTTCCCGGTGCACGCCACCCCGGCGTTCCGGCTGCCGTTCTACCGGTCGTTCCGGGTCGGTCTGCCCAGCCGGAGGATCACCTCCCGCCTGGCGGACTTCAAGCCCGACGTCGTCCACCTCGCCTCCCCCACGGTGGTGGGCGCCTCCGGGGTGGCCGCCGCCGCGCGGCTCGGCGTCCCGGCGGTCGCGGTGTTCCAGACCGACCTGGCCGGTTTCGCCCGGCAGTACGGCCTGCGCGGGGCGGACCCGGCGATCTGGGCGTGGCTGCGGCACATCCACGTCCGGGCGGCCCGCACGCTCGCGCCGTCCACCGCGACGATGGCCGAGCTGGAGGCGCACGGCGTGCCGAGGCTGCGGCTGTGGGGGCGCGGCGTGGACCTCGACCGCTTCAACCCCGCCCACCGCGATGAGGGGCTGCGCCGCGAGCTTGCCCCCGGCGGAGAGGTGATCGTCGGGTACGTCGGCCGGCTGGCCGCCGACAAGCGCGTCCACCTGCTGGCCGAGCTGGCCGACCTGCCGGGCGTGCGGCTGGTGGTGGTCGGGGACGGTCCCGCCGCGCCCGGGCTGCGCCGCCGCCTGCCCGGCGCCGTCTTCTGCGGGCTGCGCACCGGGGCCGAGCTGTCCCGGACCCTCGCGTCGTTCGACGTGTTCGTGCACACCGGGGCGAACGAGACGTACTGCCAAGCCGTGCAGGAGGCGCTGGCGGCGGGCGTCCCGGTGGTCGCGGCGGCCGCCGGAGGCCCGCTCGACCTCGTGCGGCCCGGCGGCAACGGCCTGCTCTATCCGCCGGACTCGCCGGCGCTCATGCGCGAGGCCGTGAGACGGCTGGTCGCCGACCCGGCGGCACGCGCCCGGATGGGCGAGGAGGCCCGGCGCTCGGTGCTCTCCCGCACGTGGACCTCGCTGTGCGAACGGCTCGTCGAGCACTACGAGGCCGTCCTCGGCGAGGGCGAGGCCGCGTGGACGGCCTCCGCCCCCGACCCGTCGGCGGCCCCGGCGGGCGCCTGACCCGAGATTGGACGAGTCAGGCGGACGTCCCCGGGAAGGAGGCGGTCATGGCTGACATCGGCAGACACGACATCGGACTGCTGGCGCTGCGGCTGGGCGTCGGCGGAGTGCTGTTCGCCCACGGCGCGCAGAAGCTGTTCGGCTGGTTCGGCGGGGGCGGGATGACCGGCACCACCGCGATGATGGAGAAGTCCGGCTTCACGCCGGCCCGGCACAGCGCGCTGGCCTCCGGGCTCGGCGAGGCCGGAGGGGGCGGCCTGCTCGCCCTCGGCCTGGCCACGCCGGCCGCCGGCGCCGCCGCCGCGGCGGCGATGACCGCGGCCGCCTCCGTGCACGTGCCCAACGGGTTCTTCTCGACCCAGGGCGGGCTGGAGTTCCCCGCGCTGCTCGGGGCCGCCTCGGCCGCGCTGGCGGTGGCCGGCCCCGGACGGCTCTCGGTGGACCACCTGCTCGGCGACCGGCTCAACCGGCTGTGGATGGTCCCCGTCGGGTTCGCCGTGGCCGCCGCCGCGGCGACCGTCGTGATCGGACGGCGAACGCGGCGGATGAGGCGCTCCGAGGAGAGGACCCCCCGACCGGAGCCCGTGAGCGTGGATCAGGGCGGGTGAGCACCTGTTCCGGAGATGGGGAAGCCCCTCCTAAGACATGGTTTCGCTACTTGTCCAGGGACGGGTCGGATGAGAGCTTCGAGAGGTTGACGCCTTTTGAAGGGATCTCTGACATGTCCGGACTCCCTCAGTTGCCGTTCGAGCGGGCGGACGCCCTGGACGTCTCCCCCGGCTTCGCCGACCTGCGCGCGAAGTGCCCGGTCACCAAGGTCCTGACCGAGACCGGTGACGAGGCGTGGCTCGTGACGGGGTACGACGAGGTCAGGGAGGTCTTCGCGGACGAGCGGTTCGGCCGGTCGCACCCGGCCCCGGAGTCGGCCCCCCGGCTGTCGCGGAACGCGTTGATCGGCGGCCCGAACGGCGACCACGCGACCGAGCGGTCCGTGCACGGCCGGATGCGCCGCCTGCTCGCGCCCGCGTTCTCGGCGCGGAGGATGCAGAGCCTGTCGGGCCGGGTCCAGACGCTCGTGGACGGCCTCCTTGACGACCTGGCCGACCAGGGGCCGCCCGCCGACCTGCACGAACGGCTGTCGGTGCCGCTGCCGATCCAAGTGATCTGCGAGCTGCTGGGCGTGCCGTTCGAGGACAGGGACAGGTTCCGGGCCATCGCGGAGGACATGACCGACCTCACCGACCTGGCCCGCTCCGCCGCCGCCCGGGACGCGATGGGCGAGTACACGTACGCCATCGTGCAGGCCAAGCGGGAGCACCCGGGCGAGGACGTGTACTCCGACCTGGCCACGGCCGACCTGCCCGAGTCCGAGATCGCCCGGATCGCCGGCGGCCTGCTGTTCGCGGGCCACGAGACGACCGTGAACCAGATCGACTACGGCGTGCTGCTCCTCCTGCGCCACCACGACCAGCGGGAGGCCCTGATCCGCGACCCGTCGCGGGCCGCCGACGCGGTCGAGGAGATCATGCGCTTCGCCGTGCCCAGCGAGCACGGGCTCGTCCGGTACGCCCACGAGGACGCCGAGATCGCGGGCGTCCGGATCCGCGCCGGCGAGCTGATCATGCTGTCCACGCCGGCGGCCAACCGGGACGAGCGGGTCTTCGCCGACCCCGACCGCTTCGACATCTCCCGCGACCTCGCCATCCCGCACGTCGGGTTCGGCTACGCCATGCGCTACTGCCTGGGCGCGAGCCTCGCGCGGGTGGAGCTGCGGGCCGTTTTCGGCTCGCTGTTCCAGCGCTTCCCCGGCCTGCGGCTGGCCGTGCCGTACGAGGACCTGCGGCCGCGGGCCGACCGCCTGACGGGCGGATTCCGGGAGCTGCCGGTCAGCTGGTGACGCGAGGCGCCCAGCGGGCCGGGGTTGACGGGGTCGGCGGATGCGCGGGGCCGGCGGATGCGCGGGGTGCGCGTCAGCCGTCGTGGTGGAGGCCGGTCCCCGGGATCCAGCCGCCGCCGAGCAGGGTCAGCAGGCGGGCGACGCCGGAGGGGCAGCCGGCGATCCGCATCCCGGTGGGCAGGACGCGCGCGGTCCGGATCAGCAACCGCGCCACCGCCGCGTCGGCGAAGCGCAGCTCGGTGAGGTCGAGGGTCAGGGGCTCGTCGGTGAGGGGCAGGTCGCCGGCGAGGCTCGCCAGGGTGGCGGCGAGCGCGTGGCGGTTGGAGGCGTCCGCCTCGCCGATGAGCCTCAGTCCCAGCGGCCGAGACGTGCGGCGCATCCGCAGGAGCGGCGCCCAGTCCGCGTCGTCCGCCGGCTCCAGGGTGGAGGGGTGGACGGCGGCGATCGCGTCCAGTTCCTCCTCCGGGAAGATCCGCCGGTCGTACAGGCACAGGGCGAGCGCGTCGTCCCGGGAGAAGAACCGGGTGGCCTCGCGCTCGTAGCGCAGCAGCCGCTCCGCCACCGCGCCGTCCCCGGCCGCCCACGCCATGTCGCCCATCGCCCACAGCCCGGTGTAGCCGCCCTCCCGGGCGCGCGCGATCTCCCGCTCCCACCCCGCGATCGCCGTCCCGACGTCGAAGCCGTCCGACGTCAGGTAGCCGTCCCCGGCGCGGGCCACCTCGAACTGGCCGCGGTCGCACAGCACCCGCCCGTCCACGCCCCGGGAGGCCAGCTCCTCGAGTACGGCGCCGGGCGACCGCACGGCGAAGTAGACCACCTTGTGGCCGCGCTTCACTCCACCCCTGACGAAGCCGGCGACGGTCTCGGCCCGCTGGCCCTCCTCGCCGTAGACCCGGCACACATGGTCGCCCGGGCTCAGCCGATCGAGCACGGATGCGTCCATGACGGTCCCCCTCACCACGGCCGCGGTGGCGCTCCGGCCCCGCTCAGCCGTGTACGGCCATCCCCCTTGACTATAGGCCTCGGCAAACCGCCGGCCCCGGTGACGCTCGAACCCCACCTCACGCGCCCGCGCCGCGCATGGCCGGGGACGAGGACGGGTGGCACCTGCACGATCTCCTCGGCACCTGAACGCGCACCGCCGGGGATCCGTCACCGGCGACGGCAAAGGAAAAGCCCCGGGTCTTCCGTGGAAGACCCGGGGCTTGTCGGTGCGCCGCCAGGGACTCGAACCCCGGACCCGCTGATTAAGAGTCAGCTGCTCTAACCAACTGAGCTAGCGGCGCTTGCGACGTGCGTAACCTTAGCAGTCCCGGGGACGGTCCGCACATCGACGAACGGGGGTTGTGGATCAGCCCTGCCAGGCGCCGGAGGAGAAGGGGAGCGGCTCGCCGCGGGTGCCCGGCCCGTCGCCCCACTTGGTGACGATGTAGTCGACCTGGATGTGGCCGTCCTCGCCGTTCACGGTCAGCGTGTCGTCGTTCCAGTCGTTGCCGGTCAGCTGGGCGAAGGTCTTGCCGTCGATGTCCAGCATGACGCCCTCGTCCGACGGGACGCCCGGGCCGCGGTCGCCGATGAAGAACTTGGCGCTCTTGCCGTTGTAGAAGATGTAGCCCTCGGTGCCGAGCGGCCAGCTCGGGCTGGCGAACAGTCCCTTCTGCATGGGCTTGCCGATCGCCGGCAGGCCCGTGTCGCCCTGGCGGCCGGAGGAGTCGTCCCAGAAGTAGGAGCCCTTGGTGCTGCCGCGCAGCAGCACCCGCTCGTTGACGGGGAGCACGGCCCCGGGCAGGGCGGCCGCGGACACAGCCGTGGCGGACAGGGCGGCGGACACCGTGGTGACGGCCTGGTTGACCGGCTTCCCGACCGGGGCGGGAGCGGCGGCGATGAGCGAACCGCCGACGACGACGGCGCCCGCACACATGGCCACGCACGCGACGCTTCGGTTGTGGCGCAGGTCAAACAGTGTCTTCATCAAGAGAGGGGATCTTTCGTGAGACGACAGGGGCTGGCCTTGTAGCAAGGGGCCTGCAGGGTCACGGCAGTCCGCTGAGAGGGACCACGGGCCGGGCGGATGTGTCGGTGATCACCCGGCGTCGTGCGCTCTGGCGCTGGCTATGGCGACCGGCCGGAAGGCCGTCGTGAGTCAGACGTGTGATCCGTACCGGGACGCGGAGGTCGTGGTGGGGTCTCCCACAGCGATCTCCTCTCCCGGCCAATCCAGCCACCGGTCGGCGGCGAAAGCGACACTACCGGACAAGTCAGGACGGGGCAAAGTAAAACTCACAAAACGCCCAGAAGATCTACCCGGTTAGGCCAAGCCCGACTGCGAACGCCAAGCCCCTCCCACGAAAGCCCTCACCGTCCCGCCGGGCCGCCGCCCGCCCCGCACGGCAGGCGCCGGCAAAATACCCAACCCGTACGGCAAGCCGGGGCGGCCACATTCAAGAAGGGCGCCCCCGACACCACGCCGAGGCAAAGAACAGACAGAAAAGCGCCGCCACGAGATCACCGTGACGGCGCTTTTCCTTCACCAAACGAGGGTCAATACGGGGGCCGGCCGTGATCGCGGACGGGCGGCGCGAGAGCACGTCGGGCGGGCCCGGACGGGGGAGGATCCGGGGACGAAAATGCCGGAGCCGGGCAGTCCCCCAACTGCCCGGCTCCGGATCGAAGCGGTTCCGCCAGGAATGCCCTCCCCAAAGGCACCGGCGGGTCCCCCGCTTTCCGGACGCGGTTCCCCCATCCGCGTCCTTTTTCAATAAAGTCCGTGTGGCGTCCTCATCTGGAGGACTTGCTTCAACAGTACAAGCGCAGTTGTCATGAAGTCGTAAGACGGAGGTGGATTTTCGTCCTACATCCGGGCCGTCATGCCTGGGGCGCGCTAGGAGGCAGCTCCAGCCGGACCTCCGTGCCCGCGGCCAGCGACCTGCTGACCGTGCAGTGGCGCTCGTGGACCCGCTCGGCGACGGCCTCGAACACCTCCCGCGACTCCTCCGACGGCAGCTCCACGTCGTAGGTCACGGTGACCGACCGCAGCAGCGTGGGGGCGGCCTTCTCGGCGGTCACGTCGACGGCCAGCCGCACCAGCCGGTGGCCGCGCTGGGCCGTCAGCGGCTCGACGGTCATGATGTTGCATCCGCCGACGGCCGCGAGCAGCAGTTCGAGCGGGCTGAACAGCCCGTCACCCGTCGCCATGACGATCTCGCCGCCCCGGTCGTTGCGGGCGACGAAGCCGTCCTCGGTCCGCTCGACGCGTACAGAGCCCATGTCCGTCACCCTACTGGCAGCGCCAGTCTGACGAGCGTGCCGCCGCCGGGGGCCGGGGCGGCCGAGACGCTGCCGCCGTGGCTGTCCACCACCTGGCCCACGATCGCGAGCCCGAGGCCGGAGCCGGGCAGCGACCGCGCGGCCGGGGCCCGGTAGAACCGGTCGAACACATGGGGGAGGTCCTCCGGCGCGATCCCCGGGCCGTGGTCCCGCACGGTCAGCACGCCGTCCCGCAGCGACACCTCGACCCGGCCGGCCGGGGGGCTGTACTTGGCGGCGTTGTCGAGCAGGTTGGCCACGGCCCGAGCCAGGCGTTCCGGCACGCCGCGGACCACGGACGGCTCGGCGGACACCGTGTAGGAGGTCGCGGGCCAGTGCCGCGCGGCCCGGGCCACCTCCCGCCGCACCAGCTCGTCGAGCCGTACGGTCTCCACCAGCGCCGCGGGCTCCTCGTCCCGGGCGAGCTCGACCACGTCGGAGACGAGCGCCGTGAGCTCCTCCAGCCCGCTCACGACCGCCCGGCTCACGTCGTCGCGGTCCTCCGGCGGCAGCTCCCCCCGGATGAGGAGCTCCACATTGGTCCGTACGGCGGTCAGGGGTGTGCGCAGCTCGTGGGACGCGTCGGCGACCAGGCGTTTCTGCGCCTTGGCCGAGCGTTCGAGGGCGTCGAGCATCGTGTTGAAGCTGCGGGCGAGGCTCGCCAGCTCGTCGTCCCCCGTCACCTGGATGCGGGTGGTGAGGTCGCGGGTGGTGGCGACCCGCCTGGCCGCGTCCCGGAAGTGGTTGACCGGCCGGAGGGCGGCCCGCGCGGCCAGCCAGCCGAGGGCGCCGGACAGCACCAGGCCGCCCAGGGCGACCGCGAAGAACGGCCAGCCGAGGTCGTCGACGTCGGCGAGCCCGGCGAGCACCCCGGCCGGGGGCCGGTCCGGGTAGCCGTCGAACCGCCCGAGGGCGCTCTCGACCCTCCGGCAGGTGATCAGGTAGGCCGCGACGATGACCACGATCACGCTCACCGCGGCGGCGAGCGCGGAGGCCAGGGCGAGCCGCCAGCGGAGCTTCACCGCGCCTCCCCCGGCCCGTCGCCGCCGTCGGCGAGGTCCGGGTCCCGCAGGCAGTACCCCAGGCCGTGCACCGTGTGGATGAGCCGGGGCTCCCCACCGGCCTCCGTCTTCTTGCGGAGGTAGCGGATGTAGACCTCCAGGGGGTTCGACCCGGGCCGGAAGGCGTAGCCCCAGATCCGTTCCAGGATGACCTGCCGGGTGAGGACCTGGCCGCCGTTGCGGATGAGCAGGTCGAGCAGGGCGTACTCGGTCCTCGTCAGGTCGATCAGCCGGGAGCCGCGCCTGGCCTGCCTGCTGTCGGGCAGTAGCACGAGGTCGGCGAAGCCCTCGGCGGGGGGCGCGGCCGTGCGGCGCAGCAGCGCCCGCACCCGGGCGAACAGCTCCTCCAGCGCGAACGGCTTGATCAGGTAGTCGTCGGCTCCGGCGTCGAGCCCGGCCACCCGGTCGCCCACCCCGTCGAGGGCGGTGAGCATGAGCACGGGCAGCCGGTGGCCGTCGCCGCGCAGCGTCCGGCACACCTCCAGGCCGTCCATCTGGGGCATGAGCACGTCGAGGACCACGAGGTCGGGAGGGCCGGCGCCGATGGCCTCCAGTGCCGACGGGCCGTCGCCGGCCGTCGCCACGCCGTAGCCCTCGACCCGCAGCGCCCGCGCCACCGCGTCGCGCACCTCGGGCTCGTCGTCGACGACCAGCACACGCGTCTTGACCACAGCGACATCCTGACCAGGTGACATGAGAAGGGGCTGAAGAAACCGCCCTGGCAGGCTACTCGCTCATATTCGGCTCACGACCGCCGGTGACCGGGGCGGCCACAGGTCCGGCCGGACGCACTCGTCTCCGGCGTTCATGGCCGCCGGGCGCCCGGGGCGACGCCGGGGCCGCACTCCCGCGGCGACGCACGGCGTTCCGCCGCGGCCTCGCCGGTCGGCGGGCCGTGGCGGGACGGCGATCACGCGTCGGGGTGTTTGGACAGGTACTCGACGTAGACGGGCCGCAGCGCGTCGCCCAGCTCGCCCTCACCCGCGGCCATGGCGTCGCTGAGCAGCGCAGACACGCGGCTGAGGTCGTTGGCCGTCTCCTCGCTGTTGCCGCTGGCGGCCTCGGCCGCGGGGATCACCTTCAGCAGGTCCCACAGGAAGCCGAAGTCGCCATGCCGCACGGCGTACCGGACCGCTCGGTCATGCAGCTCCTTCGCCGGCAGCGACTCGAGCTCTTCCACGTCCATTCAGCCTCACCCCCAAGAGGGGTGATTTCCCCCAAGTTTGCCGCTTATACCCGCAAGTAAGGATATGCAGGTCAGAGGCGCACGATCATTTTGCCGACGTTCTCGCCCCGCAGCATGCCGATGAACGCGGCGGGGGCGTTGTCCAGCCCGTCGGCCACGGTCTCCTGGTACACGATCCGTCCCTCGCGCAGCCAGGCGCCCACCTCGTCGACCATGGCCGGCATGCGGGAGTAGTGGTCGCCGACGATGAAGCCCCGGAGGGTGAGCCGCCTGCCGATCGCGAGGGACAGGTTGCGCGGCCCCGGCTGGGGGTCCGCACGGTTGTAGACCGCGATGGCGCCGCACAGGGCCACCCGGCCGTGCGGCCGGAGGGCGCCGATCGCGGCCTCCAGGTGGTCGGCGCCCACGTTGTCGAAGTAGACGTCGATGCCGTCCGGCGCGGCCGCCGCGAGCTGCTCGGCCACCGGCGCGTCGCGGTAGTCGAACGCGGCGTCGAAGCCGAGCCGCTCCGTGAGGAACGCGACCTTCGCGGCCGACCCGGCGCTGCCGATCACCCGGGAGGCGCCCTTGAGCCGGGCGATCTGGCCCACGAGGCTCCCGACGGCTCCGGCCGCCCCGGAGACGAACACCGCGTCGCCGTCCTTGAACCCGGCCACGTCGAGCAGGCCGGCGTACGCCGTGAGACCGGGCATCCCCAGCACTCCGAGGTACGCCGAGGGCGACACCCCCGGGACGTCGGGGACCTTCCGCACGGCCCGGGCGTCGAGCAGAGCGTGCTCCCGCCAGCCGTGGTTGTGCAGGACCACATCCCCCTTGGCCAGTCCGGGGGCGCGGCTGTCGACCACCTCGCCGACCGCTCCCCCCTCGAGCGGCTCGCCGAGCCGGTACGGCGGCACGTACGACTTGACGTCGTTCATCCGCCCCCGCATGTACGGGTCGACGGACATGAACAGGTTCCTCACGAGCACCTGACCCTCGGCCGGCTCGGGAAGATCGGTCTCGGCGAGGTCGAAGTCGGCGGGCTCCGGCCACCCCTTCGGCCGGGACGCGAGGCGGATCTCGCGGGTTCTCATGACGTCTCCTGTCCGGCGGCGACGGTTGTCGGGCGCGTCCATCCGACCACAGCGCGCACGCGCGCGTTCCCGGGGGGTGCTGGCCCGGTGTCCGGAGCGTACTTTCCGCACGTGACCCGCGCGTTCTTTGCCGCGCCATGGAAGGATCTTTTCGTGAAGGTCATACTCAAGATCATCGTTGTCGCGGCGGCCCTGTGGGCGTCCACGAAGCTGGTGCACGGGATCAGCGTCTCCGCCGACACGACCGCCAAGCAGATCGGCACGCTCCTCGCCGTCGCGCTGATCTTCGGCATCGTCAACGCGGTCCTCAAGCCGATCATCAAGACCGTGGGCTGCGCGTTCTACGTGCTGACGCTGGGCCTGTTCGCGCTGGTCGTGAACGCCGCGCTGCTCCTGTTCACGAGCTGGCTGGCCGGTCAGCTCGACCTGCCCTTCCACGTCAGCGGCTTCATGGCGGCGTTCTGGGGCGCCATCGTCGTCGGCGTGATCAGCTGGATCCTCAACATGATCCTCGGCGACGACTGAGCCGGACCGGCACGGGACCGCGGGCGCCGGCGGCGGTCACTGGACCGACCCGCGTTCCCGGAGGTCGGGGGCCTGCACGATGCGGCGGCGGTGGACCTTGCCGTCCGACGCCGCCACGACGAGCCGGACGGCGGCGCGGACGATGCCCTCGAGGTCCCAGTTGACCGTCGTCAGGCCCAGGAGCTCCGACATCGGGTGGTCGTCGTACCCCATCACCGCCACGTCGCCCGGGATCGACCGCCCGAGCTGGGCGGCGGCCTTGTAGACGCCGTAGGCGATCGAGTCGGAGAAGCAGAACACCGCCCCGGGCGGGTCGTCGCCCCCCAGGACCTCGGCGGCCACCCGGGCCGACTCCGCCATGCCCTGCCCCGACGTCCGCACCTCGACGTCCAGGCCGAGCCGCCGGCCCTCGGCCATGACGTGCACGTCCGCCGGCCGGTCCGGGGTGCTGGGGCGGGTGGGGGTGAGCACGGCGATCCGCTCGTGCCCCCGGCCCCGCAGGTACTCCAGCGCCATCGTGACCCCGCGCCGGTTGTCGAACACCACTTCGGCGGCGCTGTGGCCGTTGCTCAGCGCGTCGCCGATGGTCACGATCGGGAGCGACTCGGCGAGGTCTCCCCAGAACAGGGCCGATGGGTCCACCGGCTGCACGATCAGCCCGTCCACCCGCTGGTCCCGCAGCTGGAGCGCCAGGGAACGCTCCCGGGTGGGGTCGCCGGCGGCGTCCAGGATCAGCGCGTACCGGTCCTTCTCCCGCAGCGCGCGCCCGATGCCCACGGCGAGCGACTGCTGCCACAGGTCCTCCAGCGAGCCGCACAGCAGGCCGATCATCCCGGTCCTGCCGCTGGCGAGGGCCCGCGCGATCGGGTGCGCCTCGTAGCCCAGCTCCTCGGCGGCCCGCCGCACACGCTGCTTGGTCTCCTCGGACACCTGCAGCCCCCGCAGGGCGTAGCTCACCGCCGCGGGTGACAGGCCCGTGGCCTGGGCCACCTCGCGGATGGTCGCGCGCTTGCGGTTGGCCACTCCGTCACCCTATGCCGCGGCGGGTTCGCGGTCTTGACACTCCATCAACTGAAGCGTTTCACTGAAACGGCTCACTGAAACGCTTCACCTCATTGACGTCGCGGTACCTCGTGTATTACATGTATTGTCTGTAGGGAATGAGAAGAACCGGGAGGTGAACGATGGCCGTCGATGTGCACCAGCACCTGTGGACGCCGTCGTTCCTGGAGGCCCTGCGGGCCCGAACCCGGCCCCCCGTGCTCGACGGCTGGACTCTCGTCCTCGAGGGCGAGACGCCGTACGAGGTCGACCCGGCCGACCACGACCTCGACTCCCGGCTCAAGCGCAACGCCGGCCTCGAGCTCGCGCTCGTCTCGCTGTCGAGCCCTCTCGGGATCGAGCACCTCCCGCCCGCCGAGGCGTGGCCGCTCGTCGACGCCTACCACGAGGGCGCCCGCGCGCTGCCCGCGCCGTTCGGAGCCTGGGCCGCCGCCCCCGTCGCCGATCCCGATCCGGTACGGCTCGCCGCGACGCTCGACCAGGGCTTCGCGGGCCTCCAGCTCCCCGCCACGGCGGTCCAGGACGACGCCGGACTCCGGCGCGCGGCCCCGCTGCTCGACGTGCTGGAGGAGCGGGGGCTGCCCCTGTTCGTCCACCCGGGGCCCGCCGCCGGCGGCGCGGCCGGCTCCGAGCCCGTGTGGTGGGCCGCCGTGGTGCCGTACGTCCAGCAGATGCACGCCGCCTGGTACGCCTTCCAGGCCTTCGGCCGCCCCCGGCACCCGCGGCTGCGGGTCTGCTTCGCGCTGCTCGCCGGGCTGGCGCCGCTGCACTCCGAGCGCCAGATCAACCGCGGCGGCCACGGCCGGGGACTGGTGGACCCGGACCTGTTCGTCGAGACCTCTTCCTACGGTCCCCGGGCCGTCGACGCCGTGATCCGCGAGCTCGGCATCGACGTCGTCGTGAACGGCTCGGACCAGCCGTACGCCGAGGCGCCGTCGCCGGACCTCGGCGACGCCGCACGGCACGCCATCACGGTGGTCAACCCCCACCGCCTGCTCACCCGAAAGGAGTCGCAGTCATGAGCACGCCCACCGTCCAGGTCGCCGAGAGCTGTGCTCCCTTCGACGAGCTTCCCCCGCGCCCGCTCGATCGCCGCGAGCTCTCCGCACTGGTGGAGGAGCTGGCCGCCCGGCCCGAGCTGTGGACGCACCACCTGGGCTTCGAGGGGTCGCAGGACGGGGGACGTCACTACGCCTCCCTCCACCGCGACGCGTACGTGGACGTGTGGCTGCTGTGCTGGCGGCCGGGCGACGACACCGGCTGGCACGACCACGACATCTCGTCGGGGGCCGTCAAGGTGGTGGCGGGCGAGCTCAGGGAGTGCAACCCGCGGATCGGCGGCGAGCACCTGGAGAGCCTGGTGACCGAGGGGCAGTCGTTCTCGTTCGGGCCCGACCACATCCACCGCCTCACCGGCGAGTGCCAGGGCACGGTGTCGATCCACGCCTACTCGCCGCCCCTGTGGCGGATGGGGCAGTACTCCATCGACAAGGACGGCATGATGCGCCGGCAGTCGGTCAGCTACGCCGACGAGCTGCGCCCGGTCGACCCGGCCTGATCCCTCAGCCGAGCGAGTCGATCCACCGCTCCAGCCGCCGTCCCTCGACCGCCATGAGCTCGGGGTCGCGGAAGGTGTTCGTGAGCAGGGAGATCCCCTGGTACGCGGCCACCAGCGCGACCGCGAGCTCGCGGGCGTCGTCGCGGCCCATCTGGCGGAACTGCTCCTCGGCCCAGTCGAGCAGCACCCGCATGACCCCGGCCACGGCCCGGTCGAGGCCGTCGTCGCGCTTGTCGAGCTCGGAGGCCAGGGTCCCGGTGGGGCAGCCGTACCGCGCCGCGACCTCGCGCTGCGCCACCCATCCACGCAGGAGCGCGGTGAGCCGCTCCCGCGGCGCCGGCAGCCCGTCGAGCGCGTCGAGCACCGAGCGCAGGTCGCCGGCGTGCGCGCCGATGGCCGCCTCGACCAGCTGGTCCTTGGTCTTGAAGTAGTAGTAGACGTTCCCCACCGGGACGTCGGCCGCCCGCGCGATGTCGGCGAGCGTCGTCCGCTCCACGCCCTGCTCGTGCAGCACCCGCTGGGCCGCGGCGGCCAGCCGCTCCCGCTTGCCCGGCCGCGCCCGTGTTGAGTCAGTCACCTCACTGACTATAGACAACAGCGACCGCGCTCTCCTAGGGTTCCGTGTTAGTCAGCCGACTAACTCATATCGAGGGAGACAGACATGATCGTGGTGACGGGCGCGACCGGAAACGTCGGACGGGTGCTGGTGCGGACGCTGGCCGCGGCGGGCGAGAAGGTGACGGCGGTCTCCCGCACGCCGGCCCCCCTCCCGGACGGCGTGGAGCACCGGCGGGCCGACCTGACCGCCCCCGGCAGCCTGCGCGGCGCCGTCGACGGCGCCCACGCGCTGTTCCTGCTCGTGGCGGGCGACGACCCGGACGCCCTCCTCGGCCTCGCCGCGGCCGGGGGCGTCCGCCGGGTCGTGCTGCTCTCGTCCCAGGGCGCGGGCACCCGGCCCGAGGCCTACCGCCACCCGGTGGCGTTCGAGGACGCCGTACGGCGGTCGGGCTTGGAGTGGACGATCCTGCGGCCGGGAGGCTTCGACTCCAACGCGTTCGCGTGGGCCGAGTCGATCCGTACCTCGCGGACGGCGGCCGCGCCGTTCGGCGACGTCGGCCTGCCGTCCGTCGACCCGGCCGACATCGCGGAGGTGGCGGCCGCGGCCCTGGCCAGGACGGGCCACACCGGCCGGACGTACGAGCTGACGGGGCCCGCGGCCGTCACACCGAGGCAGCGGGCCGCGGCGATCGGCGACGCCGTCGGCGCGCCCGTCCGGTTCGCCGAGCAGAGCCGGGAGGAGGCCCGGGCGCGGATGCTCGAGGTCATGCCGGAGGCCGTGGTGGAGGGCACGCTCGCCATCCTGGGCGACCCGCTGCCGGCCGAGCGGGCGGTCAGCCCGGACGTGGAGCGCGTCCTCGGCCGCGCGCCGCGCTCCTTCGCCGACTGGGCGGCCCGCAACGCCGCCGCCTTCCGCTGACCACCGCACCGCACCGACCGGTCGCCGACGGGAAGTAATCCAACGACCACAAGCCGTTACACAGCGGCGCTACCCTTGGTGTCATGACGAGCCTCCTCGATGACTGGCCCCACCCCCGCTCCGGCGGATGCGGCGACGACGACGGCGGCCCGCAGGCCTCCGACGACGGGGAGGGCGAGCTCGGCGTCCTCAGGCACGCCGAGCTCGTCGACGGCTCGATGATCTTCATGGCCCCGCAGATGCGCTTCCACGAGCGCATGCTGTACGGCCTGCGCACGGTCCTCAACGCGCAGGCGCCGGGAGACGTGGTCGCGGTCAGCAGGATGGACGTGCGGCTGGGCCGGCACCGCCGCACCTGCCCCGACGTCTCGCTCGTCGACGACCTGGCCGCCGCCGACGACGCCCGGACCTATTACCTCCCGGAGGAGGTACGGCTGATCATCGAGGTCGTCGCCCCGGAGACCGAGGAGCCCGACCGGGACGTCAAGCCCCGGCACTACGCGGCCGCCGGGATCCCCCACTTCTGGCGGGTGGAGAACTCGGGCAACCGGCCGTTCGTCTACTCCTACGACCTCGACGCGGCCACGGGCGCCTACCAGGTCACCGGCATCCACCACTCCCGCATGACCGTGGACGCGCCCTTCCCCATCGACATCGACCTGGAACGGCTCCCCCGCTAGCGGGCCGTCAGGAGCGCAGCTCCTCCGTCGCGGCGGCCGGGACGACGGCGGGAGCCGGGCGACCGGCGACGACGCCGGTCGCGATCTGCACGAGGCAGGCGGCGACGCCCGCGAGCAGGGGGACGGTCCAGCCGCCGGTCGCCTCGTGCAGCAGGCCGATGGCCAGCGGGCCGAGGGCGGCGAGCACGTACCCGCTCGACTGGGCGACGGCCGACAGCGCCGTCACGGAGGCCGCGTCCGGGGCCCGCAGCGCGATGATCAGCAGGGCGAGCGCGATCGACGCGCCCTGCCCGAGGCCAAGCACGATCATCCACAGCCACGGGACGGTCGCGGGCGCGAGCAGCACGCCGGCGTACCCCGCGATCGTGAGCACCCCGGCCACGACCACGTGGGGGACCTGGGAGAGGGCCTTCCCCGCGTGCACGGGCACGGTGAGGGTGGCCGCGATCTGGGCGATGTTGGTCAGGCTGAGCAGATACCCGGCCTGGTCCGCGGGGATCCCGGCCGACTGGAAGATCGTCGGCAGCCAGGCCAGCACGATGTAGAACGTGAGCGACTGAAGGCCCATGAACGCCATGACGAACCAGGTCGTCCGGCTGCGCAGCAGGGCGCGGTACGGCCGGTGCCCGGCCCGCCCGCCACCGCCGTGCCTCCGGACGGCCTGGGGAGCCCAGAGGGCGACGGCCGCGAGGGCGAGGACGGCCGCCGAGCCGGCGGCGGCCCGCCAGCCCGCCCGCTCCGCGAGCGGCACGGCCGAGGCCGAGGCCACGGCGGCCCCGCCGACCAGGAACGAGACGTAGACCCCCGTCATCAGGCCGATCCGGCCGGGGAAGTGCTGCTTGACGATGCCGGGCATGGCCACATTCATGATCGCGATGGCCGTGCCGGCCAGGGCGGCGCCGGCGTACAGGGCCACGAGGCCGGGCGCGCTGCGCAGCGCCACCCCGGCGGCGAGGAGGACCAGGCCCGCCAGCAGCGTGCGGTCGAGGCCCATCCGGCCGGCCAGCGCCGGGGCCACCGGGCCGAGCAGGCCCAGGCACAGCACCATGACCGTCGTGATCGCCCCGCCCTGGGACGGGGTCAGACCGAGGTCGGCCATGACCGACGGCAGCAGCGGCGACACCCCGGCCAGCGCGGGCCTGAGGTTGAGGGCGGCCAGGACGAATCCCGCCACCAGCAACACGCGTCCCCTATTGGCCATAATCCCCCTTTTCACCCCCCAAACCCTACAGATGTGAAGATGCGTGGCCACGAGAGGTCGCGTGACGCGGCGCCGCACATGAGTCCACCCTGTGTGACAACGTTGTCAGCAGGCCTGATATGGGAGATGATCCGGGGGTGGGAGACACGAGGCGCGGGCGTCCGACCATGAACGACGTGGCGGCCGCGGCGGGGGTGGCGTTGAAGACGGTCTCCCGTGTCGTCAACCAGGAGCCCGGCGTCAACGCCGCCACGGCCGAGCGGGTCCACGCGGCCATCGACCTGCTGGGCTACCGGCGCAACGACAGCGCCCGGACCCTGCGAAGCGGCCGCACCGCGAGCATCGGGCTCGTGATCGAAGACGTCGCCGACCCCTTCTACTCCAGCCTGAGCAGGGCGGTGGAGGAGGTCGCGCTGCGGCACGGCCACCTGCTCTTCACCGGTTCGTCCCGTGAGTCGCCGGAGCGGGAGCGCGAGCTCGTGCTGGCCTTCTGCGCACGCCGGGTGGACGGGCTGATCATCGTGCCGGCCGGCCAGGACCACGGCTATCTGGAGCCCGAGTTCGCGGACGGCATCAGGGCGGTCTTCGCCGACCGGCCCCCGGGCGCCGGGTGCGAGGCCGACGCCGTGCTGTGCGACAACGTGGGCGGCGCCCGCACGGCGACGGCCCATCTGGTCGCGGGCGGCCATCGCCGCATCGCCTTCCTCGGCGACTCCCCGACGATCTTCACGGCGCGCGAGCGGCTGCGCGGCCACCGCGCGGCGCTGGCGGAGGCCGGCCTGCCGTACGACGAGGGCCTGGTGACGATGGGCCCGCCCGACCCGGACAGGCTGCGGGCCGACCTCGCCCGCCTGCTCGCGGCCGCCGACCCGCCGACCGCCCTGGTCACCGGCAACGGCCGGTTCACCGTGGACACGCTCCGGGCGCTCGCCGCGCTGTCCCCCGCCCCCGTACGGCTCGGCGCGGAGCCGTACCTGGGGGGTCTGGCCCTGGTGGGGTTCGACGACTTCGAGCCGGCCGACCTGCTCGGGATCACAGTGGTGGCGCAGGACCCCGGGCGGATGGGCCGGACGGCGGCCGAACTGCTGTTCGGCCGCCTGTCCGGCGACGAGGGCCCGGCGCGGCGCGCCGAGGTGCCCACGCGGCTCATCCCGCGCGGATCGGGCGAGCTGCCCCCGGCCTGAGCGTCAGCCCTTGAGCGCGCCCGCCATGAGGCCGCGCATGAAGAACCTGCCGAGCAACAGGTAGATCAGCATCGTCGGGATCGACGCCAGGATGGCCGCCGCCATCTGCTGGCTGTACGGCGTCGTCACCGCGCCCGCGATGTTGTTGAGCATGACCGTGGTGGGCCAGGAGGTCGGCCCGGTGAGGAAGACGGCGAACAGGAAGTCGTTCCACATCGAGGTGAACTGCCAGATGATGACCACGGCGAACGCCGGGCCGGAGACGGGCAGCACGATCGACCACAGCGTGCGCAGCATGCCGGCGCCGTCGACGCGCGAGGCCTCGATCAGCTCGTCCGGGATCGTGACGTAGTAGTTCCGGAAGATCAGCGTGCAGATCGGGATGCCGTACACGACGTGGGCGAGCACGAGCCCGGGGATGCCGCCGTACAGGGAGATGCCGAGGGTGTCCCCCAGGTTCACCATGAGCTGCACGAGCGGGATCATCACGCCCTGGTACGGGATGAACATGCCGAACAGGAACAACGTGAAGACCACGTCGGCGCCGGGGAAGCGCCACTTCGACAGCACGTACCCGTTCAGCGAGCCCAGGGCGGCCGAGATGAGCGAGCCCGGGACGGCGAGCAGGACGCTGTTGACGATGCCGGGTTCGAGCTTCTCCCAGGCGACGCTCCACGCCTCGGTGGTCCACACCTGGGGCAGGTTCCACGCCTGGGCGGGGTCGGCCTCGCTGAGCGGCTTGAAGCTGGTCACGAGCAGGACGTAGACCGGCAGCAGGAAGACGACGACGAACAGGATCAGCAGGACCAGCCGCACCCAGCGGGCGGTGGTCCCCCGCCCTCCCGCCCGGGCCACCGGGGCGACGCGGGGGGCCTTCTGAACGACTTCCGCGGTCATGAACGGTTCCCCTTACGGGCGTTCCAGATCAGGTAGGGCACGACGAAGACCGCGACGGACAGCACGATGTAGGACGCGATCGTCGCGCCCTTCGCCGGGTCGTGGGAGTCGTACACGGCCGTCCACATGAAGGTCGCGGGCACGTCCGTGATGATCTGCTTTCCGGACACGGACACGACGAGGTCGAAGACCTTCAGCGAGATGTGCCCGAGGATGATCAGGGCGGACAGCGTCACCGGGCGCAGCATCGGCAGGATGACGTGCCGGTAGACCTGCCACTCGCTGCATCCGTCGACACGCGCGGCCTCGCGCAGCTCCTCCGGCACGCCACGGAAGCCGGCGAGGAAGAGCGCCATGATGTATCCGGACATCTGCCAGATCGCGGGGATCGCCATCGCGGCCATCCCCCAGTCGGGGTCGCGGAACCACTGCCACTGCAGGACGTCGAGCCCGAGGTAGTGGAACAGCCGGTTGAGCCCGCCCGCGTGCTCCCCGGTCCCGCTGTTCATCAGCCACCGCCACACGACGCCGGTGGCGATGAACGAGATGGCCATCGGGAACAGGTAGACGGCGCGGAAGCCGCTCTCGGCCCGGATCCCCTTCTCCATCAGGAACGCCAGGAACCAGCCGAGGACGAGCGCGCCGCCGACGAACACGACGGTGAAGACCAGGGCGTGCCGGACCGACAGGCCCCAGCGCTCCTCGCTCCAGATGCCGGTGAAGTTGGCGAGGCCGACGAAGTGTCCCGGGATCTCGGCGATCTCGTCGTGCTTGTCGGTCATCGCGACCCTGAAGTTCCACCCCAGAAGGCCGTACACGAAGACCGCGATGAGGATGATGGACGGCGACACCAGGAGCAGCCCGGGCAGCCATCTGCGCACCCGCGTCACATGCACCTCTCAGAAGTCACGTACGGCCCACGCCCGGGCGGCAGGCGTCGGGGCGTGGGCCGTACCGGAGATCGGCTACTGGCCGCTGGCCTTGGCCGCGGCCACCAGCGCCTGCTGGAGCTTGGCCACGTCCTGGTCCTGCTGGAACAGGCCGACGGCGTCGGTGATCGCGGTGCGCCACTGGTCGTTGGCCACGACGCCGTGCTGGATCGACCCGGCCAGCTTGTCGGACGCCCACTGCTGGAGGCTCCAGGCCAGGTAGTCCTTGTAGAGGGACGTGTCGGCGTCCTTGCGCGACGGGATCGAGCCCTTCAGCGGGTTGAACGCGTCCTGACCCTCCTTGCTGGCCGCCACCTTCAGCCACGCGATCGCGCCGTCGCGGTTGGGCGCGCCCTTCGGCAGCGTGAAGCTGTCCGACAGCCACATGAACGTGCCGTCCGTGCCCGGGGACGCCGCCCAGTCGAAGTCCTTGTGCGCGGTCTTGCCGATGCCGCCGGGAGCCGGGTTCTGGAAGTACCCGTAAGCCCAGTCACCCATGATGTTGAACGCCGCGTCGCCGTCGGCCACCTGCTTGGCGGCCGGCTGCCAGTCGTCCTGCGGGGTGCCGGCGTACGACAGGACGGTCTTGTAGTTCTCCAGCGCCTTGGTGACGTTGGCGTTCGACCAGTCCGAGTTGGCCGTCCACAGCTGGTTGTAGACGTCGGTGCCGAGCGAGCCGCACAGCACGCTCTCCAGCAGGTGCACCAGCGTCCACTGCGAACCGATCGACAGCGGGATCTTGCCGGTCTTCTTCACCTTGCCGAGATCGGCGATGAACTCGTCCATCGTCTTCGGCGCCGCGGAGATCCCGGCGTCCTTGAGGACGGACGGGTTGTACCACAGGACGTTCGATCGGTGGATGTTCACCGGCACCGAGTAGATCTGGCCCTGCACGGAGATCTGGTCGACGAGCTGCTGCGGCAGCACGTCCCTGAGCTTCAGCTCGTCGTACAGGAAGTTCAGGGACTCCAGCTTGCCGCCCTTGATGTAGCCCTGGAGCTCGGCGCCGGCGTGGCCCTGGAAGGTGTCCGGGGGCTGGTTGGCCTGCAGCTTGCTCGACAGCAGCGCGCGGGCCTGGTCGCCGGAGCCGCCCGCGACGGCCGCGTCGAAGAAGGTGAACTGCGGGTACTGCTTGGCGAAGATCTGGCGCATCGCCTTGAGGCCGTCGGACTCACCGGGGCCCGTCCACCACGAGAAGACTTCGACCTTCTTCTGCGCGGCCTGACCGCCTCCGCTCGCCTTGTCGTCGCCCTTTCCACAGGCGGACAGAGTGAGCAGACCTGCCACAGAGACCGCGACGGCCGCCATCCACCGTCGTCTCATCGCAACATTCCCTTCGGGATTGGTGAAGAAAAGGCCCCCCCGATCACAAGGCCGCTGACAACGTTGTCAGCAGGCCCAATCAACCCACTTCCGACCATGCGGCGTCAAGTTTGTCCGGATAACGTCTCTGCATACGAGGGCCTGACCCGGACGACCGTGGGAAATGTCGGTGCGGGCGCACACACTGCTCCCATGACGGTGACGACGCAAGCGGATTCCGAGGACGACCTCCCGACTCTGGCCGAGGTCGACTCGCCGTTGTGGTTCCGCCACGGCGACACCATGGCCGTGCTCGGCTTCATGACGATGGCGCGTCGGCTGCCCGGCCTGATCCGCCAGGCTCTGGCCATGGCGTGGGAGGCGAGCCCGCGCGACACGCTCGTCAGTGTCATCCTGAGCATCCTCGGCGGTGTGTTCACGGCCTTCGGACTGCTGGCCACAACGGGTGTGCTGACGGCGCTGTTCGAGGCCGGCCCCACACCGGAGCGGATCCGGGCTGCACTGCCCAGCCTTCTGCTGGTGGGCCTCGCAGCGGCGGCCCGCACGGCGCTGCAGGCGGGTGCGGGCTGGGCCCAGTCCAGGCTCGACCCGCAGGTCGAACGGATCAGCGAGGAGCGGCTGTACGGCCTGACCAGCCTCGTCGACCTCGTCTGCTTCGACGACCCCGAATTCCACGACGCGCTGCAGCGGGCGCGCCTGCGCGGCATGTCGATGGCTTCGATGGTGGTAACCACCACCATCGACGTCCTCACCGGCGCCGTCGGCATCGCCGCCGCGGCCGGTGTTCTGGGCGTGCTCCACCCCGTGCTGCTCCTTCTGCTCCTGCTCGCCGTCCTTCCGGACGCCTGGGCGGCGGTCCGCTCGGCCCGGATGGGCTACCGGACCGATCTACTGCTCATCCCGGCGCGCCGGCGCAAGTGGATCATCGAGGAGCTCCTGGCGGACAAGGACACCGCCGCCGAGGTGCGCTCGTTCACGATGCGGGGCTTCCTGCTGCGGATGTTCGACTCCGTCGCGCGCGGCGAGCAGCGGGTGATGCTCGACCTGGCCAGGCGGCAGACCTATGCCAGGATCATGGGTGAGGGCCTGGGCGGCATCGGCCAGGCCGCCGTGTACGTGGCGCTCGGCGTGCTACTCGCGATCGGAGCCGTTCCGCTCGCGGTCGCCGGCACCGCCGTGCTCGCCATCCGGTCCGGGCAGGCCTCACTGGCGAGCTTCATGTACGCCACCAACAGGCTTTACGAGCAGGGGCTTTACTTCACCGACTTCATCGACTTCGTCTCTGAAGCGGAGTCGCGAATCCCCAGCGGCCGCACCAGGGAAGCGCCCCCAGGTTTCCGGCACCTGACCGTCGAGGACATCACCTTTTCCTACCCAGCTTCCGCAACTCAGGCCCTGCGTGGAGTGTCGATCCGCATCGATAGGGGCGAAGTGGTGGCCCTCGTCGGAGAGAACGGCTCGGGCAAGTCGACGCTCGCGAAGATCCTCGCCGGGCTCTACGAGCCGGACGGCGGCCGCGTGCTGTGGGACGACGTCGACCTGCGCGAGGTCGACCCCGACACGCTGAGGAGCAGGATCGCGGTCATCGCGCAGGACCACACCCGCTGGCCGCTGACGGCCCGGCACAACATCACCATGGGCATGGACAAGGGCGAGGACGAGGTGGTCCGCGCCGCCCAGGTCGCGGGCGCCGACCAGGTCATCGCGGAGCTGCCGAACGGCTACCGCACGCTGCTCGACCGCCGCTTCAAGGACGGCCACGAGCTGTCCGGCGGCCAGTGGCAGCGGATCGCCGTCGCCCGGGGCTTCTACCGCGACGCCCCGCTGCTGATCTGCGACGAGCCGACGGCCGCGCTCGACGCCCGGGCTGAGCACGCGCTGTTCGAGCGCATCCGGCAGCACGCCGACGGCCGCACGGTCCTGCTCATCACGCACCGCCTCGCCAGCGTCCGGTACGCCGACCGGATCTACGTGCTCGACCACGGCCAGGTGCGCGAGCAGGGCACGCACGAGGAGCTGATGACGGTCGACGGCCTCTACGCCGAGCTGTACAACCTCCAGGCCCAGGCCTACCGCACCGCCTGAGTCAGGAGGCGGGCTCCTCCTCGCGGCCGCGCAGCCCGTCCGGGATGGACAGGACGTCACGGTAATAGGCGATCTTGCGCTGGATGGCCTGCTGCTTCTGGCGCAGGTCCGCGATCTGCGCCTCGACCTTCCGGTCGTGGTCGGCCAGCACCACGATCCGGTCCCGGATGCTCCGGTCGCCCTGCCGGACGAGCCGGGCGAAGCGCAGCATCTCCGCGATCGGCATGCCGGTGTCGCGCAGGCACCGGATCATGCCCAGCCAGGCCACGTCCTCCTCGGTGAACCGCCGCTGACCCGACGCTGTGCGTCCGATGGGCTCAAGCAGCCCGATCCGTTCGTAGTAACGCAGGGTGTCGAGGCTGAACCCGGTCTCCTCGACGACCTGTCCAGGTGTGTACACGGCCACGCCGTCGATCCTGGCACACGGGCGGGCTTCGGGCTTGAGGTGGAGTGCACTCCAGGCGGCAGGGTTGCCGGCATGACAATCGCTTTGGGGACCATCCCGTTCGGGACCACCGTGGACGAGCCCACGTCGTTCGCCATCCTCGACCGGTTCGTCGACGCGGGCGGGACGATCATCGACACCGCCGACAACTACCCGTTCTGGCTGGACGGCGCGACCGGCGACGAGAGCGAGACCACCATCGGCCGCTGGCTCGCCTCGCGCCGCAACCGCGACCAGGTGGTGATCAGCACCAAGGTCGGCGGACGGCCGACCGTGCCCGGCGACCGGACGCTCGGCTCGGCCGAGGGCCTGTCGGCCGCCGCCGTCCGGGCCGCCATGGAGGGCAGCCTGCGCCGGCTCGGAGTCGACGGAGTCGACGTGTACTGGGCGCACATCGAGGACAGATCGGTCCCGCTCGAGGAGACCGTGGCCGTCTTCGGCGAGCTGGTGCGGGAGGGCAGGGCGCGGCAGCTCGGGGCGAGCAACCACGCCACCTGGCGGCTCGACCGGGCCCGGGCGCTGGCGGCCGCCCGCGGGCTGACGCCGTACACACACGTCCAGCTCCGCCACTCCTATCTGCGGCCCCGGCCGGGCGTCCGCCTGCCCGAGGGCGGCCACGTCCAGGTGAGCGAGGAGACCCTCGACTACGTGCGATCCGAGGGCCTGGCACTGTGGGTCTACACCTCGCTGCTCGCCGGGGCGTACGCGCGCAAGCCCCTGCCGGAGCACTACGACCACCCGGGCACGACCCGGCGGCTCGCGGTGCTGCGGGAGGTGGCCGACGAGCTGGGCGCCACCCCCAACCAGGTCGTCCTCGCGTGGTTGCGGGCCCAGGACGTCGTCCCGATCGTCGGGGTCAGCTCGCTCGCCCAGCTCGACGAGCTGCTCGCCGAGGTCAAGCTCGAGCCCGCCCAGATCGCCCGCCTCGACGCCCCCGCCTGATCAGGACCGCCCGGCCGCTGTCGCCCGGACCGCCGAGCGGTCCGGGCGACGACCTCGCCACGGCAAGCCCGCACCGCCTCCGCCAGCGGCAAGCCCGCACCGCCTCCGCCCGCGGCGGGGCCGCATCGCCTCCGTCGGCGGCGGAGCCGGGGGCGACGGTCAGCCGAGGTGGCCGGACAGGTAACGGCGGACGAGGCGCTTGCACTCGGCGATGAGGTCGGGGTCGCCGTCCGGGTGGGCGCGGAAGGCAAGCTTGAGCACGGCGTCGGCGGCCTCGACGGCGACGACGAAAGCGCGGGCCAGGCCGTCGTCCGGGCGGACGCCGAGCAGGTCGACCATGAGCGTGCGCAGCCGGTCGGCCACGACGACGTTGTTCTCCAGGGCCTCGTCGAGCATCCGCTGGGTGCCCGGCAGAGCGGGCCCGCCGGGCGCGGCCAGGACCTCGCCGAAGTCGACCACCCCGAACCCGGGCGTGGTCCGCTTCATCCGGACGAACTCGTCGATGCCGAGGTCGACGGCGCCGGCCCAGCCCGAGAGCGGCTCGGCGGCCAGCCGGGTGGCGACGCGGTCGAGGAACGCGTCGAGGTTGCGCAGCGCGAGCGCGCGCACGAGGGCCTGTTTGTCACTGAAGAACTGGTAGAAGGTCCCGATGGGAACCTCGGCCCGGCGGGCGACCTCCTTGGTGGTGAGGCCCTCGTACCCGACCTCGTCGAGCAGCCGGGCGCACTCGTCGAGCATCCGCTCGACCCGCTCCTGGCTGCGGCGCTGGGCGGGCCTGCGACGCAACGTTCCCCCAGTGACACTCGTCATGTCCGTCATTCTCTCCCCACGACGTGGAGCGCGGGTTAACATGAGTTTCGCTCATGAAACGGGAGGGCGAAACATGTTCCTCTGGGGTACGGCCACCGCGTCCTATCAGATCGAGGGGGCCGTCCGGGAGGACGGCCGCGGCCCGTCGATCTGGGACACCTTCTCCCATGAGCCGGGGCGGGTCCGCGACGGGCACACCGGCGACGTGGCCTGCGACCACTACCACCGCTGGGCCGAGGACGTGGCGCTGATGGCCGGCGCGGGGCTGAACGCCTACCGGTTCTCGATCGCCTGGCCGCGGGTGCTGCCCTCGGGGTACGGAGCGGTCAACCCGGCCGGGCTCGACTTCTACGACCGTCTGGTGGACGCCCTCCACGAGCGGGGGATCACGCCCGTCCCCACGCTCTTCCACTGGGACCTGCCGCAGGCGCTCGAGGACGAGGGCGGCTGGCTGTCCCGGGACACCGCGGGACGCTTCGCCGACTACGCCGCCGTCGTGGCGGAGCGGCTGTCCGACCGGGTCGACATGTGGATCACGCTGAACGAGCCGTTCGTCCACATGGTCTTCGGATACGGGCTCGGGATGCACGCGCCGGGGAGGACGCTCTTCCTCGACGCGCTGCCGGTCGCCCACCACCAGTTGCTCGGCCACGGCCTGGCCGTCCAGGCGCTCCGCGCGGCCGGCGCGCGGCAGGTGCTGGTCACCAACAACTGCACGCCGGTGTGGCCGGCCTCCGGCTCCGAGGAGGACAGGGCCGCCGCGGACGCCTACGACACCCTGCACAACCGGCTGTTCAACGACCCGGTGCTCCTCGGCGCCTATCCCGATCTGTCGGCGTACGGGATCGACGGGCTGGACGTGGTACGCCCGGGCGACCTGGAGACGATCGCCCAGCCGCTCGACGGCCTGGGGGTCAACTACTACAACCCGACGCGCATCGCGGGTCCCGGCGCCGACGGCCTGCCGTTCCGGGACGCGGGGATCACCGGCTACCCCACCACGGCGTTCGGGTGGCCGGTCGTGCCGGAGGGCCTGCGCGAGCTGCTCGAAGGCCTCGCGGCCCGGTACGGCGAGGCCCTCCCGCCCGTCTACGTCACCGAGAACGGCTGCTCGTACGAGGGGATCGACGACCAGGAGCGGATCGCCTACCTCGACGGCCACATCGCGGCGGCGGAGCGGGTCGAGGGCGTGGACCTCCGCGGCTACTTCGTCTGGTCGCTGCTCGACAACTTCGAGTGGGCCGAGGGCTACCATCAGCGGTTCGGCCTGGTCCACGTGGACTTCGAGACCCAGAGGCGCACGCCCAAGGCGTCGTACCACTGGCTGAGGGAGCGGATCGCCGCCCGCTCCTGAGACGCCCGCGCCGGGGACGCCTGTCAGAGCACCGACACGTGCACGTGGTCGTAGTGGTTGGCGGTGATCCCGCCCCGGTCGGCCATCATGCGCCACCCCGTGCCCGTGCGCATGTCGTAGAAGCGCTGCTGCCAGATGATGTACATGATTCCGTACTGCTGGGCGTGCTCGATGCACCACTGGGCGAGGGCGTCGCCGCGGGCCTTGGCGGTGGCGTCGGGCATCCGGCCGCCGCCGCTCATCATGAAGTCGCAGGCCCGGCCCTTGCCGTGCTCCCCCGGGTCACCCGGCCGCAGGCAGCCGACGCCGAACGGCATCGGGAAGTTCTGCATGATGGCGTTGCGTACGGTGACCAGGCGGGCGGTGAGCCCGGTCCCGGCGTCCGGCGTCTGGAAGCCGTACCTGGCCATCTTGGTCTCGACCTCGCGCTGCTTGGCCTTGAGCTCCTTGATGTGCGCCTGGAGGCGGTCGATCTCGGCGTCGGCGTCCTTGGCCGCCTTCTGCTGCTGGCCGATGAGCCACTGGATGCTGGTGAGGCGCTCGGACTTCGCGCTGGACAGGTACGCGAACGTGGACAGCGAGCCGAGGTCGGCCGTCATGGTGAAGAACTGCGACGGGTCGAAGCCGCCGCCCATGTAGGCCGTCTGGGCGAACTCGGCCACCTGACGTTCCGCGCCCCGCAGGTCGACCTTGAGCTTCTTGACCCGCTTGGCCGCCTTGTCCACCGCCAGCTGCGCGTCCTCCAGGCTCACGATCTCGCCCCGGTACGCCTTGGACAGGTCGGCGGCCTCCTTGGTGAGGCGGCGCAGCTTGGCCTGCTGGTCCGGGTCCGCCTGCGCGGGGGACCCAGCCGGAACGGAGAGCGCGGCGAGCAGCGCGGCGGCGACCGCCGCGAGCCCGGCCCAGCGTCCCGACCGCACGTCGACCTCCACTCGGATCCGGTCCGAAACTATAGAAGGCGATCTTTATGCCTGCTACCGGAACAGGAGAAACCGATGGGCTGAAAGCGAGCAATCGCACAGTTCGCGGTCACTTGTCGTGATTAATGTAGATGTTTCCGTGATCGATTCGAGACTTACCCGTCTCCTCACGACCACTTGCACGCCCGCTGACTCCGGGCGAGATTCGGGTGATCGTCACCCTCACGAAGGGCTCCTCGATGTCCCGACGAGTGACCGTCCCGGCCCTGGCCGCCGCCGCTCTCGCCGCGGCGCTCCTGACGCCGGTCCTCCCGGCCCAGGCCGACCAGGGCGACCCCCTCCCTCCCGCCGACCAGATCGACCTCTACCAGCTCGACAGCGCGCCCGGCACTTCCGGGACGCTGGCCCAGAAGGGATTCGATGTCGTCCAGCGCCGCCTCACCGGCGACCGCGAGCACGTCGAGCTGACCGCCACGCCGGGCGAGGTCAGGAAGCTCCGGTCCCTCGGCCTGCGGCCGGAGCCGGTGCGCAACCCGCAGGGCCAGACCCAGTTGCAGGCGGCCCGGGCGCAGGCGGCCGGCGGCTACACGGTCTGGAGGTCCTACTCGGAGAAGGGCGGCATCGCCGACCAGCTCAGGGCCATCGCCGACGCGAACAAGGACGTCGCGAAGCTGGAGTCGATCGGCAGATCCCTGCAGGGCAAGGACATCCTCGCGCTCAGGCTCACCAGGCAGGCCCGCGTCCTGCCCGACGGCGCCCGGCCGTCCGTGCTCTACTCGGCCACCCAGCACGCCCGCGAGTGGATCTCCACCGAGGTCGACATGCGGCTGCTGAAGTATCTGGTCGCGAACAAGGCCACGCCGGACGTCTCCCGGCTGCTGGGGACCACCGAGGTGTGGTTCGTGCCGGTGGCCAACCCCGACGGCTACGACTTCACCTTCACCGAGGGCAACCGCCTGTGGCGCAAGACCCTGCGCGACAACGACGGCGACGGGCGGATCACGGGCAACGACGGCGTCGACCCCAACCGGAACTTCCCCACCAAGTGGGGGTATGACGAGGAGGGCTCGTCCAGCGTCCTGAGCAGCGAGACGTACCGGGGCACGGCCCCCGCCTCCGAGCCCGAGACGCGGGCGATGGACGGCCTGCTCCGGCGGCTGCGGTTCAAGGCCCAGGTCAACTACCACTCGTACGGGCCGCTGCTGCTCTACCCGGAGGGCTGGCAGGTGGAGACCACCACCGCGGACGACCCGGTCTACCTGGCGCTGACGGGGACCGACGAGAAGCCGGCCGTCCCGGGGTTCGACCCCGGCGTGGGCGCCGAGCTGTACACCACGAACGGCGAGACCACCGATCACGCGCACGCGGCCTACGGCACGCTCGCCTGGACGCCGGAGCTCGACGAGGGCTGCGAGGGCTGCGGGTTCGTCTTCCCCGACGACGAGGCGCTGGTCCAGGCCGAGTTCGAGAAGCAGCTGCCGTTCGCGCTCGACGTGCTCACGTCGGCGCGCGATCTCAGCGACCCGGTCAGCCACCTCGGCAACACGGTGCCCGACTTCGTGGTGAACACGTTCGACACCAGCTACGGCAGGGACCAGGTCGTCCAGGTGGACGCCAAGCGGAACCTGGGACCCGTCCTGCTGCGCTACCAGATCAACGGCGGCCCGGTCCGCACCGCGCCCACCGGCGAGTGGAAGGGCGGCGAGCGCTACGGCGGCGGCTACGACACCTACTTCCACCGGCTGAGGGGCACGGTCAAGGGCGCCCGGCCCGGTGACAGCGTGAAGGTGTGGTTCGCCTCGCCCACGAAGAAGAGCCAGGACTTCACCTACACGGTGTCGGCCGACATCGGCGGCACGGTGCTGATCGTCGCCGCGGAGGACGTCACCGGGGCGAGCCCCGCCCAGGGCGCGACCGCGGCCAAGTACGCCGACGCCTACGCGAAGGCCCTCTCGCAGGCCGGCTACTCCTCCGACGTGTACGACGTGGACACCCACGGCCGCAAGGCGCCCGACCCGCTCGGAGTGCTGAGCCACTACAAAGCCGTGGTGTGGGAGACGGGCGACGACATCATCCCCCGGGCGGCCACCCAGCCCGGCGGCACCGCCGCCAACCTCGCCGAGGCCCTGGAACTGGCCTTCCGCGACTACCTGAACGAGGGCGGCAAGCTGCTGGCCACCGGCAAGTACGCGCTCTACGCCCAAAACGTCAACGGTTCGTACTGGTACGAGCCCGACTACCCGGCCCAGCCGGAGTGCACCACCCGGACCAAGCCGCCGTGCCTTGCCCTGAGCAACGACTTCGTGCAGTACTACCTGGGCGCCTACACGTTCGTGGACGGCGGCGGCCAGGACGCGGACGGCGCGACGCTGCCGCTGAAGGGCGCGGGCGGGGCGTTCACCGGGTTCCTCGGCACCCTCAACGGCGGCGACTCCGCCGGCAACCAGGACCACACCTCCGCGTTCGTCAGCACCTCCTCGGTGCTGCCGCCCGACCGCTTCCCGCAGTTCGCGAGCGCGGCGCCGCTCAAGTGGCAGTACGGCGCGGGCGCGCCCTTCGCCCCGCACACCGGCTCGTGGGCCGTGCAGAGCGGCCAGGCCGACGTCTCCTACAAGCGCCTCACCACCACGATCGACCTCACCGGCAGGAGCAGCGGCGCCCTGTCCTTCTGGGCGTCGTACGACACCGAGCCCAACTGGGACTTCCTGACGGTCGAGGCGCACACGGCCGGCCAGGACGACTGGACCACGCTGCCCGACCGCAACGGGCACACCTCCCAGGAGCCGGGCGACAGCTGCGGGAGCGGCTGGGTGGACATCCACCCGTTCACCGCGCACTACCAGACCTACGACGGCGTCTCGTCCTGCACGCCGACCGGCACGACCGGCGCATGGAACGCGGCGAGCGGCTCGTCCAAGGGCTGGCAGCAGTGGTCGGTCGACCTGACGGCGTACGCGGGCAAGAAGGTCGAGGTGTCCATCTCCTACATCAGCGACTGGGGCACGCAGGGCCTCGGCGTCTGGCTGGACGACGCCACGGTCACGGCCGACGGCGCGACGCTGTCGCAGACGTCGTTCGAGGGCGACCTCGGCGGGTGGACGGTCGCCGGGCCGCCGCCCGGGTCGGCCGTCGCGCTCAACGACTGGGCGCGCAGCGACCGGTCCCTCGACGACGGAGCGGGCATCACCACGAAGGACACGGTCTACTTCGGCTTCGGGGCCGAGGGCGCGACCACGCAGGCCATGCGGACCGACCTGGTCCGCCGGGCGATGACCCACCTGCTCGGCCGCACGCTTCCCTGACCGGCCCGTCCCGGCCCCCGCCGTCGCGCGGGGGCCGGGACGGTCGCGGCCTTGGGGCGGGGGCCGGGACGGCGGCGGCCTTCGGGCGGCGGCAGGAGGGGACCGGACAGTGGGACCGGCTCTTGCCAAGGCCGGACAGAACATGGTTCGGTCTGTCTGGGTGCGCGGCCCCGCGAGCCCGATCAGGAGGCAGGGACATGCTGCAGCACGACAAGCTGTTCATCGGGGGCGACTGGGTGGCCCCCGCGGGCACGGACGTCATCGAGGTGATCTCCCCGCACAGCGAGGAGGTGGTCGCCCGGGTTCCCGACGGCACGCCCGCCGACATGGACCGCGCGGTCGCCGCGGCCCGTGAGGCCTTCGACAACGGACCCTGGCCGCGCATGACCATGGCCGAGCGCGCCGCCGTCGTGGGCAGGCTGGCCGACATCTACGAGTCCCGGCAGGGGGAGCTCGCCGAGACCATCACGCTGGAGATGGGCTCGCCCATCACGTTCTCGCAGATGGCGCAGGCGCCGCAGCCGCTCGGCATGCTCAGGTACTACGCCGGGCTCGGCGCCGACTACCGGGTCGAGGAGGAGCGGCCCGGCATGTTCGGCCCGGTGGTCGTCCGCCGGGAGCCGGTCGGCGTCGTCGCGGCGATCGTGCCGTGGAACGTCCCGCAGTTCGTCATCATGACCAAGCTCGCCCCGGCGCTCGTCGCGGGCTGCACCGTCGTGATCAAGCCCGCTCCCGAGACGCCGCTCGACTCCTACCTGCTCGCCGAGATGGTCAAGGACGCCGGCATCCCCGCCGGCGTGGTCAACATCGTCGCGGCCGGGCGCGAGGCGGGCGAGCACCTGGTCTCGCACCCCGGCGTGGACAAGGTGGCCTTCACCGGGTCGACCGCCGCGGGACGGCGGATCGCGGCCATCTGCGGTGAGCAGCTCAAGAGGTGCACGCTGGAGCTGGGCGGCAAGTCCGCCGCGATCGTCCTGGACGACTGCGACCTCCCGTCCGCCATGGGCTTCCTGTCCATCGCCTCTTTGATGAACAACGGCCAGGCCTGCGTCGCCCAGACCCGCATCCTCGCCTCCAGGTCCCGGTACGACGAGGTCGTCCAGGCCGTCGCCGACATGGTGACGGGCCAGCGGGTGGGCGACCCGGCCGACCCGGCCACCGGGATCGGCCCGATGGTCGCCCGGCGCCAGCAGGAGCGGGTCGAGGCCTACATCAGATCCGGGCTGGAGGAGGGCGCCAAGCCGGTCGTCGGCGGTCTCGACCGGCCGTTCGACCGGGGCTGGTACGTCGCGCCGACCGTCTTCGCGGGGGCCACCAACGACATGCGGATCGCCCGCGAGGAGATCTTCGGCCCGGTCCTCACGGTGATCCCGTACGACGACGAGGACGACGCGGTCCGGATCGCCAACGACAGCGACTACGGCCTGTCGGGCACGGTCTGGACGGGCGACACGGAGCGCGGCATGGACGTCGCCCGGCGGGTCCGCACCGGGACGTACGGCGTGAACATGATGCACACGCTCGACCCGAACACGCCCTTCGGCGGCTACAAGGCCAGCGGCCTCGGCCGGGAACTCGGCCCGGAGGGCCTGGAGACCTACCTGGAGACCAAGTCGATCGCCCGCCTGGGCTGATCCGGGGTCGTCCGCCCGGTCCCGTCGCGCGCTCGCGGCCGGACCGGGGCGCGGCGGCGCCGTGCGTTCGCGGCGGGGCCCGGGTGATGCGCCCCGGTCCCGCCGTGCGTCGTTGGCGGGACCGGGGCCGCCCAGCGCGCCCCCGCGACGCTGGGCCACACCCCGGAGGGTGTGCGCCGATCCCCGTAAACCGGCGGTGCGCGAACCCTGACGGACCCGCACACCTCCCATAGACGACCCTTATCGGGATTTGGTTCGCGAAATCCAGAGACCAATTTTGCGGATGAGGTCAGGGGTGGCCGCGTTCTCCGCGTGACCGTACCCCGGCTCGATCCACAGCTCCTTCGGCTCCCGCGCGTTGTCGTAGATCTGGTAGGCGTGCTCCAGGGGGAAGAACGGGTCGGCGTCGCCGTGCACGACCAGCAGCGGCGTGGGCGCGATCATCGCCGCCGCCTCGTACGGCGGGACCGGGACCGGGTCCCAGACGCCGCCCGCGATCCGGGTGCCCTTGACGACCCGGGCCGCGAGCCGCCCGTGCCACCGTTCGATGGCCCAGTGGACCTGCCGCATCGGCTTGGTGTCCCGGTAGTACCAGCGGGCCGGGCCGCTGACCGACACCACGGCGTCGACCCCGCCGTGCAGCCCGGCGTGGCGGACGACCACCGCGGCGCCCATCGAGAAGCCCACGGTGACGAGCCGCCTGTAGCCGATGGCCCGCGCGTGCTTGACCGCCGCGTCCACGTCGAGGATCTCCAGGTCGCCCACCGTCGTGCGGCCGGCCGAGCGGCCGTGCCCCCGGAAGTCGAACGACACCACGCCGCCGTACCGGGACAGGACGTGCACGATCCGGCGGGACGGGCGCTCCCGCCAGGACCCCGTGAAGCCGTGCGCCACCACGATGCCGAGGTCGAGCGAGCTGTTGGGGGTGTGCGCGGCGTCGATCCGGACGCCGTCTGCCGTCCGCAGCATGGCCGGGAACGCGGAAGCCAGATCCATGCCCCCGACCTTATTGACATCCGATCCCGGCCCCCGCACGCCCCACCCCTCCCGTCAGAGGTCGTCCAGCATCCTCAGCCGCTCCCACGGCACCCGCAGCCGCACCTCGCCGTCCCCCAGGGACGCCACCTCATCCCAGTCCGCGTACCTGATCTCCCCGTGCAGGCGCCGGACGACGGCGGCCACCAGCGCCGGGTGCCCGTCCCGGTGCGCCCGCTCGTAGCCGAACAGCTGCCCGGCCCGCCGCCGCGCGACGACGAACCCCGCGAGGCGGAATGCCAATTGGACCCCGTCCAGCAGGGGTCCATCCTGGACCAGACGCACGTCGACCACATTGCCTACGACATTTCCGGAATCGTCGCGGACGACACGCGCGAGCAGCGTGCTCATGCGCAGCGTCTCCCCGTCCTCCCGCCGCGCCCGGCCCTCCGCGACCTCCTGGGCCTCCAGGGCCTCCGGTTCGGTTGCGGCGTCCTCCTCGTGCTCGGGCCTCGGCGCCCCGGGGATGCGGCCGACGACGTTGCGGGCCAGCCACCGCTCCAGGGCCAGGTCACGCGGCTGCCCCGCGACCCTGACCGCGCTGCCGATCTCCGTGACCCGGCCCATCGCGATCCGGTACGGCTCGCCGGACGGGTCGTCCCTGAACAGGCGGTCGACCTCGGCCATCAGCCACCCGGCCACCCCGCCGATGCGCGGCCCGAGCGCGAGCGGCCCGGACAGGATCGCCGTGACGTACGGGAACGGGCCGTCGCCGGTCCGCACCTCCAGGTCGTCGACCTTGCAGATCAGGCGGTCCTCGTCGGTGGAGGCGACCTGGCGGTCGAGCAGGTGGAGGCGGGCGTGCAGGGTCCGCGCGTGCTCGGTCATCGCTCCGCCACCTCCGGGTCGTCCGTGCCCCCGCGTCATTGGCCCGCCTTCGTCGCAAGCATCAGCGGGACGGCCGCCACCGCCACCACGAGCAGCAGCACCATGTAGACCATGCCCAGCGCGTTGCTGAACCTGCCGTTGACCTTGTCCCCCATGTAGTCGGGATCGTTGGCGATCATGAGGACCGGCAGGTACGTCAACGGGAGGGCGGCCGCGGAGAACACGAGGGAGTACTCGGTCACCATGATCGGGTCGATCGTCGTGAGGATGAGGGCGGTCGCCACGATCGTCACGGCGAGGACCACGACGTGGAACCGGGCGGCCCGCGCCGGCTGCACGTACTTGCCCCACTGCCAGCCGAAGTACTGGCTCAGGGAGTACCCCGACGACAGCGCCGTCTCCAGGGTGGCGCCGAACGTCGCGGCGAACACGCCGAGGATCACCACGCCGAGCGCGACCTTCCCGAGGCCGGCCGCCACCGGGAGCACCATCTGCCCGAGCGAGTCGGGCACGGCCTCCACCGGCATGAACAGCGTGGCCGCGCAGGCGGCGATGCCGATCGACAGCAGCCCACCCAGCGGGAAGCCCACGAACACGTTGGCCCGCTCGGTGACCAGGTCCTTCGACGTCCAGCGCTCCTCCACGCCGCCCGAGGAGAAGAAGAACACCTCGTACGGCGTCATGGCCCCGCCGAGCAGCGCGATCGCGTAGTAGAAGTACGTCGGCAGTCCCTCGTCCTGCGGCGGCCGGGTGAGCTGGTGGGCGAGCTCCCCCCAGTCGGGCCCGAGCTTCCAGAGCGCGACCAGGAACACCACGAGACCCAGGCCCATGAGGCCGAAGATCCGTTCCATCGTCTCGAACTTGACCCGCCACATCACGAGCCACGCGACCAGCGCCACGAGCGGGACCCACAGCAGGTAGTTCACGCCGGTGGCGAGCTCCAGCGCGAGCGACGCGCCGCCGATCTCGGCGGCCAGCGTGAGCGCGTTGATGAAGAACGAGGCGCCGAGGTTCACGAGGCCGGCGCGGGGGCCGAGCCGCTCGCGGACCAGGTCGAAGACCGGCCGCTGGGAGACGGCGGCGATCCTGCCCGACATCTCCGCGAACAGGCAGATGCCGACGATGCCCACGACCACGACCCAAACCAGCGACAGGCCGAACCGGGACCCCACCACCGCGTTGGCCACCAGGTCGCCGATGTCGACGAACCCACCGAAGGCCGTCAGGATGCCGAGCGTGACGGCGAACAGCTTCTTCACTTGTGGCGCTCCGCGAACGCGCTGAGCCTTCCGGCGATCTCCCCCAGGTCGCGCACGGCGCCCGCCGGGTCGCGCACCCGGTCGCGCCGCACCTGGTCGAGCAGATCGTGCACCTCGTCCTCCGCCTTCTCCGTGAGATCCGTCACCTCGCCGCGCAGCCGCTCGGAGGCGTCCGAGGGGGGCTGGACGCCGCCGAACTGGTCGTTCACATTGCCGAGGTCGTCGGCCGCCTCGGTGAGCACGACCTTCAGGTACTGCCGCGTCGTCCCGTCCTCGTGCCGGACGGCCGTACGGGCGAGCTGCACGGCCGAGGCGGCGGCCTCCGCCGTCTTCCCGGCCTTGAGCGCGTAGTCGTGGTCGTCCCAGGCCGGGCTCACACAGGCCGCGGGCCCGAACGCGGCGAGCAGGGCCGCCCCGGTGAGGAGAGCCCGGCGCGGCGCGCTCACGTCCGCCCCCTCAGCAGGAAGTACGCGAGCACGAGCAGCAGGACGAGCAACTCTCCCCAGGCGATCAGCAGGACAAGTCCTTCATCCGTCACGCCCTCCTGCTGCCCGCGTGGTGAGGTTTCAGCCACCGGACGGTAACGGAATGTCCCGGGCGGCGGACGCGTTGGCCTCTCTGGCCGCGGCATCCGGGCGGCGCCTGGCGACGACCGCGGATCAACTAAAATGGAAAGGCCGTGTCTCCACGGCGGATGAGCGTCTCGCTTCGGTCCCGGGACGCGGACGACACCCCGACGATCCAGAGCGAGACCTCACTATGCCTTTGAACAGCCGCGACGACCTGCGGAACATCGCGATCATCGCGCACGTCGACCACGGAAAGACCACCCTGGTGGACGCCATGCTCTGGCAGTCCGGGGCGTTCCGCGCCAACCAGGACGTCGACGAGCGGGTCATGGACTCCAACGACCTCGAACGCGAGAAGGGGATCACCATTCTCGCGAAGAACACGGCCGTCAAGCACGGTGGCATGACCCTCAACATCATCGACACCCCCGGCCACGCCGACTTCGGCGGCGAGGTCGAGCGCGGCCTGTCCATGGTCGACGGCGTCGTCCTGCTCGTGGACGCCTCCGAGGGGCCGCTGCCGCAGACCCGGTTCGTGCTGCGCAAGGCGCTGTCGGCCAAGATGCCGGTGATCCTGTGCATCAACAAGGTCGACCGTCCCGACGCCCGCATCGCCGAGGTCGTCGACGAGGTCTACGAGCTGTTCATCGACCTCGACGCGACCGAGGAGCAGATCGACTTCCCGATCGTGTACGCCTCGGCCAAGGCCGGCCGGGCCTCCCTCACCCGTCCCCAGGACGGCGGGATGCCCGACTCCCCCGACCTCGAGCCGCTGTTCGAGACGATCAAGAGCACCATCCCGGCACCCGTGTACGACCCGTCGGCGCCGCTCCAGGCCCACGTCACCAACCTGGACGCCTCCAGCTACCTGGGCCGCATCGCCCTGTGCCGGGTCCACCAGGGCACGATCAAGAAGGGCCAGCAGGTGGCCTGGTGCCGTACGGACGGCACCGTCCAGCGGGTCCGGATCTCCGAGCTGCTGATGACCGAGGCGCTGGAGCGCAAGCCGGCCGAGGAGGCCGGGCCCGGCGACATCATCGCGATCGCCGGCATCCCGGACATCATGATCGGCGAGACGCTGGCCGACCCCGACGACCCGCGGCCGCTGCCGTTGATCACCGTGGACGAGCCGGCCATCTCGATGACGATCGGCACCAACACGAGCCCTCTGGTCGGCAAGGTCAAGGGCGCCAAGGTCACCGCCCGGCTCGTCAAGGACCGGCTCGACAAGGAGCTCGTCGGCAACGTCTCGCTCCGCGTGCTGGCCACCGAGACGCCCGACGCGTGGGAGGTGCAGGGCCGCGGCGAGCTGGCGCTGGCCATCCTGGTGGAGCAGATGCGCCGCGAGGGCTACGAGCTGACGGTCGGCAAGCCCAAGGTCGTCACCAAGGTCGTCGACGGCAAGATCCACGAGCCGGTCGAGCGGCTCACGGTCGACTGCCCGGAGGAGTACCTGGGCGCGGTCACCCAGCTCCTTGCGGTCCGCAAGGGCCGGATGGAGCACATGACCAACCACGGCACCGGCTGGATCCGCATGGAGTTCCTGGTGCCGTCCCGCGGCCTGATCGGCTTCCGCACGGAGTTCCTCACCGAGACGCGGGGCACCGGCCTGGTGCACCACGTGTTCGAGACGTACGAGCCGTGGTTCGGCGACCTGCGCACCCGCAACAACGGCTCGCTGGTGGCCGACCGGGCCGGCCAGGTCACCGCGTTCGCCATGCTCAACCTGCAGGAGCGCGGCACGCTGTTCGTCTCCCCCAGCACCGAGGTGTACGAGGGCATGATCGTCGGGGAGAACTCCCGATCCGACGACATGGACGTGAACATCACCAAGGAGAAGAAGCTCACGAACATGCGCTCGTCCACGAGCGAGGAGACGGAGAAGCTGATCCCGCCGCGCGTGCTGTCGCTGGAGCAGGCGCTGGAGTTCATCCGCGACGACGAGTGCGTGGAGATCACGACGGAGACCGTGCGCCTGCGCAAGGTCGTTCTCGACGCCTCGAGCCGCGGCCGCGCCGCCGCCCGCGCCAAGCGCGCCAACTGACCCAGCCTGCCGAAGCCCCCGCGCCCCACCCGGCGCGGGGGCTTCGCCGTTCCCCGCGGCGGCAAGAAGGGGTAAACGGCGGGCACAGGGCCCGTCTACCGCTCTCCCGGGGGTGCCCGCGCGTGCTCTCCTGTCGCAGGCACCAGCCCCTACGGAGGAGCCTCACCCATGCTTCGCACGAGTCATCTCGCCCTGGCCGCCAACCTCGCGCTCGGCGTCGGCGCCTGCGTCCTCGCGCTGCCGCACGCCGGCGCTCTGCCGCACACCGGTGCGCTGCCGCAGGCCCAGGCACGGCCGGACGCGGCGGCGAGCGCCGTGATCAGGGACGTCAACGGACGGGTCCTCGGCACCCTGCGGATCGAGCGGTACTCGGCCGCCGCGTCGCGGGTCACCGTGTTCGTCCGCGGCCTGACCCCGGGCTTCCACGGCTTCCACATCCACTCGGCCGGCGTGTGCGACCCCGCCTCGGTCGACCCGGACACCGGCAGTCCGTTCGCCAGCGCGGGCGGTCACATGGACCAGGGACAGGGCGGGGACGCCGGAGGCAACCTCCCCTCGCTGCTCGCGACCGCCGACGGCGTGGCCAGCACGAGCTTCCTGACGGACCGGTTCACCCCGGCCCGGCTCAGGGACGCGGACGGCAGCGCCATCATCATCCACGCCAAGCCGGACAACTTCGCCAACATCCCCAGCCGTTACACGCACCCGAAGGACGCCACCGGCACCACCGGCCCGGACGCCACCACGCTGAAGACCGGCGACGCCGGCCGCCGGATCGCCTGCGGGGTCGTCCACGTCGCGTCCTGACTGCCGTCCAAGTCACTCCTCAGCCGGACGCAACCGCCGGAGCGCATCCTCGTCCCGTAGGTCAGGAGATCTCGGGGGGAAGGGAGGGTCCGCGATGCGGAACATGGGTGCGGGCATGCACACGGCGCTCGCGGGCGCCTGGGTGGTCGTCACCGTCCTGGCGCTGCTGCTCGGCCGCTGACCAGGCACGCGACGAGCCGCGACCCGGCGCCCGCCCACGATCGGGAACGGCCACGGCGAACCGCGGCGGGCGGGCGGCGGGTCAGCTGAGGTGGACGCGCAGCCAGTCGACGAGCGGGACGCAGGCACGCCAGGTGTCCCGCACGCGGTCGAGGGTCTCGGGGGTGTGGAGCCACGGCTCGGGCTCGAACCGGCGCCCGGCGTGCAGCGACTTGTACCGCATGAGGTCGAGCCGCGGGTGGTCCTCCGGGGTGCCCCGCGGCCGGGTCTTGAGGCGCTCGCCGCCCACCGTCAGCCCGCCGGGCAGGGCGGCGAGGACCTCCTCGAGCCGGGCGCCCGCCGTGTCGTCGTCGAGCGCCTCGCGGTAGCGCAGCACCTGCTCCCCGGACGCCCACCAGCCGGCGGCCGCGTACAGCCCGTCGGCGTCGATCTGCACGTAGAAGCCCACGCCCTCCAGGCCCGCCTTGAAATAGGCACCCTGGTGGGTCTTGTACGGCGACTTGTCCTTGGCGAACCGCACGTCCCGGTACGGCCGGAACAGATGGGAGTCGCCGAACTCGGGGGCCAGCTCCTCCAGCAGGGCGAGCATCGGCGCCCTGACGGCGTCCTCGTACAGCTCCTTGTTGGCCGCCCAGTAGCCCCGGGAGTTGTCGGCGACCAGGCCCTCGTAGAAGATGAGCGCCTCGTCGGGGAACCCGCTGAAACCCATGCCCGCCACTTTGGCACGTCCCTCCGACAAAGCGCACACGCTCGCGCTCAGCGGCGCCTGCGCCGCGGCGTCCCGAAGATCGACCGGGTGATCTCCCGGCCGAGGGCGGACGCGGCGGACCGGGCCAGCGAGCGGAACTCCTTCGACTCGAGCATCCCCTCCAGCACGGACGGCGTCCGCTCGCGCCGCTCCTCCCGCTCTCCCGGCGCCGGCTCCCGGCGGGACGGCTGCGGCTCGGGCGGCCGGGACGCGGGCTCGCCCGGGGCCAGCCGGGCCGACAGGATCTCGTACGCCGACTGCCTGTCCACCGCCGTGCCGTACTTGGGCAGCAGCGGGGAGGCGGCGATGACGCCCTGCACCACGGCCGGGGCGGACGGCGCCATGAGCGTGCGCGGGGCGCGCAGCCGGGTCCAGGCGACCGGGGTCGGCGCGCCCGTCTCGGACAGCACGGTCACCACAGCGTCACCGATGCCGAGCTCGGTCAGCAGCTTCTCCAGGTCGTAGGAGGAGTTCGGGAACGTCGAGACGGTGGCCTTGAGCGCCTTGGCGTCCTGCGGCGTGAAGGCCCGCAGGGCGTGCTGCACCCGGGCGCCGAGCTGGGCCAGCACGTCGGCGGGCACGTCCTTCGGCGTCTGGGTGACGAAGAAGACCCCGACGCCCTTGGAGCGGATCAGGCGCACGGTCTGCGTGATCGACCGCAGGAACGCCTTGGACGCGCCGTCGAACAGCAGGTGGGCCTCGTCGAAGAAGAACACCAGCGACGGCTTGTCCGGGTCGCCCACCTCGGGCAGCACCTCGAACAGGTCGGCCAGCAGCCACATCAGGAAAGTCGAGAACAGCTGCGGCCGGTCCTGGACGGCGGGCAACTCCAGGACGGACACCACCCCCTTGCCGTCCGGCGTGGTCCGCAGCAGGTCGTGCACGTCGAACTCGGGCTCGCCGAAGAACGCCTCCGCCCCCTGCGCCTGGAAGTTGACCAGGGCGCGGAGGATGACGCCGGCGGTCGCGGCGGACAGGCCGCCGATGCCGCTGAGGGCCTCCGGGGTCTCGGTGAGGTACCGGATCACCTCGACCAGGTCCTTGAGGTCGAGCAGCGGCAGCCCGTGCTTGTCGGCGAAGTAGAAGATCAGCCCGAGCGACGACTCCTGCGTCTCGTTGAGCTCCAGGACCCGGGCCAGCAGGGTCGGCCCGAACGCGCTCATCGTCGCCCGCAGCGGGATCCCCTCGCCCATCCCGCCGAGCGAGAAGAACTCGACCGGGCAGGCCGCGGGCGACCACGTCTCGCCCACCTCGGCCGCCCGCCTGCTCACCCGGTCGGACGGGACGCCGGGCGAGGCCATGCCGGACAGGTCGCCCTTGACGTCGGCCAGGAAGACCGGCACGCCCTGCTCGGACAACTGCTCGGCGAGGAGCTGGAGGGTCTTGGTCTTGCCGGTGCCGGTGGCCCCCGCGACCAGGCCGTGCCGGTTCATCATGGCCAGCGGGACGCGGATGGGCTCGGCCGGGTCGGCGGCGCCGTCGTCGCGGATCAGCGCCCCCAGCTCCAGCGCCGGCCCCTGGACGTCGTAGCCCTTCACCGGTTGAAGTACTGCTTCCCGGGCGCCGGGCTGCCGAGCAGCTCGGAGACGGTCACATAGGTGAAGCCCTTGCGGTCGAGCTCGTCCAACAGGCGGGGCAGGGCGGCGATCGTCGTGGGGTGGATGTCGTGCATGAGCACGATGTCGCCCGGCTTCGCCGAGCAGCACCGCTTGGCCACGATCGCGGGGTCGCGGTCGCGCCAGTCGAGCGTGTCGACGGCCCACAGGATCTGCGCCAGCCCCTCCTGCCTGGCGACGTTCTCCACCTCGTGGTTCGTCGACCCGTACGGCGGCCGCATCAGCGTCATCCGCACGCCGGCGACCCGTCGTACGACGTCCTGGGTGCGGTCGAGCTCGCGGCGCACGGCGTCGGCGGACAGGCCGGCCAGCGCGGCGTGGTCCCAGGAGTGGTTGCCCACCTCGTGGCCCTCGGCGACCATCCGGCGGACGAAGTCCCGGCTCTTGTCGGTCACCATCTGCCCGAGCACGAAGAACGTCGCCCGGGCGTGATGGGCCGCCAGCAGGTCGAGGACCTTGTCCGTGGCCTCCCCCGGCCCGTCGTCGAACGTCAGCGCGACGCATTTGAGCCGGCCGCAGTCCAGCTTGCGGGGCGGCGGGGCGAGCGGGAGACGGGGGCCCGGCCAGCCGGGCTGGGCCCCGATGAGGCGCATCCGGAGCATCCCGGGGTCGAACCTGTCGGCGACGCCGTAGCCCGGACGAGCGGCGGCAGGCCCGGCGGGCCCGGCGGGCATCGCCGAGGTCGCGGCCCGCCCGCAGCCGGCGAGCACGAGCAGCGACAGCAGTACGGACAGCCTCCGCATACGACCCCCCGAGCGAGCGGGGGCGGTCGGCTATGGATACTCCTGGGCCGCGTCCCCCCGCAGAACCTTGGCCAGCTCCTCCCACCAGGGCGGCACCTCGGCCCGCAGCTCGGCATACCGGCGGGCCACCCGCGTGGCGCATCCCACAGGGTCCGTACCCAAGTGCCGGCACTTCACGGCGCCCTCGCGCCAACGGTAAAGGCCGTCGCGGAAGCTCACGACGAGGCCGATCCAGACCGACAGCGTGGCACCGTCGCCGATCTCGTACGCCTCGTGCACACCGAGGGCGGCGAGTTCCGCGCGGAGTCGTCCAATAGCGGTGCGCGGCTCAGTCACCGGCCACCGCCCCCTGCCGTAGAGACACGCACAAAAAGGTATGTACCCAACCTTGGGCCGCCCCTTGCCACTTCATAGAGTAATGATGAGACTACGAAGCGTTACAGCGCAGCCATAACCGGTCAGTCGTCCAGACGCTCGGGCGGCTCGGTGACGACCATGACGAACCGGAGCGGCGCGTCGCCCTCGTTCGCGTATCGATGCGGGCGGTCGGCGCTGAACACCACCGCCTCGTCCGCCCCGACGACGTGGCTGCGGCCGTACACGACCAGCGTCAGCTCCCCTTCGAGGACGGTGAGCATCTCCCGGGTGCCGGCCGGATGGGCGTCGCCGTCGTGGTGCTCGCCGGGGCCGAGGCGCCAGTCCCACAGCTCCAGGATGGCGGGGGCGTCGGTGCCGACGAGCAGTTTGGCCGAGCCGCCTCCGGGGTGCGTGAACGTGACGACCTCCGCGGCGTGGACCACGCGGACGACCGGCGTGTCCGACACCTCCACGAGCCGGCCCATCGTGACGCCGAGGGCGTCGGCGATCCGGCACAGGGTGTTCACGCTCGGGTTGGTGCGGCCCTGCTCGATCTGGATGAGCATGCCGCGACTCACGTTCGACCGGGCCGCCAGCTCGTCGAGCGTCATGCCCCGATGCGCCCGCTGAGCACGGACGTTGGCGGCGATGGCCGCGTTGATCGTCGACGGATCAGGCATGAGTACAGTCTAGTGGTCTACTATTACAATCCATTGAACTATTCTTGCCGATTCCTTGGGGGAACTCGTGACGGCGGTGGCGCTCGCTACGGCATGTGCGGTGATCTTCGGGACGGCCGACTTCCTCGGCGGCCTGGCCACCAGGCGCTCCCGGGTCTTCGCGGTCGTCGTCCTGTCCCAGGTGGGGGGGCTGCTGCTGATCGGGGTGCTCATTCCGCTGCTGCCGGGGAGCGTGAGCCCCGCGGCGCTGCTGTGGGGGATGGCGTCGGGCGTGGCGGGGGCGGGCGCCCTCGTCCTGTTCTACCGGGGGCTCGCCACCGGGATGATGTCCGTGGTCGCCCCGACCACGGCGACCACGGCGATGGCGGTCCCGGTGATCTTCGGCCTGCTCATCGGGGAGCGCCCGTCCGCCCTGGCGCTGACCGGCGTGGTGCTGGCCTGCTCGCCGTCCTGCTCGTCAGCCGTGACCCGAACGGCACGGCCACCGGCTCGCGCGTCGGCCCCATCCTGGGCGCGCTCGCCTCCGGGGCCGGGTTCGGCGCGTTCTTCATCCTGCTGAGGCTGGCCCCGGCCGACTCCGGCGGGTGGCCGCTGCTGGGGGCGCGGATCGCCTCGATCGCGCTGGTGGCGGTGCTGGCCGTCGCCCGGCGCGCCACCCTGCGCCCGACGCCGGGGAGCGTGCCGGTGACGCTCTGGGCCGGCGTCCTCGACATGGCGGCCAACGTGCTCTACCTGCTGGCCGCGCAGCGGGGGATGCTCAGCCTCGTGGCGGTGCTGGTGTCGCTGTACCCCGCCAGCACGCTGCTGCTGGCCCGGTACGTCCTGGGTGAGCGGCTCAGCGCCCTGCAGATCGCCGGCGTGGGCTTCGCGCTCGGCGCGGTCGCGCTCATCGCCGCGTCCTGACCCCTGACACGCCGGTACGGCCGCCACGTCGCGCGACGGCCGTACCGGGCCGGGTCTTCGGGGCCGGGTGTCCGCGGGGCGGTTGTCACGCCCGCCTACGCCCAGGCGATCTGGGGCTTTCTCAGACGTTTCTCATGCCGCGTAGGCGTGGACGGGGACGCGGACGACGCCCTCCTCGCGGGCGTAGTCCTCCAGCATGCCGCGAAGCTGCCGCCGGCCGCGATGCAGCCGGGACATGACGGTGCCGATGGGGGTTCCCATACGGTCGGCGATCTCCTTGTAGGCGAACCCCTCGACGTCGGCGAGGTAGACCGCCACCCGGAAGTCCTCGGGCAGGGCGCGCAGGGCGTCCATCACGACGCTGTCGGGAAGCTGGTCGAGCGCCTCGTTCTCGGCCGAGCGCAGGCCCGTGGACATGTGCGACTCGGCCGCGGCGAGCTGCCAGTCCTCGATGTCCTCGGCGGCCGACAGCTTCGGCGAGCGCTGCCGCTTCCGGTAGTCGTTGATGAAGTTGTTGGTCAGGATCCGGTGCAGCCAGGCCTTCAGGTTCGTGCCCTCGCGGAACTGGTGGTAGGACGTGTACGCCTTGGCCACCGTCTCCTGGACCAGGTCCTCCGCGTCGGCGGGGTTACGGGTGAGCCGCATGGCGGAGGCGTAGAGCTGGTTGGTCACCGGCACGACCTCACGCTCGAACCACACCTGTCGCTGCTCGTCGGTCGAGATCATCTCATCCCCCTACAGAACTTCTCCCCCGTTACCCGTCCGCCAGGAACCCATGCGAGGCCGTCCGGTCATTGTTGTGCCAAGGAACATCGTGCCGAATGGGACGTAAGCACAGTGTTAATTGTTTTTCCTGGTCACAGGAGTGCAAGCGACACGGGGCCGGACGCGGTCTGGTCACACGCAGGCCGAGTAAGTCTCAGTATAGTAACACCGGAGCCTCAATCCGGAGTAAAGTGTGGCGGAGTTCACTGGCTACAGTGGCGCCATGAAACACGTGGACCGGCACGACCCTGCGGACAGGGCGTGGGTGTCGGAGGCCGTACAGGCCGTCGAGGCCGACGCGAACCGCAGTTGCGACACCCATCTCCATGTCTTCCCGCTCCCCTCCCACTGGGGCATCGACCTCTACTTGAAAGACGAGTCGGTGCACCCGACCGGTTCACTCAAGCACCGCCTCGCCCGCTCCCTCTTCCTGTACGGCCTGGCCAACGGCTGGATCGGGCCCACGACGACGATCATCGAGGCGTCCAGCGGGTCGACGGCCGTCAGTGAGGCGTACTTCGCCCGCCTGCTCGGCCTGCCGTTCATCGCGGTGATCCCGGCCACGACGTCGCCGGAGAAGCGGGAGATCATCGAGTTCTACGGCGGCAAGTGCCACCTGGTGGACGACCCGGGAGCGATCTACGAGGAGTCCCACCGCCTGGCCGCCGAGACCGGCGGGCACTACATGGACCAGTTCACCTACGCGGAACGGGCCACCGACTGGCGCGGCAACAACAACATCGCGGAGAGCATCTTCCAGCAGATGGCCCTCGAACGGCACCCCGACCCGGCGTGGATCGTGGTCGGCGCCGGGACCGGCGGCACCTCGGCGACCATCGGCCGCTACATCCGGTACCGCCGCCACCGGACCCGCCTGTGCGTGGCCGACCCGGAGGGCTCGGCCTTCTACCCGTCCTGGGCCTCCGGCGAGGAGCACGCCGGGCGCGGGTCGCGCATCGAGGGCATCGGCCGGCCGCGGGTCGAGCCGTCGTTCCTGCCGACCGTGATCGACCGGATGACGCTGGTGCCGGACGCGCTGTCGATCGCCGCGATGCACTGGGTCAGGGAGGTCACCCGCCGCGACGTCGGCGGCTCGACCGGCACCAACATCGCGGCGGCCGTGGCGGTAATCCGCGAGATGCGGGAGAACGGCGAGCGCGGCAGCGTGGTCACGCTCATCTGCGACGGCGGCGAGCGCTACCGGCACACGTACGGCGACCAGCGCTGGCTCGACGAGACGGGGATCGACATCGAGCCCCATCTGGCCGATCTACGCCGCTTCCTCGCGGGCTGACGCCCGGCGCCCTTCCCGATGGGTCAGGACGGGCGGGCGGGGTCCACGCCGAAGGTCTTCGCCAGGTCGTCGAGGATCGCGTGGGCCCCCTGGATGCCGACCGCCGTCATCCAGGTGATGTCCGGCACCTCGTGGATCCTGCCCTTCAGACGCCCCCAGAGCGGGTTGGCCTCGAACCTCTGCTTCACCGGGCCCACCGAGGGGTCGTCGTAGGCCGCCAGGAAGATGTGGTCGGCGTCCATCTCCGGGATCCGCTCCTCGCTGAGGTTCACGGCGATGGTGTCGGTCGTGGTGGGCTGCCCCTTGGGCCGGACGAGCCCGGCGTCCTTGAGCACGATGCCGGAGTAGGAGTTCTCCACGTACAGCCGGACGGTCGGCTCCCCGGCGAAGCGGATGATCGAGACGGTCGGCGGGGTTCCGCCGTTCCCTGCCGCGATCTCCTCGCCGATCGCGGCGGCGCGGTCCTCGTACTCCTTGATCCGCTGTTCGGCCAGGTCCTCCTTGCCGAGCGCCCGGCCGACGAGGCGGAGGTTGTCCTTCCACTTCGCGCCGGTCGTCTCGCTGAACACGGTCGGGGCGATCCGGCCGAGCTTGTCGTACAGCGCCTCGTGGCGGACCTTGGCGCTGAGGATCAGGTCGGGCCGCAGCGCGGCGATCTTCTCCAGGCTCGGCGCCTCCAGCGTCCCGACGGACACCGCCTCACGGGCGTCGTCGAGCACGGGGGCGAGGTAGCCGGGCAGCGTGTCCTCAATGGACCGGTAGGTCGTGTAGCCCACGACCGGCGTGTCCAGCGTCAGCGCCGCGTCCACGAAGCTCTGGTCGAGCGCCACCACCCGCCGGGGCTGCGCCGCGATCTCCGTGGTCCCCATCGCGTGCTGGACCGTCCTGGGGAACCCCGCGGCCGTCGGGGCCGTGCCGCCCCCGCTCGATGGAGTGCCCGCCGAGCCGCAGGCGGCCAGTCCCCCCGACAGCAACGCCCCGATCAGGGCCGTCACCACGGCACGCCGCATTCTCATCCGATTTGTCCCTCTCTCTCGCCGCAGTTAGGTTAGCCATACCTAATAAGAAGTTCACGCTCGGGTCAAGGAGGACCGGATGGCGAGCCGCCGCCTGCGCGTGCTCCTCACGCTCGGCGCGGCGCTCGTGGTCGCCGCCGGGCTCAGCCTCGCCCTCGGCGCCAAGGCCGTGCCGCCCGGCGACGTGTGGCACGCCCTGTGGTGGCCCGGCGGCGGCGAGAACGACCTGATCGTGCGCTCGCTGCGGGTGCCGCGGACCGTTCTCGGCGTCCTCGCCGGGGTGGCCCTCGGCATAGCCGGGGCCCTCATGCAGGGCCACACCCGCAACCCGCTCGCCGACCCCGGCCTGCTCGGGGTGACCCAAGGCGCGGCGTTCGCCATGGTCCTCGGCATCGTCGCGTTCGGCGTGTCCGGCACCCGGGCCTCCATCTGGCTGGGCGTCGGCGGCGCCCTCGCGGCGAGCGTCGCCGTCTTCGCGATCGGGCTCGCCGCCGGCGGCCGTCGCGGCGGCTCCCCGCCGCTCACGCTCGCCCTCGCCGGCGCCGCCGTCAGCGCCCTGCTGTACGCGCTGACCTCCGCCCTCGTCCTGCTCGACGAGCAGGCGATGGACACGTTCCGCTTCTGGCAGGCCGGCTCGCTGGCCGGGCGCGGGGCGGGACCGGCCTGGCAGGTGGCGCCGTTCGTCGCGGCCGGGCTCGTGCTCGCGCTCGCCAACGCCCGCGGGCTGAACGCGCTGGCCCTGGGAGAGGACGTGGCCCGCTCCCTCGGCCGCAACGTGTGGGCCGTCCGCGTCGTCGGGCTCGCCGCGGTGACCTCGCTCACGGCCGGCGCGGTCGCCGCCTGCGGCGCCCTCGCGTTCGTCGGGCTCGTCGTCCCCCACCTGGCGCGGGCCCTGTCCGGCCCCGACCACCGGTGGCTCCTGCCGTACGCGGGACTGCTCGGCGCCGTGCTCCTGCTCGTCGCCGACGTGATCGGGCGGCTCGTCGCGCGGCCCGGGGAGCTCGCCGTGGGCGTGGTCCTGGCCCTGCTGGGCGCGCCGTTCCTCATCGCCCTCGTCCGCCGGGCCGCGCCCGCCACCGCGCGTTCGGCGGGGCGGGCCCGGGCGCTCCGGGTCCGTGCCCTCCTTCGTCCGCCGGAGGCCCGTCCCCCGCTCCCCCGCCCCTCCGTCCGGCCGCGCCCTCGCGCGGATCGTCCGGAGATCCGGCTGCCGGAGGCCAGGGCGTACCGGATCGGCGGGGCGTCGTGGCTGGTCCGGCCGCGGCCGGCGGCCGTGGCGCTGGCCTGCCTGGCCGCCCTGGCCGCGCTCACCGCGGCCCACCTCGGCCTCGGCGACGTACGGCTGCCGCTCGGCGAGATCCTCCGCGCGCTGGGCGGCGACGGCGGCGCCCACTTCGTGGTGGTGGACCTGCGGCTGCCCCGGGTGCTGACCGGCGCGCTCGTCGGGGCCGCCTTCGGGCTCTCCGGGGCGATCACCCAGGCCGTCTCGCGCAACCCGCTGGCCAGCCCCGACATCCTCGGCGTGACATCCGGCGCGGGCGTCTGCGTGGTGGCGCTGATCGTCGCCACCGGCAGCGCGTACGGCGGGGTGAGCGGAGCGGTGGCGGACGTCGGCGTCCCCACGGCCGCCGTCGCGGGCGGTCTCGTCGGCGCGGCGGCCGTCCACGCCCTGGCCTGGCGGCGCGGCCTGGACGGCTACCGCCTGGTCCTGGTCGGGATCGGCGTCGCCGCCGTGTTCACGAACGTCACGCACTGGCTGCTGACGGCCGGCGACGTGAACGACACGGCACGGGCGATGGTGTGGATCACCGGCTCGCTCCACGGCCGCGGCTGGGAGCACGTCGTCCCGGTGGCGGTCGCGCTGGCCGTCCTCGTGCCCGTGGCCCTCGGCCTGTCGCGGACGCTGGCGGCGCTGCGGTTCGGCGACGAGACGGCCCTCGCCCTCGGGGTGCGGCTGGGCCGGGCCCGGGCCGCGCTCCTCCTCGTGGCCGTGCTGCTCGCCGCGGTCGCCACGGCCTCCGCCGGGCCCATCGCGTTCGTGGCGCTCACGGCGCCCCAGATCGCGTTGCGCGTGGCCAGGACCCCGCACCCGCCGCTGCTCGTCTCCGCGCTGACCGGCGCCGTGCTGACCGCGGCCGCCGACCTCGTGGCGCGGACGGTCTTCGCCCCCGCCGAGCTCCCGGTCGGCGTGGTCACGGCCGCGCTCGGCGCCCCGTACCTGATCCACCTGCTGTGGCGCGGATCCGGCCGGCGCGCCGCCGCCCGCACCCTCACCTGATGGAGGCGCCGATGAGGCTCCAGGCCGTGGACCTACGACTCGGGTACGGCGACCGCACGGTCGTCGACGGGCTCGACCTCGGCATCGAGACGGGCACGGTCACCACGATCATCGGGCCGAACGGCTGCGGCAAGTCCACCCTGCTGCGGGCGCTCGGACGGCTGCTGCGGCCCTCGGGCGGCCACGTGCTGCTGGACGGCCGGCGGATCGACCGGATGCCGGCCCGGGAGGTCGCCCGCATCCTGGGCGTGCTCCCCCAGGCCCCGGTCGCCCCCGAGGGGCTGACGGTCGCCGACCTGGTGGCGCGCGGGCGGCACCCCCACCAGACGTGGTACCGGCAGTGGTCGAGGGACGACGAGGCGGCCGTCGCCGAGGCGCTGGAGTGGACCGGCATGCGCGACCTGGCCGACCGGCCGGTTGACCAGCTGTCCGGGGGGCAGCGGCAGCGGGCGTGGATCTCGATGGCGCTCGCCCAGGGGACCGACCTGCTGCTGCTCGACGAGCCCACGACGTTCCTCGACCTGGCTCACCAGGTGGAGGTCCTGGAGCTGGTGGGCCGGCTGCACGCCGAGACCGGCACGACGGTCGTGATGGTGCTGCACGACCTGAACCTGGCCGCCCGGTACGCCCACCGGCTCGTGGCCATGCGGGACGGCCGGGTGGTCGCGGCGGGGCCGCCGGAGGACGTGCTGACCGAGGACCGCGTCCGGGAGGTCTTCGGGCTGGAGGCCAAGGTCATCGCCGACCCGGTGGCCGGCACCCCCCTGGTCGTCCCCGTTGGCGCGGGCCGGCGCCTGCCCTGGAGCGCCTGAACGCGGCCCGGGTCGCAGAACGCACCGGACCGAGGGGCGAGGCCCCCGGCCCGGTGCGGTGGATCAGTCGCCGATCAGGGCGTCGACGAACACCTCGGGGTCGAACGGCGCGAGGTCGTCCGGCCCCTCGCCCAGCCCCACGAGCTTGACCGGCACGCCGAGCTCGCGCTGGACGGAGATCACGATGCCGCCCTTGGCGGTGCCGTCCAGCTTGGTCAGCGCGATGCCGGTGACGTTGACCACCTCGGCGAACACCTGCGCCTGGCGCATGCCGTTCTGGCCGGTGGTGGCGTCGAGGACGAGCAGCACCTCGTCGACCGCCGCCCGCTTCTCGATGACCCGCTTGACCTTGCCGAGCTCGTCCATCAGGCCGGTCTTCGTGTGGAGCCGGCCGGCCGTGTCGATGATCACGGTGTCGGCCTTGTCCTCGATGCCCCTGGCCACGGCGTCGAAGGCGACGGACGCCGGGTCGCCGCCCTCGGGTCCGCGTACGACGCTCGCGCCGACGCGGTCGCCCCAGGTCTGGAGCTGGTCGGTCGCCGCCGCGCGGAAGGTGTCGGCGGCCCCCAGCACGACCGTGCGGCCGTCGCCGACGAGCACCCGGGCGAGCTTGCCCGACGTGGTCGTCTTGCCGGTGCCGTTGACGCCCACGACGAGGACGACGGCGGGACGCTCCCCCGTCGGCGCCGTGTGGAGCGTGCGGTCGAGGTCGGGCGCGACCTGGGCCAGCAGCTCCTCGCGGAGCAGCCTGCGGACCTCGTCGGGCGTGCGGCTGCCGAGGACCTTCACCTTGGTGCGCAGGTCTTCGACCATGGCACGGGTCGGGGCCACGCCGACGTCGGCCGTGATGAGGATCTCCTCGATCTCGTCCCAGACGTCGTCGTCGAGCCGGTCACGGGAGAGCAGTTCCAGCAGGCCGCGGCCGAGGACGTTCTGCGAGCGGGCCAGGCGGCCGCGCAGCCGGACCATGCGGCCGGCGGACGGCGGAGGGACCTCGATCGGAGGAGCCTTGACCAGCTCCTCGACGGGAGGCGGCAGCGTGGTCGTCGTGCCGCCGTCCTCCTCACCCAGACCGGCCGTCGTGCCGGGCTCGGTGATGACGGGGGCGGGCGGCTCCGGCGGGGCCTGGACGGGGGGGAGGTCCTTGGCTTTGGGCCGGAACAGCAGGAACAGGCCACCCACCGCCAGCACGGCGGCGATGGCCACGATCACGATGATGCCGATGTAACCGTCCACATATGAAGTTTCCCAGACCCCCCGGTGTGCTCCGTTCAGGCACACACCGCCCGGGGAGGCTACGTGCGCAGGCGCTGGCTCACGACCTGGGTGACGCCGTCGCCGCGCATGGACACGCCGTACAGGGCGTCGGCGATCTCCATGGTGCGCTTCTGGTGGGTGATGACGATGAGCTGGGAGCTCTGCCGCAGCTCCTCGAACAGGGTGAGCAGCCGCTGCGTGTTGGTGTCGTCGAGGGCGGCCTCGACCTCGTCCATCACGTAGAACGGCGACGGGCGGGCCTTGAAGATGGAGATCAGGAACGCGACCGCCGTCAGCGACCGCTCGCCGCCGGACAGCAGCGACAGCCGCTTGACCTTCTTGCCGGGCGGCCGGGCCTCGACCTCGACGCCGGTCGTCAGCATGTCCTCGGGGTCGGTCAGCAGCAGCCGTCCCTCGCCGCCGGGGAAGACCCGCTGGAAGATCTGGGCGAACTCGCGGGCGACGTCCTCGTACGCCGCCGCGAACACCTGCTCGACCCGGTCGTCGACCTCCTTCACCACCAGCAGCAGGTCGCGCCGGGTCTTCTTGAGGTCCTCGAGCTGCGAGGTGAGGAACGCGTGGCGCTCCTCCAGGGCGGCGAACTCCTCCAGCGCGAGCGGGTTGACCTTGCCGAGCTGGTTCATCTGGCGCTCGGCCGCCCTGGCCCGCTTCTCCTGCTCCTCCCGCACGTACGGCACGGGCGGCTCGCCGGGGACCGGCGCGGCCGGGCCGTACTCGGAGATGAGGGGCTCCAGGTCGACGCCGTACTCCTCCAGGGCCCGCTGCTCCAGCTGCTCCAGGCGCAGCCGGCGCTCGGTCCTGGCCATCTCGCTGCCGTGCACGCGGTTGACGAGGGCGTCCAGCTCGGTGGTCAGCTCGCGGACCCGCAGCCGTACGCGCTTGAGCTCGGCGTCGATCTCGCCGCGCGCCCGCTCGGCCTCGTCGCGCTCCTGGGCGGCGAGGGCGAGTGACCCCTCCAGCGCCTGGAGCGCGGTCCTGGCGCCCTGCACGGCCGCGCCGGCCACCTCGGCCTGCCGGCGGCGGCGCTCACGCTGGGCGGCCGCCCTGGCACGGTCGTCCCGCTCCCGCCGGGCCGCCCGCAGCAGGCCGTCGGCCCGGCCCGCGATGCCCCTGACCCGCTCCTCCGCCGTACGGACCGTGAGCCTTGCCTCGATCTCGGCCTGGCGGGTGACCCCGAGAGCGGAGGCCAGCTCGTCACGGGTGTCGGTGGTGGGCTCGGCCTCCAGCTCCGCGGCGTACTCGGCCTCGGCCAGTTGCTCCTCCAGCTCCACGACGCCCGCCTGGGCCGCCTCCCGCGCCTCCTCTGCGTCCTGCACGGACCTGGCGAGCCGGGCGGCCTCGTCCTGGGCCGCCTTGACGGCCGCCTCCAGGCGGGCGAGCTGCTTGGCCGCGGCGGCCGCCTTCTGGTCGGCGTCCCGCTGGCGGGCCCGCACCCGATCGAGCACGGCCTGGGCGGCGTCGAGCCCGTTCTGGGCCGCGTTGACGCCGCCCTGGGCGGAGCTGACGCCGTTCTGGGCCTCGGTGACCCGGCCCTGCGCCTCCTCGACCGCCAGCTGGCACTCCCGCTCGGCCGCCGCGGCCTCGGCCAGCGCCTCGGCGTGCCGCGCCGCCCCCTCGCGGGCGGTCGCGAGGTCGCCGGCGGCCTCGTCGAGGGCGGCCCGCATCTGCAGCAGCGAGGTGGCGCCGCCGGAGCCGCCCCGGGCCGCGTGGACGCCGAGGACGTCGCCCGCCCGCGTCACGGCCCGCAGCCCGGGGTCGGCGTCGACGACCTTCCGCGCCGTGAGCAGGTCGGCGACGACGAGCACGTCACCGAGGAGGGCGTCGACCGCCGGGCGGAGCCCGTCGGGGGCGGTCACCAGGTCGGCCGCCCACTCGGCGCCCGCGACGGGGAGGTCGGGCCGTTCCGGCCGGTCACGGCGGTCGGCCCCGATGAGGAGGGCGGCCCGGCCCCCGTCGTGCTCCCGCAGGTGCTCCATGGCCGCCACGGCGGCGTTCAGCGAGTCGACGGCGACCCCGTCCACAGAGAGGACGGCGGCGATCGCGGCCTCGGCCCCGGGCCGCACGGTCAGCAGGGTGGCGACGGGGCCGAGCACCCCGGACAGTCCCGCGCCCAGCAGGGCGGCGGCGCCGTCCACACCGCTCGCCAGGCTCATCTCCAGCGCCTCGCAGCGGGCCTGGAGGGCGGCCACCGCACGCTGCGACTCCTGGTCGGCGGCGCGCGCCGCGGCCACCGCCGACCTGGCCGCCGCCAGCGCGTCCCTTGGCGCGGCGAGGGCGGCGCGCGTCTCCCGCACCACGGCCTCGGCCTGCCCGGCCACGGCCCTGGCCTCCTCCACGGCGGCCCGGGCCACGTCCACGCCCTCCTGGGCCGACTCCAGCTCGGCGGCGAGCTCCGGATCGGCCTCCGGCCCGCCGACCTCCTGCGCGTCGAGGTCGGCCTGGGCGCGCTCGGCGCGCCGCAGGGCGTCGTCCACGGCTTTGGTGAGACGCCCGATCTCCTCGCCGGCGGCGCGGGCCCGGCTGCGGCCCGACTCGACCTGGCCGCGCAGCCGGGCGAGGGCCTCCCGGCGGTCGGCCGCGGCCCGGGCGGCGGCGGCCAGGCGGCGCTCCTCGGTCGCGAGCGCGTCCTCGGCCTCGCCCCTGATCTCGACGGCGGCGGCGAGCCGGTCGCGCGCCTCGTCGAGCTCCTCGGACAGCACCCGCTCCTGCTCGCGGACCTCGGCGGCCTCCCGTTCCAGGTCCTCCGGGTCGCGGCCGCGGCGCTCGATCGCGGCGGCGTCGGCGGCGTGCCGCTGCCGCTCGGCGGCCAGGCTCTCCACGCCGCGCAGCCGCTCCCGTAGCGCCGACAGGCGGTAGAACGTCTCCTGCGCGGCCTTGAGGCGTGGCTGGGCCTCGTTCTCGGCGGCCTCCAGCTCGGCCTCCCGCCGCTGGCCCTCGGCGAGCTCGCCCTCGACCTGCGTCCTGCGGGCCTGTACGGCCGCCTCGTCGGCCTCCTCCCGCTGCAGCGTGTCGCGTAAGGTCACCACGTCGTCGGCGAGCAGGCGCAGCCGCGCGTCGCGCAGGTCCGCCTGGATGACGGCCGCCTTCCTGGCGATCTCCGCCTGGCGGCCGAGGGGTTTGAGCTGACGGCGTAATTCGGTGACGAGGTCCTGGACGCGGGTCAGGTTGGCCTGCATCGCGTCGAGCTTGCGGAGCGCCTTCTCCTTGCGCTTGCGGTGCTTGAGGACTCCGGCGGCCTCCTCGATGAAGGCCCGGCGCTCCTCGGGCCCGGCGTGCAGGACCTGGTCGAGCTGGCCCTGGCCGACGATGACGTGCATCTCCCGGCCGATGCCGGAGTCCGACAGCAGCTCCTGGATGTCCAGCAGGCGGCAGGTGTCGCCGTTGATGGCGTACTCGCTCTGGCCCGACCGGAACATGAGGCGGCTGATCGTCACCTCGGTGTAGTCGATGGGCAGCGCGCCGTCGGTGTTGTCGATCGTGAGCGTGACCTCGGCCCGGCCGAGCGGCGGGCGGCTCGAGGTGCCCGCGAAGATCACGTCCTCCATCTTGCCGCCGCGCAGCGACTTGGCGCTGTGCTCGCCCATGACCCAGGCGAGGGCGTCGACGACGTTGGACTTGCCGGAGCCGTTGGGGCCGACGACCGCGGTGATGCCGGGCTCGAAGCGCAGCGTGGTCGCTGAGGCGAAGGACTTGAAGCCGCGCAGGGTGAGCGTCTTCAGGTACACCTCAGCCCCCTCCCACCGTCGGCGCTTTCGGGAAGACTACCGGTCTCCGGGGAACGGGTGGCCGCTTACGACGCGACCGCGGGTACGGACGAGCCCCGGACGGCTCGGGAGAGCCTCCGGACGGGACCGTGGAGCGATCATCGCGCGTCGAGGGAGGGCGGTGAAGACCGGGGTTCGCAGTGCCATTGCAGGATCCGACGATCCGTGCAACTCTACTCGAAATGGACTTTACGGGCACTCAACGCGCGGATGAATGGCTCGGGAACAAGGGGGAAATGGCAAGGGACGCCTTTGCGGGGCGTCCCTACAATCCTTTTCGTGTCCCCAGCCGGTCTCAGGTGAGAGCCGGCTCGCGATCCTGAAGCCGGACCAGGGCCTCGTCACGAGTTTGCGCCGCGAGCGCGTCGTTTTGTGCCTGGAGCCGGGTAAGTTCTGCCTCGAGGTCGCGGATGCGCTGCTGGAGGCGACGCATTTCCGAGATCATCCGAGGGTCAGGACCGCCGACGTGGCCGAGTAGAGCCTTCGCCATAGTAAAGGGTCCTCCACGCTGAGTGACCAGACTGGTTCGCGCACTTCATGCCGCGGGAGGGGTGCGCGTGGTTCCTCTCAAGAGTCGCACCGGCATTGGAGTCGGTCAAGTTGAACGCTCCGCACAGATGACCGGTGGGCACTCCCGACAGGTAAATATACCGGATTTGAGGGGTTTGAGGGAAGTCCTACCTCTCTACAAACCCGACCATACTTCCCTTCGGCTCGCTCCAGCGCTCGACCACCCCCTCCACCTGGCCGGGCGTGTCGCCGGTGCGGACCATGTCGAGCAGCTTCTCGCATGATTCCCGCGGACCTTCGGCCACGATCTCAACCCTGCCGTCGCGCAGATTCGCGGCCCAGCCCGTCAGGCCCAGCTCCAGGGCGCGGGAGCGGGTCCACCATCGGAACCCGACGCCCTGCACCCGTCCCCGGACCCACGCGGTCATGCGAATCACGCTTACCAGTATCCAGACGCCGCCGGGGCGGCGCACCCCAGGGGCTACGGTCGCGCGTTCTTCGGCCGTGGCTGGCACCGGGGGCAGCTGTAGGAGGAGCGGTTCATGAACGCCTCCCGCCTGATCGGCGTCCCGCAGCGCCGGCACGGCTCGTCGCGCCGGCCGTACACGGCGAGCGACCGGTCGAAGTAGCCGCTCTCGCCGTTCACGTTGACGTACAGGCTGTCGAACGACGTGCCGCCCTGCTCCAGCGCCTCCCCCATGACCTCGCGGACGGCCGCCAGCAGCTCGGCGATCTTGGGCCGGGTCAGCGTCTCGGTGGGCCTGGCCCAGTGCAGCCGGGCCCGCCACAGCGCCTCGTCGGCGTAGATGTTGCCGACCCCGCTGATCAGCGACTGGTCGAGGAGCGCCCGCTTGATCCCCGTACGGCGGAGTCTCAGCGCGACGGCGAACTCGGCGTCGTCGAAGGCCTCCTCCAGCGGGTCGGGCGCGATGTGCGCGATCGGCTCGGGCACCGGCCTGGCCGGCCGGGGGTCCATCGGCGCGACGAGCAGGTGACCGAACGTGCGCTGGTCCACGAACCGCAGTTCGAGCCCGCCGTCGGTGAACCCCAGCCGCACGCGCAGGTGCCTCTCGATGGGCGACAGCGGGTCGGCGACGAGCAACTGGCCGCTCATGCCCAGGTGGGCCAGCAGCGCGTCGCCCGGCTCGTCCCCCGGCTCGTAACGCGGCTCGTCCTCCGGGGAGCCGGGAGCGGCTGAGGCTCCCGGACCGTCGGCGAGGGGCAGCCACAGGTACTTGCCGCGCCGCTCGGCGGACCGCAGCGTGCGGCCCTTGAGCTGGCCGGCCAGGTCGCCGGCGTTGCGCCGCACCGCCCTCGGGTGCAGGACCTCGGCCGACGCCACCGTACGGCCGGCCACCCAGCGTTCCAGCCCCCGCCGGACGACCTCGACCTCGGGCAGCTCGGGCATGTTCTCCCCCTCCGGCTGTCGAGCGGTCAGGCGCGGACGGGACCCGCGCCCTCACGGGCGTCGCGGAGCGCGCGGATCGCTGTCCACGCGGCCTCGGCCGCCTGCTGCTCGGCCTCCTTCTTGCTGCGGCCGGCGCCCTTGCCGTAGTCGCGGCCGCCGACCCGGACCACCGCCACGAACGACTTGGCGTGGTCGGGCCCGCTCTCGTCGACGTGGTACTCCGGGACGCCGAGCATCTCGGCCGCGGTGAGCTCCTGCAGGGACGTCTTCCAGTCGAGCCCGGCGCCGAGCGAGGCCGAGCGCGTGATCAGCGGGTCGAACAGCAGGTGGACGACGCGGAAGGCCTCGTCCAGCCCCTTGTCCACGTACACCGTGCCGATCAGCGCCTCCAGCGTGTCGGCCAGGATGGACGACTTGTCCCGCCCGCCCGTGCCCTCCTCGCCGCGGCCGAGCCGCAGATACTTGCCCAGGTCGAGGGTGCGGGCCACGTCCGCGAGCGCGCGCATGTTGACCACGGCGGCGCGGAGCTTGGCGAGCTGCCCCTCGGGCAGGTCGGGATGGTTGCGGAACAGCGTGTCGGTGACCACGAGGCCGAGCACCGAGTCGCCGAGGAACTCCAGGCGCTCGTTGGTCGGCAGGCCGCCGTTCTCGTAGGCGTACGAGCGGTGCGTCAGCGCCCGCTCCAGGATGTCGGTGCTCAACGTGATGTCGAGCACGACGTTGAGCTCGTCTCTGGCGACCTCCACGGCCACCGGCTTGCTCGATGGTGCGCCCATCGATCTCCTCCAAACTCCGGTGCAGGGCAGGGCCGTGCACGGGGGCCGGAGAGTCGCTGGGAGAGCCCGAAGGCGTGGTGGACGCCGGGCCGCCGATATCGGAGGCCACGGCGTCCACCACGGCCGCGGGCATGTCTGTCGGTCGCGTCGTTCCAGCCGCCGTCGCACGTGCCTGTGAAAGCACGGTAACGCCGGCCGGCTCGTTTGACGATCCGGCCGGCGCCACTGTCCGCCTAATACGCGATCAGGCCGACGGCTGAACCACCTGACGGCGGTTGTAGGTGCCACACGTCGGGCACGCCACATGCGGGCGCTTGGGCGAGCGGCACTGCGGGCAGCTCACGAGTGCGACCGCCGCCGCCTTCCACTGGGACCTGCGGGCGCGGGTGTTGCTCCGCGACATCTTCCGCTTGGGGACGGCCACGTCAACCCTCCTGATCGTCTTCGTTGTCCACAACCAAGCCCTGCAGCGCCGCCCAGCGCGCGTCGACCTGTTCGTGCCGGTGGTCCGGGCCGGCCTCCGCCAGCTTGACCCCGCACTCCGTGCAGAGACCGGGGCAGTCATCACCGCACACCGGGCTCAGCGGCAGTGCGAGCACCACCGCGTCACGGAATACCGGCTCGAGATCGAGCAGTTCGCCGTCGAGGAGCAGATCGTCCTCTCCGGCGTCCTCCGCCGAGTAGAAGTAGAGCTCCTGGAAGTCGACCTCGATCTCCGAGGTCAACGGATCCAGGCAGCGCGAGCACTCGCCCTTCAGGGGAACCCGCGCCGTGCCCGTCACGAGCACGCCCTCCATCACCGCTTCGAGCCGGATGTCCAGCTCGACGTCGGCGTCCTTGGGGGCGCCGATCATTCCGACCGCGAGATCCTCCGGTGCCGGGAGAACCGGGGTGATTCTGCGCATCGATCCCGGTCGGCGCCCCAGGTCGTGGGTGGAGATAACCCAGGGGGCGCGGGGATCGAGGCTCTGCAGAGTCATCCTGCTCTCGTTAGGCATGGCGAATCACCGCCGTCGTGCAAGGCTGAAAGGAAAGAATACCAGCCCGGATTCAGCCCCTGAGCCGCTCGACGAGCGACTTGTGCACGAGGTCCGGGACCAGGCCGGATACGTCCCCACCATAGCGCGCGATCTCCTTCAGCCGGCTGGACGACAGGAAGGAGTATTCGGGGTTGGTGGACATGAACAGGGTCTCGACCCCGGACATCCGGTAGTTGAGCTGGGCCATCTGCAGCTCGTAGTCGAAGTCGCTGACCGCGCGCAGGCCCTTGACGATCGCGGGGATGCCCTGCTGCTTGCAGAAGTCGACCAGCAGCCCGTGGAACTTCTCCACCCGGATGTTGCCGTACTCCCGGGTCACCGCCTGGAGCATCTCGATGCGCTCCTCGACCGTGAAAAGGCTCTGCTTCTCGATGTTGATCAGCACGGCCACGACCACCTCGTCGTACAACCGTGAGGTCCGGCCGATGATGTCCAGATGTCCGTTGGTCACGGGATCGAACGACCCCGGGCACACGACGCGGCGCAAGACGCACCCCCAAGATTTACGGGATCCCGGCTGCGCGACCGTACCAAACGGCCGCTTCGCCGTACCGACGGACCCTGTCCTCCGTGAAACCGGCGGGCCACACGAGGTTCTTACCCCTCGACTCCCGTTCCACCGCCACGAGCGCGCCCCCGGCGAGCCAGCCGTTGTCGCGCAGCGCCTCCAGCACCCGCGTCACCGCGTCGTCCGTGACCGCGTACGGCGGGTCGGCGAAGACGAAGTCGTACGGCTGCTCGCACGGGCGGCCCACGACCCGCTCGACCTTCTCGGCGCGCAGCGCCGCCCCGGGCAGCCCGAGGGCCTCGATGTTCTCCCTGATCGTCCGCGCGGCCCGCGCGTCCGACTCCACCAGCAGCGCGTGGGCGGCGCCCCTGCTGAGCCCTTCGAGGCCGACCGCGCCCGAGCCGGCGTACAGGTCCAGGACCCGGGCCCCGTCGAGCGTGCCGAGCACCGAGCCGACCGTGGAGAACAGGGCCTCCCTCGTGCGGTCGCTCGTCGGCCTGGTCGACCTGCCGGGCGGGACGGCCAGCCGGCGCCCTCCCGCCGTCCCTGCGATCACCCGCGTCACCCGTTCATTGTCCCGCCGCGAGCCAGGTGCACGGGCCCGGCGGGCGAGCCGGGTGCACGGGCGGGCACGAGCGGTGCGGCGGCGAGAGGCGCGGGCGTGACGGCGGAGGGGCCAAGATCGTCCCTGGTCAAGAGTGGGCAAGCGGCGGCGAGGAATGGGTAATCGCGGTATCGCGGACCCGCCCGCATCCGCATGATGAGTTCTGCGGCCTTCACGTGACCCAGGGGAAGGCCGGCCGGCGTGGTCGTGAGCCCTTCCGCACGCCGGCGCCCTCGGCACCTGACCCGAGGGTGGGCCCAGCCGGGGACGGCATTCGGGGGGAGGCCGTCCCAAGGCTGGGCCCTGGGTCTTTTTCTTTTCCACGCCCGGCTTCCGCCGGGCCGTCCGTCCGCGCGGGCGTCAGGCCTTCTCCAGGAACTCGGCGCGCTCGTCGGCCACCAGGGCGTCGAGCTCCGCGCGCAGGGCGGCGTGGGCCGTCAGCTCCGGATCGGCGGCCAGGAGCGCGGTCGCCTCGGCCCGTGCCGTCTCGATGACGTCCTCGTCCCTGAGCAACTGGAGCATCTTCAGCGACGACCTGCGGCCGGACTGGGCGGCCCCCAGCACGTCGCCCTCGCGGCGCTGCTCCAGGTCGACCCGGGACAGCTCGAAGCCGTCCAGCGTCGCCGCCACGGCGTCCAGCCGCCTCCGGGCCGGCGTGCCCTCGGGCGCCTCGCTGACGAGCAGGCACAGCCCCGGCAGGCCGCCCCGGCCGACCCGGCCCCGCAGCTGGTGGAGCTGGGAGACCCCGAACCGGTCGGCGTCCATGATCACCATGACCGAGGAGTTGGGCACGTCGACGCCGACCTCGATGACGGTCGTGGCGACCAGCACGTCGATCTCGCCGCGCGCGAAGGAGCGCATCACGCCGTCCTTGGTCTCGGGGGCCAGCTTGCCGTGCAGCACCTCGACGCGCAGCCCGTGGAGCGGGCCGTCGGCGAGGGCCTGGGCGACGTCGAGCACGGCGAGCGGCGGACGGCGCTCCTCGTCGTCCCGGTCGAGGTCCCCCTCGTCGCCCTCCTGGTCGCCGATGCGCGGGCAGACGACGTACGCCTGGCGGCCGAGCCCCACCTCCTCGCGGACGCGCTGCCAGGCCCGGTCGAGGAAGTGCGGCTTCTCGGCCGCCGGCACCACGTGCGTCGTGATCGGGGCGCGCCCGGACGGGAGCTGGGAGAGCGTGGAGACCTCCAGATCGCCGAACACGGTCATCGCGACCGTCCGCGGGATCGGGGTGGCGGTCATGACGAGCACGTGGGGACGCCCGCCGCCGCCCTTCTCGCGCAGCGCGTCGCGCTGCTCGACGCCGAACCGGTGCTGCTCGTCGACCACGACGAGCCCGAGGTCGGCGAACTGCACGTGCTCCTGCAGGACGGCGTGGGTGCCGACCACGACGCCGGCCGCGCCGGAGGCCGCGTCGAGGAGCGCGCTCCTGCGGGCCGCGGCGCCCATGGACCCGGTCAGCAGGGCCACCGCGGTGCCGCCGAACATGCCGCCGGTCGCGAGGTCGCCCAGCATGCCCACGATCGACCGGTGGTGCTGCTGGGCGAGGACCTCGGTGGGCGCGAGCAGGACGGCCTGGCCGCCCGAGTCGACGACCTGGAGCATGGCCCGCAGCGCCACCACGGTCTTGCCCGCGCCGACCTCGCCCTGCAGGAGCCGGTGCATCGGATGCTCTCTCGCGAGGTCGGCCGCGATCTCCTCGCCGACCTGGCGCTGGCCCTCGGTGAGCTGGAACGGCAGCCTCTTGTCGAACTCCCCCAGGAGCCCGTCGTCCCGCCCCGGGCGCGCCCGGGCGAGCCAGGCGGACGCCGCCATCCGCCGCCGCACCAGGACGGACTGCATCACGAACGCCTCGTCGAACTTGAGCCGGGCGCGTGCCCGGGAGACGTCGCCCATGTCCCCGGGCCGGTGGATGCGGCGCAGCGCGTCCTCCAGCGTGGACAGGCCCAGCCGCTCCCGCACCCCGGCCGGGACGGGGTCGTCGAGGCTGAGCACGTCGAGCACGGTCCGGACGGCCCGGCGGATCTTCCAGCTGGCCAGGCCCTGGGCCGAGGGGTAGATCGGCACCGGCGCCGCGGCGAACTCCTCGACGGTCTCCCCGGTCTCGTCGAACGACTCGTACTCCGGGTGGGTGAGCGACACGCGCCTGGTCTTGCCGCTCACGAACACGCTGACCTTGCCCGAGAACATCGCCTCGGTGCCGGGCGGCAGCCGCTGCTCGGCGACGTAGGCCCCCTTGCCGAAGAACGCGAGGCGCAGCCGGTCCCTCCCGTCGGTCACCTCGACGTCGAGCCAGGTGCCCTGCCGGTTCTTCATCGGGCGGCGCACGGCGGACGACACCTTGCCCACCACGGTCACGTGCTCGTCGTGCTCCAGGGACGCGATGGGGGTCAGCTCGCCGCGCTGGGCGTACCGCCGGGGGTAGTGGCGCAGCAGCTCGCCCACCGTGGTGATGCCCAGGGCGCTCTCCAGCGGGGCGGCCGTGCGGCCCACCGCCCTCCTGAGCGGCTCGTCGAAGCTCGTCACGACACTATGTTCTACCCGGGGACGGCGACATTCCCGGCTCATTCGACGCCGATGAGGAGCGGATAGCCGCCCTGGCCTCCCTCGTACACCACGATCTCGATGTCCGGCCGGGTGCCCTCCAGATGGTCCCGTACGGCGGGCAGGAGGGCGGGCGGGGCGTCCGCGCCGGTCACCAGCGTCACCATCTCGCTGCCCCCGGACACCAGGCGGCGGGTGATCTCGATCGCGGCGCCGGCCAGGTCGTCGCCGATCAGCGTCGCCTCGCCGTCGACCACGCCGAGGACGTCCCCGGGACGGCAGAGCCCGGCGCTGGTCATGACCTCGCGGGTGGCGACCCAGACGTGCCCGTGCCGGGTGTGCCCGGCCGCGTCGGTCATCGCCACGATGTCGTCGTCGAAGCGCCGGAGCGGGTCGTGGACGGCGAGCGCGGCGAGGCCCTGGACGGACGCCCTGGTCGGCAGCACGCTGACCGTCGCGCCCTCCTCGCGCGCGATCTCGGCGGCGGCCACGGCCACGGCGTGGACGCCGACGTCGTTGGGCAGCACGGCCACCTCGGAGCCGGCGCTGCGCACGGCCTGGACCAGCGCGGCGAGCGGCGGCGTCGAGCCGGGCGCCCGTGTGACGACCACGGCCCCCGCCTGGCGGAACAGCGCGGCCAGGCCGTCGCCCGCCGCGACGGCGACGACGCCCCGGCCGGGGCCCGGCTCGTGCGGGCGGCCGCCGAGGTACGTCACCCGGATCCGGTGGGGGCGGCCCGCCGCCATGCCCGCCTCCACGGCGGCGCCCGCGTCGTCCACGTGGACGTGGACGTTCCACAGGCCGTCGCCGCCGACGACCACCAGGCTGTCGCCCAGGCGGTCGAGCTCGGCCCGGAGACGGTCCACCTCGTCCTCGCCGGCGTCGAGCAGGTACATCACCTCGTAGCCGGGCCCGCCCGGCGCCTCAGGGGTGATCCTCTCGGTGGGGGCCGGCACGTCGTGCCGGTCGCTGTACGCCTCGGCCACGACCTCGGCGAGGCTCTCCAGGATGATCGCGAGCCCGGCCGCGCCCGCGTCCACGACGCCGTTGCGGGCCAGCACGTCGAGCTGCCCGGTGGTCAGGCGCAGCGCGCGCCGCGCCTCCTCGGCCGCCCGTCTCGCCACCTCGGCCAGGTCGTCGGGGGCGTCCTTCACCGCGCGGGCGACGGCCCCCAGCACGCTGAGCACGGTCCCCTCCACCGGCCGCACCACCGCCGCCCTGGCCAGCTCGGCCGCCTTGAGCAGCCCGTCGCGCAGGTCGGCCCCGCGTCCCTCGGCCCTCCTGAGCACCTCGGCCATGCCCCTGATGGCCTGACTGACGATCACGCCCGAGTTGCCGCGCGCGCCGAGGAGCGCGCCCCGGGCGAACGCCTGCCAGGTCGTGTCGGGGTCCGCGTCGCCGGGCAGGGCGTCCAGGGCCTCGGCCGCCGACAGGAGCGTGAGGTGCAGGTTGGTGCCCGTGTCGCCGTCCGGCACGGGGAAGACGTTCAGCGCGTCGATCTCCGCCCTGGCCCGCGCCAGGGCGTCCGCGCAGTGCCGGGACCAGCGCCGTACGGCGGGGGGATCGAGCACCTCCAGCATCGTGCCGTCCTTCCCTGCCGCGCGCCCGTCCCCGATGCGCTACCGTTGGCGGATACGAGATTATCCCCGTTCGCGGCGATCCCCGTTTGGCGCGCAGTGGCGGACATCGGATATCCTCGTACGGCCAGCCGGTTGTCCCGGCATTGCTCGGACGAGCCGATGCACCGGCGCCGGGCCGATCGACTGATTCAAAGGAGCGATTACCGTGGCTTCCGTCTGCGACGTCTGCGCCAAGAAGCCGATTTTCGGCAACAACGTCTCCCACTCGCACCGCCGCACCCGCCGCCGCTGGAACCCGAACATCCAGACCGTGCGCGCGGTGGTCAACGGGACGCCGAAGCGGATGAACGTGTGCACCTCCTGCATCAAGGCAGGCAAGGTCTCGCGCTGACGCCTCACACTCGCCGAGCCCGCCACCGATCCCGGTGGCGGGCTCTCGCGTTTCTCCGGCGTCAGGCGCCTGAAGGGGTCAGCCGGAGGACGCGGTCAGGGACTCGCCTGCCCCTGCCGGCACACGCACGGCCGGCGTGGTCCTGCCGGGGCGCAGCCCGAACCAGACGACGACCACGCTGACGAGCGTCACGGCCACGTCCACGCTCAGCGCCAGGTGGATACCGGCCAGCTCCGCGCTCCGTGTCGCGGCGACGGCGCTCAGGATCGGGATGCCGATGGAGACGGCCACCTGCTGGGTCATCGTGGTCAGGCCCGTGGCCAGGCCCTGCTCCTCGTCCGGCAGGCCTGAGGTGCCGGTCACCGTGTACGCCACGATCGCGGCCACATGCCCGAAGAACCCGACGAACAGCGCGGGGACCAGCATCGCGACCGCCGTCCGGTGGGCGTCGAGGAACACCAGCGGAAGGATCGCCACGCCCTGCACCAGCATGGCCGTGGCCAGGACCCTGCGACCGTCGAAGCGCCCGACGAGGCGTCCGGCGATCACTCCCGCCCCCACGGCCGCCAGGCCGGGAACGCCGAAGACCAGGCCGGTGATCAGCGGGGAGAAGCCCAGGATGCGCTGCAGGAAGAGCGTCATCAGGAAGATCATGCCGGTTTCCATCGTGAAGAGGACGAGTCCCGCGTAGTTGCCCCACATCACCGTGGGCCGCCTGAGGATGCGGACCGGGGCGAGCGGCGCGGAGGCCAGCACTTCGATCACCGAGAACAGGGCCAGCAGGACGACGCCGACCAGGGCCGCGACGATGCTCCTCTCGACGACCGCGTAGACGACGGCCAGCAGGCCGCCGGTCACGGTGATCGCCCCGGGTAGATCCAGCTTCACCCGCTCGGGAAGACGGCTTTCGCCGATCACGAACGGCGTGCACGACAGGACCAGCACGGCGACCGGTATGTTGATCAGGAAAGCGGCCCGCCAGCTCAGCAGGCTGACCAGGGTGCCGCCGACCAGCGCGCCGACGGTGAAGCCGCCGGAGAGCAGCGCGCCGTTGAGGCCGAGGGCGCGTTCGCGCATCGCGCCTTCCGCGAACGTGGTGGTGAGCAGGGACAACGCCGCAGGGAGCGCCATCGCGGTGGCGACGCCCTGCAGCGCACGGGCGGTCAGCAGGACACCGGGGCTGGACGCGAGGCCGCCGAGCAAGGAGGCCCCGGTCAGCAGGACCATGCTGACCATGAACAGTTTGCGGCGGCCGAACAGGTCCGCGAACCGGCCGAACAGCAGGGCGAAGCCCGCCGACGGCAGCGTGTAGGCAGAGGTGATCCAGGGCAGATCGGCCACCTTCATCCCGACGCCCGCGCCGGTCTCCGGCAGCGCCACGTTCAGGATCGAGAAGTCGACGGACACCATGAACCCGGCGCCGAGCAGGACAAGGAGAACTATCCGCTGCCTGCTGTTGAAATGCGGCGGCGAAGGTGCGTCGGCAGTCATATGTACGGGTCCCTTCTGAGAGAACGTGGCGTCGAGCGTCCGTTTCACGGCACGCCGCGCCGCCCCGGCGAGCCGCCGAGGCGGCCCGGGGTCGGACGAATGTCCTGATCAGGGAAAGAAGAACAACCACAAACGGGAGCGGCCGGATCCGGGATCGCTAGAGAGAATCCCGCTCCGTCACCTCGGCCACGCGCTTGATGCCGGCCAGTCGCCGATCCCATTCGCCCGCGAGCGCGGCCATCCACCGCGCCGTCGCGTCCAGCGCAGCGGGCCGCACCGCGTAGCGCACCTCGCGTCCCGCCCGACCGCCGGAAACCAGCCCGGCGGCGTCCAGGACGGCCAGGTGCCTGACCACGGCCTGCCGTGAGACGGGAAGTCGTTCGGCGAGCGTCGTCGCCGTGGCCTCGCCGTGCGCGGCGAGCAGATCGAGCAGCTGACGCCGCGTCGGGTCGGCCAGGGCGGCGAGGACGCCGTCGACCGCCTCCGCGGCGCCGCCGCGTTCGTGCGTCACACGGATGACTGCTCGGCGCGCGCCTGGAACGCGTCGAACACCTCGGACCAGCCGCCGGTGTTGAACCGCAGCGCCCTGTCGCGCAGCTCCTCGGACGTGTTCAGCGTCGCGAATCCGCTCTCGACGACACGCAGGAGCGTCTTGTCGCCCTCCGCGCTCACGGTGAACTCCACGAGAGTGCTGTTGTCCTCGCGCAACTCTTCCCCGGGGAACGCGCTTGTCCAGCGGTACGCCACGTAGGTCGGCGGCTCGACCTTCTCCACGCGCACCACGACCTCGCCGAGGTTGGGGTTGTGCGCGACCAGCGTCGCGCCTTCCCTGGCCACGGTGCCGGCCACGCTCGCCTGCTCGGCCACCCAGAAACCGGGTTCGGCCACCAGCGACCAGACCCGCTCCAGGGATGCCGCGATCAGGATCTCGCGTTCGATCCGATCCTCGCTCACAGGAGGACTCCTTCTCTGCCGTGCCTGTTGTGCAACTCCAGACTTGCACGTCTGGAGCTTCATGTGCAACCCGAAGGTTGCGCGATTATCGGCCGCCGGCCAGGAAGGCGGCGATCTGGGCGGCGCCGGTGCGCTCCAGCCAGGTGCGCAGATCCATCGCCTCGGGGTGGATGCGGCGGGTGGCGGGGATGTCCGCGCGGTAGCCGAGCTCGTTGAGCCACTCGTACGCGAACGCGAAGTCCTCGCTGAGGGCCCGGATCGCGTCGATCGGGACCTGGGCGTACGGCAGCGGGCGGCCGAGCGCGCGCTCGATGGCCGCGGCGATCTGGACCGGCGTGAGCTCGTCCCCCGCCAGCGCGACCGCGCGGCCGATCCACTCCTCGGGCTGGGAGAACGCCAGCGCGGCGACGAAGCCGACATCGTCCACGGCCATGATCTGCTGTGGGACGCCGGGCGCGAGGGCGGTGGTGAACGCTCCCCCTTGCAGGGCGTATCCGCTCGTGAAGTTCTCCATGAAGGAGACCGGCCGCAGGATCGTGGCGGGCAGGCCCAGCCCGGCGATGTGCTGCTCGATCCGCCACTTGCTGATCAGGTTCCGCGGCAGCGTCTCGCTGCCGTGACGGTCCGCGCCGGCGATCGAGGTGAAGACGAAATGCTCGACGCCGGCGGCGTGTGCCGCCTCGGCGACGTTGATCCCCCAGCGGACCTCGTCGTCGGCGCCGAAGTCGGGCGCGGTGCCGGGAGAGCCGACCGTGGGCTGGACGCTGAACATGCCGTAGGCGCCGCGCGCCGCGGCGACCAGGGAGGCGACGTCCTCCATCTCCGCCCGCACGACCTGCGCCCCGAGGCTCGCCAGCGCACCGGCCGGCGCCCCGTCCGGATCACGCGTGAGCGCGCGCACCCGCCAGCCGCCGTCCAGCAGGTGCCGGGTCACCGCCCGGCCCTGCAGACCGGTCGCCCCCACCACGACGACGGTCCTCGCAGTCGATTCCATGACTCTCCTCGAGCTCGTCCCTGCCGGCGAAGGCCACGTCCCACTAACTGGGGTGGCCCTCCGGTTATCGTCCGATACGATATGGAGGACCACCCCGGTTAGCAAGTCGTCAGGAGATTCCGTGCCCAAGGACGCCACCGCCCCGGCTGCACGGCCGATGCGCGCCGACGCACGGCGCAACTACACCCGCATCGTGGGCGCCGCCGAGGCCGTGATCGCCGAACAGGGTGCCGAAGCCTCACTGGAGGAGATCGCCAGACACGCCGGGGTCGGCTCGGCCACCCTCCACCGGCACTTCCCCACGCGGCAGGCCCTTCTCGAAGCCGTGTTCAAGAGCAGGGTGGAGGCCCTCTGCGCCAAGGCGCGCGACCTGCTCTCCGACCCCGACCCGGGCACCGCGCTCGTCACCTGGCTCCACGCCGTCGGCGCGCACGCTGTGGCCAACCGCGGCCTCGGGGCCTCACTGATGCGCGGCGCCCGTGACGGCGACCCGACCGTGGGAGAGACCTGCCACGCGATGATCGTCAGCGCCGGCGACGAACTCCTCGCGCGGGCCCGCCGCGCCGATGCCGTACGCCCGGAGGCCGGCATCACCCAACTGCTCAAGCTCGTCAGCGCCATCGCCCTGGCCACCGAGGACGACCCCGACGGCCCGGCCCAGGCGGGCCAACTGCTCGACCTCGCCATCGAGGGCGTGCGCCTGCGCCGGCCCCACGGGTGAGCTCCGCCGGCGGCGGTCATTCCAGGACGTCAAGGACGATCTTTCCGGTGGTGCGGCCGGTCTCGCCCAGTCTGTGCGCCTCGGACGCCCTCGACAGGGGGAGCACGGTCTCGATCCGGGGCCGGAGTCGCCCGGCGGACACCAGGCCGGCGATCGCCGTCAGCGCGGCGTGGTCGGGTTCGACGAGCATGAATCCGGCGTGGACGCCGAGGGCCGCGGCCCGCGGTCGCAGGGCGTCGTCGGCCGGCGAGGCGAGCGAGACCAGCCTTCCCCCGGTACGCAGGACCATGAGGGAACGGGGGCCGTAGTCGCGGCCGACGGCGTCGAGCACGACGTCGACGTCCTGTACCGCCGTGCTGAAGTCCGTGGCGGTGTAGTCGACGAGTTCGTCGGCGCCGAGTTCGCGCAGGAAGGCGTGCTTCTCCCGGCGCGCGGTGCCGATCACGTAGGCGTCGAGCGCCTTGGCGATCTGCACGGCGACGTGGCCGAAGCCGCCGGCGGCGGCGTGGACCAGGATCCGCCGGCCGGACTGGATGCGCGCGGTGTCGACGAGCGCCTGCCAGGCCGTCAGCGAGACCAGCGGCAGGGCGGCCGCCTCCACGTGGCCGATGTTCGCCGGTTTGCGGGCGAAGTGCCGAGCGGGCGCGGTCACGTACTCCGCGTACGCCCCGCCCTGGTGGGGGAATCGGGGCATTCCGAAAACCTCGTCGCCCTCCTGGAACAGCGTCACCCCGATGCCGACGGCCTCGACCGTCCCGGAGAGGTCCCAGCCGGGAACGGGCGGATCGTTCCACAATCCGAGCCCGCCGTCGGCCCGTTGCTTCCAGTCGGCCGCGTTGACCCCCGCCGCGTGGACCCGCACCAGGATCTCGCACGGCCCCGGTGCGGGCCGCGCGACTTCGGCCTCCCGCAACAACTGCGGCCCTCCCCATGCCCGCACCGTGATCGCCCGCATCCGTGGACTGGTCTCGCTCATGCCGTACGTGCTCCTCTTCGACGCGCCGGGCTCCGCTTCACGCGGCCGGTGCCCAGTGTGCAAGCGGCGCCGAACGGCCACCATCGGCCTGAATGTCACTTTGTGCCAGGATCTGGCCATGCATCGTGTGGTCGTCCTCGCCCTCGACGGCGTCATCCCGTTCGAGCTCGGCATTCCGTCGAGGATCTTCGGTGAGGCCGTCGGCGCCCACGGCGAACGGCTGTACGAGGTGATCGTCTGCACGGTCGACGGGCGGCCGGTGACCGGCGGCGCGGGCTTCACCATCGGCGTCGAGCACGACGCCGGGGCGCTCGCCGGGGCGGACACCGTGGTCATCCCGCCGTCCCGCGCCCTCGGGCCCGTGCGCGAGGAGGGCCGCCTGCCCGCGCCCCTGGCCGCGGCGTTGTCCCGTGTCCGGCCGGGCGCCCGCGTCGTGTCGATCTGCACGGCCTCGTACGTGCTGGCGGCGGCGGGCCTGCTGGACGGCCGGCCGGCGACCACGCACTGGCGGGAGGCGGAGCACTTCCAGCGCACCTTCCCTCGGGTCAGGGTCGATCCCGGCGTCCTGTTCGTCGACGACGGCGACGTGCTCACCTCCGCGGGCGCGGCCGCCGGGGTGGACCTGTGCCTGCATCTGGTCCGGAGGGATCACGGCAGCGAGGTCGCCAACCGGGTGGCCCGCGGCTGCGTCGTCCCCCCGTGGCGCGACGGCGGCCAGGCGCAGTACATCGAACGGCCCGTCCCCCAACCGTCCCGGACGACCACCGCCGCCACCCGGGCCTGGATGATGAAGCATCTGGACCGGCCCCTGACGCTGTCCGAGCTCGCCGCCCACGCGGGGACGAGCGTCCGCACCTTCACCCGGCGGTTCCGCGACGAGGTCGGCATGACGCCGGGTCAGTGGCTGATCAGGCAACGGGTGGAACGGGCCCGGCACCTGCTGGAGAGCACCGACCTCGCGATCGACCAGATCGCCGACCGGAGCGGGATCGGCGCCCCGTCGTCCTTCCGGCAGCACTTCCGTGCGATCGTCGGCGTCTCGCCCGCCGCCTACCGCCGTACCTTTCAGCTCGGGACCTGACCGCCCGGCCGCGCCCACGCGATCACGGCCGGCTCCGTGTGACGCGTCTCACTCGGCTGCGGTGACCGATTCTCCCTCGGCGGCGGGTCACAACACCGACCGAACCACGCGTGGTCTCTTCCCGGCCGCCGTGGTCCGAGGCCGACAAATGGAGGAAAGAGTGCGCAGCTTAGGCTCTGCCGGTGTACCGGCGGCCGGAACGTCATCGTTGCACACGAGGGGGACATCCCTGGCGCGCAGACTCGCAGCAGCGCTGTTCACCGTCATCGCCGTCACCGGCGTGGGCGTGCAGGGGGCCGGGGTCGCCGGCGCCGCCACCAGCACCATGCACGTGGTGGGGTACTGCGCGACCCCACAGGGTGACGGCACCGCCAACGGCACCGTCATCACGGTGTGGCCGTGCACAGGCGCGGCCAGCCAGGTGTGGACCTACGTCGACGGGGAGATCTACAACCCGCACAGCGGCAAGTGCCTCACGGCGAAGGGCGACGCCAACTACACCCCCGGCACCGTCCTCACCTTGTGGACCTGCTCAAACGCAACTTCCCAGACGTACGGCGTCTACTCCGCCTACATCACCGCGGTCGGCGGTCTGATGATCACTAACAAGGGCGACAGCTTCGCCCGCGGTACGTACCTGACGCTGTGGACCGCGAACTATCCCCCGCCCCTGTCACAGGAGTGGACCGTGAGCTGACCGAGGACGCCGGCGTCGCTCACCGCGCGACCGGGACGGCCGCGAGCAGCCGCTCGACGGCCGCCCGGTCTCCGGTGACGGCCAGCCGCCCCCTCGCGACCGCCTCCGGGACCGTCAGCCGTCCGGTCACCAGCTCGGCGAACGTGCGGGGGTCGGTGGTCAGAACGGCGTCGGGGGCGGACGGACTCTCGCGGGTGACGCGCAGATCTCCGCCGGCGACCTGGATCACGAACTGGTCGTACTCGAAACGCACCGCGTAGGTGGCGGTGAGATCACGCACGCCGCCGGGGTCGAACCGCTGGCGCAGCGCGAGGACCGCCGCGTCAGGGCCGATTTCGGCGTCCAGGTCGAGCCGGGGCGACCGGCGACCCCACCGGCCGAGGTGCGCGATGACCGTCTCCAGGTCGGCTCCCCACTCGGTCAGCTCGTACACCATCCCGCTGACGGGCGGCCCGAGTCGGCGTCGCCGGACCACGCCGGCGTCCTCCAGCTCGCGGAGCCGCTGGGCGAGGATCCGGGCGTTGATCCCGGGCATGCCGCGTTCGAGGTCGGAGAACCTCTTGGGACCGAGCAGCAGATCGCGCACCACGAGCAACGCCCACCGCTCACCGATCACGTCCAGCGCATGGGCCGTGGCACACGCCTCGCCGTAGCTTCGCACGGGCGAAAGCATAGCAGATGCTTCTTTTCTAATATCGACTACTTGTATTTCGTAACCTTCGCCGCGTACGGTTCGATCATGCGATTCGCCATTTCCATCCCACAGTTCGTCTCCGACGGCGGCTTCGACCCGGCAGGGCTGCGGCGGTATCTCCTTCGCGCCGAGGAACTCGGCTTCCACAGCGCCTGGACCGGGGAGCAGGTGCTCGGCACCATGCCGCATCTCGGACCGGTCGAGACCCTGGCCTACGCCGCCGCCTGCACCGATCGGATCCGGCTCGGCTGTGCCGCGATCATCAGCTCGCTGCACAGCCCGGTCCACTTGGCGAAAAGCCTGAGTTCCCTCGACCAGCTCAGCCGCGGCCGGCTCGATGTCGCCATCACCACGGGCGGGCGGTTCCGGCCGTTCGCGGCCTTCGGCGTGGAGCCGGACACCTTCGTCGCGCGTTTCACCGAGGGACTGCGCCTGATGAAGGAGATCTGGAGCAACGACCGGATCGACTTCGACGGGCGATTCTGGCAGTTGTCCGGTGCGGCGATGGAGCCGAAGACGTACCAGAAGCCGCATCCGCCCATCTGGTTCGGCGCCGCCGCGCCGGCATCGCTCCAGCGTGCCGTCCGTCTCGGTGACGGCTTCTTCGGGGCGGGCTCGGCCACCACGGCGCAGTTCGCCGAGCACGTGCGCATCGTCCGGCAGGCGCTGCGCGACCAGGGGCGCGACCCCGCCGGCTTCCCGATCGCCAAGCGGATCTACATCGCCGTCGACGACGACGCCACACGTGCCCGCGAACGGATCGCCGCCTCGCTCGACGCCCTCTACGGCTATTACGGACTCGGCGGCCTGGCCCCGGTGGCCGTGGCGGGCACGCCGGACGACTGCGTGCGGGGCGTCCGCGACGTGATCGACGCCGGGGCGGGGTTGATCCTGCTCAACCCGATGTTCGACGACCTCGAGCAGATGGATCGCCTCGCCACCGAGGTGCTCCCGAAACTCCACTGACGGGAACCGGCCTGCGACCGGCGCTCCAGACCGCCGGGTCCCCTGTCCCTTGCGACGGGTCCGGACGGCGGTCTCACCGCGCGACGCGGCTCCGCGTCATCACCGGGAGCGCCAGCGCCAGGCGTGGTCGACGGGGCCGATGCCCGAACCGAGGGGAAACCCCCGCTCGATCGCCCCGGTGACGTACTCCTTGGCCCGCAGCACGGCCTCGGGCACGTCCTCGCCGAGCGCGAGACAGGACGCGATCGCGGAGGCGAGGGTGCAGCCGGTGCCGTGGGTGTGGCGGTTGTCGTGCCGCTCGGCGCGGAACCGGTGCTCGCTCGTGCCGTCGGTGAGCAGGTCGACCGGCTCGCCGGGCAGGTGGCCGCCCTTGATCAGGGCCCACCGCGGGCCGAGGGCCAGCACCGCCTCGGCCGCCCGCGGGAGGTCGTCCTCGTCCTCGACCTTGACCCCGGTGAGCTGCTCGACCTCCCACAGGTTGGGGGTGACGACGGTGGCGGTGGGCAGCAGCAGGGACTTCACGGTCGTGACGGCGGCGGGCTCCAGCAGGCTGTCGCCGTGCTTGGACACCCCGACCGGGTCGACGACGACCGGCGCGGACACTCCGGCGAGCACCTCGGCGACGGTCTCCACGAGCACCGGCGAGGCCAGCATGCCCGTCTTGATGGCCTGCGCCCCGATGTCGCCGAGCACCGAGTCGAGCTGGGCCCGCACCGCCTCGGGCGGAAGCTCCCAGTAGCCCTGCACGCCGAGCGAGTTCTGGGCCGTGACGGCGGCGATCACGCTCATGCCGTGCACGCCCAGGGCCAGCATCGTCTTGAGATCGGCCTGGATCCCGGCGCCGCCGCCCGAGTCCGAGCCCGCGATCGTCAGCACGCGTGGAGGGGTGGTCGTCATGCGCCCATCCAACCAGGCCCCTTCGGCGACCCGCCCTGTGCCCGCCGCCCGGCGGGAGGCCGGTGGAAGAGGTCAGTGGAAGCGGTGGCGGGTGGAGGCGTCCACCGTGCACTCCCCGCCGGCAAGTGTGCACTGGTCGAGAGGCTGCGGATCGCCGTCGGCCTCGAACGAGATCCGCACGTCGTCGCCCTGGGCGAGCGGATCCGGCGAACTGAGGACCAGCGTGTCGCCGCTCTGCCGCCACTCGGCGCCCTGGACGTCGACGACCTGGCCGCCGACCGGGATCTCGACCGACCACGAGCCCAGGGCCGCCGCCTCGTTGCGGATGCTCAGCGCCGCCGCGTACCCGTTCCCGTCCCGCCGCGTCACGGCGAACCGCAGGCTCACGGACCCGGCGGGGACGCCGGCCTGCAGCGTGGTGTCCTGGCCCGCGCCCTGGTCTGCGGCGTCGGGAGAGGCGTCGCCTCCGGCGGAGTCGCCGGCCGAGCCGGACGGGGTCGCGTCCCCGCCGTCGCCGGTCGTGCCGGTGGACGTGTCACCGGCGTCGGGGGCGCCGTCCGAGCCGGAGGAGGCGTCGTCGCTCGTCGGCCGGGAGTCCCCCTTCGCGGGGGCGTGGGAGGGGGTGGTGCGGTCGTCCTGGGCCCGCGCCCTCGTGTGCTGGACGCCAGGCGGGGTGGCGGTGGGGATCGGCGTGGACGGGGCGGAGGGCGGCGCCGTCGCCCCGGCGTCGCCTGCCGCGTCATCGGAGGAGGCGTCGCCCGGAGAGCCGGAGGCATCGGTGCCGCCCGAACCGCCGCCAAGAGCGAGCACGCCGGGGGTGGTCGGGCAGGTGGTCCCGCAGCCCGCGTGCGGCGGCTCCAGGGTCAGCGCCGTACGGCCGGCCATCAGGCGCACGCCGCCTGCCGTGACGCCGACGGCGAGCAGCACGGACAGCCCCGAGACCAGGGCCATCCTGCGCAGACGGCGCGGCGGCTGCGGCTCCTCGCGCCAGCCCGACCCCAGGAAGCCCCTGCCCTCGCCGTCTCCCGCGCCGCCGCCCAGGGTGTAGACGGCCATCGTCTCCCCGGTGGGGCGCTCGTCCCGCCCGGACGCCGACGCGGCCGTTCCCGTGCCGCCGGAGTAGACGCCCTGCGCCGCCGGACCTCCGTCCCGTACGGCCGTCCCCGCGCGACCGGAGTGGACGCCCTGCGCGCCCTCCCCCGGCGTCGGCGAGGCGGGCAGGTCGTCCCGCAGCCGGAAGACGCCGGGGGGCGGGACGTCCACGGGCGGCGGGTCCGCGACCGCCGGGAAGCCGGACGTCGCCGCGTGCTCGGCGGCGAGCCGCTCGGGGGACAGGGCGGCGAAACCCAGGCCGTGGGGGCTGGTGGTCTCGTGGACCGGCCAGGCGGTGTCTCGTTCGCCCGGCCGCTCGGTCCCCCGGCCGCCGGTGGGTGGGTCGGGCCAGCGGAAGGTCAGGTCGCCGGACCGGTGGGCGTCGCCCGCCTCGTCCGTGGGATCGGAGAGATCGGAGGGATCGTTTCCCTCTCCGGCCTGTCGTCCTGCCGTGTGGCGGCCCATGACGGTCCTTCCTGTTGGCGACCGCCATACTTAATAACAGATCTAATACGCCTTTGTCACAAATTTCACATCATCCACGGAAGTGGTCCCAGCCCCCCGTGGTCCTGGTTCGTCCCGTGACCTGCACGCCTTCCCCCTCGACGACCCTCCCCACAACGGTCCAGGAGGGCGGGAGCCGCACGTGATGGGGGAAGGTCGCGGCGAGCGCGTGATCCTCGCCGCCGCTCAGCACCCACTCCAGCGGGTCGGTCCCCAGCAGGGCGGCGGCGTCGGCGAGCGCCTCGGGGACCGGCAGCGCCGCGGGGTCGAGCACGATCCCGGCCCCGCTCGCGCCGGCGACGTGCCCGAGGTCCTGGAGCAGGCCGTCGCTGACGTCGAGCATCGCCGTCGCGCCGAGCCCGGCCGCCTCGGGCCCGCACGCGTACGGCGGCAGGGGACGGCGATGGGCCTCGACCAGCGACGTCAGCGGGCCGGTGGCGGCCACCCCGGCCTCCAGGAGGGCCAGACCGGCCGCGGCGTGCCCCAGACGGCCCGCCACGGCGACCACGTCCCCCACCCGGGCGCCCGACCGGGTGACCGGGGCCCGGCCGCCGAGGTCTCCGAGCGCGGTGACGCCGATGACCACGGTCTCCGACCTGACGATGTCCCCGCCGGCAACGGAGGCCCTGACCAGGTCGCACTCCTCGCGGAACCCGTCGGTGAGCGCGTCGAGCCACTCGGTGGAGGCGTCCGGCGGCAGGCCCAGCCCCACCACCAGGGCGGTCGGATCGGCGCCCATGGCCACGACATCGGCAAGGTTCTGTGCCGCGGCTTTACGTCCGATGTCGTAGCCACTGGACCAATCGCGGCGGAAGTGCCTACCCTCGACCAGCAGGTCTGTGCTGACCACGACGCGTCCGTCCGGCGCCCGGAGGACCGCGGCGTCGTCGCCGGGTCCCAGCAGGACGGCGGCCCCCTGCGGCAGCCGTCCGGAAATTCGCTGAATTACTCCGAATTCGCCGAGATCTCCGACTGTGATGGCACACCCCTTGTGCATTCGAGGTACGGTTACGCTCCGGCACTGATCTCTACCACCCGGAGGGCGTCATGGTGCAGGCCTACATCCTTATCCAGACCGAGGTCGGCAAGGCGGCGAACGTGGCCGGGCAGATCTCCGGGATACCGGGCGTCACGCAGGCCGAGGATGTCACAGGCCCGTACGACGTGATCGTCCGGGCCGAGGCCCGTAACGTTGACGAGCTGGGCAAGCTGGTGGTGGCGCAGATCCAGGCCGTGGAGGGGATCACCCGCACGCTGACCTGCCCGATCGTGCACATCTGAGATCGCGGGGCGCGGAGCGGGGAAGCGATGGGCGTGCGGGCCGCCGCGGCCGGGACGGCGCTGCTGGTGGCCGTCCTGGCCGGCTGCTCCGGGACGGTCCGGGTGACGCCGCCCTCCCCGACGGGGACGGCGGCGGCCGACTGCCGGGCGCTGACGACCGCCCTCCCCCGCACGCTGGTGGGCCTCGACCGCGCCGAGACCGACCCCCCGTCGCCGTACGTCGCCGTCTGGGGCGAAGGGGAGATCGCCCTCCGGTGCGGGGTTGAGCGGCCGGCCGCCATGGCGCCGACGGCGGAGGTCTCGGACATCAACGGCGTGGCCTGGTTCCAGGACCCCCGGACGCCGGCGCTGTTCACGGCCATCGGCCGGGTGGCGTACGTGGAGGTGACGATCTCCGCGCAGCACCAGCCGGGAGACGTGCTGGTCGACCTGGCCGGTCCCATCAAGGCGGCGATCCCCGAGGGCTAGCGCAGCCCGGCCGGCCGGTCCAGCGCGAGCCGGATGAGCCGGTCGACCAGGTCCGCGTACGGCAGGCCGGTGGCGGCCCACAGCTGCGGCGCGACCGACAGCGACGTGAACCCGGGCATCGTGTTGATCTCGTTGACGATCAGCTCGCCGGAGGGCGTGTAGAAGAAGTCGACCCGGGCGAGCCCCTCGCAGCCGAGTGCCTCGAACGCCTGCACCGCCATGCCGCGCAGCGCCTCCGTGGCCGCGGACGGGATACCGGCGGGCACGTCGAGCGCCATCTGGTCGGGGTAGTACTTGGCCTCGAAGTCGAAGAACTCGTGGTCCCCCCGGACGAGCACCTCGCCGGGCAGGCTCGCCTCCGGCGGAGCGTCCCCCGGCGACTCCAGCACCGCGCACTCGACCTCGCGTCCGGTGATGGCCGCCTCCACCAGCACCTTCGGGTCGTGCTCGCGGGCCCGCTCGACGGCGGCCTCCAGCGACTCCTGGTCGTGGGCCTTGCTGATGCCCTGGGACGACCCGGCGCGGGCGGGCTTGACGAACACCGGCCAGCCCAGCTCCTCGATCTCCTTGAGCACGCGGCTGCGGTCGAGCCGCCAGTCGCGGTCGCGAACGACCACGAACGGCCCGACCGGCAGGCCGGCCGAGCGGAGCACGAGCTTCATGTACGCCTTGTCCATGCCGACCGCGCTGGCCAGCACACCAGACCCCACATAGCGGACGCCGGCCATCTCCAGCAGGCCCTGGATGGTGCCGTCCTCGCCGTACGGGCCGTGCATGACGGGGAAGACGACGTCGACCCGGCCGAGCGAGCGCGGGATGTCGCCGGGGTCGAGCGCCATGAGCGACCCCGGCTCGGTCGGGAGCGCGAGCGCGGTCCCGGAGTCGTCGACCTCGGGGAGCCGCCCCGACTCGATGGCGTACGTCTGGCTGTCTGAGGCAAGCACCCAGCGCCCGTCCTGGGCGATGCCGATGGGGACGACCTCGTATTTCGTCCGGTCGATCGCCTCCAGCACGCTGCCCGCCCCCATCAGGGAGACGGCGTGCTCGGAGTTGCGGCCACCGAAGACGACTGCCACGCGCACGCGTGACGACGACTCGCGATCCTCGTTCATGATGCCCGAATCTACCGTGTTCGAGGGGCAAAACGGCTTGTCAGCCGCGTGTCGGGCTTGTCGTGCGCAAAGCGTCGAGCGCCGAGGCCACGTCCACGATGAGGTCGTCGGCGTCCTCCAGGCCGATCGAGAACCGTACGGCCCCCGCGTCGACGCCGGAAAGGGCCTCGTCGGAACGGGTGGCCGAGGCGAGGTGGGCGACCCGGGTGTGCGTCCCGCCGAGGGACGACGCGATGCCCGCGAGACGCAGCCCGTTCGCCAGTGCCGCGCCGGCCTCGTAGCCGCCGTGGGGGGTTACGGTCACGCACGCGCCGAAGCGGGTGCCCTCGGGACCGGCGTCGAAGAGCTGCCGGGCCATCTCGTGCGCGGGGTGGCCGGGCAGCCCGGGGTAGTCCACCCGCCGTACGGCGGGGTGCCTGGCCACGGCCGCCGCGAACTCCATGGCCGTCGAGCACATGCGCCGCATCCGCAGCGTGAGCGTCTCCAGCCCGCGGCGCAGCAGGAAGGCGTCGTCCGGCGACAGCGAGGCGCCGGTGTCCATCCTGACCTGGCGGATCTGGCCCATGAGGTCGGGACGCCCGACCACCACGCCCCCCGTGCAGTCGTCGTGGCCGCCGAAGTACTTGGTCGCCGAGTGGACGACCAGGTCGGCGCCGTGCTCCAGCGGGCGGCACACGATCGGCGTGGCCGTCGTGGAGTCCACCACGAGCAGCGCCCCCGCCTCCCGGGCGATCTGGTACAGCCCCCGGATGTCGGCCACCGTCATCGTCGGGTTCGCCAGCGTCTCGGCGTACACGATCCGGGTGGACGACCGCACGGCCGCCGAGACCCGGCGCAGGTCCGAGTAGTCGACGAAGTCCACGGCCACGCCGAACCGGGCGAGGACCGTGGTGAGGAGGGAGTAGGTGGCGCCGTACAGCGGCGCGGGGGCGACCACGTGCGACCCGGAGCGCAGGAACGTCAGGAAGACGCCGGTCACGGCCGCCGTCCCGGACGCGAACGCCTCGCCGGCCACGTCCTCAGGCGCGGCCGCGCCCTCCAGCGACGCCACGGCCGCCGCGAAGGCCGCGACCGTCGGGTTGTCGACGCGGCTGTAGGCGAAGCCGGTCCTGCGGCCGGCGAGCACGTCGCCGTACTCGGCCGCGTTCTCGAAGCTCCAGGCCGCCGAGCGCCACACGGGCAGGCCGATCGGCACCTGGCGGGGCAGCGGCGGGGAGGGCAGGTGGACGGCCCGCGAGTTCTCCCCCAGCTTCCTGCGGCTGCGCCTCATCGGGCGTCAGACGCCGTAGCGCTCGGGTTTGGGCGTGCGGGACATCAGCAGCATCGCGGCCTCACTGGGGGTCATGCCGTCGTGGACGACACCGACGACCACTTCGGTGATGGGCATCTCCACATCGTGCTTCCTGGCGAGTTCGAGCACCGACTCGCAGGACTTGACCCCTTCGGCCGTCTGCCGAGTCGCCGCAACGACCTCGGCCAGGGTCATCCCGCGCCCCAGATTCTCCCCGAACGTGCGGTTGCGGGACAACGGAGACGTACACGTCGCTATGAGATCCCCCATGCCGGCCAGACCGGCGAACGTGTGCTGGTCGGCCCCGAGGGCGGCGCCCAGGCGGGCGATCTCGGCGAGCCCGCGGGTCATCAGCGTCGCCCGGACGTTGTCCCCGAGGCCCATGCCGACCGCGACGCCCACGGCCAGCGCGATGACGTTCTTCACCGCGCCGCCGAGCTCCACGCCGACCACGTCCGGATTGGTGTACGTGCGGAACCACGGCAGGTGGCACGCCTCCTGGAGGCGGTCGGCGACGGCCTCGTCGGTGCAGGCGACGACGGCCGCCGCCGGCTGCCGCAGGGCCAGCTCGCCGACCAGGTTGGGCCCGGAGACCACGGCCACCCGGCTCTCCGGCACCTCGGCCACCTCACAGATGACCTCGCTCATCCGCTTGCACGTGCCGAGCTCGACGCCCTTCATCAGGCTGACCAGGACGGCATCCGCGGGGAGGGCGGTCCTCCAGGCCGTGAGGTTGGCCCGGAGGGTCTGCGCCGGGACGGCGAGGACCACGAACTCCGCGCCGTCCGTCGCCTCCGCCGGGTCGGTCGTCGCACGGAGGGTCTCGGGGAGCGGGACGCCCGGCAGGTACTCCGGGTTCTCGTGGGTGCTGTTGATCGCGTCGACGACCTCCGCCCGGCGCCCCCACAGCGTGGTGCGGGTGCCCGCCTCAGCGAGGATCGTCGCGAACGTGGTGCCCCACGAGCCCGTACCGAAAACGACCGCCGTGCTCACTCGCCGCACCCACTCCTGTTGCTCTCCCGGGCCGTACCCGGTCCCGCCCTCACCGTACGCCTTTGTCAGCTGTTGGCGGCGTTGCGCGGGTCGTAGGGGGTCTCGGGCGCCTTCTCGTCCCGGATCTCGGCGAGCAGGGCCGTGATGGCCGCCGTGATGTCGGCGGTGGCGTCCCTCAGGACCGAGGCCCGCAGCGGCTGCCCCTCGTACTTCGACAGGTCGACCGGCGGCCCGGCCAGCACGTGGAACGTCTTGCGCGGGAGCAGCCGCGGCTTCTTCTCCCCGTACGGCAGCAGGTCCTGGGCGCCCCAGTGGGCGATCGGGATCACCGGCACACCGGTGGTGAGCGCGAGGCGGGCGACGCCGGTCTTGCCGACCATCGGCCACTTGGCGGGATCGCGGGTGATCGTGCCCTCGGGGTAGAACATGATCGACGCGCCGTTCCTCAGGCGGTACTCGGCGGTCTTCAGCGACTGGGTGGCCTCGGTGCTCCCCCGGTGGACGGGGATGGCCTGCAGCTGCGTGATGATGTGCCCGAGGACGGGCACCTTGAAGATGCCGGACTTGGCCAGGATGGTGGGCCACCGTCCGTTGTTGTAGAGGTAGTGGGACAGCAGCACCGGGTCGGACCAGGACAGGTGGTTGGCGGCGATGATGAGGCCGCCGCTGCGCGGGATGTGCTCTCCCCCGCGCCACCTGCGCCGCACGAACAGGCGCGACAGCGGCTTGACCACGACGACGGCGAAGTACTCCCAGAAGCGCGGCGGCCGGCCGGCCCGGCGCCCGGGGCGCCACCCGGCCTGCCCTCCGTCCGGCACGTCCCGGGACACTGCGGCCCGCGCGGCGCCGGACCCGGCGGCGGGCGCGGCGGGCGAGACAGGTGCGGCGGGCGTGGGGACGACGGGTGCGGCGGCGGCGTCCACGGCCGCCTGCTGGGCGGGGTCGCGGCCCGCGGGGTCGTCGAGGGCGCCGGGGGTCCGTTCGTCCGCGCCGGGCGCTGGCTCGCTGGGGTGGCTCACTGGGTTCTCCAAATCACCGGGATCGCCGACAAGTCTCCCGGTTGGCCATGGGCGATGTCGAGGCGGGATGCTACAGCTATGCAGCTCGCGCGATGGTCCATTGTCGTACCGGTGAAGACCCTGATCCGGGCGAAGACGCGCCTGGCGGGGGCCGCCGGGCCGTACCGGACCGATCTGGCGGTCGCGGTGGCGAGCGACACGGTGGCGGCGGCGCTGCGCTGCCCCCTCGTGGCGCGGGTGATCGTGGTGACGGCCGACCCGCTGCCCGCGGAACGGCTGGCCGCGCTCGGGGCGCACGTGGTGACCGATCCGGACCGGGGGCTGAACGCGGCGCTCCGCTTCGGCGCCGCCGAGGCGCTGCGGCTGGCGCCGGACGACGCGATCGGGGCGCTGCAGGCCGACCTGCCGGCGCTGCGGCCGGCGGAGCTGGAGGTCGTCCTGACGGCCGCCGCGGAGTTCGAGCAGGCCTTCGTCCCGGACGCGGCCGAGGTCGGGACGACGTTCTACGGGGTGCGGCCGGGCGTGGCGTTCCGGCCGGGGTTCGGCGGCGAGTCGCGGGCCCGGCACCTGTCGGCCGGGGCCAAGGAGCTGGCCCCGGACGGCATCCCCTCGGTCCGCCGTGACGTGGACACGATCGAGGACCTCCGCGAGGCGCTCGCGCTGGGGGTGGGACCCGCCACGGCGGCGGTCGCCCCCCTCATCGGCCGGCGCCTCGCGTGAGCCGGCGCGGGGCGGGGGACGAGGGGGGCGACGCCGGATCGGCGGGTTCGCCGGGACGGGCGGGGGTCACGCCGCCACGCTCTCGGCCTCCTCGCGCGCCTGCTTCGGCAGCAGGAAGGCCACGGCGAACGTCGCGACGAGCATGCCGGCCACGACCCACAGCGTGATCTTCATGCCGTGGTCGAAGGTGCCGGGGGTCGGGATCTTCCCGAGCACGTCGAAGAAGATCGTCCCGAGCAGGGCCACGCCGAACGCGTTGCCGAGCTGCTGGACGGCGGTGAGCGTGCCGGACGCCGACCCGGTCTCGTGCTGCTCGACGCCGGCGAGCACGATGTCGAAGAACGGCGCCATCAGCAGCCCCATGCCGATCCCGGTGACGACGAGGGCGGGGGTGAGCTGCCACGGCGTCACGTGCATCCCCGCGACGTTCAGCGTGACGAGGACGCCGAGCACGCCCAGCGTCATGATCAGCGTGCCGCCGTGCAGGACCTTCCGGCCGAACTTCTGCACGGCCTGGGCGATGCCGAAGCCGACGATCATGCCGGCCGACCAGGGCACCATCGACAGCCCGGCCTTGAGGGTGGAGTAGCCGAGCCCGGTCTGCGTGTAGAGGTTGAAGACCAGCATGAACCCGGCCATGCCGGAGAAGAAGACCGTGCCGGTGAGCAGGCCGCCGGTGAACGCGCGCTTGCGGAACAGGCTCGGGACGATCAGCGGGTCGCCGCCCGACCTGCTCCTGCGCGCCTCGAACCACCCGAACAGCGCGAACACCGCGACCGAGGCGGCCAGCATGACGAACGCCCAGGCGGGCCAGTCGTGCTCGCGGCCCTGGACCAGCGGGTAGATCACCAGGAAGCCGCCCAGCGAGGCGAGCAGCACGCCGGGGATGTCCAGCCGGAGCGGGTGGGGCGATCGGGACTCGGGCAGGAAGCGCATCCCGGCGAGCAGGGCGGCCAGGCCGAGCGGCAGGTTGATCAGGAAGATCATGCGCCAGCCGGTGCCGAAGTAGTCGGCCTCCACGAGCCACCCGGCGAGGATCGGCCCGCCGACGGCCGACAGGCCCATGATCGGCCCGAACATGCCGAAGGCCGCCTGCATCTCCTTGGGCGGGAACATCTCCTTGATCATGCCGAGCCCCTGCGGCAGCATGACCGAGCCGAACAGGCCCTGGATCACGCGGGCGCCGATCAGCATCTCGGGCGACTGCGCGACCGCGCACAGCAGCGACCCCAGGGTGAAGCCGGCCGCGCCGATCAGGAACATCCGCCTGCGCCCGAAGATGTCGCCGAGACGGCCGCCGGTGATCAGGCCCACGGCCATCGAGAGCGTGTAGGCCGCGCCCATCCACTGGATGGTGGCGGCCGTGCCGCCGAGGTCGGCGCGCATCGTCGGCGCCGCGATGTTGGTGACCATGGCGTCGAGGAGGTCCATGACCTCCGCGGCGAGGATCACGAAGAGGGCCGCCCAGCGCCACCGGTACGGCGGCGCTGCGATGTCCGGCGTCGCGGACGCCGTCACGCCGGTCGGATTCGACATCGCTCCTCCTGAGCGTTCTGAACACTGTTCGTTTACTGAGCAGTGTTCTACCATTGAGCAGTGTTCGTCAGCAAGTGCAGCGTTCATAAGATATATCTCAAGTAAGGGAGGGACAAGATATATCTCAAACCGAGAGCGCTGTTCGCCCCACCGGAGCACCGTTCACTACGATGGGCGGGACAGCGGGAGGTCCCTCATGAGTCAGCCGGACATGCCCACACCGCCGTGGGAGCGTCCGCGGAAGCGTCAGGCCACGGCGCGGATCCCCCTGACGCAGGAGCGGATCGTGGACGCCGCCTTCGTCGTGCTCGACAGGGACGGCTACGACGGCCTGAGCATGCGCCAGGTCGCCGCCGAGCTGAAGGTGGCCGTCTCGGCCCTGTACGCCCACGTGAGCGGCAAGGACGAGCTGCTCCACCTCATGTACCGGCGGCTGTTCGAGGGCGCCGACCTGCCCGACCCCGACCCCGACAACTGGCAGGAGCAGGTCAAGCAGTTCGCGCGGGACGGCCGAACCCGGCTGCTGCGGCACCGCGACATGGCCCGCATCTCGATGGGCCAGATCCCGTTCACCCCGGACCTGCTCCCGTACGTCGAGAAGCTCCTGGCGATCTTCCGGGCGGCGGGCCTGCCCGACCGGGTCGTCGCGATCGCAGGCGACATGATCTCGACCTACATGGACGGCTTCACCCTCGAGGAGTCGATGTGGCAGGAGCGCTACCGCGAGGCCGGCGACGGGTCGTGGGACCGGATGCGTGAGGAGTTCCAGAAGTACTTCGAGTCGCTCCCGCCCCAGCGGTTCCCCAACATGGTGGCGCTGGCGGACCTCATGGTGGACGAGTCCAACGACTACCGGTTCGAGCTGGGCCTGGAGATCATCGTGCGGGGTCTCGCGTCGTACCTGCCGGAGAAGTGAGGCTCGGGCCGGCGGGCGCGGCGCGGGTACGCTGATCGGGTGCAGGCCACGGTGAAGACCTTCGACCGGGACACCCGGTCGGGATCCCTGTACCTCGACGACGGGACGGAGATCCCGTTCGGCGCGGAGGCGTTCGACGCGGGGCCGCTGCGCCACCTGCGATCCGGGCAGCGGGTCAACGTCGTCATGACGGACGGCCGCGTCACCTACGTCACGCTCTCCACGTTCCCGACGCCCTGAGCGGGGCCGGGAGTAGACGAGCGGCGCCCGGACGGGGTCCGGACGCCGCTCAGGGTCTGATGGCTGTTACTTCTTCTTCGCGGATGAGGCCTTGCCGCCCGCGTTGACCTGCTCCTTGAACTCGGCCCCCGGGCGGAACCTGGGCGCCCAGCTCTCCGCCACCTTGATCGGGTCGCCGGTCGAAGGGTTGCGAGCCGTACGGGCGGGCTTGTGCACCATTTCAAACGCGCCGAAGCCGGTGATCGAGACCTTGTCGCCGCTGGCGACCGCGCCCTGGATGGCGTCGAGGACCGCGTTGACCGCTTCGGTGGCCGTCTTCCTGTCGCCCACACGGTCGGCGATCGCGTCGACGAGTTCCTTCTTGTTCATTTGGTTCCTCCCCCTTACGCGCTTGAAATTAGGGGACGAGGTCACGGGACTCAATCACCGGGGGGCATGTTTCGCCTGCTCGGCGTGTCGGATGTGCCGTCCAGATAGGCGATGAAGGCGTCCAGCCGGGCGGCCGCATGGCCTATGTCCCGCTTTGCCACGTCACAGATGGCGAGCAGCCGTCTGGTCAGGCGAGCCCGCTCCTCCTGTGGTAAGGCTAACGCCCTGACGCGGCGATGCGCATCACGCAGTCGCCGCGCCAGCAGGTCATCCGGGGTCTGATGATCGTTCAGACGGTCGTCGGCAGCCATGGCTGCCGCCCATTCTCGTACTCGGCGATGTCGTCCGCGTGACGCAGGGTCAGCCCGATGTCGTCGAGCCCCTCCATGAGCCGCCACCGCGTGTAGTCGTCGATCTCGAACGGCGCGTCGACGTCGCCGGCGCGCACCCGGCGCTCGGCCAGGTCCACCGTGATCTCGGTGGCGGGGTCGGCCTCGACGGCCGCCTGGAGGCGCTCGACCACGTCCTCGGGCAGCACGACCGGCAGCAGGCCCATCTTGGTGGAGTTGTTCCGGAAGATGTCGCCGAACCGGGAGGAGATCACGGCGCGGAAACCGTACTGCTGGAGCGCCCAGACGGCGTGCTCGCGGGAGGAGCCGGTGCCGAAGTCGGGGCCCGAGATCAGGATGGAGGCGCCGTCGTAGGCGGGGTCGTTCAGGACGAAGGACGGGTCCTCGCGCCAGGCGGCGAACAGGCCCTTCTCGAAGCCGGTCCGGCTGACCTGCTTGAGCCAGACGGCCGGGATGATCTGGTCGGTGTCCACGTTGCTGCGCCGCAGCGGCACGGCCCGGCCGGTGTGGGTGGTGAAGGCATCCATGGTGATCTTTTTTCCTCAGGACGAGTCGGTTCGGGACGCCGGGCGCCGCGTCTGCCGCGCGCCGCCGGGGCGGTGGACCGGGGCGGCCGCGCGGGCCGCCCTCACGGTCCCGCGGGTCACAGGTCGGCGGGCGCGGTCAGCCGGCCGGTGACGGCGGTCGCGGCGGCGACCTGCGGCGACACCAGGTGGGTCCGGCCGCCCTTGCCCTGGCGGCCCTCGAAGTTGCGGTTGGACGTCGACGCGCTGCGCTCGCCCGGCTGGAGCGTGTCGGGGTTCATGCCGAGGCACATCGAGCAGCCGGCCTCGCGCCACTCGGCGCCGGCGGCCGTGAAGACCTCGTGCAGCCCCTCGGCCTCGGCGGCCTTCTTGACCTGCATCGAGCCCGGCACGATCAGCGTGCGGGTGACCACCCGGCGGCCGCGGAGGATCTCGGCGGCGGCGCGCAGGTCCTCGATGCGGCCGTTGGTGCAGGACCCGACGAAGACCGTGTCCACCTGGATGTCGCGCAGCGGGGTGCCGGCGGCGAGACCCATGTACTGCAGGGCCCGCTCGGCCGCCGACCGCTGGACCGGGTCGGCGAACTCCTCCGGCGACGGGACGGCCGCGCCCAGCGGGGCGCCCTGGCCCGGGTTCGTGCCCCAGGTGACGAACGGCGTGAGCGCCGAGGCGTCGATCTCGACGACCGTGTCGAACACGGCGTCGTCGTCGGTGCGCAGGCTCTTCCAGTACTCGACGGCCTCGTCCCAGGCGGCCCCGGTCGGAGCGTGCGGACGGCCGCGCAGATACTCGAACGTGGTCTCGTCGGGGGCGATCATCCCGGCCCGGGCGCCCGCCTCGATCGACATGTTGCAGATCGTCATCCGGCCCTCCATGGAGAGCTTGCGGACGGCCTCGCCGCGGTACTCGACGATGTGGCCCTGGCCGCCGCCGGTGCCGATCTTGGCGATGATGGCCAGGATCAGGTCCTTGGCCGTCACGCCGACCGGGAGCTCGCCGGTGACCTCGATCGCCATCGTCTTCGGCCGGTAGGCCGGCAGGGTCTGCGTGGCCAGGACGTGCTCGACCTCGGAGGTGCCGATGCCGAACGCGATGGCGCCGAACGCGCCGTGCGTCGACGTGTGGGAGTCGCCGCAGACGATCGTCATGCCGGGCTGGGTGAGGCCGAACTGCGGGCCGATGATGTGCACGACGCCCTGACCGGCGTCGCCCATCGGGTGCAGCCGGACGCCGAACTCGGCGGCGTTCTTCCGCAGGGTCTCGACCTGGGTGCGCGAGACCGGGTCCGCGATCGGCCCGAGCACGGTCGGGACGTTGTGGTCCTCGGTGGCGATCGTGAGGTCGGGACGCCGCACGGTGCGGCCGCTGAGACGCAGGCCGTCGAACGCCTGCGGGCTGGTCACCTCGTGGATGAGGTGAAGGTCGATGTAGAGCAGGTCGGGCTCGCCCTCGGCACGGCGTACGACGTGCTGCTCCCAGACTTTCTCAGCCAGTGTGCGACCCATGGTTGTGACGCCTCCTCGCGTTCTTCCCCCGGGTGTCGGTCTCTAATGATGAGACGGAAATATCGGGATATGGACAGTGTATCTGGCGAATTCCAGTATTGCGTTTGCATCTCGCAATGCGAGACGGCAGTATCGAGGCATGGACAACTCTAGCGGGGTCGGAGTACTCGACAAGGCGGTTCTCGTACTGAACGCCCTGGAGGCGGGCCCCGCTTCCCTGGCACAGCTCGTCCAGGCCACCGGTCTGGCCCGGCCGACGGCGCACCGGCTGGCCGTCGCGCTGGAGCACCACCGCATCGTCTCCCGCGACACGCAGGGCCGTTTCATTCTGGGTCCCCGGCTGTCGGAGTTGTCCACCGCCGCCGGCGAGGACCGCCTGCTGGCCGTCGCCGGGCCCGTCCTCACCCAGCTCCGCGACATGACCGGGGAGAGCGCGCAACTTTACCGTCGGCAGGGCGACGAACGGGTCTGCGTGGCCGCGGCGGAGCGCGCGAGCGGCCTGCGGGACACCGTGCCCGTCGGCTCGGCCCTGCCCATGACCGCGGGGTCGGCCGCCCAGATCCTGCTGGCCTGGGAGGAGCCCGACCGCCTCCACCGCGGCCTGCGGGGCGCCAAGTTCACGGCGGCGACGCTGGCGAGCGTCCGCCGCAGGGGCTGGGCGCACAGCGTCGGGGAGCGCGAGCAGGGCGTGGCCAGCGTCTCCGCGCCGATCCGCGGCTCCGGCGGCAAGGTCATCGCGGCCGTGTCGGTGTCGGGGCCCATCGAGCGGCTCACCCGTACGCCCGGCCGCATGCACGCGGCGCCGGTGGTCGCGGCGGCTGAAAGGATCACGGAGGCCATGCGGCGGGCCAACTGACCGCCCCGGCAGCGACGCCGGGCCGGGCGCGGCGCGACAACTGATTAGAGGACGGTGTCCCGAAAGCCCTAGGCTGGCGGAGTGACAGATCGCATCGAGGCAGCCGCCGCTGAACTGCGTCCCCTGCTCCAAGAATTCATCCTCTGGGCGCCGGACAACGCACCCGGCAGCGACCCCGATCTGATAGGGCCGGTCGCTCTGTGGCACCGCCTCGAGGCCCGCAAGGACGTCGGGCTGTGGAAGCGCGGCGATCTGCGGAGCGTCCTGCTGGAGCGCATGCCCCAGGTCGTCGAGGACCCGGACGCCGCCGCCGACGGCATGGTCCAGGCCGTCCGGGCGTACCTGACGTTCCTGTCGGCCACCGGCCGGCTCTCGCCCGGGTCGGACCCGCTCCCTCGCCTGCTCGCCGAGCTCGACGACGTCGAGGACGACTTCGTCGACGCGATGGAGGACATGATCTCCGAACGCGACTGGGACGAGGAGGAGGACGAGCTCGACGGCGACGAGGAGGACGAGAGCCTCGGCGACTTCGAGCCGTTCGCCGACGAGATCGGCGCCCTGCCCACGATCCGGCTGCGTCCCGACGCCGAGCTCGCCGCCGCGGCCCGCGAGGTCACCCTCGTCCGGCAGGCCCGCGACCTGGCCCTGTGGGTCGGCACCGGCCGCAAGGTCGGCGAGCAGACCCTGCTCAGCGACGACGAGGTGGACGAGGCCGTCCGCACGATCGGCCTGCCCGACGCCGGCAACATCTGGAACCTCTGGAACCTCGCGATCGACCTGGAGTTCCTCGCCCCCGACGGCAACGACACGGTGAGCGTCGACTCCGACACCGCCGCCTGGCCGTTCGACGACGACGAGGACGTCCTGGACGTCTGGATGCTCGGCCTCCACTCGATCGACTACGGCGATCCCGAGCTCGACGACGACGACCTGACGCTGGCCCTGTCCGGGCTGACCCGGGCGCTGCTGGTCCGCGTGCTGCTGAACGGCGGCTCCCGCTCGCTCACCGACCTGCGGGAGGAGCTGGCCGAGGCCGTCGCCGAGTACGACGACCTGGGCCCGGACGCGTGGTCGGCCGCCGGCGACCCGCTGGCCCCCGTCGTGGCGTGGCTGACGGGGTACGGCATGGTCACCGTCGAGGGCGACGACGTCACGCTCACCCCGCTCGGCACGGAGGGCCTCGTCCACATGCTGGACGACGAGGACATCGAGATCGACGCCCGCCCGGCGATCGACGCGATGACGGCCCTCGACCTGCTGTCGTTCAGCGCGGACATGTCGGAGGAGGAGGCGGACGAGGAGTTCGCCGCCTGGCTGGCCCTGCGCGACCCGGCCGAGGCCGCCTCCGAGCTGCTGAAGGCCGCGGCAGAGGAGGAGTCGGACGCCCTCGTGCGGGTCCAGGCGGCCAGCCTGGTGGGCTCGCTCGGGGAGGCCGCCGTCCCGGCGTGGCTGGAGGCCCTCAAGGAGCCGTCCCTGCGGCCGTACGCCGCCACCCATCTGACGCAGATGGAGGTCGAGGAGGCGCCGGAGCCGACCCAGGCCGACACCCACTGGCTCATCCTCGACATGTGGACGATCTCCGCCGGCCTCGGACGGCCCGAGTTCGTCAGCAGCCTGCACGACATCGGCCCGGCCCCGACCCTCGTCGGGCTGCTGGACGTGATCTGGAAGATCCCGCACCCGCACCTGGAGGAGCTCCTGGAGGCCATCGGTGACGCCCATCCCGACCGTCAGGTGGGGAAGGCGGCCAAGCGGGCGCTGTTCAAGGCCCGCTCGGGGAGGTAGCGGAACCTCGCTCCGCCGCGGCCGACGTCCGGATGCCCCGCATTTCCCCGGGCTTATCCGGAGTCGGGAGATTACTCTGGCTGCATGGTGCTGGCGTCGCTCGGAGCGGGCGCCGGCCAGGGATGGGCGCAAGCCGGTGACCTCGCCGTCGCTCTGGTGCTGTCGGCCGCCATCGGCCTCGAACGGGAGATCCGCCAGAAGAGCGCGGGACTGCGGACCCACATCCTCGTCGGGCTCGGGGCGGCGCTGTTCATGCTGGTCTCCAAGTACGGCTTCGCGGACGTGCTGGGCGACGGCGTGTCGTTCGACCCCTCACGGGTGGCCGCCCAGATCGTCTCCGGGATCGGCTTCATCGGCGGCGGACTGATCTTCGTCCGCCGCGACGCGGTGAAGGGCCTCACGACCGCCGCCGCGATCTGGCTGACGGCCGGCGTCGGCATGGCGGCGGGGTCCGGGCTCTGGGTGCTGGCCGTCCTGGCCACGGGGGTCCACTTCCTGGTGATGTTCGGGCTGACCCCGCTGGTCGCCCGGCTCCCCCGCTCCCGGTTCGCGCCGTCCCGGCTGCGGCTGACGTACCTGGACGGACGCGGGGTCCTGCGGCACGCGCTCGACCTGTGCGGCAGCCGGGGGTTCACGGTGAGCGAGATGTCGCTGGAGCGGCCCGAGGAGGCCCGTGGCGAGCGGACGGTGACCATGTGGCTGTCGGTGCACGGCAGGGCCTCCGTCTGCGATCTCACCGGCGACCTGGCCGACATCGAGGGCATGCTCGCCGTCGCCTGCGACGAGGGCGACCCCCAGGCCTGAGCCCGGGCGGCCGGATCACGGGCGGGGGATGTTGCGGAGGTTGGCCCGGGCCAGCTGGACCATCCGGCCGACGCCGCCGGAGACGATGATCTTGCTGGCCGACAGCGCGAAGCCGGTCAGCTGCTCCCCCGTGATGCGTGGGGGGATCGACAGGGCGTTCGGGTCCGTCACCACGTCGACGAGGGCCGGCCCGTCGTGCCGGAACGCCTCCCGCAGCCCGTCCGCGACCTCCTTCGGGTTCTCCACGCGGACGCCGAACGCCCCCGCGGCCCGGGCGATGGCGGCGTAGTCGGTGTGCGGGTACGAGGTGCCGTACGGGGGCAGCCCGGCGACCATCATCTCCAGGTCGACCATGCCGAGCGAGGAGTTGTCGAAGACCACCACCTTCACGGGCAGCCGGTGCTGGACCAGGGAGAGGAAGTCGCCCATCAGCATGGAGAACCCGCCGTCGCCCGACACCGAGACCACCTGACGGCCCGGCTGGGCGAGTTGCACGCCCAGGGCCTGCGGCAGGGCGTTGGCCATCGAGCCGTGGCTGAACGAGCCGATCACCCGCCGCCGGCCGTTCGGCGTCAGATAGCGCGCCGCCCACACGTTGCACATCCCGGTGTCCACCGTGAACACCGCGTCGTCGGCGGCCTCCTCGTCGAGGACCGAGGCGACGTACTCGGGGTGGATCGGGACGTGCCGGTCCACGTCGCGGGTGTAGGCCGCCACGACGCCCTCGAGAGCGTCGGCGTGCCGCTTCAGCATCCGGTCGAGGAACCGCCGGTCGGTCTTCTCGCGCACCCGCGGGATGAGGGCCCGCAGCGTCTCGCGGACGTCGCCCCACACCGCGAGGTCCAGCTTCGACCGCCGTCCCAGATGCTCGGGCCGGACGTCCACCTGCACGGTCCGCACATCGTCCGGGAGGAAGGGACGGTACGGGAAGTCGGTGCCGAGCAGGATCAGCAGATCCGCCTCGTGCATGGCGTCGTACGCGGCGCCGTATCCGAGCAGGCCGGACATGCCGACGTCGAACGGGTTGTCATACTGGATCCACTCCTTGCCGCGCAGAGCGTGGCCGACGGGCGACTTGATCCGCCGGGCGAGCTCCATCACCTCGTCGTGCGCGCCCGCCGTGCCGCTGCCGCAGAAAAGCGTCACCCGCTGGGCCGCGTCGACCATCCGGGCCAGCGCCGCGATCTCGTCCTCGCCGGGACGGATCGCCGGCCTGCGGGTGACCAGGGCCAGCTCGGCCGCGCGCTCCGGCGCCTCCCGGCCGGCGACGTCCCCCGGCAGGCTGACCACGGACACCCCGGACCGGCCGACCGCGTGCTGGATCGCCGTCTGCAGGACCCGCGGCATCTGCGAGGGGTGGGAGATCAGCTCGGAGTAGTGGCTGCATTCGGCGAACAGCCGGTCCGGGTGGGTCTCCTGGAAGTAGCCGGTCCCGATCTCGCTGCTGGGGATGTGCGCCGCGAGCGCGAGGACCGGCGCCATGCTGCGGTGCGCGTCGTACAGGCCGTTGACGAGGTGCACGTTCCCCGGGCCGCAGCTTCCCGCGCAGGCCGCCAGGCGCCCGGTGATCTGGGCCTCGGCCCCCGCGGCGAAGGCGGCCGTCTCCTCGTGGCGGACCTGGACCCACGTGACGTCCGGGCTCCTGCGCACGGCGTCGGTGATCGGGTTCAGGCTGTCGCCGACGATTCCGTAGATCCGCCGGACGCCGGCCTGGGCGAGGATGTCGACGAACTGCTCCGCGATGGTCTGCCGCGCCATGGCGGTCCTCCGATCGGCTCGGCGCCCTCTTCCGAGTCTGCGCCGGGCCGACCCTCGATCCCTCAAGCGGGGTCGCGAAATGCGAGAACCCCCGGCGCAGTGAGTGCCGAGGGTTCTTCGTGGGTGTAGCCCCGACCGGATTCGAACCGGCGCTACCGCCTTGAGAGGGCGGCGTCCTAGGCCACTAGACGACGGAGCCGTGTGCAGTGTGGTAGTCCCGAGCGGATTCGAACCGCCGTTACCGCCTTGAGAGGGCGGCGTCCTAGGCCACTAGACGACGGGACCGTGCACTGCGCTGTTCTTCTATCCAGCAGAATCCCTTTGGTGGGGGGATCCAGCTGGGGTACCAGGACTCGAACCTAGACTAACGGAGCCAGAATCCGTCGGGCTGCCAATTACCCCATACCCCATCTGCTCGCGAGACCCGTCGGTCCCGCTTGCGACTCCGAAAGGATAGCCCAGCTTGGCACCCACCACCAAAACGATTGACCGCGTGCCCCACGATCTCGTCTGACGACGTCCCTGTGTAAGGCTGGGGGCGAACGCCAGCACCCCGCCCCGCACCACGTGAGGAGCCGCGAGAGATGATCTCGGCCGCGAACCCCTTCCTCAGTCCCAGCACGCTGCCGTACCAGCTGCCCCCGTTCGAGGAGATCGAGGAGGAGCACTACGGGCCGGCGTTCGAACAGGGCATGGCCGAGCACCTCGCGGAGATCGAGGCGATCGCGGACGACCCGGCGCCGCCGACGTTCGAGAACACGATCGAGGCGCTGGAGAGGTCGGGACGGCTGCTCGACCGGGTGTCCGCGGTGTTCTTCAACAAGGCGTCGTCCGACACCACCCCGGGCGTCCAGGCCATCCAGAAGGACGTGACGCCCAAGCTGACCCAGCACGCCGACGCCATCCACCTCAATCCCCGGCTGTTCGCGCGCATCAGGGCGGTGGAGCCGGCAGACGACGAGCAGCGGTGGCTGCTGGAGCGCTACCTGACCGACTTCGTGCGGGCGGGGGCGGAGCTCGGCCCGGACGACCAGGAGCGCCTCAGGGCCATCAACGAGCGGCTGTCCACGCTCGGGACGACGTTCCAGCAGAACCTCCTGGCCGACACGAACGCCCGGGCCGTCGTGGTCGACGACGTGGCCGAGCTGGAGGGCCTGTCGGAGGACGCCGTCAACGGGCTGGCCGAGACGGCCCGGGAGCGCGGACTGGACGGCAGGTACCTGATCACGCTGGTGCTGCCGACCGGCCAGCCGTCCCTCGCGGAACTGGCGAACCGGTCGCTGCGGCGGCGCGTCCACGAGGCGTCGGCCGGGCGCGGCGCGGACAACGCCGACCTGATCAAGGAGATGGCGCGGCTGCGCCGGGAGCGGGCGCGGCTGCTGGGCTACGGGAGCCACGCCGAGTACGTCCTGGCCGATCAGACGGCCGGCACGACCGCGGCCGTCACCGAGATGCTCGACCGGCTGGTCCCGCCGGCCGTCGCCAACGCCCGCAAGGAGCAGGCCGACCTGGAGGAGGTCGCCGGGCACGCCGTCCAGCCGTGGGACTGGTCGTTCTACGCGGAGAAGGTGCGCAGGGCGCGGTACGACATCGACAGCGCCCAGATGCGGCCGTACTTCGAGCTGAACACCGTCCTGGAGAAGGGGGTCTTCCACGCGGCCACCCGCCTGTACGGCGTCACGTTCACCGAGCGGCCCGACCTGCGCGCCTACCACCCGGAGGCGCGGGTGTTCGAGGTCGCCGACGAGGACGGCAGCCTGCTCGGGCTGTACATCGGCGACTTCCACGCGCGTGCCTCGAAGCGGGGCGGCGCGTGGATGAACAGCCTGGTCAAGCAGTCGGGCCTGGAGGGCACGAGGCCCGTCGTGGTCAACAACCTCAACATCGTCAAGGGCGAGCCGACGCTCATGACGTTCGACGAGGTCAACACGATGTTCCACGAGTTCGGCCACGCGCTCCACGGACTGTTCTCCGACGTCCGCTACCCGCGCTTCTCCGGTACGGCGGTGCCGCGCGACTTCGTGGAGTACCCGTCCCAGGTGAACGAGATGTGGGCCACCCATCCGGAGATCCTGGCGAACTACGCGCGGCACCACGAGACGGGCGAGCCGATGCCGCAGGACCTCGTCGACCGGATGCTGGAGACCCAGAAGTTCAACCAGGGGTTCGCCACGGTGGAGTACCTGGCGGCCACCCTGCTCGACTGGGCGTGGCACACGGCGTACGAGGGCGAGGACGTGGCGGAGTTCGAGGCCCGGGCACTCAGGGACGCGGGCGTGGATCTGCCGGCCGTGCCCCCGCGTTACCGCAGCACCTACTTCGCGCACATCTGGGCGGGCGGCTACAGCGCCGGCTACTACTCCTACATCTGGAGCGAGGTCCTCGACGCCGACACGGTCGAGTGGTTCAACGAGAACGGCGGCCTGCGGCGGGAGAACGGCGACAGGTTCCGCCGGGACCTGCTCTCCAGGGGCGGCAGCGTGGACGCGATGACGGCCTTCCGGGCGTTCCGCGGCCGGGATCCGGAGATCACGCCCCTGCTGGCCCGCCGCGGCCTCCTGTGACCCGTTGACGCGCCCCGGCGGACGCCGGGCTCGCGCGAAGGCCCCGCATCGCGACCGATGCGGGGCCTTCCGCGCAGGACTCCACAGCCGGACCGCGACGGCGGGGGCTCTCGACGCGGGTCCCGGAGCACACCCGGGCGCGGGGCCCTGAAGGGGGCTCCGCGCCGCGGCCGACCGGGACCGTCAGGAGGCGGCCGTCAGCCGCTCCAGAGCGCTGCGGACGCGGCCGAGCGCGCGCTCGCGGCCGAGGACCTCGATCGACTCGAACAGCGGCAGGCCGACCGTGCGGCCGGTGATCGCGACGCGGACGGGCGCCTGGGCCTTGCCGAGCTTGAGCCCGTGGGCGGCGCCCACCTCCTCAAGCGCCTCCTTGAGCGACTCCGGGTCCCAGGCGGCCGACTCCAGCCGCTCGGCGTAGCCCGTGAGGATCTCGGCGGCGCTCTGCTTCATCGCCTTGTCCCAGGAGGCCTGGTCGAACACCGGCTCGTCGAGGAAGAGGAAGTCGACGGCGGCCGTGACCTCCGACAGCACGGCGACCCGGGTCTGCACGAGCTCGGCGACGCGGGCGAACACCTGCCGGTCCCAGGACCGGTCGAGCCACGGCTCGCACCGCGAGACGAACACGTCCAGGGGCAGCGCCCGGATGTACTCCCCGTTGAACGCCCGCAGCTTCTTCTCGTCGAAGAACGCGGGGGCCTGGTTGACGTCCTCCAGGCGGAACAGCGGCATCATCTCCGACCAGGGAAGGATCTCCCGGTCGTCGCCGGGCCCCCAGCCGAGGAGCATGAGGTAGTTGACCATCGCCTCCGCGAGGTAGCCCTCCTCGCGGTAGGACTCCAGGGCCACCTTGTCGCGCCGCTTGGACAACTTCTGGCGCTTCTCGTTGACGATCACCGGGACGTGCGCCCAGACCGGGGGCCGGGCGCCGAGCGCCTCCCACAGCAGCTGCTGCTTCGGCGTGTTCGACAGGTGCTCCTCGGCCCGGACGACGTGGCTGATCCGCATCTCCATGTCGTCGACCACGTTGGCCAGGATGAACAGCGGCGAGCCGTCGCCGCGCACGATGACGAAGTCCTCCATGGCGGAGTTGGGGAACTCCACCCGCCCCCGGACCTTGTCGTCCACGACCGTCACGCCCTCGTCCGGCGTCCGGAAGCGCACGGCGCCCTCGGCGAGGCCGAGGTCGCGGCAGTGGCCGTCGTAGCCCTGGTGCTCGGAGCCGGTCCGCGCCTTGACGTCCTCGCGGGTGCAGGTGCAGTGGTAGGCCTTGCCGTCCTTGAGCAGCCTGGCCGCCGCCTCGCGGTGCTGCTGCTCATAGGCGGACTGGAAGTAGGGCCCCTCGAAGTGGGGCGAGTCGCCGTTGATCCCGATCCAGGCGAGGGCCGAGATGATCCCCTCGGTCCACTCGGGACGGTTGCGGGCCGCGTCCGTGTCCTCGATGCGCAGCACGAACGTGCCGCCGGACTGCTCGGCGATCGCCCAGTTGAACAGCGCCGAACGGGCGCCGCCGACGTGGAACATGCCGGTGGGCGAGGGGGCGAAGCGCACCCTAGTCACGTGAGATCACCCGGTTAGTGAGAGTTCCGATTCCTTCGATGCCGACGCTGACCTCGTCGCCGACGGCCATCGGGCCGACCCCCGCCGGCGTGCCCGTCAGGATGACGTCGCCCGGCAGGAGTGTCATGACCGAGGTGACGTAGGCGACGAGCGCCGGGACGTCGTGCAGGAGCAGGGACGTGCGCGCGCTCTGCCGCAGATCGCCGTTCAGCGCGGTGGTGATCGCCAGGTCGGACGGGTCGACCGACGTCTCGATCCACGGGCCGAGCGGGCAGAACGTGTCGAAGCCCTTGGCCCGGGTCCACTGCCCGTCCTTCTTCTGCAGGTCGCGGGCGGTGACGTCGTTGGCGCAGGTGTACCCGAAGATCACGTCGTGGGCCCGCTCCACCGGCACGTCGCGGCACAGCCGCCCGATGACGACGGCGAGCTCTCCCTCGAAGTCGACCCGGCTCGACAGCTTCTCCGGGTAGGCGATCGGCTCGCCCGGCCCGATCACGGACGTGCTCGGCTTGAGGAAGAGGGTGGGCTCCTCCGGCGGCTCGCCGCCCATCTCCCGCGCGTGGTCGGCGTAGTTCTTGCCGATGCACACGACCTTGCTGGGCAGCATCGGGGCGAGCATGCGGACCTCGGCCACCGGGAACCTCTCACCGGTGAACTCCACCCCGCCGAAGGGGTGGCCGTTGATCCTTGCGACGACCTCGCCGCCGTCTTCCACCGCTCCGAACGCGACCCCGTCGCCCTTGGAGAACCTCGCGATACGCACGTGACGAGCCTAGGTCATGTCCCCGAGGTCTCACGCCCGCCGCCCCGTGCCTGTGGACGACGGGCGGCCCGCCTCCGGGGACCGGCGGGAGCGCCCTCGTAAGGTGGTCGTGGTGGCCGATCACGGCCACGTGGGGATCGATTTCGTACGGGAGTCCAAGTGCCTTCGGTCGTGAAGATCAATGTGCTGACGGTGCCCCAGGAGATGCGGGAGCAGCTCGAGAAGCGGTTCGCCAACCGGGCCGGCATGGTCGAGTCGTCCGACGGGTTCGAGTGGTTCGAGCTCCTGCGCCCCATCGAGGGCACCGACCGTTACCTCGTGTACACCCGCTGGCGCAGCGAGGAGGACTTCCAGCGCTGGCAGGAGAGCCAGGCCTTCCAGGCGGGCCACGCCCAGGCCGCCGCGCAGGCCCAGAGCCAGGGGGAGAGCCAGAGGCAGGGCCACCCGCACGGCCAGGGTCACGGTCACGGCCACGGCGGTCCCGCCGCGAGCGGCTCGGAGCTGTGGTCGTTCGAGGTCGTCGAGACGGCGGCGCCCAAGCAGGGCTGACGTCCAGGGCGCGGGGGCTCAGGACACGGCGTCGAGGGGGTTGGCGGCGATGCGGGACGCGATGCCGCCGATGACCGCCTCCGCCGCCGCGCTCGACGGCTTGCGCCGCGCCTCGTCCTCGAACGCGGCCAGGAACTCCGCGCCGAACCCGAGCCGGGGGTGGCGGGCCAGCACCTCGGCCCGCGCCTCCGGCGGGAACTCCTCCGGCCGCCGCCCGGAGACGTCCCAGCTCGTGGCGATCTGCAACAGGTGCGACTCCGCGTCGGCGGCCGGGGATACGTCGTCCCTCATGTGCAGCACGATGATCTCCTCGGCGCGGGCGGCCCGCTCCCGCGGCCAGCCGGCGGCGACCCCGAAGGCCCAGGCCACGTGGCCGCCCGCCTCCTCGAACGCCACCCGGTGGCCGTCTAACCCCTCGGTCAGCCCGATGTCGTGGAGCAGCGAGGACACGTAGTAGAGCTCGTCGTCGAACGCGATGCCGTGCGCCCGGCCGTACATGGCGCCCCAGAGGTACGAGCGGATGGAGTGGTTGAGCAGGGCGGGCGAGCAGAAGCGGGTGGCGACGGCCAGGGCGGCCGCGGCGGCGGGCGTCTCGGGGAACATGGGCTCCAGGCTGCCAGAGAGCCCGTCCCGGCACGAGCGGCCGTTTGCGGGAACCCCGCTCACAGCGCCGGGGACGGCCAGGCCAGTCTTGGGGGCATGAACCGAGCGCTGATCGTCATCGACGTCCAGAACGAGTACTTCACGGGGTCCCTGCCCATCGCGCATCCGCCGCGGGAGGAGAGCCTGGCCGCGATCCTGCGGGCCATGGACGCCGCCGGACGCAACGGCGTGCCCGTCGTGGTGGTGAGGCACACCGCCCCCGAGTCGTCCCCGCTGTTCGCCCGGGGCTCCCACGGGTGGGAGCTGCGCGGCGAGGTGGCAGGCCGGCGGTACCGGCACCTGGTGGACAAGGCGAAGGCGTCGGCCTTCCACGAGACCGGGCTGCGCGACCTGCTGGCCGGTCTCGGGGTCGACACGCTGGCCGTCGCGGGATACATGACGCAGAACTGCGACGAGTCCACCGCCCGCGACGCCTTCCACCTCGGGTTCGCCGTGGAGTTCCTGTCGGACGCGACCGGTACGGTGCCCCTGGCGAACGCCGCGGGGAGCCGTACGGCCGAGGAGGTCCACGAGAGCGTGCTGGTGGTCATGCAGTCGAACTTCGCGGCCGTCACGACGACGGACCGCTGGATCGAGGCCGTGGAGGCCCGCCTGCCGATCCCCCGCCCGAGCATCTGGGAGAGCACGGCCGTGGCGAGGGATACGCCTGCGACTTGACGAGATCACCGGGATTCGGACAGCATGTCCCGCCTCCACATCACGGTCGCTCGAAAGGAACCGGCGTGCGCGGCCGCACCCCTCTCCTCGGCCTGCTGGCCCTCCTGCTCCTCGGCGTGCTCGCGCCCCTGCCGGCGCGGGCGGCCTCCGGGGTGCTGCGCACGCCGGAGTGCCAGGGCGACTGGCTGCCGGCCACCCCCACGTCGCCGGACATCATGAACGGCAAGCTGTCGTTCCTCGACCTGCCGGCCGTGTCCATCGGCAAGCAGGTCGACTGGCGCATGGACCCGTACAAGAACCGGTCCTGGGAGATGATGTTCCAGTCGCTGCGGTGGGTGGGCCGCCTGGTGGCCGACTACGAGTCGACGGGCCGCGACGACTACCTGTCCCGGGCGACCGAGCTCGCCAGGGACTGGGTGGCGCGCAACCCGCCCGGCGGGCGCACCACCAGCCCGTACGCCTGGTCGGAGCACCCGATCGCGCTGCGCGCGCCCGCCCTGGTCTGCCTGAGCAGGCACGTTCCCGACCGCTGGCTGAAGGACAGCCTGGCCGTCCACGCGAAGATGCTGTCCGACCCGCGGCACTACGACGCCGGCCACAACCACGGCCTCGACCAGGACATCGGCCTGCTGCGGATCGGCTGCCGCTACCGGCAGAAGAGCTGGCAGCGGCTCGCGCTGACCCGCATGGCGCGCTCCGCGAAGCTCGACATCGACTCCGAGGGCTCGCTGCGGGAGCAGGCCCCGCGCTACGCCCTGTACGTCTACGACCGGCTCAGGGTGGCTGTCGACACGATCGGCGACTGCGGCCTCCCGGTCCCCGCCGACCTGGCCACCCGCTGGAAGCGGCTGCCCGAGCACATCAGCGCCGCCACCCAGCCCAACGGCTATCTCGTGCCGATCGGCGACGGGCCCGCCAACGTGCAGCCGGCCGGGTTCGCCCACGCCGACGCCACCGTCCAGGTGTTCAAGGCCGGGTACGTCTTCGGCCGCACGGCCTGGGGTGACCCCCAGTCGGCCTACTACTCGATCCGCTTCGGGCCGGGACAGAAGTTCCACGGCCACGAAGACCATCTGGGCGTCACCTACTACGCCCAGGGCCGGTCGATCCTCACCGAGGCGGGCTTCGTCTCCTACGAGGGCACGCCGTACCGGCGGTGGACGCAGTCGCCGGAGGCCCACAACGTGCCGATCGTGGCGGGGGCGAAGCTGCGCCCGCGCACCGCGACCGCCCTCACGCACCGCTCGATCGGCGAGGACCGGCAGTCGTTCACGCTGACCGACCGGGCGTACGGCGTCCGCCGCTCCCGATCGGTGCTGGTCAACCACCACGACGACGTGATGGCCGTGCTCGACACCGCGGAGCGGCCCATGCGCGACCTGTGGCACCTCGACCCCGCGCTGACGGTCGTCTCCTCCGGCAAGGGCAAGGTCGTGGTCGCCAACGGCTCGTGGCGGGCCTCGCTGGTCCAGCTGTCGCTGCCGTCGTGCAGGCCGGCGGGCGGGCAGAAGATCGTGCGCGGGCGGACAAGCCCCTACCAGGGGTGGGTCTCACCGGCGTACCTGCAGCGGGTGCCCGCCTCCGTCGTGGTCTCGCCCACGGCGAAGGCCCTGCTCACGATCGTCGTCCCGGGCACGGACGACCCCCGTGTGACGTGCTCCGGCCACACGGTGATCGTGCACGCCCCCGGCGGGCCGGTCACCCTGCGGACGACGTCCTCTGGGGGTCTGGCGTAGGCCGTCCTCAGCGCGGCGAGGAGCCGTTGAGGACCTGCCGGCCCTGGTCGGGGATGTGCCCGAGCTTGCCGACCTCCTGGGCCAGCCCCTCCAGCACCGAGCGCAGCTGCACCTGGGTGACCTCGGCGAACGTCCGCAGGTAGGCGATCCGCCGCTCCAGCTCCTCGGCCTCGGCGCTGTGCGCGCCCTCGCCGGAGCGGTAGGCGCCGACCGCCTGGTTGGCGGCCTCCTCGGCCTGCCGCTGCGCCTCCTGGAGGATCTCCTCGTACTGCTGGCGGGCCTGGCCCACGATCCGCCGGGCGTAGTCCTCCGCCTCCGCGATCTGGGCGTCGGCGGTCTGCTGCGCGCGGGACAGGATGTTGATCGCGTCGACGCTGAGACCCTGCTGGGGGACGGCCTGCTCCGGGTTGAGGCCGTGCTCCTTGTACCACTGCCTCATGCGCTCGATGTAGGCGCGCAGGTCGGCCTTCTCCTTGTCGCCGGCCGCGATGTCGTCCGCGATCCGGTACAGGAACGAGCGCACCTCGTCCTCGCTGTAGCCGCGGCGCCCGAGCGCGGTGCGCGAGAACTCCTGCTTGCGCACCCGATCCGGGGTGAGGGGCTGGCGGTCGCGCAGCGGGCGATCTCCCCAGGACGTCTCTGCCGTCATGACTCCCGACCTCTGTCGCTCGTGAACTCGTCGAAGTGGACCTGCTCGGGGGGCACGCCGGCGTCCAGCAGCCGCCCCACGGTGCCCTGAACCATCTCCTCCGAGCCGCAGACGAAGACCTGCTGGCCACGCCACGCCTGCAGTGCGACGTCCACCGCGTTGCCCCGGGTGCCGCGGTAGAACGGGTCGTGGGAGACGGCCGGGACGACATTCAGCCAGGGATGCTCGGCGGCCATCTTGGACAGCGCCTCGAGGTCGTAGAGCTCCCGGGAGTTCCGGGCGCCCACGACGAGGTCGACCCTGCGCGACGGCCCCTCGTACATCACCTGCTCCACCAGCGCCCGCAGCGGCGCGAGGCCCGTGCCCCCGGCGACGAGCAGCAGGTCGCCCGGGGTGTCGGCGGAGATCGTCAGCTTGTCGCCCACCGGCGCCCCCACCCGCAGGACGTCGCCGCGCCGCGCGCCCATGACCAGGGCGGCGCTCAGCACCCCGCCGTCGACCATGCGCACGTGGAAATCGACGGTGTTGTCCTGCCGGGGCGCGTTCGCAAAGGAGTAGAACCGCCAGATGCGCGGCCGCATCGAGTACGACAGCGAGGCCGACTGGCCGGGACGGTAGGGGTACTGGTAGTTCAGCCGGGCCCGGATCACCGCGATGCCCAGGGCGCGCGTCTCGTGGCTGATGATCTCGCCCTCCCACCAGGGCGGCGAGGTCTTGGCCGCGTCGTCGGCGGCGTCCGCCATCACCTGCGCCACCAGGCCGTACGCCTGGGCCCAGTCCTGGGCCAGGGCGGGCGTCCACCGGTCGGCGAGGAAGTGCTCCAGCGTGGCGAGCAGCGCCCTGCCGACCGCCGGGTAGTGCTCCGCCACGACGGCGAACTTGCGATGGTCCCGGCCCAGCTGCTGCAGGAACGGGACCAGCTCGTCGACCCGGTCGACGTTGCTGACGACGTGCCCGAGCGCGCTGACGAGCCGGTCGCGCTGGCGGGCCATCGACACCGGGAACAGGTCCCGCGTCTCCGGGTTGGCGAGGAACAGTGCCGAGTAGAAGTACAGCGGCACCTGGTCGCCGGACCGGGCGACCAGGTGCCAGCTGTCCTTCAGAGCCTGCGTGTCCACTCAGTCGGCCGTCTCTGCGGGCTCGGCGACGATGGACGACTCCACCTTGTTCAGGGTCAGCACCACGTGCTGCAGGATCTCGTCGCCCACCCCGGCCTCCCGCAGGACGGACAGCAGGTGCTCCCCGACCTTCGCGTAGTGCTCCGCGGTGATGCCCATGCCGCGGTGCGCCTCGGCCAGGTCGCGGCCCTCGTACGGCTCGGGGCCGCCGAGGACGGAGCACAGCAGCACCACCATGTGCCGCTTCAGCCTGGGCATGTCGACGCCGGCGAAGTAGGGCCTCAGATCGGCGTCGTCGAGGACGCGCACATAGAAGCCGTCGACGACGGTGCGGACGGCCGGCGCGCCGCCGACCTGCTCGTAGTAGGACAGCGAGGTTGTCACAGGGCCTCCAAATGGGCGTGCGTCGAGAGACCGGTTGACTGTGTTCGATGATTTATCGAACTCACCACGGTCATGACGCGGAACGTGCTGAACGGGCGCAGCCTGGCACCCGGGACGCTGGAATCAGGGCGCCCGCGAGTGGTGGGGATGAGTGATGGTCGTGTGCTTCCTGCCGTCACCCTCCGTCGCGACCAGAGCTCGGTACGCCGGGGCGGCCTCCGTGACCGACGGTCACGGTGGGGACACCGCCTCGGAGACTCCGCTTATCTAAGCAGCATTCGCACCATATGTCACAGCAACAACACGCCTTTTCACGATAAATCTGACTTGCGACCGTTCGCGGGTGTCCGGAACCGGCAGACGACCAGGGCCGGCCCCGCCTGCCGCGGCGGAGCCGGCCCTCTCCCCGGCCCGAGCCGGCCGGACTGCCCGATCAGACGCTGTGCCCGGCCCGCAGGAGGCCGTACGTGACGGCCTGCTCCAGGGCGTGCCAGGACGCCTCGATGATGTTCTCGTCGACGCCGACGGTGGCCCACTCGCCGGTGGCGTCGCTTGAGGTGATGAGGACGCGGGTGACGGCGTCGGTGCCGTGGGCGCCCTCGAGGATGCGGACCTTGAAGTCGATCAGCTCGACCTCGGCGAGCTCGGGGTAGAGCTTCTCCAGCGCGAGCCGCACGGCCTTGTCGAGGGCGTTGACCGGGCCGTTCCCCTCGCCCGTGGCGACGATCCGCTCCCCCTTGGCGTGCAGCTTCACCGTCGCCTCACTGACGACGTCCCCTCCGGGGCGGCGCTCGACGATCACCCGCCAGGACTCGACCGTGAAGTAGCGCGTGGGCTCCCCGCTGACCGTGCCGCGCAGCAGGAGCTCGAACGAGGCGTCGGCCGCCTCGAAGGTGTGGCCGCGGGACTCCAGCTCCTTGACCCGGTCGACGAGCTCGCGCGACTGCTCGGCGGTCAGCTCGTAGCCCAGCTCGCGGCCCTTGAGCTCGACCGACGCCCGGCCCGCCATGTCGGAGACCAGCATGCGCATGTCGTTGCCGACCTCGGCCGGGTCGATGTGCTGGTAGAGGTTCGGGTCCACCTTGATCGCCGAGGCGTGCAGGCCGGCCTTGTGCGCGAAGGCGGAGGTCCCGACGTACGGCTGGTGGGAGTTCGGCGTGACGTTGGTGACCTCGGTGATGGCGTGCGCGATACGGGTCATGTCGCGCAGCGACTGCGGCGGGACCAGGTCGAACCCCCGCTTGAGCTGCAGGTTGGCCACCACCGTGAACAGGTTGGCGTTGCCCGACCGCTCGCCGTACCCGTTGGCGCAGCCCTGGACGTGCGTGGCCCCCGCCGCGACGGCCGCGAGGGTGTTGGCCACCGCGCAGCCGGTGTCGTCGTGGCAGTGGATGCCGACGCGCGCGCCCGTGGAGACGGCCTCGTGGACGACGTCGGCCAGTTCGTCGGGGAGCATGCCCCCGTTGGTGTCGCACAGAGCGATCACCGACGCCCCGGCCTCGGCCGCCGTGCGCACGACCTCCAGCGCGTACGCCGGGTTGGACGCGTAGCCGTCGAAGAAGTGCTCGGCGTCGAGGAAGACGCGCCGGCCCTCCGCACTCAGGTGGGAGACGGTGTCGCGGATCATCGCGAGGTTCTCCTCCAGCGTCGTGCGGAGGGCCAGCTCCACGTGCCGGTCGTGGCTCTTGGCCACAAGGGTCACGATCGGCGCGCCGGAGTCGCGCAGGGCGGCCACCAATGGGTCGTCGGCGGCCTTCACACCGGCCCGGCGGGTCGCGCCGAACGCGGCGAGTTGCGCGTGCTTCAGGTCGAGCTCGGTCTGTGCCCGCCTGAAGAACTCCGTGTCCTTGGGGTTGGCGCCCGGCCATCCGCCCTCGATGAAGCCGACGCCGAGGCCGTCCAGGTGACGCGCGATGGCCAGCTTGTCGGCCACCGTGAGGTTCAGCCCCTCCTGCTGCGCCCCGTCGCGGAGCGTCGTGTCGTACACATGGAAGCCGTCGTCGGCCATCGTGTCTCCTTCGCGGATGTCATCTCGCCGCGCGCGCTCACCGGTTCACCGGCCCAAACAAAAAGACCCCTCACGGACGTGAGAGGTCTGCGCGCCGGCGTTGTCCTTTTTCAGCCGGCGCGCCTGCCGATAATGAGCAGACCGTAGCGCATGGTGTCTTGGAGTCTGCCACACGCCTTCACCATCTGGCACGTCGATCTCATACTACGAGACGACTGAGGGTGTTCCCGCAGCTCAGAGCGCTTCCCCCGGGGCAGGAAACGGGACGTCCCCGCACGCCCGCCCGCGCCGTCCTAAGGTGATGCCATGAAGGCTGCCTCCTACATCTCCCCCGCCGTCGCCGAGTACGCCGCCGCCCACACCACGCCGCCCGACGACCTGCTGCTCAGCCTCGCGGACGAGACCCGCCGGCTCGCCGGCGACCGCTTCAGCATGCAGATCGCGCCGGAGCAGGGCACGCTGCTCACGATGCTCGTCCGGCTGACCGGCGCCCGCCGCGCCGTCGAGGTGGGGACCTTCACCGGCTACTCCTCGATCTGCATCGCCCGCGGGCTGCCCGAGGACGGCCGGCTGCTCGCCTGCGACGTGAGCGAGGAGTGGACCTCGGTCGCCCGGCGCTACTGGGACAAGGCCGGCGTCGCCGGGAAGATCGAGCTTCGCCTCGGCCCGGCGGCGGACACCCTCCGCGCCCTCCCCCGCGAGGAGCTGTTCGACTTCGCCTTCATCGACGCCGACAAGTCCGGCTACCCGGTCTACTACGAGGAGGTCCTCGTACGGCTGGCCCCCGGCGGCCTCATCGCCGTCGACAACACCCTCCAGCACGGCGAGATCACCGACCCCTCCGCCGGCGGCAACGTGCCCGGCATGCGTGCCTTCAACGACCTCGTGGCCGCCGACGACCGGGTGACCGGCGCCCTGCTCTCGGTCGCCGACGGCCTCACCCTCGTCCGGAAGAACTGACTTTCGAATCCTCCGCCGGGGCGGCCCGGTTTGCGATTACATTACGTGTCGCGCCGATCACGTTACGACCGCCCCCCGGAGGAGATGATGAGTGCATGGCCAAGGTTCTGGACCGGCACGAGACGCCCGCCGAGATCAAATCGGCCGAGCTGCTGCGGCGGTATCGGGAGGTGTGCGATCTCCTGCCCGATGCGCGGGTGGAGGTCATCGACGGCCGGATCGTGGTGAGGGAGGTGCCGACCGGCGAGCACAACGACGTGGTATCTCGTCTGATCCTGCAGCTGGCCGCCCTGGTGGCGAGCCGCGGATGGAGTGTGTGGACCAACATCAAACTCTTCCTGGGGCCGCAGGTCGACCGGTACATCCCCGACCTCACGATCGTCCCGAAGGACCGCCGCATGTGGGGAGAGGACGAGGTCTACGGCGCGAGCACACTCCTGGTGGTCGAGGTCGTCTCGAAGAGCAGCGTGCGGGACGACCACGTGGTCAAGCCTGAGAGTTGTGCGATCGCGGGCGTGCCGCTCTTCCTCGTCATCGACACGTTCACGGCCACCGCCCGCCTCCTGTCCCAACCGGACGGTGGCACCTACCGGACGGAGGTCGAGGTGGCATTGGGCGACCCGCTGGGACTCCCGAGCCCGTGGGACCTCACGATCGACACCGGAGTTCTGGCCGGGCAGTGAGCGTCAGGGGAGGCGGCGGGCCACCCGGAGCTCGGCCAGGTACCGCTTGGTGATACGGCCGCCGTGACGGGTGTCGATCAGATGGGCGATGCACGCGAGCAGTCCCTCCCGCGCGGCCGGGTCGAGCGCCCGGTGCCCGGAGTACGTCAGGAGCAGGTCGAGGTACTCCGCGGTCGAGTACGACAGCTCCCACTCGTGCCGGCGGAAGACGGGCGGGCCGAACCGGCCCGAGCGCTCCAGTTCCCCGTCGTCGTCGTACGGGATCTCGGCGGCGGGCCGCAGGCGCAGCCCGGGAGGCGTGGCGGGGTCGAACCGCTCGTAGCAGTCCTGGACCCGGGCGAAGAAGTCCTCGGTGCCGCCGGCCACGTGATGGGTGACCACGGTCGCGAGGGCGCCGCCGGGCCGCAGCGCGTCGGCGCACCGGTCCATCCGCACGGCCGGGTCGATCCAGTGGAAGGCGGTCGCGCACACCACCAGGTCGAACGGCTCGTCCGGCGCCGGCCACTCCTCGAAGCGGGCCGTCACCACCTCGACCAGCGGGAAGGCGGCGAGGTTGCGCCGGGCCACCGACGCCATCCGGCTGCCCAGCTCGACCGCGACCACGGCGCAGCCGCGCTCGGCCAGTGGCAGCGTGGCCTGGCCCGTCCCGCACCCGATCTCCAGCACCCGGCTGCCCGGACCTGCCCCCGTCAGCGCGGCGAGGTCGTCGAACAGCGGCTCCGGATACCGGGGACGGGCACGGTCGTACAGGTCGGCCACCTGCGTGAAGGTCTCCCGCAGCCGTTCCCGCTCATCCCGTGACCGCTCGTCCCGTTCCCGCTCGTCCCGTTCTCGCTCGTCCTGCGACCGCGCGGCGTCGCGGGTCATCGGCGTCCTCCCCTCCGGTGGTCGGGTGCGGAAGGGTCCCCACCCGAGATCAGCAGATCTTGTGGATCCAGTCGTGGGTGTCGGGGCGGCTGCCGTACTGGATGCCGACGAGCTCTTCCCGGATGCGGTTGGTGACGGGACCGGGGGTGCCGTCGCCGACGGTCCAGGCGCGGTCGACGCCCTTGACGGAGCCGACGGGGGTCACGACGGCCGCGGTGCCGCAGGCGAACACCTCGGTCAGCTCGCCCGACTCGCAGCCCGCCTGCCACTCCTCGATCGAGATCTTGCCCTCCTCGACCTTGTAGCCGAGCTCTCCGGCCAGGCTGAGGATCGAGTCGCGGGTGATGCCGGGCAGCAGGGTGCCGGTGAGCGCGGGGGTGACAAGCCGGTCGCCGAAGACGAAGAACAGGTTCATCCCGCCCATCTCCTCGACCCAGCGGTGCTCGAACGCGTCCAGCCAGACGACCTGGTCGCAGCCCTCCTGGACGGCCTGGCGCTGGGCGACGAAGGCGGCCGCGTAGTTGCCGCCGCACTTGGCGAAGCCGGTCCCGCCGGGGGCGGCGCGGGTGTACTCGGTGGACAGCCAGACCGAGACCGGCTTGACGCCGCCGGTGAAGTACGACGCGGCGGGCGAGGCGATCACCATGTACTTGTACGTCCGCGAGGGGTGGTTCACCCCGAGCGCGACCTGCGTCGCGATCATGAACGGGCGCAGGTAGAGGCTGTGTCCCTCGGTGGTCGGCACCCACTCCCTGTCGGTCTGGACGAGCAGCTCCAGCGACTCGACGAAGGCGTCCTCGGGCAGCTCGGGCATGGCCATCCGCAGCGCCGACTGGTTGAACCGCGCCGCGTTCGCGTACGGCCGGAAGGCGACGATCGAGCCGTTCGCCTGCCGGTACGCCTTGAGGCCCTCGAACAGCTCCTGGGCGTAGTGGAAGACGGCGGTCGCCGGGTCGAGGAGGAGCGGCGCGTACGGCTGGAGCCGGGCGTCGTGCCAGCCGGTGCCCTCGGTCCAGTCGATGGAGATCATGTGGTCGGTGAAGGTCTGCCCGAAGCCGGGGCTCGCCAGGGCCTGCTCCCGCTCGGCCGCGCTGCGGGTCTGCTGATTGAGCTGCACGTCGAACCTGAGGTGGGTGGTCATGGCGAGGATCCTTCTCTCTACGTCGTCATAGTCATTGTGCGACGGCGGGGCTAACGGAAAACTAGGGCATTCGGAAGGTATGAAAAAGCGCATGGCGGCCCGAACCGGGCCGCCATGCGCGTTGATCGGGGAGTAGCGGCCCGGATCAGCCGGCTACTCGGGCGGCGATGTCGTCGCCGATCTCACGGGTCGTCCGCGGCGTCCAGGCGGTCTGACGCTCCAGCAGGTCGTCGGCGACTGCCTGCTCCACCCGGCCCGCGGCCTCGGTCAGGCCGAGGTGGTCGAGGAGCATGGCGACCGACAGGATCGTGGCCGTCGGGTCGGCCTTGCCCTGGCCCGCGATGTCCGGCGCGCTGCCGTGGACGGGCTCGAACATGGAGGGGGCGGTGCGGGCCGGGTTGACGTTGCCGCTGGCCGCCAGCCCGATGCCGCCCGCGACGGCGGCGCCGAGGTCGGTGAGGATGTCGCCGAACAGGTTGTCGGTGACGATCACGTCGAACCGCGCCGGCTGGGTCACGAAGAACATCGAGGCGGCGTCGACGTGGCAGTAGTCGGTCTCCACCTCGGGGAACTCGAGGCTGAGCCGGTCGACCGTGCGGGCCCACAGGTCGCCCGCGTAGGTCAGCACGTTTGTCTTGTGGACGAGGGTCAGCTTGCGGCGCGGCCGGGACAGCGCCTTCTCGAACGCGTACCGCACGACACGCTCGACGCCGTACGCCGTGTTGAGGGACTCCTGGGTGGCGATCTCGTGCGGGGTGCCGCGGCGCAAGACGCCGCCGGCCCCGGCATACGGGCCCTCGGTGCCCTCGCGGACGACGACCATGTCGATGTCCTCGGGACCGGCCTCCCCCAGCGGCGTGGCCACGCCGGGGAAGAGCTTGACCGGGCGGAGATTCACGTAGTGGTCGAGCTCGAAGCGGAGCCGGAGCAGCAGGTCGCGCTCCAGGACGCCCGGCGGGACGCTGGGGTCGCCGACCGCGCCGAGGAGGATGGCGTCGTAACCGCGCAGCTCGTCCAGCACGGCGTCGGGCAGGGTCTCCCCGCTCGCGTGGTAGCGTCGCGCTCCGAGGTCGTACTCGCTGGTCTCGGCCTTGACGCCCACGGCGTTCAGCACCTTGAGGCCCTCGGCGACGACCTCGGTGCCGATCCCGTCACCGGGGATGACGGCCAGACGGATGTTGCTCGACTCCATGCGATTACCTTACCGGGTGTCTCGGAGCTTGAACACCAGTCTCACTATTCGGGCCTATCGGCCGCGTCTCAGCGCGCCGGGCCGGCGACCGCCCGTTCGAAGACCAGGTCGCGGGCCGTGGCCAGGCCCACGGCGAGCGCCCCGAGCAGGACGGCGTCGGGGCCGAGCGTGGACACCTCGATCCGCGGGGGCCGCAACGCCACCAGCGACTCCAGCCGTTCGGACACCGGCCGGATCAACAGGTCGCCGGCCTGCGCGCCGATCCCTCCACCGAGCACGACGAGCTCGGGGTCGAGGACCGCGATGACCCCGGCGAGGGCGTGGGCCACGTGGTCGGCCTCGGCCGCGACGGCCTTGAGCGCCGCCTCGTTGCCCGCGCGGGCCGCCTCGAACACGTCCTTGGCCGTGCCCGTGGACAGCCCGAGCCGCTCGGCGATGGCCACCACGCCGCCGGCGGAGGCGACCGACTCGAACATGCCCCGGCCGAGGTCGACCAGCGGGTCACCCTCTCCCACCGGCAGATAGGAGATCTCCCCGGCCGCACCCTGGGACCCCCGGTAGAGCTTGCCGTCGATGACCACGCCCATGCCGATGCCGGTCCCGATCGAGACGAACACGAAGTGGGACACGCCCTCGCCGAGGCCGTACGCCCCCTCGCCCACGGCGGCCAGGTCGACGTCGTTCTCCAGCACGTACGGCGACTCGGTGACGACGGCGAGCCGCTCGACGGCGCCGGGCCGCTCCCACCCCGGCAGGTTGGGGGCGAGCCGCAGCGCCCCCGTCTCCTTGTCGTGGATCCCCGGCGTGCCGAACACGGCCACGGTGACGTCGCCGGGCGCGAGCCCGGCCCCGGCGGTGAGGCCGGCGACCATCCGGGAGAGCTGGTCGAGCAGGCCGTCGAGGGACTCGGCCCGGGACGGCTCCTCGGCGCGGGCGGCGATCTCGCCGACCAGGTCGGCCAGCGCGAGCCGGACGTAGGCCCGGCCGACGTCGACCGCCAGCACCCAGCCGGCCTCCGGACGGATCTCGTAGAGCAGCGCCGCCCGGCCGGCGTTGCCGGTGCGCAGCCCCACGGGCCGTACGAGTCTGGCACGCTCCAGATCCGCAAGGGCGACCGAGATCGTGGGCTTCGACAGGCCGGTCGCCTGGGCGAGCTCGGGCCGGGAGACCTTCCCCAAACGGAAGATCTCCGCGAAAACCGCCCGCTCGTTCATCACCCGGAGCAGGCTGGTCGTGTTGGCGGGCCCGCCGCCGATGCTCACCACGCTCCCAAGATTGGCATACCTTCCGCGGAAGGCGGGCCAGTTGACCTCCAGTGGATCCCAGCGCACAGTCCGCCCTCCACCATCCTCGCCACCCTTAGGGGCTAGCCATCCGGCTGATAGTAAAATACCTTTTTAATCAATGCATCGGGGGCCGTGAAGAAAGGATCCGGTGACATGCGTCGAGGGTTGGTGGCCATATCCGTGGCGGCGCTCCTGGCCGCGACCGCCTGCCAGAGCGGTTCGACCACGGCGACCCCCTCCGGGAGCCAGGGGGGCGCCCGGACGATCGCCCTGTTCCTGCCAGAGTCGAAGACGACACGCTACGAGGCGTTCGACCGGCCGCTGTTCGAGGCCAAGGTGAAGGCGCTCTGCGCCGACTGCAAGCTGCTGTACAGCAACGCCGACCAGGACGCGGCCAAGCAGCAGCAGCAGGTCGAGGCGGCTCTCACGCAGGGGGCGAACGTGCTCGTCCTCGACGCCGTGGACGCCGCCGCGGTCGCGCCGCTGGTGAACCAGGCCAAGCAGCGGAAGGTGCCGGTGATCGCCTACGACCGGCTGATCTCGGGCATCGGCTACGAGTACTACGTCTCCTTCAACAACGTCCGCGTGGGCGAGATGCAGGGCCAGGCCCTGCTCGACGCCCTCAAGGCCAACGGGACCGAGGACAAGGGCGAGATCGTCATGATCCACGGTTCGCCCACCGACCCCAGCTCCGCCGACTACAAGAAGGGCGCGCACAACGTCCTCGACGGCAAGGTCAAGATCGGGCGCGAGTTCGACACCCCCGACTGGAGCCCCGACAAGGCCCAGCAGGAGATGGAGCAGGCCATCACCGCGCTCGGCCGCGACAACATCGTGGGCGTGCTGTCCGCCAACGACGGCATGGCCAGCGGCGCCATCGCGGCCATGAAGCGGGCCGGGTACGCCAAGATCCCGCCGATCACCGGCCAGGACTCGGAACTGGCGGCCGTGCAGCGCATCCTCGGCGGCGAGCAGTACATGACGATCTACCTCGACATCCGTTCGGAGGCCGAGAAGTCGGCCGAGCTGGCGGTCGCCCTGGCCAAGGGCGACAAGCCCGCGGCCCCGACGACCGTGAACAACGGCACGGCGGACGTCCCGTCCTTCCTGCTCGACCCCATCGCGGTCACCGCCGACAAGATCGCCGGAACGATCGTCAAGGACGGCTTCTACAAGGCGTCCGAGATCTGCACCCCCGAGCTCAAGGACGCGTGCGCGAAGGCGGGCATCCAGTAGATGATCTCGGTGACGGACGTCTCCAAGCGGTACGGCGCGGTCCAGGCCCTCCAGGGGGTGAGCCTGGACCTGCGTCCCGGCGAGGTCGTGGCGCTGGTCGGGGACAACGGCGCGGGCAAGTCGACGCTGGTCAAGGTCATCGCCGGGGTGGTCGCCGCCGACTCGGGCGCGATCGCCATCGACGGCGAGCGGGTCCGGGTGGGCAGCCCGCACGACGCCCAGCGGCTCGGCATCTCGACCGTGTACCAGGACCTCGCGCTCTGCGAGAACCTCGACGTGGTGGCCAACCTCTTCCTCGGCTCCGAGCCGCGGAGGTGGTCGCTGCTGCGCCACATCCGCATGGAGCGGGCCACCCGTGACCTGCTGACCTCGCTCGACGTGCGGATCAAGGACATCCGGGTGCCGGTGGCGATGCTGTCGGGCGGCCAGCGCCAGTCGGTGGCGATCGCCCGCGCGCTTCTCGGCGAGCCCCGGCTGGTGATCCTCGACGAGCCCACGGCCGCCCTGGGCGTCGAGCAGACCGCCCAGGTGCTCGACCTGGTCAGGCGGCTGCGCGAGCGCGGCCTGGCCGTGCTCCTCATCAGTCACAACCTCGCCGACGTGCGGGCCGTGAGCGACCGCGTCGTGGTCCTGCGCCTGGGCCGCAACGCCGGCGAGTTCCGCACGGCAGAGGCCACACAGGAGTCGATCGTGGCCGCGATCACGGGAGCAGCCGCATGACCCAGGCAGCCGCGATCACGCGGGAGCCGTACACGCCGAAGGGCGCGCTCGACCGGTTGCGGCACGGCGACCTCGGCGCGTGGCCCGTCGTCGGCGGGCTCGTCGCCATCGCCGTCGTCTTCGGGACGCTGAACGAGCACTTCCTGTCGCCGGAGAACCTGACCAACCTGGCGCTGCAGATGGCGGCCACCGGGACGATCTCGCTCGGGATCATCATGGTCCTGCTGCTCGGCGAGATCGACCTGTCGGCCGGCTCGGTGAGCGGCCTGTGCGCGGTCGTCATGGCCATCCTGTCCGTACGGCAGGGCTGGAACCCCCTGGTGGCCATCGTCGTGGCCCTGGTGGCGGGGGCCCTCATCGGGTTGCTGCACGGGCTGATGTTCACCCGGCTCCGGATGCCGTCGTTCGTGGTCACGCTGGCCGGGCTGATCGGCTGGCAGGGTCTGCTGCTCTACCTGCTCGGGCAGGGCGGCATCGTCAACCTGCCGTTCGACGGGTTCGTGGCCAAGCTCAGCGACACCTGGCTCACCCCGTTGGCGGCCTGGCTCCTCACCCTCGTCCTGGTCGCGGTCTTCGCGGCGTCGAACCTGGTCACCCGCAGGATGCGGCTCGCCGCGGACCTGCCCGTCGCGCCCACCTGGTGGCTCGGCGTGAAGGTGGCCGGCCTCGCGGTCGTGCTGGTCGCGGCCGTGGCCGTCATGTCCGCCGACCGCGGCGTGCCGCTGCTGCTGGTGATCTTCGGCACGCTGGTGGTGGTGTTCGACCTGGTCCTGCGGCACACGGCGTTCGGCCGGTGGATGTACGCCGTCGGCGGCAACGTCGAGGCCGCCCGCCGCGCCGGCATCGACGTGCGGCGTATCCGCGTGCTCGCGTTCGTGCTGTCGTCGACGCTCGCGGCGTTCGGCGGCATCCTGTCGGCGAGCCGCCTGGCGGCCGTCAACCAGGGCTCGGGCGGCAGCGACATCCTGCTCATGGCGATCGCCGCCGCCGTCATCGGCGGGACGTCGCTGTTCGGCGGCCGCGGCCGGACCTACGCGGCGCTGCTCGGCATCCTGGTGATCCAGTCGATCACGAACGGGATGTTCCTGCTCAGCGTCGACTCCTCGGTCCGGTACATGGTCACCGCGGCCGTCCTCGCGCTGGCCGTGGCCATCGACTCACTCAGCCGCCGCGGGGGCACGGCCTGAGGTCCCCGCCCTCGTCTCCCGCCGCCCGCCGGCGGCGGGCACGGGAGCCTCACGGAGGGAGGCCGCGGGAAACGGGAACGGTCTAGCGCTGGGGCACGCCGCCGTTGTCGCGACGGTCCAGCGCCGTCTGCAGCGCCGCCGCGGCCTCGTCCTCGGCGTCCTCGGGTCGGTTCCAGGGATACATCTCGTACATGGCGGATCTCATTTCGGCGCTCGAAGGCTCGGCAGAGTGCGTCGTCGAGAGCGGATCCGCGAGGGCGGACCCGGCTGGCGTGCACGGCTCCGGATCGGACGCGGGTCACGCGTCGTCGGCCGTTGGAGCCGGTGGCCGGAGGCGGCAGCGCCGCACACCGCGGCGGGCCGGCCTACCTGATCAGGCCCCGCCGCGGCAGGTGAGGAGTACGGACACCTGGCGCTTCATTACGCTCACACTACCCCAGAATCTCGTAGGACGACCTAGTATCTCGCTATTCGAGACAGGGCAGGTGCGGACCCGTGCCGATCCGGCCGTGGCAGCCTCCGGCCCCGGACATGACTCGGCCGGCCCCCGTCGAGGACGGGGGCCGGCCGTGTTCGTGTCCGGCGCGGGCGCCGGGGGGCGTCAGTCCTCCAGGTCGACCGTACGGCCGCTGTCGGCGCCGATCTCGCCCGCGATCTGCTCCACGACGTCGGACGGGATGGCCGAGTCGACGGTGAGGGCGATCAGCGCCTTGCCCCCCTTGACGTCCCGGGAGACCTGCATCGAGGCGATGTTGACGCCGTGCTCGCCGAGCAAGCGGCCCACGATGCCGACGATGCCGGGGCGGTCGGTGTAGGTGAAGAACGCCAGGTGCTCGGTGGGCTCGATCTCCATGGCGTAGCCGTTCACCTCGACGATCTTGGTGATCTGCCGGGGGCCGGAGAGCGTGCCGGAGACCGACACCGTGCGACCGTCGGCCAGGACGCCGCGCACGCTGATCACGTTGCGCCAGTCGGGGCTCTCCGAGCTGGTCACGAGCTCGACGACGGTGCCGCGGTCACGGGCGAGCAGCGGCGCGTTGACGTAGGTCACCGCGTCCTCGACGACGTCGGTGAACACGCCCTTGAGCGCGGCCAGCTCCAGCACCCGCACGTCCTGGGAGGCGATCTCGCCCCGGACGTCCACGTCGAGCCGGGTGGCCACCTCGCCGGCGAGGGCGGTGAAGATGCGGCCGAGCTTCTCGGTCAGCGGCAGGCCCGGCTTGACGTCCTCGGCCACCGCCCCGCCCTGGACGTTCACCGCGTCGGGCACGAACTCGCCGGCGAGGGCGAGCTTCACGCTGCGGGCGACCTGGGTGCCGGCCTTCTCCTGGGCCTCGTGGGTGGACGCGCCGAGGTGCGGCGTCACCAGGACCTGGTCGAACTCGAACAGCGGGCTGTCGGTGCACGGCTCCTTGGCGAACACGTCGATGCCCGCGCCGGCCACGCGGCCCTCCTTGAGGGCCGAGTAGAGGGCGTTCTCGTCGATGATCCCGCCGCGGGCGACGTTGATCAGGCGGACGGACGGCTTGACCAGGTGCAGCTCGCGGTCGCCGATCAGGCCGACGGTCTCCTTGGACTTCGGCAGGTGCACGGTGATGAAGTCGGACTGCTGGAGGATCTCCTCCAGCGACACCAGCCGCACGCCCATCTGCGCGGCCCGGGCCGGCTGCAGGTAGGGGTCGTACGCGATGATCTCGACGCCGAACGGCTGGAGCCGCTGGGCGACGAGCTGGCCGATCTTGCCGAGGCCGAGGATGCCGACGACCTTCTCGTCGAGCTCGACGCCGGTGTACTTGGAGCGCTTCCACTCGCCGCCCTTGAGCGCGGAGTGGGCCTGGGCGACGTTGCGGGCGCTGGCGAGGATCAGCGCGACCGTGTGCTCGGCGGCGCTGGTGATGTTGGAGGTCGGGGCGTTCACGACCATGACGCCCGCCTTGGTGGCGGCCTCCACGTCGACGTTGTCGAGGCCGACTCCCGCGCGCGCCACCACCCGCAGCTTCGGCGCGGCCGCGACGGCCTCGGCGTCCACCTGGGTGGCGCTGCGCACGATGAGGGCGTCCACGTCGGCGAGCGCGGGCAGCAGCTGCGAGCGGTCGGAGCCGTCGGTGTGACGGACCTCGAAGTCCGCGCCGAGCACGGCGAGGCCCGCTTCGGAGAGCTCTTCTGCGACAAGTACGACGGGCTTGTTCACTGGTGAGTCCTTCGGAAAGTGCGATGGCACGGACAGCCGTGAGTCTATCGGTGCTTGTGAAAGCTCTCACGAGCGATCCGGCATCCGAGACGGGGCGGGGGGCGGGACCCGTGTCCGTTCCACGGTTCCCGGTGCCGATGTGACGTCAGAGAGTCGTGAGACTCGCTCATATATTCGGCCAGTCGATCGGTGTACCCGGGTTGGACCGGTCCCATCCACACAGCCGCTTTCTTGGTATTGATCGCACCTAATCTTCACGATTAGCCTGATTCGCCATGGTCCAGTCCCTATCGTTCAGGCTATGAGCATCGGGAACCCCTCCCTAGGCGACGTTCTCGCGCGGCACGGCAGCCCCCAGCAACTGCTGGCGGCCCTCGCGGAGTGGGGCATCCTGGTGGCCGTACGGCCCGACCGCTCGGTGGTGCTCGGCACGACCCAGAGCGGCGAGCGCGTGCTGCTCGGATACACGGGACCGGGAACCTACGCCCGGCACCGCGGCGGCCACTCCCTGTCGGTCTGCGACGCCGACACCATCATCGACATCCAGCGCGTCACCGGCGTGCGGGACATCGTGATCGACGCGGCCGGCCCCGCGGCGGCGGCCGTCCCGATCGACGATCTCAAGCGCTACCTCCAGGCCACCAGGACCGGACCGGCCCACGCGCTGTCCGCGCTCGGGTCCCCCATGGCGGCCCCGACGGCGTACGCGACGGGTGCGATGGCGACGGTGACCCGCGCCCAGGTGGTGCACGGCGCGCCGCCGCCCCCGGCCCCCGCCGCTCCCGTTCCCGCGCCCGTCCAGCAGCCCGTGCCGGCCGCGAACCAGTGGATCCCCGCGCCGCGCCAGCACCTGTCGGGGGCCATGCAGGTCGTGGACCCCGGCTACCGCAGGACGTCCCACCCGATCCTGCCCGCGCTGCGGGTGGCGATCGGCGAACTGCTGCGCGACTACCCCCTCGTGCACCACGTGTGGATCTCCGAGGCGCGGACGGTCTCCGGCTCGTGGGGGATCATGCTCCACGTCAAGGTGCACACGCTGTCGGCCGAGGACATCGTGCGCGACCTGCACCGGCGGGTGCGGGCCCGGCTGCCGCAGCTCGCCGCGAGCGAGGCGCCGGTGCTCATGGCCCGGGTGACCGACGCGCACACGGAACGGCGCATGATCGAGATCGGCGCCCACGTGGTCTGCGCCGACGTACGCGACTGACCCCTGGCCCCGTCCTGACCGGGGCCAGGCGTGGTCTGTTTGTGATGGTTTGACCTTCCGATCGGGTGCATGCTCGGCTTGAATGTCGCGCATGGTCTCCTCGGCGGCGACGCCCTCCCCCACCAACGTGCCCCTCGGGGTGCGCCTCGGCTACGCCGTCGGCTCGTTCTGCACGGCCAACTTCTCCACGATCCCCGGGCTCCTGCTGCTCTTCTACATGACGAACGTGCTGGCGGTGCCCGCCTTCCTCGCGGGCGTCGTGCTGTTCCTGCCCAAGGCGTGGGACCTGGTGGCCAACCCGCTCGTCGGGCGGTGGTCGGACCGCACCGCCGGCCGCTGGGGGCCGCGGCGCCCGTGGCTGCTGGCCGGGGCCGTCGTGCTGCCGCTGACGTTCGCCCTCATGTTCGCCGGGCTCCCGCTGCGGGGCGCCCCTGCCGCCGTCTACGTGGGCGTCGTGTTCCTGCTCGCCGCGACCGGCTACGCCCTCTACGAGGTGCCGTACAAGGCCATGCCGGCCGAGATGACGACCGACTACCACGAGCGCACCTCGCTGCTCCAGTGGCGGATGGTGTTCATCGCGATCTCGGTGGCCCTGAGCGGCATCGTGGCGCCGATGATCGCGGGCCAGACGCTCGACGGCCACCGTCTGATGGGGATCGTCTTCGGCGTGATCCTGCTCGTCGCGATGCTCGGGTCGTTCTTCGGCACCGCCCGCGCGCCCTTCACCGGGCAGCAGCGCTCGGAGGGCACGCTGCGCGCCCAGATCGCCGCGGCCCGCACCAGCAAGCCCTTCATGTGGCTGCTCGGGCTGAGCTCGGCGCAGAACCTCGCCGCCGGGATCATGCTGGCGGGCGCGCCCTACTTCGCCGCCTACACGCTGAACGACCCCGACGCCACCAGCACGCTGTTCGCCGCGCTCGTCGGGCCCATGCTGGTCACGATGCCGCTGTGGGTCTGGCTGGCCCGCAGGCTCGACAAGCGCGGCGCGATGGTCCTGGCCGGGTCGCTGTTCACGGGCGGCGCGATCCTGGTCGTCGCCGCCCCCGCGTTCGGCTCGCTGTGGTCCCACCTGGTCGTGATGATCGTGGGCCTCGGCTACGCGGGGCTCCAGCTTCTCCAGTTCTCGATGCTCGCCGACGTGATCGCGTACGACGGAGCCGTGAGCGGGGAGCGGCGCGGCGGCGTGTTCACCGGGCTGTGGACGGCCGTCGAGAACGCGGTCTCCGCCCTCGGGGCGACGATCTACGGCTGGGTGCTGGCGCTGGGCGGGTTCCTTGCCTCCGACCCCGACAACCCGGTGACCCAGCCCGGCAGCGCCCACGTGGCCGTCGTCGTCGGCCTGTCCGTGGTCCCGGCCCTCATCACGCTCGCCGGCGTGGTGATGACGCTGAAGTACGACCTCACCGCCGGCCGCGTGGCCGCCGCCGTGCGCGCTCCCTCCGCCGCCCCCGGCCCCGTCGAGGCCTGACACCCGGGGATCACCCCGACATCCCCCCGCTGACCTGGGCGTACGTGGGTGATTAGGCATGTTTCTGGTGGGGCAGAAGGTATAAACGAGCCTTAAGGGATGGTAGATATTTTAGTCAATGCAGTGATTTTTTCGGACAAGTGGGGTCCGAGCGCACCATAATGACGACTTCCATCCAGCGTCTAACCCCCACTGGAGGAATGATCGTGAACAGAGCGCTCGGAGCGGTCCTGTGCCTCGGGAGCGTCGCGGCTTTCGGCGTGTCCGCCGTGCCCGCTCAGGCCCAGGCCCAGCCCACGGGCTGCCGGGTCGCCTCCGCGAAGCCGAAGGTCGCCGCGGACGGGAAGATCCACGCGGCGGGCTCGCGGGCCGGCTGCTTCGACACCGCCCGATTCCGGGTCCGCATCTGGAAGGCGCAGCCCGGCCCCGACCGCGTCGTGAAGAGCGGGTCGAAGGCCGTCAGGAACGCCCGGATCACCGTGACCCTGCCCTGCGCGCGCGGCGTCTACTACACCGTCGTCACCGACTACCGCGGCCACTCGTCGCGGTCGAAGCCGGTGCGGCTGACGTCCTGCGCGCCCACCCCGACCCCCACGCCGACGGGGACCGCCTCAGGAACCCCGGCTCCCACCCCGACCGCCACCCCGACCTCCGGGGCCACCGTCGGCACGGACATCGAGAACGAGGTCCTGCGCCTGACCAACATCGAGCGGGCCAAGGCCGGCTGCGGCGCGCTGAAGCACGACGCGAAGCTCCACGCCGCGGCCTACGCCCACTCCGCCGACATGTCGGCCAAGAACTACTTCGACCACACGTCCCAGGACGGCCGGACCTTCGCCGACCGGATCAAGGCCGCCGGCTACTCGTTCACGGCCGCCGCCGAGAACATCGCCAAGGGCTACCCGACCGCCCAGGCCGTCGTGGACGGGTGGATGAACAGCCCCGGCCACCGGCAGAACATCCTCAACTGCGCCTACACCGACATCGGTGTCGGCTATGTCGCCGCCGGCGGGCCGTACTGGACGCAGGACTTCGGCAAGCACTGATCGCCGTTCCGGTGAGGCGGGGGCGCCGCCCGCGCGGGGCCCCCGCCCCTCCCGGACATCCACGAGTTGTGGATTGGGAGGGAATGCACCGGTCTTCTGGACACCTCACGGCGCTCCAGCGGATACTCCAATCATGAGCTCTCCCCCGGTTCGCGCCTCGGACGGGGACCGCGACCGCGCGCTCAGCGAGCTCCGGGACCGTGCCGCCGAAGGCCGGCTGTCCATGGAGACCTTCGTCGGGCGCGTCGACATGGCGCTGCGCGCACGCAGCCGCAGCGAGCTCGACGAGCTGATCGCGGACCTGCCGCACCGCGGGCGCTGGCGCAGGCGCATCACGGACGCCGTGTCGTCGGTCTCGGACCTCACCCGCCGCGTCGAGTCGGCCTGGCGCCGCCCGCGGATGCCCCGGCTCGCCCTGCCCACGGACGGACGCACGCGCTACGTGGTCGGGCGGGGCTCGGGCTGCGACCTCGTGCTCGCCGACCTCACGGTCTCCCGCGTCCACGCGGAGCTCAGGAGGGACGACGACGCCTGGATGCTGGTCGATCTCGGGTCGATGAACGGCACCCGGCTCAACGGCTGGCGGCTGGTGGGCCCGGCGAAGGTCCGCGCGGGCGACGAGGTGGCCTTCGGCGACTGCGTCTTCCTGGTGTCCGCTCCCGTCGTCTGATCCACACCCCACAGCCCAGATACGCATATTTCCGTATTGATTGCCCCGGGCGGTCTCTCCGACGATCGCGGAAAGCCACTCACCCGGGAGCCTGCTGTGCGGTTGTCACGACGAACCACGATCACGCTCGCCGCCGTCGTCCTCGTCACCGGGATCGCGGGCTCCGGCGTCCCCGCCGGGGCGCTCGACCCGCCGCCGGGCGTGACCGACCTGACGCACGACCTCGACCGGATCCTCGGCGACTCCCGTCTCGCGCCCGCCCGCGCCGGGGTCGTCGTCCGCGACTCGGACACCGGCGAGGAGCTGTACTCCCTGGACGCGGGCAAGCTGTTCGCCCCGGCGTCCAACACCAAGCTGCTGACCTCGGCCGCCGCGCTGGACACGCTCGGCCCCGACTACCGCTTCACCACCCAGGTCCTCGCCACGCCGAAGGCCGGGAAGGCCGTCGTGGGCGACCTCGTCCTCAAGGGCACCGGCGACCCGACGATGCTGGCCGCCGACTACGACGCGCTCGCCGCCCAGGTGGCCGCCGCCGGCGTCAAGGTCGTCACCGGACGGCTGGTCGCCGACGACACCTGGTTCGACGACGTGCGGCTCGGCACCGACTGGGCCTGGGACGACGAGCCGTACTACTACGCCGGGCAGATATCGGCCCTGACGGCGGCGCCCGACACGGATTACGACGCCGGCTCGGTCATCGTGTCGGTCAGCCCCGGGGACGCACCCGGTAAGCCGGCGAAGGTCACCACCACACCCGAGACCGACTACGTGACGATCGTGAACCGGGCGACCACGGGCGCCGAGACCGACGTCGCCGTCGTCCGGGAGCACGGCGGCAACACCGTGGTCGTCAGCGGGACGGTCGCCGACGAGTACGACGAGTGGGTGGCCGTCTGGGACCCCACGCTCTACGCGGCCTCGCTGTTCCGCCGAGGCCTGGCCGCCCACGGCGTCCGGGTGCTCGGGCCGACCGCGCGGGGGGCGGCGCCGGCCGGCGCCGCGGCGGTGGCGTCACATGAGTCGATGCCGCTCAGCCGGCTGCTGACGCCGTTCCTGAAGCTGAGCAACAACATGCACGCCGAGATCCTCACCAAGGCCATGGGACGGAAGGCCGCGGGCCAGGGCACCTGGGACGCCGGGCTGGCCGTGACGACGGCGTTCGCCCGGGCCAACGGCGTGCAGACGCTGCGGCTGCGCGACGGCTCCGGCCTGTCCCGGGTGGACGCGCTCACCCCGACGGGCATCACGTCGCTGCTCCGCGCCGTCCGCGGCAAGCCCTGGTTCCGCACCTGGTACGACGCCCTGCCGGTGGCGGGCGTGCCGGACCGGATGGTCGGCGGCACGCTGCGCAGCAGGATGCAGGGCACCCCGGCGGCCGGGAACGTCCACGCCAAGACGGGCTCCCTGACCGGCGTGTCCGCGCTGTCGGGCTACGTGACGGCGGCCGACGGCGAGCCGCTGGTCTTCTCCGTCGTGACGAACGGCTTCCTGGCCTCCTCGACCAAGGACATCGAGGACGCGATCGCCGTCCGGCTGGCGCGGTTCAGCCGGGCCGCCGCGGTGGACACCGCGGACACGACGCCGGCCCTCAGGTCCGCGGCGTCCGGCGGCGCCGACCTCGAGTGCTCCTGGCGCAAGCCCGCCGCCTGCTGACCCAGCGGCGGCCGAGCTCCCGGTGACGCGACGCCGGGAACGCGACGCGGCGCCGCCCCCGAGGGGACGGCGCCGCGTTCGCGACAGCCGGGAGGGTGTCAGTCCTGGGCGCCCTTGAGCCAGCTCATCATCGGGCGCAGCTTCGCGCCGGTCTGCTCGATCGGGTGGCCGGCCAGCTCCTCGCGGAAGCGCTTGAAGTTGGTCTGGCCGGAGTCGAACTCCTCGACCAGCTCACGGGCGAAGCGGCCGTCCTGGACCTCGTCGAGGATGCGGCGCATCTCCTTCTTGGTCTCGGCGTTCACCACGCGCGGGCCGCGGGTGTAGCCGCCGTACTCGGCCGTGTCGGAGACCGACCAGTACATCTTGGAGACGCCGCCCTCGTACATCAGGTCGACGATCAGCTTCATCTCGTGGAGGCACTCGAAGTACGCGACCTCGGGCTGGTAGCCCGCCTCGATCAGCGTCTCGAAACCGGCCTTGATCAGCTCGGACACGCCGCCGCAGAGCACGGCCTGCTCGCCGAACAGGTCGGTCTCGGTCTCCTCGGTGAACGTGGTCTTGAGCGCGCCGGCCCGGGTGCCGCCGATGCCCTTGGCGTACGACAGGACGAGCGGCCAGGCGTCGCCCGTGGCGTCGCGCTCGACGGCCACCAGACACGGCACGCCGCGGCCGGCGGCGTACTGGCGGCGGACGAGGTGGCCGGGGCCCTTGGGCGCCACCATGGCGACGTCCACGCCCTCCGGGGCCTCGATGAGGCCGTACCGGATGTTGAGGCCGTGGCCGAAGAACAGCGCGTCGCCCTCGACGAGGTTCGGCGCGACGTGCTCGGCGTACAGGTGCCGCTGGACGTGGTCGGGCGCGAGGATCATGGTGAGGTCGGCCTCTTCGACGGCCTCCGACGGCGTGAGCACGCGCAGCCCGTCGGCCTCGGCCTTCTCCCTGCTCTTCGACCCCTCCGGCAGGCCGACGCGCACGTCCACGCCCGAGTCGCGCAGGCTCAGCGCGTGCGCGTGGCCCTGGCTGCCGTAGCCCAGGACGGCGACGTGGCGGCCCTGGATGATCGACAGGTCGGCGTCGTCGTCGTAGAAGATCTCAGTCACATGCTTGCCTTTCGGAATTGGTCTGTCGCGACGTGCGTGGCTCGACGCCGTACGGCTAGGCGCTGCGGTCGAGGGCGCGAAGCGAGCGATCGGTGATGGAACGGGCGCCGCGGCCGATGGCCACCATGCCCGACTGCACGAGCTCCTTGATGCCGTACGGCTCAAGGACCCGGACGAAGGCCTCCAGCTTGTCGGTGGTGCCGGTGACCTCGATCGTCACGGCGTCCGGGGCGACGTCGACGCAGCGCGCCCGGAACAGGTTCACCAGCTCCAGCACGTGGGACCGGCTGTCGGAGTCGGTCCGCACCTTGATCAGCATCAGCTCGCGCTGCACCGACTGCGTGTTGTCGAGCTCCACGATCTTGATGACGTTGACCAGCTTGTTGAGCTGCTTGGTGACCTGCTCCAGCGGGAGCTCCTCCACGTTGACGACGATCGTCATCCGGGAGATGTCGTCGTGCTCCGTCTGCCCGACGGCCAGCGAGTCGATGTTGAACCCGCGGCGGCTGAACAGAGCCGCGACCCGGGCCAGGACGCCGGGCTTGTTCTCCACGAGAACCGACAGCGTGTGCCTGCTCATGCCGACCTCCCCGATGCGCCGGTCCGGTTGCTCCGCTCGTTCATTCTTCGCTCTCCCACTTCGGCGCCATGTCGCGGGCGTACTTGATGTCGTCGTTGCTCGTCCCGGCCGCCACCATCGGCCAGACCATCGCGTCCTGGTGGACGACGAAGTCGATCACCACGGGCACGTCGTTGATCTCCATGGCCTTCCGGATGGTCGCGTCGACGTCCTCCGGCCGCTCGCACCGCAGGCCGACACAACCGTACGCGTCGGCGAGCTTCACGAAGTCGGGAATCCGCTTGACCCTGTTCAGGTCACTGTTGGAGTACCGCTCCTCGTAGAAGAGCGTCTGCCACTGCCTGATCATGCCGAGGTTGCCGTTGTTGATGACCGCCACCTTGATCGGCACGCCCTCGATGGCGCAGGTGGCCAGCTCCTGGTTGGTCATCTGGAAGCAGCCGTCGCCGTCGACGCACCACACCGTGGCGTCCGGCCGGCCCATCTTGGCGCCCATCGCGGCCGGGACGGCGAAGCCCATCGTCCCCGCGCCGCCCGAGTTGATGAACGTCCCCGGATTCTCGTAGCCGATGAACTGCGCCGCCCACATCTGGTGCTGGCCGACGCCCGCGACGTAGTACGCGTCCGGGCCCACGAGCGCGCTCAGCCGCTCCATGACGTACTGCGGGGCCAGGGAGCCGTCCTCGTACTGGTCGTAGCCCAGCGGGTAGGTCTCCTTGTAGCCGTTGAGGACCCGCCACCAGTCGGCGTAGTCGCCCTTGCGGCCCTCGTTCTGCTCGTTGCGCACCGCGTTGATCAGGTCGCCGATCACCTCGCGGCAGTCGCCCACGATCGGGACGTCCGCGTGGCGGTTCTTGGAGATCTCCGCCGGGTCGATGTCGGCGTGGATGACCTTGGCGTGCGGGGCGAAGCTGGACAGCTGGCCCGTCACGCGGTCGTCGAACCGGGTGCCGAGCGCGATCAGCAGGTCGGAGCGCTGCAGGGTCCCGACAGCCGAGACGCTGCCGTGCATGCCCGGCATGCCCATGTGCTGCGGGTGGCTGTCGGGGAACGTGCCGCGCGCCATCAGCGTCGTGACGACCGGGATGCCGGTCAGCTCGGCCAGCTCCCGCAGCTCGGCCGACGCCCGGGCCTTGTGCACGCCGCCGCCGACGTACAGGACCGGCCGGCGGGCCTCGCCGATCAGCCGGGCGGCCTCGCGGATCTGCTTGGAGTGCGGCCGGGTCACCGGGCGGTAGCCGGGCAGCTGCATGACCGGCGGCCACGAGAACGTCGTCAGCGACTGCAGGGCGTCCTTGGCGATGTCCACCAGCACCGGGCCCGGACGGCCCGTGGAGGCGATGTGGAACGCCTCGGCGATCGTCCTGGGGATGTCCTCGGCCTTCGTGACAAGGAAGTTGTGCTTGGTGATCGGCATCGTGATGCCCGAGATGTCCGCCTCCTGGAAGGCGTCCGTCCCGATGAGCGGGGTGGCCACCTGCCCGGTGATCGCCACGATCGGCACCGAGTCCATGTAGGCGTCGGCGAGCGGGGTGACCAGGTTGGTCGCCCCCGGCCCGCTGGTGGCCATGCACACCCCGACCTTGCCGGTCGCCTGCGCGTAGCCCTCGGCCGCGTGGCCGGCGCCCTGCTCGTGCCGTACGAGCACATGCCGGACCTTGACCGAGTCGTAGAGGGGATCGTAGGCGGGGAGGATGGCACCGCCCGGGATCCCGAACACCGTGTCGACCCCGACGTGCTCCAGCGCCCTCACGAGGGCCTGGGCACCTGTCATCTGTTCGGTCATCGGCTCGTTCCTTGTGGCTGAGCTGGCGTGGCTGAAGTGTCTTCCGGCATAAAAAATGCCCCACCCGCCGGAGCGGAGCTGGGGCGCGCGCAGGACCTAGTGCTTCGTCAGGCTGCGCGCCTGCGAAGTACTACGAGAATCCCACCGCTATGCATGGCTACACCATGTCCGATGCACGCCCTCCACGTCAAATCATGTGGGACGCCGATCTCACACTGTGGACCGCGCGGGCCGAGGGAAGCCGGACGCTACGCCGTGTTCTGCAGGGTGGTGCGCATGAGGGAGTCGACGCCGCGGGCGGCCATCGGGCGGGCGACCAGGTAGCCCTGGCCCCGGGTGCAGCCCATCTCGCGCAGCAGTTCCAGCTGCTCGGGCCGTTCGATGCCCTCGGCGACGACGATGAGCCCGAGGTCGTGGCCGAGCCGGACGATCGTGCGGGTGAGCAGGGTCAGCGTCTCGTCCTGCCCGAGCCCCGCGACGAACGACGGGTCGATCTTGATCATGTCGACGGGCAGCTGGCGGAGGAACGCGAGCGAGGCGTAGCCGGTGCCGAAGTCGTCGATGGCCAGCCGCACGCCGAGGGCGCGCAGCTCCGACAGCTTGGTGACGGTCTCCTCGGCGTCCTCGACCAGCATCTCCTCGATCACCTCGAGGGTGAGCGCGCTGGCCGGCAGGCCGCTTTCCGCGAGCGCCTCGGAGACGCTCTCGACGAACCGGGGCGCCAGGATCTGCCGGGCGGACAGGTTCAGCGACAGCCCGATGTCCCACGAGGAGGCCCGCCAGGCGGCCACCTCGCGGCATGCCTCCCGGAGGATCCACTCGCTGAGCGGCACGATGATGCCGGTGTCCTCGGCCGGCCCGAGGAACTGCTCGGGCGGCACGAACGTGCTCCCCCGCCACCAGCGGACCAGGGCCTCCACGGCGGTCACGCGGGAGGTGGCGAGGTCGACGACGGGCTGGTACTCCACGGCGAACTGGTTCTCGTGCAGCGCCCGCTGGAGGTCGGAGGCGATCTCCAGGCGGCGTACGACGTCGGCGTGCATGTGCGTGGCGAAGACCTCGACGCGGCGCCCGCCGAGCTCCTTGGCCCGCGACATCGCCACGTCGGCGTTGCGCAGGAGGTCGCCCGCGGGCAGGCCGTCCTCGGCGAAGGCGACCCCGACGCTGGCGGTGAGCGCGATGTCCCGGTCGGCGACCCGGAACGGCTCGTTCGAGACCGCGCGGACGAGCCGCTCGGCCAGGTCGATCGCGGTCTGCGCGTCGGATCCCGCGGAGGTCCCGCCCTCCAGCAGCACGGCGAACTCGTCCCCGCCCCACCGGGCGAGGGTGTCGTCCGCCCGTACGGCTGAGCGGAGGCGGCGCGCGGCCTGCCCGAGCAGGTAGTCGCCGCTGGCGTGGCCCACGGAGTCGTTGACGGCGGTGAAGCCGTCGAGGTCGAGGAAGACCACGGCGGTGCCGCCCGCGCCACGGCGGGTCAGCAGGTCGCGGGCGCGCTCCTCGAAGTACGCCCGGTTGGGCAGGCCGGTGACCCCGTCGTGGAAGGTCAGGTGGGTGACCTGGTTGCGCAGGGCGACCTGGTCGCTCAGGTCGCGCACGGTGACCAGGATCAGGTCGTCGCCCCTGACATGGCGGGTGGCCACCGACTCGGTCGGCCGCCAGGTGCCGTCGGCGGCGCGGACCCGGCAGGAGACCCGGCAGCTGCCGTGCTTGTCGGGCCCGTCCTCCTCGGCGGCCAGGCGGCGCAGCAGCGACTGGATGGCGGGGACGTCCTCGGGGTGCATGTAGTCGAAGACGGGGTGGCAGATCAGCTCGTCCGGGGGGTAGCCGTAGGTGGCCTCGACCCCCGGGCCGATCTCCTGGATGATCCCGTCCAGGTCGCAGACGAGCACGACGTCGCCGGTGTTCTCGGCGAGCTGGCGCAGCTGCTGCTCGCCCACGTCGACCAGGCGGCGCATCCCCGCGGTCTCCACGAGCAGCACGAACAGCCGCCCGAGCAGGACGAGGACGGCCGAGGCCGCCACCAGGGCCAGCGCGGCGTCACGGCCGCCGGCCGCGTGCAGGGCCACGACGACGGTCGCGACGGCCACCATGACGAGCGGCGCGGCGGCCGCGAGCGCCGCGGGCGGCGACCGCCGGGGCCGCGGGTCCCGGCGCACCCAGGGCACGACGGCGAGGACGAGGAACGCGGCGGGCGCGACGAGGACGGCCGCGAGCGGCGGGGAGTCGCCGTTGATCCGGGCGAGGGCCGTGGCGGTCTCGGCGACCGTGACCGCGGCGAGCACGCCGATCCCGGTGAGGCCGACGAGGCGGCCGCCCGACCGGGACGTGGCCACGGCCGGGGTGACGGCGCACGCGGCGAGCAGGCAGACGACCGGCAGCGCCAGCGTGAAGAAGAAGGCGCCCGGCTCCTCCGCCTTGGCGAACGCGGGGCCCAGCACGGTGACCCAGGCCACCGACAGGATGGAGGCCGCGCCCAGGTAGGCGTCGGTGGCCTGTCTCAGCACGCCCCTGCTGTAGGCGGGGGGTTTGACCGACAGCCCGCAGCCGATGGCCAGGAGCAGCGACCCCGCCAGCATCAGCAGGTCGGCGAAGGTCAGCACGAACGGGGTGCCGTCGGCCGCCGGCCGCACCCCGATGCCGACGAGCCAGGTGAGCGCGCCGGCCGACAGCCACCGCCACGCGGCGGGCTGGCGGCCGTGACCGGGGACGACGCGGGAGGCCGCGGCGCTCAGGGAGGCGGCCGCGAGGAGGCCGGTGACGACTCCGGAGACGGCCGCCACGACGGAGGCCGAGGCGCCCGCGAGGAGGGCGGCCGCGATCGCCGCCGCGCCCAGCCCGGCCGCGGCGCTGAGGGAGACCCGGGGGTCCCGCCTGCCGTTCACGTGCGTCGCCTCTGTACGTGTCGTCGGAACCGCCGTGACGGCGGCGCCGGTGCCGATGCCGATCGCCCCGGCCGTCGGCCCGTCAGGGGCGTCCGGACCGGTGGCGGCCATGCCCGTCGCCTCGGCGACCGGGGACGGAGTCGTGTCGGCGTCGCCGAGTCCGGCGGGGTCTGACATCACTGCCCCTCCCGTCCTCGACTCGGCTTTACTCTCCCTGTCACATGGCAAGTGTGCGCACAGCCGCTGATCGACAGGAGGACAACGACCGAGTCGTCACCGATCTGATAACCAGCCGTGCGATGTGCATCACCGTACGCACCCCAGGTCACGGGGCAGCCACGTTCCGGAATCCTTAACGGAGCGGTCAGTAATGCCCAGTGATCATGTTAGCGAGCGGCTCGCCCGTGAGGTGGCGGATCACCTGCTCCCGCACCAGCTTCGTGGTCCGCCGTACGGAGGCGGGCGTGCTCCCCGCCACGTGCGGGGTGATGAACACGCCGGGGGCGGTCCACAGCGGGTGATCGGCGGGCAGCGGCTCGACCGGCGTGACGTCGAGGGCGGCCCGCAGGCGGCCCGACTCGAGCTCGGCCAGCAGGGCGGCGGTGTCCACGACCGAGCCGCGGGCGGCGTTCACGAGCAGCGCGCCGTCCTTCATCGCGGCCAGGAACCGGGCGTCGGCCAGGCCCGCGGTGGACGCGGTGGCGGGCACGAGCAGCACGACGACGTCGGCGCACGGGAGCAGGGCGGGCAGCTCGTCCTGGCCGTGCACGCCCGGACGGGCCGTCCGGGCCACCCGGACGATCTCCACCTCGAACCCGGCCAGGCGCCGTTCCACCGCCTCGCCGATCGAGCCGTACCCCACGATGAGCACGGTCGCGTCGGCCAGCACGCCGGTGTGGTGGTAGGTCCACTCGCCGCGCGCCTGGGCGGCGGCGAAGCCGGGGAACTCCCGCAACACGGCGATCATCGCGCCCACCGCCCACTCGGCCGTGCCGGCGTCGTGCACACCCCGGGCGTTGCACAGGACGGCGTGCTCGGGCACGTGCGGCAGGTACGGCTCCACGCCCGCGGTCACGGTCTGGAGCAGGCGCAGCTTGCCCATCCGGCCGAGCAGCCCGGGGATGTCGGGCACCGGCACGAGCGGCGGCACCCAGACCTCGACCTCCTCGGGACGGCCGGGCAGCGGTCCCTTCCCGTCGTACACCGAACAGTCGAGAGCCGGCATGCCTTCCGGCAGGTCGGACAGGGCGTCGGCGATGGCCTGTGAGGCGACCCAGATCTTCACGAGGACAAACCTAGGGAACCTTCCCGGGGAGACGCGAGTATGGAGGGGACGAGGAGGTCGCAATCATGGTCGGTACGGGCCGCGGAGCCCTGCTCCTGGCGGTGGCGGTGGGCGCGGCGGCGCTGACGGGCTGCTCGCAGGGCGGCGTCGGCACGGCGCGCACGCCCGCCCCTCTCGACCCGGCGCCGGCCACCGGCGCAGCGACGCCGGCGGCCCCGGGCACCCCGCAGGCGTCGCCCCCGACGCCGCGCACACTGGTCACCGATCTCGCCGTGCCCTGGGCGATCGCGTTCCTGCCCGGCGGCGACGCCCTCGTCACCGAGCGGGACTCGGCGCGGCTGCTGCGGGTCTCCCCGGACGGCCGCGTCCGGCGGGTGGCGGTCGTCGACGGCGTCGACCCCAGCGGGGAGGGCGGCCTGCTCGGCGTGGCCGTCTCGCCGGACTTCGCCACCGACCACCGGGTGTTCCTGTACGTCACCTCCGCCGGCGACAACCGGGTGGTCCGGTACCGGTACGACGGCGGCCTGTCCGACCCCGTTCCGATCGTCACCGGCATCCCCAAGGGCACCATCCACAACGGCGGCCGCCTCGCCTTCGGCCCCGACGGCTACCTCTACGCGTCCACCGGGGAGACCGGCGAGCGGGGGCTGGCCCAGGACAAGGGGTCCCTCGGCGGCAAGATCCTCCGGATGACGGCGGACGGCCGGCCCGCCCCCGGGAACCCCTTCGGCACGCTCATGTGGACCTACGGCCACCGCAACGTCCAGGGGATGGCCTGGGACGGCCACGGGCACATGTACGCCAGCGAGTTCGGCCAGAACACCTACGACGAGATCAACCTGATCGAGAAGGGCCGCAACTACGGATGGCCCGAGGTCGAGGGGGTCGGCGGGCGGCCGGGCTACACCGATCCCCTGCTCACCTGGTCGACCGACGAGGCGTCGCCCTCCGGCCTCGCGTACGCCGCCGGGTCGCTGTGGGCGGGCGCGCTGCGCGGGGAGCGGCTGTGGCAGATCCCCGTCGACGCGTCCGGCCGGGCCGGCCGTCCCGTCGCCCGGTTCACCGGCGAGTACGGCCGGCTGCGGGCCGTCGCCGCGGCCCCCGACGGCACGCTGTGGGTCTCCACCAGCAACCGCGACGGCCGCGGATCCCCCCGGCGGGGCGACGACCGGATCCTCGTGATCAAACCCGGGTGAGAACGGTTCCTGATGGGGCGGGCGGCGGATCAGGAGCAGACGACCTGGGCCTGCGGCCGGTAGACGGTGCGGAACGTCTGGCGGTCGACCACCGTGCCGTCGTGCCGCAGGATACGCGTCACCTCGGCAGTGAACCCGTCCTCCCGCGGCACGGGCACGCAGCCGTCGCCGCCGCCCCGGACGACCGGCAGGGTCGTCACCGCGCCCTTGATCGGGTCCTGGATCTCCACGTCGTACCGCTTGGTGCTCCACAGCCGGACGGTCAGCGAGCTTCCCGTGGCGGACGCCTGCACCAGCACGCCGTACGGCGAGTCGTTCTTCCAGGAGAAGTCGGGATCGGGGTAGCTGACGGCCGCCTCCGTCCCGGCGGGGAGCTGTGCGGCGTGCACGTCCGGAGGCGTGAAGTCGGACACCTGGAGGCCGGCCCGCAGCACCGCGTTCAGCAGGGCCGTCGCCACCTGCGACATCCCGGGCACGTCGGAGCCGGTGCGCCCGCGGATCGTCGTCGGGCCGAGCCCGCCGAACCCGGCGGTCGCGTCCCGCCTGCCCAGTGCTGCGTTGAACGAGAACGTCTCCCCCGGCTTCACCAGCCGGCCGTCCAGCATCCCGGCCGCGGCCTTGATGTTGGCCGCGCGGGGCACGCAGCAGGGGAAGGAGGTGGTGAACCGGCCCACCTCCTCCTTGACGCCCATGCCGAGCGCGTCCTGGTCGGAGATCTCCGGCTGGCCGTCCACGACCGACACGGCGACCGTACGGCTCCCGTTCCCGAGCGCCTCGACGAGGTCGGACGCGAGGCGGTCGGCGTCGATCCGCTTGCCGGGACGGGCGTGGACCAGCGACGGCGTCCCGTCCGTGACCGTGAAGGTGGCGTCCCGGGCGGCGTCCGCGGGGTCGACCAGCCGCGCCTCGAGCCCGGCGAGGGCTCCCGCGGCGTCGAAGTGGGGCCGTAGCGTCGCGCCGTCGGGCACGAAGGTCAGGTGCCGCGCGATCGTCTCCGGCGGCAGCAGCGCGGTCGCCGATCCGTTGGCGAGCGTGACCGGCCCGGCGACGGCCTGGCGGGCCCAGGCCAGCGCCCGCCGCACCTCCGCGCGGCTCACGTGCGGCTCCTGGCGGAGCGTGGGCACGACCACCGTGACGTCCGGGCTGAGATAGGCCTTCTGCAACTCGCTCGCGACGGCCGCCGCGTCGACCCTGCGTCCCAGTCTGGGGAACTGCGGCACCGGGACGACGCCCCTGAACGTGACCCCGCCCTCCTGGCCGGGCTCCTCCAGGTGCCCGGCGACGTCGCGGGCGACCGCCGCCGCCAGCTTCGCCCTGTCCACGGACACCACGGGACCGATCTCGTGGGTGCCGGTCAGCGCCGTCCACACCTGGACCGGGCTGGGGAACCTGGTCATCGCCCGGGACACCGTCTGCTCCACGTTGAGCGCGAGACCGGCGTCCTCCGGGTTGACCGTCAGCCGCCGCATGCCCTGCCGGACGATGATGGGCGCCCGCGTCTGGGCGTACAGGCGCTCGCGCAGCGTATCGGCCGCCTCCTGCTGGCCCTGGCCGCCCAGGTCGACGCCGAGGACGGTGGTGCCGGGCAGGATGCGCCCGGCCATCGAGACGGCGGGCACGAGGTAGGCGAGCACGAGCAGCCCGAACAGCGCGATCAGCGCGTAGCGCAGCGTACGGCCCCGGGACTCCGGCTCGGGGTCGATGAGGATGACCGGCGGCTCCTCCTGGACCTTCCGCTCGACCACCACCCACGGCTCGACGGGCGGGGCGGGCGGGGGCAGGGAGCTCTTACGGGGGCCCCGGGCCGCCGCGGGAACGGGATGGGACCGCTCGCCGAAGATGTCCGCCGAGACCCCGCGCGGAAGCGACGCCGACGCCAGGCGCACCGGATGTTTGGGGCCGGGGACCGCTGAGCCGGCGGACGCGGAACCGGCGCCGGGTGCGTCGTCGGGCCCCGCCGCGGACGGATCCGTCGGGGGGTCGATGGACGCTCCGGCGTTCCGCACGCCTCGGTCTCCTCCGGCTCATGGGTAACTTCGGTCAGTTAACCCTAAGGCACCCTCTGCTGGATATGTCAGAAAACAACGGTCTTCTCACAGGTGTCGGATGTGTCGCTCTAGACCAGTGAAATCGGCCCTGCCACATCCGTCTCCGCAGCCCGCCGGTTTTATGGAGGAAGGCCGTAACAGAGTCCTCCGCCGCCCCTGACACGCGGGCGGCGGAGGGGCCGGAGCCTACTCCTCGACGCCGAGCTTCTGCAGGATCAGCTCGCGGGCACGGCCGGCGTCGGCCTTGCCACGGCTGGCCTTCATGACGCCGCCGACCAGCGCGCCCACGGCCGCGATCTTGCCGCCGCGCACCTTCTCCGCGGCGTCGGCGTTGTCCGCCAGCACCTGGTCGATCAGCGCCGCCAGCTCGCCCTCGTCGTTGACGATCCGCAGGCCGCGCCTCTCGACGACCTCGTCCGGGCCGCCCTCGCCGGCGAGGACGCCTTCGAGCACCTGGCGGGCCAGCTTGTCGTTGAGCGCGCCCGAGGCGACCAGCGCGGTCACCCGGGCGACCTGCTCGGGCGTGATCGGCAGGTCGGCGAGCGGCGTGGCCGACTCGTTGGCCCGGCGGGCCAGCTCGCCCATCCACCACTTGCGCGCGTCGGCGGGCGGGGCACCGGCGGACACGGTCGCCTCGACCAGGTCGATCGCGTCCGCGTTGTGCATGGCCTCCATGTCGAGGTCGGACACGCCCCACTCCCGCTGCAGCCGCTTGCGCCGTACGGACGGAAGCTCGGGCAGCGCGGCCCGGAGCGTCTCGACCCACTCGGGGTCGGGGGCGATGGGCAGCAGGTCGGGCTCGGGGAAGTACCGGTAGTCCTGCGCCTCCTCCTTCGACCGGCCGGACGTGGTCTGCCCGGTGTCCTCGTGGAAGTGCCGGGTCTCCTGGATGATCCGCCCGCCGTCGGCGAGGATGGCGGCCTGGCGCTCGATCTCGCCCCGGACGGCCCGCTCGACGCTGCGCAGCGAGTTGACGTTCTTGGTCTCGGTGCGGGTGCCCCACTCCGACGAGCCGCGCGGCATGAGCGACACGTTCACGTCGCAGCGCATCGAGCCCTGTTCCATCCGCACGTCCGAGACGCCCAGGGAGCGCATCACCTCGCGGAGCTCGGTGACGTACGCGCGGGCGACCTCGGGGGCGAGCCGGTCGGTGCCGGCGATCGGCTTGGTGACGATCTCGACGAGCGGGATGCCGGCCCGGTTGTAGTCGACGATCGAGTAGTCGGCGCCGTGGATCCGGCCGGTGGCCCCGCCCACGTGCGTGGACTTGCCGGTGTCCTCCTCCAGGTGCACCCGCTCGATCTCCACCCGGATGGTGCGGCCGTCCACCTCGACGTCCAGGTAGCCGTCGGTGCACAGCGGCTCGTCGTACTGGCTGATCTGGTAGTTCTTCGGCATGTCCGGATAGAAGTAGTTCTTCCGGGCGAATCGGCACCACGAGGCGATCGTGCAGTTCAGCGCGAGGCCGATCCGGATCGTCGACTCGATGGCCTTCTCGTTCGCCACCGGCAGCGAGCCGGGCAGCGCCAGGCACACCGGGCACACGTGCGTGTTCGGCGGCGCGCCGAACGTCGTCGGGCAGCCGCAGAACATCTTCGACTCGGTGCCCAGCTCGACGTGCGTCTCCAGCCCCAGCACCGGCTCGAAGCGCTCCAGCGCCTCGTCGTACGGCATGAGCGTCGCGGTATCAGCCATGCTGGTAACCCAGTCCTTCCAGAGCTTCGATCATGTCATTCCACCATTGCTGGAAGGCGGGCACCTTCCGCAGTTCGCCGAGGCCGGCGGTCTCCGCCACCGACACGTAGAAGTCCCGGAGTCCGGGATAAGGAGTTCCAGAGCGAAACGCATCCGGTCGACCCGCGTGCCGTCGCCGCGCCTGCGGAACAGCCCGCGGGCGTCGCCGCGCACCTCCGCCACCGCGGCGTCCACCCCCCGGTCCCGACGGTCGCGACGAACGTCAGGGCGTCGAGCAGGTTCGACGTGCCGCTCGCGTTGGTGCCGATGAGCACGAGGAAAGGCGGCAGATCGAGCGCGAAGTTCTCGAAGGACTTGAAGCCGTCGATCTCGATGCGGGTGATCATGCCGCCGTTCCCCTCCCCTCTGCGGTGTCTACAGCGCGGGGGCCTTGGCCAGCAGCGGGCCGCCCCAGCGGCTCTCGAAGGCCTGCTCGACCGCGGCGCCGACCCGGTAGCAGCGGTCGTCGCCCAGGACGGGGGCCATGATCTGCAGGCCCACCGGCAGGCCGTCCTCGTCGGCCAGGCCGCACGGCACGGAGATGGCCGCGTTGCCCGCGAGGTTGCTCGGGATCGTGCACAGGTCGGCCAGGTACATGGACATCGGGTCGTCGGCCCGCTCCCCGATCGGGAACGCCGTGGTCGGCGTCGTCGGCGAGACCAGGACGTCGACCTGCTGGAAGGCCGCGTCGAAGTCGCGCGAGATCAGCGTGCGGACCTTCTGCGCCTGGCCGTAGTAGGCGTCGTAGTAGCCCGACGACAGCGCGTACGTGCCGAGCATGATCCGCCGCTTGACCTCGGGGCCGAACCCGGCGGCCCGGGTCAGCGCCATGACCTCCTCGGCGCTGCGGGTGCCGTCGTCGCCGACGCGCAGGCCGTACCGCATGGCGTCGAAGCGGGCCAGGTTGGACGAGCACTCGGACGGCGCGATGAGGTAGTACGCGGGGAGGGCGTACCCGAACGTCGGGCACGACACCTCGAACACCTTGGCGCCCAGGGACTCCAGCAGTTCGACGGCCTCGTGGAAGCGCGCCAGCACGCCCGGCTGGTAGCCCTCGCCGCCGAACTCCTTGACCACGCCGATCCGCATGCCGGCGACGTCCGCCTGCCGCGCCGCCTCCACGACCGGCGGCACCGGCTGGTCGATCGAGGTCGAGTCGAGCGGGTCGTGGCCCGAGAACGCGGCCTGGAGCAGCGCCGCGTCGAGCACGTTCCGGGCGAACGGCCCCGGCGTGTCGAGCGAGGAGGCGAACGCGATCAGGCCGTACCGGGACGAGCCGCCGTACGTCGGCTTCATGCCGACGATGCCGGTGACGGCCGCCGGCTGGCGGATCGAGCCGCCGGTGTCGGTGCCGGTCGACAGGGGCGCCTCGTAGGCCGACACGGCCGCGGACGACCCGCCGGAGGAACCGCCCGGGATCCGGTTCAGGTCCCATGGGTTGCGGGTCGGCCCGTACGCCGAGTTCTCCGTCGAGGAGCCCATGGCGAACTCGTCGAGGTTGGTCTTCCCGAGGATCACCAGCCCGGCCTCGCGGAGACGGCCCGTCACGGTCGCGTCGTACGGCGGCCGCCAGTTCTCGAGGATCTTCGAGCCGGCCGTGGTCGGCATGTCGGCGGTCGTGAAGACGTCCTTGTGCGCGATCGGCACGCCGGCCAGCGGGCCGAGCGACTCGCCCCTGGCGATGCGCTCGTCGACCCGGCGGGCCTGGGCGAGCGCCACTTCGGCGTCCACGTGCAGGAACGCGTGGACCTCGCCGTCGACCTGGGCGATGCGGTCCAGGTGGGCCTGGGTCACGTCGACGGCCGAGACCTCGCCGGAGGCGACCAGCCGGCCGAGCTCGGCGGCAGTCTTGTGGATCAAGCTCATGCTTCCTCCCCCAGGATCCGCGGGACGCGGAACCGGTCCTCCTCCACGGCGGGAGCGCCCGACAGGGCCTCCTGCGGCGTGAGGGACGGGCGCAACTCGTCCGGGCGGAAGACGTTCGTCAGCGGCAGCGCGTGCGAGGACGGCGGAATGTCGTCGGCCGCGACCTCGGATACGCGGGCGACAGCGCCGACGATCTGGTCGAGCTGGGCGGCGAAGTGGTCGAGCTCGTCGTCGGCCAGCGCCAGCCGGGACAGCCGGGCGAGATGAGCGACCTCATCGCGGGTTATGGCGGACATGAGTCGTCGAACCCGTTTCATGATGGAGATTGGACTTTCCCATCCTAGGGCTCGTCATCGGGCGAGGCCGACGCATTACGGGGCGCGCGTCGTTCCGCTTCCTCCCATGTCCCGCTCACTTCGCGCCGCGGCGCCCGGTGATTCCCGCCCGAGGGTGGTCAGTGCGAGGCGAGGCGGGCGCCGTCGGCGGGGCGGGCGGTGAAGGCGGAGCTGAGCCGGGTGCGCAGCCACACCGTCGACTCGGCCGCGGGCATGGGCTTGGCGAGCCACCAGCCCTGACCGGCCTGGCAGCCCATCTCGCGCAGCCGCGTCGCGATCTCGTGCGACTCGACGCCCTCGGCCACCGAGCGCAGCCCGAGCGACCGCACGAGGTCGATGATCGACCGGACGATGCGCTCGTCGTCGCGCGACTCCACCACCCGCCGTACGAACGACGCGTCGATCTTGACCTCGGCGACCGGGAGGCGCTGGAGACGGACGAGCGAGGAGTAGCCGGTGCCGAAGTCGTCGAGCGACAGCTGGATGCCCAGGCCGGCCAGGGTGCGGATCGTCTCCGCGCTGTAGGCCTGGTCGGTCATCAGGATGCGCTCGGTGACCTCCAGCTGGATCGCGGTGGCCGGCAGCTCCAGCTTCTCCAGCCCGCTCTCCAGCTGCTCGCGCAGCCCGGAGTCGAGCAGGTCGCGGGCAGAGACGTTCACCGAGATCGGCACCTCGATGCCCGCGTGCCACCACCGGGCCGCCTGCTGCAGGGCCCGCTGGATCACGTGCTGGGTGAGCTCGCGCATGAGGTACGACTGCTCGGCCAGCGGGATGAACTCGACGGGCGAGACCGGCCCGCGGACCGGGTGCCACCACCGCAGCAGCGCCTCCACGCTCTCGACCTGCCCGTTCTCCAGGCTGACCTTGGGCTGATAGTGGAGGTCCAGCTCGTCGGCGTCGATGGCCCGCCGCAGGTCGCCGAGCAGGCTCAGCCGCTCCGGCGAGTTGCGGTCCTTGGCCGGCAGGTAGAACTCGACGCCCGTACGGCCCTCCTTGGCCAGGTACATGGCCACGTCGGAGCGCTGCAGCAGCAGCTCGAAGTCGGGCGCGTGGTCGGGGTAGAGGGCGATGCCGATCGAGGCGTCCAGGTCGAAGGTCATGCCCTCCAGCCGTACGGGCTCGGTGATCGCGACTCGCAGCCGGGAGGCGACCTCCTTGGCCGCCTGCGCGTCCCGGATGGACGGCAGCAGCACGGCGAACTCGTCGCCGCCCAGCCGGGCGACCACGTCGCCCGGGCGCACGCTGTGGGTGAGCCGGTGCGCCACCAGTTGCAGCAGCCGGTCGCCGACGGGGTGGCCCAGGGTGTCGTTGACCTCCTTGAACCGGTCGAGGTCGAGCAGCAGCAGCCCCACCCGCTCGTCGGCACGGGCCTCGGTGAGGGCCTCCTCCGTGCGCAGGATCAGCATCTTCCGGTTCGGCAGGCCGGTGAGCCCGTCGTGGGTCGCCTGGTGGTCGCGGCGCAGCGAGAGCGTCGCGGTGAAGTAGACGGCCGCCAGGGGCGCGAGGAACAACGGGACCAGGGCGGAGGAGTGGGCCATCACGACGACGACGAGGGGGGCGAGGCCGAGCAGCGCGCCGTACACGAGCGCCTGAGGACCGATCGACGCCCGCAGCACACGGCTGATCGGCCGCCGCTCGTGCAGCGCGACGGCGCCGCAGACGAGGAACGCCCGGACCGCGAAGTACGCCCCGCCGGCCAGCACGATGGCCGGGATGTCCGGGCCGTCCGGCGTCCAGGGCGAGCCGGGCGCCGAGTGGATCCCGAACGCGCCGAAGGCGACGGCCGCGGCCGTGCACGCCAGCGTGACCTGGGACAGGTTGAACATCACGCGGTGCCACGCCCGGCGGTGCACGAGCCCGCTCACCACGACCGCCGCCGCCTGGAGCAGCGCCGCCGTCGGCAGGCCGTAGTACATGAGCACGGCGAACGTGAACATCGTCGAGGTGGGCGTGCCGCCCACGAGGGTCGAGGAGCTCACCGTGACCGGCCGCAGCTCCCCGAGCACCACGAGCACGGCGAGCATCCAGAACAGCGGCGTGCGGGCGATCTGCGCCAGCTCGCCGAGGCCCAGGCGCACCTGGGCGACGGCCAGCGCGGTGGAGCCGACCGCGATGACGGCCGTGAGGTAGGCCCACAGGGGCGAGCCGGGGCGCGGGCCGGTGTCGCGCGTGTCGATGGGCACCGTCAGGCCGCCGAGGTCCGCGGCCGGCATCAGCGTGCGCGGCAGCCCGGAAAGCGGCATGAGGCTGCGAGTCAACGTCATCGGTAAGAAACCCCCCAAGAGGTCACTATGGGAGGGTACGGCCTCTGGGCCACTTCGCGAAACCGGTTGGGCACAGTCCGTTACCACCAATTTCTGGAGATCGGTCGATCACAGCGGTTTCGCGCGCCTTGTGGTGAAAGTTTCACCGGCCTCCTGGAGGCGGGACGCGAGGGGCCTGCGGGTATTACGTTTCGACTCCAGCCTTATTACGGCACGCCCTTCTGGGACCGTCGGGCGGTACCTACGATCCGGGATGACTCGGTGGGAGCGCTCCCACCTTACCCGGACGGAGTAATCCATGTCTCGCAGAAGGCCCGTGCTGGCGGCCGTTCTCGCTGTGGCCGCCACGGCCGCGGCCGGGGCGGCCGTCTTCACCTCGTCCGCCGCCCAGGCCGCCGACTCCGCTTTCTACGTCGACCCGACGACCAACGCGGCCAAGTGGGTGGCGGCCAACCCCGGCGACAGCCGTACGGCGGTCATCAGGGACCGCGTCGCGGCCGTCCCGCAGGGCCGGTGGTTCGCCAGCTACAACCCCACCACGGTGCGCGGCCAGGTCGACGCGTACGTCGGCGCCGCGGCGGCCGCGGGCAAGATCCCGATCATGGTCGTGTACGACATCCCGAACCGTGACTGCGGCGGCGCCAGCGCGGGCGGCGCGCCCGACCACACGGCGTACCGCGCCTGGGTCGACGAGATCGCCGCCGGCCTCGGCGGGCGTCCGGCGGAGATCATCCTGGAGCCCGACGCGCTGTCGATCATGACGAACTGCATGAACGCGTCGCAGCAGGCCGAGGTCGAGGCCTCCCTGGCGTACGCGGGCAAGAAGTTCAAGGGCACGTCGTCGCAGGTGAAGGTGTACTTCGACGCCGGGCACGACGCCTGGGTCGGCGCCTCGGACATGGCCAACCGGCTCAGGGCGGCCGACGTCGGCAACAGCGCGGACGGCATCGCCCTCAACGTCTCCAACTACCGGTCCACGCCGGGCCTGGTGTCGTACGCCAAGAGCGTCATCTCCGCGACCGGGATCTCGAAGCTGCACGCCGTCATCGACACCAGCCGCAACGGCAACGGCCCGTCGGGCAGCGAGTGGTGCGACCCGGCGGGCCGGGCGACCGGCACCTGGAGCACGACCAACACCGGCGACAGCGCGATCGACGCGTTCCTCTGGGTGAAGCCGCCGGGCGAGTCGGACGGCTGCATCGCGCCGGCGGGCCAGTTCGTGCCGCAGCGGGCCTACGACCTGGCCATCGCCGCGCCCCCGCCCACCAACACCCCGACGCCGACGCCCACGCCGACGCGGACGCCGACCCCCACGCCGACGCCCACGCCCACGCGGACGCCGACCCCCACGCCGACCCCAACTCCTACGCCCACCCCGACTCCCACCCCGACTCCCACGCCGACTCCCACGCCGACCCCCACGCCCACGCCGACACCCACGCCCACGGGCGGCAAGAGCTGCACGGCCACGTACAAGGTGATCAGCCAGTGGCAGGGCGGCTTCCAGGGCGAGGTCGCGGTGCAGAGCGGATCGGCGGCGATCAGCGGCTGGAAGGTCCAGTGGACGTTCCCCAACGGCCAGACGATCACCCAGCTCTGGAACGGCACCCCCACCACCAGCGGCAGCAGCGTGACGGTCACCAACCTGAGCTGGAACGGGAGCCTCGGGGCCGGGGCGTCGACCACGTTCGGCTTCCTGGCGAACTGGAACAGCGCCAACGGCACCCCGTCGACGGTCTCCTGCGCCGCCTCCTGAGGCGGCCGGGCTCCCGGGCCGGGTTCTCGTGACGGAGACCCGGCCCGGCGGGCCTTCCACACCGGCGCAGGCACCCCTGCACAGCCGGGCCTTGTGAGGCCGACAGGCCGGAGCCGGGCCTCGTGAGGTGGGCGCGGCTCGCGCCGTCCGCCGACCGAACCCCTGCACGCCACTCCCCCGGGGCGTGCAGGGGTTCATCTATGTTCAGCGGGTCAGTGCCGCCCAGAGCCGCGCAGGTAAGAGCCGCGCCACCCAGAGCCGTGCCGCCGTGAGCCGCCGGGCGGAGGCCGTCACTCCTGGGGTTGGAGGGCGACGGCCCTGGCGGCGTCGGGGCCCTCGGCCAGGAGGGTCCGGAAGCCCTGCTCGTCGAGGATGGGGACGCCGAGCTTGACGGCCTTGTCGTACTTGGAACCCGGGTTCTCCCCGACCACCACGAAGCCGGTCTTCTTCGAGACCGAGCTGGACACCTTGCCGCCCCTGGCCGTGATGGCCTCGCCGGCCTCGTCGCGGCTGAACTCGGCGAGCGTGCCGGTGACGACCAGCGTCATGCCCTCCAGCGTGCGGGGACCCTGGTCGGCGGGGGCCTCGTCGGCCATCCGGACGCCCGCGGCCCCCCACCGGTCGATGATCTCCCGGTGCCATTCGACCTCGAACCACTCCTTGATGGTGGCGGCGACCCGGGGGCCGATGCCCTCGACTGCCGCGAGCTCCTCCTCCGACGCCGCGGCGATCGCGTCGATCGACCGGAACGCGTCGGCCAGCGCCCGCGCGGTCGGCGGCCCGATGTGCCGGATGCTCAACGCCACCAGCACCCGCCAGAGGGGCTGCTCCTTCTTCTTCCGCTCGAGCTCCTCCAGCATCAGCTCGGCGTTCTTGCTGGGGGCGCCGGACGTGGTGCCGAAGAACGAGACGACCTTCGGCTCCCCCGTCTTGGGGTCGATCTTCGGCAGGCCCGAGTCGGGGTCGCGGACGACGGACCTGATGGGCAGCAGCTGCTCCATCGTCAGGTCGAACAGGTCGGCCTCGGTGCGCACCGGAGGCTCCTGGGGCGGCAGCGGCTGGGTCAGCGCGGTCGCCGCGACGTAGCCCAGGCCCTCGATGTCGAAGGCGCTCCGCCCGGCCGCGAAGTAGATCCGCTCCCGCAGCTGGGCCGGGCAGGCGCGGGTGTTGGGGCAGCGCAGGTCGGCGTCGCCCTCCCGCTCGTAGGCCAGCTCGGTGCCGCACTCCGGGCAGTGGGTGGGCATCACGAAGGCCCGCTCGGACCCGTCGCGCAGATCGGCCACCGGGCCGACGATCTCGGGGATGACGTCGCCGGCCTTCCGCAGGACCACCGTGTCGCCGATCAGCACGCCCTTGCGCTCCACCTCGGAGGCGTTGTGCAGGGTCGCGCGCTCCACGGTGGATCCAGAGACCACGACCGGGCTCATCACGCCGAACGGGGTGATCCTCCCCGTCCTGCCCACCCCGACCTGGATGTCCAGGAGCTTGGTGGTGACCTCCTCCGGCGGGTACTTGAACGCGATGGCCCACCGGGGCGCCCGGCTCGTCGAGCCGAGCTGCCGCTGCAGGGGGATCCGGTCGATCTTGACCACGACGCCGTCGATCTCGTACTCCGGGTCGTGGCGGTGCTCCCGGTAGTGCTCGATGAAGTCGTGGATCTCCTCCGGCGACCGGACCACGCGGTAGCGGTCGCTCACCGGCAGGCCGAAGCTCCTCAACCGGTCGTACATCTCGGACTGCGTCCTGGGCGGCTCCGCGCCCTCCCACTTGCCCACGCCGTGGACGATGAGCCGCAGCGGGCGCTGCGCCGTGATGCGGGGGTCCTTCTGCCGCAGCGAGCCGGCGGCCGAGTTGCGCGGGTTGGCGAAGGGCGGCTTGCCCTCGTCCATGAGCTGCTCGTTGAGCTTCTTGAATCCCTCGACGGGGAGAAAGACCTCGCCGCGCACCTCGACGAGGTCGGGCACGTCGTCGCCGGTCAGCCGCTGGGGGACGTCGCGGAGCGTGCGGATGTTGGGGGTGACGTCGTCGCCGCTGCGCCCGTCGCCGCGGGTCGCCCCCCGCACGAGGCGGCCCTTCTCGTAGACCAGCGCCACGGCCAGGCCGTCGATCTTGAGCTCGCACAGGTACGGCCCGGGGTCGGCCTCGATCAGCCGCTCGGCCCTGGCCTGCCAGGCGGCGAGCTCGTCCTGGCTGAAGGCGTTGTCGAGGCTCTCCATCCGCTGCAGGTGCGCCACGGGCGCGAACTCGGAGGAGACGGGGGCGCCCACCTTCTGCGTCGGCGAGTCGGGCGTCCGGAGGTCCGGATACCGCTCCTCGAGCGCGGTGATCTCCCGCATCCACGTGTCGTACTCCGCGTCGGCGACGGTCGGGGAGTCGAGCACGTAGTAGCGCCAGTTGGCCTCCTCGATCAGCTCCGCGAGCTCCGCGTGCCGCTCGCGCGCCTCCGAGGGCGCGGCCTCAACCTCGTTCACCTGATCGGTCACGTCGCGTCTCCCCTCGTCAACCGCCCAGGGAAACCGTATCTCCGGCCACCGACATCTTCCGCCCCCATCGCGCGAGCGCGCATCCGCCCGCGTGCGCACACCGGCACGACCCGCCCCCGCACACCGGCTCTCGTACCGCCCGCCCCGCCATGCCGGCCCTCGTACGCACGCGGCCTCGAGGGCGCGCACCGGCGAGCCCCGCGGAGGCTCACATGGGCGCGGGAGCCGCTCCGAGGACGCGGGCGGCTCCCGCCGATCCGACCCACCCGAGGCCCGCTCCAGACCAAGCGCGGGACCCCGTCGAGGAGTGATCACTGAATACGGTAGTCCGCCCGCGGCCGACTTTCATTCCTTTTTGTCCGGCTCGCCGACCAGGTTGGCACGGTCCACGACCGATCAGGATCAGGTGTGGCGTGAGCCGGTCCGGCCGTCACTCCCCCGGGTCCTCCCGCAGGACCAGCGCCGCCTCCCGGCACCGGGCCAGAGCCGCCCGCGCGTACGCCGGGGACGCGCCCGCGAGGCCGCACGCGGGCGTCAGCACGACCTGATCTGCCAGCGTCGCGGGGGCGAAGCCGAGCCTGCGCCACAGCTCCGTGGCGGGTTTGGCCACGACGCCCTTGTCCGGCAGCCGGGTGCCGGTGCCCGGGACGACGCCCAGGAAGAGCGCGACCCCCGCCTCGACCGACTCCCCGATCTGGTCCTCGTCCCGGCGTCGCAGCCGCGTGACGTCGAGGGAGACACCCCGCGCCCCCGCCGTACGGAGGACCTCGAAGGGGACGCCGGGCGCGCAGCAGTGGACGATCGGGAACGCGGGGGCGAGGGCGTCGATCACGGTCTGCAGCCGCTCGCGGGCGACCGGGGCCTCGACGGCGGCCAGCCGGCCGAAGCCGGACGCGGTCGGCACCGACCCGGCCAGCACACCCGGCAGCCCCGGCTCGTCGAGCTGGACCACCAGCCGGGCCCCCGGAACGCGCCGCCGCACATCGGCCACGTGCTGCGCGAGCCCCTCGGCCAGCGACTCGGCCAGGTCCCGCACGGCTCCCGGGTCGGCCAGCACCTTGTCGCCGTACCGCAGCTCGACCGCTCCGGCGAGCGTCCACGGGCCGCAGGCCTGGATCTTCAGCGGCCCCTCGTACCCCTGAGAGACCTCCTCCAGGCCGTCGAGGTCGCGGCGCAGGTGGTCGAGGGCGCGCTTGAGGTCGCGGCCGGGCCGGTCGGTGAGTCTCCACCCGGAGGGCTGGACCTCGACCGGCAGCTCGACCAGCAGCGCCGCCGTCCGGCCGATCATGTCGGCGCCGACGCCGCGAGCGGGAAGCTCGGGGAGGTACGGCATCGGCAGCTCGCCGAACGCCGTCCGGAGCGCCTCCATGTGGTCTTCGCCCGGGTAGGACCCAACGCCTGTGGCGGTCGCCTCGCCCCACGGATGCTCGTTCACGGGGACTAGCTTAGGGATTATGAAACTCACCAAACTCGGGCACGCGTGCTGGCGGCTGGAGAAGGACGGATCCACGCTGGTCATCGACCCCGGCTCGTTCAGCGGCGAGGGCCTGCTCGACGGCGCGGACGCGGTGCTGATCACGCACGAGCACTTCGACCACGTCGACGCCGGCCTGCTGCGCGGCGCGGCCCCCGGCCTCGAGGTGTGGACCTGCCAGGCGGTGGCCGACCAGCTGGGCGACATCCCCGCCAAGGTCCAGGTGGTCCGGGAGGGCGACTCCTTCACCACCGCCGGCTTCGGCGTGAAGACGATCGGCGAGTGGCACGCCCCCAACCATCCCGACATGCCGATCGTGCAGAACGTCGGCTTCCTCGTGGACGAGGAGGTCTTCTACCCCGGCGACGCGCTGACCGTGCCGGGCGTCGAGGTGCCGACGCTGCTCGTCCCGAGCAACGCGCCCTGGCTCAAGGCCTACGAGATGATCGTCTATCTGCGCGAGGTCCGTCCGGCCCGGGCGTACTCCACGCACGACGGCCTCGTCAACGAGATCGGCCAGATGCTCATCGACAACTTCCTCGGCGGGGAGGGCGACAAGCAGAAGGGCGACTTCCGCCGCATCCCCGTGGGCGAGTCGGTCGAGCTGGCCTGACGGCCGTCAGACCGCCGAGGCGATCGTGGCGGAGCCGATGACGGCGTCGCCCTCGTAGAGGACGGCGCCCTGGCCCGCCGCGACGCCCGCGGCCGGCCTGTCGAGCGCGATGTGCAGCTCGCCGCCGGACAACTGGGCGCGGCAGCCGTACACCTCGCCGTGGGCGCGCAGCTGCACGCTGCAGGCGATCGGCTCGTACGGCTCGCCGGCCGGGCCGTTCCACACCGGCCGCTCGCCGACGATGTCGCGCACCTCCAGCGAGGTCCGCGGGCCGACGGTCACGGTGTTGGACACCGGCTCGACCGACAGCACGTAGCGCGGCCGCCCGTCGGTGGCCGGCCGGTCGATCCGCAGCCCCTTGCGCTGGCCGATGGTGAAGCCGTACGCGCCCTGGTGCGTGCCGACGACCTGCCCGGTCAGCGCGTCGACGATGGGCCCCTCCGACGCGCCGAGACGGTCGGCCAGGAACGCCCGCGTGTCGCCGTCGGCGATGAAGCAGATGTCGTGGCTGTCCGGCTTGTCCGCCACGGTCAGCCCGCGGCGGCCCGCCTCGGCGCGCACCTCGGCCTTGGTCGAGTCGCCGAGCGGGAAGATCGCGTGGGAGAGCTGCTCGCGTGTGAGCACGCCGAGCACGTACGACTGGTCCTTGGCCTCGTCGACGCTGCGGCGCAGCACGCCGCCCGCCAGGCGGGCGTGGTGGCCGGTCGCCACCGCGTCGAAGCCCAGGGCGAGGGCCCGGTCGAGCACGGCCTCGAACTTGATCTTCTCGTTGCAGCGCAGGCACGGGTTGGGCGTGCGGCCCGCGGCGTACTCGCTGACGAAGTCCTCCACGACGTCGCGGTGGAACCGCTCCGCCATGTCCCAGACGTAGAACGGGATGCCGATCACGTCGGCGGCCCGTCGCGCGTCGCGGGCGTCTTCGAGCGTGCAGCAGCCGCGCGCGCCGGTGCGGTAGGACCGGGGGTTCGACGAGAGCGCCAGGTGGACGCCGGTCACGTCGTGGCCCGCCTCGGCGATCCGGGCGGCGGCGACGGCGGAGTCCACGCCGCCGGACATGGCGGCGAGCACGCGGAGCCGTGGTGTGGGACTCATAGCAGTTCGAGACTACCCGTACGGCGCGCTCTCCCGCTGCGGCGCGTCCGCCCCTGTGGACGACCGCCCTGCGCCCCCGGACAACCGGCCGCGCCTCCGACGACCGGCCTCGCCCAGGTCCCCGCCGCCTCCGGCGCGCCCGCGCCACCTCGGCGTCCGTCCCGGCCCCTCTCCGCGGCCGCGCCGTGTCGCGATCGCGTTGGCAGAGCGGGAGGCGAACTGGGAGGATGCGGGGTCATGCGACTGTTCGGGCGCAAGAGCGAGCCGGTTGAGCCGGCGGAGGCCATCGCCGGCTTCTGGACCTGGTGGGCCGAGACCCGCCCCCTGATCGACGGTCACGTCGAGGCCGAGGACGCCGAGGCGCTGGCCGAGACGATCGGACCGGCCGTCACGGCGTTGGACCCGTCCCTGGTCTGGGAGATCGCCCCGGGGACCCTCGCCAGGCACGCCCTGGTGGTCAGCGCGTCCGGCGACCCGGAGTTGCGGTCGTTCGCGCACCGGTGGGCCCTGGCGGCCCCTCCGGCGGACGAACTGTGGGAGTTCCACCCCTCCCGTCAGGCGAACCCTCGGGCGTCCGAGCTGACCGTCGACGTCGGCGGCCGGGAGTTCGGGCTCGACCGGCTGGTGCTGGGCCTGCGCGTGCCGCCGGGCACACCCCGCGTGGACGTCTCCGCCTTTCACCCGATATTTCCGGATATCGATGACGACACCCGGATGGAGGCCACCCTGCTCGCGCTCGACTGGTTGCTGGGCGAGGACGAGGTGGCCCGCTGGGTGGGCGACATCGTGGCCGCCGAGTTCGAGCCGATCGACGCCGTCCCGGCCGTTCACCTGCCCGCCGTCGTGGCGGACGTGGCCGGCGGCTTCAAGGACGAGCAGTGGGCGCTGCTGGAGGGCCAGACCGCGAACGGCGGCAAACTGGCCGCCGCCGCCCGCTACCCCCTCCGTCCGGTCGACCACCCGCTCTTCGACCAGCACGTCGCGATCACCCTGCCGTACGCGAACGCCGACGCGGACGGGCTGCCCGCGGGCGTGTCGCTCGGCTCGCTGCGCGACTTCGAGGTGAACCTGACCGAGCGCCTCGGGGCGCTCGGCACGGCCGCGCTGGTGGCCCACCTCAGCGCGGAGCGCAGCAGGGTGCTGCACGTGTACGCCGACCCGGCGGGCGACGCCGCGCGGGCGGTGCGCGAGCTGGCCGCGGCCTGGAAGGAGGGGCGCGCCACGGTGGAGGTCGCCGACGACCCGTCGTGGAGCGCGGTCGCCCACTTCCTCACCTGAGCGAGCGGCCCCGGCCGCTCGGGGACCCCGCCGGCCTCAGGTGAGACCGGCGCGGCGGGCGCGTTCGACGACGTGCGGGATCACGTCGGCCACCCGGTCGACGTCCTCCTCTGTGGAGGTGTGGCCGAACGAGAAGCGCAGCGAGCCCCGCGCCCGGGCGCCGTCCTGGCCCATCGCGAGCAGTACGTGGGACGGCTGCGCCACGCCGGCCGAGCACGCGGAGCCGGTCGAGCACTCCACGCCCTTGGCGTCCAGCAGCATGAGCAGGGCGTCGCCCTCGCAACCCGGGAACGAGAAGTGGGCGTTCCCCGGGAGCCGGTTGTCCGGGTCGCCGTTGAGGATGACGTCCGGCACGACCCGCCGTACGCGCTCGATCAGGTCGTCGCGCAGGGCGGTGAGACGCTCCGCCGTGGCGTCCTGGTGCTTCACGGCGGCCTCGACCGCCGCGGCGAACCCGGCGATGGCGGGGGCGTCGAGCGTGCCGGACCGGATGTCGCGCTCCTGGCCGCCGCCGTGCAGCACGGGCACGGGGTCGACGCCCCGGGCCAGCAGCAGCGCGCCGACACCGATCGGGCCGCCGACCTTGTGGCCGGACACGGTCATGGCGTCCACGCCCGACTCGGCGAACGACACGGGGAGCTGGCCCACGGCCTGCACGGCGTCGGTGTGGAACGGGATGCCGTGCTCGTGGGCGATGGCGGCCAGCACGCGGACCGGCTGCACCGTCCCCACCTCGTTGTTGGCCCACATGACGCTGACGAGGGCGACGTCCCCGGGGTCGCGCTCGATGGCGGCGCGCAACGTCTCCGGGTGGACGCGGCCGCGGTCGTCGACCTCCAGCAGCTCCACCACCGCGCCATGGTGGTCGGCCAGCCAGTGGGCCGGGTCGAGGACGGCGTGGTGCTCGACGGCGCTCAGCAGGACGCGCGGCCGCCTGCGGGCCCAGAAGAGCCCCTTCACGGCCAGGTTGTCGGCCTCGGTGCCGCCGGCCGTGAAGACGACCTCGCTCGGCCGGGCGCCGAGCGCGCAGGCGATCGTCTCCCGCGACTCCTCCACGACCCGCCGCGCCCGCCGCCCGGCGGCGTGCAGCGACGAGGGGTTGCCCACCTGGCGGAGTTGCGCGGTCATCGCCTCGATCGCCTCGGGGAGCATCGGCGTGGTCGAGGCATGGTCCAGATACGCAGTTCCCACGGCCCCTCCCAGAACGATCCTCGGCCAACCAAGCCTATCCGGATGTCCGATCCTCGCTATCCCCCGGCTTTGCCACTGAACCGTCCAGACGGTACAGTAAGTGTCATGAGGAGGGACGAACTGCTCGACGCGGCCGAGTGCCTGCTGCAGGACCAGGGCGTCCAGGCCCTGACCCTGTCGGCGGTCGCCGAGCGCGCCGGCGTGAGCAAGGGCGGTCTCCTCTACCACTTCTCCAGCAAGGACGCGCTGATCAAGGGCATGGTCGAACGGCTGATCGCCGAGTTCGACGCCCTCGTCGAGGCCCAGCACGAGAGCACGTACACCAGGGCCTACCTGGCGGCGACCTTCGAGGCCGTCGAGACCGGCCGGCTGCGGCGCTGGGCGGTGGTCACCGGCGCCGCCGGCGATCCCGCGCTGCTCGCGCCGCTGCGCGAGGCCATGGCGCGCTGGCACCTGCACGGGCTGGAGGACGAACCCGACCCGGTGGCGTCGCAGGTCGTGCGGCTGGCGTGTGAGGGCGTCTGGGAGGTCGCGACCCACAGCCCCGGCATCGTCGACTACGGCGCGGTCAAACGCCGCCTGCTCGACCTTCTCTGACTCCGCCCGGACCCGGGCATGGCGGTCGCCCTTCCGGCAATGCGCCGTAAAGGGCGACCTAACGGAGTGTGCCCGCTCTCCCCTCGTCGGAAACCGTATTCACCGACCCCGAAAGGAAGTTGTGATGACCCGCGCCCTGAGGACGGCCCGTGCCGGGGCGATCCTCACCTTCGTCCTGGCCGGCCTCATGTGCGGCACGTTCACGGTGCGCCTGCCCGCGCTGGCCGGACGGCTCCATCTGTCGGAGTCGTCGGTCGGCCTCGCCCTGCTCTCCTGGGGGCTCGGCGCGCTGGTGACCATGCAGCTCATGCGCGTGGTCATGGCGAGGGCCGGCAGCGGCGGCGTCCTGCGGATCGGCGCCCCGCTGTGCGCGGCCTCCCTCGTGCTGCTCGCCTTCGTGCCGTCGTTCCCCGCCCTCGTCGCCGCGTCCGCGCTGTTCGGCATGGCCTTCGGCGCGGTGGACGTCGCCATGAACGCCCAGGGCTCGGTCGTGGAGCGGGCGTACGGCAGGCCGATCATGAGCGGGATGCACGCGGGGTGGTGCGTCGGGGCGATCTCCGCCGGGCTCGCGGGCACCGCGGCCATCGCCGCCGGGCTGCCGTTCACGGTCCACCTGCTGCTGGTAGCGGCGGTGTCGCTGCCCGTGTCGCTCGTGCTCAGCCGCACCTACCTGCCCGACCCGGCCGCCGAGACGGCCGGGCCGTCCGGCACGCGGGACGGGCGGCGCAGGCTGCCCGGCGTCGTCTACCTGCTCGGGGCGATCACCTTCGCCGCCTTCATGGTCGAGGGCGTGGTGGCCGACTGGAACGGCCTCTACCTGATCGGCACGCTCGGCGCTCCCGAGGCCGTCGCGGCGCTCGGCTACCCGGTGTTCGAGGCCGGGATGCTGGTCGCCCGGCTCGGCGGCGACCGCCTCCGGGGCAGGTTCGGCGCGCGGGCGCTCATCGTGTCGTCCGGCGCCGCCACGGCCGCCACCTACCTGGCCGTGATCGCCGCCCCCTCCGCCTTCGCCGCGGTGGCCGCCATGTTCCTCATCGGCCTGTCGGTGGCGACGATCTCGCCGATGGCGATGTCGCTGGCCGGGACGGCCACGGCCACGCCCGGCCCCGCGATCGCCCAGGCGGGCGCGATGGGCTACGCGGGGCTGCTGCTCGGTCCGGTAGTGATCGGCTTCGTGTCGACGCTGACGTCCCTGCGCTCGGCGATGGTCACCGCGGTGGTCCTCGGCGTGCTCATCGCCGTCGCCGCCCGGTTCCTCCCGGCGTCCCGGACGCTGCCGTTCCGGCGGGTGCCGGGGGGCCTCGACGGCCGTACGGCGGAGGACGGCGACGAGCCGCTGCCCCGGGCGGCCTGACGGCCGAACGCTCCCGCCTCCGTGACAAAAGTCCCGGGAAGGTCCGTACATCCGTTCTCGCCACGACAGGACGGGGTGCGGGACGCTGGGACGCGTGACGACCAGACCGTTCCCCTGGACGACGACGGCCGTCCTGGCCGTCACCGCCGTGCCGAGCCTCGCGCAGATCGCGGCCCCGGCGCTGACCGGCGCTCTCGAGCGCGATCCGGACCTCATCCGCGCGGGCGAGTGGTGGCGACCGGTCACCTCGCTGCTCGTGCAGGACGGCGGTCTCGCGGGGACCGCCTTCAATCTGGCGACCCTGCTGGTGGTGGGCGTGCTCGCCGAGCGGGCTCTCGGTCCCGGGCGGTGGCTCGCCCTCTACCTGGTGGGGGCCGCGGCCGGGCAGGCGGCCGGACTGGTCTTCGGGACGGTGGGCGCGGGCAACTCGATCGCGGTGTGCGGGCTCGCCGGAGGCTGCGCGGCCGCCCTCCTCGGCCGTGCCGGCGACCTACGATCACCGGGCGCGGCGCCCGCACAAACGGCGCCCCCACAAACGGAGTCGCAGACGGCGCACTCAGGCACAGCGTCCGCACCAGCGGCGCCGTCGCAGGCGGCGCACTCGGGCACCGCGCTGCCGCCGTCGAAAGCGGCGCCGTCGCCCCTGAAGGCCCTCGTCCGGGAGACCGGACCGGGGACGGCGGCGGCGGTCGCGGCCTGGTACGCGCTGATCATGATCTCGACGGCCGCGGAGGGAGTCGCGGCGATCGTGGTGGGCGCGGTGACCGCGACGGCCGGCGCCCACCTCGTGCTGCGGCGCGACCGGCTGCCCCGGTGGGCGCCCGCACTGGCCGTGCTCGCCGCGGGCGCCGTGCTCTCCGCCCTCGCCAACCTGCACGGACCGGCGCTGCTCGGCGGCCTGGCGGCCGGCGCCGTGCTCGCTCTCACCGCCCCGGCCCTCCCCCGGGCCACCAGGACGGCCGGACGACGCCGGCCGGTATGACGAAAGGCGCCGCACCCCTCCAGGGGATGCGGCGCCTCCGGCGGCCGAGCGGCTACTTGCGCTTCTCGATCTCCTCGGTCAGCTGCGGGACGACCTGGAAGAGGTCGCCCACGACGCCGAAGTCGGCGATCTCGAAGATCGGCGCCTCGGGATCCTTGTTGATCACGACGATGGTCTTCGAGGTCTGCATGCCGGCCCGGTGCTGGATGGCCCCGGAGATGCCGGCCGCGATGTAGAGCTGCGGCGAGACGGTCTTGCCGGTCTGGCCGACCTGGAACGCGTGCGGGTACCAGCCCGCGTCGGTGGCGGCGCGGGAGGCGCCCACCGCCGCGCCCAGCGAGTCGGCCAGCTTCTCGATGATCGAGAAGTTGTCGGCCGAGCCGACGCCCCGGCCGCCCGAGACCACGATCGCGGCCTCGGTCAGCTCCGGACGCCCGCCCTTCTCCTGGACGACCCGCTCCACGATCCTGGCGGCGCGGGCGGCGTCGGAGAGGGCGACCTCCACCTTCTCCTCTGCGCCCGCGGCCGGGGCGGCCACGGGGGCGGTGGCGTTCGGGCGGACCGCGATGATCGGGGTGCCCTTGACGACCCGGCTGCGCACGTTGACGCCGCCGCCGAAGATCGACAGCTCGGCGACGAAGTCGCCGTCCACGCCCACGGCGTCGGTGATCACGCCCGAGTCGGTCTTGACGGCCAGCCGTCCGGCGACCTCCTTGCCCTCGCCGGTCGCGGCGACGAGCACCCCGGCCGGGGTCTTGTCCGCGACGAGCCGGGCCAGCAGCTCGGCCTTGGGGGCCACCACGTACTGCGCGATCTCCTCGGAGTCGGCCACGTAGATCTTCTCGGCGCCGTACTCGGCGAGCCTCGCCTTGGCGGCGTCGGAGTAGCCGGGGCCGGCCCAGACGGCCGACGGCGTGCCCAGCGACCGGGCCAGCGTCAGGAGTTCGAGGGTGACCTTCTTGATCTCACCCTCGACGTGGTCGACGAGAACCAGAACCTCACTCATGACCAGCCCCTCACACGAACTTCTTCGACGCGAGGAACTCGGCGGCCTTGGCGCCGCCGTCGCCCTCGTCCTTGATGACCGTGCCGGCGGCGCGCGGGGGCGCCGGGGCGAAGTCCACGACCTCGCTCCAGGCGTTCGCCAGGCCCACCTGGTCGAGGGCGATCTCCGCGTCCGCGACGCCGAGCGTCTCGACCGGCTTCTTCTTGGCCGCCATGATGCCCTTGAAGGACGGGTAGCGCGGCTCGTTGATCTTCTCGATGACCGACACGACGGCGGGCAACGTGGCCTCCACCTTGTCGTGGCCGTAGTCGGTGAGCCGCTCGACGGTGATGTCCGAGCCGTTCACCTCGACCTTGCCGGCGAGCGTGAGCTGCGGCGCGCCGAGCCGCTCGGCCAGCATCGCGGCGAGCATGCCGGTGCGGGCGTCGGTCGACTCCGAGCCGAGGATGACCAGGTCGAACCCGATCTTCTTCAGCGTCTGGGCGATGGCGTACGACGTGGACAGGGCGTCGGACCCGTGCAGGGCGTCATCGTGCAGGTGGACGGCCTTGTCCGCGCCCATGGCGAGGGCCTTGCGGATGGTCTCGGCCGCCTTCGCGGGACCCATGCTCAGGACGGTGACCTCGCCCCCGTGGGCCTCCTTGAGCCGCAGCGCCTCTTCGACCGCGTACTCGTCGAGCTCGTTCACGACGCCGTCGGCGGCGTCGCGGTCGAGCGTCTTGTCATCGGACCTCAGCTTGCGCTCGGTCGCCGTGTCGGGGACCTGCTTCACGCAGACGACGATGTTCATGGCCGGTGGCCGACCTCCCCTTTCCGTACGGCTGACGCCGCGGGTTCTCGGTTCGTGGCGCGGGGTACGCGCACGTGATGCCAGACTGCCAGGCGCTCATGGGCGTGGTGACAGTGGGTGGCCCGGGCGTCGCGCTCTCCCTGGTCCCCCGCTCGTCATGTTACCCGTCAGTAGCTTAGACGCAAACTCCCCGGTCTTCACGGCGCGGCGAGCACGCCGGGGGACCCGAAAACGGAGGTGACGCCTCCTCCACGATACCGAACTTTATTCCAAAGGAGACCCGGGGACTCAGGCCAGGGACAGCGCCGCCAGGGCGGCGTTCACGATGTGCCCAGGCAGCAGGTCGTGCAGCTCGTAGAGCTCCCGTACGCTACCCGACTCGCCGAACCGGTCGACCCCGAGCGGCACGCAGGGCACGCCGAGGGCGGAGCCGAGCCAGGCCATGGCGTGGGACGCGGCGTCGTGCACGGTGACGATCGGCGCGCGGTCGCGGAAGGCCGCCCGCAGGCTGCCCGGCAGGGCCGGGACGCTCGCGCCGCGGACGCCCTCGGCGAGGGCGCGCCGCCACCCGCTGTAGAGGCGGTCGAGCGAGGTCACGTCGACGACGTGGGCGGCCACGCCCTCCTCCGCGAGCTCCGCGGCGGCCGCGAGCACCTCGGGCAGCACGGCCCCGGAGGCGGCCAGGTGCACGACCGGCGCCCCCGGCCCGCGCAGCTCCGGATGGGCGTCGTAGGCGTCCACCAGCCGGTACGCCCCGGCCAGCACCTGGGCGCGCAGCACCGCGTCGCCGAGCCGGGCCCGCGCGGCCTGGAACGGGGCCTGGTCGATCGGGCGGGTCGTCAACCGGAAGTAGTAGGAGCCCTCCGCCGACTCGGCCGCGGCGACCTGCGACAGCGCGTCGCACAGCAGCCAGTCGAGGGCGGCGCCGTAGGCGGGCTCGACGAGCGTGACCCCGGGCAGCTCCAGGCCGACCGAAGGGGTGATGGTGGACTGGTGGGCGCCGCCCTCCGGGGCCAGGGTGATCCCGGACGGGGTCCCGGCGACGACGAAGCGCGCGCCGGAGTACGTGCCGTACAGGAAGGCGTCGAGGCCCCGCAGGACGAAGGGGTCGTAGACGGTGCCCACGGGCAGCAGCGGCTGGTCGGACAGGTCCCACGACAGGCCGAGCTGCCCCAGGAGGAGGAACAGGTTCATCTCGGAGATGCCGAGCTCGATGTGCTGGCCGGAGGGGCTCTCGGCCCACCGCAGCACGCGGTCCTCGTTCCACGAGCGCCGGTCGGCCGGGGCGAAGACGCCGGTCCTGTTGATGAAGCCGGCCAGGTTGGTGGACGTGGCGACGTCGGGGGCGGTGGTGACCAGGTACGGCGCCACGCCGGGGACGCGGCTCAGCTCCACCAGGACCCGGCCGAAGATCTCCTGGGTGGAGACCGGCTTGGCCGTGCGGACGTCGGTGGCGGCGGGCACGGAGACGGCCGGCCCCGGCCGCCGCGGGGGGCGGGCGAGGGCGCGGCCGCGGGCCTCCGCCCAGGCGCCGGCGGGCGAGGCGGGGTCGAGGCGGTCCCACTCCGTGTCGAGGTCGAGTCCGAGCGAGGCGCGCAGCCGGTCGATCTGCTCGCCGGTCAGCAGCGCCGAGTGGTTGCGGGGGTTGCCGGCGACGGGCAGGCCCCACCCCTTGACCGTGTAGGCGAAGACCACGCTCGGGCGGTCGGTGACGGCGTCGCACTGGGCGTACGCGTCGAGCATCGCGTCGAGGTCGTGCCCGCCCAGGTCGGTCACGAGCGGGGCGAGGTCCTCGTCGGGCGTGTCGGCGACGAACGCCTCCACCTCGGCCGGGGCGCCGTCCAGGAACCGCTTGCGCAGCTCGGGCCCGGCGAGGCCGAACAGCGACTGGTACTGCTCGTTGGGCATCGCGTCGATCCACGCCCGCAGGTGCTCACCGCCGGGACGGGCGTACGCCTCCTGCAGCCGCCGGCCGTACTTGACCTCGACGACGTGCCACCCGGCCGCCGTGAACTGGCCGCGCCACTGGTCGATCCGCACGCCGGGGACGACGCGGTCGAGCGACTGCCGGTTGAAGTCGACTACCCACAGGACGTTCCCCAGCCCGGCCGTGGCCGGGTCGGCGACCGCCTCCCAGATGTTGCCCTCGTCCAGCTCGGCGTCGCCGAGGAGGGCCACGAACCGCGACTCGGGCCGCGGGCCGAAGTGGGCGTCCACGTACCGGCGGGTCACCGCGGCGAACAGCGGGGCCGCCGCGCCCAGGCCGACCGAGCCGGTCGAGAAGTCCACCCCGTCCGGGTCCTTCGTCCGGGAGGGGTAGGACTGCAGGCCGCCCCGGGCCCGCAGCCGGGTCAGGTAGGAGCGGTCGAGCTCGCCCAGCAGGTACCGGATCGCGTGGAAGACCGGCGACGCGTGCGGCTTGACGGCGACCCGGTCCGCCGCCCGCAGGTGGGCGAACCACAGCGCCGTCATCGCCGTGACCAGGGACGCGCTGGACGCCTGGTGGCCTCCGACCTTCACCCCGTCGCCGGTGTCCCGGTCGTGGTTGGCCGCGTCCACGATCCGCGTCGCGAGCCACAGCACCCGACGCTGGATCTCGTCCAGGACGTCCAGGGGCGGGACGTCCGGAGCCTGGCCAGGTTCGGTCATGGCGCGTCTCCCGTTCGCTTCCAGGTGTTCTTTCAGCCTGAATCGTGCACTTTATCCGTTCGGCGCAAACAGGCCGCAGGTGACCGGCCGATTGGACTTGCCGGTCCATTTTCTGCGTCGCAGAGTGGCGGCACAGCAACCGCGAAAGAGAGGGGAACCGCCGTGGCTGGACGACTGCAGGACAAGAAGGCCCTGGTGACCGGGGCCACCAGCAATATCGGCCGTGCCATCGCCGAGGCGTTCGCCGCCGAGGGGGCCCACGTCGTGGTCTCGGGCCGCAGTGCCGATCGAGGCGCCGAGGTGGTCGAGGGCATCCGTTCGCGAGGCGGGCGGGCCGACTTCGTGCAGGCGGATCTGGACGGCGGCGCCGCGGCGTCGCACGCCCTGGCCGAGCAGGCCGCGTCCGTCCTGGGCGGGCGCATCGACATCCTCGTCAACAACGCCGGCATCTACCCGGCCGACGGCACCGCGGCCACCGACGAGAAGACCTTCGACGAGGTGTACGCCGTGAACGTGAAGGCTCCGTTCTTCCTGACCGCGGCGATCGCCCCGGCCATGGTCGAGGCCGGGGGCGGCACGATCATCAACCTCGGCTCGTGGATCGCCCGGCTCGGGATCCCGGTCGGGGCGCTCTACAGCTCCACCAAGGGCGCGGTCGAGACCCTGACCCGGGCCTGGGCGGCGGAGTTCGGCCTGCGGGGCGTGCGGGTGAACGCCATCTCGCCCGGCGTCGTGCACACCCCCGTGCCGGGCGAGACGCACGCCGGCGCGGTGATGATGAAGGGCACCCCGGCCGGGGACGTCGGCAGCCCGGAGGCCGTCGCGCACGCCGCCGTCTACCTGGCCGCCGACGAGTCGGAGTTCGTCCACGGGATCGTCCTCGACGTGGACGGCGGACGCACCACCGCGGCGGTGATCGCCGCCTAGCGACGGGCGCGGGCCGGGCGGAGCAGCGGGCCGGGCGAGGGCTCGGTCTTCCGCCCGGCCCGGCCTTCGGTACGCCACCGGCCCGGCCCGGTACGGCCCCGGGACGGCCCGAGGCCGATCAGCTCGCGAAGACCAGCATGAGCAGCAGGATCAGCACGGTGCCCACGGCGAGCAGCAGGGTCGCCGTGCTGAACAGCGTGCTCAGCAGCGCCCAGACGGCCACCACCCCGACGCCGCCCGCCACGTCGACGGCCAGCCGGCCCCTCGACCGGGCCGCCAGGCCGAACCCCGCGTCGATCAGCACGCCGATGCCGTACAGCACGAGCAGGAGCAGCGACACCTCGGGGAGGGCGCGGCGGGCCGCGGCCGCGAACAGGCCGACGACGACCGCCGACCCGATGACCCAGCGGCGGTGGAGCTTGCGCCGGTGGCGGGCGCGCAGGTCCTCCGGCGGGCGCCTGCGGTCGCCGGGCCGCCACTCCCGGGTGGCCGCCTCCGAGGGCGACGCCGAAGGTGGCGCGGAGGGCGACCCGGCGGACGTGGGGGCCGCCGACCAGGAGCGGTCCACGTCCCGCCGTCCGTCCTGCGCACCCGGCCCGAACGCCGCCGCGTCAGGAGGATCCGGGTAGGCCGCCCGGCCTTCACCGTGGACGGCGGCCTCTCGCGGCCCACCGTGACCCGGCTCGCGGCTCCTGCGCCGCCAGGCGGCCGGACCCCGCCGCGGCCGGTCGCCGGCCTCGGAGGCGGCCGGAATGGACGCGGCAGGAAAGGCGGCGGGGGCCGCCGCCACGACCTGGGCCGCCAGAGCCCCGGAGGGCGGCCGGGCGGCGGGGTCGGTGCGCAGGCACCGGATGAGCAGCGGGACCAGCCAGGACGGCACGCCGGTCAGGTCCGGCTCCCGGTGCACGACGCGGTAGGCGATCGCCGCGGCCGGCCCGGTCCCGTACGGCTGCCACCCGGAGGCGGCGAAGGCCACGGTGGCCGCCCAGGCGAAGACGTCCGACTCCGGCCCGGCGTCCCGCCCCTCCAGCACCTCCGGGGCGAGGTAGCCCGGCGTGCCGACGACGGCGCCCGAGGCGGTGACCGAGGCCGACTCCAGCGCGCAGGCGATGCCGAAGTCGATCACATACGGCTCGCCGTCGGCGACGATCACGTTCGCGGGCTTGAGGTCCCGGTGCACGACCCCGGCCGCGTGGATCGACTCCAGCGCCTCGGCCAGCCCGATCGCGAGCCGGACGAGGCCGGCGCCCTCCACGGGACCGTCGTCGGCGACGACCGCGCTCAATGGCCGCCCCTGGACGTAGCGGGTGACGACATACGGCCGGTCGCCCTCAAGGGACGCGTCGAGGACCTCGGCCACGTGCCGTCCCCGGACCAGGCGCATGGTCTGCACCTCGCGGGCGAGACGGGTGATCGCGACGGAGTCGGACGCGACGTGCGGGTGGAGCACCTTCACCGCGACCGTCCGGCCGTCGGGGTCGAGCGCGAGGTGGACCTCTCCGAACCCGCCCGAGCCGAGCGTGGAGAGCAGGCGGTAGGGACCCAGGTGCTCCGGCGAACCCATTCCGCTCCTCCTCGCGTCGCGGGCGTCGGCGGCTTGTGGCGCTTGTCGGGACCGGGGTGCCGGTCAGGTCCAGAAGGTGAGGAAGCCCAGGCCGATCCTGTCCATGATGTCACCGATCACGCCCGTGACCAGGTTCACCACGGTGTCCTGGCCCTTCTGCTTCAGGTCCGCGACCACGTGGGACACCGCCACGGACGGCGGGCGCCACGGCGCCCAGGAGGCGTCGGCCGACAGCGCGGTCATCACCGCGAACAGCGCGACCGTGCCGACCGCGATGGTCACGACCATGCCGGCGCCGGGGCTGCGGATCACCGCGCTCAGCCCCCGGGCGACGGCCTTACGGGGGGCGCCGCCGCCGGGCAGGACGAACAGCCCGCCCGCGAAGGCCCCGGCGGCGTACGCGGCCGCGGGGTCGGTCTTCATCCCGCCGAGGTAGACGAGCCCGCCCCAGACGCACATCGCGAACATCGCCGCCAGCGGCACCTGGACGAGGGTGGCCAGGCCGGCCTTGATCAGGGCCCACGGCGTGCCGAGCACGGCGAGCAGGGGGTCGGCGCCGCTGCTCCCCCGGACGGAGCGGCGCTCGGCCAGGTCGCCGAGCAGGTAGTGACCCACCCGCAGGCACAGCACCGCCACCACGGCGAACAGGCACACGACCACGGGGACCAGGCAGGCCAGGGCCACGAGCGTGGCGAGGAGCATGGCCGCCAAAACCGGGTGGCCCGCCCGGTAGCGGGGCCGGTCCTGCTCGCCGCCGTACGGCCGCGCCTCGGCCGGCGGGGCCGTCGGGCGGGCGAGGGGCGGGACCGTGCCCTGGGGGGCCGGGTAGCCCGCCACGCGCTGATCGGGATGCGGCGGCGGGTAACCGGACGACGGATGGTGGGGCGGGGCGTACCCGGCCGGCCCGTAGGCCGCCTGACCGTACCCCGCCGGGCCGCCCGGCCCGTACGCCGGGACGGGGGCCGGGGACGGCGGCACGGGTCCCCGGGGCCGGGGGGCGCGGGGCTCGCGGCGCGGCCGCTGAGGCTCGGCGTAGTTGACGGGGGGCAGCAGGTCGGCGTAGCTCTCGTCGGCCGGCAGGACGCTGGTGCGGTCGGGCCGCCCCGCGGACGACAGGGGCGCGGCGTCGTCGAGCACCCGGGTCTCCCCCACGGAGTTCCCGTTGACGGCCGTCCCGTCGAGGACGCGGGTCCCGCCGTCGCGCGGCGTCTCCTGCAGGGCGGTGACCGAGGGGTCGAGCGCCCTGGCCAGCTTGAGCAGCGAGGCGGCGGTGGGGCGGGAGGCGGCGTCGGGCGCCAGGGCGAGCCGCAGCCAGCCCCGCAGCCACAGCGGCGCCACGTCGATCTGCGCCTTGCCCTCGAGGATGTTGTAGCAGACCGACTCGAACGTGCCGGACCCGAACGGGGGCTTGCCGGTGGCCGCGAAGAAGACGGTGGCCGCCAGCGCGTGCACGTCGGCGGCCTGGGTGATCTCGGTGTCCCTGATGATCTCGGGGGCGAGGTAGCCGGGCGTCCCGACGAACATCCCGGTCTGGGTCAGCCGGGTGGCGTTGACCAGGTGCGCGATGCCGAAGTCGATGACGAGCGGCTCGCCGTCCACGAGCATCACGTTGGCCGGCTTGAGGTCCCGGTGGACGACGTCGGCCGCGTGGATCGCGACCAGCGCCTCGCACAGCCCGCGCGAGAGCCTGATCACGTCGTGCGGGCCCAGCGGCCCGTCCTCCAGCACGGTCTGCTCTAAGGTGCGGCCGGGCGCGTACCGCGTCACGATGTACGGCGCCGCCCCGGTGAGGTCGGCGTCGAGGACCTCCGCCACCCGCCTGCTGCGGACCCGGCGCATGGTCTCGACCTCGCGGGTGAGCCGGTCGCGTGCCTTGAGGTCGGTCGCCACATGGGGGTGCAGGACCTTGACCGCCACCTCGCGCCCCTCGCCGTCCAGGCCGAGGTGGACGACGCCCATGCCGCCCTCACCCAGCCGCCGCAGGAGCCGGTAGGGGCCGATCCTCTCCGGAGCCTCGGTAGCCGACATGTCGTCCCCCGTCACTGATTTCCCGCCTGGGTCCGCAAATCACTCAGACGTTGCACTACAGACAGAACGTCGATGGGACCCCAGAAGTGCCCTGCTGACTGTCTACCCATCACGCTTGTCAGGGCGACGGCCGCGACCAGCACCGCGAGCACGCCGATCCCCGCCGCCAGCCCCTTGGCGGCCCCCTCACCCGGCACGAGCGAGGCGAGCGTGCGCCGCATCTGCCGGCTCGGGCCCTCCACCCCCGGCCCGGCGCACACGGTCCACAACGCGACCGCGATCCCCCAGCTCAGCGCGGCCAGCACGGGCATCGACCCCACCAGCACGGTCAGCAGCAGCGTCACCGGAAGGCCCAGCACCAGCGCGTACGGCACCAGCGCGATCGTGACGCCGACCGACCTGACGAGCGCCCCCGGCTGCCCGAGCACCCGGATGACGTCGGCGGCCGCCGCGCCCGCAGGGCGCCGCGCCTGGAGCTTCGGCTGGGCGATGTCGGCCGCGCGCAGCAGCACGGCCACCGGCAGCGCGAGCACGCACACCAGCAGCGGCGCGATCACCGCGAGGCACGTCATGACGACGAGCAGCAGCGCGCTCGCCACGCCGTACGCCTTCGAGCGCTGCAGCGACACGGCCCCCGGGTACGGCGCGGGTGGCGCCGTGGGCGGCGGCACCCGGACCGTCGGCAGGAACGGCGCCGGATGCGGCTGGTTCACGTGCGGAGTCCGCTCGAAGAGCTCCGGGGCGTGGTCGAAGAACGCCTGCCCGGCGGGCGCGGCGGCCTGCCGCAGCTCCTCGGGGGTCACCCTCCGGGTGGGCACGTCGCCCTCGGACCTGCGCATCGGCGTCGGCCAGTCCCCCGAGACGCCGCCCGTGCCCGGGGCCGCCGGAGAGGCGGGCGGGGCCATCCGGGTCGGGATGTCGCCCTCGGCCGGGCCGGTCCGCGGCGCGGCGGCGCGGGCCGACGGGTCGAACCGGGTGGGGACGTCGCCCTCGGCGCTCGCGCCCAGGGCGGGCGTGAGGTCACCCGGGACGGGCCCGCCGAGGCCGGCCCTGCGTAGGTCGTCGCCGGTGACGCGGACGGTCGGGAAGGGGTCGCCCGGCTGTCCGCCGGCGGGGGTGTCGCGCAGCAGCGACACGAACTCCTCGCCGGACGGCCGCGAGCCCGGGACCGGCGGCGGCGCCACGGGGGCGACGGGCGGCGTGACGAGCGGCAGCGCGTGGGGAGCGCTCCCCCCGGGTCCCGCCGGGTGCGGGCCGGACGGCGACCCCTGTTGCGGGCCCTGCTGCGGGCCCTGCCCGGACGCCGTCTGCGGCATCGGCCGCGACCCCGCGCCCGGTGCCGCGGACGGACCTCCCACGCCTGTCTGCGGCATCGGCCGCGACCCGGCGCCCGGCGCCCCGGACGGGCCTGTCGCGCGCGACCCGAACTCGGGAACCGGCTGCCCGGAGGTGTCGTCGATGTTGGGGACCGTGGTGATCTCGTCGGGCACCCGGGGCCGGCGGTTCTGCGGCATCAGCTGCCCGACCCGCCCCACCAGCTCCACGGCCGTGGGCCGCCGGGCCGGATCGCGCTGGAAGGCGGCCCGCAGCAGCGGCTGCAGCGGCGCCGGGGCCGCGTCCACGTTGGCCTTGCCGGAGGTGATGTTGAAGAAGATCATCTCCAGCGTGCCCTTGCCGAACGGCGGCAGACCGGTGGCCGCGAACAGCAGCGTGCCGGCCCAGGCGTGGACGTCCACCTCCGAGCCTGCCTCGTGGCCCTCGATGATCTCGGGGGCGAGGTAGCCGGGGGTGCCGATGAACATGCCGGTCTGGGTCAGCCGGGTGGCGTCCACGGCCTGGGCGATGCCGAAGTCGATCAGCACCGGCTGGCCGTCCAGCATGAGGACGTTGCCCGGCTTCAGGTCGCGGTGGATGACCCCGGCGGCGTGGACGGCGGCGAGCGCCTCCGCGACCCCCTTGGCCACCTTGAGCAGGGCGTCCAGCGGCAACGGGCCGTCCTGCTTGATGATCTCGTCGAGCGGGCGGCCGGGGACGTAGCGCGTCACGATGTAGGGGCGCCTGCCGGTGACGTCGGCGTCGACGACCTCCGCGATGTGCGGGCTGCGGACCCGGCGCATGGTCTCGACCTCGCGCGACAGCCGCCTGCGCGCGACGTCGTCGCCGGCCACCTCCGAGCGCAGGACCTTGACGGCGACCTGCCTGCCGTGCGGGTCCAGGGCGAGGTGGACCACGCCCATGCCGCCCTCACCGAGCCGCCTCAGCAGCCGGTACGGGCCCAGTCGGTCGTCCTGATTCATTGCGTAAGCACCATACCGACTAAAACAAGGACCATGAGTGAACCATCAGGCCACATTCCTGCTCAGCACAACGTGTGGCGGGCGCCTGCGGTTTCCCAAGAACAGGTCAAACGGTGAGCGCGAGGACCTCCCCGCCCGTCGCGGCGACCAGCGCCTCCCCGGAAAGGGCCAGCTTGGAGCGGCGGACGCCGCTGCCGATCACCACGAACGGCCGCCGGATCACATTTTCGTCAACGAGCACCGGCCAGTCCGCGGGCAGCCCGATCGGGGTGATCCCGCCGTACTCCATGCCGGTCAGCTCGACGGCCTCCGCCTGGGGGGCGAACGAGGCCTTGCGCGCGTCCAGGTGCCGGCGGATCACCCCGTTGACGTCGGCCCGGTGGACGGCGAGGACCATGACGGCGGCGTAGCGGGTCTCGCCGCCGCGCCTGCCGGCGACGATGACGCAGTTGGCGGAGTCCTCCATGGCCACGCCGTACCGGTCGCAGAAGGCGGCGGTGTCGGCGAGATCGGGGTCGATGGCGGCGACCCGCAGGTCAAGCGCCCCCTTCTCGACGGCCGCGGCCACGGGGTCGGCGAGCAGGTCGGGCCGCTCGGAGGCGGGCACCCAGTCGAGAGCCATTCAGTTCTCCTTCACGACGCGTGTGTGGAGCTGGGTGACCACCTTACGGGCGGACTCCAGGGCCCCGGCCTGCCAGGCGATGAGGTGGGTGAGCCAGTCGCCGGCGAAGTAGACGCGGCCGGCCGGCTGCTGCAGTAGCCGGAACGGCGCCTCGAACGACGGCCAGGACACCCAGGCGCCCTCGATGTGCGGCTGGCGCCGCCAGGCGATCGACACGCTCGACAGCAGCTCGGTCCGGTACTTGTCGCCGTGGATCCGCACGCCCTGCCGCAGCGCCCGGCTCTCCCGTTCCGCGTGGGTGAGGCGGGCGTACGCGTCGGCGTCGTCGCCGAGGTTGTAGTAGCCCACCACCAGCCCGCGCGAGCCGTGGAACCCGTACGAGGGATACCAGATGTGGGAGATGTCCATGTCGGTCTCGGTGATGCCGCCGTAGATGCGGTCGTCGGTCTCCCACCAGCGGCGGCGGTACTCCAGCCCGATCTTCCCGCCGGAGACGGGCTTGGGGGTGGCCAGCGCGGAGACCACCTGCGTCCCGAGGTTGCCCGGGATGCGGGCGAGGATGTGCGGGGGCATGGCGGCCACGCAGTACTGCGCCTTCGTCGAGCCGCCCGTGTGCTCGATCTGCACGCCGTCCGGCAGGTTGGTGATCTTCTTGACCTCGACCGACGTCCTGATCTTGTCGCGGCCCACGGCGTCGGCGAGCCTGCGCGCGAGGGAGTCCATGCCGCCCACCGGCTGGAACATCGGCATCGCCTGCTCGTAGCCGAACGGGAACGCGATCGTGCGGCCCAGCCCGTAGCGGAGGACCTCCTGCAGCGGGGGCGGCGGTCCCAGCGGCACGGGCGCCGACACGCCCGGCTCGACCCGGTAGCCCCGGCGCTCCGACCCGTCGTAGGTGTAGCTCTTGCCGATGTCCCCGAACTCCGACAGGAAGTCGAGCAGCAGTTCCTTGTCGCCCGGGGTGAGCCGCCTGTCCAGGGCCCCGGCGTTCGTGGCCTTCGCCAGGAGCTCGCTGACGTACCCGTAGATGTCGGCGCGGGCGGTCCGGGCGCGCACCGGGGCCTTCATGCCGGTGTTGTAGACGTAGGCGCTCGCGTTGTCGTTCACGAACGGCTCGATGGGCACGCCCAGCTCGCGGCAGTAGTCGAGCGTCAGCATCCACTGGGCGATCCGCGCCGGCCCGGCGTTGAAGTAGATCCCCTCGCCGAACCGCGCCTGCTGGGTCTCGCCCGACAGCTCGGGGAGCCGGTCGCCGCCCCTGATCGTGAGGCTCCGCCCGCCGATCCGGTCGCGCGCCTCCAGGATCGTGCAGTCGTAGCCGGCCTTGCCCAGCTCGTACGCCACCGCGAGCCCGGCCACGCCCGCGCCCAGGATGACGACGGAGGCCGCCCCCCTGCCGCGCAGCGTGAAGTCGGAGCGCTGGGGGGGCGTGTAGTCGTCGGCCTGCCGATCGGGCGCGAGCCCGAGCGCGCCCATCGCCGCGTACATGGCGCCCGCGCCGCCGGCCGCGCCGAGCCCCACGAGCAGGGCCCGGCGCGTCAGCGCCTTGCCGTCGGTCGCCTTGTCATCCGTGTCCTCCGTCATGCCGGCCCGTCGCCGGCGCCGTTCGCGGCCGCGCCCACCCGTTCGTCTCCCGATCCCATGTGCCGATCGTCCAGGTCATCCGTACGCGCCGCTGCCGCACGCGACGTGGCCGCCGATCATCGAGAAGATCCCGAAGAGCGCCATGATCTCGTGGTAGTCGGCGGTCGTGAACTCCGTGTGCCGCGGCCCCACCTGCTTCACACCGGGGACTACGGCACAGGCGGCCGCGATGGCCGTGGAGTTCCACTCCACCCCCAGCGTGTACGGCGGGGGGACGACGTAGGGGCGCAGCTCCGGCAGCCGCCCGAGCGCCCGGGCGGCGCCCTGGGTGATCCGCTCCCAGGCGACGCTCGGCGGCAGCAGCTCGGCGGAGAACCGGTCGATGCCCGTCTTCACGGCGACGGTCTCCACGTCGCCGAGCAGCTCCGCGGCCTCCTCGCAGACGGCCTCGTCCCCGGTGACGAGGGCCACCGGGACGCCGAGCGAGCCGGCGAAGCCCGCGACCAGGCGGGTCTCGCCGCAGATCGCGCCGTTCAGGTAGACGTTGTAGATCTCCTTGCCCATCCACGTGTGGTTGAGCACGCCGTGCTGGACGCCCGCGCGGGCGTGGTAGCCGGCGAAGCAGGCCGCGTCGAACTCCCCGGTGAGCCCCTGGCCCATCCGGTGCGGCTTGCCCGGTCCCCGCACCAGCGTGGCCCGGGGGTCGAGCAGGTCGATCCTGAGGTTCTTGGTGGACCCGTGCGCGTCGTTCACGAGCACCGAGCGCGCGCCGGCCGAGAAGGCGCCCTCGACGACGGCGTTCGCGTCGCCCGTCATCAGCTCGCAGCCGCGCTCGTAGCCCCGGCCGCCCGCGTGCATCTCCTCGGGGTCGGTGAGCCCCGTCACGCCCTCCATGTCCACCGACAAGTAGATCTTCATGCTGCCCCCCAGGTCTCCACCCGGCCGGCCTCGTCCTCGGCCATCAGCCCGATGGTGTCACGCATGTACGCGTCGACCTGCTTGCGCCACCGCTCCGGGACCTCCTCGACGGCCGGGGGGTAGCAGCGCTCCAGCCAGCGGGTCGACTCCACCGTCGCCCCGAGGTGCTCCGCCGCCTTCGCGAACGGCGTCTCCGCGATGTTCGGCACGCGCGCGCAGCCGTACTCGATCATCTCCTGCCCGCCGTACGGTGGCGGCTGCTGCCACTTGCGGCCCGGGCCGCTGGTGGCGGTGAGCTCGGTCCGCATGGGACGGCCCTCGACCGCGGCCTGGATGAGCTCCTTGTACAGGCACTTGCCGCACCGCCCGCAGGGGATCGCACCCGAGCCCTGCAGGCACCACCGCAGCTGGGGGCGCAGCTCCGATTCGAGCGCCATCCGCATCGTCACGGCCTCGCTGACGCCGGCGACCGGCAGCACCATCCGCATCCCGGCGGCGGCGAACAGCCGGCCCCACCGCTCGTGGCCGGCCCACATGGGGTTGTCGGGGCTGAAGCGGTGGATGTAGCGCCCGCCGCCGAGCCAGCGCGAGCCCAGCTCGTAGCCGAAGGCGAGCCCGCCCAGGTCGAGCCGGTCGGCCAGCAGCAGCGCCCCCACGGCGACCGCGTGGTGCTCCGGGTACCCGGGCCGGGGGAACGCCAGCGTGAACTCCAGGTCCGACTGGACGACGGTCACGTCCCGGCCCGTCTCCCTGGCCAGGCGGGCGGCGACGTCGGAGCGGTAGTGGGTCCAGCGGTTCGGCACGCGGGGGTGGCTCACCCGCTGGAAGTGCACGAACGGCGCGTCGGGGAAGACCTCCGCCACGGCCATGGAGTCGGCGCCGCCGCTGTAGGAGATCGCGAGCCCGCTCCCCTCGCGGGGGTCGCCGGCGACCGGGCCGGCGTCGATCCCCCATCCCGCGGCGAGGGCCTCGGCCAGGCGGGGGGACACGGGCCGGTCGAAGGTCACCCTCCGCCTGGTCCAGGGCGCCGCCACCGTCCATGCCGCCGTGGCGAGCAGGTCGGGGTGCACGTCGGAGGGCAGCCCCGGGCCGTCCGGGCCGCCGAGCCGCACCCGGCAGGAACTGGTGCGCATCTCCAGCCGCTGGCCGTCGGTGCAGGTCCCGGTGACCTCGTCCTCCGGGTCGAGCAGGAGCGTCAGCCGCCAGACGCCCTCGTCGTACGTCCACTCGACACGCATGGGGCTATCCCGCGCGCCCGGGGGCGGGCACCCGCGCCGACAGGTCGTCGATGGCCTGCCACAGGCGCACCTCGGTGCGCAGCAGGCTGTCGAGGGCCTCGGCCGCCTCCGTCGCCAGCCGGTGGGCCTCCGCCACCCGGGGGTCGGCGGCGGGCTTCGGGGGCGCCTTCACGCTCTGGCGCAGCCGGTCGACCTCGTCCCGCAGCGCCACCACCTCGCGGCGGAGCATCTGGACCTCCCACAGGGCGTCCTTGATGCCCTGCCGGTGGTCGGCCTTGGTCGCGTACCGCGCGTCCAGCCGGGACCACAGCGCCCGGCGAAGCCGTGGGGGGGCCAGCACTCGGCCGAGGAAGCGCATCATGGATCGCCACGATAGCCCTATTTCACCGGTTCCTCGTACGGACCGGCATGACCGGCATGCCCGGTCACACGGGGGTTTCTGGGGGATTTCATGAACGCCGGGCGGCGCCTCCCTGTAGCGCCGCTCAGCGGCCGGTGAACTTGGGGCGGCGCTTCTCGGCGAAGGCCGTCATGCCCTCGCGGGCGTCCTGGGTGGCGAAGAGGCCGGAGAACTGGAGCCGCTCGATCTCCAGGCCCGTGTCGAGGTCGGCCTCCAGCCCCCGGTCGACGGCCTGCTTGGCCGCCCGCACGGCCGCCACGGGTCCCTCGGCGAAGGTGGCGGCGAGCTCCAGCGCCGCCGTGTAGACCTCGGAGTCGGGCACCACCCGGTCGACGAGCCCGATCGCGAGGGCCTCCGCGGCCTCGACGTGGCGGCCCGTGAAGATCAGGTCCTTGGCGCGGGCCGGGCCGATCAGGCGGGGCAGGCGCTGGGTGCCGCCGGCGCCCGGGATGATCCCCAGCGTGATCTCGGGCTGGCCGAGCCTGGCGCCCTCCCCCGCCACCCGGAAGTCGGCGCAGAGGGCGAGCTCGCAGCCGCCGCCGAGGGCGTAGCCGGTGATGGCCGCGATGACCGGCTTGCCGATCCCGGCCACGGCCGTGAAGCAGTCCTGCAGGACGCGCGAGTGGACGGCCATGTCGGCGTAGGACATCACGGCCATCTCCTTGATGTCGGCGCCCGCCGCGAAGACCCGCTCGCCGCCGTACAGGATGACCGCGTGGACGCCGGGGTCGGCGTCGACCAGCCGCGCCGCCTCGGCGATCTCCTCCTGGACCTGCCGGTTCAGCGCGTTCATCTTCGGCCGGTCGAGCCGGATGGTCGCGATGTGGTCGGCGATCTCCACGCTGACGAACTCACCCATGGCACCTCGTCCCTCCGCTGGCACGTCGGGTCCCACCCTAAGGCCGCCGATCACCGGGTCAGCGGCAGCGCGGGCACGCGGCCGGACGCCTCCCGCCAGGACGAGGCGATCACCGCGCGGTAGACGCGCTCGTAGCCCTCGACCATCGGGCCGACGTCGAAGCGCCGTTCCGCGTGGGCGCGGATGACGTGCGGATCGAGCCGCCCGGCCTCCTCGATGGCCGCGGGCAGTTCGGACGGGTCGCGGCGGACGAAGCCGGTGAGCCCGTCCGCGACGATCTCCGGCACCGCCCCCCGGCCGATCGCGACGACGGGCGTCCCGCAGGCCATGGCCTCGATCAGGACCATGCCGAACGGCTCCTCCCAGCGCAGCGGGAGCACCAGGCACCGCGCCCGGGACAGCAGGCCGCGCTTCAGCGCCCCGTCGGCCTCCCCGACGTACTCCGCGCCGGCTCCGAGGAGCGGCGCGACGCGCTCACGGAAGTGCTCGCGCTCGGCGGCCTCGACGAGCTTGCCGGCCAGGACGATGCGGCGGCCGGCCGCGCGGGCGGCCTCGATCGCCAGGTCCGCGCCCTTGTCGGGGCTGAACCGGCCGAGCCACAGCACCCAGTCCTCCTTGACGGGCGCGAAGGGGAACGAGGCGACGTCGACCGCGTTGTGGACCCGGGCGACCCAGTTGAGGTCGGGCGCCTGCGCCCGCTGGGCCAGCGAGATCGCGACGAGCGAGACGGCCTCGCCGAGATCCCGCAGGATCGTCCCGGCCTCGCCCGTGACGTCCCCGTGGCAGGTCACCACCGTGGGAACTGCCCTGCACCCGGCGCCCAGCGGGCCTGCCAGCGAATGGTCGTGGACCACGTCGGCGTCGAGGCCGCGCAGGAGCCGGGCGGCCCGGGCGGCGTGCACCACCTCGGGGTACGCCTCGCCGATCCGCGCCGACTGCGGCTCCTCGTAGGTGCGCAGGTCGGCCCCGGCGCCGGCGCCGATCAGCGTGACCCGGTGGCCGCGGGCCGCCAGCCCGCGCACGAGGTCGGCGAGCATGGACTCGATGCCGCCGTATCCCTTCGGCGGCACCTCGTACCAGGGCGGCGCGACCATCGCGACGTGCAGCGCCTCCCGCGAACCCCCCGTGTCCGCCAGGCCCATGCTCACCTCCGGTACGGACCGGCGCCTCCCCCGGGCGCCGGCGTACCGATTCGTCTACCCTCTCATCCCGTCGCGGAAGCCCCCGCCCCGGGATCAGCGCAGCATGCCGTTGGTCATCCCCACCGGCTCCTCCGGCACGGCGATCAGGCCGAGCTCCGCCGGGGAGGCCATGAGCGGGTGGGACGGCACCACGCGAACCGTGTAGCCGAAGGCGCCCGTGCGGTCCAGCGGCACCACGCCGGTGTAGTGGGCCCGCCCGTCGTCGTCGGCCGAGTCGGCCTTGAGCGTGACGTGGCTCGGCGCGATCAGCTCGTCGTGCGTCCCGACCCGGCCGTACGCGGCCTGGACCTGGACGTCCTCGGGCGACAGCTCGCCGAGCGCGATCGTGGCGTGGATCTCCAGCCGGGCGCCCAGCTCGGGGGTGTCCCCGATGCCGGTGGCCTCGACGTGCTCGACCCGGACGCCTGGCCAGGCCCGGCCCACCCGCAGCTTCCACGCGGCGAACAGCTTGGCGTTGTCGAACCCGTCGCCGGCGAGGGCCCGGGCGGACGACGCGGCCGGGGCGTACAGGTCCACCACGTAGTCGCGGAGCATGCGGCCGGCCAGCACCTTCGGGCCGAGCGAGCTCAGCGTGTGCTTGACCATCTCCAGCCACCGCCGGGGCAGGCCGTCGGGCGCCCGGTCGTAGAACCGGTCGGCGACCTCCCGCTCGATGATGTCGTAGAGGGCGGAGGCCTCCAGTTCGTCGCGGCGCTCGGGGTCGACGACGCCGTCCGCGCTGGGGATGGCCCAGCCGTTGGTGCCGTCGTACCACTCGTCCCACCACCCGTCGCGGATGGACAGGTTGAGGCCGCCGTTGAGCGCCGCCTTCATGCCGGACGTGCCGCACGCCTCGAGCGGGCGCAGCGGGTTGTTCATCCACACGTCCGAGCCGGTGACCATGAGCCGGCCGAGCGCCATGTCGTAGTCGGGCAGGAAGACGATGCGGTGCCGCACGTCCTCCTGGTCGGCGAACCGGACGATCTGCTGGATCAGCTTCTTGCCGCCCTCGTCGGCCGGGTGCGCCTTACCCGCGATCACGATCTGGACGGGCTTGTCCGGGTCGAGCAGCAGGCGGCGGAGCCGGTCGGGGTCGGACAGCATGAGCGTCAGCCGCTTGTACGACGGCACCCGGCGGGCGAACCCGATCGTCAGCACGCCGGGGTCGAGGGCCTCGTCGATCCAGCCCAGCTCGGCCTCGGTGGCGCCGCGCTGCCGCCACGACCGCTTCATGCGCCTGCGGGCCTCCTCGACCAGCCCGGCGCGCAGACGGCCGCGGATGCCCCAGATGTCGGCGTCGGAGAGCTTCTGCACGCCCTCCCAGCCCTGGGTCCTGTCGATCATCCCGGGCAGCTCCCGGCCGGCCAGCTCCATGATCTCGCGACCCACCCAGGAGGGGGCGTGGACGCCGTTGGTGATCGAGCCGATCGGCACCTCGTCGACGTCGAAGCCGGGCCACAGGCCCTGGAACATCTCCCGGCTGACCTGGCCGTGCAGCTCGGAGACGCCGTTGACCCGCTGGGCCAGCCGCATGCCCATGACGGCCATGTTGAAGACGGCCTTGTCGGAGTCGGGCCCGTCGGGCTCCGCGCCCAGCTCCAGGATGCGGTCCACGTTGACGGTCGGCCAGGCGTTCGACCCGCCGAACTGCCGGGCGATCATCTCGACGGGGAACCGGTCGATGCCGGCGGGCACCGGCGTGTGGGTGGTGAAGACCGTGCCGGCCCGGACGGCCTCCAGGGCCTCCTCGAACGACAGCCGGGCCTCGGTCAGCTCCCGGATGCGCTCCAGGCCGAGGAAACCCGCGTGGCCCTCGTTGGTGTGGAAGACCTCCGGCTCGGGGTGGCCGGTGATCCGGCAGTAGGCCCGCAGGGCGCGCACGCCCCCGACGCCGAGCAGCAGCTCCTGCATGAGGCGGTGGTCGGTGCCCCCGCCGTACAGGCGGTCGGTCACGTCGCGGGCCGCCGCGTCGTTCTCGGCGACGTCGGAGTCGAGCAGCAGCAGCGGGACCCGGCCGACCTGCGCCACCCAGATCTGGGCGTGCAGCGCGCGGCCGCCGGGAAGGCCGATCTTGACGCGGGCCGGGGAGCCGTCCTCCTCCTTGAGGAGCGTGAGCGGCAGGCCGCCGGGGTCGAGCGAGGGGTAGTGCTCAAGCTGCCAGCCCTCGGCCGACAGCGACTGGGTGAAGTAGCCGTGCCGGTAGAGGAGGCCGACGCCGAGGATCGGCACGCCGAGGTCGCTGGCGGCCTTGAGGTGGTCGCCGGCGAGGATGCCGAGGCCGCCCGAGTACTGCGGGAGAGCGGCGGCGATGCCGTACTCGGGGGAGAAGTAGCCGATGGCGGCGGGAGCGCCGTCGAGCGACTGGTACCACCGGGGCGCGGTCATGTACTCGCGAAGGTCGTCGGCGGCGTCCGCCAGCCTGCGCAGAAAGCGCCGATCCTGGGCCAGCTCGCGCAGCCGGTCGGCCTCGACGGCGCCGAGCAGCGCCACGGGGTCGTGCTCAACGCGCTCCCAGACCTCGGGATCCACCTCGGCGAACAGGTCCATGGTCTCCGGGTGCCACGACCAGCGGAGGTTCTGGACCAGCTCGCCGAGCGGCGCGAGCTGGGGCGGAAGAACGGTGCGGACGGTGAACCTGCGGATAGCTCTCACGGGGCCAGACCCTAGTTACTCAGCGCCACGACGCGCGACCGGAACACTCTTTGTTCGGGGAAGGGGCACCGCCCGGCGCGGCGTGCCCCCTTGGCTTTCTGCATAGCGCTCTCACCACCTACAAACCGGCTCAAACCTCACCAAACTACACTGGTCGTGGTGATGCCGACGGCAACCCGGCGGCTCGTCACCGCAATGATCGATCTCCCCCCGGCGACGCGCCAAACACGGTGGAGCCGTCTTTCATTGGCAGGGGTAAGAGTGGACTATTAGGGCAACCCCTGTAGGAGTGACGAGCGGGCCCGGCGACGGGTCCCGTCTTGTGCTGACCTGAGCACGACCCGCAGTACCGCAGAGCCTCGTGAACACGCAAAGATCAGACTTGCCCCGGAAGCCCGGCGGCACCCGGTGCCGACCCTGATTTGAGTGACGATGATCGGACGAATTCCCATCCAGGACATCCAGCCCGTGGTCGACTGCGGGCAGCGCCCGGCCAAAGCGGCCGCGGGTGAGACCTTCGAGATCAGCGCGACGGTGTTCCGCGAAGGACACGACGCCGTGGCCGCCGGCGCCGTGCTGATCGACCCGGCCGGCACGCCGGGCCGGATGCTGCCGATGCGGGAGACCTCGCCCGGCACCGACCGCTGGACGGTGGAGGTGTCGCTGCCCTCCGAGGGCCTGTGGCACTACCGCGTCGAGGCGTGGAGCGACCCCGTCGCGACGTGGTTGCACGACGCGGGCATCAAGATCCCGCGTGGGCTCGACGCCGACCTCATGTGCGAGGAGGGCGCCCGCCTGTTCGAACGCGCGGCCAAGGGCGTGCGGGCGGCCGACTGCCGCACCTCCGACGGCACGTGCGGCCACCGGGCCGCGCTGCTCGCGGTGGCGGGGCGCCTGCGGGACGACAACGTGGACCCCAGGGCCCGATTCGCCGTGGTCCAGATGCCGGAGACCGCGGCGCTGATCGCGGCCCACCCCCTGCGGGACCTGCTCACACGGTCGGGCAGGAACCGGATCCGGGTCGACCGGCGGCGCGCGCTGTTCGGCTCCTGGTACGAGTTCTTCCCCCGGTCCGAGGGCGCCGTGATCGACCCCGAGGGCGCCGTCGCCCCCAAGTCCGGAAATTTCCGGACGGCGGCGAAGCGGCTCCCGGCGGTCGCCCAGATGGGCTTCGACGTGGTCTACCTGCCCCCGATCCACCCGATCGGGACGCAGTTCCGCAAGGGCCGCAACAACACCCTCACCCCCGACCAGTACGACCCCGGCTCCCCCTGGGCCATCGGCGCCGAGGAGGGCGGCCACGACGCCATCCACCCCGATCTCGGCACCATCGAGGACTTCGACGCGTTCGTCGCCCGGGCGCGCGAGCTCGGCCTGGAGGTCGCGCTCGACCTCGCTCTGCAGTGCTCCCCCGACCACCCCTGGGTCAAGGAGCATCCCGAGTGGTTCAACATCCGGGCCGACGGGACCATCGCGTACGCCGAGAACCCGCCCAAGAAGTACCAGGACATCTATCCGCTGAACTTCGACAAGGACCCAGAGGGCCTGTACGCCGAGGTGAAGCGGGTGGTCCGGCACTGGATGGACCACGGCGTGCGGATCTTCCGGGTGGACAACCCGCACACCAAGCCGGTGCGGTTCTGGGAGCGGCTGCTGGCCGACATCAACACAACCGACCCGGACGTGCTGTTCCTGGCCGAGGCGTTCACCCGGCCGGCCATGATGCAGACGCTGGCCAAGGTCGGGTTCCACCAGTCGTACACCTACTTCACCTGGCGCAACAGCAAGCCGGAGGTCGAGGAGTACCTGTCCGAGCTCTCCCACGAGACCTCGCACTTCCTGCGGCCCAACCTGTTCGTCAACACGCCCGACATCCTCCACGAATATCTCCAGCACGGAGGCGTCCCCGGGTTCAAGATCAGGGCCGTGCTGGCCGCCCTGATGGCCCCGACCTGGGGGGTTTACGCTGGGTACGAGCTGGCGGAGAACGTCCCGGTCCGCCCGGGCAGCGAGGAGTACCTCGATAGCGAGAAATACCAGTACAGGCCGCGTGACTGGGCGACCGCGGAGCGTGAGGGCCGCAGCCTCGCCCCCTTCATCACACAGCTCAATTTGTTGAGAAGAGCCCACCCGGCACTCCAGGAATTGCGTAACCTACGGTTTCACAACGTCGACCAGCCGGATTTGATCTGCTTCTCGAAGCGGCTGAACGGCGCCTACGACACGGCCACACGACGGCACGGCCTAGGCGATGTCGTGCTGGCCGTCGTGAATCTGGATCCGCACAACACGCGCGAGGCGACGGTCCGGCTCGACATGCCCGCCCTCGGTCTCGACTGGCAAGCCGAGTTCGTCGTGGACGACCAACTGTCGGGCGAGTCGTACCGGTGGGGGCAGAGCAACTACGTGCGCCTCGACCCATATGTCAATCCCGCACACATCTTCACGCTCCGCCACGGGTCAGCGCACCGCCCGTGAGCGCAGCCAGGCACATCCGGGGAGTCAACAGGTGAGCTCGACGCCTCAGCCCAGCCACAGCCAGCCCATCCCGAACACCTTCACGCACGAGAAGCCCCGGGATCAGTACTGGTACAAACGAGCTGTCTTCTACGAGGTGCTGATCCGCGGCTTCGCCGACTCGAACGGCGACGGCACCGGCGACATCCGCGGCCTCATCGACAAGCTCGACTACATACAGTGGCTGGGCGTCGACTGTCTCTGGCTGCTGCCGCTGTACGAGTCCCCGTTGCGCGACGGCGGCTACGACATCTCCGACTTCATGAAGATCCTCCCCGAGTTCGGCGACCTGGGGGACTTCGTCAGGCTGGTCGACGAGGCGCACAAGCGCGGCATCCGCGTGATCGCCGACCTCGTCATGAACCACACCAGCGACCAGCACCCCTGGTTCCAGGCGTCGCGCAACGACCCCGACGGCCCGTACGGCGACTTCTACGTGTGGAGCGACACCGACGAGAAGTACCCGGACGCCCGGATCATCTTCGTCGACACCGAGTCGTCCAACTGGACGTACGACTCGGTGCGCGGCCAGTACTACTGGCACCGCTTCTTCCACCACCAGCCGGACCTCAACTACGAGAACCCGGACGTGCAGGAGGCGATGCTGGAGGTCCTGCGGTTCTGGCTCGACCTCGGCATCGACGGGTTCCGGATGGACGCCATCCCATACCTGTTCGAGCAGGAGGACACCAACTGCGAGAACCTGCCGAGGACCCACGAGTACCTCAAGCGGGTGCGGGCCGAGGTGGACCGCCTCTACCCCGACCGCGTCCTGCTGGCCGAGGCCAACCAGTGGCCGGCCGACGTGGTGGAGTACTTCGGCGACCCGGTCACCGGCGGCGACGAGTGCCACATGGCGTTCCACTTCCCGCTGATGCCGCGCATCTTCATGGCCGTGCGGCGGGAGTCGCGCTACCCGATCTCGGAGATCCTGGCCCAGACGCCCAAGATCCCCGAGAACTGCCAGTGGGGCATCTTCCTGCGCAACCACGACGAGCTCACGCTCGAGATGGTCACGGACGAAGAGCGCGACTACATGTACTCCGAGTACGCCAAGGACCCGCGGATGCGGGCCAACGTCGGCATCCGCCGCCGGCTGGCGACGCTGCTCGACAACGACCGCAACCAGATCGAGCTGTTCACCGCCCTGCTGCTCAGCCTGCCCGGCTCGCCCGTGATGTACTACGGCGACGAGATCGGCATGGGCGACAACATCTGGCTCGGCGACCGCGACGGCGTCCGCACCCCGATGCAGTGGACGCCCGACCGCAACGCCGGCTTCTCCACCTGCGACCCCGGCCGCCTGTACCTCCCCGTGATCATGGACCCGATCTACGGCTACCAGGCGATCAACGTCGAGGCGCAGCAGAAGAGCGCGAGCTCGCTCCTGCACTTCACCAAGCGCATGATCGAGATCCGCAAGCGCCACCCCGTGTTCGGCCTCGGCGACTTCACCGAGCTGAACTCCTCCAACCCGAGCGTGCTGGCCTTCGTCCGCGAGCTGGGTGACGACCGCGTCCTGTGCGTCAACAACCTGTCCCGGTTCCCCCAGCCGGTGGAGCTCGACCTGCGCAGGTTCGAGGGCTCCACCCCGGTGGAGTGCATGGGCGGAGTTCCTTTCCCCCCAATCGGCGAACTTCCGTATCTTTTGACGCTTCCTGGGCATGGGTTCTACTGGTTCACCTTGCCCGTCACGCACAGGACGGCCGGCACGAAGGAGGAGTAATCACTTCACTTCACGGGCTCCTCGCCGGCTGGATCACCGGGCAGCGGTGGTTCGCCGGCAAGGGCCGCGCCATCGATGACCTGTCCGTCGACACCCAGACCGAAATCGTCGCGGGCGATCCTGGCCTGGTCCATCTGATCGTGTCCGTACGGCAGGAGGAGCGCAGGACGCGCTACCAGATCCTCGTCGGCGTTCGCGACCATCTGCCGGACCGGCTGAAACACGTCGGTATCGGCGCCTGCGAGTGGGACGGCCGCGAGCGGCACCTCTACGACGCGATGCACGACGCGTCGCTGACGTGCCACCTGCTGCACGGGATGGACGACGACCGGCGCGCGAACGGCGTCGCCTTCCACAGCGCGCCGCACGCGGCAATCGACACCTCCCAGCGCAGCCTCGTGCTGACCGCCGAGCAGTCCAACACATCGCTCGTCTACGGCGACGCGTACATCTTCAAGCTGTTCCGGCAGCTGAACCCGGGGGTCAACCCCGAGCTGGAGATCGTCAGCGCGCTCGCCGAGGCCGGGTCGACCCACGTCGCCCGGCCGTACGGGTGGATGGACACCGAACTGGACGGCGAGCCGACGACGCTGGCGATCCTGCAGGAGTACCTGCCGAACGCCAACGACGGCTGGACCATGGCGCTGACCAGCGTCCGGGACCTGTACGCCAGCCCGGGCGAGATGCCCGCCGAGGACGCCGGAGGCGACTTCGTGGCCGAGGCGTGCCGGCTGGGCGAGGCGACGGCGCAGGTCCACCGGGAGCTGGCCGAGGCGTTCCCCACCGGGACGATCGAGCCGCCGGAGATCAAGCGGATGACCGAGCGCTTCCGCCGCCGCCTGGAGAAGGCGGTGGCCGAGGTGCCGGCCCTCGCGGAGCACGCGGATGTCGCCGCCCAGGCGTTCGACCGCATGGCCGACATCGAGCACGAGATTCCGGTCCAGCGGGTCCACGGGGACTACCACCTGGGCCAGGTCATGCGGACCACGGCCGACTGGGTGGTGCTCGACTTCGAGGGAGAGCCGGGGCAGCCGCTGTCGGAGCGGCGGGCGCCCGACTCGCCGCTGCGCGACGTGGCCGGCATGCTCCGGTCGTTCGACTACGCGGCGCGGCACCTGCTCGCCGGCCATCCGGGCGCGGACGAACTGGAGGGCCGGGCGCGGGAGTGGTCGGCCCGCAACAAGTCGGCCTTCCTGGCGGGCTACTCCCAGGGCGGCGGCCGCATCCGGGGCGACGACGCCATCCTGCTGCGGGCCCTGGAGCTGAGCAAGGCCGTCTACGAGGTCGTCTACGAGGCCCGCAACCGCCCGTCCTGGCTGCCGATCCCGCTCGCCGCGTTCGGCGAGGAGTGACGGCCCGGGGACGCCCTCCACGCGGCGTCCCCGGACGTCCCCGCGCCCCGTACGCACACGGCCTCGCGCGGCGCGGCGGGCCCGGCTCCGGCACGCTCCCGCGCCGCGGCACGCGGCAGGCGCCAAACGCGCGCGGCACGCGCCGTCCGCACGCGGCACCCGGCGTGCGCGGCGAACGATCTCGTGTCGCGGGTGAGATCGCGACGTTCTCGGGCATTCTCCTTCCGACCTCAGTTTGTTGGGGTGTGGGATGGTTCTAGGGCAGGGTAAGAGCATGGATTTGGACCGGCTGGCAGGCGGCGCGCACCACGACCCCCACGCGATCCTCGGTGCCCACCCCGGCCCCGACGGCGTGACGGTACGGGCCCTGCGCCCCTTCGCGGAGAAGGTCGAGGTACTCGTCGACGGCTCCGCGCACGAGATGGCGCACGTCGCCTTCGGGGTGTTCGAGGTGACGCTCCCAGGTCTGGACAAGGTCCCCGACTATCGTCTGCGGATCACCTATCCCGAGGCCCATCCGTACGAGACCGACGACCCGTACCGGCACTGGCCGACGCTGGGCGAGCTGGACCTGCACCTGATCGCCGAGGGACGGCACGAGCGGCTGTGGGAGGCGCTCGGCGCGCGGGTGATGCGGCACGAGGACGTGGACGGCACGGCCTTCACGGTGTGGGCGCCGAACGCGCAGGGCGTGCGGGTGATCGGCGACTTCAACCACTGGAACGGCGGCGCCCACCCGATGCGCTCGCTCGGCAGGTCGGGGGTGTGGGAGCTGTTCATCCCCGACGTCGGCCCCGGCGCCCGGTACAAGTTCCAGATCCTCGGCCTCGACGGCGTGTGGCGGGAGAAGGCCGACCCGATGGCCCGCAGGACCGAGGTGCCGCCGGCGACCGCCTCCATCGTGGACCGGCCCTCGTACGAGTGGCGGGACGAGGACTGGATGGCCGGCCGTGCCGGGAGGTCGGCGCTGGCCGAGCCGATGAGCGTGTACGAGGTCCACCTGGGCTCGTGGCGGCCCGGGCTGTCGTACCGGCGGCTGGCCGAGGAACTGGTCGCGTACGTGAAGGAGATGGGCTTCACCCACGTGGAGTTCCTGCCGGTGGCCGAGCACCCCTTCGGCGGCTCGTGGGGCTACCAGGTGACCTCCTACTACGCCCCCACCGCGCGGTTCGGCTCGCCCGACGACTTCCGCCATTTCGTGGACGAGCTGCACCGGGCCGGCATCGGCGTGATCGTCGACTGGGTGCCCGCGCACTTCCCCATGGACGAGTGGGCGCTGGCCCGCTTCGACGGCACCCCGCTCTACGAGCACGGCGACCCGCGCCGCGGCACCCACCCCGACTGGGGCACCTACGTCTTCGACTTCGGCCGCAACGAGGTCCGCAACTTCCTGGTGGCCAACGCGCTCTACTGGCTGAAGGAGTTCCACGTCGACGGCCTGCGGGTGGACGCCGTGGCCTCGATGCTCTACCTCGACTACTCCCGGCGCGAGGGCGAGTGGACGCCCAACGAGTACGGCGGCAGGGAGAACCTCGACGCCATCGAGTTCCTCAAGGAGATGAACGCGGTTGTGTACCGCGAGGAGCCGGGCATCGTGACCATCGCCGAGGAGTCCACGGCGTGGCCCGGCGTGTCGCGGCCCGTCCACCTCGGCGGGCTCGGCTTCGGCTTCAAGTGGAACATGGGCTGGATGCACGACACGCTCAACTACCTGGCCCACGAGCCGGTCTTCCGGCAGTACCACCACCACCAGATGACGTTCTCCTTGATGTACGCCTTCTCGGAGAACTTCGTGCTGCCGCTCTCCCACGACGAGGTCGTGCACCTCAAGGGGTCGCTGCTCGGCAAGATGCCCGGCGACGAGTGGCAGCGCTTCGCCAACCTGCGCGCGCTGTACGCGTTCATGTGGGCGCACCCCGGCAAGCAGCTGCTGTTCATGGGCGGCGAGTTCGGCCAGGGGGCCGAGTGGTCCGAGGCGAACGGCCTCGACTGGTGGGTGCTGGACTTCGACTACCACCAGGGCGTCCAGCGGCTGGTCAAGGACCTGAACCGGATCTACCGGGACACCCCCGCCCTCCACTCCCAGGACTACACGGCGGACGGCTTCCGCTGGATCGACGCCGACGACGCCCCGGGGAACGTGTTCTCCTTCCTGCGGTACGGCACGGACGGCTCGGTGATCGCCTGCGTGGCCAACTTCTCCGGCGGCCCCCACGACGACTACCACCTGGGCCTGCCCGTCGGCGGCCGCTGGGAGGAGGTCCTCAACACCGACGCGTACGAGTACTCGGGCAGCGGCGTCGGCAACATGGGCGGCGTGGACGCGGTCGACGTCCCCCGGCACGGCCTGCCGTACTCGGTGCGCCTGCGGGTGCCGCCGCTGGGCGCGGTGTGGCTGCGGTCGCGGGTCGAGCCGGCCGTGGAGCTGCGCGAGGAGCCCACGAGCGAGCTCGTGGAGGAGCTGGTCGAGGAGATCGCGCGGGAGACCGTCGTGCCCGCGGAGGAGCCGGGACGCCCGAAGGAGGAGGGGGGCGTGGCCGAGCCGGCCTGACCCGGGCGGGCTCCTTAGGGGAGGCTTAAGCGGGGGTTAACCGCGTCCGGATCCGTTGACCGGCGGGTGAAGCGCTCCGTAGGCTCCGACTACTGATAGGAAACTTTCCTATGAGTAGTGCCAGGTCTCCCCTCCCCCCAACCTGGAGCCATCCTTGCGAAGAATCCTGCTCGGGTCCCTCCTCGCCGGCGCCGCGCTGCTGGCGCCGCTCGCCCTCGGAACCGCCGGCGCCGGCGCCTCCGTCACCGCTCCGCGCGGCGGGCTGGTCGCCATGGCCTACGCGGCGTGGGCCCCGAACACGTCCTACGCCGTCGGCGCCCGGGTCACGTACTCGGGCAAGGACTACGAGGCGATCCAGGCGCACACGTCCCTCGTCGGCTGGGAGCCGCCGAACGTGCCGGCCCTGTGGAAGCCCCTCTCGGGCACCTCCACGCCGACGCCCACGCCGACGGTCAGCCCCACCAGGACGCCCACGCCCACGCCGACCCCGACCGTGAGCCCCACCAGGACGCCCACGCCGACCCCGACGCCGACCCCGACGCCGACCCCGACCGTCACCCCGACGGGGCCGGGCGGCGGCAAGAAGGTCGTCGGCTACTTTACGAACTGGGGCGTCTACGGCCGGCAGTACTTCGTCAAGAACCTGGTGACCAGCGGCTCGGCCGCCAAGCTCACGCACCTCGTCTACGCCTTCGGCAACGTGACCAACGGCCGGTGCGTGCTGTCGGACACCTACGCCGACTACGACATGGCGTACACGACCGCCAACAGCGTGGACGGCAAGGCCGACACCTGGGACGCCGGCGTGCTGCGCGGCAACTTCGGCCAGCTCCGCAAGCTCAAGGCGCTCTACCCGAAGATCAAGGTGCTGTTCTCCTTCGGCGGCTGGACCTACTCCGGCGGCTTCACGCAGGCCGCGGCCAACCCCACGGCGTTCGCCGACTCCTGCTACAACGTGGTCGAGGACCCGCGGTGGGCCGACGTGTTCGACGGCATCGACATCGACTGGGAGTACCCGAACTCCTGCGGCCTCAGCTGCGACAGCAGCGGCACCGCGGCGTACGGCAACCTGATGAGGGCGCTGCGCGCCAGATTCGGGCAGAACTACCTGATCACCTCGGCCATCACCGCGGACGGCACCGGCGGCGGCAAGATCGACGTGGGCGGCTACGACTCGGCCGCGCAGTACGTCGACTGGTACGACGTGATGACCTACGACTACTTCGGCGCCTGGGCGGCCACCGGCCCGACGGCGCCGCACTCACCGCTCACCTCCTACAGCGGCATCCCGACCGCCGGGTTCTATTCGGACGCGGCGATCCAGAAGCTGAAGAGCAAGGGCGTGCCGGCGAGCAAGCTGCTGCTCGGCATCGGCTTCTACGGCCGTGGCTGGACCGGCGTCACCCAGGCCGCCCCCGGCGGCTCGGCGACGGGCGCGGCCCCCGGCACCTACGAGGCCGGAATCGAGGACTACAAGGTCCTGAAGAACAGCTGCCCCGCGACCGGGACCGTCGCCGGTACGGCGTACGCCAAGTGCGGCGGCAACTGGTGGAGCTACGACACCCCCGTCACGATCGCGGGCAAGATGACCTACGCGAAGAACCAGGGCCTCGGCGGCGCCTTCTTCTGGGAGGCGAGCGGCGACACCGCGAACGGTGAGCTGATCACCGCCATGTCCACCGGTCTCAACTAGATCGTCGCGCCCTCGATCGGCACCCCCCACCCGCCCCCCGCGCGCCTCGGCACGCGGGGGCCGGCCCCGTTCGCCGCCGCCTGTGTGGCGGCCGTGACTTCGGGGAGACGCGTTGCCCGAGGGAGGTAGCAGGGAAGAAACCTTCGCTTATGGTGGCATTTATGGACGCGACGAGGACGATCCTGGAGACCGTCGACAAGCTGCGGCAGCGCCGTACCGCACCGCTCGTGCTCGAACTCGACCTCACCGAGGGACTGTCAGAGGGACCGCCCGCCGACCCGGTCGGCGCGTTGCTGTCCATGCGCAAGGCCCGGCTCGCGGACGTGCTGTCCGGGCTCAAGCGGGCCAGGAAGGACCCCCGGGTCACCGCCCTCATCGTGAAGATCGGCGGCAACCCCCTCGGCCTCGGCATGGTCCAGGAGCTCCGCACGGCCGTGCTGAAGCTCCGGGCCGCCGGAAAGCGGACGGTCGCGTTCGCCGAGACGTTCGGCGAGTTCGGCGCGGGGACCGTCCCCTACTACCTGGCGAGCGCGTTCGAGCGGGTCTACCTCCAGCCGTCGGGCGACGTGGGGCTCACCGGCATCGCGCTGGAGCAGCGGTTCCTGCGCGACGCGCTGGCGAAGGCCGGCGTGGAGTACCAGCTCGGCCAGCGGCACGAGTACAAGACCGCGGCCAACACCTTCACGCAGAACCACATGACCGAGCCGCACCGGGAGTCGGCGGGGCGCATCGCCGAGTCGGTGACCGAGCAGATCACGGCCGGCATCACCGAGGCCCGCTCGCTCGACCCGGCCCGGGTGCGGGAGCTGATCGACCAGGGCCCGTTCATCGGCGTCGAGGCCGTCGAGGCCGGACTGGTGGACGCCCTCAAGTACCGCGACGAGGTCTACGAGGAGACGGTCGGCGAGGACGCCCACCTCCTGTACGTGTCCCGGTACGCCAAGACCGCCCTGGCCAAGCGGCTGCCGCACCCCGGCGGCGACGTGGTCGCCCTGGTCCACGGCACGGGCATGATCCGGCTGGGCCGCAGCGGCCGCTCCCCGCTCGGCGGCGGGGGCGCGATGGGCTCCGACACGATCAGCGCGGCCCTGCGCTCGGCCCGCCGCGACGAGAAGGTCCGGGCCATCGTGTTCCGGGTGGACAGCCCCGGAGGGTCGTACGTCGCCTCGGACGCCATCTGGCGCGAGGTCGTGCTGGCCCGGAGGGCCGGCAAGCCGGTCGTGGTCTCGATGGGCGACCTGGCCGCCTCCGGCGGGTACTTCGTGTCGATGGCCGCGGACCTGATCGTGGCCCAGCCCGGGACGCTGACCGGCTCGATCGGCGTCTTCGGCGGCAAGCCTGTCGTCGGCGAGCTGCTCGGCAAGCTCGGCGTGGTCACCGAGGCGGTGACCGAGGGGGCGAACGCCGGCATGTTCTCCACGAGCCGGGAGTTCTCCGACGCCCAGTGGGCGCGGGTCAACGCGTGGCTGGACCGGATCTACGACGACTTCGTGGGCAAGGTGGCCGAGGGCCGCGGCATCAGCCGGGATCGGGCCCACGAGCTGGCCAGGGGCCGGGTCTGGACCGGCGCCGACGCCTCGGGGAACGGCCTGGTAGACGAGCTCGGCGGCCTGGAGGACGCGCTGGCCCTGGCCCGCAAGAAGGCCGGCCTGGCCGTCGACGCGCCGGTGCGGACCTACCCGCGCCTGCACCCGCTGGAGCGGCTGCGGCCGGCGGAGTCGAGCGAGGACCGGTCGGCCGCCCTCGCCCGGGTGCGCCTGGAGGCGTGGGGCCCGCTCGCGCGCCTGGCCGGCGAGCTGAACCTGCCCTCGTACGGCCCGCTCGTGCTGCCCGGCTGGTGGACCATCCGCTGACGGGTCACGTCACCGGGCGGTAGCGGGATCGGAGGCGGATGAGGGGGGCGCGGGTCCCGTCGACGTAGTCCACGGACAGGACCGCGCCGACGAACAGCGTGTGGTCCCCGGCCGGGACGACGCGGACCGTCTCCACCTCGACGGCGGCGACTCCCCCGTCCACCACGAGCGCCTCCGTGCGCTCCCCGCGGTGGTGGGGGACGCCCGCCAGCAGCAGCCGCGCGCTCGGCCTGCCGGGCGTCGCGAACCGGGACGCGACCGCCTGCTGACCGTCGGCGAGGAGCGTGGCCGCCCACAGGTCGCGGCGCAGCAGCACCTCGGCGAGGTAGCCCGCGGAGGCGAGGCTGACCAGGACGAGGGGCGGGTCGAGCGACACCGACATCAGCGTCGCGACCGTCGTCCCGAGGTCGTCGCGGTCGTCCCTGACCGTCACCACCCCCACGCCGGCGGCCAGCTGCGCCATCGCCTCGGTGAACGAACCCCCCACGGTCAGGCCTCCTTCGTCTCCCGCGGTTCATCATGCCGTCCGGCGCGGAGGCCGGGTACGGAGGGTTGGCCGGGTCCAGGCCGGGGCATGGTGATCGGATGACCACGGATGAGGCGCGCGACGGGGTGTCGCTCACGAACCTCGACCAGCCGCTGTTCGACGCCTCGGACGCGACCAAACGCGACCTGGTGGACTACCTCGACGCCGTCCGTGACCGCGTCATCCCGGTCCTGCGGGACCGTCCCCTCTCGGTGATCCGGGTCCGCCAGGGCCAGGAGCCGTTCATGCAGAAGAACGTGCCCAAGTACGCCCCGGAGTGGGTGCGGACCGTCGCCATGTGGGCGGAGAGCTCGCGCCGGGAGGTCACCTACGCCCTGTGCGACGACCGCCGGACGCTACTGTGGTTCGCCAACCAGAGGGCCGTGGAGTACCACCCGGCGCTGTTCCGGTCGGACGAGTGGGGACGGCCCACGCATCTCGTGCTCGACCTCGACCCTCCCGAGGGGGACGCGTTCCCCCTCGCCGTACGGGCCGCCCTGCTGGTGCGCCAGGCGCTGGCCGACGCGGGACTGGCGGGCGCGGTGAAGACCAGCGGCGCCAAGGGCGTGCACGTGTTCGTGCCGATCGGCCCCGGAGTCCCGGTGGAGGACGTGGCCGCGGCCACCCGGGCGCTCGCCGCGCGGGCCGAGCGTCTCGACCCGGCGCTCGCCACGACGGCGTTCATCCGGGAGGACCGGGGCGGGAAGGTGTTCCTCGACTCGACGCGGGCCGGCGGGGCGACGGTCGTGGCGGCCTACAGCCCGCGAGTTCGGCCGGGGGCGCCGGTGTCGTTCCCGGTGGCCTGGGAGGACCTCGACCGCGTCACGCCGAAGGACTTCACGATCCGGACCGTCCCCGGCCTGCTGGGCGGCGGGGACCCCTGGGCCGAGCACATGCCCGGACCCCAGGCGCTGCCCGCCGACCTGATCGCCGAGGGCCACACGATCCCGGTGGCCCGGGTGCAGGCCATGCACGAGGGCAAGCGCCGCGCCCGCGCCCGCCGCGGCGCCTGACGAGCCCGGGCGGACACCGGCGGTCGGCGCCGTCCGGGAAGCCGTCCAGGAAGCGGGGAGGGCCGGCTTCCCGTCGGGAGAGCCGGCCCTCGATCACCTCGGTTACCCGAGGCCGTTCTGGGTCAGCCAGTCCTTGGCCACCGCCGGCGGGTCGTCCTTGTCGACCGCGACCCGCTTCATCAGCGACACCAGAGTGGTGGTGTCGAGCTTCGCGGAGATCGCGTTCAGGGTGGACACGACGGCGTCGTTCACGCCGGCCTTGTAGACGAGGGGCGTGACGTTCTCCGAGCCGAAGGCGTTCTTGTTGTCCTGCAGCGGCACCAGGTCGTTGAGGACGATCTTCGGGTCGGTCGTGAACACGTTGCCCACCTGGACCGTGCCGCTCTTGATGGCGTCGGCGGTCGTGTCACCGGTCGGCTTCCACTGCTTGAACTCCAGGCCGTACACCGTCTTGAAGTTCTGCTCCTGGCGCTGCTTGAACTCCGGCGGCCCGCCCACGACGAAGTCCTTGGACACCTTGGCCAGGTCTTCGATCGTGGTCAGCTTGTACTTCGTGGCGGTCTCCTTGGTGACCGTCAGCGAGTTGTTGTCCTGCGCCTCGGCGGGCTCCAGGACCTCAAGCCCGGAGGGCAGCTTCTCCTTGAGCGACGCGACGATCTCGTCCTTGGTCTTCGCCGTGGTGTTCTTGTCGACGAAGGCGAGAAGGGAGCCGATGTACTCCGGCAGGATCGTGAGGCCCCCGCTCTTGACCTGGTCGAAGACGACCTCGCGGCTGCCGATGTTGGGCTTCTCCTCGACCGTGACGCCCTTGGCCTTGAGGGCCTGCGCGTAGATCGAGGCCAGCAGGACGCTTTCGGGGAAGTTGAACGAGCCGACGACGACCGTGGAGGAGCCGGCGGCGCCGCCCGATGAGGCGGGCGCGGCGGGGGTGGCGGAGGTCAGCGGGTCGGAGCCCCCGCACGCAGATAGCGAAAGCGCCGCGGTCAGGACGACCGCCGCGACGCCGAGTATGCGTCTCATCGTGCAATCCCTTCATTTTTGGGAGATAAATAGGAGATTAGCGGACGTTCCAACGTGCGCCTCCTCCCCTTCACCCCGATCGGCCACGGGTGAGCACGCGGCCGTGGCCCAGACTAGCCACCTAGGAGTAGCACACAAGGCCGACAAAATCGGATGACCGAAGCCCGGCCCCTCTGCCCCATACTCGCGGTCGTCCACGTCGCGGGCATTCCGAAAATCCGGTGCCGGGCCGCGCCGTACGCCACGAGACTGGAGTCGATCTCGGACGACGGCACCGGAAGGACGTGGGCATGTGACCGACGACGCCGCTCTGCGGGCGCTGCGCGAGGCGGCCCGCCTCTCGCCGGACAACCTTCCGCTGCGCCGGCACCTGGCCGGCCTGCTGCTGGCCGCGGGACATCTCGCGGAGGCGGAGGCCGAGTTCCAGGCGGCGCTCGTGCTCGCCCCCGCCGACCCGGACGTGATCGTCGGGCTGGCCGAGACGTTCGTCGGGCAGGGCAAGAACGGGGCGGCGCTGGTGGCGCTGGAGTCTCTCCTCGCGACGTCTCCGTACCCGCCGCGGGCGGCCCTGCTCGCGGCGCGGGCGTTGCTGGGGGAGGGCGACGCGGCCGGCGCGGCGGCCAGGTACCGCGAGGCGGTCGCCCGCGACCCCTCGCTGACCGACCCGCGGCTCGACGCCCTCCTCACCGGCCCCGAGGCGCCCCCCTCCGGGGGTTCGCCCGGCCACGAGCACCCGGCCGCCGCCCGGCCCGCCTCCGACCTGCCCGTCCGGGGCTCGGTGCCCGGCCCGGCGGACCCCCCGGCCGGTCCCCCGTACGGCCCGTGGGGGGCCGAACCGACCGCGGAGGTGGAGCGCGGCCGGGTGACCTTCGCCGACGTGGCCGGGATGGACGGGGTCAAGGAGTCCCTGCGGATGAAACTGCTGCTGCCGGTCCAGCAGCCCGAGCTGTTCGCCGCGTACGGCAAGCGGGCCGGCGGCGGCGTGCTGCTGTACGGACCTCCGGGAGCGGGCAAGACCCACCTCGCCAGGGCGGCGGCGGGCGAGCTGGGGGCGGCCTTCGTCAACGTGGGCCTCGCCGACATCCTCGACATGTGGGTGGGGTCGAGCGAGCGCAACCTGAGCGCGACCTTCGCCCTGGCCCGCCGCAGCCGGCCCTGCGTCCTGTTCTTCGACGAGGTCGACGCCCTGGCGGCCCGCCGCTCGGACATCCGGCAGGCGCACGGCCGCCAGATCGTCAACCAGTTCCTCGCCGAGCTCGACGGCGTGGACGAGCAGGCCAACGAGGGCGTGCTCGTGCTGGCCGCGACGAACGCACCCTGGTACATCGATGTGGCGTTCCGCCGCCCCGGCCGGTTCGACCAGATGGTGTTCGTGCCGCCGCCGGACGCGGACGCCCGGGCCGCGATCCTGTCCATCCTGTGCCGGGACAAGCCCCTCGCCGGCGTCGACTACGCGCAGGTGGCGCGGGCGACGGAGGGGTTCGCCGGGGCGGACCTCAAGGGCCTGGTCGACCGGGCGGTCGAGGCCAGGCTGCAGGAGTCGATCCGTGCCGGTCGTCCGCTTCCGCTGTCCACCGCCGACCTGCTCACCGCTGCTCGCGCCGTCCGGCCGACGGCCGTCAGGGAATGGCTGGGCACGGCTCGCAACTACGTCCTGCACGCCAACGAGAGCGGCGTGTGGGACGAGCTGCTGCCGTGGCTGCGTGACCTCTGGTGACCGCGGACACGCACGAGGGCAGGGCGGGCCCGCAGGAGGCCGTCCAGCGGGCCCGTGCCCTGTTGCGGCTGCGCCGGCCCGAGGCCGCCGAGCGGGAGCTGCGCGGCCTGCTCGCCCGCCACCCTCAGCACATGACGGCGCACGCGCTGCTCGCCTTCGCGCTCAGCGCCAGGGGCCTCGACGGCGAGGCGCTGTCGGAGGCGCGCGAGGCGGTGCGGCTCGCACCCGCCCACTACTTCTCGCATCTCGCCCTCGCCCTGGTCCTGATGCACGCGGGCCGGCTCCGCGAGGCCGTGGACGCCGGCCGCGAGGCTCTGGCCCTGGACCACGGCCAGGTGGACGTGTGGCGGCTGGTCGCCCGCGCCCACCTGGGCCTGGAGGAGTGGCGGCCCGCGGCGGACGCCGCGCGGGAGGGGCTCGCCGTCGACCCGCAGGACGCCGAGCTGACGGCCCTGCTGGCAGACGCCCTCTGCGGCCTGGAGGAGGGCCGGGAGGCGCTCACGGCCGCCGCCGAGGCGGTCCGGCTCGATCCCGGGAGCACCCTGTCCCACCTGGTCCGCGGACGGGCCCTCCTGCTGTTCGGCGACGCGGGGGAGGCCGCCCGCGAGTTCCGCGAGGTGCTCAGGCTGGACCCGGGCATCGACCGGGCGCGGGAGCTCCTCGTGCTCGCGCTGAAGCGGCGCAACCCGGTCTACCGCCTCGCGACCGGCCTGGCCCGCCGGTTCAGGGGCTCCCCGTGGCTGGTCGTCCTGCTGCCCGTGGCCCCCTGGCTGATCGCCGTCGTCGTCCTCATCGCGCTGCTGCACTGGGCGATGTGGGTGTCGGAGGCGCTCGTCACCCTGCGCCTGTCGCGAGGGACGTACACGCGGCTGCTCCTGCGAACGGGTGAGCCGCGCTCGGCCCTGTTCTGCCTCTGGCTCCTCGTGTCGGGCGTGGCCCTGCTCGTGCTCGGCGTGGTCATGGGCGAGTCCCCCACCGGCGCCGCGGGAGCCGCCACGATGGCGCTCGTCACGCCGGTGCAGGAGGCCGCGCACGCCGGTTCCCGCCTCCGCCGCCGGATCGTCGGCGGCTGGGCGACGGCGCTCGCGCTGGTCGTGCCCCTCTCGCTCACGCTGTCGGCCCGGGCGGCGGCGCGGCCGGACACCGTGGTCACGGTGCTGCTGCTGACCATGTACGCGGCGCTGGCCTCGGTGTGGGTGGCGGCCCTGGTCCGGCGGCTCGCCCGGTAGGAACGGGACGGCTCGCCCGGTAGGAACGGGACGGCTCGCCGGGAAGGGGCGGGACGGCTTGTCCACCGCGGGCGGGACGCCGCCTACCGGGCGGCGTCCGCTCCCCGCTCCGCGCGGGGGCGCACGCCCGGCGAGACCACGAGCCGGTCCAGCAGCGTGAAGGCGAGCTGGACGGCCAGCGCGAGTGCCGCCACGAGCACCGCTCCCCCGATGACGCTGGAGTAGGTCTTGGTGGCCAGGCCGTCGATGATGAAGCGGCCGAGCCCGCCCAGCCCCACGAACGCCGCCACCGTCGCGGTCGAGACGACCTGGATGGCGGCCAGCCGCAGGCCCAGCAGGATCAGCGGGAGCGCCACCGGCGTGAGCGTCTGGAAGAGCACCTGCCGGCCGCGCAGGCCCATGCCGTACGCGGCGTCGCGCAGGTCGGCGTCCACCCCGCGCACCCCTTCGTACGTGTTCACGAGGATGGGCGGGACGGCCAGCACGACCAGCGGGATGAGGACCGGCAGCACGGTGCCGACGCCGATCAGCAGCACGACCAGCACGAGCAGGCCCAGTGTGGGCAGCGCGCGGGCCGCGTTGGCCGAGACCACGACGAGCAGCGCGCCGCGGCCGGTGTGACCGATCAGCATGCCGAGCGGTACGGCGACCACGGCGGCGATGAGGAACGCGGCCGCGGAGAACTCCAGGTGCTCCAGCAGCCGGGTCGGGATGCCGTCCGGGCCGGACCAGTTGGCGGAGTCGCCGAAGAAGCCGACCAGCCAGTTCACGCCGTCCTCCTCGCCCGGGACCAGGGGGTCAGCAGCCGCTGCGCGAGCACGAGCACGCCGTCGGCGGCCACCGCGAGCAGCACGATCAGCGCGATGCCCACGACGATCGGGGTGTAGAACTGCCGCTGCCAGCCGTCGATGAACAGGTTGCCGAGCCCGCCCTGCCCGATCAGCGCGCCGACGCTGACGAGGCTGATGCTCGACACGGTGGCCACCCGCAGGCCCGCCAGCACCACCGGCACGGCGATCGGCAGCTCCACCAGGAGCAGGCGGCGCGCCGGGCGGAACCCCATGGCGACGGCCGACTGCCGCACGTGGTCGGGCACCGACGTCAGCCCGTCCACCACGGCCGGGATCAGCACGGCCAGCGCGAAGAACGTCAGCGGGATCACCACGGTCGTCCGGGTGAGCCCGGTGATCGACAGGAAGATCGAGAACAGCACCAGCGACGGCAGGGAGTACGTCACGTTCATCAGCGCCGCGGTGGGCTGGTAGAGCCACCGCCACCGGACGCAGGCCAGGCCGAGCGGCAGCGCCACCACGAGCCCGAGCACCACCGGCAGGAAGGCCATGACCAGGTGACCCAGCAGGAGCGTGCTGATGGCGGACGGGTCCCCGTTGGCCCAGTTGCGCGCGATCCAGTCCCACCGGACCAGCGGCTCGCCGTTCATGACCCCGCCCGTCCGGTCTCGGCCCCACCCTCCGGCGGGCTCTCACCGCCCGGACCCGGGGGCTGCTCGTGGAAGCCGCGAGCCCGCTCCGGCACCCCGTCGGCGTACGCGCCGAACAGCTCGTCGAGGGCCTCCCGCCGGGCCACGCCGCGGACCCGTCCGTCGCCGTCGACCGCCACCGCCGTGCCGTTCGGCGACAGCAGCGCGGCGTCCAGGGCGGCCCGCAGGGAGTCGGCCTCGGGGTCGAAGGTCCCGAACGACGACAGGCCGCCGCCGGTGCGCCAGCCGAGGGGGCGGCCGTCCTCGTCCACGGCCAGCTCGCCCGGCGCCGGGTCGAGCCGCACCTCCTTGGCCGAGATGAACGACAGCCGCCGGATGCCGCGGTCGCGCCCGAGGAACCCGCGCACGAAGTCGTCCGCCGGCTCGGTGAGCAGCGTCGCCGGCCCGGCCATCTGCGCCAGCCTGCCGCCGACCCGCAGCACGGCCACGGTGTCGCCAAGCTTGATGGCCTCGTCGATGTCGTGGGTGACGAACACGATGGTCTTGCGCAGCTCCGACTGCAGGCGGAGCAGCTCGTCCTGGAGGCTGGCCCGCACGACGGGGTCGACGGCGCTGAACGGCTCGTCCATCAGCAGCACCGGCGGGTCGGCCGCGAGCGCCCGCGCCACGCCGACGCGCTGCTGCTGGCCGCCGGACAGCTGGAACGGGTACCGGCCGGCCAGCGCCGGGTCGAGCCCCACGCGCTCCAGCAGCTCCATCGCCCGGGCCCGGGCCTTCTTCTTGTCCCAGCCCAGCAGGTACGGCACGGTGGCGATGTTGTCCACGATCTTGCGATGCGGGAACAGCCCGGCCTGCTGGATGACGTACCCGATGCCGCGGCGCAGGGTGGGCGGGTCGATCTCCCGCACGTCGCGGCCGTCCAGCGTGATGCGCCCCGAGGTGGCGTCGATCATGCGATTGATCATGCGCAGCGAGGTCGTCTTGCCGCAGCCGGAGGGCCCGACGAAGACGGTGACGGCGCCCGTGGGCACCTCGAGGCTCAGGTCGTCGACCGCCACCGTCCCGTCGCGGTAGCGCTTGGTGACGCCTTCGAATGTGATCAACGGGGGACCTCGCCCTTCGCAAGTCGGCGATCACGGCAACAGCGCGAGCGCCCCGGCTCTTCCCGCAGAATGCCTCTTTACCCCCTGGCCGCGCCGGTGGGCAAAACGACCTTCCGATTAGATTACGGCCGGGACACCCCCTCTGTCCCCTCCGGACCGGGTGCGAACCGCCTGAACGGTCCGCGTGCTCGCTGACTGAATATCTATCAATAGGGCATCTGGTAGTGCGGTGCCACGGGTTGTCTTGGCATGATTACCCACACGCCCCACTCCAGCCCCTCGCAACGAACCACTAGGGAGCCGGTCGTGACACCATCGCTCACCGGTCGGCGCTCCCGGAGCGAGCTGATCGCCGAGCTCTACGAGCGTCACGCCGCAGGGCTGTTCGCGTACTGCCACGACCAGCTCGGCGAGACGGCCTCGGCCGGCGACGCGGTCGTCGCGGTCTTCACCGCCGTCCCGACCGTGGAGCCGCCGCCCCGCGCCGTCCTGTACGCGCTGGGCCGCCGCGAGATCTACCGCCGGGACGTGAGCTACGCCCTCCCGGCCGTCGACTCGGTCGCCGACCCCGCCACCGCCCTGATCGAGCGGGTCTTCCGGGACATCCGGCCGCACCAGCGGGAGGTCCTCCTGCTGTCGGCCGTCTGCGGCCTGGTCACGCCCGAGCTCGCGGTCGTGCTCGACGTGGCGCTCGACACCGCCGACGAGCTCACGGGCGGGGCGCGGCGCCGCTTCGCCCAGACGCTGGAGACGGCCGTGACGGCCGCCAGGTCGGCGCCGTTCCTGGCGGCGGGGGTGGCCGAGGTGTACGACGCGATCGGCGTCGCCCCCATCGAGGACGTGCTGGCCCGCCTGCCCTGGCGCCGCCCGGCCGCCGCCGTCCGGGACCGTGTGCTCTCGGCGCTGCCGTACGAGGACCCCGTCCCCTCGGCGCCCTCGTCGGCGCTGCCCACCAAAAGGCTCTGGCCGACCCCGCCGACGTGGCCGCTCCCGCTGAGCGACCCCAACCCGGCCAGCAGCACGATCGTGGTCAAGGCCGGCACCATCGGCGCGCCCGAGGCCCCGGCGGACGGAACCGCCGCGACGGCCCCCACAGGAACTCCGGCCGAGCCGCGCCGCCGTGCGAGGCACGAGGCGACGACCGAGCCGATGCCGAAGCTGCGGGGCTCGCTCCTCGCGGCGCTCGGCGAGGGCCGCACCCGCAGGAGGCGCCCGTCGGGGCCGGCCCTTCCCGCCCCGGTCGCCGACACCCCGGTCGCCGACGCCGCGGTCGCCGACACCCCGGAGACGGCCGTCCCCGCCGCGGACCCCGGCCCGGCCGGCGCCCTCGACGCCTTCCGGGCGCCCGGCCTCACGGCGAGCTCGTCCGGCACGGCGGCGGACATGGCCGCGGACACGGCGGTGTTCGACGCCTTCGCCCTCGCCTCCTTCGCGGCGTCCGCCGTCACGCCCAAGGCGGCCGACACGCCCGCGAGCACCGCTGCGAGCGACGCTGCGAGTACGCCGTTCGACGCGTTCCGCCCGGCCGAGCCGGAGGCGCGGCGGCCCGCCGAGCCGCCCGTGCCTGTGTCCCCCGCCGCTCCGGCTTCCGCGCCCGTGGCCCCCGCCTCCGCGCCCGCTCCGGTGGACCTGACGCGCCCCGAGCCGCCGGCGGAGCCCGCCGCGCCGCCGGCCGCCGCCCCGGCCGTACGGGAGCCGGGACGGCGTGCCGTCCAGGCGACGGGACCGGCCGGCGCGGCACGGCGCGCGAAGCAGGCGCCCGCCAGGGGCCGCGCGGGCGGCCGGGCCGGCGACAAGCACTACGACTGGCTGTGGGAGCTGGTCGGGTTCCTGATCTGCCTGGCCATCGCGCTGATCGTGTTCTTCGCCGTCCCGACGATCGTCAGCCACTGAGCGGCCGCCCTCAGCGGTCGCGCGACAGCACCAGCCCGCTCGTCGGCACGCCCGTGCCGGCGGTGACCAGCACGTTCTCGACGTCGTCGAGCTGGTTGGCCGCCGTGCCCCGCAGCTGCCGGACGGCTTCGGCGATGCCGTTCATGCCGTGGATGTACGCCTCGCCGAGCTGACCGCCGTGGGGGTTGACGGGCAGGCGGCCGCCGATCTCGAGGCCGCCCTCCCGCACGAGGTCCGGGGCCTCCCCGCGGCCGCAGAAGCCCAGCTCCTCCAGCTGGGTGAGGACGAACGGCGTGAAGTGGTCGTACAGGATCGCCGTCCTGACGTCGGCGGGGCCGAGCCCGGACATCTCCCACAATCGACGGCCGACGACCCCCATCTCCGGCAGCCCGGTCATGTCGTCCCGGTAGTAGCTGGTCATCATCATCTGCCCGGCCCCCGAGCCCTGCGCGGCGGCGAGCACCACGACGGGCGGGCGGCGCAGGTCCCGGGCGCGCTCGGCCGAGGTGACCACGAGGGCCACCCCGCCGTCGCTCTCCTGGCAGCAGTCGAGCAGGTGGAGAGGCTCCACGATCCACCGGGACGCCTGGTGCTCCTCCAGCGTGATCGGCCTGCCGTGGAACCACGCCGCCGGGTTGGTGGAGGCGTGCCGCCGCATGGCGACCGCGACGCGGCCGAAGTCCTCGGAGGTGGCGCCGTAGCGGTGCATGTACCGCCGGGCGAACATGGCCACCCACGCGGCCGGGGTCAGCAGCCCGTACGGGGCGTGCCAGCTCATCTCCAGCCCCTGCGACGAGGGTTCGCCGCCGATGCCGGTGTTGGGCTGGCCGAAGCGGCGGCCCGAGCGCTCGTTGAACGCGCGGTAGCAGACGACGGTGTCGGCGACGCCGGTGGCCACCGCCATGGCGGCGTGCAGGACCGTGCCGCAGGCCGCGCCGCCGCCGTAGTTCACCCGGGAGAAGAACGACAGGTCGCCGATCCCGGTCTCCCGGGCGACCGCGATCTCGGTGTTGGCGTCCTGGGTGAAGGTCACCAGGCCGTCCACGTCGGACGGCGCGAGCCCGGCGTCGTCGAGCGCGGCCAGCACGGCCTCCGCGGCCAACTGGAGCTCCGACCGGCCGGAGTCCTTGGAGAACTCGGTGGCGCCGATGCCGGCGACGGCCGTACGGCCGGACAGGGAGGTCATCGCGGAGCCCTTCTGCGGGATCGGACGGGAACGGACGAGAACGGACGGGGTCACGCGGCCTCGGGCAGGGCGAGACGGACGGTGGCGGTGGCGTGGGCGCCGAGGCTCACCGCGCCCGTCACCTCGACCGTGACCTCGCCGCCGGACGCCTCGGCGACCGTCCCGGAGAACGTCAGCGTGTCCCCCGCGTACGCCGGCACCCCGAGCCGCACCTTGATCCCGCGCAGCTCGGCCTCCGGGCCGGTCCAGTCGGTGACGTACCGCTCGACCAGCCCCATCGTGGTCAGGATGTTGAGGAAGATGTCCGCCGAGCCCTGGGCCCGGGCCACCGCGGTGTCGTGGTGCACGGGAGTGAAGTCACGGGTGGCGAGCGCCGTCGAGATCACGAAGGTCGGAGTGAGATCGATCACCAGCGTCGGCAGCGCGCTCCCGACGACGACCTCGCTCATCACGACTCCCCTCCCGGCACCCACATCGGCAGCGTCAGCTCGTCGTCCATCTCCCGGAACTCCACCCGTACGGGCATCCCCACGGACACCTCGGACGGCGGGCAGCCGACCACGTCGCCGACGATGCGCACCCCTTCGGGCAGCTCGACCACGGCGACCGCGAAGGGCGTCTCCAGACCCGGCACCGGGGGATGGTGGTGGACCACGTAGCTGTAGACCGTGCCCTCCCCCCGCGCCACCACGTACGCGCGCTCGGTGGAGTGGCACGACGGGCACACGGGACCGGGCGGGTGGCGCAGGAGCCCGCAGGCCGCGCACTGCTGCACGCGCAGCTCACCGAGGCGCGCGCCCTCCCAGAAGAAGGCGGTGTCCCGGTTCACCGCGGGCCGCAGCGGGTACGGCTCGCGCGGCGCGGGCCGCTCCCGGGGGCGGAACTTCAGCAGCCGGAACAGCATCTCCGCCACCGGCTCGTCCTGGGAGTACCAGGTGACCGTCCAGGTGACGAAGTACCCCTCGCCGAGCGCGGTCCGCTTCGGGCCGGCGATGTCCGTCATGCGGGTGCCGGCCGTCAGGTGCTCACCGGGCCGCAGGTGGCGGTGGTAGGTGTGCTCGCAGTTCGTGGCGACCACGCCCGTGTACCCGGTCTCGTCGAACGCGCCCAGCAGGTCGTCCAGCGGCGTGCGGGAGGCCCTGGCCGCCCGGCCGCCGGGCCCGGCCATCGTCCACACCTGGATCATGGCGGGCGGCGCGACCGCGTCCGGGCCCGCGTAGCGGGGGTTGGCGTCCCCCATCGCCTCGGCCCAGTGGCGGATCATGACCGGGTTCACCGGGTCGGGGGCGGGCGTCCGCGGCCCCTCGCCCGCCCCGATGGCCTTGTCCGCCAGGGCCATCAGGTGGCCGTGCGTGTCCGGCTCCGCGGCCTCCTCGCCGGCCGTGCTCTCCTGACCGCCCGCAGGCGTCCCCGCCGTCATCGCCTCACCTCGGTTCGCTCTCGACGCCGCACCGTGCGCCGCTCATCTGGGGGGCTTGGGCAGCTGGAGGCCGAGCATCGCGATCAGCTCGCGCTGCACCTCGTTCACGCCGCCGCCGAACGTGAGCACGAGTCCGCCCTTGACCCCGCGGTCGACCCGCTCGACCAGGTCGCGGGTCTCCTCGTCGCCCGGGTCGCCGTACCGGGCCAGCGTCTCGCCGACGATCCTGCCGACGTCCTGCATCCGCTCCGAGCCGTAGATCTTGGTGGCCGAGGCGTCGGGCGCGCCCAGCCAGCCGAGGTCCATGTTCGCGGCGACCTGCCAGTTGAGCAGCTCGTTGGTCCGGAAGTACGCGTACACCCGGGCGAGCGCCCGGCGTACCTCGGGCACGTCGTACAGCGGCCGGCCGTCGCGGCCGGGCTTCTCCCGGGCCCAGCGGACGAACCGGTCGTACGTGTGCGCGAGGTTGCCGGCCGGGCCCAGGGTCACCCGCTCGTGGTTGAGCTGGTTGACGATCAGGTCCCAGCCCTTGCCGACCTCGCCGACGACCATGTCCACCGGGACCCGGACGTCGGAGTAGTACGTCGCGTTGGTGTGGTGGCGGCCGTCCATCGTGACGATCGGCGTCCAGGAGAAGCCCGGGTCGGAGCAGTCGACGATCATCATGGTGATCCCGCGGTGCTTGCGGGCGGCGGGGTCGGTGCGGGCGGCCAGCCAGATGTACTGGGCGTGGTGGGCCCCCGAGGTGAAGATCTTCTGCCCGTTCACCACGTAGTGGTCGCCGTCCCGGACGGCCGTGGTCTTGAGCGAGGCGAGGTCGGTGCCCGCCTCCGGCTCGCTGTAGCCGATCGCGAAGTGGCAGTCGCCGGCGAGGATGCGCGGCAGGAAGACGTCCTTCTGCTCCGGGGTGCCGTACTGCATCAGCGTCGGGCCGACCGTCTGCAGGGTGATGATCGGGTACGGCACCTCGGCCCGGGCGACCTCGTTGGCGAAGATCTGCTGCTCCACCGGGCCGTACCCGCCCCCGCCGTACTCCTTGGGCCAGCCGAGGCCGAGCTTGCCGTCGCGGCCGAGCCTGCGGCAGTGCTCCATGTACGCGGGGCCGAACGGGTCACGGGCGATGTTCCGCCGGTCGTCCTCCGAGAGGCAGGAGGCGAAGTACTCCCTCAGCTCGTCGCGGAGCCGTCGCTGCTCCGCCGTCAGGTCGATGAACATCAGGCCGGCGCTCCGATCAGGTCGAGCTGGGCCTCGGCGCCGCCGAGCAGGTGGGCGGCGTTCTTGCCCCAGGCGAAGTAGCGGTGCAGGGGGTAGGTCACGTCGAGGCCGATGCCGCCGTGCAGGTGCTGGCAGGTGTACAGGGCGCGCAGACCGGCGTCGGCCGCGTTGTGGGCGGCCACCGCGAGGTCCTCCTGGGCCGGCAGCCCCTCGGCGAGCCGCCACACGCCCGCCCACATGGCGACGTCGACGGCCCGCGCGGCGATGTAGACGTCGGCGATCTGCATGGTCACGGCCTGGAACTCGGCCAGCACCCGGTCGAACTGCCGCCGCGTCCGGATGTAGCCCGTGGTCAGCGCGAGCGCTCCGGCGAGCACCCCGGAGGCGGTCGCCGTGATCCCGGCCAGCGCGTGCAGGCGCAGCGACTCCGCCGCCCGCCCGTCGGGCTCGCCGACCATCTCGGCCGGCGCGTCGTCGAGCGTGACCACGCCGGCCGGCTCGCCGGTCGACAGCGTCACCGGCCGGATGCCGGCCGCGCCGGGCCGGACGAGGAACAGGGCCGTCCCGGCCCCCTCCACCCGCGCGGGGACGAGGACGGCCGACGCCTCGGCGGCGTACGGGACGAGCCCGGCCCGCCCGCTGACGCGCCCGCCGCGGGCCGTCGCCGTGGGCGCCTCGGCAAGGCCGGCCCCCGGCTCCCGTACGGCGAAGGTCAGCACCGCGTCGCCTTCGGCGAGCGGGGCGAGGGCCTCGCGCTGCGCCGCCGTGCCGTGCCGGGCCACCACGAGCCCGGCGACCAGGCTCGGCAGGGCCGGGACCGGCGCGACGTGGGCACCGGCCTCCCGGAGGATCACCGCCATCTCGAGGGGGCCGAGCCCGGCGCCTCCGGCCTCCTCCGGCAGGCACGCGCCGATCAGGCCGGCCTGCGCCATCGCCTTCCAGGTCCCCGTGTCGTACGGCCGGCCGCTCTTCTCGTGCTCCTCGAGCCTGGCCTGCGCGGCCTCGCGGGCCAGCACCTCGGAGGCCAGTGTCCGCAGCTCCGCCTGGGTCTCGTCCGGTTTGAAGTCCACAACCCGGAAACTAGAACACATTCTAATATCTGTCCAGAGGGTGAGGGGCCGAAGCACTCAGGACACCCGAACGAAACGCGAAAGTCATGCAAGCGCGCGGTTATTTGTGACTGACGAGTAACCGTCCAAGAGAAGAGGAAATCAGATAACGTGTTCCTATGCGCTCGCACGCTGTCACGGACGCCCTCGCGCCGCCTCCGGAGGGGCAGCCCGTCGTGGACAGCCACCCGGTGACACCTCCGGCCCCCGGCGCCCGGACCCGCAGCCAGCACCAGCGGCGCCGGCGCATCGTCCAGGCGGCGGCCGCACTCGCCTCGCGGGGCGGTGTCGAGGCCATGCAGATGCGGACGGTGGCCGAGCGGGCCGGCGTCGCGCTGGGAACGCTCTATCGCTACTTCCCCTCGAAGATGGACCTGGTGGTCGCGGTCGTCAGCGAGGAGATCGACCTGCTGGAGTCCAGCATCGAACGGCGACCGCCGAGCGCCGCCACCCCCGCGGGCCGCGCGGTGGACGTCCTGATGCGGGCCACCCGGGGACTCATGCGCGAGCCGGAACTGGCCGACGCGCTCATCCGGTCACTGATCATGGCCGAGGTCGAGGCGCCGTTCGGCGACCGGATGGCCGGACTGATCCTGCGGGTCGCGGCAGGCGGGCTGACGGTCGACCGGGCCACCGAGGAGCAGTTCGCGCTCGCGGGGTCGCTGGCCGGCGTGTGGGTGCAGGAGCTCCTGGAGATGCTCCGGGGCCGCCGCACCTACGACCAGATCCAGCGCCGGATCGAGATCGCGGCCGACCGCCTCCTGGTCGATTTCCAGGACCCGGACACCCCTATTCGATAGGGCGTCCAATTTCCCGGCTCCACCCTTCCGCCGCAAAGTAGAACCGGTTACATTCGCACCGGAACAATATTCCGATGCGAGGAGGTCCCCGTGGCCGCACCGGTGATCGTCGAAGCGGTACGGACGCCGATCGGGAAGAAGGGCGGCCGGCTCGCGGGGCTGAAGCCGCAGGCGCTGCTCGCGACGGCCCTCAACGGGTTGATCGGCCGGGCGGGGATCGATCCCTCGATCGTCGGGCAGGTCTTCGCCGGCTGCGTGACGCAGGCCGGTGAGCAGGGCGGCCACATCGGCCGGCACGCCTGGCTGTACGCGGGCCTGCCGTACCAGACCGGGGTGACCACGATCGACGCGCAGTGCGGGTCGTCGCAGCAGGCGGTGCACCTGGTGGCCGCGCTGATCCAGGCCGGCGTGATCGACGCGGGGGTCGCCTGCGGCGTCGAGGTGATGAGCCGCCAGCCGCTCGGCAGCAACGTGCTCCCGGCCCGGCCGCGGCCCGACGACTGGTCGATCGACCTGCCCGACCAGTTCACGGCCGCGGAACGCATCGCCGCCCGGCGGGGGCTGACCCGCGAGCGGCTGGACGCCTTCGGCGCCCGGTCCCAGCAGCTCGCCGCGAAGGCGTGGGCCGACGGGCGGTTCGAGCGGGAGGTCCTCCCCGTCACCGCGCCCGTGCTCGGCGACGACGGCGCCCCCACGGGCGAGAGCCGTACGGTGACCAGGGATGAGGGGCTGCGGGAGACGACGGCCGAGGGGCTCGCCCGGCTGCGCCCGGTGCTCGGCGAGGGCGGCCTGCACACGGCCGGCACGTCGTCGCAGATCTCGGACGGCGCGGCGGCGGTGCTGCTGATGAGCGAGGAGACGGCGGCCCGGCACGGCCTGCGGCCGCGGGCGCGGATCCTGGCCCAGGCGCTCGTCGGCTCCGAGCCGTACTACCACCTGGACGGGCCGGTGGACGCGACCGCGCGGGTGCTGGAGCGGACCGGCATGACGATCGGGGACGTCGACCGGTTCGAGGTCAACGAGGCGTTCGCGGCGATCGTGCTCTCGTGGGCCTCGGCGCACGGGCCGGACATGGACCGGGTCAACGTGAACGGCGGCGCGATCGCGCTCGGCCACCCGGTCGGGGCGACCGGCGCCCGGCTGGTCACGACGGCGCTGCACGAGCTGGAAAGGTCGGACTCCTCGACCGCTCTGGTGACGATGTGCGCCGGAGGGGCGCTGGCCACGGCCACCGTTTTGGAACGCGCCTGACCCGTCAGGAGCCCGGGTGGAAATTCTGTCGGCCCGGGCATCGGAGACGGCGGCGCCGCGCCCTACACTCATGGACATCGGATGTCTTAGAGCCGCGCTGGGCAGCGGGGCCCTCCAGGGAGTGCGTGCGTGGCAGTCACCGACACGGCGATCGACAGAATCAAAGACATGATCATCTCGGGCGAGCTGGCCCCGGGCGACCGGCTGCCCAAGGAGGCGGACCTGGCCGAGCGGCTCGGGCTGTCCCGCAACTCGCTGCGGGAGGCCGTCCGCGCGCTCGCGCTGATCAACGTCCTGGACGTGCGCCAGGGCGACGGCACCTACGTGACGAGCCTGGAGCCGCACCTGCTGCTCGACGCGCTGTCGTTCGTGGTCGACTTCCACCGCGACGACACGGTCCTGCAGTTCTTCGAGGTGCGCAGGATCCTCGAGCCGGCCGCGACCGCGATGGCGGCCACCACCATGTCGGACGTGGACGTCGAGGACCTGCGCAAGATCCTCGACTCCCTGCCCGAGGACCCCAGCGTGGAACAGCTCGTCGCCAACGACCTGGAGTTCCACCATCGGATCGCCGCGGGGTCGGGCAACGCCGTGCTCTGCTCGCTGATCGAGAGCCTGTCCGGCCCGACCGCGCGGGCGCGCATCTGGCGGGGACTCACCCAGGAGGGCGCGCTCGGCAAGACGCGCGAGCAGCACGTGGCCATCTACGAGGCCGTCGCGAACCGGCGGCCGGAGGTCGCCCGGGCCTGGGCGACCGTCCACGTCGCCGGCGTGGAGGAGTGGCTCCGCCAGGCCCTGTGACCCGACGCCGGCCCGCGCGGCCGAAGGCCGCGCAGGCGTGGAGGAGTGGCTCCGCCAGGCCTTGTGACCCGACCCCGGCCCGCCGTGCGCGGGCCGGCGGCCGCCGGCCGGGTGGGCCCAGCCGGGCAGCGGCAGCCGGGCCGCGACGGCGGCCACCCGGCCTGGTCAGCCGGTGACGATGTCGCCGCCGAAGGAGTTGAGGATCTGGGCGATCGAGGTGTACCAGATCCGCCACGAGCACTGGCGTGAGGCGCTGGTCGGAACGCCGGTGCAGGCGACCGGGCTGCCGCCCGCGTCCAGGCCGGTGAAGATGCCCTTGGCCCAGACCTTCGACGTGTCGACCGGGTCGACCTCGATCACCGGGCCGCCGCTGTCGCCGTTGCCGCCCGCGTTCGCGCCGTCCACCTGCTCGGCGAGCACCAGCCGGTTGAACGGCCCGACCGGCTTGCCGCCGAGGAAGAACGTCTGCGTGACGTTGGTGTCGACGATCTCGATGCCGCACCGGGTTCCGGAGTAGGCGCCGCTTGTGCACACGTAGTCGCCGGGGTGGTTGAAGTGACGGCCGGCGACCGGATTGGTGTACTCGCCGCCGCCCGGGCCGCCGTCGAAGATCCGGCCCGCGGACGGGGTGGCGATCAGCAGCGCGTCCAGCTTGGGGTCGGACGACTTGGTGATCTTCCCCATGATGTCGTCGATCGTGCCGCCGCCGTCGTAGGCCCACTGGCCGTCGGACGCGCAGTGGCCCGCGCCGAGCATCCTGGACTGACCGCCGATGGAGACGGCGAAGCCGGTCGAGCAGCTCGGGAGGCCCGTGGTGCCCCACCGCGCGCCGCCGTAGTACGGGCGGGAGTCGTCGTCGCGGCTCGCGAGCCGCGGGACGGTCGAGCCGCGCACGGTGACCGGCACCGAGGCCGACCGCACGTTGGCCAGCTCCCGGCCCGACTCCGCGTCGCCGCTGACGAACACCTGCAACCCGCCCGAGTCAGGTCGCGGGGCGACCCCGGTCACCTGGTTCACCGACGCTTCCAGACCGGCCGGCTTGGCGGCCGTCATCCGGGTGATCTCCGCCTGGAGCTCGGCCGCCGAGTAGGCGGCGCGCTCGACCACCACGGACACACCGGTGTCCCTTGCCAGCAGGGCGCGCACGGACGCCGGCGGCGCGCCCTTCCAGTAGAGGCGGAGCCGGCCGGCCGCGGGCTCGGTGACGATCGAGCCGAAGCCGGCGCCGTCCGGGGTGGCGGCGATCTCCTCGATCTGGTCGGCCACCGCGTCGATCTGCTGCTGGGCGCGGTTCACCTCCTCCCAGGAGGTGAACCCGTCCGGGACCGGGTCGGTGACGACGACGGGCCGGTCGGCGTCGGCCTTGCCCGGCGTGTCCGCCCCGGCCGCGCGGGCGGTCGCGCCGTCCGTCTCCGCCGCGAACGCCGGAGCGGTCGTGCCGCCCTCCATCACCGCCGCGGCCCGGTGGGGGATCGTGCCGTCCGTCTCCGTCGCGGCCGCGCGGGCGGTCGTGCCGCCTCCTGCCATCGCGGCGACGGCCAAGGCCGCCGCGGCCAGCGCCATCAGCGGGCGCCTGGTACTCATCGCTGATCTCCTTGATGTGGTCGTGAGGATTGACCGCATCACGGTAGAAATCACGCGTCCGGCGCTCCGCGTCGAAGTACGCGGTCCGGTTGAGACCTGCGTCACACCGGGACCGCGCCGCCCGGCGGGCCCGCTCCGGGGCGCCGGCGTTCCGGCCGTGGGCGACGATCGCGGCCGGCACGCCTAGCGGCGGGACTCGTGGGCGTCGACGAGCACCTTGGGGGCCGTGAGGCACCACGCCTCGGTGACGAGCTCCAGCAGCTCGTCGGCCTCGATGCCGGACAGGTGCACCACGACCCAGCCGAAGCGGCCCGCGGTGAACTGGACCTCGAACACCTCGGGACGCTCGGCGACGAGCGCGATCTGCTCCTCGATGGTCGCCTTGAGCCCCACCGTCTCGGTGCGCTCCCACAGGTAGCCGAAGCCCTTGCCGCGCACCTTCAGCGAGACCCAGTCGCCACCGTGGCCCTGCTCGACCTCGGGCAGCGTGGCCAGCATGTCGAGGAACTCGTCGACGCTCACACCCATGACCCCGGTCTACCAGAGCCCGCCGACATTTCCCTGCCGGTCAGGACAGGCCGTACCACTCCCGGGCCGTCCCGGCGAAGACCCGCGTCCGCTCGGCCTCGGAGAGCCCGGCGACCAGCTCCCGCGCCAGCCCGGCGACCTGGCCGTACGACGCGGCCAGCTCGCACACGGGCCAGTCGGAGCCGAACATCACCCGTCCGGGCCCGAAGCTCTCCAGCACCCGGTCGGCGTACGGCGTGAAGTGCGGCGTCTCCCAGTCCGTCCAGGACGCCTCGGTCACCAGGCCGGACAGCTTGCAGGCGACGTTGGGCGAGGCGGCCAGGGCGGCGATCTCCGTGTCCCAGGGTTCGGTGCGGCCGGACGCGACCGGGGGCTTGGCCGCGTGGTCGAGCACGAACCGCAGGCCGGGCGTCTCCCGCACCGCCGCGCGGGCGGCGGGGAGCTGCGGCACCAGGACCAGCAGGTCGTAGGCGAGCCCGGCCTCCTCGACGGCCCGCAGGCCGCGCCGGACGTCGGGCCGGGACAGCCAGTCGGGGTCGGGCTCGTCCTGCACCTGGTGCCGGACGCCGGCGAGCCGGTCCCCGCCGGGGAGCCCGCGCAGCTTCGCGATGCGCTCGGCCACGTCGGGGGCCGTCAGGTCCACCCATCCGACGACCCCGGCGACCAGGCCGTCCGAGCCGGCCGCGGTCTCCAGGAACTCCGCGGTCTCGCCCTCGTCGCCGACCGTCTGCACGAGGACGGTCGCGGTGACGCCGGCCGCCGCCGTCTCCCGGCGCAGGTCGTCCAGCCGGTACGGCCTGCGGATGGGGGCCAGGGCGTCCCCGGCCATCCACCCGTACTCCCGCCGGGTGGTGTCCCACAGGTGGTGGTGCGCGTCGATCACGGCGGTCTCCGCAGGGTCGGTCCGCAGGGTCAGGAGGACGACGCGGCCAGGGCGTCGAGGTCGGCCCAGAGCGCGTCGGGGATCGGGCGGGCGGCGAGGTCCATGTTCTGGCGGACCTCGCCTGCGGACCGCATCCCGATCACGACCGAGGCCACGGCCGGGTGCCGCAGGGGGAAGGCCATCGCGGCCTGAGGCAGCGTGACGCCGTGCCGCTCGCACACGCGGGCGATCTCGCGGGCCCGCTCCAGCAGCTCCGGCGGGACCGGCCCGTAGTTGTACGTGCCGCCGGGGTCGTGGCGGGCCAGCAGACCGCTGTTGAACACCGCTCCGGCCACCACGGACACCCCGCGCTCCCGGCACAGCGGGAGCAGCACGTCCTCGCCCGAGCGGTCGAGCAGCGTGTATCGACCGGCCAGGAGGACCACGTCGAGGTCGGTCTCCCTGACGAGGTCGGCGAGCATCTGCCACTGGTTCATCCCGGCGCCGATGGCCCCGACGACCCCCTGGTCGCGCAGCTCCGCGAGCGCCGGGTACGCCTCGGAGACGGCCTCCTTCCAGTGGTTGTCCGGGTCGTGGAGGAGCACCAGGTCGACCCGGGTGAGGCCGAGCCGGCCGAGCGACTCCTCCAGCGAGCGGCGCACGCCGTCCCGGGAGAAGTCCCACACCCGCCGCAGCGTGTTCGGCACGGCGAAGCCCTGGTCGTCCGTGCCGGTCCCGTCGCCGGGCACCAGCAGGCGGCCCACCTTCGTGGAGATCGCGTACTCGTCGCGCGGCCGCTCGCGCAGGGCGTCGCCGAGCCGGCGCTCCGACAGCCCGAGGCCGTAGTGGGGGGCGGTGTCGAAGAACCGGATCCCGGCGTCCCACGCGGCGTCCACGGCGGCCGTGGCCTCCTCGTCGGTGATCGCCGTGTAGAGGTTGCCGATCGGCGCGGCGCCGAATCCGTACGGGGTGAGCTTCACGGCAGCTCCCACACCATCGTCAGGCCGCCCGCGCCGGGGTCGAAGCCGCCGTCGAGGAGCGGGTTGATCCGTGCCTGCCACGCCACGTCCGCCGGGTTGTCGCGGAGGAACTCCTGCAGCCGGGCGTAGTCGTCGACCTCCACGAAGTGGAACAGGTCGAGGCCGTCCCGCCAGATCCGCCAGGTGCGCACGCCGCCCTCCCGCAACGCGGCGTCGAGATCGTCGGGGATGACCGCGTGGATCTTCTCGTACGCCTCCTCCATCCCGGGCTTGAGCTTGGTGTGCAGAGCGACCCGTTGCATGCGGCCTCCCGTCGGGTCGAGGGCTTCGGCGAAACGTGTGATCAGCATGGTGCACGCCCCGCGCGGCGTCGAGAGCGGGGTCAGGTCCGCGGGCGCAGCCGCAGGCCCTGCACGCCCCCGTCGACGGCGAGCGACGCGCCGGTGGTGGCCGAGGCCAGCGGGCTGGCGAGGTACGCGACGGCGTGCGCGATCTCCTCGGGGGTGACCAGGCGGCCCATCGGCTGGCGCTGCACCAGCGCGGCCCGCTCGGCCTCCGGGTCGGGGGCCGCGGCGAGCAGCCGGCCGATCCACGGGGTGTCCGCCGTGCCGGGGTTGACGCAGTTGACCCGGATGCCCTCCTGGATGTGGTCGGCCGCCATGGCCAGCGTCAGCGACAGGACCGCCCCCTTGCTCGCGCTGTACAGGGCCCGGCTCGGCAGCCCCGCGGTCGCGACGATGGAGCAGGTGTTCACGATCGCCGCGTGCCGCGACTCCCGCAGGTACGGCAGGGCCGCCCGGGAGACCCGCACCATCCCGAGGACGTTGACGTCGAGGACGCGCAGCCACTCCTCGTCCGGGTTGTCGGACACGGTCCCTGAGGCGCCCACGCCCGCGTTGTTGATCAGGATGTCGAGCCCGCCGAGCCGCTCGGCGGCGGCCGTGACCGCCTCCCGCACCGAGGCGTCGTCGGTGACGTCGGCCTTGAGCCCGAGGAACGGCTCCCCGGGCGGGTTGAGGTCGAGGCAGGCGACCCGCGCCCCGCGCTCGGCCAGCAGCGTGGCCGTGGCGAGGCCGATGCCGGAGCCGCCCCCGGTCACCAGTGCGGTCAGGCCCTCGAATTCCGCGCTCATCCCAGTCCTCCGTCTCGTCGGGTCCCGCTCGTCATGACGATGCCCAGACCGGGCCGTCGGGATAGGAGTACTCCCGGATCGACTCGGGCCGCATCGTCGAGCTGAACCCCGGCGCGAGCGGCGCCCGGTACGCCCCGCGGTCGATCACGACCGGGTCCACGAAGTGCTCGTGGAGGTGGTCGACGTACTCGATGACCCGGTCCTCCATGGAGCCGCTGACCGCCACGTAGTCGAACATGGCCAGGTGCTGCACCAGCTCGCACAGGCCGACGCCGCCGGCGTGCGGGCACACCGGCACGCCGAACTTGGCGGCCAGCAGCAGGATCGCGATGTTCTCGTTGACCCCGCCGACCCGGGCGGCGTCGAGCTGGAGGTAGGACAGCGCGTCCGCCTGGAGGAGCTGCTTGAAGACCACCCGGTTCTGCACGTGCTCGCCGGTCGCGACCCGCAGCGGCGCGATGCCGCGGGCGATGGCGGCGTGGCCCAGCACGTCGTCGGGGCTGGTCGGCTCCTCGACCCACCACGGGTCGAACTCGGCCAGCGCCCGCACCCAGGAGATCGCGGTGTCCACGTCCCAGCGCTGGTTGGCGTCGATCGCGATCCTGACGTCGTCGCCGCAGGCCTCGCGGGCGATCCGCATCCGCCGGACGTCGTCGTCGAGGTCGGCCCCCACCTTGAGCTTGATCTGGGTGAACCCGTCCTGGCACGCCTCCTTGCACAGGCGGCGCAGCTTGTCGTCGCCGTAGCCCAGCCAGCCGGGCGAGGTGGAGTAGGCGGGGTAGCCGCGCTCCCTGAGCAGCGCCGCCCGCTCGCTCCTGGACGGCTCGGCGGCCCGCAGGATCGCCAGCGCCTCGTCAGGGGTGAGCGCGTCGGTCAGGTAGCGGAAGTCGACCAGGGAGACGATCTCCTCGGGGGACAGCTCGCTCAGCAGCAGCCAGAGCGGCTTGCCCTCCTGCTTGGCCCGCAGGTCCCACAGCGCGTTGACCACCGCGGAGATCGCCATGTGCATGACGCCCTTCTCCGGGCCGAGCCAGCGCAGCTGGGAGTCGTGCGTCATCTCGCGGTACAGCGCGCCGAGGTCGTCGGTCGTCCGGCCCAGCACGTACGGCTCCAGGGCCCTGATGGCGGCCGTCTGGACGTCGTTGCCGCGCCCGATGGTGAACGCGAACCCGTGGCCCTCGTGCTCGCCGGCCCGCAGCACGACGTACGCGGCCGAGTAGTCGGGGTCGGGGTTCATCGCGTCGGAGCCGTCGAGTTCCAGCGAGGTCGGGAAGCGGATGTCGTGCGTCTCGATGGCGGTGATCGGCGCCGAGGTGAGAGTCGTCATCGTCACGCCTGCCCGAGCGTCTGGCGCTGCCGGCCGAGACCGTCGATCTCCAGCTCGACGACGTCGCCCGCGCGCAGGTACGGCTGGCCGGGCATGCCCATGGCGACGCCGGCGGGGGTGCCGGTGTTCACCACGTCTCCGGGCTCCAGGACCATGAACTGGCTCAGGTACCGGACGACCTCGGCGACACCGAAGATCATCTCCTTGGTGTCGCCGTCCTGGCGCGGCTCGCCGTTCACCCAGAGTCGCAGGCCGAGGCTCTGCGGGTCGGGGACCTCGTCGGCCGTCACCAGCCAGGGGCCGACCGGGTTGAACGTCTCACACGACTTGCCCTTGTCCCACTGGCCGCCGCGCTCCAGCTGGAACTCCCGCTCGGAGACGTCGTTGGAGATCGTGTACCCGGCCACGACGCGCAGCGCGTCCTCCCTCGATTCGAGGTACCGGGCGGTCTTCCCGATCACGATCGCGAGCTCGACCTCGTAGTCGGTCTTCACGCTCCGTCGCGGAATCAGCACCTCGTCGAAAGGTCCTATCACTGTGTCGGGCGCCTTCATGAAGACCACCGGCTCGGCCGGAATGTCCGCGCCCGACTCCGCCGCGTGGTCGCGGTAGTTGAGCCCGATGCACACCACCTTGCCCGGCCGGACGACCGGCGCCCCCACCCGCAGCCCGTCCGCGTCCAGGACCGGCAGGTCGCCCTCCTCCAGAGCGGCGCGAACCCGCTCGATCCCGCCGCCGGACAGGAACCGCCCGTCGATGTCTGCCCCGCCGAGGACGCCGGTCAGATCACGCGGGCGCCCGTCGGCGTCCAGCACCGCCGGACGCTCGGCGCCCCTCGCGCCCACCCGTAGAAGCTTCACCAGGCCCCCCTACCATACATCGGATGTTTCCAAGGAGAAGGGAACAGGGGATGGGCCACCGATGTCAAGTGCGCGATCACGCGGGACGACCGCCGGCGATCCGGGCGTGAGGGCTTGCTCACCGCAGGGTCGCTTGACGTGTCCCCGGCGTCGTAATAGAACACGTTTCAGTGAGGGTGCGGACCAAGCGCTTGATCGCCACTGTGGCGACGCCGGCGCGGGCGAGGAGATCGTCCCACTGCACAAGGGCGGCGAAACCCGATTAGGTGGTCCCATGGAAATCAATCTGGTCGACCAGGACCGGTACGCGCGGCAGGGGGTCCCCCACGACCAGCTGCGCTGGTTGAGGGAGAACGCGCCGGTCTTCTGGCACGAGGGAGACCCCGAGCGCGGGTGGCCCGGGTTCTGGGCGGTCACCAAGCACGAGGACGTGGTCCACGTCTCGCGCCGCTCGGACCTGTTCTCCTCGGCCCGCCGGCTGGCCCTGTTCAACGAGATGCCCGAGGAGCAGCGCGAGCTCCAGCGCCTGATGATGCTCAACCAGGACCCGCCGGACCACACCCGGCGGCGGTCGCTCGTCAACCGCGGCTTCACCCCGCGGGTGATCGGCCGGCTGGAGGACCACATCCGCGACATCTGCCACCGGCTCGTCGACGAGGTCGAGCGCAGGAACGAGGTCGACTTCGTACGCGACATCGCCGCCCCGCTGCCGCTCTACGTGATCTGCGAGCTGCTCGGAGCCCCGCCGGAGGACAGGGACAAGCTGTTCGAGTGGTCCAACCGCATGATCGGCAGCGAGGACCCCGACTACGCCAGCAGCCCGGAGGAGGGCCAGGCGGCGGCGGCCGAGGTCTACGCGTACGCGAACGCGCTCGCGGCGGCCCGCAGGCAGGCCCCGAGGGACGACATCGTGACCCGGCTGCTCCAGCCGGGCGACGGCGGCGAGGTGCTGAGCGAGGACGAGTTCGACCTGTTCGTGCTGCTGCTGGTGGTGGCCGGCAACGAGACCACGCGGAACGCGGCGTCGGGCGGCATGCTGACGCTGTTCGAGCATCCCGGGCAGTGGGACCGCCTGGTGGCCGACCCGTCGCTCGCGCGCACCGCGGCCGACGAGATCGTCCGGTGGGTCTCGCCCGTGAACCTCTTCCGCCGCACGGCCACGGCGGACACGGAGATCCGCGGCCAGAGGATCGGCGAAGGTGACAAGGTCGTGGTCTTCTACGCCTCGGCCAACCGCGACGCCGACGTGTTCGCCGACCCGGACGTCTTCGACGTGGGCCGCGACCCCAACCCGCAGATCGGCTTCGGCGGCGGGGGCGCCCACTTCTGCCTCGGCAACCACCTGGCCAAGCTGGAGCTTCGGGTGCTCTACGAGGTGCTCGCCCAGCGGCTGCCGGAGATCCGCCAGACGGGCGAGGCGAAGCGCCTGCGCTCCAACTTCATCAACGGGATCAAGACGCTGCCCGTCTCCCTGAAGGGCAGGTAGCCCGCGAGCGCTCGGGGCGCGGTCTCACGCGCGCCCCGGGCCCTCCTATGGCCAGGAGGAGTCCTGCCCGGGGTCGCCCCCGCCGGCGAGCAGGCGCAGGTCGGACTCGACCATGGTGGCGACCAGCTCCTCGAACGACACGGTGGGCTCCCAGCCGAGCTGCGTGCGCGCCTTCTTGGGGTCGGCGCACAGCAGGTCGACCTCGGCGGGGCGGTGCAGCTCGGGGTCGCACACGACGTGCCGCTCCCAGTCGAGCCCGGCGGCGCCGAAGGCGGCCTCGACGAGCTCGCGGACGGAGTGCGTGCGGCCGGTGCCGATCACGTAGTCCTCGGGCTCCGCGGCGGTCAGCATCAGGTGCATGGCGCGGACGAAGTCACCCGCGAAGCCCCAGTCGCGGCGCGCCTCCAGGTTGCCGAGCCGCAGCTCGCCGGCCATCCCCAGCTTGATCCGCGCGACGCCGAGGGACACCTTCCTGGTCACGAACTCGGCTCCCCGCCGGGGCGACTCGTGGTTGAACAGGATCCCCGACACGGCGAACATGCCGTACGACTCGCGGTAGTTCTGCGTCAGGAAGTGGCCGTACGCCTTGGCCACGCCGTACGGCGAGCGGGGGTGGAACGGGGTGCGCTCGGTCTGCGGGGTCTCCCTGACCTGCCCGAACATCTCCGACGACGAGGCCTGGTAGAAGCGGATCTGCCCGGCCGCCGAGCCGCGTGAGGCGGTGATGCCGGAGCAGACGCGGATGGCCTCCAGCATGCGCAGCACGCCCATGCCGGTCACCTCGGCGGTCAGCTCGGCCTGCTCCCACGACATCGGGACGAACGAGATGGCGCCCAGGTTGTAGACCTCGTCGGGCTGCACCTTCTCGACGGCCGAGATCAGCGAGCCCTGGTCGAGGAGGTCGCCGCGGACGAGCCGGACGTCCTGGAGCAGCTTGCGCACGCGCGGCACCCGGGGGTTGGACTGCCCGCGGACCAGGCCCCAGACCTCGTAGCCCTCGCCCAGCAGATGCTCGGCGAGATAGGAGCCGTCCTGACCGGTGATGCCGGTGAGCAGCGCGCGCTTGGCCAACGGGGTCCTCCTCGTCGCGACCGGTCCCATCGCGAATGGTCTATGAGAGGCGAATGTACCGCCATGCCCGTCTCGCAGTGCCATCCAGCCGGGGAAAAGGAGTAGAACGTGTTACACCGAATCTCGTTCAGGTAAGCTAACCGCGCAGTTCCGGCATGGTGCGTGCACAGCGAGAGACCAATTCCACCTGACCTGTCCAATCTAAGGTCAAATGGTAGGGTTCAGTGGCAGCAGCCCCGAGGGGGCACGGCGGAAAGGGGTGCCTCTTGGCGGAGAGGCTGCGAGTCGCGCTGCTGTCCTACCGCAGCAAGCCCACGTGTGGCGGCCAGGGGGTGTACCTGCGCCACATCAGCCGCGAGCTCGTCGCGCTGGGCCACCACGTCGAGGTCTTCTCGGGTCAGCCGTACCCGGAGCTGGACGAGGGCGTCGTCCTCAACAAGGTCCCGAGCCTGGACCTGTACAACGACGACGACCCCTTCCGCACCCCGCGGCTGGGCGAGTACCGCGACTGGATCGACCTCCTGGAGGTCGGCACGATGTGGACGGCCGGCTTCCCCGAGCCGCTCACGTTCAGCCTGCGGGCCTACCGGGAGCTCAAGAAGCGGCGGGGCGACTTCGACGTCGTCCAGGACAACCAGACCCTCGGGTACGGCGTGCTCGGCATCCAGCGGCACTTCCCTGTGGTCGGCACCATCCACCACCCCATCAGCGTCGACCGGCGGATCGAGCTGAAGGCGGCCAAGGGCTGGAAGAAGCTGTCGATGCGCCGCTGGTACGGGTTCGTGCGCATGCAGAGCCACGTCGCGCCGCGCCTGAGCCCGATCCTCACCGTCAGCGAGTCGTCCCTGGCCGACATCCACCGCGACTTCGGCGTCCCGCAGTCGAACATGCGGCTGATCCCGCTCGGCGTGGACACCCGGTTCTTCCACCCGCGCCCGCACCTGCCGAAACGCCCGGGCTCGATCGTGGCCGTGGCCAGCGCGGACTCGCCGATGAAGGGCGTCGCCACGCTGCTGCGGGCGGTCGCCAAGCTCGCCACCGAGCGCGAGGTCGACCTGACCGTGGTGAGCAAACCCACGCCGGGCGGGCCCACCGAGAAGCTCGTCGCGGAGCTGTCCCTGCACGACAGGGTGCGCTTCGTCCACGGCATCTCCGACGAGGAGCTCGCCGAGCTGATCGCCACCTCCGAGGTGTCGGTCGTCCCCTCGCTCTACGAGGGCTTCTCGCTCCCCGCCGTGGAGCACATGGCGTGCGGCACCCCGCTCGTCGCGTCCCGCACGGGCGCGCTGCCCGAGGTCGTGGGCGACGCCGCCGTCCAGGTGACGCCGGGCGACCCCGAAGAGCTCGCCGCGGTCCTGCGCCGCCTGCTCGACTCCCCCGAGGAGCGCGCCGCCGTCGGCCGCAGAGGCTACGACCGCGTGATGGAGCGCTACGCCTGGCCGGTGGTCGCGCAGCGGACCGTCGAGGCGTACCGCGAGGCGATCGCGGCCCGGACGGCCTCCGGCCGGTGAGCTCCCCCGCGCCGCACGGCTTCCAGCCGGTGAGCTCCCCCGCGCCGTACGGCCTCCGGCCGGTGAGCTCCTCGACGCCGTACGGCGGAAGCCGGGCCGATCTCCCGGGGCCGCGCGCCCGGCGAGGCATGACTGTGGAAGATCACGAAAGGTGGGGCGTGTGCTGACCGTCGACTTCACCCGGCTGCCCGTCGGTCCGGGCGACCGCGTTCTCGACCTCGGCGCCGGCGGGGGCAGGCATGCCTTCGAGGTGCTGCGCCGGGGCGCCGACGTGGTCGCCTTCGACATGGACGCCGCCGAGCTCGAGGCCGTGGCCGCCATGTTCGCGGCCATGGACAAGGAGGGCGAGATCCCGGCGGGCGCGACCGGGGAGACGGTCGTCGGCGACGCGCTGCACATGCCCTTCCCGGACGCGTCGTTCGACCGGGTCATCGCCGCCGAGGTCCTGGAGCACATCCCCGACGACACCACCGCGATGCGGGAGATCGTCCGGGTGCTCAAGCCGGGTGGCCTGGCCGCGATCACCGTGCCGAGCTTCCTGCCGGAGCGCATCTGCTGGGCCCTGTCGGAGGACTACCACACGGCCCCCGGCGGACATATCCGGATTTATACCTTGGCGGAGCTCCAGGCCAAGCTGAAGGCCTCCGGGCTCGTGGTGGGAGACCACCATCACGCCCACGGCCTGCACTCGCCGTACTGGTGGATCAAGTGCGCGGTCGGCGTGAACAACGACGGCCACCCGCTGGCCAAGGCCTACCACGAGCTGCTCGTGTGGGACATCATGAAGCGGCCCCTGGCCACCCGGCTCGCGGAGACCGTGCTCAACCCGCTGATCGGCAAGAGTGTGGTGGTCTACGTCCGGAAGCCCGTATGAGGCGCCTTCCGGCCGTTCCGGGGATCATCACGGCCGAGCAGGTGCTGCGGACCGCCGAGAGCATCGCCGCCGTCCAGGAGGACGACGGCGGCGTCCCCTGGCCCGAGGGGCACGTGGACGCGTGGAACCACGTCGAGTGCCTGATGGCGATGACCGTGGCCGGCCTGCGGGACGAGGCGCGCCGCGGGTACGAGTGGCTGGCCCGGCACCAGCGGCCGGACGGCTCCTGGCCGATGAAGATGGCCGGTGGCGAGCCGGTCGAGGCCGGCGGCGAGTCCAACCACGCGGCCTACGTCGCCGTCGGCGTGTGGCACGACCTGCTCGTGACCGGTGACGAGGACTTCGCCCGCGCGATGTGGCCCGTCGTGTCCCGGGCCCTCGACTTCGTCGTCGGGCTGCAGACGACCCGCGGCGAGATCCTCTGGGAGCGCGCCGCCTCCGGCGAGCCCGCCTCCTACGCCCTGCTCACCGGCTCCTCCTCCATCCACCAGGGGCTGCGCTGCGGGGTGCTGCTCGCCGAACGGCTCGGCGACCCCCAGCCCGACTGGGAGCTCGCCGCCGACCGCCTCGGGCACGTGCTCGTCGCCCACCCCGAGGCGTTCGCGGACAAGAGCCGGTTCTCGATGGACTGGTACTACCCCGTCCTCGGCGGCGCCGTACGGGGACCGCGGGCGGCCCAGCGGCTCGACCTGGAGTGGGACGTGTTCGTGGTCCCCGGGCTCGGCGTGCGCTGCGTCTCCGACCAGCCGTGGGTGACCGGCGCCGAGTCGTGCGAGCTCGTCCTCGCCCTCGACGCCGCCGGCCGGCGCGAACGGGCGCTCGCCGTCTACGCCGACATGCAGCACCTCCGGCACGAGGACGGCTCCTACTGGACCGGGTGGCAGTTCGTGAACCGCCGGCACTTCCCCCACGAGCGGTCGGCGTACACGGCCGCCGCCGTGGTCCTCGCCGCCGACGCCCTCGCCCGGGCCACGCCCGGCTCGGGCGTGTTCCGCGACGCGACGGCCCAGGAGGTCCGCGTCACCGGCGACTGCGGCTGCGAGCGCGCCCACGCCTGACCCCGCCGCCTGCCGGGAACGCGCCGCGCGGCAGAGCCGCCGTCGGTGAGACTCGCCGCGTGGGAGAGCCGCTATCAGGGAGAGCCGCCGTCCGGGTGGGCCGCCGCGCCCCGCCCCCGCGGGGAGGCGCGGCAGCCGCACCGGTGCTCAGCAGGTCCCGGTCGTCCGGAAGTCGATCGCGTCGGCCGCCGTGTAGTACGGCCCGCCGCTCGCCGGCCCGGTGTCGTTGACCGTGACCTTGATCGTGCCGCCGGCGGGCACGTTGTATCCGCCGAGGTCGGCCCACGCGTTGGTCAGCGCGGCCTGGCTCACCCGGACGAGCAGGCCGTACCCGCCGCTGGGGCCGGAGACCGCGACCGCGTACCCCGCCTGGGGGTTGCTGGCGTAGTTGTCCGGGACGAACGCGCGGACCCGCACGCACCCGCCCGCACGCGGCAGGCCGCTCGGCGAGTACGTCGCGGTCGAGACGGACGTCGAGCCGCCCGCGTTGGTCCAGCGCTCGTTGCCGCGCAGCCCGTGGCCCGTCCGCCGGTACCACCCGTGGTCGTCGCCGTCGCCGGTCGTCGGCCCGGCGAGGGCGAGGCCCGGGCCGCCGGGGTCGACGACCGTGGACATCCGCGCCACGTTCGAGCACGAGGCGGGCGTGAACTTCACGGCGTCCGCCGCGACGTAGGCGCCCGTGGGGTTCTGGTCGGTGACCGTCACCGTCATCCCGCCGCTCGCGTCGGTCTGGAACACCCCGAGCGGGACGAACGCGTTGGTGGTGCCGTTCTGGTCGACGTCCGCGAGCGTGGGCGTCGAGAAGGCCGAGTCGGTCACCGTGTAGAGCGCGGCCGGGGAGTTGCTGTAGTTGTCCGGGACGAACGCCTCGACGAGGTAGCACCCGACCGGCAGCACCGGCCGGTACGTCGCCGTCGACACCGCCGTGACACCGTTGGTGTGGGTGTAGCGCTCGTTGCCGCGCAGCCCGTGGTTCGCCTGGGCGTACCAGACGTCGGCGGTGCCGAACCCGGGCGTGCCGGCGTCCATCACCAGCGCCGTGCGGTAGGTGGTCGCGCACGACGCCTGGGGGATGAACCGCATCCCGTCGGCGGCGACCTGATGGCTCAGGTCCGGCGGCCCCTGGTCGGTCAGCAGCACGGTGATGCGTCCTCCTCCGTCCGCCTGGAAGAGGCCGAGCTTGACGTACTCGTTGGTGTGGACGTTCTCGTCGACCGGCACGACCGACGTGCCGAACTTCTGGTCCGTGACCGTGTACAGCGCGTGGCCGGAGTTGGACCAGGTGTCGGGCACGAAGGCGTCGACCTCGTAGCAGCCGCCGGGGTTGCCGAGGACCGGGCTCCACGTCGCCGTCGAGTCGGCGTTCCCGGTGTGGGTGTTGGTGTAGAGCTGGTGGCCTGCCACGCCGTGCCCGTTGCTGGTGGACCAGCCGTGGACGGTGCCCGGGTAGGCCGACCCGGCGAGCGTGAACGAGGGGCCGCCGGAGTCGCTCAGCGGGCCGTACGTGCCGACGGGATAGGAGTCGGTCCAGGAGCTCAGCCCGGGGCTCGGGGTGGCCGCGCCGTCGCCGAGGTGGACGAAGGCGGCCGGCCAGGAGAAGTGGAAGCTCCGGTTGTACTTGTTCTCGGTGCCGCCGCCGGACCTGGTCACCACGTCGGTGCTCCACATCCCGGTCCCCAGCAGGTTGTACTGCTCGATTTGGATCGTGTCGGCGTCGAAGACGTCCGTCACGTAGGCCACGTGGCCGAACTGGCCCATGCCGTGCGCGCCGTCCTCGGCCGACGTGGGCCACACGGCGATCGCCCCCGGCTGGGGGACGCCGTCGACCGGCACCCCGTAATAGGGCGCGGCGTGCAGGCCCTGGTCCGACCTGACCCAGTCGTGCGCGTCTCCCCAGGTGCCCGCCTTGCTCGACGATCCCGCGTAGCTCACGACGGGGCTGATAGCGGCGTCGGCCGGCTTCCATGCGACGGCCGGGAGCATCTTCGGGTCGGGCCGCTGGGCGCCGCCCAGGTTCTCGTACACCTTCCACGCGGCGAACGAGTCGCACTGGCCGTAGAACTCGGTCCAGCCGTCGATCCCCTCGTTCTTGCCGAACAGGCCCATCCCGCCGTACGGGTAGTCGTTGCCCGTGTGGGCCGCGTGGCCGACCTGGGCCACCGGCGGCGCCAGCAGGAGCTGCCTGATCTCCGCGAGCGCGTGCCTCCGGGTGGCGGCCGGCTGCGTGTACGGCATGCCGTCCATCCCGCGCGTGCACCATCCGGTGCAGACCCACGCCTTGGTCGAGGCGGAGTCGGAGTCGTTCAGGTAGTAGGGGCTGTGCGCGCAGAACTCGCCGGCGGTGAGCGTGACCGGCCCGATGGTCCACGGCCCGGCGATGTAGACGCAGGTGTTGGCCTCGTGCTGGTAGGCCACTCCGCCGGAGTCGTAACCGTCCAGGAGCAGGCCGTCGATCACCTCGACCCTGCCGTAGAGGATCTTGAAGGGCGCGTCCATGGCGAGCTGGCTGTCGGCCGCCACCACGAAGTCGGTGTCCGGATATTTCACTGTGAGGTTCGCCTGGTTCATCCAGGACGTCTCGCCGCCCTTGGCGTCCCCGACCGATCCCTTCACGGACGAGGCCATCAGCATCCACACCGCGTTGTCGCCACCGGTGGGCGTGCCCGCTCCGATGACGTCGCGGATGAAGCCGCCGGTGTCCATGCCGACGACCCCCCAGGGGCCGATGTTCGCCAGCGAGCAGTGGTCGGCCAGGCCGGGACAGACGGTCATGTCCTTGACCTCCCGGCTGCCGTCGCTGGCGTTGTAGACGGCGGCGTACACGCCGGAGAGCCCCCCGTGGGGGGTGGCGACCGTGACGACCCGGGCGACCAGAAGCGGGGTGTCCGGGAAGGCGGCCTTGTGGTTCGCGGCGCCGGAGAACGCGATCGCCGCCCTGGTCAGCAGCCCGCCCATGCTGTGGGCCAGGATGTTCACCGGCTGGCCCTTGCTGGTGAACCGGTCGTGGATGTACCAGGCGAGCATGCAGGCCAGGAAATAGGCCTGGTCCTGGGTGTAGCCGTTGCCCCCCGCGCCGTACGCCCCCGCACAGGTCGCCTGCCCGGACCCCGAGTACGCGTAGTCGCGCACCGAGTCCGTGCAGTCGCGTCCCGCGTGGTCGTCGTACGCGATCGAGCCCTTGGTCATCGAGGTGGCGGTCCAGGCGGAGTCGTAGTAGCCGACCGTGTGGACGAGCCCGGGATCGAACCCGTGGGTCGTGAGGTAGTGGAGGGTGGTGTCCGACGGGCTGCCGGTGTCGTTCTTGTCGACGGACGTGAAGGCCTTGCAGCTGTCGGAGTACCCGTGGACCAGCAGGAGAGGCGTTCCGGTGAGCCTGGGCGCCGTGGCCGCGCTCGCGGGCGGGCTGTGGGGCGGGAGCGCGACCAGCCCGAACGCGACCAGCGCGATCGCCAGGACGCGTGCGACGAATCGGGGCACAGAGGGCCTCCTTGGGGGCGCGGGGGGAACGGCGACGAGCATGGGGGTGCGCGCCCAGCATCAGGCGGGTGAAATGTCCCTCCACAGGGGTTGCCTGTTGACTGTTGAATTGGCAACATTCGCGCCATGATCGGGTCAACGCGGTGCGGGGACTTCGGCAGCGAGTTGCGTCGCCTGCGTACGGCTCGCGGACTCTCACTCACCGCGCTCGCCCGGCAGGTCAACTACACCAAGGGCTACCTCTCGAAGATCGAGTCGGGCCGGCGGCCGCCGAACGCCGAGGTGGCGCGCCGCTGCGACGCCGCGCTGAACGCCTCGGGCCATCTCATCGGGCTCGTGAAACCGCCGGGGTCGCCGTCGCGGGACGCCGGCACGCCGCCGCGGCAGATCCCGCCCGTGGCCGCCGGCTTCGTGGGACGGCAGGTGGAGAGCGAGCGGCTCGACAACCTCACGGCGCTGCCCGTGACGGCCGAGCCGCCTCCCGCCGTCGTGATCACCGGGCCGGCGGGCGTGGGGAAGTCCACGCTCGCGTACTGGTGGGCGCGCCGCCGGATCGACCGGTTTCCCGACGGCGTGCTCGTCGCGAACCTGCGAGGGTTCGGGCCCGCCGAGCGCCCCGCCGACCCGTCCGGCGTGCTGGAGGGGCTGCTGCGCTCGCTCGGCGTGCTCCCGCACGCGATCCCGGCCTCCCTCGACGACCGCGCGGCCGCCCTGCGCACGGCGCTGTCCGGCCGCCGCATGCTGATCGTCCTCGACGACGCGGCCGACCCCGAGCAGGTGCGCCCGCTGCTGACCGGCTCACCTCTCTGCCGGACGATCGTGACCAGCAGGACCACGATGTCGGGCCTCGTGGCCAGGGACGGCGCGGTGCGCCTGCCGGTGGGCCCGCTGCCGTCCGGCGACTCCTGGGCGCTGCTGCGCTCGGCCGTCGGGGACGACCGGATCCAGGCCGGCGACGAGGCGGCCGAGCGGATCGTGCGGGCCTGCGCCGGGCTGCCCCTGGCGCTGCGGATCGCCGCGGAGCGACTGGCCCGCCTGCCGGACTCCCAGCTCGCGGCGCTGGCCGACGAGCTGTCCAGGGGCGGGAGGCGGCTCGACCTGCTGCGCGCCGACGACGACGACGCCGCGACCGTGCTGGCGGTGCTGCTCTGGTCGTACGAGCGGCTCCCGCCGGACGCGGCCCGGCTGTTCCGGCTGGTGGGGACGCTCACGACCGCCGACATCGGCGAGGCGGCCGCGGCCGCCCTGCTGGACGTGACACGGGAGAAGGCAGAGCGGGCGCTCGGCGAGCTCGCCGGCATCCACCTGCTCGAACCCTCCGGGGGCGGCAGGTACCGCATGCACGACCTCGTCCGCGAGTTCGCGGCCGGGCTCGCCGACGAGCGGGACTCCTCCTCGGGCCGCACGGAGGCGGTCGGCCGGCTCGCCACCTGGTACGTGCACGCGCTCGCCGCCGCCGACCGGGTCCTGATGCCCCACCGGCCCAACGCCGACCCCGGCCCCGCCCCCGCGGAGCTCGACGTGCCGGAGTTCGCCGGCCACGCCGAGGCCATGGCCTGGTGCGAGGCCGAGCGGGTGAACGTCGCGCCGGTCGTGCGGATGGCCGGCGATCACGGGCTGGACGAGCCGGCCTGGCAGCTCGCCGCCCTGGTCTCCGGCTTCTACATGCAGTCGAAGTACTGGTCCGAGTGGCGCGAGGCGACCGAGGCGGGGCTGCGCTCCGCGCGTCGCGCGGGCGACCTCGCGGGCGAGGCCCGGCTGCTCAACAGCCTCGGGGTCATCCACGGCGACCTGCGCCGCTACGAGGAGTCGCTCGAGTGCTTCGAGCGGGTGGTGGACATCCGCCGCCGGCTCGGCGACCGGCGCGGGGAGGCCGCCGCCCTGACGAACGTGAGCAGCGTCAACCACCGCATGGGCCGTCCGGGACGGTCGATGAAGCTGCTGACGGCCGTGCTGGCGATCGACAGGGAGCTCGGCAACGAGTACGGCGAGGCGGTCACCCGCACCAACCTCGGCGCCGCCGCGCTCGACCTGAAGCGGTACGACGAGGCCCTCGGCCACTTCGAGACCGGGCTCGCGATCCTGCACCGGCTGGGCAACCGGTACGCCGAGGGCATGGCGCTCGACAGCATCGGGAAGCTGCACACCGCCATGGGCGACTACGAGAAGGCCGCGCGCAGCCACCGGGCCGCGCTCGCGATCTTCCGGGAGATCGAGGACCGGCACAACGAGGCCGGCAGCCTGCACCTGCTCGGCACGGCCCTGCTCAACGCGGGCCACGGCCAGGAGGCCCGCCGGGTCCTGCGCTCGGCCCTGGCGATCTTCGAGCGGAGCGGGGCCCCCGAGGCCGAGGAGGTCCGGGCCCTGCTGTCCTGACGCCGTGTCCTCGGTCGAGCGGCAGCCGGATCCCCATCCGCTCGGTGATCCAGCCCGGCCTCTTCGAGGCCACGCGGCGACCGCCGGGCTCGTCGTGTGATCTCGGTCTCATTCCGGATCCGCCCGTCACGATCGTCCGTCCGGAGGCCTCTGTACCCGTGAACCTCCCGACCCCGTTCAGAAAGGATCGATCGTGCGCAGAAACGCGTTCCGATTCCTGGGCGCCGCCGCCGTCATCGCCGCGACGGCCGTCGTCAGCACTCCCGCCAGCGCCAACACCTACATGGTGGGCAGCTGCGGGTCCGGATACTCCGTCCAGGAGGCGTTCCCCCTCAGCAGCGACACCGCCCCCGCCACCGGTTCCGGCGTCATCTTCCTCTACTACAACAGCTCCACCGGCAAGAACTGCGCGATCCTGCGCCGTGACGTCGACTTCGTGGCGTCGGGAGGCATGGGCATCACGCTCCGGGTCTCCGACGGCCAGGTCGCCACCGACGCGAGCAGCAACTACCGCTCCTACGCGGGTCCGGTCTACCTGTACGGCCGGGGCCACTGCGTGAGCGTCGACGCCTGGGTGCGCGGCTACTGGAAGGACAGCGCCTACCTGTCGCACACCGACACCGGCGGCATCGCCTGGAGCCACTGCGGCTGAGCGGTGATCCCCGAGCTCACGAGATCGGCGTGAACGGCGCGGCGGTGCGGACGAGGAGGCGGAGCGAGCCGACCGCCCGCGCTTCGGTGAACGCCCCGGAGCCGAGGGCCCGCCGGTACACCCGGTAGGGGGCCTGGCCGCCGTCCGCCGGGTCGGGGTAGATGTCGTGGAACACCAGCGCCCCGCCCTCCATGAGGTGGGGCGCCCACCCCTCGTAGTCGGCCGTCACCGGCTCCTCCGAGTGCCCGCCGTCGATGAAGAGCATGGCCAGCGGCGTCGCCCAGTGGCGGGCCACCGTGGCGGACGCCCCGACGACGGCGACGACCTCGTCCTCCAGTCCCGCCTCGGCGATCGTGCGCCGGAAGAACGGCAGCGAGTCCATCCTGCCGAGCCGCGGGTCCATCAGGTCGGGGTCGTGGTGCTCCCAGCCCGGCTGGATCTCCTCCGAGCCCCGGTGGTGGTCCACGGTGAACACGACGGACCCCGTCCGCCGGGCCGCCGCCCCCAGGTATACGGCCGACTTGCCGCAGTAGGTCCCGATCTCGCAGATGGGCCCGCGGGGGCCGTACTCGCAGGCGATCTCGAACAGCGCCGCGCCCTCGCCGGGCGGCATGAAACCCCTGGCCCGCTCGGCGTGGCGGCGGAGGTCCTCCGGCATCTCCGGCATCGTGGCAGCCAAACGATCATCCCTCCGTACGGCGTGTGGTGGAACCCTACCGACCCCGCGACGGACCCGGCGAAACGACCCGAACAACATTCCGCCAGCCCCTTGTCGCCCCTTGTGGAACGTGTTCTACTTCACTTCGTGAACCAGCGAGCCCGCATCGCGATGACCGACGACGAGATCGCCGCCTTCCTGCGGGACGCCCGCAAGCTCCAGCTCGCCACGATCAACCCCGACGGCACGCCGCACCTGGTCACGATGTTCTACGGCCTGACCGACGGAAGGCTCACCTTCTGGACGTACGGCAAGGCCCAGAAGACCCGCAACATCGAGCGGGACCCGAGGGTGAGCTGCCTGGTCGAGACCGGCGAGGACTACGCCGAGCTGCGCGGCGTGCTGGTGTACGGCAAGGCCCGGCTCATCGACGACCCGGGGGCCGTCCTGGAGATCGGGCTGGACATCACCGCGCGCATGACGGGCGCCGGCGAGGCCGCCGCCGCGGACGAGGCCTTCCGCGGCTACGTCGAGCACACCGCCCGCAAACGGGTCGCGTTCGTGGTCGAGCCGGACCGCGTCGTCTCCTGGGACCACGCCAAGCTGGCCGGCGATAGCGTGGGGCGACAGCGGTCTCAGGCGTGAGACCGCGAGCCGCCGAAGAGGAGGACTGCGCCGTGAAGGTCAAGGTCGACTACCTGGTGTGCGAGGCGAACGCCGTCTGCATGGGGTTGGCACCGGAGGTCTTCGAGGTCGACGACGACGACCAGCTCCACGTCCTCATGCCGGAGCCGCCGGCCGAGCTGCTCGACCGCGTGCGCCACGCCGTGCGCTCCTGCCCCAAGGCCGCCCTGTCCCTCGAGGACGAGTGACCCCGATCAGTTCAGAACCATGACACTCGACGACGAGTAACCCCCCGGGAGGTCCCATGCGCGGCGCGCTCTTGCACGCGGTCGGCGACGACAAGCTCGACATCCGTGACGACTTCACCCTCGCCCCCATGGGGCCGGGCGACGTTCGGGTGCGGATCAAGGCGACCGGCGTCTGCCATTCCGACCTCTCGGTGCTCACCGGGGTCCTGCCGATGCCGCTGCCGGTGATCCCCGGCCACGAGGGCGCGGGCGAGGTCGTCGAGGTCGGGGACAACGTCACCACCGTCCAGCCGGGCGACCACGTCATCATCAACTGGACGCCCGCCTGCGGCGAGTGCTTCCACTGCACGGTCGGCCAGCCCAACCTCTGCATGACGTACGTCATGAAGAGCTTCGCCGAGGCCCGCTTCCGGTACGGCGGCGAGACCCCGGCGTTCGGCATGGCGGGCTGCGGCACGTGGGCCGAGGAGATCGTCGTCCCCTGGCAGGGCGCCATCAAGGTCGACCCCGAGGTCTCCTACGAGGCGGCCGCCCTGATCGGCTGCGGCATCACCACGGGCGTCGGGGCCGTGCTCAACACCGCGAAGGTGCGGCCCGGGTCCACGGTCGCCGTCGTCGGCTGCGGCGGCGTCGGCCTGTCGGTCATCCAGGGCGCCCGGGTCTCCGGAGCCACCACGATCCTCGCGATCGACCCGCTGGAGTCCAAGCACGCGCTGGCCAAGAAGGTGGGCGCCACCCATGCCTGCACCCCCGACCAGCTCATGGACGCCATCGGCTCCCTCACCGGCGGGCAGGGCTTCGACTACGGCTTCGAGGTGGTCGGGAAGTCGGCCGCCATCATGACGGCCTGGCAGGCGACCCGGCGCGGCGGCGACGTCATCGTGGTGGGGGCCGGCGCGATGGACGACCAGGTGCCGTTCAACGCCTTCAGCCTGCTGTTCGAGGGCAAGAACCTGCTCAGCTCCCTGTACGGCGGGGCCGACGTGCGCCGGGACTTCCCGCTGTTCGCCAACCTGTACAAGGCGGGCAAGCTCGACCTCGACAGCATGATCAGCTCGCGGATCAGGATCGGCGACCTGAACGACGCGGTCGCCGCCCTGAGGAGCGGCGAGGTCCTGCGGCAGATCGTCGTCTTCGACTGACCCCCGTCCCGGGCCGGCCTCGTCTCCCGGGCCCGCGGACGACGTGCTCCGCGGGCCCGTGCGAGATCTCCCCCGAGGGCCGGATATCGGCCGGCCCGCCGGGTAACCGAACGGGTACATGCAGACCTTCCTGCCGTACCCGGACTTCTCCGCCACGGCGCGCGTCCTCGACCCGCGCCGCCTGGGCAAGCAGCGCGTCGAGACGATCCAGGTGCTGCGCTCCCTATCCGTCCCGGGGTACGGCTGGCGGCACCATCCGGCGGCGCGGATGTGGAGGGGCTACGAGGAGGCGCTGGTCCGGTACGGCCTGGAGATCTGCGCCGTCTGGTGCGCCATGGGCCGGGCCGACACCTGCGCGGACACGCTCACCCGCGAGCTCCTCGGCGTCCGGGGGGTCGGCCGGCCGCGCGGGCAGGAGGAGCTGGCGGCGGCCGGGGAACTGCCGCCCTGGCTCGGCGACCCCGCCCTGCACCGCAGCCACCGGTCGGCGCTCCTGCGCAAGGACCCGGACTTCTACCGGCCCTTCTTCCCGGAGGACCCCGACGACCTCCCGTACGTGTGGCCGGTCTCCGACCGGCCCCGCTCCGCCATGCCCCCCGACTGACCGCCGTACGGAGTGCGGCGCTGCCATGATGGGCGGATGCGCACCCCTCGCACACCCGCCGGCGCCCCAGGCGACGCCTCCTCCGCGCTGCCCGGTCTGGAGGCCGTGACGCGCGCGCCCCGGCGCAGGGCGGCCGGGTACGAGATCGAGGAGGAACTGCGCGCGGCCGGGGCGGCCGTCGTCGCCGGGGTCGACGAGGTGGGCCGGGGCGCCTGGGCCGGACCGGTCGTCGTGTGCGCGGCGGTCGCCGGGCTCGGCGCGCCGCCCGAGCTGCCCGGCCGCGGCGGCAGGCCCGTACGGCTGACCGACTCGAAGCTGCTCCTGCCCGCCCACCGGGAGGCGTTCGCGCAGGCGCTCCCCGGGTGGCTGGCGGCCCACGCCTTCGGGGAGTCGGGGCCGGAGGAGATCGACGAGGTGGGGATGACCGAGGCGCTGAGGCGGGCCACCCGCCGGGCGCTGGAGGCGCTGCCCCGGCGGCCCGACGTGGTCCTGCTGGACGGCGCGCACGACTTCCTCGGGTCGCCCTGGCGGGTGCGCTGCGAGATCAAGGCCGACCAGCGGTCGGTGACGGTGGCCGCCGCCTCGGTGCTGGCCAAGGTCCGGCGCGACCGGTCGATGGCCGCCCTGGAGGACGACCATCCGGCGTACGGGTTCGCCGCCAACGCGGGCTACCCCTCCCCCGTCCACCAGGAGGCCCTGGCGGAGCACGGCCCGACGCCGCACCACCGCCTGTCCTGGTCCTACCTCGACGACCTGCCCCGCTGGCGGCACCTCAGGAAGCACCGCGACCCGCTCGCCGGATCAGGCCAGATCTCCCTGCTCTGACCGGAGCCCCTCCTCGGCGGTCGCCTGCCGGGCCGGACTGGACGCGCCCGGCCCGGGAGGACGTCTCAGCCCT